>JAGYJE010000009.1 GCA_018402305.1 Puniceicoccaceae bacterium | reverse complement strand
TAGAAGGTTCACCGATAGGAATTTTAAATACACAAAATTTTCAAAATAATATGGCACAATTAATCGGATACACCCTTGGGGCAATGTTTGACCCTATTCTCATAATCATCTGCATAGCGACAGGCTTCTTGATCAAGAATTATGGATTGTCTGTCTTGGTCGGCTGTCTCGTCGTGATCCCACTCAACGTTGTATTGATTTCTAGTCTTGGAAGTTCACCATCCCCGATCTTCTTTGTCGCTAAACCAATCGCAGTAGCAGCTTGGAGCGGGCTATTCTTCTGGATAGCATCGAATAGAAGAAAAAAGAAAGAACAGTAGATGGACGTAATAAAGTATCAGCTGATCATTGTTGTCACCGTTGGGCTGACTTATCTAATCGGAGGAAAAAAGAAGGCACTTTATGTCTCTTTCTTTTGGACTGCATGGACGGTCGTCTTATTGTCATACCCACCACTAGTGGTCACCCAACTCGGGTTCACTTGGGGCACCTTTGCGCTCTGCACGTTTATGGCAGGCAACCATCAGGAAATAAATGAGCTAAAGGCAGCTCTTTCGGCATATCCAGTCTCGATGCAAACTCGCATTGAAGATCAGGCAAAAGGTTCTCGAATAGACAAAATTGTTGGAGATGCTCACAGGAGAGAACTTTCGACGGCAATAGACTCTGCTAGGGATACCATAATTATCTTATCCGGCTGGATTACCTCTAGTGTCGTCAACGACAGTTTTGCTAAAAAGATAGAAGCGACTATTCGAAGAGGCGTTCAGATTTATATTGGATATGGATGGGAAGATTCAAGCGGCTCTCATGCGAGTTCATCAAGCTCAGTTGATGCGATTACTAGACTAGAAAGAATTTCGAAAAAATATCCAGATAGTTTTTACATGACTAAGTTTGCAAACCACCAGAAAGTGCTGATTAAAGATTCAGAATATATAATCTGTGGAAGTAATAATTGGTTATCCAACAACTCGTTTAGAAATCAAGAAATGAGCATGAAGATATTTGCCTCAAATCTAGCGCGTTCTGAATCTGAAAGGCTTAAAGCGGAGATCACTGAGGCCGAAGATACACAAAACGTTGCGGGGATTTTTTAAGAAAAGTAGAACCAGTCGCTGGTGGTCAACGCCGTTCGCTCGTTCCTCGCTCACTCCGTGCCACAGCTCACCGTTGTGGAAAAGAATTTATGACAGAAAAAGAAAATCAAAGAATCGAAAATTTACTAGCGGCAGTCCGTGACCTCACGCCTGGCCAAATCACGTGGCTTGAAAACACGGTTCGCATCTTTCGATTCCCTCATAACTTCGAGATTTTCCAAGACGGACTGCTCGACGCAAGCACGCTAGAAAATTTTGGCGATGCCCTTAGAATCCATCACAGTTTTTCCGTAGAGCCCTTCTCAAAAGACAAATTCGAATACGTCTTGGAAAAAGTTATAAATTTCGACCAAAATAGAGCGCAGCTGTCCTCAAAGGGCAATCCTGGACATGACATCACCATTGATGGAGTGCCGGTCTCGTTGAAGACTCAAGCAGACAAGGAAATAAAAGAAGAAAAAATTTGGATCAGTAAGTTTATGGAACTGGGCAAAGGAAATTGGGGTGATGATCCTAATGACTTATCGGCTTTGAGGGAGATGTTCTTTGCCCATATGCAGAGCTATGATCGGATTTTCACGCTACGAGCCCTGAGTAAGGCTCCGGACTGGATTTACGAACTGGTCGAGATACCGAAGACTTTGTTAGAGAAAGCTAGGTCGGGGCGACTAGAAATGAGAACCAAGAGTAAACAATATCCTAAACCTGGTTACTGCTATGTTGAAGAAGGTGGGGCCAAACTATTTCGTCTATACTTCGATGGCGGTAGCGAGAGAAAATTGCAGGTCCAGAATCTCCTGAAAACAGAGTGTATAGTTCATGCCCGATGGGCATTCTCTATCCCACAGGAATGAGATTTTTTTGGACCGATCCAGTCCGTTTTTTCGCGATATTTACGTATTCCGGGTTGAGTTCGATGCCGATACATTTCCTATCTAGTTCAAGAGCCACTTCACCAACGGTTCCAGTTCCGTAGAACGGGTCTAAGACAGTATCACCCGCACGACTTCCAGCAAGAATGCATGGTTTGACTAGTGCTTTAGGGAATACTGCGAAATGAGCTTCTGGACAAGGCTCTGTATTTATCGACCAGACTGATCTCTTGTTTTTCAAGCCGTTACCATTCGCACAGCTTTCTTTAATAGCTGCTTGATCAAAATGGTAGCGCTCGGATTTGGAAAACATGAAAAGGTATTCATGGGATACCGTAAGGCGGTCTTTTACGCTCTCAGGCTGGCAGTTTGGCTTATACCAAATGATGTCATTCCTTAGATACCAGCCATCAAGCTGGCATGCCATGGCAAGCATCCAAGCAACACCGATCAAGTCCTTCTTTTTTAAGCCTTCGGGTGTTGGCGGACGGTATGACATACCACGACCCTTGTTTTTTTTATCTTCCTGCCTCCACTTTCGACCGCCCGAGGTATAAGTATTTCCGATATTGAGCCAGAACGTGCCATCGTCTTTTAAGACGCGCCTCATGTCCGAAAAGATTGATACAAGAGAATTGATGTAGTCTTGGATATTCGGTTCAGCACCGATCTGATCTTCTACGCCATAATCACGAACACCCCAATATGGTGGAGAAGTTACCACGCAGTTCACGGATTGATCCGGGAGCTCTTTGATACGACTCCTAGTATCCCCGTGGATTATTTTTAGCGAGTCATTCTGCATACTGATGTTGGTATTTTCGGGTAAGATGTGGCTGATCATGTGATCACTATTCAATTATACTTTCTCTAGCGCAAGACTTTTTTGAGGGTCTACCAGACTTTTTCCGTCCATATTCCGCAAAGTCTTCTAAAACAACACCTTCAATGATGTGGTCACGTCCTATTTTTATCGCTTGAAGCCGTTCTTCTTGGATATATTGTCGAATTCGCGTCTGACTTACTCCCAGTTTCTCGGCAGCTTCTTTTGTTCCGTAAATCTTGCTCACGCGTAAGAATATCCTCGCACCTCGAAGAGAAGTAAAGGAAAACCACAACAAGGCGGTGGTGGACAATTCCGTTACGTCGCTCCGCTCCTCCACTCCATGCCACACCTTGACGTTGGACGAAAAATTGAAAACGAAATCCCTTATTATCTTATTGTTCGCTGCCCTGTTCGCCTCAAGTGCATTTGGCGATGCGTGGAACGACAGCGATATCTTTATTGAATCAGTCTTTCGCCAAACCGATGATACTGGATCTTTTTCTGACCCCACACATCCCTACGCCCTTCGCGCTAGTGCTCGTAACACATTCTCCGACCAAGATCAGGCACTTTCCCTTCCTGTTGGTTCTTCATACACGCCGAATCCAGCGACAGCCTTTCAGCGAAAAGGTGCTCATCACGTTTTCCGACAGGGTAGCACATCTTTTTCAGAACTTACCACTCTGTTTCCAGATGGAAGCTACACATGGGCGATCTCAGGGAGTAATTCGAATGGAACAGTTGATCCGACGATATCCGTATCATCTACAGCACCACCGAGTTTCCAACCGCAAATAGTGAATGGCACATGGCACAACGGTCGATTGAGAGTTCTGGCATCAGATCCGCGTTTCCAGATTGCACCTTGGTCATCAGCTCCGTCTGGAAGTCGTATCGAATTTGAATTATGGAGAGATGGCGGTGCAGGAGGTTCCTCGATGGCAGCAAGCACTACCGAGGTGTCTTGGCTTCCGCAACCCGTTGGCTCGATATTCTACGCCTACTTATCCTTTCGGGTGATAGAGAATGAAGCGCAGGTAGACACTCCCGATGGTATCCCGTTTAATTCTAGGTCAGGACAATCTGCGACTCTCTACTTCGAGATTGAGATGGTCGAAAGCCTTGGACCAGTTGATGAAGTTCCCACTGTAAGTATTTCACAAGCCATCAGTCTTCAATGGATGACTCAGTCGAACAAGACATATCAGGTTCAGTTTTCCAATGATATGGAATCATGGAACAATGTTGGTTCAGTAATCCAAGGAACTGAACAGACTGTTGAATTTTTCGACTCTGCATCCTCGCTAAAAAAGTTTTATCGGGTTGTGGTCACATCAGGTGCCGCGTCGAATCTTGTAATTATTGAGGCACTATATGGCGCAGAAGATACCTTTAATGATGTTCGAACCTACATAGGGGATGATATTGTCGATGACACAGTAGATATGACGGTGGGGAACCACACGCTTGGCGGTGATCCAATATCCGGAGTATCAAAAACTCTATACATTCGGTATCAGAACGCTTCAGGCGAATATGAAACCACCCTCCAAGAGGGCGAAAATCTAAGGATACCTGACTCCAACCACACGCGACTTTAAAAACACGAGGTCCAACAAGTCAATTGTATCAACTCCGTTTCGCGCTCCGCGCTTCACTCCGTGATACTCCTCTACGTTCTGCGAAAGAAAAAATGAAGATTATAGCACTAGCCCTTCTAATGACGCCTTTGATTCTTGGTGCTACAACCGGTCCTACAATAGAAGACGATTTGGACGAAGCAGACTATGTGGTCGTGGGCGTCCTAAAGGAAGCAAATGAAAGGTTTCACTACCATACTGCCAGAGGAAACCAGAGAGACAGTATCCAACATTACCTAGGCGGCAGAATTTTTGTATTCATACACGTGGAAGAATGGAATTTCCGGATTCCGCCTACCTACGAACGAAAGTTTACGTTCCCTAAAATTGAATCTTCCAGCAGCATCCAACCAGATAAAGTCGGACTGGTTAAAATAATATATCCAGAGCGATATAGAGATTCCCCTGTAGTTAAAGAAGACACACTCTGGGTATGGATATTGAAAAGAAACCCATTTTCGAGTGAATACGTTGCAAGACCCATGGACTTAGTTGAAGGGCACCAAAGAGAACAAATTGAAGAGTTCTTAACCAAAGCAAAAGAGAACTTGAGGCAGAACAATTCGATTGAGGAACAACCGATACAGCCGCCGCGTGATTGACCTTTACAGGAATACTGACCACTCTGATTCCAATCTCAGCACCGCTTACCGCTGTATCGGTGCCTCATCTCCACGATAGAGAAATGAAAATGAAACAAATTATAATTCTTGCTGCCTTTGTCATTTTAGCCGGGTGCACCACAACCGATCACGTGCAGCCACAGATGACTCAAGAGGAAGAAAATAGCATAAGCTCGGCGCAGCCCGAGAAAGTTGACGATCTTCTCATTATCCGAGCTACCGGAAATGTTTACGTGTTAGTGAAAGAAAAAGCGACGTCGGAGGAACTTTACAGAAATACCATGGCTGAAGGCGAAATTGCTTCTCTAAGAATAGAGGGGGCAGTCGATGTTCTTTTCACGGCAGGAGAGCATTTAATCTTCGAGAGGAACGATGAAAGATTTAGGCCAAGAGCAAAAGGAACTGCTAAGGTGACCATCGACTAAACAGGACTCTATCAAGGCGCTAGTCACAATTCCGTTACGGCTCCGCCTCCACTCCATGTGACAGCTTATCGTTCGAAAACGGAATGAAATGAAAGCCATAATAAGCATAATAGCATTTCTGATAGCTTTTAGCTGTATTGCTGAGGAGAAAGTTCCGTTCACTGAGTCTGAAGCATTCAAGCTATACAAAAGGCAGCTATACGAAGAGCAGATGCGGCGATATGTAGCAAAGAGAGAAAAGATTATTGATACAATTGAGGAATCGTTTCACTCAGAGATTTTACCAGCGGTTAAAGAATTGAAACCTCACCTTGAGATCGGGAGGCTTACCGAAAGAGAAGAAGACTGGCCACCGGCATTCAAAAAGCATGGTGTGAGGTTGGTTATTCTGAGAGATAGCCAGATAGGACTCTACTTCCACAAGTGGGTGAGCAAAGCAGAGATGATCATATACTACTTTGATCCTTCAGCAGCACCAAAGAAAGAAGATACGAAAGCTGAGGATGAAGATGAAAAGAAGAGACCAAACCCAGAGATACTTAAAATCTTCGATGACCTTTGGTATTGGTCATTCAGAAGCTAAATTCGAACCAGTCGCTTCTGGTCAACGTCGCTAACGCGCCGCGCCAGAGCTCGACGATGATTCTGAGAATATTAAATTATGAAAATAAAGTCAGCAATCCGCGCCTTAATATTAATTGCCTCTACGGCACCGTGCGCTGCCGCCGTTTTAATAACAGGCCAAGAAGTCGGAAATGATGTTATCTTTACCTATAAAGGTTTTATTAACACCACAGAGTTATCCTATGAAGGCGAAGGAATTGCTAATACTGATATAGAACCATTAGATAACGACATTTCGGCAGGTGGTAATTGCGACTTCTGGGGAATTTCAAACTTAAGAGTATCGGGTTCAATGGGAACTGGGACAGGTGCGACTGGTTCCGCCGCTGGAGATGTCTTTGGAGTTATGACGGGGTACCCAAGCCTATGGCTGCCTAAAGGTTATACATCGGGTGATTCGATAAGCGGAACCCTTACTTTTTCGGGTCACACTTTTGCAACACTTGGAGTCACTGAGAACAACACCGTTAGCTACACTTGGGGAGCTGGTGAAAATACAGATTCTATTACATTCTCGACAGTACCCCATGAAAAAAAATCTCAATTAACAATCGAAACAGCAGTGCTACTCAGGTTTGACTCGAAAATTGGGAGCACATATTCTATAGAAGAGTCAACAGACTTAGAGAACTGGGATCCCATCATCATTGATGTTGAAGGCGATGGAACCACGAAAAAATACTTTTTCGAAATTTCGAATCCGAGAAAGTTCTACAGACTTCAACAGCCACCGAATTGAATAAGCCAGAACAAGACGATTGAGGAACAACCGATACAGCCGCCGCGCGATTGACCTTTACAGAAATTCCGACCACCCTGATTCCAATCCCAGCACCGCTTACCGCTGTATCGGTGCCTCATCTCCACGATCGCTGAAAATAAATGAAGGAATTTCGACATCCACCAACCAAAGGCATCAAATACTGCTCGGTTCTTTTGTGGATAGAATCAGTGCTCATGTTGGCTTTGCCTCCACTTGCATTTTTCAGTGCGTCAAACTCCAACACATTGAATGAAAAAATAATCTATTCGGTTGTTTTTGTCGCCCTCGGAATTTTAGGCCTTATCGCAGGCAAGAAATTAAGAGAAGCAAAGAAATGGGCTTGGGTTACAGCCATCACCTACTTCTTCATAACGTTGGGCAGTCCATTTTTGCCTTTGTGTGCATTGGCTCTCTACTTTCTCTTCAAGAAGGAGTCGGTGATGTATTTCACACTCCCTCACGTCCCGAGGAATCAGAGCGATCAAGGCGGAGTGATCAACTCCGAGTCGCTGCGCTCCTCTACGTGATCATCCTCGACGTTGGTGAATGAATAAAATAAAGAAATTTACTCTGCTATTGTTCGCAATTGTAGGCGCACTCAAGGCCAATCAAATCACTGGCCAGTTTGATTATACCTCAACCGGTTTTCCTTCGGCAGAGTTCCCTGTCGTGGCTATTCAGAGTGAAGAACCTGCTTTTTTCATATTCGACATCCCGAGCCAAGAATTGCGCATCTTTAACTTTACGGATCGTTGGCTGTCTCACAGTTTTGACAGGCATCGCATCTTTTCAGTATCGAGACGTGAATCGACAGATCCAGTGACGACTCTTTCTGAGCTCTTCGATTTTCAAGAAATCCTTTGGGATGGATCGAAGCTTTTAGACTATGGCGACGGAATGGTTTTTTATCGGGATTTCACGATCTCAGTGGAAGGGGATTGGTCAGCCTCAGAATATGGTGGCATATGGGGAATCGGCACTGATACTTACGGGAAGATTCTCGGGTATTGGGCATACACGCCAGCTCTTGAAGAAAAGGAAATGCAGATTGAACAGAGAAATGAATTCATCGACGTATCTTTTTCAGCCTCTTCCGGTTACTCACAAAAGCTGATGGTGAGTTATAATCTGTCCCAATGGTTTGAAGTCCCCGATGCAGGTTCGAATTCACTACAAGGGAATAGCTATGTGTCTTCACTATTTAAGACTTATCAGTTGTCTGAGTCAGAGTCCTCAGCATTTTTCAAGGTGATGGTCGAGCCCCTAACGTTTGAAGAATGAAACTCCAACAAGTCGATGGTGGACAACTACGTTCGCTCCTTCGTCGCTCACTCCGTGCCACATCTCACCGATCGACATAAAATAATGAAACCGCTATTACTAATTCTGCTACTTTCTGTAACTTGCCAACTGAACGCTTGGCAGCAACTGAAAGCGCCAAAAACGGATAACGAATTCACGAAAAAACAGGCAGAACTGCTAGGCCTGCACGGATCCTATAAAAAGGTCTCAATCGGGAAGAAAGAAAAGTTAATTGTACAGGCTCGGTTTGATAAGAACTCAGATTTCGAGACTACCGTAATTGACGGAAGCGATAGCCGCGAGATAGAAATTTTCATCTACAATTACCCAGGTTATCACCTATCGAACCGTAAGCAAAATATTACCGAATTACGGATAAAAACTCAAAAGAAAGACAGCTCTAGTTTCTACGATAGACCGCTTCACTACGATAAATCAGAACTGCTTCCTTCCGACGAAAATCGGTATTTCGAAGAACTAGAGTTGAATGGTGAGAGCATCTTCTACATCGAGATCAACTTAAGAATCGAATGAGCCGATCAAGACGCGGTGATCAACCCATTTTACGCCGCCAGTTTGCCGGGAACATTTCAGAAAGTCCAAGCTCGCTGACTGGGTGATCACGCTTTACGATATGCCAAAGAAAAAAAATGAACCACAAAGATCTTTCACGAATGCAAGCGTCTCGCCGCGTAACGAAATTTTCACAATCTCCGTGTTTTTACACTTGCCCCCCCCCTCCCCCCACCCTCGGCATAGATAAAAAATCATCGTTAAAAACTACAATTATCAAAAACACATCACTATGAAAAAACACATTGCCCTTTTCGCAGCTGGCCTGCTAGCCGCTTCCGCCGCTTCGGCCGCCATCAACATCGACACCGTCCTAGTCGGCGATGCGGGCAACGCCAACGACAGCACTACTGGCTACGGCGGGATCGGCTACAATTACCACATCGGCACCTATGAGGTGACGAACAGCCAATACACGGCCTTCTTGAACGCGACGGCGGTGACGGACACGCACTCGCTCTACAACACGGACATGGGCTCCAATACCCATGGTGGTATCAACCAGTCGGGCACCTCCGGCAGCTTTAGTTACAGCGTGAAGGACGGCTTCGGCAACAAGCCAGTAAACTTCGTTAGCTTCTGGGACGCGGCGCGCTTCAGCAACTGGCTGTCGACAGGCAATACCGAGAAAGGCGTATACGTGCTGGATGCAACCGGCATCTCGAACAACACGATCACCCGCAACGCGACGGCCTGGAACAACGGCGGTGTCGCCGTCGCCAGCGAGAACGAGTGGTATAAGGCAGCGTATTACGACGGAAACGGTGGTTATACGCTGTATCCGACGCAGAGTGACACGGCACCGACGGCAGAAAACCCTCCTGGCGGCGCCAACAGCGCGAATTTTTCCGGTGGCCCCGGCACTGTGACCGACGTGGGTGCCTACACGGGGTCCGACAGCCACTACGGCACCTTCGATCAGGGCGGTAACGTGTGGGAGTGGAATGATGCTATTGTGAGCACCAGTCTCCGCGGGCTGCGGGGCGGCTCGTTCAACGACTTCGACTTCCTCCTGCAGTCCTCGGCCCGCAACAACTCCAATCCGACCCTCGAGCTCATCAGCTTCGGATTCCGCGTCTCCAGCCTCGCGCCCATTCCTGAACCGTCCGCTTACGCTGCGATCTTAGGTTGCCTTGGACTCTCGCTGGCACTGACGAGGCGAAAAGGGCGCGGCATCCTTTAGCCTTTGGCCCTTTTACCCTTTATCGCGGCGCGTTAGCGCCGCTTCCCTTTTTTCTTTTCTGCGGGGGCCGTGAGGTCCCCGCACTCTTTCCGCCGAAGGCGGTCGAAAATTTTTTTTAAACCCGAGCATGGCCCGAAAACCGGAAGCACCGGTGCTGCTGGTGCGCTGGTATGAACACACCAAATGGTTGCTGGAGCGGGTGGACAGCTTCCCCAAGAACCAGCGATTCATCTTTGGCACGCGCCTGGCCGACACGACCCTCGACATTATGGAATTGCTCATCGAGGCCAGCTACACCCACCACAAGGCCAGCCTGCTGCACCGCGCCAACGTCAAGCTGGAGCAATTGCGCTGGCTGACCCGCCTGGCGAAAGACCGCAAAGTCATCACGCCGCGTCAATACGAATACAGCGCCGAACAGCTCACGGAATGCGGAAAAATGCTGGGCGGGTGGCTGCGGAGTGTGAAGGAGGGCTGACTTTCCATGCCGAAGCGCCACAAGCATCTGTTTGGGCAAGTCGTCGCGCTGGAGAACCTGTTCGCCGCCGCGCACAAGGCGATGCGGGGCAAGCGAGGCAAGATCCCTGTGGCGCGTTGCTTCGGCGAATTGGAAAAGGCGGTGGTCGGTGTGCGCGATGATCTCGTCGCGGGCACCTGGCAGCCGGGGGAGTATTTCTACTTCACCATCACCGATCCGAAGGAGCGCGAGGTGGCCGCCGCGCCCTTTCGCGACCGCATCGTGCATCACGCCCTCGTGCGCGTGCTGGAGCCGATCTTTGACCCACGGTTTATCGCAGACTCCTACGCTTGCCGCCCCGGCAAGGGCACTCACGCCGGGCTGGCCCGCGCCCATCAGTTTACCAAGCGCTACCGCTACTGCCTGAAGTGCGACATCCAGAAATATTTTCCTCATATCGACCATGCGCTGCTGCGCCAACAGATCGAGCGGGCGGTGGGCGACCGCCGCGTGCTTGAAGTCATCGACCGCATCCTCGCCAGCCATACTGACGGCATTGCACAGGAATGGTCGGATGCGGGTGATCTCTTCAGCGTTGTCGAGCATCCACGCGGACTCCCCATCGGTAACCTGACCAGCCAGTTTTTCGCCAACATCCACCTGCATCCCCTCGACCTCTTCGTCAAGCACGAGCTACGGGTCAAGGGCTACCTGCGCTATGTGGATGACTTTCTACTGTTTGGTGACGACCGCTCCGCTCTGAAGGCTCAGGGCCAGCGGGTGCGGGAGTATGTGCAGTCGCTGCGCCTGCGCATCCACCCGGATAAGTTCCGGCTTACGGCGACGGAGCGCGGGGTCGATTTTGTCGGTTTCGTTGTGTTTCCAGACGGGCGCATCCGCCTGCGCGATGCCAATGTCCGCCGCTTCGTGCGGCGCTTTAAGCGGCAAGCCTGGTGTGTGCGCACCGGGCGCATGGATCTGACTGACCTGCGGCAGCGCACTCGCAGCTGGATCGCCCATGCCAGCCACGCGCAGAGCTACCGCCTGCGGCGGGACATCTTTCGCGACATCGAACTTTGGGGTGCTGGGACACCAGTAACCGCGGGCTGCGGGGCGGCTCGTTCAACAACAACGACAACAACCTGCAGTCCTCGAACCGCAACAACAACAATCCGACCAACGAGAACAACAACATCGGATTCCGCGTCTCCAGCCTTCGGACAGGCCCTCCAGCCTGATCGGCCAGAACGGCCGGGGTGCATCGCCCCCGCCGCCGCGCCGCTTCGGGAAGGCACCCGGCACTCCCGCGCGGAGGCCTCCATCCCTCCGGGCAAAGAACCCGCCCCCGGCCACGGCAAGTAGGCGAAACGCCGAACGACGTGGCCGGGGATTTTTTCTAAGGAAAAGAATAAAAGCAGGAAAAAATGAACCCGCGCAGTGAAGTGGATTGGTCAAGACTTACAAAGCCTTTACGGAGTCTCCGCGGGGCATATCAAGACGCGGTAGTCAATTCCGCTCGTGCCTCGCTCCATGACTACGCTCACCGTTCGACAAAAAACTTGAAATCCGAAATTAAACCATAATTATACCATTATGGATTTCGAGTTCGATGCTGAGAAGTCGGCAAAAAACAAGGAAAAGCATGGAATCGATTTTGTGGAAGCGCAGGAGCTTTGGGCGGATGTAACCGCCCTTGAGTTACCTGCCCGAAGTGAAACCGAGCCACGCGAGGCTTTAATCGCCAGACATTCGAGGAAGCTATGGACTGCGATATTCACCCGAAGAGAAGGAAAAATAAGAATCATATCATGTAGGAGGGCACGAGATGGCGAAAAAAGAATCTACCATAACAGCTAAAGAACTCGACCGGCGCTTTGACGCAGGTGAAGACATTTCAGAGTTTTTGGACACCAAGAAGGCACATCGTCCCAATCTTGGACAGCGTCGCGTGAATGTCGACCTACCGAATTGGATGATTGACTCGCTTGATACGGAAGCGAAGCGAATCGGCGTTACACGACAGTCAATTATGAAGGTCTGGATATCCGAAAGAATCAAAGTCGAACAAGGCGAGGTGAGCAACGGCATCCGCCGCGCTCACTCTCACCGATGGTGAAAAACCACTTGCAGATGCGAACATTTTATGCATATCTTTATGCATGAGAACTACATTAAATCTTGACGAGAAAATATTCGAGAAAGCCTCAAAACTCACTGGAATAAAAGAAAAGACCCTCTTACTTCACGAAGGTCTCAAAACACTTATCGAAAAGGAAAGTGCAAGGCGCTTAGCTATGCTTGGCGGCACCTCTCCTAAAGCTCAGAATATCCCTCGTCGGTAATGGTTCTGGTCGATACTTCTGTCTGGATTGGTTTCTTGCGGGAAGGCGATTCCCTGCTTTCGGATCTTCTGAATGAGGGGGAAGTTTCAACACATCCGTTTGTCATCGGAGAGTTGAGACTTGGGAACATATCGAAGCGAAAAAACTTCTTAGACCTGATAGAAAGTCTCCCCCAGTGTCGACAGGCATCAAATGGAGAAGTAACTCATCTCATAGAGTCGAACAAGTTATACGGGAAGGGTATTGGCTACACGGATGCACATATCTTGGCGTCTTCGATGATTAGTAAATCTCCGTTGTGGACTCTCGATAAGCGCCTCGACGCTATTTCGAAGAAACTAAAAAGCACCATCCAGACGGAGTGATCAACGACATTACGGCTGCGCCTCCATGTCGCGCTCATCCTCACCGTTCGCCACTAAAAATATGTTCAAAAGCTACTAAAAAATCTCGGAAGAAGAGCGATCGAGTCCGAATTGGATAACTTGATCGAAAGATTCTCAAAAGCTAACAGCGAAGATGTTTATATTTTGCACTCATCTGCAAAGAATACCCCCGAAACATGGAGGCTTTTATTTAACGATGACGCTGCTGCATTCTGTGACAATTTATTGCAGGTGGACCGCGATTCCGCAACTGAAAATATAAAAAAGGGAATAGCCCAACTTGGACCACTATTCACAAGAGTTCAGCGTGAATCAAACGAAGAGATTACAAAATTGGGCTTCTGGTTCTGGCGTGTAGTCTTCTTGTCCATGATACATCCTGAACTAGAAAATAAAGGAAAGCATCTCGGAGAAATTATAGAGAAACAGTCGGATATTTATGTCTCTGAGTTTATCAAACGTGCGGAATCCCTTATGGGGCAGAAGGCACAGAATGTCGATTCGTTCCGAAATGAAACGCTCGCGGCGGTATACCCTGTTTTCTATAATTAAAAAGGCGAACCAGTTGCGGTAGTTAACTCCGGTTCGCTTCGCTCAAACAAACCGATTTAAGGGAAGAGAAAGCACTTGCCGGATTCGACCCCACCGGGCACTTTGGAATCCATATCCAGACGGTCGTATCAACTCCGTTCGCTCCTGCGTCGCTCACTGCGCATACACCCGGATGGCAGGAAAAATGAATTGACAGGATCCAAGTTGTCCAACAAATTGGACAACACTATGAACGCAATCACTTATTCCAGCGCTAGAGAAAACCTCGCGCACACGATCACAGAAGTCTGCCGCAATCACGATCCGGTGATCATCACGAAGAAAGGCATCGAATCTGTGGTGATGATGTCTTTGGAGGATTACGAATCGATGAAAGAGACCACCTATCTGCTGCGAAGCCCCAAGAATGCCCGCAGGCTCTTGGAATCGATCCAGCAGCTTGAGGAAGGGAAAGGCAAAGAAAGAGTGCTGGTTGAATGAAGAAAATCTTTTCAGACCGAGCATGGGAGGATTACCAATACTGGCAGAAAAATGACAAGCGCATGCTCAAGAAAGTAAACGAACTGATTAAGGATATTGATCGGAACCAGCATGAGGGGATTGGCAAGCCCGAGCCCTTAAAGCATTCACTATCCGGCTTCTGGTCTCGGAGAATTAATGAAGAGCATCGGCTGGTTTATCGAATCAGTAAAGATGAGATTCACATCGCCCAGCTACGATACCACTACTGATGCCATCCAGTCGCCGGTGGTCAACGCTCACTCCGTGCAACAGCTCACCGTTCAGCAAAAAAAGATTGAAATCTATAATTATTCAATAATTATACCTTTATGGATTTTGAGTTCGACCCTGAGAAGTCCGCAAAAAACAAGGCAAAGCATGGAATCGACTTCGTCGAAGTTCAGGAGCTTTGGAGGGATGTGACAGCCCTCGAAGTTCCGGCACGAAGCGAAACCGAGCCTCGTAGCGCTTTGATTGCCACCTACATGGGCAAACTCTGGACGGCCATATTTACCTATCGAGAAAAGAAAATAAGAATCATATCATGCAGAAGGGCGAGAAATGGCGAAAAAAGAACATACCATAACAGCTGAGGAATTGGATCGCCGTTTTGACGACGGCGAAGACATCACTGAATTCTTGAATCTTGATCAGGCTTTCAGACCCAACCTAGAACAGAGAAGAGTCAACCTGGACTTACCAAACTGGATGATTGACTCGTTGGATCAAGAAGCGAAGCGTGTTGGCGTCACACGACAGTCCATAATGAAGGTCTGGATGTCTGAACGACTCAAAGCTGAACAAGTCGGCACAGGTCAACCCATGTAACTCGCCCGGAAATCCGAGAACCATTTGAATCACTAACCCGTCAGGCTGGGTGCCTGGCCTCATCGATATGAAAAAGAATGAAAGTTAAAGAAATCATTCGCCTCATCGAAGCAGATGGATGGACCCTCAACCGCACAAAGGGCAGCCACAGGCAGTATAAGCACCCGCAGAAAAGAGGTCTGGTTACAGTGCCGGGAAAGCCGAGCGATGATCTTGCGCCCGGAACGGAAAACAGTATCTTGAAGCAGTCACAATTAAAGTAAAACCATCCTTAGCCATGCATAAGTATTTAATAATCATAGAGAAGACTGAAACTGGGTTCTCCGCATACTCTCCGGATCTCCTCGGATGTGTATCAACCGGTGCCACCCGGCTCGAGGTCGAGGCAAACATGCGGGAGGCAATCGAATTCCATTTGGAAGGAATGCAAGAAGAGGGATACCCCATCCCCGAACCCTCTTCGGAATCGGCCTACCTTGAGGTCGCGTCATAGCCAGTCGGTGGTATCAACTCCGTTCGCGCTGCTCACTGCGTGATACACCTCCACGCAGGGAAAGAAAACCGAAAAACAGAATCCTTTCAGACGTATTTTTCACCGCTTATTTACGCTGATTGACGCTTATCCTCTCATGCGTGGAATAAAAAAAAATGAAATCACCCCATAAGCGTAAATTAGCGCACATTAGCGGTTCCCAGCTTTGCTGGGCATACAGAGAATCGGTGCAGTTGATCGGTCCGGGCATTCTGGACGTTCGGAACCTGATCCAGACGAGATAGTCAATGCGAGATCACCCGCCGGATTATCCGAGAACCATGTGCACGATTGACCCAACAGGCTCGCATCGACTACTCTCGACGTTCATCAAAATAATTTGACTTTCGAAACTTTTGTGCGAACCTACGCACATGGCAACCAACATAGAATTAAATGAACCGCTTCTGAGTCAGGCGATGCGTCTTGGCGACATGAAAACAAAGAAAGAAGCCGTCAATCAAGCGCTTTCCGAATATGTCCAGCGCAGGGAACAAATCGAAATTTTGGATTTTTTCGGAAAAGTCGATTTAGACCCTGATTTTGACTACAAAAGACAGAGAAAAGTTCAGTGAAAGTTTTGGTGGATACTGATGTCTGGTCAGAGGCTCTAAGGAAGAAGAAGGGCAAAAAATCGACTTATGTGGACGAGTTAATCGATCTTATTCAAGAAGGGCGCCTCGAGATCATTGGGCTGATTCGAATGGAAGTTTTATCCGGAATCAGAGACCAGAAAGTCTTCGATGCTTTCTCAGATAAGCTTGCAGCGTTTGTTGACCGGCCGATTGAGTCTAAAGTCTACGTTTTGGCGGCAAAGTTTTCAAATCTATCTCGGAGTAAGGGTATTCAAGGTTCTAACACAGACTTTCTGATATGTGCATGCTCCGTGTATTGGGGCGTTCCCATATTGTCGAAAGATAAGGACTATCTACTCTACAGAAAGCACTTTCCTATCGAACTCATTCAACCACGAAAAAAAATAGGATGAACAAGACGACAGAGGAACAACCGATACAGCCGCCGCGTGATTGACCTCCACGAAAATTTTGATCACTCTTGTTGCAATCTCGGCATCGCTTACCGCTGCATCGGTGCCTCATCTCTACGTTCTGCGAAAGGAATTGAAAGTTCCACGGCGATTACCTAGTTTTGCTGACATGCCTGAAATTTCCAGATTTCTCGGGATTATCATCCGGATGTATTATCGCGACCATGCACCGCCCCATTTTCATGCGGAGTATGGCGAATATGAAATCACTGTTGAGATCGCGACCGGGGTTGTCACAGGCCACTTCCCGAGACGCGCGTTGAAAGCCGTCCTGGAATGGTATGAAATAAACAAAGAAGCGCTGCAGCGGGACTGGGAGCTTGCGGAACAGCGGAAACCACTCGAACGAATTCAACCCCTCGAATAATGAAATTCCTACATATTGAAGAAGCCAAGTATCTGGATGACCATCGCGTATGGCTCAAGTTCAGCGATGGAACAGATGGAGAGGTCGATCTCAAACATGAATTGGATGGACCTATTTTCGAGCCGCTAAAAGATACTGAATATTTCAAGCAGTTCACACTTGAGGGGCACACACTTGCGTGGCCGAACGGTGCAGACTTTGCTCCGGAGCACCTCCACGCCCTCACCCCGCAGATCAAGACGGCATAGACAATGGATTTCGCTGCGCTCATCCATGTCTAGCCTTCACAAACAAATCCGAACCCCACTGGCTGGGGTGCCAGTTCTCCAAGTCCGGGGAAGGAAGCCAAAAAACCGAATCCTTCCAGACGTATTCTTCTCCGCTCCATGGCACACCTGCAGGGACTTGAACCCCGAACCTCCTGATTCGTAGTCAGGCGCTCTATCCAATTGAGCTACAGGTGCATCTTGGAAGATCGTGGATCAAGACAAAGGTACTACTTGAGATCAAGCAGAAGTTTCAAAAAAATGACTTTTCGGAATGGAACCGCTTAAAAACGCCCTATATAAACTGTAAAGGTGGCCACCGCACCGAGGGCGATCAGGAGCCACCAAAGAAGAACGGCCAGTTGCGGTTTCCGGTTTATCAGGACAATCAATCCGCCCAGAGCAAACCAGACCAGCAGCTTAACGAGCAACCAGGGTGCCGTGAAGCTGTAGCCAATTTTTGAAATCAGCCCAAAGCCGGCAACAAGGACCAAGAGCAGGCCAATGCCGCTGGTGATGGAGCCGAGCTTGCGTACTGAAACATTGTCGGGCGCCGCCATACTGCGGGCCAGAAGGGCTCCGTAGCCCAGAAAAACCATGAGGATGCCGACAAGGTGAAGAACTTGGTAAACGTTTGCATTCATTTAGCTGAGAAAAGGTGAATTCACGCGGAGTGCAATGCCGAAAGGAACTCCCCGTACGAAAGGAACCCCCCGTACGAAAGGAACCCCCCGGTACGGTTAAATCGCCTTGGGGATTTCTGCGGGAATGTCGACCCTATGGGTGTCCTTGCGCTTGACCTTTTTTAAGCGGGAGCGGCGGCGCAGCATGCGGTCCAGCTTCTGCACAAGCTCATCGATTGATTTATAGAGGTCGTTTGTCGCAGCCGTGGCAAAGTGGTCGTTGCCCCTTACCTCCAGCTGGCCTTTGGCAATAAATTCTTTCTCGTGGGTCGATTGGTGGGGATCGTATTCGAGTTCCACGCGCATTCGTATGATGTGATCGTCGTGTTCGAAGAGTTTTTCAGCTTTGTCATGAACCATGTTTTTGATCGCCTCGGTTAATTCCATGTTCAAACCTGAGATAATAACGTCGTGTTGCTTCATAGGTATCTATCCTTTTCTATTATTGGTTCAATTGAACGGAGCCGGTTGACGCCGCTGCCTGATAAATCTGAGTATAAAAACCAAATCCTGAAAGAAGCCCCGCCTGAAAGAAGCCCCGCCTGAGAAGCCCCGCCTGAGAAGCCCCGCCCGAGAAGTCCCCCCCCGAGAAGCCCCGCCATGAAGATGACAACAAAGGCCATTGAGCTCACAACAAAGGACATTGCATACCTCAAGGGCTTTTCCCTGATGATCATCACGGGCGGTTCTTCTGGAATTGGATGCTCTATTATCAAAGCAATTAGGACGGTAGTTCCGAACATCTGGGTGTGCAACATTTCTCGGTCAAAACCGGCATTTTTTTTAGGTGAGTTTGGGAGCCATCAGTGTCTTGATTTGAATGATGCAGACGCCCTTGCAAGAACCGCTGAGGAGCTCCTCAAGCGGGCGACGGCGGCGCCTCCAGGCAAAATCCTCCTCGTGAACAACAGCGGCTTCGGCGACTATGGCCGCCTCCCTGATCTCGATCGCGCCAAACAACTAAGAATGATTGACGTGAATATTCGTGCGGTGGTCGACTTAACCACGCGTTTGCTGCCTGCTTTGATGATACGGGGTGGCACCGTGGTGACCATCGCCTCCACCGCCGCCTTTCAGCCGACTCCCTTTCTCGCAACTTATGGGGCCACGAAGGCCTTCGTACGCAACTGGTGCCTTGCTCTTAACGAA
This sequence comes from Puniceicoccaceae bacterium, assembly GCA_018402305.1. GTDB lineage: Bacteria > Verrucomicrobiota > Verrucomicrobiia > Opitutales > Coraliomargaritaceae > Thalassobacterium. The sequence goes on along the minus strand of JAGYJE010000009.1, from coordinate 103,239 downwards.
GACCTGCGCGGGACCGGTGTTCGAACGCTTACGGTCTGCCCTGGACCGACGCGGACGAATTTCTTTAAAGCCGCCGGGTTCACCAAGCCGCCCATACAATCCGGAGCCGCCTCTTTGGATATGACTGCCGATGAAGTCGCCTTCTTCACGCTACGGGGAATTGTCCGCGAAAAGACGCTCGTAGTGACTGGTTGGAAAAACCGAGCCATTGCATTTTTCGGAAGCAAGTTGCCGATTGTCTGGATCACTCGAATCGGTGCTCGCATACTTCGCAAACTTCGCCTTGAACAACATCGATGAACACCGATCCCTACGGCGAAGAAGCGCCCATTGTTGATCTCGCCGATTTCCCTGACTGGATCGTGGAGGAGGATGCGAACCTTCTGATTATCAACAAGCCGGGGTGGCTGGTCTGCCACCCCTCGAAGAACGGCCCCCTTTCAAGCCTTGTCGGTGTCGTTCGCGAATATATCGGCGCGGACAAACTTCATCTTGTCGCCCGCCTCGATCGGGAAACCAGCGGTTTGATTCTTTTTGCCAAGCGCCCCTCAGTGGCTCGAAAATTTCAGATGGCGATTCAGAACCGCATCGTCAAGAAGACCTACCTGGCTCTGATGGAGGGCGAACTGACGGCCCCTCTGCATGTGGATCGCTCCATCGCCCGCCGCCGGGGCGGCCCGGTCATGGTTAAATCAGAGGTGAGCGACGATCGCACTGCCCAATCTGCGGTTACGGATTTTCATCCCCTCATCGCCGCGAACGGGCTCACGCTTTGCCGCGTCGAACCGCAGACAGGCCGCAAGCATCAGATCCGGGTGCACGCCGAACATCTCGGGCACCGCATTGTCGGTGATAAGATTTACGGGCCGGATGAAACACTGTATATCGAGTTTATCGAAAAAGGCTGGACCGACCGACTGGCGGCCGCATTGCCCATGCAGCGCCAGGCCCTACACTGCTACGAATATGATTTCCAGTTCCCCGAGGGCAGCGTCCGCTTCACCGCACCGATGCCAGAGGATCTGCTCAGTTACTGCAAAAAGAAACTCGGAACGACGGTATCATCACTCTGGTAGCATTTTCAACAACGCATCCCCGCAAAAAAAGCCCCGCGCGGTCGTTCCGGGCGAGGCTTTGAAAGCATGGAGCTGAGGCTCCGATTAAACGTTAATCGAGATATCGACGCCGGCGGGCAGATTGAGCTTCTTCAGCTCATCGACAGTCGCAGCAGTTGGCTCGACAATGTCGATCAGGCGCTTGTGGGTGCGCACTTCGAACTGGTCCATCGACTTCTTATTGACGTGGACCGAGCGGTTCACCGTGAGCTTCTCGATCTTGGTCGGAAGCGGCACGGGGCCGGCAACGCGAGCGCCGGAGCGCTTGGCGGTTTCGACGATGTCCGCAGCGGACTGGTCGATAACGCGATAATCAAAGCCTTTAAGGCGGATACGGATACGTGGTGTGCTCATTTTGTTTTGGTTGGTTAAGTTTTCGGTTTCCCGGTTCTTGATTTCAAAGTCGTGATCAAATTTCGTCTTTCCTATTTCCTCTTTCCTCTTTCCTCTTTGGCAATTCCCTAAAAACGCCCCCGTGTGGAGGTTTCCAGGATGGTATTGAGGACGTTTTGTGGAACCGTCTCAAAGGAGTCAGGCTGCATACTGTAGGAAGCGCGGCCCTTACTGAGCGAGCGCACGCTAGTGGCATAGCCAAACATTTCCTGGAGCGGGACGAGCGCGGCAATCGAAATAAAAGCTGTCTTACCGACGACACTTTGGATCTGACCGCGACGCCGGTTTAAATCCCCCATGATGTCGCCCTGATAATCTTCCGGCGTCTCTACGGTGACCTGCATCATGGGCTCCAGAAGAATCGGGCCCGCCTTCTCAATAGCGTCGCGAAAGGCAAAAATGCCGGCCATTTTGAAGGACATCTCAGAGGAATCCACCTCGTGAAAGGAACCATCCAAAAGCGTCACCTTGAAATCCACGACTGGATAGCCACAGACCGCGCCGTTGTTGGCCGCTTCACGAATGCCTTCCAAGGTGGGCTTGATGAATTCCTTGGGTATGACCCCGCCCACGACTTTGTCGACGATCTCGATACCTTTACCGCGCTCCAATGGCTCCAGTTTGATTCGAGCATGGCCATACTGGCCGCTGCCACCGGTCTGGCGAATAAATTTCCCCTCCCCTTCAGATAGCTTGCTAAGCGACTCGCGGTAGGCGATCTGCGGGCGGCCGGCTTCCGCGCCGACTTTAAACTCCCGAAAAAGCCGATCTTTGATGATATCCAGATGAAGCTCGCCCATCCCGGCGATAATGGTTTGCCCCGTTTCCTCATCAGTGCTCACGACAAAGGTGGGATCCTCTTCGGCAAGCCGCTGCAAGCCCGCCGCCATCTTCTCCTGGTCAGCCGTGGTTTTCGGCTCGATGGACATCGATATGACCGGCTCGGGAAAAGTCGGCGGCTCGAGCCGCACGTCAAAGCCCTTGGTGCAAAGCGTATCCCCCGTGACCACATCGCGGGCCCCGACGATGGCGCAGATATCACCCGAATAAGCCACATCAATATCCTCACGGGAATCAGCCTTCATGATGAGAAGGCGCGCTATCCGCTCGGTCTTTCCCGTACGGGGATTGTGCAATGCCGTGCCCTTGGCCAGACTGCCGGAGTAGACGCGCAGGAAGACCAATTTACCGACATAGCTATCGTTCATCAGCTTGAAAGCGAGTCCGGCGAATTGCGCGTTATCATCCGGGGCAATTTCGATCTCGCGACCCTGCTCGGTCTCGCCCTTCATCGGCGGAAGGTCGAGCGGACAGGGCAGGTAATTAACAACCGAATCGAGGACGGCTTGGACCCCCTTGTTCTTAAACGCGCTGCCAGGTATGACGGCGCAAAACCCGAGTGAAATGGTGGCCTTCCGAATCACCGCGCGGATCGCATCCGGCGCGAGGTCCTCACCTTCAAGGTATTTTTCCGCCAAGCTATCGTCAAAATCAGCCAGCGCCTCGATTAACTTTTCCCGATACTCCCTGGCCTGTTCGAGGTAGTCCGCCGGTATCTCCGTCGTCGCATAGGTCATGCCGCTGGCATCGGCGGCGTCGTAGATCCGCGCCTCCATGGCCACCAGGTCGATCAGACCAATGAAAGCCTCCTCCGAACCGATGGGCAGAAAGATGGGGTGCGCGTTGGCAGCAAGACGCTCACGCATGGACTCGATGGCCGCGAAATAATCCGCCCCGACCCGATCCATCTTGTTGATAAAAGCAATCCGCGGCACCCGATACTTGCCCATTTGCCGCCAGACCGTCTCGGACTGGGGCTGCACCCCTGCGACCGCGCAAAAAACGCCGACCGTGCCATCAAGCACGCGCAGCGAACGCTCCACCTCAGCCGTGAAATCGACGTGCCCAGGCGTGTCGATGATATTGATTTGGTGCTGAATCCCGCCAAAAGGGCCCGTCGGATTCGTCCAATTACAAGAAATCGCCGCGGATGTGATGGTGATGCCGCGCTCGCGCTCCTGCTCCATCCAGTCCGTCACGGCACTGCCCTCGTGGACTTCGCCCATCTTGTGGACCACCCCGGCATAAAATAAAATTCTTTCCGTCGTCGTCGTCTTTCCCGCATCGATATGCGCAGCGATACCGATATTGCGCGTATGCTCCAAGGGGAACTTACGCTTCGGTGAGTTAACTGACGCTGTGCTTAAAGCGGGCATTGAAAGAGATTCGACTGGAAAAGAACGGGGGGATGCGCCGTGAGTTCGCGTCACCAAAGCGACCGAAACCCGCCGCGCGGGGAACTGCTTACCAACGCAAGTGCGCAAAGGCACGATTGGCCTGTGCCATACGGTGGGTTTCTTCCTTCTTCTTAACGACACCACCTGTGTTGTTGTAGGCGTCGACGATTTCGTCGGCAAGGGCCTCATTCATGGGGACCCCCTTGCGGCCCTGGGCTGCTTTGACCATCCAGCGGAAAGCAAGGCTTTGCTGACGCTCAAAGGAAATTTCAACCGGCACTTGATAGGTCGCACCACCGACTCGGCGGCTCTTTACTTCCAGCTTTGGGCGGGTATTTTCGAGTGCGCCCATGACTAAATCAACCGGATCGCCCTTACCGAGCTTTTCGCTGACACGCTGAAAGGCATCATAGACGATGCGCTGAGCGACTGTGCGCTTCCCGCGCTCCATGATCATATTCACCAGAGTGGTGACGAGTGTGCTGTTATAGCGAGGGTCCGGGATGATCGGACGTTTGACGGCTTGGCGGCGACGTGACATAGTAGGCGGCGATTAAATTTAGGAATTCAGCGTTTGGAAATTAACTCAGGAAGCTTCCTTTGGACGCTTCACGCCGTATTTGGAGCGGCTCCGGCGACGCTTTTCAACGCCGACGCAGTCGAGAGTGCCACGCACAATGTGGTAACGCACACCGGGAAGATCCTTCACACGGCCACCGCGAACGAGCACGATGCTGTGTTCCTGCAAATTGTGACCCTCGTCGGGAATGTAGGCAATGACTTCGATACCGTTCGTCAGGCGAACCTTGGCCACCTTGCGGATAGCCGAGTTTGGCTTTTTGGGTGTACGGGTCATGACCTGAACGCAGACCCCGCGACGAAACGGATTCCGGTTCAGTGCGCGTGACTTGGATTTCTCCTTCTGCACGACGCGAGGGTTACGGACGAGTTGGTTGATTGTAGGCATTAAATTGGATCGCTGGTTTTGAGAAAAGATGAGGAAAGTAGCCTTTCGACTTTTCTGTGCAAGCACCTTTTTTGAATTTTTTCGGGGCGCGGCATCAGACGTGAGAGCCGGTTCTTCACCCCGCCAGCCACAAACGAGCTAACGTGGCGTCTGCGCTCACGCAGGCCATTACGGCGCGTCAGCCAACAGCCAAAGCACACCGCCCGCGTGAAATAAGTTGGCGTGCGGTTAATGATCGACCACACTCCCCCCATGCGCACAGGAAATTCTGGAAAAATCATTGGCTCGCTCATTGCCTTGGCCGCGCTGGCCACTGCGGCGGGCCTCGGGCTGTCATTTTATCTCTCCAGTTCCAGTATCCATAGTTTACTGACCGAAAACCACGAGCTGAACAAGGCCCTCTCCAATCTAACCCGCGAGGAACAGATCGGTTTCGCCACGGTGGTCAACCAGCAGCGCGACAGCCTCGGTCAGGTGACCACCGAGCTGAAGTTTGTGCAAACCGCCGCCGGAAAGCCCCGAGAGATCGTGGACGAGCAGGTTTTTACGATCGTCGGCGATGTGGTGCACTTTGATGCGCTGATCGTGAAATTCAGCGATCAGGCCGTGCGGGCCGGGGAGGAACGGGCGCTTTATCTCTGGCGGCGGATTTACGGGGAGCAGACACCCCCGGAAAAAGGCCAGCCAATCCAAATTCCCGGCAAAACGCCCGAGCGCTACCACGCGATCACACAATCATTGAAGGTGAAAGACCGCGAGACCTTCTGGGAGGCGGTCTGGTCGCTGGCCAACGACCCCAACCGCCTCAGCGAATACGGCATCACGGCCGTTTTCGGCAATGCGATTTATACAAAAGTCGAACCGGACAAGGTCTATCTCTTTAGAATCGGGGCAACCGGCCAGATCTACCCCGAGGTGGTCGATTTCGGTAACCCCTAACGCTTCATCCAGCCGAGTTGGATCGATTGAACGCGCTTCTTTTTACTTTTTTTTGGAAGCTGGCCCTCGATCCAGTTCAGCACCGCCCCGCGGCCGCGTTTGGTTTTGGCACTGCATTTGAAGACTTCATTCGGGTTGAGGCCGTAGTCCTCCAGAGCCTCGAGTAGTTGTGCTTCATGGTTCTGCACCTTGGAATCCGCGCTGCGGTCGGTCTTCGTCAGAATGATCGAATACGGTAGCCCGCACTGCTGAAGCCAGTCGATGAAAGCCAGATCGGTATCAAGCGGCTCGAGCTGTGAATCCAGTAAAGCGAAGACCTGCTTCAAATTTTCCCGACCGGTCAGGTAGCCGCTGACCTGCTCATTAAAGGCTGCCTGCTTTGCCTTCGATAGCTTGGCGAATCCGTAGCCCGGCAGGTCGACCAAGGTCCACTGCTCGTTGATCCGGAAAAAGTTGATCAGCTTCGTTTTACCGGGGGTGCCGGAGGTCTTTGCCAGGCCGCTGACCTCCGCCAGCAGGTTAATGAGGGACGACTTGCCCACATTGGAGCGCCCGACGAAGGCGAACTCGGGCAGGCTCGACGGCGGGCAACTTTCAAGGTCCGTGGCGCAACCGGTAAACTGGGCGGAGGTGATTTTCACTTAGAGGATTAGGCACGTGCCCGTCATGGCCGCCGGTTGGGGCAGCTTCATGAGTTTGAGAATCGTTGGGGCGATGTCGCCGAGGGCTCCGCCTTCAGCCAGGGTGGCGCCCTTGTGGGCCTCATCGTAGATCACGACTTCGACGGGATTGAGCGTGTGCGCGGTGTGGGGGCCGTTGTTTTCGTTATTCCACAGCTGATCGGAGTTTCCGTGGTCGGCGGTGACGACGGCGCTGCCGCCGACTTCGTCAATCGCCGCGAGCAGATCACCGACGCAACTATCGACGACCTCGCAGGCCTCGATGCAGGCGTCGAGCACCCCCGTATGGCCCACCATGTCTGGGTTGGCGAAATTGACCACGACCAACCCATATTTCCCTGACCGGATCGCTGCTGCGGCGGCGTCGCGAATGCCGAAGGCCGACATCTCCGGCTTCTCGTCATAGGTCGCACAGTCTTTCCGGCTGGGTATCAATTCACGGTCCTCCCCAGGGAAGGGATCCTCCCGATAGTCGTTGAAGAAAAAGGTAACATGGGGAAACTTCTCCGTTTCCGCGCAACGAAACTGCCTAATCCCCTGCTCGGCCAAATAGCCGCCCAGAATGTCATCCATCTTCGGCGGCTTTTGAAAGATAATATTCGGGCAAAGGCCCTTTTGATATTCGCTCAGGGTCGCGAAGTAGAGGTCGAGCTTTGGGCCGCGCTCAAAGGCGTCGAAGCCCCCTTCGATGAAGGCGCGGGTCAATTCGCGCGGACGATCCCCGCGGAAATTGAAAAAAACGACCGAGTCGCCGTCGGCAATCTTCGCGACCGGCTCGCCGTCGGCACCCACAATGACCGTGGGCGGGCAAAATTCATCGCCCTTCGTGCCCTCGGTTTCCGGCTCGTCATACTGGCGTTGGATGGCTTCGGCGGGGTTGCCGGCCCTGCGCTCGATCTGCCGCCCCGTCAGGCAGTCGTAGGCACGTTGCACCCGATCCCAGCGGTTATCGCGGTCCATGGCCCAATAGCGGCCGGCGATGCTCGCGATCTGACCGACGCCAATATCGGCCATTTTTGCTTCCACTTCAGCCAAAAAACCCTTCCCGGAGAACGGGCCTGTGTCGCGCCCGTCGGTGAAGGCGTGCACGTAGACCCTGGCAATCCCCTCGTCTTTTGCGATCCGCAGCAAGCCATAGAGATGGTCCAGCATAGAGTGAACGCCCGCATCCGAAACCAGCCCCATAAGGTGCAAGGCCGAGCCCTTTTCCCGCACGTTATCGAAAGCCGAACGCAGCGCCGGGCTATCCTTCACCGTGCCCGTTTCGATACCCTTGTTGATGCGAACGATCTCCTGGTCAACGACGCGGCCCGCTCCGATATTCTGGTGGCCGACCTCCGAATTCCCCATGATTCCGACAGGCAGGCCGACGGCCAGACCGCAGGCGGCGATTTCCGTTCGCGGATACTCAGCCGTCAGCCGATCAGCGACAGGCGTCTTGGCCAGTTTGACCGCGTTATACGCATCGTAGCTGGAGTCATGGTTCTCTCCCCAACCATCACGGATGATGAGGACGACAGGTTTTTGTTTTTCAGACATTTGGATTCGGTGGAATTGGTTTTCGATTGAACGGTAGCCAGTTGATCGGTTTTCAGATTTTCAGTTTTCGGTTATTTGGTTATTGGCTGATGGATTACCAGTGCAACGGGAAACGGATAAACCGAACCTAAAAAAGCAGCCCAAATTGCGACAAGCCGGACAGGGAGAGAATCACCGCATACAAGACAAGCAAAATGACGCCCTCTTTCCTCGAGACGATGCGACCGGTTTTAAAAATCCACAGTAGTATGCCGGAAAGCAAAATGAGCGCGGGAAACTCGATGTAGAGGAGCTTATCCCGCACCTCCATACCTGCGATGGCCGAGACCGCGCCACCAATGAGCAGGATGTTAAATAAGTTGGAGCCGACGATGTTACCCGCGCACATATCCCCGTGGCCGGCGCGAACGGCCGAGAGCGAAGCCGACAATTCGGGAAGACTGGTCCCGATCGCAACGATCGTCAGACCGACGAAGAGCTCGCTCGCACCCATGCGCAATGCCATCTCGACCGAGGCACCGACCAACAGGTCCGCGCCCACCGCAAGAAGCACCGCCCCCGCAAGCAGCAAGAAGAGGGCCGTCATGGTTGTTTTCTTCTGAAAGGATTCAGCCTCTTGAGCGAATTCCTCGTCCAGCTTGGGAGACCTCTCGGCCATGGCACCACGCACGATATAAAGAAGGTAGGCCGCTGTCAGCCCAAGTAAAACAATGCCTTCCAAGCGATTAAAGCCGCCACCCGTGGCAAAAAGGCCGAAGAGTAAAGTCACCCCGATCAGGATGGGGACTTCGCGACGGATCAGACGCAGCTCAATTTTGAGCGGGGCGATGACGGCACAAATCCCAAGGATCAGACCAATGTTGGCCACATTGCTGCCAAGGATATTGCCCAGGGCGATTCCCGGGTTGTCGGTAGCCGCTGTTAGCGAGGTGGCCATTTCGGGCATCGAGGTCGCGATCGAAACCACGGTTAGACCGACCACGATCGGGGCAATCTTCAAATTAACCGAAATGGCCGCCGCACCACCCGTCAAAATATCGCCGCCATAGGTCAGGGCCGCCAGACCAAGCACAATGAGCAGCACCAACCACAAAAAATGGAGTTCTGGAAAAGGCAGTTGAAAAAAAGCAAGGCTCATAAATCTGAATACAAACAAACCATCCGCACAGGCCGCAGGAAAGGCATCTGGCGATTCTTCGCGAGAAAATTCTGAGTGCTTGACTTGGGTCATCAAGCCCCCACACTGCCGCGCTTTTCCATCGGCCTACGGTCTATTATCATGGCACAAGACCTCAAAGATACGCTCAATCTCCCAAAAACCAACTTCCCCATGCGGGGTAATTTGGTCGAGCGCGAACCACAGCGCGTCGACCACTGGAAAAAAATTGGGCTCTACGAAAGGATTCAGTCGAAAAACAGCGATGGACCCACTTTCATCCTGCACGACGGCCCCCCGTTTACCAATGGGGATCTTCACCTTGGCCACGCACTGAACAAGACGCTGAAAGACACGATCCTGCGTTACAAATGGATGCAGGGTATGCGGGCCCCCTACATTCCTGGCTGGGACAGTCATGGGCTCCCCATCGAGCACAAAGTCTCGCGCGAGTTGCAGGATTCCGGCCGGACCGATTACACCCCGCTGGAAGTGCGCAAAGCCTGCGCCGAGTTTGCCGACAAGTATCGCCGGATCCAGAGTGAGCAGTTTGAGCGGCTCGGCGTCACGGCAGACTGGGCCAACGAGTATTGGACGATTCACCCCGAATACGAGGCCGCCGAGCTGGAGACCTTTGCCACCTTCGTTGAGCAGGGGCTGGTCTACCGAAGTAAGAAACCGGTCTACTGGTCGATCCCCTGCGCCACGGCACTGGCTGAGGCCGAAATCGAATATAGGGAACACAGCAGCATTTCCATTTATGTAAAAATGCCCCTCGAGGAGGCGGCCCGGAGGCAGCTGGGGCTTCCAGACGAAGACAGCGCGATCGTTATCTGGACGACAACCCCTTGGACGCTCCCGGCCAATTTGGCGGTGTCGGTGCATTCAAATATCGAATACTCCGCAATCAAAACGGAAGCGCATGGCACCTTGATTATCGCGACGGATCGGTTGCAAACTGTCGCGGCCGAATGCAAAATCGGGGACTTCACGACGCTGGCCACCTTCCAAGGCGCTCAGTTGGAGAAGCTCAAGGCCCGCCACCCCTTTATTGATCGCCCCTCACCCATTCTTCTGGCCGACTATGTTACCACCGAAAGCGGCACCGGCTGCGTGCACACCGCGCCCGGGCACGGTCTGGACGACTATATCACCGGAATCAACAATAGCCTCGAAGTCTACTGTCCACTCGATGATAACGGCTGTTACGTCGATGATGGTCAGGTGCCCGCCGAAATCGTCGGCCTCTCCGTCCTCGAATCCGAAGATGGCAAGCCCTCCCCGGCCAATCTCGGGGTACTCCGTATAATAGCCGAAAATGATACGCTCATTGGGAAAAAGAAAATTCACCACAGCTACCCGCACTGTTGGCGCTCCAAGACACCCGTCGTTTTCCGAGCGATGGACCAGTGGTTCATAGCCCTGGACAAAAACGGCGACCGCGCGCGCGCCCTCGAAGCGCTCAAAGCGGTCAACTTCATCCCCAGCTGGGGTGAAAACCGGATCCGCGCGGCCGTGGAGAACCGGCCCGACTGGTGCATCAGCCGCCAACGCACCTGGGGCGTCCCGATCCCCGCATTTTACGATGAGGATGGCGGCACCTATATCGACGCCGCTGTCATCCGCGGGCTGGCTAAAAAGGTTGCCCTGGCCGGCACGAATATTTGGTTCGAGCAGAGCGCCGCCGAGCTCCTGGAGGGGATCGAACGGCCTGCCGACTGGCCCAGCCCCGAAAAGCTGCGCTGCGGCAACGATACCCTTGATGTTTGGATCGACTCCGGCACGAGCCACCGCGCCGTCCTGCAAAAGCGCCCCAACCTTGCATGGCCCGCCGATCTTTACCTGGAGGGCTCCGATCAGCACCGAGGTTGGTTTCAAAGCTCGCTCTGGACCTCGGTTATCGCCGACAAAGCCGCCCCCTACAAAAATCTGCTGACCCACGGCTTTATCGTGAAAGAAGACGGCACCAAGCTCTCCAAGAGCGACGGTGCGGCCCGTCCGCTCAACGAGTGGATCCAAGGCTACGGAGCCGACATCATTCGTCTCTGGATCTGCTCGCAGGATTACCGGGGCGATGTGCCGGTCTCCGACAAGATCGTCAACAATGTGGCCAATAATTATCGCAACCTGCGAAACACCCTGCGTTTTCAAATCGGTAATCTGCACGACTTCGATGCGGCCAAAGACGCCGTGCCGCTCGACCAGTTGAACGCGCTCGACAAGTGGGCCCTCAACGAACTCGCGCAGCTTGTGCGCAAGGTGACAGAAGCCTACGATGCTTACGAATTCCACCGCGCTTTCAAAGATTTCATTGATCCCTTCGTCGCCAACACACTGTCAGCCACCTACCACGACATCCTGAAGGATCGCCTCTACACCCGCAGCCCGAACGACCCGCTCCGCCGGTCCTCGCAGACCGCCATCGATATTATTTTTTCGACATTCACGCGACTCATCGCCCCCCTCGTTCCCTTCACGGCGGACGAGGCCTGGAGCTACGCGCAGTGCGACGGCGATTTTGGCGAGCAACCCATCGCATTGGCCGACTGGCCCACCGTCGACCCCGCCTGGGAACATGCTGAAACGGCCGCCGACATCCGCGCTCTGCGGAACTTTTTGTCGACCCGGTTAAACGACCCCCTCGAAGCCCTGCGGCAAAAAAAGACCATCGGCCAAAGCCTCGATGCCAAGGCCACCATCACCGGGCCTCCAACAAGTCCTGACTTCGCCCGTCTCCAAAAATACGAAAGCGATCTCCCGGAACTCTTTATCCTTTCCCAAGTCATCCTCATCGAGTCGAGCGACGCAACTGAGCTTTCCGTCGAGGTCGATCACGCCGATGGCGTCCGCTGCCCCCGCAGTTGGCGCTGGGTCCCCAAACTTATCGAAACCGAAACATGGGGCGACGTCTCTCCGCGGTGCGCCAATGCACTGAAGGCTATGTCTGCCTAAACAAATCACACCACACCACACCCGCTGTTTAAAACAATGCCTGCCAAGAAAAAAGCCACTCCCAAAAAAACCGCCAAAAAAACCGTGACCCAAAAATCACCGGCAAAAAAAACGCCTGTCAAAAAAACCACGGCAAAAAAAATCGCGAAGAAAAAACCCGCTTCTAAAAAAACTGTCAGGAAACCCGCAGCGAAGAAAAAAACGGCGAAAAAAACACCTGCCAAGAAAGTCGTGATTAAAAAAGTCGCGCCGAAAAAAGTGGCGAAAGTCGCGCCGAAAAAAGTGGCCGAAAAGCCCGCGGGGAAGCCTCCGGCGAAAAAAGCTTCAAAAAAAACTGTAGCCAAGAAGACCGTGGCGAAAAAAGCACCCGCCAAGCAGAAAAGCCCGAACAAATCGCTCGCCCCGGTCAAGCAAGCGACGCCCTCGTCGCCCAATACTCTCAAAAAACCCGAGGTCTCGCGCTCAGAGGTCAGCCCTGACAAAAAAGCGGGGCCGGTTGTTTTCTCTCTGGATGACGTGGCTGAGCTTATGGCTGCGAAGAAGTCAAAGGCCTCCGGGGAGACGCCCCAGCCAAAACCCGTTAAAAAAGTAGCCAAGGCACCGGAAAAGTCGACCAAGCCTCTCATCGACGACAAACCGGTGAAGAAACGCTCCCATGCTGCCGCCTCTTTAGCCGACATTCTCGGCTTTAATCCAGCCGAAAAAAAGAAGCGGACAGAGCTCGACGATCAACAGATTCCAAAAAAATTCAAAAAATACTACAAGCTGCTGATTGAGCTGCGCAAGCACGTCAGCGAAGAGATCACACTGCACACATCGGACACCCTGAAGCACTCTGCCCGCGACGACTTTGGGGACTCCTCCGGCTACGGCAATCACCAAGCCGACGCCGGAACCGACAGCTTTGACCGCGACTTTGCTCTGAGCCTTGTTTCCAGTGAGCAAGAGGCCCTCAACGAGATTGAGGAAGCAATCCTGCGCATCAAGGACGGCAGCTACGGCGTCTGCGCGGTCACCGGAAAACCCATCCCGGCGGCCCGCTTGGCGGCGGTGCCCTTTGCCCGCTACTCCGTAGAGGGCCAGTTGGAGCACGAGCGCAACCAACGCCGCAAACACAACCGCAGCCTTTCCGGCGGAATCTTTGGCGACGTCACCGACGCACCCAAGCTCCAGTCCGACGATGACGACGACGAGTAGGATTTGCCTAATCCCGCTTTTCCTTATTGATGTGGCTGCGCAGGGTCGCCAGGTCCGACTCCATGCGGTGGAGCGTTGCCATGAGAGCATCACTTGTCTCGAGCCCAAGAATCAACCCATTCAGCAAAATCACCGCGATGATGAATGTCTGCACCGGGCCCGACTCCACCCAGCGGCCCAGAGATTGACGCCATGAGGCCACGCCGCGGCGGCCAAGTAAATGTATAAGATCCTGTTCGCTCATTCCAATAAATGCCTGATCCCGAATTGCTAGGTTCCCCGCAGAGGAATGCAATGCGGATTTTTTCGTTTATCTTATAGTAGCTCTTTCTAAAAGGCGAATTCCCCGCGAACACCCGCCTGAATCTTTAAAAGAAAAGTCAGCCAAACGGCCTCTTTTTGCTTACCATGGCGCCGGGTGCTGTTAGGGTTTTACCATGGCGAAAAATTCCTCTGCGAAAATCTCCCACAAAGCACTCCAAAAATGGGTCAAGAAGATGGTGACGCTTTGCGAACCTGCCAGTATCCACTGGTGTGATGGTTCTCAGGCAGAGGCCGATCAGCTTTTTACTGAAATGATTGAGCAGGGCAGCTGCATTAAGCTGAACGAAACGAAGCGTCCCAACAGCTACCTCTTTCGCTCCGATCCGCGCGACGTGGCACGGGTCGAATCAAGAACCTTCATTTGCTCACAGAATAAGGACGGCGCGGGCCCGACCAATAATTGGGAAGAACCGCGCGTGATGCGGCGCAAGCTGAAGCAATTATTCAAGGGCTGCATGCACGGGCGGACGATGTATATTATCCCCTTCAGCATGGGCCCTATCGGGGGCCCCATTTCAAAGATCGGTGTGGAAATAACCGACTCACCTTATGTGGTGGTTAATATGCGCATCATGGCACGGGTGGGGACCGCCGTCCTTGAAGTCTTGGGCGCGGACGGCTTTTTTGTGCCCTGCCTGCACTCAGTCGGCTGCCCGCTCGAAGCTGGCGAAAAGGACGTTGCCTGGCCCTGCAATCCGGAGGACACCTACGTCGTCCACTTCCCCGAGGAGCGGACGATCGTTTCCTATGGCTCCGGTTATGGCGGCAATGCCTTGCTGGGCAAAAAGTGCCTCGCCCTGCGAATCGCCTCCACGCTGGCCAGGGACGAGGGCTGGATGGCGGAGCACATGCTCATCCTCGGGGTGGAGGAACCGGACGGCACGAAGACCTATGTAACGGCCGCCTTCCCCAGCGCCTGCGGAAAGACGAATTTTGCCATGGTCATCCCGCCGAAGGAGATGGAGGGCTACAAGGTGACCTGCGTGGGTGACGACATCGCCTGGATCAAACCAGGGCCGGATGGCTGCCTACGCGCCATCAACCCCGAGGCCGGCTTTTTCGGGGTAGCCCCGGGAACCTCCGAGCGCACGAATCCCAGCGCGCTGGCTTCCTGCTCCAAAGACACCATCTTCACGAACGTCGCCCTGACCGACGACGGTGATATTTGGTGGGAGGGGCTGACGAAAGAACCACCCGCGCATCTCATCGACTGGAAGGGGCAGGATTGGACGCCGGAAAGCGAGACGCCCGCCGCGCACCCGAACAGCCGCTTCACTGCGCCGGCTGCCAATTGTCCTGTGATTGACCCGAATTGGGAACGGCCGGAGGGTGTGCGGATTCATGCCATGATCTTCGGCGGGCGCCGGATGCACGATGTGCCACTCGTCACGCAGGCATTCAACTGGGGGCATGGAGTGTATCTCGGTGCGACGACCGGCTCGGAAATGACGGCGGCTGCGGAGGGCACAGTCGGCACGATTCGCCGCGATCCGATGGCCATGCTGCCCTTCTGCGGCTACCACATGGGGGATTACTTCCGGCATTGGATTCAAATGCAGCGCTTGCTTAGCGAAACTCCGCGCATTTTTAACGTGAACTGGTTCCGCACGGATGAGGACGGTCACATTATGTGGCCGGGATTTGGTGAAAACATGCGCCCCCTGCGCTGGATCGTTGAGCGGGCAACGGGCCGCGTCGGTGCCAAGGAGACCCCGATCGGCTGGATGCCCCGCTACAGCGATATGGATTGGCGTGGTCTGGACATGAGCGAGGAGGCCTTTGATAAACTCATGCATATCGATCGTGAGCGCATGCGCATGCAAACGTTGCCGCATGAGGAACTTTTCCTCAAACTGCACACCCACCTCCCCAAAGAAATGATCTTCGAGCGCGAGCTGTTGATCTCACGTTTGTAAAATGCCCCGCATCTATTTGTCTCCGCCCGACATCAGCGAGCGCGACCACGCAGCCGTGGCCGCCGTCCTGAACTCAAACTGGGTGGCCCCGGTAGGGCCTGCCCTGGATCACTTTGAAGCCGCTGTGGCTGCACGCGCGAAGCGTGCGCATGCCGTGGCACTCAACTCGGGGACCGCCGCGCTGCACCTCGCTCTGCAAATTCTCGGGGTCGGTCCGGGTGATACCGTTATTTGCCCCACGCTGACTTTCGCGGCAAGCGCCAACCCGATCTGCTACCTCGGGGCTGAGCCGGTCTTTGTCGACTGTGAACGCCGCACCTGGAACCTGGACCCCGACCGCCTCCGCGAGGCGCTGAAAGCCCACCCGAATGCCAAGGCGGTTGTCGTGGTTCATCTTTACGGACAGTGTGCGGAAATGGATGCCATCGAAGCACTTTGCCGGGAGTTCGCTGTGCCGATCGTTGAAGACGCCGCCGAGGCGCTGGGAGCGAGCTATCAGGGGCGGCCCGCGGGCTCTATGGGGACGCTCTCGTTTTTTTCATTTAACGGTAATAAGATCATCACCACCTCGGGCGGCGGTATGCTCCTCTCCGACGATGTCGACCTGATCGCCCGCGCCCGTTACCTCGGCGCACAAGCGCGCGAACCGGTCCGGCACTACGAGCACAAAGCGATCGGCTACAATTATCGGCTGAGCAATGTTTTGGCCGGGCTGGGCCAGAGCCAGCTGGAGGATCTGGATCGGCGTATCGCCGCGCGCCGGGCTCATTTCGAAGCCTATCAGTCCGCCTTGGACGGGCTGGCCGGAATCCGCTTTATGCCCATCGCCGATCCCGATGCACCCAATTATTGGCTGACCTGCCTCACGCTTCATCCAGAGTTCAGCGCGTGCTCGCGGGATGATCTAATTGATGCTCTGGAGGCAGTGGCTATTGAGGCGCGCCCGATTTGGAAGCCGCTTCATCTGCAACCGGTCTTCGCCGGACGCCGGACCTTCGGTGGGGAGGTCGCCGAAGATCTGTTCAACCGGGGCCTCTGCCTGCCAAGCGGCTCCTCCCTCACTGCAGATGAGCGGCAACGCGTGATTGACCTCGTGGAATCGTCGGTTCAAAGCAAAGTCGTCTAAGGAAACTATGCACCCAATCCTTCGCTATTTCAATCTCAGGACCCTCGCGCTGTTTCTATTTTATACGGCCGTTACGGGGTTTAGCTACTGGGCGGCTTACGAGCTGCGCTTTGATTTCAGCGTGCCGGAGAACCACGCAACGGACCGGCTTCATACGATCAGCTGGGTCGTTGGGCTCCAGTTAATGCTGCTCTTTGCCAGCGGTCAGTTTGATTCGATTCTTTCCTACTTCCGTTTGCCGGATGCACTCCGCCTTTTTCTTGGCCTCTTTGCCTGCGCGATCATCCTGCTCTTCATGTGGTATGTCTATGGCGGTAATAATGTGCCGCCCAGGGCCGTCATTCTCTCGAATTTCTTGCTGAACTTCCTCCTTCTCGCCGGCTTTCGGGTGGGCATGCGAGTCAAATCAAGCCGTGGTCTGGAGGACTGGTTTGCTTTTGATCAGTTGGAAAATGTCATTATCGTGGGCGCAGGCGAGGTCGGTGCGGGCCTCTGCTCCGATCTGCTCAGTAAGTCGCGTCTGGGTATGCGGGCCGTGGCGTTTCTGGATGACGATCCGTGGAAGATCGGACGCTTCGTTCACGGCGTGCAGGTCGTCGGGCGGGTGGAGGAATTGACCGAAGTCGCCAAGCGATACGCGGCTACAAAAGCCGTGATCGCTTTTCCCTCTGCCTCGGTTAAGCGGGTGCGCGAAGTCGCCGAACTGGCCCGTGCGTCCGACCTGAGCGTCGATACAGTGCCTGCTTTGACCGACCTTGTGAGCGGTCGGGCGGAGCTCTCGCAACTACGCCCGATTCAGCTGGAGGACCTCCTCGGGCGCGACCCGGTTGACCTGAATTCAGGCGGAATCCGCAGAATGCTGAAGGGCAAACGCGTGCTTGTAACCGGCGCAGGCGGGAGTATCGGCCGCGAACTCGTCGCCCAGATTTTGGAATATCATCCGGCTCGCCTGCATTGTATCGATCAGGCCGAAATCGCCGTGTTTAATTTGCAACAAGAAGTCGTCGCCCCACTCAACACCGAGACCGAGATAAGCACGCAGGTCTTGGACATCTGCCAAGAGTCAGCCCTTGAAAGGGCCTTTTCAAGAGTGCAGCCGGAGGTCGTCTTTCACGCGGCGGCACACAAGCACGTGCACCTCATGGAGGATCAGCCGGAGGAGGCACTGCGCAATAATTTCCTGACCACCGCGCTTTTGGCCAAAGTCGCCTCCCGATCGGCCTGTGAACGTTTTATCCTGATCTCGACCGATAAAGCGATCAACCCGACCAGCGTGATGGGTGCCAGCAAACGCTTGGCGGAACTGGCGCTCCTTGCGCAGCAACATACTGCTGCCAACACGACGCGCTTCATGGCGGTGCGCTTCGGCAATGTGCTCGGCTCATCCGGTAGTGTGATCCCGATCTTCCGTCGGCAAATCGCCAACGGCGGCCCCATCACGGTGACGGATCCCGAGGTGACGCGCTTCTTCATGACTGTCGAAGAAGCCGTCGGGCTGGTTCTCCAATCCGCCACGCAGGGTGTGGGGGGCGAGATCTTTGTTCTCGATATGGGGCAATCCGTGAAAATTCTCGACGTGGCCCGCCAGATGATCGCCCTGAGCGGCTTACGCGAGGGCTCAGATATCGATATCGTCTTCACCGGCCTACAACCCGGCGAGAAACTTTACGAAGAGGTTCAGCACATTAACGAATCACTGCAACCGACCGATCACCCGAGAATTCTGCGCTTTGTTGCGGACAACGGGCCTGGACCGGATTTCGCCGCCTTCATTAGGGGCCTGAATGAACGAATGATGACGTCCGACGCAAGCACCCTCAAACGTTACATCCGGGAACAAGTGCCAGAATATACACCCTGGGGCATTTTATAAACAATTATGCGCTTAACTAAACAAGAACGCAGCAGCCTCTCGATCATTCTTCTAATTCTGATCCTCGCCCTGATCGGCTGGATGATTTTCTGAGCCCAGGCTAGAAGCCGCCCGAGCCCAGGCTAGAAGCTGCCCGAGCCCGGGATAGAAGCCGCCCGAGCCTAGGCTAGTTTCTTCAAGTTAATGAAGTGGTTCCAGTCCTCATCGTAGTCCTGCCCAATGAGGGAACTGATAAATGGCCGCCAGCGCGGGCGCTCGGGTTTGCGGATCAAGTGCATACTCGCCTGGTGCGGCAGACGGTTGGCCTTGCGAGAATTACATTTGATGCAGGAGGTCACGATATTCTCCCACGACGTCTTTCCGCCACGGTCGCGGGGGATGACGTGATCGAGATTCAGACTAACCGGCTCAAAGTGGTTGCCACAATACTGGCAGCGATAGTCGTCGCGCTCAAAAACGCTCTCCCGATTGAAGCGGACCTCTTGCACCGGCAACTGATCGTAGCTCCGCAGCAAAAGCACCTTCGGCACCCGAATCCGCAGTTTTACGGTCTGCACGTAGGCTTCATCATCATCCGGCGACTCGTTTTGCGAAAGCTCCAACCAAGCGGCGGCAGTCATCATGCGGAAGCTCTCATCCCCCGTGTAAATAACCTGGGCATGGTCCTGCAAGAGAAGACTGAAGGCCCGCTGGACGCCGACGATGTTTACTGGCTGCCACAGCCGATTCAAAACCAACACTTGATATTGTAAACCCGTTCCCATCTGGGACCTATTGATTTATTAAAGGATGGCTCTTTGTCAACCTTTTCGGCGAAAGCTTCACTTATTTGACACATAGCCGTGAGGTGCCACGTTGATATGTTCATGCAACGAACCGTTCAACCCGAAATCCTCGATGACTTGCCTGCCTGCAATGTTGACGCCATCGCCAGTCGCCGGGACCTCGTTAAGATTAATCACCTCATGGGTAACTTTCGCTGGATGCGGCGCCAGGTGCTTGCTGCGAAACTATCGGGTAATGCCCGTTTTCTTGAGATCGGTGCCGGCGATGGTACTTTGGCCGGGAAACTACGCAGCCGGCTCGACGGCGCCGTTTACCATGCGCTGGACCAATGCGGTGCACCCAAAGATTGGCCGGAGCCGGCGGCTTGGCACTGCTGCGATCTTTTGCAGTTTGAAGGATACGGGGCCTACACGCACCTGCTGGGAAATCTAATCCTCCACCATTTCAGTGCCTGCGAATTGAGCCAACTTGGTCACCGGATTGAACAAAGCACTATTCGCTGCATCATCGCCTGCGAGCCTTGCCGTCGCTCCGTTCACAAACAACAATTGCAGGCCGGCAAATGGATCGGTTTTAACTACGTCACACTCAACGACGGCTGCGTCAGCATCGATGCCGGCTTCCGTGCGAGCGAACTACCGCATCTTCTCGGGCTCAACCCGGCTGCGTGGAACTGGTCGATCAGCGAAACCTGGATGGGGGCCTACCGCATGCGGGCAGATAAGCGATGAAGCCCATCGAGATAATAGGCGCGGGTCTCGCGGGTCTGGCATTGGCAAACTCGCTACAACGGGCAGGCGTCCCTGTTACCCTCTACGAGGCGGGTACCCTTCCCCGGCACCGGGTTTGTGGCGAGTTCATCTGTGGCCGTGGAGCGGATGCACTCCGGTCCCTTGGTTTGGAAGCAACGCTCGCAGGTGCGGCCGAGCACCGCAGTACCCTCTGGACGATCTGTGGGGCGGAAAGGCTGCGGCGTGATCTCCCCGCCCCTGCCATTGGACTTTCCCGCTTTGTACTCGATCAGCGACTCGCCGAAATATTCCTGCAAGCGGGCGGGAAACTTCACCTGAAAACCCGTAAACAATGCGCTGGAGGCCAACCGGGCCAGGTCCGATGCGATGGACGCAAGGCCGCACGGAGTGATTGGATCGGCCTCAAAGTGCACTGTGTCGATTTGGAGACGGCTGCTGACCTCGAATTGCACCTCGGCGATCAGGGCTATGTCGGCCTGTCCAAAATCGAAAACGGACGGGTCAACATCTGCGGACTCTTCAAACAACGCCCAGCCCTGAAAGCAAACCGTGAGGAATGGCTCTGCCGCTACCTCGAGGCCTGTAACCTCGCACCTGTAGCAGAACGATTGCGAGCCGCTCAGATCATTCCGGACAGCCACTGCGGAGTGGCCGGGGTGGAATTTGCACGCATACCGAGGTCCGGGGATAGTCAGCTGTATTTGGGAGACGCCTACAGCGTGATCCCTCCCTTCACCGGAAACGGCATGTCCATCGCACTGGAAGCTGCTCAACTGGCTCACCCCATTGCCCTGGACTATGCCTCGGGCGATCTCAATTGGGAAACGACTGTTGTTCGAATCCAGAGTGCCCAGCACGCCGCATTTGACCAGCGCTTACGGGCGGCCCGCTGGCTGCACCCGTGGATCCATTCTCCCAACCGCCAACGCCTTCTCGGTGGAGTGGCCCGCCTGGGCTTGCTGCCTTTTTCACTGCTCTACTCTCTGACCCACTAATGTTTCTGCAATCCATCAGCCACGCCGTTCCCACCCCAGTCTTCACACAAGCAGAATGCTGGGAGGCCCTGCAAGGCGCCCCCATTTTCCGGCAGTTGAAAATCCGCTCCCAAGCCATGTTGGAGAAAATCCTGCTGGGCCAAAGTGGAATCGTCACCCGTCATTTCGCCACCAACCAAATTGAGGCGCTCTTTTCCCGGGATGCTGAATCACTTAACAAGAGCTTTGAAGCGGAGGCGCCCAGACTCGCCGGAGCGGCCCTCAAGAAAGCCCTCGTCAAAGCAGGTATCGCTGCGGGGGCGCTGGATGCGCTCTTTATCTGCACCTGCTCCGGATACCTGTGTCCCGGCGTGAGCAGCTACGTCGCCGAGCACCTTGAGCTCTCTCCATACACCTACCTCCAGGATATCGTTGGTCTCGGCTGCGGTGCGGCGATTCCTACCTTACGAAGCGCCCAGGGCTTCCTCAACACCCATCCCGAAGCAACCGTCGCCTGTATTGCCGTGGAGATCTGTTCCGCGGCTTTTTATCTGGACGACGATCCGGGAGTCCTCATCAGCGCCAGCCTTTTTGGTGATGCGGCCTCCGCCAGCATCTGGTCAGGACAGTCCAATTCTGAAAGCTACCGTATTGAAAATTTCGATACGCTTCATCTTCCGGAAAGCCGCGAATCTTTACGATTTACCAACCGGGGAGGCAAGCTACGCAACCAGCTGCATCGGTCGGTCCCCGCGCTGGCAGCCAGAGCGGTGAAAACGCTTCGAGCGCGTTCGTCGGTCCCGGATAGCGCCCGTATCGCCGCCCATGTTGGCGGCCGCGACGTCCTGCTGGCACTTGAGGCCTCTCTAGGCTGCCCACGGCTGGACGCCAGCTGGGAAGCGCTCGCCCAATACGGGAACACGAGCAGCCCCTCCGCGCTCATCGCTCTGGAAAAAATCCTCGAGGATACGTCCAACGCTGAGCCGATTTGGCTGACCTCCTTCGGTGCCGGATTTGCCGCTCACGCCTGTCAATTGACTCGAACGATTGCCTAGCCCGAATGGCTGAGATAGCGCTCCGCCCCGGCGGGCTGGCCTTAAAAAGCCAAGCTAAAATCACTCAAGCATCCGCGCACGACGATGCTGCTGCGGAAACTGCAGGGTGATCGCCGTTCCGATGTCTTTCCGTGACTCGATGTTGATATACCCTCCGTGGTCACGCATGATGCGCTGCACAATCATCATACCAAGGCCATGTCCTTCTTTCTTGGTAGTGTAGTAAGCCTGGAACACTTTTGAGAGATCTTCCTCCGAAATGCCGGACCCCGTATCGGCAAACTGCAGAAAAACGTATTCATCATCCTTCCGCGCCAGAATACGCAGACCCCCGCCGGGCTGCATAGCCTCCATGGCATTCTTGATAAGGTTGAAAAAGACCTGTTTGACCTGCCCCCGGTCTCCCAGGATCGAAGGGATTTGGTCACTCACCTCGACCTTGATCTCGATCCGGCGGTTGCTTAACTCCGCCTCCTGAAACTGAAGCACTTCTTCAATCAGTTCGAGAAGGTTCAATTCGTTGAGCTCCGGCTTTTGTGGGCGAACGGCCTCCAGAAAGTGCGTAATGATCGAATCAAGCCGCTGTACCTCCCCCTGGCATACCTGAAGGGACTCAGAAAGCTTCCTCGATTCAGCCTGATCTTCCAGCTTTTTGAGTTTCCGCTCGATCAGCTGCAGATGGATCGTCAGAGAGTTCAGTGGGTTTCCCAGCTCATGCGCCACACCGGCGGCGAGTCGCACGATGGAACCGGTTCGCTCATTTTCAATACGCTCCTCCATGGAAAGCCGGTCCTCCGTGATATCGGTTAGTACAATGACGTAGCCCCCACTATCGTGGTGCCCGATCTGAGCATCGATCGGAACCATATAAAGCCGCACCACACGATGCTCCGGGTAGCTCAGCTCAACCTCGCGCGAAAGCAGCGGCGATTTTGTCTTTTTACCGGAAACCGCATCCCGATCAATCGACTTCGCCAAGTCGGGCACCATCTTCCACAGGCGTGTGACGCCGACGTCATTCTCCTTGAGTCCGATCAAATTGAGTGCCGCCTCATTGGCATACTGAACGACCCCGTCTGAATCAATCACCAGGATCCCGTCGCGAATCGTATTGAATACGGTCTCCTGCAAATTACGCTCTCTGGCTAGCCGCTGAACGAGGATCCCGAGATTGACCGAATCCAAGTCCTCAATCCTCCCCAGTATTTTATCGAGTCCTGTGGTTTTCATAATACTTCCCCTGCTAAAGACCGCTCTGGAGTAATCAGCGCGATCAGCTCTTTCGCAATGACTGCCTTGCTGGCAGGACCGATCTTAAACGAGCTACCATCTGCCGCAATGAGCGTTACCTCGTTGCTTTCAGCAGCGAAACCAGCGCCTGCCCGCCCTACCTGATTGGCCACAATGAAGTCGAGGTCCTTGGATTCTAATTTCTCCCTGGCATAGCGAATCAGGTCGTGTGTTTCCGCCGCGAAACCAACAACTGTCTGCCCTAGTTTCCGTTGAGCAACTGCCTTTAGTATATCGGTGGTCCGCTCAAATTCAATTGTCATCGTAGCATCGTGTTTCTTCTCTTTCCACGCGTGCTGCCGAACCGGACGAAAATCACTCACCGCAGCTGTCATAATGAGGACATCACAGGCGTCGAAAAGCGCATCCACCTGATGAAACATTTCCTTCGCGGTGGTGACTGGATACAAAATCGCCCCATCGGGTTCCTCCAGATCGACCGGCCCGGCAACGAGATCGACATTCCAACCCGCTTGCAGGGCGGCTTCCGCCAGCGCGAAGCCCATCTTTCCCGTGGATGGATTGCTGATAAACCGAACCGGATCAATAAACTCCCGGGTGGGACCAGCGGTGATAAGACAACGAATAGTGCTTGCATTCGACATAAGAGCCAAAACCCTAGTCGAACTTATGCCTGATCCGCAACCCAGCAACGCGCCCGCAGATAAAATTCCCCCTCCGGAGTCCACGCCCCCGGTAAAGCGGGAAAACACCTTTCTGAATCTAGGCTTCAACCTGCTACTGCCCATCCTCCTGCTGAGCAAGGGAGAGCGATGGCTCGGCGATTACCTCGCACCCTACTTCGATAATGTCGCCGTCGGCGTTCTCCTCATCGCCATCGCATTTCCAGTAGGCTATTTTATTTACGACTACTTCAAGCGGGCAAAATACAATATCTTCTCCATTCTGGGCCTGTTCAGCGTCCTCTTGACCGGGGGGATCGGTATTCTAGAGATCCCAACCGCCTGGTTCGCCATCAAAGAAGCCGGCATTCCCCTTCTGCTCGGGCTTGCTGTTCTCATTTCGCTTAAAACGCCCTATCCTCTTATTCGCACGCTTCTCTACAATCCTGAGATTATCAATGTTGAAAAAGTCCATGCCAGGCTTCAGGCGCACGCAGCCGAGGCCGCATTCGAGAGACTACTGGTACGTTGCACCTGGTTACTTGCAGCGTCCTTTCTTCTTAGCAGCGTTCTTAATTATTTTCTCGCCCGCTGGATTGTGGTCAGCCCCAGCGGGACCGAGGCATTTAACGCCGAAGTCAGTAAAATGATGGCATGGAGCTGGCCCGTGATCGCGATCCCCAGCATGCTCATTATGATGGTTGCTCTTATGCAGCTCCTTCGGGGGATCAAAACCATGACCGGGCTGGAACTAGAGGAAGTCCTTCAAGGCGCCCAGCCCAAGGGTTTAGCTGATACCACTCCCGATAAGCCGTGAGCGAATTGGAAATGGAACCATCGGACCACTTCTCCGGACTCAGAAACGTAAGCGCCCGTTCGTAAAACCACACTGCGGGCAGTCCCGCTCCTCTCTGTGATCCGGACCCATATAGATCTGCCCGCATTTGATACAGTGAAAAATCACCCGGGAGCGCCGACTCTCGTAGAGCCGACCATCGCGCCGCTCGTAATAGAACCAAAGTCCAAATATCAAGAGAAAGCCCATCCCAAGGTAGAGCAGGAAAAATAATTCTACGTTCAGCCCGATCACAGACTTGAGGAATTAGAAGCCCTTAATATCGAACAAACCGGTTACACTGGCATTGTTGTGAATCCGGCGGATGCCCTCGCCCAGCAATTCAGCAACACTCAGGACGGTAATCGGCGTGCCGGGGCGCGCCTCCACCGGAGTCGTGTCCGTAGTGATTAATTGATCAATCACCCCGCTCGCCAAACGCTGGTAACCCATCTCGTTGAGGACGCCATGGCTAACTGCCGCCATCACGCTCTTTGCCCCATTTTCCTTGAGTAATTTCGCTGCGGCACAAAGGGTACCCGCCGTCTCGGTCATGTCATCTATCAGTAGAATGTCGCGCCCATCGACTTCACCAACCAACGAGGTTGCCTCTACCGTCTCCGCACTCAAGCGGCGCTTTGCAATAAACCCGAGAGGAACGTCGAGCATGCCTGCGTAGGCCGATGCCATTTTCATCCCGCCGACGTCCGGGGAAAAGAGCGTCAAGTTCGCCGTATCAATGTTCTTCAAATACTGAAAAAGCACGGGCGAAGCGTAGAGATGATCCACCGGTATATCAAAAAAGCCCTGAATTTGCTGCGCGTGCAGATCCACCGTCAGCACGCGGTCCGTCCCGGCGGAAACCAGTAGGTTAGCTACCAGCTTCGAAGTAATGGGCACACGGGGCTGATCCTTCCGATCTTGGCGGGCATAACCGTAAAAGGGCAATACCGCAGTGATCCGGTTTGCTGAGGCACGGCGGGCCGCGTCGATCATGATGAAGAGCTCCATCAGATTTTGGTTAGCAGGATTGCAGGTTGATTGAATAATGAAGACGTCTGCCCCGCGAATGTTTTCGTTAATTCGGACAAAGCTTTCCCCGTCCGGAAAACTAACCACATCAGCTTCCCCCAGAGGGACATCCAAATATTTGCAAATATCTCCGGCCAGAGCCGGATTGGAATTGCCACAAAAGATTTTCATCGGGCTCTCTGTCATAATCATTGATTGGGTCGGTTCGGCTCAGGAATTGGAGACTTCACGTTTTTTTCGAGTTGATCAAACCTTTTGAAGAGATCGGGCAACTTTCGCTGTAAAACCGCTATCCGGTTGAAGAGCATCATAGGCATTGCCGGATAACCGCGCACCTTACTGCCGGAGTCAACGTCACTAACCACCGCTGTGCCACCCGCTATCATCGCACCCGCACCAACCCTCAAGTGCCCCGCGATGCCGGCCTGTCCGCCAACCACAACGCCATCCTCCAGCACGGTACTACCGCTGATTCCCACTTGGGCAACGATCAGGCAATGCTTCCCCACGTTTACATTGTGCGCAATCTGAACCTGGTTATCGAGTTTGCTGCCCGCGCCGATCCGCGTGGAGCCAAAACGGGCGCGGTCAATCGTGGTGTTGGCGCCCACATCGACGTCATCCTCCAAGACGACATTGCCAACCTGCGGCACCCGCTGGTGCGCCCCTTCCATGAATTCATAGCCGTAACCATCCGATCCGATCAGGCAACCGCCCAGGAGGCGGTTACGCCGCCCGATTTCACAATAGTCTCCCACCCAGCAATGCGGGAAGAGGTAGGATCCATCCCCGATCATCGCCGAGCGCCCCACCGATACATGGCTTTGCAAAACAGCAGAGCCCACCTTGGCCCCGGCTCCAATAAAACAAAAAGCTCCCACACTGGCCTCCGGTGAAACCTCGGCCCCGTCTTCAATGACGGCGCTGGAGTGGATCCCAGTCGCCGGTCGGGCGAGCAGCTTGCTTTCAATGTCGCGGCAAATCAGGGCGAGCGCAAAAGAAGGATTTTTTGTATGAATCAAAAGCTGCCCGTCCGCCGGCCCTTCCATGTAATCCTCCGGCACAAGAATCACCGAAGCCTGCGACCCCTTCACCAAAGGTCGGTATTTCGGATTCCCCAAAAAAGACAAATCCCCCGCTCGCGCTTTCTCAAGGGATGCGATTCCGTGGATAACCCCATCATAGGAACCAACCGTAGAGCCGTCCCCACCGAGTAGTTCCAGTAACTGATCGAGCCTGTATGTGTGCACCATTTGGTAGAAGGATAAGAAAAAACCCTGCTCCATGCGAGAACAGGGTTTTGAAAAAATGCTTGATTCCCGGTTTACTCGCCAGCGTTAAGCAAGGCGATCACGGCATCGCTGATTTCCAAGGTATCCGCCGCATAGATCACGGAGTTTTTAGCGACGACGAGGTCGATCCCCTTGTCTTCAGCAACCATCCGGACTGCCTCCACTGCTTTTTCCTGGAGTGGTTCCAGTTCTTCGCGCTGCCCGCGCTGGGCCATTTGCTGGGCTTGCTGGCGAAACTGCTGCAGTTCACCCTGAGCCTGCTGAAGCCGCTGCTGTAACTGCCCAAGCTCTGCCTGGGCTTCGGCGCGCGCCTCTTCGCTGGCTGCGGGATTGTTTGCGCGGGTCTCTGCCTCGCGACCCTCGGTGACGATCTCCTGCAGGCTTGCCTGCATCTTTTGCATCTCTTCTTCGACTGGAGCGACCGAACCACGGACCTTCTCCACCGCAGCTTGGAAGGCCGAGTAGTCGTTGAGCACGCGTTCGACATCAACGACCCCCATGATAGGTGCCTTTTGAGCAACCAATGCGGAAGCGGCAAGGATTGACGCAAGGAATAGTGTTGTGAGTTTTTTCATATTTTTAGTGTTTTATGGTGTTGAGTTGACTGAGTAAGACAGAATTAAAAGCGAGTGCCAAAGGAAAAATTGAACTGTGTGCCACCGTCTGCACCTTCCGGGGACGTGATCGGGATACCCAAGTCAAGCTTGAGCGGCGAGCCCATCAGCATGATCCGGGCACCGACGCCCCAGTTGTCAGCATAGTCGGAAGCACTAAAATCGAGATCGTTTTCGTTGACAAAACCCCAATCATAGAAAACGACAAGCCCCAAAGGTTCCGCCACGCGGAATCCATATTCAAAAGAAACCATCGAATAGGTATTGCCACCCACCGCCTCATCGCCGGCCGTCGAATCATCGTCGCGTGGTCCCACTTCACGAAAATCAAAGCCCCGCAGTGTGTCCGGCCCGCCGAGGTAGAAGCGGTCATAGAAGGGAACCGTATCGGTTTGCCCAAAGGGTGTAATATTTCCCACTCGTGCAATAATTGAAAGCGACTGATCCAGTGTGTCGAAGGTGGGGATGAAATGCGCCGTGCGGCCCTCAAATTTATAATAATTCACGTCCCCGCCCACACCGGCGTATTCAAAAGCAAGACTGGAGCGATTGCCTTTTCGCGTAAAAATGAGCGTTTCGCGTGTGTCCCGCAGGAAAGTCAGGCCGACCTTAGAGACCAGGTCCTCGCCTTCGGCACGCTGAAAGACATTGGGTACGCCGTCGTTATCAACAGAACCATCCGGGTTCACCGGACCAGCCCCACGGGCCACATCAAAAATCTCCACCAATTCCATCCGGTAGGATAGACGTGCCTCCACCAACTCAAAAAGACGGCGGCGAAGATACAATTCGAAGCCGGTACGCAGCTCGTTGTAGTCCGCACTGTTGAAGTCAGACTCGGTACGGTAGAGCTCGACACCAAAGGCGAGACGCTGCTCAAAAAGCCATGGCTCCTCAAAGGCGACCAGCACCTGGTTACTTCGTGTGCCAACCGATGCACGGAAGCGGAACTTCTGGCCATCTCCCTGAAAACCGGAGCGCCAGTTAAAAAGATCGAAATTTCCCTGCGAAACTTCAAAATAAACTACAGCACTCTCGACCGAACCGAAGCCCGCACCGAAGGTAAAGTTGCCGGTGCGACCCTCCTGCACGACGATGCCCAAATCCTTACGTCCCGGAACATTGGTATTTTCAGGGCTTAGACGAACGTTTTCGAAGTAGCTGGTGTTCTCCAGCCGTCGCTGGCTCACTTCCATCCGGCGGCGGTCAAACACATCCCCGGGACTCAGCGCCAATTCGCGAATAATCACTCGGGCTTTCGACTTGGTGTTCCCTTCCAACTTAATCGACTCAACGTAAAACTTTTCGCTCTCACGAACACGGAAAATGACGTCGATCTGCCGCGTCTCCATATTCGGTACCCGCTCCGCGCGCACGCCACTATCGAGATAGCCGTTGGACGTATAATACTCGCGGATGGCAGTCGCGGCATCATCCACATCCTGAGGAGAAAATGGATCGCCCGTTTCGAGGCCGACGACGCTGAGGAGCTCACCTTCTGTGTAGATCGTCGCATTAACCACCGAAAATTTGCCGAGATAGTAAAGCCGGCCCTCAGTGACCGGGATCGTAATTTCGATCTCATCATCTTTTACGGAATCAATCAAAACGTTTGCCTCGTTGACTTCAAAATCAAGATAGCCCGCATCGCGGTAGAATGTCCGCAGCGTGGTCAAATCCTCTTTGAAAACAACCTCATCATACTTCCCGGAACCCAGCAACCAAGACAGCCAGCCGTGCTTTTTCGTTTCCAGTTCTTTCCGAAGTTTCTTGTCCGAAAATGCCTCGTTGCCCTCAAATTTGATCCTCCCGATGCGCACCTTGCCACCCTCGCTGATATCATAATCAACAACCGCGTAGCCCGTCTGCTCGTCCCGCTGGATTCGGTAGTCAACCTGAACGTCCGGAAAGCCTTTCTCCACGTAATACTCGGTGATCGCATCCGCGCCGAGACTCACGTCATACTCGTCGAGCGGATTTCCACTCTCGACCTCGATCTTCGAAGCCAATCGCGATACCGAATAGGAACTGTTCCCATTGAAGCGTATGCGCTCAATCGTGTATTTGGAGACAAACTCAAAGACGACATCGACCTCGTTATCCGCAGTCGGATCGACCCGCACTTCGACGAACTCAAATTGCCCGGTCCCGTAGAGCGCACGGATTGATTGATCAACCAGCGTCGGGTTGTAGTTCATGCCGGGACGAAGCTGAATGTTACCCAGAATGTATTGATCGCTGACCGCACGAAATCCATTAAACTCCGGAATGATCCGGTTGATAACCGGGTAGGATTCTCCGCTAGCCCCTCCTGCTTGCTGCCCAGGCAGCGGGCCGGACATAAAAAATAGGCCGGAGGCAAGGGCTGCGGCAAAGAAAATAGTTCGGATGAATTGCATATCTGGCATTTTTGATGAGCGCCTCAGCGTTTAAAATTCTCGTAGCGGGTATAGCGGCGCACAAAGGTAAGATCCACCTCACCTACGGGTCCATTACGCTGCTTGGCAATAATTAATTTAATATGCTCCACATCACCCGGCATGCCGCCGTCGCTCATCGCCTCGTCGTCCTCCCGCTTTTTCGGGCGGTGCAGTAGCAAAACGACGTCCGCATCCTGCTCGATCGACCCAGACTCCCGCAAATCGGAGAGGCGGGGGTCCCGGTTCTCTTTTTCAGACTCTCGATTGAGCTGACTAAGCACGACCACTGGTACGTTCAGCTCCTTCGCCATCCCCTTCATGCCACGCGAAATATCGGCAATTTGCTGCTCTCGCTGCACCCGGTTGTCCATGCCACGGATCAACTGGAGATAGTCGACCACGATGATTCCGAGGGCATTCTTGGTGTGCAGACGACGAGCCTTCGCCCGAATGTCGAGGATTGTCGAGCTCGATGAATCATCAATCCAAAGTGGTGCCTGCTTCAACTCTTTTACCGTGGTCGCAATATCCGCCGAGTCCTGTTTCGAAATCACCCGATCGCGGATGCGCTTCATATCAACCCGCGCACGACTGCAAATTAGCCGCATGGCCAGCTGCGCTGCCGTCATTTCCAGACTGAAAACAAGCGCGCCGGATGATTTGCGCCCCCCGTCCGGGAGAATCGCGTGCTCAGCGAAATTCATCGCAAGACTTGTTTTACCAACTGAGGGCCGAGCTGCCAGGACGATCATTTGTCCGGGATGGAAGCCATAGGTCATACCATCCAGGTCCCGAAAGCCGGAGAGCACGCCGTCGGCATCATCACGCCCATTGAGAAGCGCGTGAATGTCAGCCACGGCCTCATCCAGGGATTCCCGGATCGGCTTGGCCGCGTCGGTGATACGATCACGACTGATTTCGAAGATGTCCTGCTCAATCTTTTCGATGAAAGCCGACATGTCCTCCTGCTGTTCGTAACAGGCTTCGATTGCCTCACGTGATGTGCGAATCAATCGACGAAGCAAATACTTTTCGTGGACGATTTTTGAAAAGTAGCGTGCGTGCGCGGGCGTCTCAATCCTGTCCTGAATCGCGTAGATCGCACTGATTCCGCCAACTTCCTCTTCAATGCCATTCTTTCGCAGGTATTCCAGTAACAGGATTTCATCGATCGGATCCCCCGTCTCATAGAGCGATAGCAGCGCCCGGTAGATTTCCTGGTGCGCGGTCTTGAAGAAAAATTCAGGTGCTATCTTCGCCTCTATGCACTCGGTCAGAATCTCCCGCCCGCCATCAATCAAACAAGCTGCGAGCAAGCCTTCTTCAGCTTCAATACTGTGCGGCTGCACGCGCGCCTGATCATCGCGGGAAGGTTTGTTCCGCTTGCCCTTGAAAGAGCGGGCAGAGCCATCGCGGCTGTATGAACTTGATTCAGGCGGCATCGTATCGAAAGATGTCTATACGATTCTGCCCACAGACTACTCGTCATCCATGTCGTATTCCTCTTCGGAATCGGACGCTTCTTCAATCGGATTCTCCGAAACGACTTCAAACTTCAGCTCTGTCTCTACGTCGGCGTGCAATTTGACCGTGGCGGTGTGCGAACCGAGCTCTTTGATTGGCGCAGCCAGCAGCAGTTGCTTCTTGCTGAGCTCAATCCCCTCCTCCATGAGGCGGGTGATCAGGTCGTTCGCGGTAACCGCACCAAACATCTTGCCACCCTCACCCGTTTTAACGGCGATCGCGATGCTCGTTTTCACGATGCGCTCGCTGAGATCACGAGCCTGCTCAAACTCTTTTTGCTCGCGCGCCTCACGCGCTTTCAAAAGCGAATCCACGTATTTTTTGTTAGCCTGCGTAATTGGCAGGGCCTGTTTGCGTGGAAGCAAAAAGTTGCGGGCGTATCCAGCGCGCACGGTGACTGTGTCGCCCTCGGCGCCGAGTCCATTTACGGGTTGAAGGAGGAGTACCTGATTGTTAGCCATGATGCGTATCTTGTATAAAGATTTGATTTTGAGTGTTGAATGGAATTTCTATCAAGGAGTTTAAAAGGGAACGTCTTCGTCGAGCGTGTCACCCTCTGCTGAAAAATCGCTCTTTGCCTCGCTTCGTGAAGGTTCGCCGGATGCCCCGGAGTCGCGTCTTGGCGGTGAATTTTGCTCGTATCCCCCGCCGGAACCACCGTCCGAGCCGCTGCCGCCGTTGTCCTCGCGTCCGCCGACAAATTGAAAATTCTCCAGGACCACGCAAAGCTTGTTTCGCTTTTGTCCGTCGCTGGTTTCCCACTGGTCGAGCCGGAGACGCCCTTCAATCATAATTGGGCTGCCTTTTCGCAGGTATTTGGTGATGACTTCGGCCTGGCGACCGAACGCGTCGACATCAACAAAGGTCGTTTCCTCGCGACGCTCGCCATCGCGCGTTGAAAAACTGCGCGAGACCGCCAGCCCCATCTTACAAATTGTCAATTCGTTTGCCGTCACGCGTGTCTCAGGGTCGCGGGTGAGGTTGCCGAGAAGGATTACTTTGTTAAAGGAGGCCATAGTGGATCTATTTAGACAGAGCCTTAGAGGGCCTCGATGAAGGTGCGGTTGATCCGCTTGTCGAGTTTAAGCTTTTCTTTGAGCCGCGCGGGAACGGAGCCGGGGCCATCGAAAATCACCTCCACGTAGTGGCCCTGTGTGAATCGGCGATCGGCCGCACGGGAAAAGTCGCGAAGACCGAGGTCTTCGCCGTCCGTGGACTCGGCTCCGATGGAGCTGAGGAGTTCTTTCAATTCAGCCAAAACCTTCGCGGTGTCGTCTTCGGAGTCACGGAGGTCCAGGATGAAAGTTGCTTTGTATTTATTGATTGTTGTTGCGCTCATGCGGATGTGCTTTGCGGTGGTGCTTTGCGTTGGTTAATTGTATTCATGGCGGATTCAATAGCTTCATTCAAGATCAGGTCAATCTGCTCTATGAAGAATGGGCTTCGTTCCTCCAAATGAGTTGCTTCATCTTTTGAAAATTTGCTGAGGACATATTCAGCCAGGTCCATCGATTTGTCAGGTTTCGCACCGATTCCCACCCGAAAGCGCGCGAATCCGTTACCCACCTCGGAGAGTATGCTTGCCACCCCGTTGTGCCCCCCCGCGCCCCCACTCACGCTTAGTTTGCTTCGGCCAACGTCTAGGGTCAGATCATCGTAGATGACCATGAGTGCGTCCGGTCTCAGTTTTCGGTAGCGCAGCGCAGCTCCAAGAGAACGACCACTGGCGTTCATGAAAGTCTGTGGCTTGAGTAGCATCAGCTTGCGTCCAGCGTGCGTAATGACGGCAACATCGGCTTCAAAACGGGCTTCCTGCTTCCAGGTGCCGCCGTATTTTGCCGCCAACTTATCGGCCAGCTTGAATCCGATATTGTGCCGGGTGTCGCGGTATTTGGCACCAGGGTTTCCGAGGCCGGCGATAACCGCAATGGACATGTAAAAGAACGATGAAGGAGACTTGTCGAGCCTCCGGGGTTAAAAGTTTTTCAAAGGTTTTCTAAAGGTTTTCCAAAGGTTTTTCAAAGGTTTTCCAAAGGTTCGTACCTAAGCGTTTGAGTCGCTATCCTGCTCAGAGTCGGCGCTGACCTTGGAGGCGGGCACTTCGTCGGCCGCGACACTACCGCCCGCATCATCGGTGGCCTCCGCAGAAACGGTTGGATGCTGCACTGAAACCACGACTTGCGAGGGATCCCCTAGATACTCAACATCCTCAAGGACTGGAAGATCGCTAATGTGGATCGCTTCACCTACTTTTAAAGAGGTCACGTCCGCGTTGACGTGATCGGGAAGCTTCGAGGGACGGCAACGAATTTCGACCTCGTGGGACTTGTGATCCAGCACGCCGCCCTCGTTTTTGACGCCAACACAATCTGCTTCGCCGACAACGTAAACCGGAATATTAGTGGTAAATGCGTGGCCGCGCTCGACCTCCTGAAAGTCAATGTGATTGATGGTGCTTTTGACCGCGTGATACTGAACATCCTGAACCAGACAAAGTGCCGAGACCCCTGCATCGTCGGTCAGCTCAACCAGCGCGGCACCGCCACCGATCTCACGATTCAAATCGCGAAAATCAACCGCCGAAACCGAAATCGAACGCGCTTTGCCCTGGCCGTAGAGCGACGCCGGAATCCTACCGCCCGCACGAAGACGACGGGCGACGCCACGACCAACGCCGTCGCGATTACTTACCTTAAGTGTGTATTGTTGCATGTTGGAAAACTCTAGCTCGATTCGTGGGCGAAGGCCCTTGGAATTTGGGAAAACCGAAAACCCTAGAGGGCTAAAAACGAAAAGCAACCCTAAGTTTGCGTAAATTTGGTTGATTGCCGAGCCGGCTCAATCGAGACTCTAAAAGCACGCATCAACATGGTTTCGCAAAAGCAATCTTCTCACAGGGCACCCTCCCTTTACCTGCTTGCGGGAATCGTCTTGGGCTTCTGCATCGCCGGCCAACTTGAGGCTCCTTTTCCGGTTGTTTTGCTCAGTTTGGGAGTCGCGCTCCTTCTCTGCCTCGTCAGTCTCGGGTTCGCACGGTCCGACCAGCCAGTCTGGCTGATTTGCTTCATCCCGGCAGCCATACTGAGCGCAGGCTCCTATGCCAGCTGGCGTTTACCGAGCCCGCCCGGGCCCGAGGAACTGGCTCTTCCGATCCGTGAGGCTTCCCTCGCCTTTGAGGTCACCCAAATCATGCAGAAACGCACGGCTTATGGAAGCGCAACTGGGATCGGCCGCGTTCTTCAGGCCAGCCAAACCAGCCGACTCGCCTATGGTGACCGCATTTACTTCCGGCTCAAACTGCCGCCGGACCCGGACTTTGAACTGCTGCGGGGTGGCCACTATCGGGCGGTCGGCTTAATCAACGCGATGGATCCGGCCACAGCGGCCAATAGCTTCACCTCCTACCTGACCGATACCGGCGTGTTCCACCAGTTCACCCGCATCCACTCCCTGGAACTCTCACGCGGACCGAGCGCCTTTGATATTTTTTGCGAGCGTATGAACGAACGCTTCGAATCCTACCTGCGCCTCGGCTCCCCGGACTCAGGAGGTCTTGAGCGTGTGTATATTGCCATGCTGTTGGGGAAGAAAGCTGAGCTCACACCAGACCAAAGCGATCGCTTCCGCTCCTCGGGAACGATGCACTTTTTTGCCATCAGCGGGCTCCATATCGGTGTCATCGCTACCGTGCTGGCGCAGTTTCTACTGCTTTTAAGGGTCCCGCGTAAAATCAGCCCTTTCATCGGCCTGCCACTGCTCTACCTCTACGTCGAAATAACCGGTGCGTCCCCATCGGCCGTGCGGGCCTTCTTGATGGCTTTGTTCTTCTGGTTCAGTTTCGCCCTCTGCCGTCAACGGTCACCTCTCGCCGCACTCGCAGCATCGGCAGTCTTCGTTCTGATTATCGCGCCTGCCCAACTCTGGAGCCTGGGCTTCCAACTCTCCTACACGGTGGTTCTAAGCATCCTTCTTTTTGGACTGCCACTCTACGCCAAAACCTCAGAGCGACTGACTCCGTTCTCCCATTTGCCAAAAAACGATTGGTCTCCGGGACAACGGCTTTACGCCCGCAGCTTGGATGCCGCACTACTTCTCTTCTCGGTCAGCTTTTCGGCATGGCTGGCAAGCGCCCCCTTGAGTGCCGCCTTTTTCGGCTATTTCTCGCCGTCGGCCATCATTCTTAATATCCTGCTCGTTAATCTCGTCGCAGTAGCCATCATTACAGGAGTGATCTCCCTCGTTTTGGCCCTCGTGGGCCTGCCGCTCCTCAGCGAATTCATCAACCATGCCGCCTGGGTCACAATCGGACTGATGGATCGCATCGTCGCGGCGGGTATTCAGGTCCCCTACAGCATGTTACCGACGGCGGATTTCAGCAAAACGGTGACCTATACGATGCTGACCCTCTATTTTGCCGCACTCATATTTATTGAGCGGAAAAGAGGCGAAGCCGGGGGAGCCGCCCTGTTTTTAGCAGTTCCGCCCGCTATCGTCCTAACTGGCCTGCTATTTGGCTCACTTTAACTACCGCCAATCCCCCGACTCCAGATGGGCAAGACCTTCAGGAGTGCATAACACCGGCGATCACATCTTTATCAAAGTAGTTTCGATCCATTCCCGCATTAACAACGATACCCTGCCCGTTGATACCGCTGGAGGCGGAACTGAGTAGAAAGACCGCCGTGTTGGCAACTTCCTGAGTCGTCAGGTTCTGCTTCCGAAACGTGAGCTTCTCGGCATACAGGTAGCAATCGATATACCCGGGAATTCCGGCCGACGCACTCGTTTTGAGCGGCCCTGCGTTGACCGTGTTAAACCGAATCCGCGTGTCTGCGCTAAACGACTTTGCAAGGTTGTAGGATGCGGTTTCCAGGGCGGCTTTGATGGGCGCCATGTAGCCGTAATTTGCCGCCGTTACATCGGTGGAGCTGATTCCGATGGAAACCACGGAGGCGTCATTGCGCAGTTGCGCTTTAAATGCGTTCGACACTTCGACCAATGAAAAGGCTGAGATGGCCGTAGCCTGAAGAAAGTCTTTTCGCAGCGTTTCATGGAAGGGCTTTAAGCCTTCGGAATAGTTGGCGAAGGCGATCGAGTGCACAATGCCATCCAAGCCACCGTAGTCCACCGAGATCTGCTCGGCCAGTGCCGCTGTTTGCTCGGGGTATTCAACGTCGCAGATATAAGCTTTACGATGACCCAGCAATTTCTCCAGGCTTTTTAAACGGTCTGCCGAACGGACGCTGTGAATCACCTCGGCACCCTCGGCTTCGAGTGCCTGAGTGATCGACCAAGCAACGCTTTTTCGATTCGCCACCCCCATTACGAGGAAGCGTTTATTCTTCAGATTCAAAAAACTCACGCGGAAGCTCCTTCCACCATGGCCAGGGCGAACTCGATCGTGAGGGCTGGCTTGCCGCCTTTGAGAACCTTTCCCTTCATGAAGAAGAATCGACTGACGGTCTCTTTGAGTGTCACCTCTATCGTGATTTCGTCGCCCGGCCTCACCATTTGCTTGAAGCGCGCGTCGGAAATCCGGGAAAGCACGGGTGTCACCTCATTGAGCGACTTTCCTTTCTTCTCGATTTGCTTGGCCAAATAAATCGCTCCAGTTTGAAAACAGGACTCACAAAGGAGAACGCCAGGCATGATGGGGTTACCAGGATAGTGACCATCAAACTGCGGCTCCTCCGCCCGTATGGTTCGCTTGCAGCTTGCCCCGTCTTCGTGAATCGATACGATCTCGTCAATAAAAAGAAAGGGGGGGCGATGCGGTATAGTGCGTAGAATCTCTTCCATTCGCTGGAGTGAAGCCCGAAACGAGGAAAATGCACGCCGAAAATGAATTCCTGCGACTCTGCGGTAACCCGCGAGCTATCTTCGTGTTGCCAACCGGGATCTGTATTTCGATGTTGTCAATTTTCAGGGCCGTTACACGCTTCCGATATCAGCTGTAAAAGCCTGTTCGACACCGCACATTATGGTTTCACGCCACCCAACTCAACTGCCACAGCCCACGGCCATCCTTTGGGATTTGGATGGCACCCTAATCGATCAGACAGCGGCCATCCTCTCCTGTTTTGCCGACGTGGTCACCCAAATGGGCTATCCCACACCGAGCGAACCAGCGATTCGTCGAAGCATGGGGGGCACCATGCCCGAGACCATGGCGGTGCTCGTCGATGTAACCAAGTTGGAGGAAGCCTGCCTCCGCTTCCGTGCCCGGTTCCCCCAGATCATGTTCGATGGACTTGTCATTCTGCCCGGGGGGCCTGAACTAATTGAACAAGCCTTCAAAGCCCGCATCCCTCAAGCGCTCTTGACCAACAAACATGGCGAGACAGCCAGGCAGGTCAGCCGCTACGCGGGCTTTTCAAAATACATTCCAACCTGCATTGGCAGCAGCGATACACAGTGGCAAAAACCGCAACCTGAGCTCACCCGGCACGCTCTGCATCAAATCGATGCCACTCCCGAAGGTGCTGTCATAATTGGTGACTCACCCACCGACATTGCAGTTGCCCGTAATGCACAACTCAACTGCTATGCTATTGCCACAGGTGCCCACAGTCTCGAAGAACTTTTAGACGCTGGAGCTACCGCAGCTTTTTCATCGCTTCCCCAACTGAACAAGTCCTTCATCCTTTCATGATCCACAGTGTTACTAAACTACGCGTCCGTTATGCCGAAACCGATCGTATGGATGTTGTCTACCACAGCAATTATCTTGTCTGGTTTGAAACGGCACGCATCCAAATGCTCGACGAAATTGGTATCCCTTATCGCGAGATCGAGGCTCGAGGACTCTTCCTTCCCGTGCTCACAGTCAGCGCAGCCTTCCATAAGCCGGCCCGCTTTGATGACCGCCTCGACGTCCACCTTTACATGAAGCAGAAACCTCGGGCACGCATGCACTTTGATTATGAAGTCCTCCGCGACAGCGAACTCCTCGCAACCGGCAAGTCCAGTCACGGTTTTATGGATCGGCAAGGCCGCGCTCAGAGACCCCCAGAGGACCTCGTTGCAATATTTGAACAGATCTGGGTCGGCTGAGGCAAGTATACCCTCGGGAAACCATCAACTCACCCAAACACCGCCCGCCGCAGAGCATTGACTACCGCAACATCCCCCCACGGAGCCCCCCGCGCCGAATGCACCTTAATCGGATGCCGTCGCTCGCGCCCCGCCTGCCAAGCTGCTGCGTAGCTCCGCACAAACTCCGCCGTGCCCAGCACCGCCCCATCGGTAAAATATCGCACCCGGCAGCGCAGAACTACCGACATCGGCAACTCGCCTCCTTCCTCGTTCAAAACCCGCTCCGCCGTCGCCCGGTCAATCCGCTTCCCCCGGCAATCCCATGGCGAAGCTCCCTTCCCAAATATCAAACTCCGGTGCGCCGCCAAAGCCGACTTCAACCGCATCCCGGATCCCGCATCCCGCACCCCGTCACCCGTATCCCGCATCCCGCCACCCGCATCCCGCACCCCGCATCCCGCATCCCGCATCTCGCCACCCGTATCCCGTAGCTCGCCACTCGCATAGGTCGCCCAAACCACCTCCAGCCCACGCTGTGCCTTCAGATTCGCCGCCACCGCCTCCGCATAGCCGCACCAGCGGTAATCCTTCGGATCCTCCACCAGCCCCGCCCGCACCGGGTTCAGGTCGATATAAGCCGCCATCGTCTGTAGCGGATTGCCCTTCCCCTCCACCAGCACACTCTTAAAACGGTCCATCCACAAGGTCCCCAGACGATTGTCATGGTTCCGGTTATACCAAATCGAAAAGCGCTGCTTCAGCGTTTTCATAAACTCTGATAGATCATGCATCCGGGCCAATAGCTGCGCCCGCACCGCCACCGCCTCCTCATTGCCCTCCCGAAGAGCGCTCTCCAATCGGGCAAACGAAGCCGTCTGATACCGCGTCGGCTTCGGGTAGAGCACCTTAAAGCGCCGCAAAAGCTCCGCATCCGAGACCGCCCGGTCTTTCTCCGGCACCCGTACCAGCACATGGAAGTGGTTGCTCATGATCGAGTACGTTAGCACCTCCACCCCCGAAAAATCCGACACACGCCAGAGCAGACGCCGCAGCACCTCCTTCTCCCGGTCCCCCAAAAGCATCTGCCCACCCACAATACGACTCATCGCATGGTGGATAACTGTAGATTTCCTAGAAACCAATCTGCGTATCCGTCTTCCCATAATCCCGTCCACTATTCCGCCAAAACAACACGAGTCAACCAAAAAATTATGACCAGGCTAAAAAATTTGATAAGGCCTTGCCTATTTTCTGACTGCTTTATACCCGCTTAACGACGGTTGAACCTATAAGACTCTACAGCTAATGATCAGCAAGACAGTTCCTCGATGCGCCGACTTTTGGGCACTTTTGTTGGTTTGCTCACCCACAATCATCGTTACGAAACTCCGGAATTTGGATTAGTTACCGAAAACTGAATTCAATAAATCAAGGCCGATATCGATTTCATTCAGGCGTCGCTGTTGCTGAGGCTCTTTGGAGATCGCGGGATCGGTCGGCTCCCCTTCGACCTCGGTGCTTTGTAAAGAAGCCGAGCGTCCGCTGATTGCCCGGCCTGCTGCCTCACTGAGCATATCCTTGAGTGCACTGGTATCGGGATTGCCAATCGTCCCGCTAATCTCAAGGGCTTCTTTCCAAGTGCGAAATCCATTCTCGCTGGTTTGATTCGAAAGTAACTGAAGGGTTTCCAGATAATCGACCAGCCTACCTTTGGCACCGAGTTCGAGCAACAATTGCAGCGGTTGATCCATTATCGCGTCGAGCCGACTCGCTCCAATAAAACCCTGGCCTTCGATGCGAATGTTGTCACCCAGAAAGACCAACTCCGGTATTCGAACAACTTTGTCCTGACCACGGGTCAAGTTAAGCGTAAAGTTTTCAAAGTGTATGTCTTTAAAGTACGGAACCGCCTTCGCCATGGCTGTGATACCAGGGCGATCCAGTTGACGCCCCAGAAGGCCGACACCCAATAGACCGAGTTGACTACGGTTATCCAAATCGAATGCCGTCAACACACCCTTCCGTCCAGTGATTAAAAATCCCGCCTCCGAGTTCTCAAGAGCAGCCTCAAGCGTCCCTCCTTTGCCCTCCAGTTTGAATTCTCCGTTAAACATTCCTCGCACGGGGAAACTACCAGACTGTTTTCCCGAGAAGACCGCTGGATCCACGTTTTCGAAGTTGATTTGACTGAGCACTTTGTAAGGCATGGGATCGGCGGCGGCGAAGTCTATCCGGGCACGCCCCGCTATCGGCCCTTCCTGAAGCCTCCCTTTCATATTCTTTACTTCGAGCAGCGATTCACTAACCGTCGCTTGAGCCGTAATTGATTGGATTACTTGGCCGGAATTCAGGATAAACTCGTCGATCTGAACGGTTGCTGATCCGTCGAGATCTGCCCAAGCGGGACGTTCGACATCCGCGGAAGACGGAAGAGACGCTGGTGGCGTTGCTGAGACCGAAGGTTTCTGCCCTTGCTTCGGTCGCCCAGTCTTAGACACTCCGAGTGCCTCGGATGGAGCCAATGCTGCGATTAGAATATCCAAGTCGCGTTGCAGGATATCAGTGGCTGTTACATCCAGATTGAAGGGTACCGGTATTTGACTTGGATTAACTTGACCGCTCACCTGAATGCTCGTGCTCGGACTATTTTTGAAGCCAGCCTGTAAATCAGCATCTATAGCGTAGCCGCCGCTTCCCAAGCGCCTTAACCGTGCGGTTAACCGATAATCCTGCCCTAACCCCGGCTGACTATGGCCGCGAAGATCATCTATCGAAACTTCGATCGCCATTGGGAAAGCAGCGGACTGCTCCATTTTCAAACGGAGCAGTGCCTTTCCTGAGAGGACTCCCGCCTTGCCTGCAAGAGCAGGCTGCTGTAGCAGCTCTAAAAGCCCCACATTCAATATTGCCTCGCTTTGCAGTCCGCCAAATTGCGCATCTTTATTGTCATTTTTTTTCCGGCCCTTCACCTCAGCATTGATAAACGGCCCGTAGCCATCCGTTACTTGCAACGCCGTAAGTTCGTAGTGAAGCGTCTGGTCCGGGGCTGCCCG
The DNA here is from genome assembly GCA_018402305.1 of Puniceicoccaceae bacterium. Lineage (GTDB taxonomy): Bacteria > Verrucomicrobiota > Verrucomicrobiia > Opitutales > Coraliomargaritaceae > Thalassobacterium. Next base: position 61,540 of record JAGYJE010000009.1, on the reverse strand, counting down.
GAGAACAGGATTCATCCGCAGCGTAAGGTCATTAAAAAGCACTTGCTCCTCTTGCAGGACAGAAAAAGGGCCTAAATTCAGGGGTTGCTCCGTCAACACCACAAGGGAGCCATCGCTCCCGCCCTGTAAAAAAATTTCCGCAGCAAAAGGAGCCCCCGTCAATTTCACGCCTTCTGGAAGCCACGGGTTGACCCATTCCAGAGGCAACCGAAGCAACTCCACCGACACAAGCCTTCCGGCAAATTGCTGTCCGCCTCCGAGGGTAAGGGCCTGCTGCAGCTTAACACTGGCGATCGCTTGGCTATCCGCCGTGAGATCGAGGTTCGCCTGATTGAAGGTGAGCATCGATCCATTTGCCTTCGCCTTTAAATCAGCTTTGAGCACAAAGTCCCGCAACGAACTCATCTCGGGCAGGAAGACCCCTGGTTCCGGAAGATTCACGTCTGCTTCGAAGGTAAGCTCTGCGCTTCGCCCAGAGGCATCGACCTGAAGAGCCAGCGTCTGCGAAGCACTCAATAAACTCGCGCCAGCCGAATCGCTGCCGGACGTTTTAGAGTCCATTTTGAACGACTCAAAGCCCCCCCTCTGGTCCTGTTTGAATTGCAACCGCAGATTGGTTGACAAATTTTGTAGCCCCCCCTCCAGCGCTTCTTTTGATTTTAATTCAAGCGATGCGTATAGTTCCGTTTCGACACCTGGTGCAATTGCCCCCGACTGGACATTAAAAAAATAGCGATTTTCATACCCGTCAATAATCACCCCTTGGAGGTTGATGCCATCGATGTCCCAGAGCCATTGCAATTCGCCTAAGGCATAGAGTACATCCTCCGGAGCATTTGCCGAACCGGCGGTGACAACTGGCCGGTCGGACTTTGCCGTGATTGGATCAAGCGAGCGATCGCTGGGGAGTGAACGGTCCGGCAGGTCACTTCCGCCGAACACCGCTTTTGGCAACTGGATCAGGAGTGACTCCACCTTAACTCCGTTTAACCGTATCGTCTGACCGAAGATAGCTGCCAAGGGTGAGAAGCCCGATTTGATAAGACCGACTTGTAGGCGACTTCCATCGGGCAATTGAACGTCCACGCCCCTTAAGATGAGTTTTGAGGGAGTTACTTGAATGTGCTCAATGGAGCTGCCTTCCGGCAACTGCGCTTCAAAAATTCGCTTCTGCACACTCGGCCGGGTCATTGTGACGTAGGCGATCCCGATCAGAATGGCCAACAGGAACACCAAGGCCAGCAGTGTTCTAAAAAGAAACTTCATAAACAATCAGACATTAGGTTTCCAGATCTGTTTCCTGATCCAATAAATAGAAGAATAAAGCATTCAGCGCCAAAGCGTGACCGATTTTCCACGCTTTAACCCACGCTAAAACGGTGCACTCTGGCAGGGCCCGCACTTCGATTTCTTCGTGCTCATCCCAATCCGTGCCCTTGGAATGCGGCTCGACCCCGTCGACAAAAACCACATGGCAATGGTTGTTCAGAATAGCTGGATTCGGCCTTGCACGACCGATTAAACGGCCACTTTCCGCAGTATACCCTGTTTCCTCGCGCAATTCGCGAAGTCCAGCCGCGACGGGGTCTTCACCAGGATCCATAATGCCCCCGGGTAACTCCCAAGAGAGCTCGTCTGCGCCCCATCGAAATTGGCGAATGAGTAGAAGTTGACCCTCCCGCGTGCGAGCGACGACCAAAACCCAATCCTTTGAATTCAAATAATAAAAATCCCCCTCTTGGCCATTTTTTGGGTGACGATAGCGACGCTCACGAAGTTCCCAGACGCGGCAATCGTGGAGTGGGCGATCACTCAAAACCTCCCAACAAGAAGGGGCCTCCCGCAAGGCCTTGGGCTCCGTATCTGTTTGCGAAAAATCGCTCATTCCGTCACGGCAGCTGAATCGTCTGCCCGATTTGGAGGCGCCGTGTGTCGGCGTCCGGATTTGCATCAATCAGCGCATTCAAGCTGATCCCAAGTTTGGTTGCAATCTTGGCAAAGGTATCTCCTGCCTGTATCCGGTAGGACCTCCCGCTCCTTTCGCTACCAGACTGGGCGTCGGAGTCGCCTTCCGCCAATGCGGGGCGAACCGACGCGCTGACCCTGCTTTGGCTGCTGGAATCTGAGCTTTGCCCCGGGCCTGGGGGCGCGCTGCGTGTACTGCCGCCAGAGGTGATGCTCTCGGCAAGTTCGTTCATCTTTCCAGCCAGCGTCACGATTTCCTCGCGATTCGAGCGCGCCGCCGAGGCCACCTGCTTAACTGCTTGTTCGCTTTGTGTTCCGTAAATCCGCAAACGCTCCACCGTCTTTCCCAGTTGCTCGCTACTTGCGCCAATTTCCGCCAGTCGCGTCTCGATAGATGACAGTTGCTTTTCCAGGCGGGCTACGGAACTGGTTCCGGAATCGATCGAATCAGCCAGGGGCGATACCTGCTGACTTGCGTTAATGCCAAAATAAAGGCCCGCACCACCCAGCGCAACCGCGAGCACGGCCATCGCGATCGGCAAAATGGAAGCGCCCGATGATGATTCGATTTCTTCGTCCATGAGCGTGCAAGTTAAGGGCTTTCTTGCATCTGGCAAGCCAGCGTTCTGAGGATCCTGCCTTTCTTCAATTCCCGCAAATATAGCCAAACTTTTCCCATGCGGTGTCTTGCCAGCTGGATTGCTAACCTCTTTCCTTTTCGGAAGGATGAGCCAACAAACAGAAGATCGATCCCGCTTGAAGCAAAATGGCGCGCTTCTCACCGGAGCTGCCTTAGTGTTCGGCGGCATCGTCTTCTTTATCTGGCAGAGCCGGCCCAACATCGATTATTGGTTCAGCCTCGCCCAGGCAGGAATGGGCTTCTTGGAGAACAATCCATGGGCCCTGGTCCTCTTGCTGAGTACTGTACCGGGAATCGGCTTTCCAATCAGCCCTGTTCTGTTTCTGTTTGGCATAGTTTTAGTGCCCCGCATCGGCCTGCCGGCAACGCTGGCGCTGGGAATTGGCGCGCAGGCGCTCTGCACCACGTGGACGTATGCGCTCGCCGCCGGCCCGCTGCGTCTTTGGCTGTTACGCATCCTCTATAAAAACCGCCCCCTCCCTGACCTTGGCGCCGGCAGAGGGCTGCGATTGGGCTTAATCCTTCGTCTGACGCCAGGCATTCCTTATGCCTTACAAAATGTTGTGCTCGGCCTTGTCGGGATGCGCGCGCGCACTTATTTTATCATTTCTCTTCCAACCACAGCACTCTGGACTGTTGGCTTCATCACCACTGGGGGTGCCCTTTTTGAGGGTCACACGGGCATGGCCCTCTCAGGGATCGCAATCATCATCGTGCTCGTCGGCGCCACCCGCATAATCAGACTAAAATATAAAGCGTATGCTCGATAATTTACTCACTCCATCCCCAGAAGAAGTCCTCAGTGTAACGAGCTTGACCCGCCTGATCAAGGGTCAGCTGGAGGAGAACTTTTCGCGTATCTGGGTCCAGGGCGAAATTTCCAACTTGCGCCGCCAAAGCTCCGGCCACGTCTATTTCTCAATCAAAGATGCGGGTAGCCAGTTGCCATGTGCTCTCTTTGCCCGGGATGCCGCGCGCCAGTCTTTCGAGCTGGAGGATGGGATGGAGCTATTATTGCTTGGAGATATTTCTGTGTTTGAGCCCCATGGTCGTTATCAGTTGATCGCAAAGGTAGCGATTCAAAGCGGCTCAGGACGCCTGCAACTGGAATTTGAGCGATTAAAACGAAAGCTGGCTGGCGAAGGTTTGTTCGATCCTACACGGAAAAAACCACTACCCCTGCTTCCGCAGCGAATTGCCGTGATCACCTCCCCCACTGGAGCGGCGATTCGCGATTTTCTCCGCATCCTGCATCGCCGCGGATTTGCTGGTGAAGTTGTCATCTTTCCTGCGCGGGTCCAGGGGCGCGGTGCGGCGGCGGAGGTCATCTCGATGCTGCAACATGCCAATGCCAGTGCCAGCTTCGACCTGGTTGTATTGACCCGTGGTGGCGGTAGCATCGAAGACCTCTGGGCCTTTAACGATGAGTCACTCGCTCGAAAGGTCGCCGAGAGCCCGCTCCCTACGATCTCGGCGATCGGCCATGAGATCGACACTGTTCTGACCGACTTTGCTGCCGACCGTCGGGCTGAAACGCCTTCCGGAGCAGCCGAACTCATCTCGACACTCTACTTGGAGGCTTTGCGGGCGCTGGAAGTTGCGGCCGAGTCGCTCCACTCCATTGCAGAAAGCCACGCCGAACGATGGCAATCTACGCTCAGAGATCGCCTCGCACGCCTTCGAATTATCGCGCCGGATAGGCAAATTCAACATCTCGGAATGTGCCTTGACGACATCGAAAATCAGCTTAAACGCGGACTGGCGAAGCGGCTATCCGCGTTTGAGGGCGTGGTGGGGGAATTTGCCCAGAGAATTGCCGAGCATCACCCAAAGACCCGGATTTCCGTGGCCCAACAAAGCCTGGAAAGCGCCTTCCATCGTCTCGAACGAGCCACGGCATTGACCCATAAACAAAAACGCGATGCCCTACAATACCTCCGGCAGCGTCTAGCCAACGGCAGCCTTCAAGCGACCCTGAAGCGGGGATACACCATATTACAAAGCGAGAATGGCCGCATTATACAGCATTCGGCAGAGGCTTTGAAAGAAACCGTCATCCGAGCAAGACTCTATGATGGAGAAGTGAAACTGAGTGTTCGACACCAAAAGGATGCTACCTCTTGATTTGAAAGGGATTTCTCGGGCGAATGCGTGCATAGGACCGCAGATTCTTCAACTGGAGAATTCACTGAAAACAAGGGTGGTCACCCCGTTTATCTTGCCTTCCTTCCAACACACTCCCTATCTTTCAAGCTTGTGATTGCACTCTGCGAAAAAGCACTTAAACCTATCAAGAATTATGAAACTAACACTCCAATCAATCGTCACAATCTTTGTCCTTATTCTTTCCGGTTGCACGACCCCCGTAGCAATCGACCCGTTAGCAGGACAGGAACAAACCGCTAATTACCAGGCGGGCACTTTTTATGCTCCGGCTGATGCGCCAATCGGTCAAATCTTCCGTGTTGCCATTCGCGAGATGGATGAGATGGGCTACTTCCGTACGGGCGAGCTCCACAAGGATGATTCGATCACGATCTACGCGCGAACAAGAGGAGACAAAAAGGTCCGGGTTCAAGCGGTAGTGGCCGATGAGGGCGGGTCCGAAATACGCATCCGCGTCGGAAGTCTTGGTGATCTTGCCGAATCCCAAAACATCTATGCCCGTATCCGCAATGCGCTCTAACACCTAGAACGCTTTATGGGAACGACCGCCCTCCTAATCGGAGAGGCGGTTTTTCTTTCTAGACTGCCTTTTAAGCAAGCTCACTATGCCGCAAACAATTTCTATCCTTGGTGTTGGTAGCCCAATCGTTGACACCATCGCCCTCGTCGATGAGCAATTCGTCTCCCAAATCGAGGGAGCAAAAGGGGGTATGGTCCTCGTTGATGCTCAAACGATAACAGACTTAATCGAGCGACTGCCCAGAGCGGGGATGACCGCTCCAGGTGGCTCTGCCGGAAACACGACCTTTGCCCTCGCACGCATGGGTGCATCGACGGGTTTTCTCGGTAAAACCGGCAACTGCAGCCAGGGTCACTTTTACCGCAATAGCTTTGCCCAACTGGGCGGCGATACCTCCCGGTTTAAGATCGGGGCCGTCCCGAATGGGCATTGTCTCTCCCTCGTGACGCCAGATGGCGAGCGCACGATGCGCACAGACCTCGGCGCGGCCATGACACTCATGCCTGATGAAATATCGACTGGCGACTTTGAAGGCTGTCACCATGCCCATATAGAGGGCTATCTGCTTTTTAACGAAGCACTCATGCGAAAAGTTCTTCGTGCTGCGAAGGAGGCGGGCTGCACCATCAGCCTCGACCTGGCCAGCTTCGAAGTTGTGAATGCGACAAAAACGATTCTTCCGGAAATTTTGCGGGATTACGTGGATATCGTTTTCGCTAACGAGGAGGAGGGTGCGGCGTTCACCGGCATTTCTGATGACTATTGTGCCATGGCAATCCGCCTTGCTGAGCTGGTGGATATCGCAGCGATTAAAGTCGGCGCACATGGCGCTTACATCGCCCGTGCGGGTGAGGTTGAGCGAATTGAGCCAATGCACGCGGCCCGGGTCGTCGATACCACTGGAGCGGGCGATTTATGGGCAGCAGGCTTCCTCTACGGATGGTCACAAAACCGTTCTCTTACAGAATGTGGCCGTATCGGCTCTATTCTGGGCGCGGCCGTCGTGCAGGAACAAGGCAGTGTCCTCCCCGAGCACGTCTGGGACGTTATTCTGAGTGCCCTCTAGTCAGAAGCCATAATCATGAATACCGACCAAATATCCGAACTCGTTACCCAAGTAGCGAAGCAGGCTCGTGCAGCATCACTCGAGCTGGCGAGCCTTTCGACCAAACAGAAAAATCGGTTTCTGAGTGCGCTAGCCGAACGCCTCGTCCAGGAGACTGATTCCATTCTGGTTGCCAACTCTCTTGATCTTCAAGCAGCTCAGGCGCTTGACCTCTCCGGCCCGATGACCGAGCGACTCACGTTCACTCCGGGAAGAATCGCTGCGATGGCCGAGGGTGTCCGCCAGGTAGCTGCTCTCCCGGATCCTGTCGGTTTTGAGATCGAGCGCCTCAACCCACCGCGAGGCTTTGATCTAAGAAAGGTGCGTGTGCCGATCGGAGTCATTGGGATTATCTACGAATCCCGGCCAAACGTAACCATCGACTGTGCAGTCCTCTGCCTGAAGTCCGGGAACGCGGCTATCCTCCGTGGTGGCAAAGAAGCCTTTCATACAAACATGAAGCTGGCGGCCCTGATAAAGGAGAGGCTCCGAGCGGCTGACATCCACGAAGACGCCGTGCAGTTTATACCCACAACAGATCGCCGGGCACTCAATGCACTACTCAAGCAGGAGGATACAATCCATTGCATCATCCCGAGGGGTGGCGAAAGTTTGATTCGATTTGTGGTAGAGAACAGCCGCATCCCAGTGATTAAGCATTACGCAGGCGTTTGCTCCGTCTATATTGATGCGGCAGCCGATCCGGAGATGGCTGAGCGCATCGTTATCAATTCGAAATGCCAGCGACCCGGCGTGTGTAACGCCGCCGAAAACCTTATCTTTCACCAGAGTGCCGCCGCACAACTCCCACGCATTGCCAAAGCACTGCACGACCGTGGCGTCGAACTACGCGTTGACCAACATGCAAAAGCACTGCTCTCCGGCTGCGGCTTGCCCTTGGTTGATGCCCATGCTGAAGACTTCGCCACAGAATACACCGATCTGATTATTTCCATTGCTGTGGTTCCAGACCTGAAAGCCGCCATCGAACTAATCAATGCCAATACCTCAGGCCATACTGAGGCGATTGTGACTGAGGATGCGGATGCTGCAAAAAAATTCCTTGCTGAAGTTGATGCAGGCTCAGTCTTTCATAATGCATCCACCCGTTTTTCCGACGGCTTCGAATTCGGCCTTGGCGCCGAAATCGGCATTTCGACGGATCGTCTGCATGCTCGTGGACCCATGGGCCTGAATGAATTGTGCGCCTACAAATACGTCATCCATGGCACGGGAGATATCCGCGAGACTTGATCAATAAAGCAGCAAACCACTCGGCATGACCACTTTTCTCCAGGTAATGAGAGAATGGTCACGTTTACCTAACCCGGGTTCACCTCGCCATGGATCAAAAAAAACAGGCACGACTTGGGCTAAACGCGCCCCCGAACTCAACTCTAAACGTTTCGATATGCCGGAGGCCGATGTTGCAGAACTAAGCGCCCCCCCCTATTTTGCCTCCCCGGTTATGCGCCGCCTTCCTCTGCACAATCTTCTTACGGCGCTCCGGATGTTGGGTGTCCAACTTCGCCGCGTCTGGCCCCATCTTTCTTAAGCGCGCTTTATTCTGAATTGTGTCGCTATGGCGGGGGGCAATTTCGCCCTCGCCCGCCTCATAGCGGCGCTCCTTACCGACCAAATCAAAGCGCACCGGGCACCCCCCCAGGCTGAATTCATGGATGATCGCCTTTTCAAGATAGCGGCGGTAACCCGGATCCAAGCGTTCGACCCGATTGCAGAAAAAACGTATGCGCAAGGGCCTCGAACCAGTCTGCACAGCATAAAACACCTTAAACCGCTTTGTTCCGATAATCTTGGGTGACCGCGCTTCAAACAGCTTTTGGATTACGTTGTTGAGCCGACCGGTGGGGAGTTTCATGTCGAGCGTGGCCTGGAGCGCTGCCGCCCTCTCCAGCATCGACTCAATTTCAAAACCGGTCACCGCCGAAACAAACAATACTGGTGGATCGGGAAGAAAGAACATCTCACGGCGCAACGACGCTTCATAGCTTTTCAGGAAATGTTTCAGATTTTTATAACCATCGATCGGGTCTTGCTCCCATCGCTCAATGATAACGTCCCACTTGTTGACCACCACAATCAGAGCGCGTCCCGCATCGAGAATTTCCCCCGCCAGTGCCTGATCCTGCTTGGTGACACCGTCGACCGCGTCGATGACCAGAAAGACCACATCTGAGCGCTCCAACGCCGCCTGCGTGCGGACACAGGAAAAATACTCGACCGGGCTATCCACTTTGCGCTTCATCCGCAGGCCCGCCGTGTCCGCCAGACGAAACTTAAGTAACTCGCCATCCTTGTGAGCATAATCCAGGTCGAGCTCAACCGAATCACGCGTTGTGCCCGGCACATCACTCACAATCAGCCGAGTCGATTTTAGCAAGCGATTGCCGATTGAGGACTTGCCCACATTCGGCCGACCGATCAGCGAAATACGTGTGCGCTGAGAACGGTCAGTTTCGCTTCCCTCGGGCTTCGGGCCGAGTGTTTTATCAATCAACTGCTCAAGATCCGCAACCCCACGCCCATGCTCAGCAGACACCCGCACAGGTTCCCCCAAGCCAAGACTCAAAAACTCATCCGCCGCCGCTTCATTGGCCTCGAGGTCCACTTTGTTGGTTACCAGGATCACGGACTTGCCGTAACGACGCAGTTTCTCCGCAACAATCTCGTCCAAAGAGGTGATGCCCGACCGCACATCCACTACGAAAAGTATGATGCGGGCAGCTTGTATCGCAAACTCGACCTGATCCTCCGCAGCGCTAGCGATCTTTTTTGGGGTCATCTCCAACTCCATGCCGATGCCGCCAGTATCAAGCAGCACATAATCATCACGCACTTCCGTGGAAATTAAATCGCGTGTGACGCCCGGCATATCGTGAACGATCGACATGCGTTTGCCACAGAGCCGGTTGAATAGACGACTTTTACCAACATTGGGACGGCCTACGAGGGCAACAGTTCTGGAGGGATCAATCATTAAATAAAGCGAACAAAAGTTCGATGCACTTGAGTGTGGAGTTGGCAGGTACCCGAGAGCTTGGTTTAGCTTTGAACGCTGTTTACGTAGCGCTCGATTCGATCTGTAGCTTCGAGAATTCGCTCATAGCTGGTGGAAAAACTAGCCCGGACAAAGCCCGCACCACTTGGCCCGAATGCGGTGCCGGGAACGACCGCAACCTCCTCTTTTTGTAATAGATCCTTACAGAACGTCAGCGAATCCAACCCACTCGATTTAACGGATGGAAAGGCGTAGAACGAACCCTTTGGGAGATGGCATTCCAGCCCGGTTTCATTGAAACGGCGTACGATTAAATCGCGACGGCGCTGGTAGGCCTCTTTCATTTTAGCAACAGCCGGGGCTCCATTTTTAAGCGCTTCAATCGCGGCCTCTTGGGAAAGGATCGGCGCACATAACATACTATATTGGTGAACCTTCATCATTGCCTCAATTAGCGGCTTCGGGCCGCAGGCATAGCCGATGCGAAAGCCCGTCATTGCAAATGCTTTAGAAAACCCATGAAGGAAGATCGTGCGGTCTCGCATACCCGGCAGCGAGGCAATGCTGGTGTGAGCACCCTCAAAGGTGAGTTCAGAATAAATCTCATCGCTAATAATCAACAGATCTTTCTCTACAGCAAATTTTGCGAGGCGCTCCAACTTAGCCCGTTCGGTCACGCCCCCCGTCGGGTTCGTCGGAAAGTTCAGCATAAGCACTTTACACCCCGGCTCCCAAGACGCTTCCACTCGATCCGGATCGATCGCAAACGCGTCGTCCGCTGAAGTCGCAACAGCGATGGGTTGGGCGTGCGCCAATACGATGCTGGGGCTGTAGGAGACATAGCACGGCTCGTGGTAGAGAACTTTGTCGCCGGGATTGAGCACCGCCCGCAAAGCAATGTCCAAGGCTTCCGAAACACCGACAGCGACCAAAACATCCGTCTCCGGATGGTAGCTGATCCCGAAGTTATTCTCCACATAGGTGCTGATCTCGCGCCGCAGACGAATGAGGCCAAGGTTGTCTGTGTAGCTCGTCTTTCCATTCTCGAGCGCAAAAATTGCCGCTTCCCGAATGTGCCATGGTGTCACAAAATCCGGCTCGCCGATGCCCAATGAAATTGCCTGAGGCATGGCTGCCACGATTGCAAAAAAATCGCGAATACCCGAGCGGGGCAGACCCCGCACATGATCCGCCACAAAATGTTGTCCTTGGTCACTCATCAGGGGCTGACTGCTGGTTTATCCACTCCGTCACCCGGGGCAAGGAGCAGGTGCCCCTGCTCCTTGTAGGCACGCAGCATGAAATGCGTTGCGGTCGAGATGACTCCGCCAACGCTGGCGAGACGCTCCGACACAAAACTGGCCACCTCACGCAAGTCATTACCAACCGCAAAGACCAGTAAATCGTAGGCACCCGACATCAGGTAGCAAGACTCCACCGAATCGAAGCGGCTAATGCGCGCAGCAAGTCGATCAAAACCGCCATCGCGCTCCGGACTGATCTTAACCTCAATCACCGCGCGAACGATGCCCTCCTGAGCCCGCTCGGGGTTGAGCACCGGCCTCCAGCCAAGCAACACTTCGTCCGCCTGCAAACGGCTCAACTCTCCCTCGATTTCAGATTCCGAAAGCCCAAGCACCTGCGCCATTTGCGCAGTGTCGAGGCGCTCTCCTTCAAGAAGCAACTTTAAAACAGAAGACATAGCCGCACAGTAAAATCTGATTTATCACAAAAAGCAAATATGCAAACGGGAGATTTTAGGCACCGTCCGCGCTCCGGTTCCACCCTGTTTACCAGGAATGTTCCATGAAATCTGAAATGTCTTCGCAAACCGCCGGGCCTCCGTCCTCAAGAATGTAGTGTCCGCAATTCCAGTATATCTTGGACCCCGCTTTGGGAAAATATTTTTGGAAGCGGTTGTGGAAATGGAGAGTAAAACAAAAATCCCTCGCACCCCAAATCAGTTGAATCGGCTTATCCGCCAAGGTCGTTAAACCGTGCTGGATTTGCTCAAGATCGGAAAAAGAGGGATGTCTGGCGTGCAACGGGATATCTCTGACGAAATTCCAGATTGCCACTCGATCCTTCCAGTTACGGTAGGGCCAGAGAAGACCCTGCCTCACTGCAGGTTTCAGTGGAATTTTTACGGCCATTGCCGCGGCAGGACCGGCAAAACCGTTGAGCCCCCGTATGATGCCTTCACCCAAAAAGGGAACCTTGATTGCCGCAATGCGCAAAGGAATGCGCTTGGTCAGAAAAGCTCCCGTGTTGAGAAGGACCAGTTTTTGCAGTGCGTGGGGGCGCTGCACAGCTAATCCGCAACCAATCGCCCCGCCCCAGTCGTGAACGATTAGACTGAATTGCTTAATTGCCAAATGATCCACCAGTGCCGCGATATCGCCTATGCGCTGGCCCAGGGAATAGTTGTATTCCTGTGGTTTATCAGAAAGACCACAGCCGATATGATCCGGCACGATACAGCGAAATCCTTTTGCAGAGAGTGCCCGAATCACATTTCGGTAGTAGAAAGACCATGTTGGATTCCCGTGCAGCATCAAAACTACCGGACCACTCCCTTCATCCAGGAAATGCATCGTCGCCCCATTCCGCAGTTTAAGCGTATTGCCGGTAAAAGGATAGACTTCCCGGATGCCAACAGGAAGCAGACTGGCCCGGCATCCACTCATACATTGGGCCATTCCACGGCCATCATTAAACTACTTAATCCGCTCCCTATACCGAGCAGAGCCGCACGCTGGCCGACTGCATAAGCGCCATTTTCCATTGCCATAGCAAGCGTGATCGGACAAGAAACTGAGCCAACATTTCCCAGTGTTTCGAATGTGCTGAAATCCTTTGCGAGATCCAGATCAAGCGCTCTAAAAAGCTCCCGGGTGTGAGCCCGCCCGACCTGATGAGTAATTACCCGGTCCGGCGTCCGGGTCGACCAGCCAGTGGCTTCAGTGAAGCGTTTCCATGCTCGCGTTGCCACCTCAATACCTGCGACAAGGAGTTCCTCTGAGTTCGTTAACATCTCAAGCGAATTTCCTGATTGTTCCCCCTGGCAAAGCGCATTGTGTGACGAGTCCGTTTCCACAACTGCGGCCGTCATTAAGGGCCTCGGCTCGACCAAAAGATCTCTCCGGCATAGGACAGCGGCAACAGCTCCCGAACCAATCGTTAAATTCGCAAAAAAAGGCTTTATCGAGCGGCGAGTCAGGCCCGGGTTCTGTAATTGATCCAGAGTATTTTCAACCAAGGGACGACCGTTCTCACCCGAGCAAATGAGGGCGCGTTCAATCTGGCCACTTTCGATCATTGATCCCGCAACCACCATCGCATTCAAAAAGCCCAGACACGCATTGGAAACGTCAAAAATCTGGGTTTTCCCTGGGAGTTTAAGAAGCCCATGCACGTAAGCCGCCGTTGCCGGCTCCAAACGGTCCCGGCAGACAGCCGAGTGAATCAAAAGGTCGATCTCGCATCGGTCAAAGGATGATTTTTTCAGCACGGCAGCCCCTGCCTGGGCTGAAGCAACCGATGCCAGGGTATCTTTTGGCCAGAAGCGCCGTTCGCGGATCCCGGTCATCAACTCCAAACGCCCGGCAGGCAGGCGAAGGCGCTCATAGAGCTCCGAAAGCAGCTCCTCCAGATCTGCGGAGGTCCACACCTCTTCAGGAAGCGCGTAGGCCAACGATTCGATAGCAACATTCTTAAAATTCACAGATGAGACATAGGGAATGCGCCCTGAACCTTGCGAGTAAATTCTTGAGTCAATATTTACACAGGCTATTTATTTATTTTTTCTTGATCTATGCCTTCTTTTCAACAGTCTGCTCTTATGACTTATTTAAGCCAAAGGCGGTTTCGCGGAAGACACCTGGTTCATGGCCGGGCTGCTGTTTATCATGTGGTGAGCCGAACCGCTTTTGCCCAATTCGCTTTTGATGCAGTTGAAAAGGAGCAATTTCTGCGATTTTTGAAGCGCCAAGCCGGATTCTGCGGTGTTGATGTCTTCGCGTTTTGCGTGATGACCAACCACTTCCACCTTCTCGTCAAAGTGCCCGCACCTCGCCCGATTTCCGACTCGGAACTGCTGAGTCGCTACCAGCTTCTCTACGGCGGACGCAATCGCCCGCCAACAGCACCGAGTCCTAAGGTTTTGGCGAAACTGCTTAAAGAGAATCATACTGAGGGCCAGGAACTGCGCCGTCTAATCCTCGCCCGCATGCATAATCTGGCAGTTTTCATGCGGGAACTAAAACAGCGTTTTGGCATTTGGTACAACCATCGCAATAAAAACAAAGGCACCCTCTGGTCGACTCGCTTCCAAAGCACGATTGTAGAAGAATCGGCGACGGCACTCTCTACCGTCGCCGCCTACATCGACCTCAACCCGGTTCGGGCCAACATGGTCAATGATCCTGCCGATTACCGCTTTAGCAGTTATGGTCGTGCAATAGGCGGGCAGCGACTAGCCCGGAATGGCTACGAGGCCATCTTTTGCCGAAAATGCCCATGGAAGGACCTTTTGCCCGGGTATAACTTAATCCTCTATGGAAAAGGCGAAAGAGCGAAGGGAACTCACGATAAGGACTTCGGGCGAATTGACCCCGCAAAGGCGGCGCAAATTCTAGAAAATGGGGGCCATTTACCCTTGTGGCAGGCACTGCGTCACCGGATCCGTTACTTTAGCGCCGGGACAGCTCTGGGTTCGAAGGCTTTCCTCGATGAGCTTGGCAATGAGTGGAAGCGGAAATATGGTGGTAAAAGAGAGCGTCATGCACACCGCATGCAATTAGCCGAGTGGGGGGAACTCCGCAGTTACCGGAATTTACGGGTGGACCCCGTGGGGATCTCCGTCTCCGAGAGGACTAACTAAGGATGAACGGGAAAACCGGCATTTGATGTGAACTGCTGGCGATCCACGCGGTCTCAAAAGATGTTACTTGCCCGAAAAGCCTAAAAGGGATCGTATACCGCAGAAATGCAGATGCTCTCTTGTTTTTTTGTTCAAAAAAACACTAGGGTCTTCTTTTTTACTTTCGCATCAATTTTATGGATCCAAACCCCAGCATTCACGTCGCCGATTTAACTCGGAATTTCGGTCCGCTTACCGCGATTAACAAGGTCAACTTCATGGTTTATCCAGGTGAGGTGATCGGTTTCCTTGGTCCAAATGGGGCTGGCAAGAGCACGACGATGCGAATCCTCTCCGGGATCTTATCAGCCACTTCGGGAGCCGCGTGGATCGGAGGTGTTTGTGTGGCTCAAAATCCTCATGAGGTGAAACGGAAAATTGGCTATATGCCTGAAAATAACCCGCTGCCTGACGACATGCGGGTTATGGAATATCTCAGATTCCGAGCACGCCTTAAACTTGTGCCGGGACGAAAACTTCGCGCAAGTGTTCAGGAAGCAATGGAAATCTGCGATCTGGCTCGAACGGCGCGTCGAAAAATCATAGGCACCCTTTCGAAGGGCTTTCGTCAGCGCGTCGGAATCGCAGACGCGCTTCTGGGAAATCCCGAAGTCATTATTATGGACGAGCCAACAATCGGACTTGACCCCCACCAGATCCAGGGGATCCGAAAACTCATCGATAATCTTCGAGGTAAGCACACCGTGATCCTATCCAGTCACATTCTACCGGAGATCGAGCGCTCGTGCGACCGGGTAATCATCATCAACCGCGGTCGGATCGTAGCCGCGGGAACCAGTGAGGCACTTCGACAGGAGTTTTTGCCTGGGAACCGTTTCAACCTTTCAATTGAAGGTGACGAGAGTCAGGTCGCAGCTTGCCTGCTCAAAGAGGGTTTCGAAACTTCGATTCTGGAAACCTCGCAAGGTAGCAGCTCACGGAAGACGCTGACGATTCGAGTGGAATCCAACACCCGGCAAGTTTTCAGCTCCAAGCTTATCGATGCACTGAGCCGTCTACCAACGATCACACTGCACAGCCTCGCACCGAAGGAACCAAGTTTAGAGGAAATCTTTTTAGCCGCTACAAAGCGATCCTGGGAGGAAACCATCGACAACAAGCCCAAAATCAGTGCCTGATTAGCTGATGCAGATCGACACATAACAATGCGCCACTTCACAACACTCCTAAAGCACGAACTGCGGATGCTTTTCATTAGCCCATCAACCTATGTGGCAGCCGTGCTGTTCCTTTGCTTAATGGGCTTTCTTTATTGGGCCATCCTCAGGGGTATGGTGAATACACCCTCGGAGATTCTGCCGACTGTCCAATTTTTCAGCGTCTTCTGGATTCCCGTCCTATTTGTTATTCCACTCATTACGATGCGCAGCATCGCGGGTGAACGCAGCAGCGGAACGCTGGATACATTGATGACCACACCGACTTCTCGAGCCGCCGTAATCCTGAGTAAATTTTCCGGTGCTTACTTGTTTTATATGCTCCTTTGGCTGGTTACGCTCGCCTACCCACTCCTGACCAACAAGCTCTTCCCACAGGCAGCTGAGAGCGGTGCGCTTTTGGAATTAGCCCCGCTCGCCGGCAGTTTTCTCTTTCTATCGACCAGCGGCCTGCTGTTTATAGCAATTGGTATATTTTCAAGCAGCGTAACCCGCAGTCAACTGGTCGCGGGTATGTTAAGCTTCACTATGCTTTTTGTTGTGATTGTCGGGGGGCAACAAATGGGGAACCTGACGGATTCGGGCGGAGATTTTCCAAGTTGGATTATCACCACCGTTAGCTACCTCCAGATTTTCGCGCACCTGGACGACTTTTCCCGGGGAATTATCGACACCCGCCCTTTTTTCTACTACGCCAGCACGGGTTTTTTGCTGCTCGGCCTCTCCACTCTTGTGATCGAAGCGAAGGCTTAAATGGAAATTAACAAATTCAACGAATTCCGAATCGCCCGTCGGTTTCGACTTCTCAATCGCTCCATCCAGATTCTGCTTGGGCTCTGTCTGATCGCTTCGCTCAACTATTTGGCGGCAAAATATTTTGACCGAATTGATTTAACTCAATCAGGCACCTACACGCTCGCGCCAGAATCAAAAGCGTATATCCGAGCGCTGTCGGAACCTATCGATATAATCGTTACGATACCGAATGATCCCGAGCAGCCTGAACTTGTTCAAATACACCAGCATTTGAACAAGCTCTTTCGCGAATATGAATCCGAAGGTATGCGCAGCGGGACACCTCTCATCCGGATTGAGTTTGTCGACATCTACCGTCAGCGCAAACGGGCGCAGGAACTCGCGAACCGATATAATCTAACTCAGGAAAATATCATTCTCGTGGCTCAAGGCGAACGCCGACGCGAGATTCGACAGGGGGATCTCTACGAAGTAGCGGGCGGGGAAATTCGCGGGTTTCGGGGCGAAAAAGCCATCACTTCAGCCATCATAGATGTCTCTGCAAGTGACGAGGATACGATTTATTTCCTGGTTGGGCATGGAGAGATGCGACTCGACGACGTCGACCCTTTGCGTGGCCTCTCACAGCTGGAAGCCTTTCTGCGGGAGCGCAATTACACCCTGGCGACACTCGACCTAGCGATTGATCCCGAAGTGCCGGAAGATGCTGATCTTGTGATTGTCCCCTCACCACAGGCGAGCCTCCTTCCTGAAGAAGTGGAAAAGCTTCGCCGCTACATGAGTGAGCGGAATGGCCGCATGATCATTTTAATTGATCCAGGACGCCGCCACGGCATGGAGGAGTTATTCTATGACTGGGGTATTTTGGCCGATGACATGGCGGTGGAAGATGGTGGACCGGATTTTCGGGCCCAGGGGGGCGACTTCATTATCAGGCGTTTTGCAGATCACCCGATTACGGAGTTGCTCATCGACTATCAAATCACTGCCCTCTTCGGTCAACCGCGTCCGGTTCGAACGGACCCCGGTTCTTTGAAAGATCCAAGACTGAAGGTGAGCCAGATCATCGGGACCTCGGAGCAAAGCTGGGGAGAACGCGACTACCGCACTCAGGAGACGATTACCTTCGACGAGGGACGTGATCTGAAGGGGCCGGTGAGTATCGCTGCCGTATCAACACGAAGCGCTGATACCGAACTCGGCATCAGTATCCCGGGAGGGCGGTTTGTTGTCTTCGGAAATTCTGACTTCATAACAAACAACCGTTTGCGAGCCTTCGGCAACCGCACGCTCTTTTTCAACTCAATCAACTGGGCTTTAACGAAAAACAGTCTACTGAATATCGCCACCCGCCCGCTTGAAAGCTATCAAGTTGTGATGAGCGAGCGGGACCTCAACCGATTGCTCCTTTACTATGGGACGATCCCCGGGGCAACTGCGCTACTGGGAATCCTTATTTTTCTAATTCGCCGCCGCTAACATCATGCGTTTTAAATTCACTATTTTTCTGCTTACTCTGAACCTGATCGCTTTCGGGCTGATAACCTACTTTAACAAACTGGCTATTCGGAGCGGCGCCCTCGAGGATGGTCTTTCGGCCCAAATCGGACGTGGGCTCGCCGATGCCGACAGGATCGAGTTAAGGGGACGCGGACTGGACAGTCCGCGAATCATTGAACGAAGCGGATCGAACTGGACACTGACCGCGCCCATGAAGTGGTCAGCAAATTATTTCGCCATCAGTCGTATTCTCAACCAGCTTCAATTTATTGAAGAAGAGGCGTCCTTCTCCATAGACGAGATCGAGCGGACTGGACAAAGTCTGGCGGACTATGGGCTCGATGTCCCGGTGCTTGAGCTGAGCATTGGCGAGGGGACGAAAAAGCAAACTATTAGCATTGGCACCCTAACCGAAATCGGCAACAACATATACCTTCTTGGACCTAACCGCGACGAGGTCTTCGTTGTCAACCGCCAAGTCATCGATGGACTCCTCGTTGACCTGAATGATTTGCGTAATCGAGAAATCTTCAACATCCCCGTTTTCGAAGTGGATGCACTAAGCCTGCAAATCCGCTCGGACAGTGCGGCCGACAATAGCTTCCTAAAGGTGCGATTGGCCCGGAACAGCGGCGACTGGACATTTGAAGCCCCTGTCTCGGCCGGCGCCGATCCCGCACTCGTCGATAGCACGATCAATACGCTGACAACCGCGAAGGTTCGTGGCTTTGTAGAAGAAACGGAGGATAACTCCGAGCTATTCGGGCTGAATTCGCCATTCATGCAAGTGACCATACACGGCAACAGTCGCCGCCAAACATTGATCATCGGGAATGAGGTTCCCGATATAGAGGGTCCTACTTTATATTTTGCAAAACTGGAAGATAACCCCGCTGTTTTTACCGTGCTATCACGTCCGTTCGATGCTTTACGGGAGGCACAGGAAGCACTCAGGCAACGCAATTTCATGCGTTTTGATGCCGAGCTTCTTTCAACGATAAACATTACTGAAGGCCAACGAACCATCCGGCTTCAAAAACTTGAAACAACCGGTTGGCAGGTTTTGCAACGTTTGGGTGACTCGGAAATACAGCCACGTCGGGCCGACCCGAAAATCATGGAGGCAACGATTGAAAGCTTGGCAGGGCTACGGGCTACGGATTTTGTGGTGGACAACCCAAGCACGGCAGACGAAGAGCGCCTCGGCTTCGGCATGCCGAATCGTATCATAGAACTGAATTTTGTTGATGGAAAATCGATCTTATTACAGCTCGCCCACCCCGAAGATGAAGTTAACGATCTTTACGCTAAAACAAACGGTGCTGACTTCATCTACGCGGTCGACCGGCGGACCACTCTGAACTTCCTTCCAATCAACGCACTTTACTATCGTAACCGTACCTTGGATGCCCTCCCTCAAGCAGCGGATATCCGAAGTCTACGCTTGCTTAACCTATTAACGGGAAAGACTTTTATAGACGTGGAATTAAGCAGGGATGATCAGAATTGGACGGAACAACTTTCTCAAATGCCTCCGGAAAAAGCTGATCGGATTCAATCACTCTTGGCCAAGCTGCGTCAATTTGAAGTAAAACGTTACCTCTTTGATCGCTACGAAAACGCCTACCCACTGAACCCGGACAAGTCACTGCCATGGGTATTCCGCCTTTCAGCCACAATTTCTTTACCGGGTGGGGAGACCGAACGTCTTGAAACATTGGAATACGATTTCACCCAGCGACTTTCCGGGACAGTGCAGGTCGGAGCTTCGAAAAAACAAGGCAGTATCTTTGAGATTCCGCAGGGGCTAATTGATACGCTTCACGCGCTAACGGACGATATGGAGCTGCCACCTGAAGCCTCAGGTGGCGATCTTGAGCTTCCAAAGACCATCACACCAATCGAAGAGCCCGTTGCCCTCGAATCCGAGAGCGCTCAATAGCAGCGCTTAAATCCCGCTCCCGCACAAACTGACCGGATGATTTATGGCCTCTACCAACCAGTTTTGGCTCGGTGTTCTCCTAAAGTTTTTTTTAGACGGTCTTCTAGTTCTTGTTTTCCTTGCCCAGGCATTCGTAGCGGGCTGTTTAGTTTTCCGTGGCTACGTCCCCATCCCTGCCAGCTGGGCCAATCGACTCATCGCGCATAAAACGCCTGAAGGGTTCGACCTTCGGGTCCAAGCGGTTCGCCTTTATGGTCAAGGGGTCTTCTTTTCCGACTTGGAGTTACAGCTAACCGAAATCAACCAAACCATCCTTTCTGCCGGATCCGCTGAAGCCTCGATTAGATGGGTAGGGCGAAAGTGGCGACCACAGCTTCTCGGGATTAGTCTAGCCGAGGGCATGCTCTACGCTCCATCGACTTATGCACGCGGCGGCCAACACAGCCGGCTTCTTGAGCGCATGGCTCTCAGTCTAAAATCGGATGGCTCCAGCTGGCGAATAGATCGCTTCGCCGCATTACACGAAGATATTCGGCTTCGGGGCTCAAGCTCTCAACCTTTGGAGCGGCCTCCAAGCTCGCCAACGACAGATGAAACCATCGGGGCATTTTACTCGATAGCAAACCGCTTAATTGGGCAAAAACACCGTATCGATTATTTTGAGACGCCAACTATTTTTTTTGACGTGGACTCATCCGGTCAGGGAATCCATACGCTTTCATTGCGAGCAAATAGTCCTCATTTAAACCACCCCGGGATCAAGGCCCGAAATATTCAGTTGGACGGGACCATTTTTTGGGATGGAACGGAGTTTCACGCTTCCCAAGAAGCACGACTTTCCGCGTCAGAAATCGATGCCCCAGGCTACAGCTTGAACGCCTCGGACGTTACCCTCCAGATTCCCGCAGCGGAAGTGGCTCAGGCGCTTGACGGCAAATGGCCTCAGTTTGGATTGGCAGCATCACATTTGCTGCTCCCAAAATCGAGGATCGACGGACCGGTTCTTAAATTGGACGCCCGGAAATTTCCGGAAATTGGTTTTACGGGCACCGCGGTTGGGCTTCGAGGTGCCGTTAAACTGAATGGCTGGGTCGATACCGAAGCGTGGTCAGGCTCAATCCACGTACTTGGGAACCTCGATTTCAGCCAGATTTTCCCCAAAAAAATTCTGGATAGGCTGCCTGAATTGTATTTTCATAAATTGCCTGACTACGACCTGCGTTTTGAATTCGCAAAAGGCTTTCAGCTGAGAAACGCCCAGATTGACGCGCGCATGGATCAACTACAAATCGGTGACCTTTGCTTCGATCAACTCCAGGCCAGGGGTGGCTACGCGGAGGGTCGCTACTTCGTCGAGCAACTCCACATGGACCGCGACAACCAGTGGCTCGACCTGACATTTGAACTCGACGAAACAAGCGGTGACTATCGGGCCAGCCTCGTCGGCTCTGTCGTGCCAAGTGACTACAATGAACTCCTCCCCAGCTGGTGGGGCGGCATTTTCAAGGACTTTGAATTCAAGCCAACCAGCCAAAGTTACGGTGACTTTACAATTTATGGCAATACCAAGGAAAAAGTGGCAGATCTTTACTTCGGTCACGCGAAAGCTCAGAACATCGCCTACCGTGGCGTGTGGCTTGATCAGGCCTCTCTCATCGTTCGTGGCGGCGGTCTCTATACCGAACTACACAACCTCGAGGCATCCATCGGAAGGGGTTGGGCGCGGGGCCAGATCGCTTTTGCCTCAAAAAGGGATTCTATCAAGGGTCCTGCCTCGGTTTCCATCGACCTTGAGGCACAGCTGCCGTTGCAAGAGGCGAGCCGACTCTTCGAGGAGCCTACCGCAAAGCTCATTGGGAATTTTAAGACAGAAGCCTTACCGAAAATCCACCTGGAGGCATCGCTGTTTAACTCGGCCTATCCTGAATATAAAGGTAAGCGTCATTTCGCACTTCAAGTGGATTGCCCTGCGCCGCTCAGTTACCTGGACATCCCCTTCGATCACCTCGCCTTTGGCCTGTATGGCCGATCAAACACAGTGCATCTCAGGGACATCGAATTTGGTTACGCAAAAGGACGGGGAAGCGCCCTCATTGATATCACCACTCCGCCGGAGCAACCTGCTCAACTCCGCTACAAGCTTGCATTAACGGACGCCGAGCAAAATCTTGCATTGTCGAACCTTCCCCAGTTTGGCGACATACAGGAAAGTCTAAAGCCCAAAGCCATGACTGATGGAACGGTTTTAAATCTAGGTAAAACAAGCCCTCGCATGGACCTAAGGTTGCATGGTGAGGGGCCCGCTGACAACATCTGGGGCCATCGCGGGTATGGTCAGTTTGAGATACGCAATGATCGTCTGGCGACGATCCAGCTTCTTGGCCCCCTTTCAAAATTATTGCAAAAGACCGAATTGAATTTCACTTCCTTCAATTTAAATTCAATGCGCGGTGCCTTTTCGTATCGAAACGAGATTGCGAAATTCGATGCTCTGCAGATCGATGGCTTGCGCACTCAAATCAAGGCGCCTGGGTCGTTAAATATCCGCGACCAGTCAATCGACATGCGGGTAAGTGTCTTTCTACTGGGTAACGCCGGAAAGCCGGATTCACGGCTCCGGCAAATTGGTGATCTCCTCAAGCGCCCCATCCCTAACCTACTGGAATTTGAGCTCTCTGGTACGCTTCAGAAGCAACGGTTCCGGTCAGTCTATGACCCGCGGAACCTAATACCAAAGCTCTAAAATCAATCCTTCAGAAAGCGCTGCCTCATGCTCGCCAGAAGGTAGACCATGGCGGCAAGCAGGATGATGCTGGGGCCTGTTGGCAGATTGAGCGAGTAGCTGGCCCATAGACCAAAAACGATAAAACCTGCTGTCAGCAAAACGGCGCTACCCAGCATTTGGGCGAGGCTGCGGGCGCGCAGCGCGGCAATCGCCGGCGGCAAGGTGAGCAAGGCGATGACGAGAACGATGCCGACCAGCGAGACCAGCATGACAATTGTCAAGGCAGTCAAGAGGAGAAGAAGCAGGTAAATCGCTTCAACCCGAACGCCCCGAATCGCGGCGAACTCTGAGTCAAAACAGACGGCAACAATCTGCCGGTGCCAAATCAATAGCACCGCAACTATGAAAACGGCCACTGCCGAAGCGATCCACAAATCGGATCGTGTGACGAGAAGAATATCTCCAAACAAATAGGCCATCCCGTCGACATAGCCAGGTGTCTTCGCCATAAAAATAAGACCTATCGCCATACCGCTCACCCAGATGGCCCCAATCACGGCATCCTCCCGCTGTTGGCTCCTCAATGAGACCAGTCCAATAATCGAGGCCGAAACGAGCGCCGCCAAGAGGGCCCCAAACATCGGGTGCAGCCATGTCCAACCCCAGACTTGTTGCGCATAGAGCGCGCCTCCGATACCGCCCAGGACAGAGTGTGCAATCGCCGCGGCCAAGTAGCTGATGCGACGGGCCACCACGAAGGTGCCGACCGCTCCAAGCGGAATACTTCCAACCAGACCGAGCAACAGCGCATTACGCAAGAAACCCAGGTCGGGATGGAACAGTGCCTGCCAGAAATCAGTGATGGTGCCCTCCGTGACTATCAAGGTGTTCGTGAGCATGCTGCACCATCCGCACGTCGTGCCCATAGAGTTCGCGAATACGCGACTCGGTCAGCTGAGCGGTCGGATGCAGGTGAACACAGCGGTTTACGCAGATCACCTTCGGCACGGAGCGTGAAACAAAAGCCAAATCATGCGACACCGTTATCAGAGTCAACCCGGCATCCAGCTCGGAGAGCCTTTCCAGTAATCGCCCCTCGGCAGCGACGTCCACATGGGCCATGGGTTCATCGAGTAGGAGTAATTTGGCATTGGCCACGAGCGCGCGGGCAATCAATACCCCCTGGCGCTGCCCACCGGAAAGACTGGCAAAGGCCTGCTTCGCCTGATCCCCCAGGCCCATCTGCGCCAAGGAATCCATCGCAGCCGCTCGGTCCGATTTACTGACAAAGCCCAAATTGCCCCGCCTCAGTCGTCCCATCAAAACCACATCCAGAGCCGTCACCGGAAAGAGCGGATCAAATTCAATTTGTTGGGGCACGTATCCAACGAGGCGACGCCCCTTTCGTGGAGGCTCACCAAAAATGCTGACTTGACCCTCGTCCGGGTCGAGCAAGCCCAGCATGAGCTTCAAGAGCGTTGATTTCCCCCCACCATTCGGACCGACCACGCAGATCGACTCGCCCTCGAAGATATCGAAATCCGCATCTTCGAGGACCAAATGGCGGCCGTAGCGGAAGGATACTCCATCAAAACAAACGACCGGCTGCCCCCTGGATTCCGTGGAACTTTCCTGACTGGTCTCGCTACGCTTCATTTCATGAAACTTTCCTCTAAACGGTTCGCGATTTCGATCATGTTAATGAAATAATCCGCACTCAAAACATCAACTACCATGACCTCCACATCCAGCGCCCGAGCCAATACATCGGCACGGCTGCGCCCAAATTCAGGCTGCGAAAAAACCGCGCCTACTTTGTCAGCGCGCGCTGCTTCAACGAGCTCAGCGACTTGCCGTGCCGAGGGGGCGCTCCCCCCCTGCTCGATGGATCGCTGGACCAGGCCATAGCGGTGTGCGAAATGGCCCAGCGACGGGTGGTTTATATAGAAAGCACGCCCGTTGTGAGGGGCCAGTTGCTCCCTCAGTGCCGAATCCAGATCTCGTAAATTTCGCTTTAAGGCGGCCGCATTCTCCCCAAAGTGCCCAGCCAAATCAGGTCGAGCTCGACTCAGCGCCGCAGTCACCTGATCAACAAACCCGAGCATCCAGACCGGATCCATCCAAACATGGGGATCTTCATCACCAAAAGCGCAGCCATCCGCTTTGCCATGATCGTGCCCGTTGTGATCCCCATGCGCATGCTCGATTATTTCAGCGGTTTGCACATAGGAAAGCTGCGGCATCGAACGCTCAATGCGCTCAAGGATACGCCGCTCCAGGGGCATCCCGATTCCGAAGTAAATATCGGCCTGGGCCAATTGCGCCATCTGCGGCACGCTGGGCGAATACGTTTCCGGACTTTGCCCGGAGCGCACCATGACGGAGACCTGCGCATGGTCTCCCGCAACCGCCTCGACAAAGTGCTTTTGCGGTTGGATGCTCACCCAAACCTGCAAACCCTCGCCCTCTGGCGATTGCGGCGTGCAGCCGGAAAATCCCAGAAAGGAAGAGAAAACCAAAACAGTTGATGATAAAAGACGCATAACTCAAATGACCAATGTCGACGAATGCCGCTCACTCATTCAGAGCACAAGTGCAAATTTATGGCAATAAGAGCTTGCGCAAAAATAGCTCCCGGTGGATCGGACAAGGCCCATGCTCGCGGAGCGCAGTGCGATGGGCGGCGGTTCCGTAGCCTTTGTGCTGATCGAAACCGTATTGTCCGTATATGGCCGCCAACCGCCGCATTTCCCGATCCCTCGTCACTTTCGCGGCGATACTTGCCATGGCGATGCAAAGCGAGCGGCCATCCCCCTGCACCAACCCCTCATGCGCATACGGGAAGGGTTTCAGCGGGCGGCCATCCACCAAAATTTGGACCTCATTGGTCTGCCGAAAGAGCGGCTCGCTGGCGACGGCGTCCGGCAAAGACCAGCCCGAAGCGCCCGAGGCAAGCGCTTCGACTGCCCGCTGCATGGCCAGTCGCGTCGCGCCTAGGATGTTGTGCTCTGCAATCTCATCCACCGAGGCCATGGCCACGGCAAAGTCGATCAGGCCCCGTCCCTTTAAATCCTTCAACACCGCAAACTGGGCCTCCCGGTTAGCGGCAGAGAGCTGTTTGGAATCCTTAATGCAGGCACATTCCCGAAGCCCCTCCGCGCTATTCAAAAGATCCCGCCCGAGCAGACAGGCCCCGGCAACCACTGGACCAGCGAGGCAGCCACGCCCCGCCTCGTCGATTCCGATAAGGGTATGAGACGTCGCCAAGCGTTGGTGATCGTGTGCTTGCAGCGCATTCATCAGCTCGCTCCTTGGGTCCGGCATTTGATGCGCCTCAATACTTATACCAGCTTGGTTTGGCCGGGGGCTCCAGGCCCTGGGCCTCATAAGCGGTCTTAAAGTGCATTTTAGCAAAGCCCTGGAGCGCGCTGGCTCCTTTCTCGTTAACGATTTTTTTGGCTTGGGCCAGCACCCGCCCGCTGGCTCCCTTGACCAGCGGCTCACCCACTTCATCCGAAAGTCGCTTCATTTCCCTTACGTAGACGGCCCGCGCGATGATGGAAGCCGCGGCCACCACCGGGTCAGATTCCGCCTTGGTCCGGCTGATCAATTTGAAATCTTTTCGGTCCTTCACATACGCATCGACCAGTTTCTGCTTGGTAAACTGGTCCAGCAAGCCCCAGGGCGCGGGGCGCTCGTCCAGGGCCTGATTGAGCGACTTGCCATGATACCAGGCAAGCAGTTTGTTCAGGTTGCTACCGAATTTCTTATACAGCTCGTTGTATT
The DNA here is from genome assembly GCA_018402305.1 of Puniceicoccaceae bacterium. GTDB lineage: Bacteria > Verrucomicrobiota > Verrucomicrobiia > Opitutales > Coraliomargaritaceae > Thalassobacterium. The sequence goes on along the minus strand of JAGYJE010000009.1, from coordinate 35,317 downwards.
TCGGCATCCGGGCGAAGGCCGTCTGAATAACCACGCCCTTCGTCTTCCGAATCTCCTTGTCGAGCTTGAGGATGCTTCCGTCGGTCAGCTTCTTACTATCCGCCACACCCATTTCGATCCACTGCCGCACCATATCGCCATCGGCGATGACGCAGGCCGTAACAAGCGGGCCAAAAAGATCACCCTTACCGCTCTCATCACAACCAGCGTGCAGCGTAAACCACTCGGGGTTATGCACAGCATCATAGCCAAGCCGGGGCTCCCCAGTGATCTCCGCCTCGAGTATATCGCGCACAAAGTCTTCCGTGTTCTTGCCCGAGACGACCAGCTTCCCACTCTGGTAGCCGACGACATTTACCCTCTCTCCCTTAAAGGCAAAGAGCGTGTAGGCCACATCATACGGAGCCCACAACCCGGAGGTATCCGCTTCCAGGCGGTCTGCCAGCTGATCCATCTTCTCGTCGTCGAGCTTGATGGTATACAGCGTCTTCTTTTTCGGACCCTCGTCCTCGACTGGCTTTGTTTTCTTCTTCGGCATGCGGCAAAATCAAAAACCCGCGCTCGGCAGATCCAGCTCGACATCGACGTCTTCCCCATAATCGACCCCCTCCAGGCCAAAGCCGAAAAGCGTCAAAAAGTTTTCCTGGTAGCCAATGTAATCGGATTTTTCAAGAAGCGTCTCACTGCTGATTTCCGGCCAGATGGCGGCAACCGCCTGTTGCACGTCCGCCTCCATCTCCCAATCATCCACGCGTATGCGGCCTTCGCTATCCAGTTGGGCGTCGTCACCGTAGAGGCGCTTGTTAAAAAGGCGCACCATCTGTTCGATGCAATCCTCATGCGTCCCACGGGCCTTCATTACCTTGAAGAGAATCGAAATGTAAAGCGGCACCACAGGAATTGCCGAGCTGGCCTGGGTGACCACTGCCTTATTGATGGCGACGAGCGCTTGGCAATCATGCTTTTCCGAGATAGCCGCAGCGGCGCGCTCCACGTCTTTCTTTGCCTGCCCGATCGTTCCATTTGTGTAGACCGGCCACGTCAACTCCGGGCCGATATACGAATAAGCCACGCTCTTGGCGCCTGGTGCCAGCACACCGGCTTGGTCGAGCGCATCCATCCAAAGTTCCCAATCTTCCCCGCCCATGACCTTTACCGTATCGGTGATCTCTTCTTCACTGGCCGGATCAATCGAAACCTCGCAGACCGCATCCTTATCCGTGTCGAGGCTGCGATTGGTAAAGTTCTGGCCGATTGGCTTCAAAACCGAGCGATGCGTTTCGCCGGTTTTCGGGTCCGTCCGGCGGGGTGATGCCAAACTGTAAACGACCAGGTCAACCTGACCAAGGTCTGCCTTGATCGTCTCAATCGCCCGGTTTTTGATTTCATCTGAAAACGCATCGCCATTGATACTTTTGGCGTAGAGCCCCGCCTCGTGCGCTGCTTTCTCAAAGGCGACGGAGTTATACCAGCCCGCACTGGCCGGCTTGCCATTCTGGGAGGGCCGCTCGAAGAAGACGCCCAAGGTGGCGGCATCGTGACTGAAAGCCGAAACGATCCGCGACGACAGCCCATATCCCGTCGAACTACCGATAACGAGAACCTTCTTTGGACCACCGTCTTTTTTGGCGGCTTGGGCGACAGCGATCTCCTTCCCCACTTTGGCTTCGCAGCCTTTCGGATGCGCGGTGATACAGACAAATCCTCGAATGCGTGGCTTAACAATCATAACTCTTTTGAATCAATGGTTTTCGATGTGAACCAAGGATAAAAGCAGCGATCGCCAAACAGGCAACCGGAATTTATTGCTTAGCCCTTGCCGATACCCCGAGCCTCGAAACCAATTGCCCGGAGCGCATCGAGATCCAGCAGATTGCGCCCATCAAAGATGAAGGCAGGAAGCTGCATGTGGTCGTAGATTTTCTGGAAATCGAGCGTCTTGAAGGCATCCCATTCGGTCAAGATCAAGACCGCATGGGCACCCTCGGTCGCTTCGTAGGCGCTTTCACAATAGGTCACACGATCAAAGTCTGCATCGATGCCGAGATCTTTCTGGATCTGGGCGACCTCCACCTTGGGATCGTAGATAGCGAGATTGGCCTGCTCTTCCAGCAGATCTTTGCATATATAAATCGCCGCTGACTCGCGGGTGTCGTTCGTGTCTTTTTTGAAAGCGAAACCAAGCACAGCGATCTTCTTATCCGAGACTGTGTTGAACATTGCGGAGATAACCCGCCGCGAAAAGCGGCGCTTCTGGTAATCGTTCATTTCGATGACTCCGTTCCAGTAAGCCGCCACCTCCGGGAGCCCGAAATGCTCGCAGAGATAGACCAGATTGAGGATGTCTTTCTGGAAACAGGAACCGCCGAAGCCCACCGACGCTCTGAGAAACTTGGGGCCAATCCGGCTATCCGTGCCGATGGCGTGCGCCACCTCATCGACATCGGCCTCCGTCGCCTCGCAGAGCGCCGAAATCGCATTGATCGAAGAGATGCGCTGTGCCAGAAAGGCGTTCGCGGTGAGTTTGGACAGTTCGGAGGACCACAGATTTGTCGTGATGACGTTCGCCCGCGGCACCCAGGTCGCATAGATATCGACAAGCTTTTGGATGGCGGCCAGGCCCCCCGGCGTTTGATCGCCTCCGATCAGAACCCGGTCGGGCGCCTCCAAATCCGCCATGGCGGTGCCCTCCGCGAGGAATTCCGGATTCGAGAGAATCTGGAAGTTCCGCCCATTCGAATTGGACTCAAGGATTCGTTTGACCGACTCGGCCGTGCGAACCGGCAGTGTGGACTTTTCGACAACGATTTTGTCGTCTTCCGCCACCTCGGCAATTTTACGGGCGCACTTTTCGATGTAGCGCAGATCCGCCGCACGACCCGCACCCACCCCATAGGTCTTGGTGGGCGTATTGACGCTCAAGAAGATCATTTCGGCCTCACGGATTGCCGTGTCCACGTCCGTCGAAAAGAAGAGATTGCGCCCCCGGGCCTCCTCGACAATGGCGTCCAAACCCGGTTCAAAAACCGGAAGTTTGTCGGAATTCCAAGCGTCAATCCGGGACTGGTTGATGTCCACCACGGTTACTTGGTGCCCGGCACATTTGTGCGCGATCATAGCCATGGTCGGCCCGCCAACGTATCCTGCTCCGATGCAACAAATTTTCATCTGTGTTTTGCTACAGAAAGCCGGAGTCTTGACAAGAGAATTTCCTCGGGGACTGCCGAAGATTTCAACAACTGCCTTGTATTCCCGCTGAGACCTTGGACGGCTCCAATCCAGCGTGCGCGCAATCAAAGCACTTCAAACCCGGAGAAACCTTTAACTGCCCGATCAAAGGTCTGTGTCTTTTTCGCCCCCGCTTGCTTAGCGGCGAGCGCTATCAAATGCTCGGGCAGGTCCCCCTTGTTACGAGAACGCTCCAAGGCAAGGCGTAGATCACCACCCGATTGAAAAACAAAACGCGCGTCCTCCGTGAGCCGAAGCAATATCTCCAAAACGCTATCGACCTCCAGACCAAAGCCGTGCTGCAAGACCCATAGCGTCTCCACCACGGTCAAATCAGCGATCCAGATGCTTTGTCCGCGCGAACTTGCGCGTTCCAGCTCTCTGCGCACGACCCTCAATTGCGCGACATCATCCTCCGCCAGGTGGCGAACAAGCAGATTGGTATCCCAGGCTTTCATCCCGCTCTATTCTGATGCGACGCGAGCGCACCCTTCTTGATGGCCTCCCGCATCAGCCCATCCGACAGCGGCTCAGAGCGCTGCCCAATATAAGCTCTAGCCGCCCCATCCGATTTCTTGATTGCCAACTTGCGAACAACGCAGCTGCCATCCGCAGCCAGATCAAAGGACAGACGGTCGCCTTTGTGCAAATTAAGCGAACGCCTAACCTTGGAAGGAATCGTAATCTGATGTTGGCTCGTTAATGAAACCGTTTCCACGCCCTTACTTTTTAACCAAAATAAAGGCGTGTCAAGCAAAGTTCCCGGCCCCCCCTTGAAAAGCTTGCAGAAAAATCATACTCAAAGCCTTGACAATGGACGCTTGTTCACATAAACAGTTGAACACTATGAAAGACCTCACCAAACGACAGCAAGAGATTCTCACTTTCATCGAACACTATGAATGGCGAAACGGCTACTGGCCGAGCATTCGCGAGATTCAGGAAAAGTTCAATTTCAAGAGCACGAATGCCGTAATGGGCCATCTGCGGGCTTTGGAAAAGAAGGCAGCCATCGAGCGCATCCCCGGCCAAGCCCGCACATTCCGGATTCACCGGCCCGACACCCCTGAGCGGAACGAGCTGCCGGAAAATGCGACCGAGGTCGTTGACATCCCGGTATTGGGCGACATCGCGGCAGGCTATCCGGATCGGGTCGAGCCCGCCGGTGAAATTGGGCGTTTGCAGGTGGACATCGCCAGCGCCGGCTTCTCCAATCGCCGCCGCAGCTTTGCCTTGCAAGTTCGCGGTGATAGCATGGTGGACGCAGAAATCTACGAAGGCGACATGGTCGTCGTCGAGCCCCGCGATCCCCGTGACGGCGATATCGTCGCTGCCCTCATCGATGGCGAGACCACGCTCAAGCGCTATATCAAAAAGGGCAACGAGCCCCCCTACCTCAAGGCAGAAAACAAATTTTACCCGGAGCTCTACCCAATTAATGAGCTCACAGTGCAAGGCGTCGCCAAGGCGGTCGTGCGCAGTTTGTGATGCGGAGTGAGACCGCGTGGGGCGCAGCCCTTTACGCGGCGGGATGCGGGATACGGGAGTCGGGATATGAGATGCGGGAGTCGGGCCGAGTGGGGCGCGGCCCCTTGTGCGGTGGCATGCAAGATGCTTTGCGCAGGCAGACCATGATTCCGGTTGCGTTCTGGTGTAAAAGTTTTTTGTTCCCATGGAACGTTCCATTTTTCACAGACTCTCAGGCGTCTACCAGGCATTAACGAATCCACCGCGCGCATTCCGCCCCGCAAAGCACTGCGCCGTTCCATCTCCCATCTCCCAGCCCGCATCCCGAATCTCATATCTCGCATCTCATATCCCGCATCCCGAATCGCATTCTCCGCACCATGCCTATCACATTTGACCACACCCGCATCCGTGTCTCCAATCTGGAGAAATCCATTGACTGGTATTGCCGCACTTGCGGCTTTGAATTGCTGAAGCGCACGGATAAGTCCCCCAGCGGCAATCAGTTGGCGCATCTGCAAATACCGGGCAGTGCGCACAAACTGGAGCTTACTTTCTCAGACGATTACGAAGTGAAGGTCCCGGAGGATCTCGCGCACACCTGCATTCGCGTCGACGACATCGCAGCCTACTGCGAAATGCTGGAGGGACTGGGCCTGGAAATCGACCTTTGGCCCGGGAACTGGCGTGAAACGTTCAAGGACGGAAAAAAAATGGCCTTCATCACCGACCCTGACGGCTACGAAGTCGAGATCCTGGAACATTAACATGCGAAGCGGAAAAGAACTCATCCTCGCCACGCGCGAATTCGCCAAAGACAACACGGCGAAGAGTTGGTTCGCTGTTTTTTCCACTCTGGGGCTTCTCTCCCTCGCTGCCACTGCCACGGTGTTGTTGCCGTTTTGGTTTTTGAAACTGGGAGCCTCTGTCTTTGCTGGCCTGCTTATGGTGCGGATGTTTGTTATCTACCACGACCACCAGCACCATGCCATCCTGCCGCGCTCGAAAGCGGCCAAGTTTTTAATGCGCTTTTGGGGTATTTTTGCGATGACGCCGAGTTGCATTTGGCAGCACTCCCACAACCACCACCATAACCACAACTCCAAGCTGCGCAGCGCCCACATCGGCTCCTACCCGGTCATGACGACCGAGCGCTACGCAAAAGCCAGTCAGCAGGAGCGGACGAAGTATCTGATGATGCGCCACCCCATGACCATTCTCATGGGCTACGTGACCGTTTTCATCATGGGCATGTGCATTGTGCCTGTGCTGGAGAATCTAAAGGAAAACCGGGATTCGTTGATCGCGCTCATTGTGCACACCCTGCTCTACGCAGTGGTCATCACAGTGCTTGGGTGGGTCAACGCGCTCTTTTTGCTTTTGATCCCCTTCTTTGTAGCCAGCGCACTCGGCTCCTATTTGTTTTACGCGCAGCACAACTTCCCCCAGGTCATTTTCAAAGACAAAGAGGGCTGGTCCTATGAGGGCGCAGCGCTGGACTCCTCCAGCTACTGCCAAATGGGGCCTTTCATGAATTTCATGACGGGCAATATCGGCTACCACCACATCCATCACCTCAATGCCAAGATCCCCTTCTACCGATTGCCCGAAGCCTACGAAAAACTTCCAGAGCTTCAGACGCCCCGGGTCACCAGCCTGAAGCCCGGCGAAATCCTCCGCTGCCTCAGGCTGAAGGTCTGGGATGTTGAAAAACAAAGACTTCTTCCGCTGGATGAGGCTTTCGGGCCTTCGCAATCCGCTTGAACTACGCGGGCTTCATTTGATTTGTTGGGTTTGCGCTGGATTGGGTCTCCCTGCGTAGTCGGCCCGAACCAACGGTGGCGCTCTCGAGCGAGCACGCTACGATCTGTTGACACGTGTCATTGGGAAAATCTCCACTTCAACGCCGGGTGAGGCTAAAACGGAGGCAGGTCCCGTCGCGGGCTCGTCGAGTCCACTCAGGCTAAAGAGGCGCGTCGACCCTTCGGATAGATCGACCTGCTGCAAAGGATACGGCGCATGATGAACGCAGCCGGTCAGGATCTGCTTCTTTTTTGCGTTATAGGCAAACAGGCGGTAGCGCTCTACGAGGAAAAACTCGAGGCTGCCCGGCTCCGCGCAAAAACGTTCCCCGCGTCGACTCCACACATACTTCTGCAGCGGATCCCACGCAGCCCCAATCCGTAACTCAGACTGATAGGCGATCTCGGCCGCTTTCGTTTCGACCTGCATGCGCGCCAGCCGATAGTTCAGGTGGAAGAAGGTCCGCGCAATCCAGTTTGGCAAGCGCTTGGGCGTATCCAGCGAGTAGAACCAAACCCCGGGGCGGCCATCGGCATCGTAAACATAGGTGCGGAGATTCAATTCCGGAAAACTGGAGAGGCCCTTGAGCGGCGGCAGGAAACGGGGGCGCACGCCTTCCATACGAAAGGGCACCACACCCACCCAAGCTTGGCCGTCGAAGGTATCCACTTGGAGACCAGGCGGCAAATCCCGCGCGATCCGTGCAGGATCCACCGGCCAGTGGAGGAAGAGCAACTCACGCCAGCGTTGATACATGACCGGCGACCCGGTTGGCCGTTTCTGCTCAGCCGCTCGGGCTGCGTCGGTGATCGGATGTTTGCTTGTGTCCATTCGTGATCAATCGGTTGCGCCCCGGATTCATAACAAAGATCTCCGGCTTGCGTTAGGCATCTGTCAGACGGCTACAACCTGAAAAAACCAATACCACCGTAAGCCCGAGCGAGCTCGGACGCCACGATTCGCCTATCCAATGGCCCGACGCTCTCAGACCATGCTCAGTTCGACTGCCTTTTCTCGGATTCAAGAAGAATTTTATACTCCACAGAATCAAAGAGGGCCTCCCAGGTCGCTTTGATGATGTTATCGCTGGCACCCACCGTGCCCCAGATCTCTTTGCCGTCGGTCGATTCGATCTGCACGCGGATGATGGCGTCGGCACCGTGCTGGCTGTCCAGAATCCGCACTTTGAAATCAATCAGCTCCACCTCCATGATCTCTGGGAACGCGGGAGCAATCGCTTTGCGAAGGGCATCGTCCAACGCACCCACGGGTCCGCTCGCCTCGGCCACGGTGTGGTGAATTTCGTCGCCGATCTTCACCTGCACGGTCGCTTCCGAGACCGTGCGGTTCAATGCGGACTGGTGCCCGATGATCACGCGGTAGCCGATCAACTCAAAGTCGTCCTTTGTCCCCTTGAGAAAACGGTTAAGCAGAAGTTTAAACGAAGCATCGGCGGCTTCATAGCCATAGCCGCGGAACTCGAGCTCTTTGAGCTCGGCAAGGAAGTCTTTCAGCTCCGGCGATCGGGGATCGAGATCGACGCCGATCTCCTTGGCTTTCATCATCACACTGCTGCGGCCCGACATATCCGAGACCAAAACCCGGGTCCGGTTGCCCACTAGTTCCGGCTCGATGTGTTCGTAGCTGTGTTTCACCTTGGCCGCCGCGTCGGCATGCACTCCCCCCTTGTGGGCAAATGCGCTGGTCCCAACGAAGGGTGCTCCGATGTCGGAGGCGCGATTAGCCATCTCGTCGACGAAGAGCGAGAGATCCCGCAGCTTGTCCAAATTCGTTCCGCAGTTCAGCGTTTTCCCCATTTTCAGAATCAGGTTCGGAATAATCGTCGTGAGATTGGCATTTCCGTTGCGCTCGCCCACCCCGTTCATCGTGCCTTGCACGAGCACGGCCCCCGATTCGACACCCGCCAGTGAAACCGCCACCCCCAGACCGGAGTCGTTGTGGCAATGCACGCCCACCGGTATATCCGGGAAATGCGCCACGACTTTAGCCACGATGGCGCCCAATTGACTGACCAATTTGCCCCCGTTCGTATCGCAGAGGGTTAGATTGACCGCGCCGCCGCGCTTGGCCGCAGCCAAGGTCTGCATCGCGTATTCGGGGTTATCGCAGTAACCGTCAAAAAAGTGCTCCGCGTCATAGATGACCTCGCGCCCGTTATCCGTCAGGAAGCGGACGGAATCTTCGATCATTCGCAAATTCTCCTCGGCAGTGGTCCGCAGGATTTCGGTGACGTGGAGGAGCCAGGTCTTACCAAAAATAGTGACTGCCGGCGTCTTGGCGTCCAGTAAGAGCTTGAGCTGGGGATCCTCGTCCGCCTTGAGGCTGGCCCGACGCGTCGAGCCAAATGCCGCCAGTTTGGCGTGCTTCAAATTCAGCTTCTGCGCCTCCTCAAAAAAGGCCATGTCGCGCGGGTTCGAGCCCGGCCAGCCGCCCTCAATGTAATCAATACCGAACTGGTCCAGCTTCTCAGCCACGCGAATCTTGCCCGCGACGGTGAAGGAAACACCCTCTCCCTGCGTGCCGTCACGCAGAGTGGTATCGTAGATTTTGATGGCTTGTGTCATAACGCGCTTCTGGGGAAAGCGGAGAAAACAATCCCTCCAACCGGAAGGGGCAAACTAAAAAGCCAACTCGTCCATAAAGGCCTCACTCCCCACCCGGTAAGGCGAAAACGCCATTCCGGGGTGAAAGGTCCTAAGCGGAAACGGGTTGTTCCCCATAAACTGCCAGCGTAAACCGGCCCCGGCACACAGCGCGTGTGCTGCGGCGATGTCCCAGACTTTCACCTTGTAGTCGATCACTGCCGTTAAATAGCCGGTGGCTACATATGTCGCCATCAGGGCTCCGCTGCCGAGGCAGCGCACCCGGAATTTCGAGACCAGCGGCAGCAGCGGTGCCATCTGTTCAGGCGACATGGGAAAGTGCAGGCCGATCATGGTCTGCGCATCCGCCGCCTTTGCATCGCGATCCACACGCTTGCCATTGCGGAGGAGCCCAAAGCCGGGTCCACCCTCAAAAAGCGCCTTCGTGCTGTGGTCGTAAACAAAGCCATAGATCGGCATCCCGTCGCAAAGCAGGGCCAGCGAGATGGCACAGAAGGGGCAGCCCAATGCGTAATTATTCGTCCCGTCGATCGGATCGATCACCCACGCGAAGCGCGCCTCAAGCTGTAGCGTCTCGTCGAGTGGATTCGCCTCCTCGCTGCAAAAGTCATCCTTCGCGAAATCACGGCGCAACTCAGCAAAGAGCTTTTCGGAAATGGCAAAGTCCGCAAAGGTCACGCGGGTATCATCTTCCTTCCATTCGCTCGACACCTCGCCGAATTGCCGTTCAAAAAACGGCACCTGATCCCGCACGGCGACGCGACCGGCATTGATTCGATGCCGGATCTGGTGATCCCGTTGTGCTTTGGCCTGCCGGTTTTTCATGGCTGGCAGCTCAGGGCCGATACCGCTCCCACACGGGAATCTTCAACTCGTCTTCCAGCTCACTGATGCGTTCCAGGATGACGCCCTTTTGCGCGAAGGGGCTGTCCGGCAGCTCTCGGTGCAGCTCTTTCAAGTAGGCATAGGCCTCGGCGTTTTTCCCTTGGCGACGCAGAAGCTCCGCGTAGATGCGGGCCGCGAAAAACGGCGCGCCGGGCTTTTGAGAGGCCTTAAGAAACCACTCGGCTGCGTTGGCATCATCCTTCAGTCGGTTCAAATAAATCTGCCCCTTTTCGAGGTAGAGCCGTGCGTTTTCGGGATGGAAGTCGAGAGCGGTATCAATCAGCTTAAAGGCCTGCTCGGCCTGCTCGAGGTCGAGCACCTGCTGCCGTGCTTCGGGCACTGCGTCGTAGCCACCCTCTTCACGAATCCTCCAGTTTGGCACATCATAGGCGATCATACGACTCCCGTTAATCCAGAAAAACTCCGGCCGGGGATCCAGCGTGGTGACGAGGCGGATCATGGCATCGAGCTTCGCCCGGTCCTTCCGCTCCCAGACCGTATTGGTTCGAATCCAGAGAAAATCGGCCAAAATCGCCCGAAACCCACCCAGCACTCCGATAACGAGCCCCTGTCCAAGCGAGCCTTCGATCGCTTCCAGGTTCATCTCCGGCTGCCCTGCTTTCACCACCTGCCAAGCGGGCGCCTCAACTGGGCGGGTCAAGAGCCCAAGCAGCAGCAGGGCCAGCAAGACGGTGAGAACCCGCAAAGTGCGTTGGAGCAATGGATGTTGCAGGATGGATTGCATCGGGCCCTAGATTTCCCTCCGCCGAAAGTTGAGTTGAGCAAGCAGTATGAATGCGATCGTGTAGATGAGACCATAGGCCGTCATCCGCAGCACGACCGTAGCCGGCAGCACCTGCTCGACGTCAAAAACAAGCTGATCCCCCACATTGAAGAGTTGAAAATTGGGAAAGATCAGCCCCAGGCCGAAAACGAAGAAACGCTCCCAGCCCGCTTCCATCCCGCTGTAGGCATCACGCGCGATATACTGCAGTTGGCAGATGATAAGCATGAAAAAGGACACCACGATGGTGTAGAGATTCGTATTGGAAAAGCTCGCCACAAAAAGTGTGATCGCGGCGAGGATGCCAAACTTCATCCACTGCAGGAAGCCGAAGAGGAAGACGTCGCCATAGCGGATCAGAGGCCCATCGGCCAGCGCCTCCGCCCCCAACTGCGCCACGATGGCCGCCTCACGCCAATAGAGAATGCCCGACAGGACCAGCGTAATGACCAGCGTAAAGCAAAGCATCAAAAGGTGAGCCCCAAGAAACTTGCCGGCAAGAAACTCCAGCTTGTAGACCGGCTTGGCCAGCATAGTCAGCGCGGTACGATTCTCCATCTCATTGAAAAAGAGCTGCGCCGTCGCGGTAATCGAGAGGATCGAGCCAAAGAAGAACAAGGCACCAAAGCCAAAGTCTGTGATGAACTTCAGCTCCCCCGCGCCAAAATCAAATTGCTGGAAGAAGGTCGAGCTGGCGACGAGCGCCACGGAAATCAGCAGCAGCGAGTTGAAAAACTTCTGCCGGACCGCCTCCAGAAAGGTCGTCCCGGCAATCAAGCGGACCCGTGTGAATGATTCTGCTGCACTCATGCCGAACCGTCCTTTCCGTCAGTTGACTCATCTGCGGCCTTGTTTTTGGCTGCGTAGGCACTTTCCTGCTCGTGGACTTCTTTTAGGAAATAAGCGTCGAGGCTCAGGCGCGGTTTCTCCACCCGGGCTAGGTGCCCCCCCTGCGCTTGTATCGTCGCCTCCACAGCCGCCCGGCCCTCCGGCGTCAGGCCCTGCACGACGAGCGCTTCGGCGTCTTTTTCTTCGACCAAGTCGTCCACCCGTCCCTCTTTGACCAGTTGGCCGCGGTGAAGGATGGCCACCCGGTCGCAGAGCCCCTCGATCTGCGCCAGCAAGTGCGACGATAGCAGGACCGTCTTTCCGCGCCGCTTCAGCTCACGCACAATATCGGCAATCGCCGCCGAACCAAGCGGATCAACCCCCGCCGTCGGCTCGTCGAGGATAACGAGTTGAGGATCATGCACCAATGCCTGGGCGAGGCCAATGCGTTGCAGCATCCCTTTTGAATAGGTCCCCACCCGGCGATGGGCCGCTTCGCTCATGCCCACCAAATCGATCACCGAGTCAACCGCCCAGTCGATCTCCGACCGCGGCACCGCGCAGAGGCGCGCATAGTAGCGCACCAGTTCGCGACCGCTCAGGTAGCGGTAGAAATACGGCGCCTCCGGCAAAAAGCCGACACTGCGCCGCGCACTCACCCGCCGGCTCGGCTCGCCGTAAATTTCGCAGGATCCGGTGGAGGGCTCGAGCAACCCGAGGATAATCTTGATCGTCGTGCTCTTGCCGGAGCCATTGGGCCCCAGTAGGCCGAAGATTTCGTTATCCCCCACCTCCAGAGAAAGGGCATCCACGGCACGCAGCTTCATCCCGCGGATGCCGACGGCGAAGTCTTTGGTTAGATTGGAAATACGGATTGCAGGGGTTTTCATGGCAGTATTTAAATAGGGGGTGTGCACCGGCCAGCGCTCAATTCGGCGGCAGCTTGGTCGCGCTTCAACTTTTTCAGAAACCGAATTTTCATCGTTGTATTCGAAAATTTTGGCAGGTCCGGGTTCCCTGCTCCGTTTGAATTTCCGAGTTCCGAATGTAGTCTTTCAGCTCCGATTCGACCTCGGCCTGAAAAGCCAGCACCTCGCTCTCCTCGCCCTCGGCATAGAGATGCACCCGGCCATCCGCCAGATTACGAACAAAACCCGTCACCTCAAAGCCCTTGGCCACGCTCACGGTCTGGTAGCGAAACCCCACACCCTGCACGTGCCCCTCAAACCAGCAATTTAACTGAAAAACTTCCTTTTCCATAGGATCAAGATTCAGAGAAAGAGCGAAAACAAGCAAGTTCCGACTTGCCCGTAAAATCCTAACCTAAGGCTAGGTCATCGACGAACTCGGAGGCAGGGTCTGTGCTTGTAATTAGAAGCTGATCCCGCGCTCGGGTGCAGGCGACGTAGAGGAGCTGGCGCTCGGTGTTGTAGATGTCTTCGAGGTCGGCGGTGTCGCCGATGGCATCGATGCGGGCTTGGTTGGGGATGACTTCGTCGTCGCAGGCCATCACGACCACGGCGCGGAACTCGAGGCCTTTGGCGAGGTGCATGGTGCTGAGCACGACGGTGCCGGGCTTGGTCTCGAAGGCCTCGGTGAGTGGGTTGGCTTGGAGTCCGGCAGCTTCGATGGCGCTTTGGCCCCGGGGTATCTCGGCTTCGGAGCGGACGAAGACGCCGATTTCGTTGGGGCGGATGCCGTCGGCCGTCCATTGCTTGAGGGCATCGGCCACGGCTTGGATTTCTTCAGCCTCGCTTCCCAGCACTTGGATGCGGGGTGCCGGGCCGTTGAAGACGGAAATGGTGTCGGTCCGGCGTTCGGTGTTGCCGTCGACATCGGAGATCTCGGGGTCGAGCAAGCAGTCGGCCTGTGAGCGGATTTGGTGGGAGGTGCGGTAGTTGATGCGCAGGGTCTTGGCGCGGCCGCGTATCTGCACGCCGAGGCTCGACCAGGAGAAGGGCTGCTGGAAGATGCGCTGGCCGAGGTCGCCGGAGAAAAAGAGGCTCTGCGACCGCTCGCCGCCGAGTGCGGCGAGGAAGCGGAGCTGAGCCACGCTGACATCCTGCGCCTCGTCGATCACGGCATAGTCGTAGGGCGCGTGTTTGGCGGATTGCAACTTGTTGGCCAAGGCGGTGAACATGCCAGCCTCGGTTTGCTTGCCGGAGTTTTGCAAACGCTGGAGCACCGCATGGAAGACGGCCCAAAGCTCTGCCCGCTTGGCTTCGTTGAGGCGGCTCTTGCGCCCGAGGCGGCGCACGTCGCGGTAGTCTTCCCATGACTTGAGCTGCCAGGCATCGACGACCTGCGTCCACTCCGCGAGGAGGAAGCTTTGGCTGAAGGCGACGTCCGGCTGTGCGGCGGCTGCTGCTTTCAGCCAGAGGTCGATTTCCTGAGCGGTGAGCAAGTCCAGTGGGCCGATACTGCGCTCGTAAAGCCGCTTTCCGGCCACCACAATGGCTTCCACGTCGATCCGCTCGGCCAGCATGGGCTGGTTGTGGATGAGGCGACGCAATTTGACGCGGAGCGCCCGTGCTAGGGCTTCGGAAAAAGTGGTCAGCAGTATCCGGGCATCCGGATCGCGCTTGGCCAGCGTGACGGCGCGGTGGAGCGCGACGATGGTTTTGCCCGTGCCCGCGGTGCCGGAGACGCGGACGGGGCCGCTGTAGTCGCGCTCGACGATCTCCCGCTGGGTGGGGTGGAGGAAGAGCGTCCACTTTTCCCATGGGTATTCCAGGGCTTGTTCCAGCTCTTCGATGTTTGACATCACGCGGAAGCGGCGCTGGGCATCGGGATGCTCGAAGGGGTCCTTTGCTCCCGTTGCGCTGGCAGCGGTCGCCGCCAGTGGGGTGCCGCCTGTGGCCAGCTCCAGCAAGGCCTCGGCGGCTTCTTCCGGCAGATGGTCGGCCAGTTCGAGGATGCTGTCCTCGTCGGCTTTCTTGACGTCACCCAGCCACTCCTCCGGCACGCCGTAGCCGAGCAGCTCGTCGTCGGGATATGTTTCGAAGATCGCCGGTTTCTTGAGCGGTGCCTGTGCTTCCTCCACATAGACCGGCACCCTGATCTCCTGCACCGTCTCGCGGATTTCCACGATCTGCGCAGCACCAGTCTTGGGGTGGATTTCGAGCTTCCGCCGCTCGGCCCAATGGTAGGCGTCTTCGTGGTGGCCGACATAGCAGAGCAGCAGATCAGCCCTCGTTTTGTGGACAATGATGCGGATGTCCCGGCTCACCCGGACCGACCAGAAGTTCTTGTCCTTCGCCTTGTCCAGCTTGTGAAATCTCATGCCGGGGCTCGCGGGATTGAGTTGCAGGTCGAAGGCCGTGGTCTTGACCGCCTTCTGCTCCTCGCCGTTCAGTTTGAGCAGGCTGTCGTTGAAGGTGCTGGCAAGGCGGAAGTTCATAATTTACCAGGAGCGGTAGGGTATAGCGCTTTGGGAGACGCTTATAATTGATTTGTCGGAGGTTTCGATAAATCTCTTCAGCGCAGATTCTGCTAAATCCTTGTTAGGAGTAGGGCCAATAACAACACGACAAATTTCGGCATACTTATCACTTGATTCAGGCGGACTCGGGTCTAGCGGGATTTCCATGTAAGGAATCAATGAAGATAGTCCCTTTCGGAATTTAATCATCGTTTTATCAGGCTTTATGTAAATTAAGCGCCATTCTGCCTCTTCGCTGAAAGACGAGTTCTTACACACTGAAGCTAATACGGTTCTGAAAAATAAATAGAAAATTACCGACCGCGGGGCGACGTGCCACTTTTGTGATCCCGTTTGTAGTCCTATCTCCGGTTCGTTTTTGTCGTCTAACCACTGCGCTGCAAATTGATCAACTAATTGATCGGACTTTTCGTATTTTTTAGCCTCATCATAAATGCACTGCGACAGTATAAAAGACCCATCTGTATCAAGCCACTTAGTGTTCTTATCGGTGAACTTATCTCTGATGAAATTAAAACCTACTGAGTATCCGGAGTTTGCTGGTGTATATCCACGCCATTGGCTTAGTTGGTCATGATGTTCACTAAAAGATGAAATAAATACATCCTTCTCATTAAAAAGATCTATGGCCTTCTCAACGTCGTCAAAAAATTTCTGATCCTCACTAGCACCGGCTTTCTTTTTTTTGAAGACCTCGTCAATTATGCTTACACCTTCGAAATATTCTTTTGTGTCATTTAAATGGAGTATAGAACTCGCATAAACCTCCTTATTTTCAAGGATCCCCATCAAGCCATCCATTGAAGTATAGTGGTAGAGTGGTTGGTCTGGCAGCCTCTCCCCGATCTTATTCCTAAGTTCGCTCATATGCTACACCCGAAAAACCTTCATCACTTCATCGCCCAGGTGGTTGATGACTTTGACGGCGATTCTTCCGGATTTGGGTTTGTTGAAGGGGCGGGAGGTGTCGGAGTAGATGGTTTCCCAGGCTTCGGGGTTGATTTCGGCTTTGAGGGTGTTCTTGAGGGTCTTATAGGGATCGGCGGCTCCAAGGAAATAGGCGTGGCGGACGAAGAAGCTTTCTTCGTTGTAGTCGGTGTCGATGAACCAGCAGGCGATCTCGTCGGTGTTGCTGGACTCGATCTTGCCGGTTTGGGGCTTGAAGACATCGACGCCGTTGACCTTGACGCGGAGCTGGCCGTGGTCGGCGGGTAGGAGGTCGATATCGGGCTCTCCGAAGATGACGAAGAGGTTACCGGAGCCGGTGTTCTTGAGTTCGTCGGCCATGTGGAGGTCGGCGTTCATGCGAGCCTTGAGCACGGGGAGACGGCCGAGCTTGTCGAACTCTGTGGTGCGGGCTTCGTAGTTGAAGGCGCAGGCGATGAGCACGTCGAAGTCGGCATCCCCGGCCTCGCGGGCGGCGGCGACGAGGTCGGCCCGGGCGACGGTGCCAAACTCGGGGCCGATGAAGATGGCGGCCCGGCTTTCGCCGGATGGCGAATGGCGGATGGCGGAGGACGAATCTGCGGTCCCCGCGTCATCGGAGTCCTGACCACTGTCCCCTGATTCCTGCTCTCTGAAAAACGTGCCCTCCGCACAGACGAGGTCGCCGGGCCAAGGATTGAGGGAGGTGAAGTTGATCTTGTCCTCCTTGTGGGCCTGCTGGACCCCGGCGGTTTTGAGGTTTTCGAGGATGATGGAGGCAAAGTCCTGCTTCTCGTTGTAATGGCCGGGGCCTTCCTTGGCGTCGAGCGGGTCGATCAGCTCGTCGTCTTCGTCCACCCCGAGGGTGCGGTGCGGGGAGAGGCTCTCGACGGTGAAGGGCCCGGCGACGCGGACTTTTTTCTTATCCTCGTAGGGCCGGTCGTAGAGGTATTCGGATTCGGCCTTGGCGGCGATGGAGGCGTCGATCTCCTTTTGGCGGGCGATGCGCTGCTCCCAGAATTCGGTGAGCAGTGCGTTGATGGACGGTGCCCAGTCTTTCGGCTTTTCGCGTGGGATTTGCCACTCTTCCAGCGTCTCCTTCTGACCACTGGCCTCTGACAACTGTTCTCTGAGCGGTGCAAGGCGCTGCTCGTAGTCCTCCCAGATGACATCGATCTCGGCGTTGTTCGCAATGGATTTGAGGGTGATGTGCGGCACGCGCTCGTAAACGAAGCCCTGGCGGATGTTGCCGTAGGTGGGTGTTTCGGAGGGAGCGGTGCGGGTCAGCTCGGCTTCCTTTTTCTGCCCCTCTTTGCTGTCGGAAAGAAGATAGAAGGGATACTTGGCACCCATGATACGAGCGCGAGCCAGCGCAAGCGCGACGCGGGAGGTGTCGATAGTGATCCAGCGGCGGCCCCATTGCTCGGCGACGAAGGCAGTGGTGCCGGAACCGCAGGTGGGGTCGAGGACGAGGTCGCCGGGGTCGGTGGCCATGAGGAGGCAGCGCTTAACTATCTCAGTGTTGGTTTGAACTACATAGACAGGGTCATTTTGACCTAGAAAACCTCCCCAAAGGTTCCCATATGCAACAGCTGAGGATTCATCTTGGAATCTAAGTTGCCGTAGGGCGTTCCCAAACTGATCGACGCGACCTGTTTTTAGAGCTCTCTCAAGTGATTCGATTTGCATACCCCACCATCTTTTACCTGAATCAAATTTTCTGCCTCGAAACTCGATTTCAAACTTTCGACCTGGCCCGGGTTTAGTAAGAGAAACATCGCCAAATGTTCTAGCCCCCTCTGGCAAGTCGCATTTCTTTGCTCTTTCATCGGCGTTCATGCGACGATACTGTTCATCGGGCATGTAAACCCAATTAAAGTTCGCATTTACATCGTCTTTTCGAATTTCAAAGAGCCGTCGAAATTTATGAGATCCAGAATCCTTGCCATACCAGAGTAAATAATCTAAGCGTCCAGAAATCTTATCAGATGCCCCCAAACCAGTCGCACCTTTAGTGAAGGCGATCATAGATATAAAACAATCCTCTCCAAACACCTCATCCATCAGCGCCCGGACCCGGTGGACATTCTCATCCCCGATCTGGACGAAAACACTGCCGGACTCGCTCAACAGATCCCGGAGCACGGTTAGGCGGTCGCGCAGGTAGGTGAGGTAGGAGTGGATGCCGTCGCGCCAGGTGTCGCGGAAGGCTTTGACCATTTCCGGCTCGCGGGTGATGTGAGCCTGGTTGCCGTCTTTGACATCGCGTGAGGTGGTGGACCACTGGAAGTTGGAGTTGAACTTGATGCCGTAGGGCGGGTCAAAAAAGGCACACTGCACCTGGCCACGGAGGCCTTCGCGCTCGGCGAGGGAGGGCATGACCTGGAGGGAGTCTCCGAGGATCATGCGGTTGGTCCAGTTGGCGTCGTGCTGGTAGAATTCGGTCTTGGCTTCTTCGTTGGGCAGGCCGTTGAAATCGCCGAAGAGATCGAGTTGCGGCTCGGAGCCGGCCTCGTCGGCCTCGGTGCGGCGGCGGAGGTCGTCGATCAGGGCCTTTGGGTGGACTTTTTCCTGAATGTAGAGGGGCGGGGCCTGCACCACGAGGTCGGACCAGTCCTGCTCGTCCTTGCCCCGCCAGACGAGCTGGGGGTCGAGGTCGCGGTTGCGCCGGGCGTAGGCCAGCTCGATGGGGGTCTAAGCGTCCTTATCCATGACCGACTCGAACTCGGCGGTGGGGATGTTCTTCCGCTTGGCGTCCTCATGGACGAGGGCGTCGACTTGCTTCTTGGTGGTGGTTTTCTTTTTGGGCATGGAAATTAATGGCGGATGACGGAGGCTTGCCGTAGATGGCGTAGCAATGATGGCGAAAATTATCTGACGATTAACTGGAATAGCCTGACGATACCTGACAGTTGAATCGGTTGATTACAGACGAAAAATCGGATGATTATCGGTTGATAAGAAAATGCGTCAGGAGAAGCACCGCCTCTGAAAATCGGACGATTGGATGAGGGAGATCGGATGATTATCGGATGATTAAACATGGGTAGAAAAAGGGACGTAGTGAGTGGCGCGGCCTTTACCTTGTTTCAGCAGAGGCTTGAGGGATGCGCCCAAGTGCTGGCGCGAAGGTATCGCAGATTGCGATACCATTCTAGAACTTGAGGTGCCAGATTGGCACCTCAAGTGGTGCCACTCTTGGCGGGTCAGTTGAAACCTGAAATCTGCCGCGCGGCGTTTCGCGTTGCGCTTCACTTGCTCCAGTAGCCGGAGCGGCTTTACATGATAGAGTTTGGCTGGATCACGACCCAGCATACCCAGAGCGGGTAGCAGATTTGCGGAAACTTGGTAGCGGATGGTGGCAGATTGCGGGCAGACGAATCCATTATTGGAAAGCGTTTGCGTGAATGCTTCGACTGTCTGTGAATCTGTCATTCAGTATGTTGTGATTGATTCATTTGGTGAATCTTCGTCGGAGTCGTCATCCATGTTGCTAGATACTCCATCAGGCTTACGTATGCCAGACACAATGCCGTCAACATGCTCATGGAGATCGTCGTTGACGGATTGCCATAGTGGATCGAGCAAGAACTCAACTCCTTCGCGACGGGCTACCTTAGCTGCCGGGACAAAATCTGAGTCGCCAGTGACAAGAATGATTGTATCTGCCTGCTGCTTTAGCGTGATGGAGGCAATATCAATACCGATACGCATATCGACCCCTTTCTGACGAAGTCCAAGACGCATGTCAGCAGGCTCCAAGTCACGCCAACCTTTCAGCATATTGCCAAAGGCACGAAGGTCATCGTTATTCAGAGTTGGCATCTCTCCGCCATTTTCGTGGGCCTGAATGAGGGCATCGAAATAATCGAGGAAATTTCTCGTTTTGAGTAATTTCTTACTGACTCCTGAATTTTTGAGCAACCAGCCATCCTCTTTGTTTACTTTCCCCAAACGTAGCGCAAACTTCCGCTTTCGTCTGAGTGCCGCAAAAAGCTCTTCCCGGAAGGCGGCTTCATCACTTTTTCCAAATTGGATTTGTCGATTCAAAATCGGATGATGCGCAATTCCGGTGTAGGGATGCGCATCGTAGTAGAAAAGGCGGTAAACGTGGTCGAGCCATCGACTGGAACGGTGATTCTCCCTCTCTTTGATTAAATGCTGCACATGACGCTTGCACAACATTCGCACAGAATCGGCAGTGGCTTGAGCGGTTTCATAATGACGTGGCTCAACAAGCTTACGGAGACGCCTCAGAAAAAAGCCTCCGTCAATGAGAATAGCTATCCGTCGAACTCTCATCTCACAGTTTGAGCACAAAAAAAGCCCCAGGATTTTGGCAGACACTCGGGATTGGTGAGTGCGCCTACTCTCAAGGGGCGGATAGTATGGAATAAGGTAATAGTCATTTTGAAATACTGCAATCAAGATTAAAATTTAAATTTTGGCTGCCTGCGCATTTTCCAGAATCATTTCGTCAAATTTGGCGGACACCTTTTTCTCGAAATCGTCTTGCATCTCCCAGACGTCGGTGAACTCGGCGAAGGCCCAGCGGCCGTAGGTGCGGTGGTTGTTGACGCCGGGGATCCAGTAGCTGTCCATGGTGGTCTTCTTGATCTTGGCGTCCTCCTGGCGGTAACCCTTGATCTCAACGATGAGGTGGAGGGGGTCTTCCGAGCCGTGGCCGTCGTCGATCAGGACGATGAAGTCGGGGAGGTATTTGCGGTTTTCCGCGCCGTAGCGGTAAGGCACTTCGATGCCGAGGCTGTGGTTTTTGACGTAGGCCAGCACTTTCGGGTGGCTCTCGGCGACGCGGCAGAACTCGGCCTCCCAGTCGGAATCGAGGACGACCCAGTTGACGTGGCACTTGTGGGGCGCGGTCTGGTAGAGGGACTCCTTGGAGGTGCGGAAATTGACGTGGGCGGTCGAGCCGGTGGGGTTGTAGGGATCGAGCAGGGCTTTGATGATGCGGTCCCTCTCGTCGGACTGCATCCCGGCGCGGGCGATGGCGGCGGCGATGCGCTCGCAGGCCATGTCGGCCAGCTCCTGATACATGAGCTGGGCGGGATAGGTGCCGCCCTTGCACTCCAGGTATTCGTCGAGCCACTGGCGGGTGACGCGCTTGAGCTGCCCAAAGAGGTGAACCTTGGGCTCGTCGCCGGGGTCGCGGTATTTCGTGTAGAGGAGGCGCTGGGTGAGATTGAGCAGGAGGGTCGAGCGGCGGACGTCGCCAGTGTGGACGAGGTCGAGGTCGACACTCTCGCCGATGATGCCGCTCGATTCGGTGCGGGTGGCGCCGACGAGGTCGGGCGTGAGCTGGAGGTGGGAGTCTTCGTTGAAATCGGCAGTGAGCCGCTCGGTGGGCAGCTCGACGCGGTAGCCGGAGACCCGGGGGAAGGTGATCTGCAAGGCATCGCGCTCCGGGCGGACGGCCTTGACCTGGGTGGTGACGCGTGGCGGCACCGGCGGGGCGACGACCGGCTTGGCCGTAAAGTCGAAGGGGATGCCGAGAACATCGGCATACTCGGTGTTGAAAAGGCCGTCTTCGTTGAGTTCGTAGGATTGGCGGCGGAGGGCGCGGCCGATGACCTGCTCGCAGAGGAGCTGGGTGCCAAAGGCGCGGACGCCGAACACGTGGGTGACGGTGTTGGCGTCCCAGCCCTCGGTCAGCATGGAGACGGAGACGACGCAGCGGATGGATCCGCCTAGCCTGCCCTCCTTGCCCACGGTGTTCATGACTTCGCGGAGCAGATCCTGGTCGGTCAATTTGTTGGCGGCTTCCTGGTTGCCAGTGCGCTCGACGATCTCGTAGCGGAAGCGCTCGATCTCGTCGGAGGCCATCTCGCGGAAGTTGGCATCGAGGGCGTCGCCGGACTCCAGCTGCTCGCTGTCGATGAGCAGGGTGTTGGGGCGGGCGAGCGGCTCGCCGTGTTCGTTGAAGTTGTCGAAGAGCGGGAGCTTGCCCCGGATGGTGGGGCGGGTGCTGTCCTCGGCGGGTTGGTAGCCGGAAATGTAGTCGTAAACCAGCTTGGAGGTGGCGGTGTTGTTGCAGACCACGATGAAGCAAGGCGGCACCCCGAGGTTTTTCTGTTCCCAGAGTTCGAAGGTCTTCTCGTAGTGGCCGTAAAGGGCCTCCAGGGCGGTCTTGAGCTGGGTCGGCAGGTTTTCCGGATCGAGCACCGCACCTTTGCCCCGGCCTTTCTTGGGCATCTTTTTGCCAATGTGCTCCCAGAGGTTTCGGAACATGGGCATGTCGCCGCCCGGAATGTTGTCGGCCACGGGGACGCGGGGTAGCTTGACGATGCCGCACTCGATGGCGTCCATCAGGGAAAAGTCGGAGACGGTCCAAGGGAAAAGGGTGCCCTCGGCGTAGCCCGAGCCGCGCAGGAAGAACGGCGTAGCGGAAAGATCGACCACGCAGTTGAGCCCCAGCTTGCGCTTGACGATTTCGAGGCCCGAGATCCAGAGACGGGCGGCCTCGTTGTTTTTCTCGGCCTCTTTGCGGTCGTCGCCCTTCAAGTCGTCGCTGTCGTCCTCGCCCGGCTTTTCCCGGTAGCAGTGGTGGGCCTCGTCATTCAGCACGAGGACGTTTTTCATCCCCATGAGGCCGGGCATGACGCGCTGGAGCATCTGGCCCTCGGTTTCCAAGGTGTTAAGCGGTGCGCCATGGCCCTGCAGAAGGGCGCGGTTGCCCTTGGCCAACTCCAGACGCTCGCGCAGTTTGAAAGCGTGGTAGTTAGTGATGACGATTTTGGCCTTGCCGAGTTCCGGCAGCATATCTGTCGGCACCAGCTGGCGGGATTCGTAGTAACTTTCGGTGTCGTTGGGCAGCAGAACGCGGAGACGGTCCCGAATGGTGATGCCGGGAGCGACGACGAGAAAGCCCCGTGTGAAGTGCTTGCTGGTGGGGCGGCGCACCGCGTTGATCGTCTGCCAGGCGATGATCATGGCCATGACGGTGGTCTTACCCGCACCCGTGGCCAGCTTCAGTGCGATACGGATCAACTCGGGATTGGCCGCGAGGCTGGCGTTTTCAAGGTGTTCGAGGAAGCCTTTGCCGAGATTGCCGGATTTCGGTGCGACTTCGGTCAGCCAGATAAGGGTTTCAATCGCCTCGACCTGACAAAAGAAGGGCCGAATGCCCTGAAATTCAAAATGCCGCCAATGTTGTAAAAGGCGCGCGGTTTCCGGAGTGACCTTCCAATCGGCAGGGTTGGGCAGCTTGCGCCAACGGTCGATGTGTTCGCGCAGGCGATTGATGCTGGAGGCGGTGTATTGCTGTTCAGCAGAAGAGAGGCCCTCGCCCTCGTCCATGACCAATTCTGACTGTTCTGCTTTGCCTTTGCGCTTCCTCGCTTTAGGGATCGGGGTGATGAAATCGGCGATTCGCCGGGTGGGGATAATCTGCTGAGTCGGTTGGCCATCCCCATCCAACTCCCAGTGCCGGTCCGGGTATTCGTAGGGAGCGTTAAGAATCGGGTTATTAAAAAATAGGTCGGACATTTTTAAAAGTTTCTACAACAAACTTTGCCCGGGCTGTTCCTGCAATCATTTTCCCATCATCCACGGGAGGCCATGGCGGACTGAGATCAAGCGCGAGGCCTCCAACCCAGTAAACCCCAATCACAATGAATCCGCTCTATCGGTGAACCGAGCATCCTTGGGGTTTCGCATGGCCGTTATTCGCTTCCGGCTTGTCCTCGGCTGAAAAGCGGCTCAGCTTTGGCGATTCCATCCATGCCAGACCACTCCGTAGAAAACGCTTCCGAACTCGTCGATATTGTTTTGCCGCTTGGGCAATCCGATGATGTCGCCGCGCAGAAGGAAGCCGTAGCGGCGCGGCTCAATCTGCCGGTTTCGCAGATCGCGGACCTGCGTCTGCGCAAGCATTCGATCGATGCGCGGCAGCGCACGATCAAGGTCCAGCTTCGGTTTGAGGTCGGCATCGGGCATCCCTTGCCGCCGGAGCCGGCGCTCCGCGCGGACTACCCGGAGGTCCCCGTCGGCGCCCCAGAGGTGCTCATTGTCGGCTGCGGGCCGGCGGGGCTCTTCGCCGCCCTGCGCTGCCTTAAGCTGGGGATCAAGCCGATCATTCTCGAGCGGGGCAAGGACGCCTCGGCCCGTCGCTTCGACCTGGGACCCATTCTCAAGGAGGGGCGTGTCGTGGAGGATTCTAACTACTGTTTCGGCGAGGGCGGTGCGGGCACGTTTTCTGATGGCAAACTCTACACCCGTGCGACGAAACGCGGTCCCGTGCGCACGATTTACGAAACGCTTGTGGCCCACGGCGCGCCGGAGCGGATCCTTATCGACGCGCATCCGCACATCGGGTCCAATCTGCTTCCCAAGCTTGTCATGGCGATGCGGGAGTCCATCCGCCGGGCCGGGGGCGAGGTCCATTTCGGCGCGAAGGTGACGGCTTTGCTGCAGCACCGCATGTCGATGGCCGGTCTTCAAACGGCCGACGGGCGTGAGTTCACCTGCCCGCGCATCATCCTCGCCACGGGGCATTCTGCGCGGGACATCTATGAACGGCTGCACGCGCAAAACATTCGGCTTGAACAAAAGCCCTTCGCCGTGGGTGTGCGCATCGAGCATCCCCAGCCCTTGATCGATAGTTTGCAATACCACATGGAGCCGGGGCAGCCGCGTCCGAACAATCTCCCTGCGGCCAGCTACCGCCTCGCGACCAAGATCGACGACCGCGGCGTGCACTCCTTCTGCATGTGCCCCGGCGGGTTCATCGTGCCGGCCGCCACGGAAAACGATGAGGTGGTGGTCAATGGCATGAGTCTGGCCCGGCGCGATTCCCCCTTTGCCAACAGTGGCATGGTCGTCACGGTCGAGCCCGAGGATACGGAGCCATGGAAAGAAACCCACGGTGTGCTGGCGGGCATGGCCTTCCAAAAAGCGCTGGAGCAGGCCGCCAAGCAACACGGCGGGGGTGGCCAGGTCGCCCCCGGACAACGAGTCACCGACTTTCTTGAGGGCACGGATTCTGCGCGCCTGCCCAAGACCAGCTACTTCCCGGGCATCGCCCCCGCCCGGATCGACAAGCTTCTCCCGGATTGGATCGTCAGCCGCCTGCGGCGTGGGCTAACAATCTTCGGCGAGCAAATGCGCGGCTACCTCACCGAAGAGTGCAACCTGGTTGGCTTCGAGACCCGCACCAGCTCGCCCGTGCGGATTCCGCGCGACCCGAAAACCCTGCAACACCCCGAGGTTCCCGGCCTTTTCCCCTGCGGTGAAGGAGCCGGATTCGCGGGTGGCATCGTGAGCGCCGCCCTCGACGGCATGCGCTGCGCCGAAGCGGTGGCCGAGCGTTGCCGTTCCGGCTCGGCGTCAAACAGCACGCGCCATGATTAGCCTGATCGAGAATACCGACTCCGGCGGCGCGTCCAAGGGCAAGGGCTACCTCATTGCCATGGTCGAGCGTATCTTCAAGGAGGACGGCTACCTGCAGAGCGAGTTACAGCTCGACCACCGTGCGGAGCAAGCCGCCATGGCCGCTGCCGTGGCCGGCTCTCTGGAGGCCGACCAGCCCCTGCTTTTCGAGGCGGGCACTGGTGTCGGCAAGAGTCTGGCCTACCTCATCCCCGGCATCATCCACTCCATCAACAGTGAGCGCCCCTTTATCATTTCCAGTCACACCATCAGCCTGCAGGAACAAATCCGGGAAAAAGACCTGAAGATCTGTCGGCAACTCTTCAACAAAGTCCCCGAGCTCCGCCGCTTCGGCACGTTTAAGACCGCCCTGATGGTGGGTAAGCGTAACTACTGCTGCAGCACGCGGCTGAACAACGCGCTGAAAGACGCCGAGACCGGCAAGCAGGGTGAATTTTTCCAAAACGACGAAATGGAAGACCTCAGGCGCATCGCCAAGTGGTCCGCCACTGCAAAAAACGGGGTCCTCCAGGAGCTGTCCCCCGCCCCACTGCCCGAGGTATGGGATGCGATCAACGCCGACAGCTCGATTTGTTCACGCAAAAACTGCGACCCCTCGGCCTGTTTCTACCAGCGCGCCCGCAAGCAACTGCTTTCGGCCAATTGCGTGATCGTGAACCACAGCCTCCTCTTCTCCCTGATCAACGCCGGCATGCAGCCGGAAGGCGATGTGCCGGGCATACTCCTTGCCAGCGACTTTGTCGTGCTCGACGAAGCCCACCGCATACCGGCCATCGCGACCGATCACTTCGGCACGCACGTCAGCTCCTTCGCTGTGGACCGGGCACTCAAGCGCATTTATAACCCACGCACCAACCGCGGCCTCCTCAAGCGCCACGGCCAGCCGTGGGATCACGACGCCGTGGATAACGCCATCGCGGCGGCGGCGGAATTTTTCAGCTATTTGGGCGACACCTTTCTGACCAAGAAGCCGATCCAACGCCTGCACGAGCCTGACTTTTGCGACAACATCGTGAGCGGCCCGCTCAAGGAGGTAACCGAGCGGCTGGGCGCCCTTATCCAAAAGAGCGACGACGAGCGCGTGCAGGACGAGCTTCGGGACCATCGCCGGCGCATCATCGGCTACCGCGACGCCATCAACGGCTTCATCAGCTTTGCCGACGAGGACCATGTGGAGTGGCTTGAGCGTGGGGGCAAAAAGGGGCAGATCGTAACGCTCCGCAGCGCTCCCCTCGACGTCGCCCCCTACCTCCGTAAGCATATCTTCCAACGCAACACGGCGGCAGTCCTGACCAGTGCCACTCTATCGGACGGTCATAACATGAACGCTTTCCAGGAAAAGGTGGGCGCCCAGGCGGCCGCCACAGAGATGGTGTATTCACCCTTTGACTACGAAAACAACTGTCGCATCTACATCGCCAGTGACGCCCCCCAGCCCGAACCGGGCCAAGGCCGCCTCGACCTCGACTATCTGGCCAACATGGTTTGCTGGTGTGCCCGGCGCGTCGATGGGGGCACGCTTGTGCTCTTTACCAGCCACTTCGACCTGCGCCAGGTGCGGGAACGCACGCAGGCCTTCTTCGAAAAGATCGATCGCCCCCTCTTCTCCCAGGGGCATCAAATGGCCCGCAGCGAGATCACCCGGCAATTTGCCGAGGCGGGCAACGGAATCCTCTTCGGGACGGACAGCTTCTGGACCGGCGTGGACATCCCGGGCCCCGCCCTGTCTCAAGTCATTGTGGCACGACTCCCCTTCGAGAATCCCAGCCACCCGGTGAGCGAGGCCCGCAGCGAATACATCCGCGCACAGGGCGGCAATCCGTTCACCGAGATGACCGTGCCGGACGCACTGGTTAAATTCCGCCAGGGCATTGGCCGCCTCATCCGGCGCCATGAGGATCGGGGCAACATCGTTATTCTGGACTCACGTATTTTGCACAAGCCCTATGGTGCGCACTTCATTCAAGCGCTTCCTGTCAAGGACTACGGAGCGGGGATTCAACTGGAAAAATCGGAGCTGCTGTATTCGCATAGGCCGGGCCAGCGGCGACGCCCGGGGTAATCCCCGGCTCAGCCAGGCACCCATGATTACGGAGAGCAGGCAGGCCCCGGCCAATAGAGCAAGAGTGGCACCAGCGGAAAGACCGGGTCCAGGGAGAAGGAAACTTTCCGGGGCCAGCGGATAGTAAGCCAACACAGCCAAGCCGCCACCGGCCAGCGCAGCAAGCAGGCCAAGCACGCCGAATTCGACGCTGAAGATGAAAGTGTAACTGCCGGGTCGTGGCCCCAGCGTGCGCAGCAGAACGGCTTCGTAGCGCCGTTGCTCCCGTCCGTTGAGAAAGATCCCCACCAAAATGCAAACGCCCGCCGCCACGGTGAAGAGAGAGCACCTGCACGGCTTGGGAGACCCGCCCGAGCAGGGTTTGCACCGTTTTGAGAATCGAGGTCAGATCGATCACCGAGACGTTTTGATAGCTCGCCACGACCGATTGAAGCGGCCCCGAGGTTTGGCCCTCCGGTATCCGCATGGTCACGTGAAACCTCCGGCGCATCCTCCAGGATGCCGTTCGGAAAAATCATGAAGAAGTTGAGATTAAACTGTGCCCAATCCACCTCACGCAAGGGATGATCTCGGTCTCCAGCGGCAAGCCCTGGACGTCGAGAAGGGGATGCGGTCGCCCAGGCCAACGTTTAGATCTTCGGCCATGTCGAGTTCCAGGGAGAGCGGGATCGGCTCCTCCCTGCCCAGCCAGCCGGCGGCCAGACTCCGCCAACACCTGTCTCGGTCGCGTTTAAGGTATTGCGGTAAGAGGAGCGAAACTGCTGCCGCAAAACCCATCCGGGCACTTGATCGTTTTCCGTAGCTCAGCGGCGTCCACGCCATTGATCCCGGCGATGCGCATTGTCACCTTACTTCCTGGAGCTACCTCCAGAACGGGCAGGCCCTGCGTCTCCAGAAGTTCTCCGAGGCCCGTCACTTGATCCGGCTGCACATCGACGAAAAAAATATTCGGCCCCTCCCCCGCTTTGGCGACGGCAATTTGATCGAGGAGCAGTGCCCGTAAGAGGAGCGTCAGCGTCAGCAGGAAGATCCCCAGGCCGAGGGAGACGGTGAAGAGTAGCGTCTGGTTGTTTGGCCGAAAGAGATTCGAGATACCTTGGCGGGTCAGGTAGTTGACAGGCCCGCGGGCGACGCGGCGCGCGATCAGCTATGAGTGCCCGGGACCAGCAGGGCCAGGACGAGGAACACCACGACGAATCCCAGCCCGAGGAGGACGCTCCCGCCCGACGCCTCGCGCCAAGGTCGCCAGCACCGCCAGCAAGGTCAACAGCCCGAGCAAAACCCGACAATGGGTACCATGCGGCGCAGTTGGCGCTTGCGCCCACCATCACCGCTAAAAGCACGCAGCACCGCCAGCGGAGCCACGTCACGCACCTGTTGCAGAGGCAACAAGGCAAAACCGACGCAGGCGATGAAGCCAACAGCCGTCGTGCGCAGGACCACGCCCCATTCCGGAACAACCGCGAGCGTCACGGGCAGCGCTTCCTGAAAGAAGGCAACAATCACTGCGTGAATACCCACCGCCAGCAGGGCACCCAGCATGAACCGATCAACCCGAGGACCGAGGCCTGATGAGGTAGGATCGCAAAGGCCGCTTTGCACTGGAGTACCCAGGCAGCGCAGAATGGCGATGCTCGCTGCCGACGCCGGACTTGCGCCTGCATCGCGCTGGCCACGCCGATGGCCCCAAGACCAGACTGAACAGGGCGATCAGACTCAGAAATTGCCTGGGCGATCCAGAACCTCCCCCAATTGCCTTTGGCGCGATTCGGTGTTTCAGCGGAAGCCCGCCTCGGGAAAAGCTCTGCGGAGACGCATGGACAGCGCCTCGGCATCCACGCTATCCGCCAGACGCAGATGCGCGTAGTGCCGCGTCAGACTGGTCCTCGCCAATAGCTCCGACGCCTTCAGCGTCGCCTCATTGATGTAGGCCCCGGGGCGCAAACTGGCAAAGCGTCCGATACGGAGCCGGTTTGGTTACCCGCTCGGTGATGGCCAGCTCCGCCTGCCCAAGCTGCACCGTAGCCCCCACCTCGACACCGAATTGCTCCAGCAGAGCGCTTTCCAGAAGAATGACGGGGGCGTCCTGCTCCAGCGCCGCCCAGACCCCACCCGGTTCTGCTTCCACCGCACCGTAGAAAGGATACTGCCCCGCGCTGGCCCGCACTTGCACGAGCCGCGCGCTGTCGGACCCTGAAAAGCGCAGCATGCTGGAAAAACTGGTCTCGAAGGCCGCCTCGACCACATCGTCGCCGAAGACGGCCGCCAAACCTTCCCGATCCAGCGGCTCGCGCGCGCCGACCTGTAAATCACTCCCCAACAACTCACGGGCTTGCAGAGCCACGCCGCTCTCCAGACTGGCCCGCAGTGCGTGGATCGTGACCAGTGCCCCCACCCCGATGACGATGGATCCGGCAAAGACCGCCAGGCGCTTTCGTTCGCGCCGCGTATCACGCTGCGCCATACGCCAGACCCAGGGGTGCCAAAGCAGATGGAAAAGACTGCGGGGCAGCGAAGCTTTGCTTTGTGGCGAGCTCATACCTGCCCTACCTGCCTATCACTCTCAATCGAGCCGGCCCGCATCTGGACGACGCGCCCGACGCGCTTGGCCAGTTCCGGGTCGTG
This sequence comes from Puniceicoccaceae bacterium, assembly GCA_018402305.1. Classification (GTDB taxonomy): domain Bacteria; phylum Verrucomicrobiota; class Verrucomicrobiia; order Opitutales; family Coraliomargaritaceae; genus Thalassobacterium. Next base: position 5,240 of record JAGYJE010000009.1, on the reverse strand, counting down.
CGTGACGAGGACAAGCGCCGTCCCAAAGTTCTCATTCAGCTCAAACAGCATCTGCTCGATGGGCTGGCTCGTCTCGGCGTCAAGGTTGCCGGTGGGCTCGTCGGCGAAGAGGATTTTTGGGCGATGCACAAAGGCGCGCGCCAGGGCCACCCGCTGCTGTTCGCCACCCGACAGTTGCGAGGGGTAGTGGTGCATGCGTTCGCCGAGACCGACATCGGCGAGGCGAGCCTCGGCCTCCGTCCTCGCTTCGCGCCCGCCTCCCTGCAACTCGAGTGGCACGAGCACGTTTTCCAGGGCCGTAAGCGACGGGAGCAATTGAAAACTCTGAAAGACAAAGCCGACCTGGGCGTTGCGGAGCTCTGCCAAGCCATCCTCACCCATAAGGGAGAGGTCATACCCGGCAAGCTGCACCGACCCCTCGCTTGGGCGGTCGAGTCCGGCACACAACCCCAGGAGCGTCGTCTCTCCGACACCCCCGCTGATCCCGACGATGGCGCAGCGCGCACCGGCCCCCACCTCCAGATCGATCCCCCCGCAGCACGGTGAGCGGCTGGCCGCCGCTTTGGTAGGTTTTACCCGACACCCTTCAGTGATAGCAGCGGCCGATTGACATTTCCGCTTCCGGCGCGACATTTCCCTGATTGAACCTGACTGACATAAATGAGTGGACTATGGATAAAATTGGCGGCGCTAAATGCTGGAGCGGTTTGCTTGCCTGTCTCGGATTACTGAGCATTCCGCAATCGGGGCTTGCTGGCAAGCGCCGTTGATAAGATCGTGTTTATCGGCGATAGCATTACAGCCGGATATGGGCTGACCCGGCTGCCGCCTACCCGGCCCTCCTTCAGGCGAAAATTGATGCGCGGGAGCTTAGCTACGAAGTCGTCAACGCCGGAGTGAGCGGCGATACCACAGCCGGGGACTTCGGCGCGTCGCCCGCGCCCCGGCAGCAGCCAGGCCTGCCATCGCCGGATTAGCTTTGGGCAGAGTAACAGATTTGCACTTCTGCAGGCAGTAGGTGTGCCTGTGGAAAGAAAACTCACTTAAAAACTCCAGGGTGGCTGTAATACCTTATAAACTGCAAACTCTTAGCCTTGAAAGCCACTGTGAAAATGTAATCACCTCACGCCTAAAAAAGGTTGCGAGAGTATGGCGCGGGGACTACGCGGAGCGCTTCTTCGAAACCTTTTCCTTGTCGCCGAAGAAAAACGTCGTGCGGATCCCCTTCCTCCTCGAAGGCGTGGGGGCGACCCGGCTCTGAACCAGACGATGCAATCCATCCCAATGCCGCCGGTCAGAAATCATCGCTGAAACGGTCTGGAGGACACTGGAGGGCTATCTTTCCTGACTGCCGAGTGAAATTCGCCTGATTCCTCCAAGTCGAGTTTATCCACGCTGATCCCCGCCCCCAAGTCGACACCACTGTGATAACTGCTGTGGCGTAAATACCCAGGCCACGCCCGCAGTCGTTGAGGGGCCTTCGCCGGTGGTGGCTGTAATGCAGATTGCGTCCAGACCCACACCAAGTAACCCGGCAAAAGGAGCCTGCAAGGCTGGCACCTTTGCGTCGATCTTAGGCCGCAGACACCTAGAGCGACCGATAGATGGCTGACTCCCAGCCGCCCAGATCCTCAAGTAAGGGCGGCTTTCAAATACGCCCGACTATCTGTCACTCCCTCCGGCACATCGCGTCGGCCACCGCTCCGATGATGCGCCCCGTCGCCGCTGATAGCATCGGTCACGGCGTGCAGGAGGACATCCGCGTCGCTGTTGCCCGCCAGCGCGGGTGCATCGTCAAAACCAGCCTGCCGAGGACAAAGGGTCGACTCATTCGCCTTCCACGAAACGGTGGCTGTCCAACCCGATCCCCGTCTTGACCTTCACGATCTACAGTTCAGGAAAAAAGCGCTTCTTTTCGGCCGCGGCAGCCTCAAGGCTATCGGAGGCGTGTACGACGTTGCGCATCATGTCCGTACCGAGGTCGCCCCGGATGGTGCCCCCGCCGCCTCTTGCGAATTCGTTGGCTCCGAGGAGCTCGCGTACCTTGGTGATGACGCCTTCGCTACGAAGGGATCAAGGGCACGACCGGACGGCTGCTCATAAACGACTCAATCTCCGGAAAAAGGGCTTGTCCGCGACGTGCGCGTAGTGCTCCCGCAGAATCGGTCCATCGAGCTGCATGATTTTGCAGCAACGATTTCAAATCCAGCGTTTTCGAAGCGTGAGATGACTCCCTGCCGGCGATGCGCTTTTCCATGCAGTCCGGCTTGAGAATAATAAGTGCTTCTTCCATAGGGTTTTATTTAATGAGACCCTTGCAGTGTATGGGAACCTGCAGTGACAAGTCAAAAGCACATTTTTGCGTCTGTGAGTGGGAAGCGACATCAGGACGGGAGCGCGATAATACCACTTCGCATAAGGTAGCAAACATTGGGCTGACCCTTTCTGCCCACTCGCATTCAACGTTCGATGTTGAGCGTTCGATGTTTCCCTCCTCCCATCATTTCCGAAAAACCGGATTGCTCATCGCGCCCGCACTCGACTAAACTTTAATCTCAATGACATTTCCCTTCAAACCGAAACAAAGACTTCTCTTTATTGGCGACTCGATCACGGACACCGGTCGCGTGCGCCCTGTCGGCCGACGCACCCAGGGCGGCCTCGGCACGGGCTACGTCAACATGATCGATTCGCTCCTTGGTGCGGCCTTCCCTGAAACGCCGATCGAGGTTTTGAATACGGGTATCAGCGGCAACCGTGTCACTGATCTGGAGGCCCGCTGGTCGAGCGACGTCCTCGACCTTAAACCGGACTGGCTTTCGATCATGATCGGCATCAATGATGTCTGGCGACAATTCGATCAACCGCTGGACCCGAACCCGGTCGACCCGAAGCGCTACGAGTCTATCTACAAAACCTTGCTGGAACAGACCCGGTCGAACCTGAAAGGTCTCGTTTTGATGACGCCCTTCTTCATCGAATCGAATCGAAGCGATTCGATGCGTAAAATGATGGACACTTATGGCGCCATCACTCGCCGGCTTGCCAGCGAGTTTGAGGCCACGTTCATCGATGTCCAAGCGGCCTTCGATGGCTACCTCGAAGCCCAGCCCTCCCAATCGTTATGCGGTGACCGGGTCCATCCGAATGGCGTCGGCCACATGATCATTGCGCGGGCGTTTTTGAGCGGCCTCGATATCGCCGCGATCAAATAGAATTGTCACCGCCCCGCCGCCGCTCTTGTCATCACAATGGTCTCTACAGGGGAAAAAACCTACACCGCCCGGCAGCCCTTCCACATCATGGCCAAGGCCATTGGGCCAATCTGCAACCTGGACTGCAAATACTGTTTCTATCTGGAGAAGGAGCAACTCTATCCGAATAACGAGCGCTGGAAGATGTCCGACGATAAGTTGGAGACTTTTATTCGGGACTATATCGCGGCGCAACCCTCTCAGGAAGTTAGTTTCGCCTTCCAGGGCGGCGAGCCCACCCTTCTTGGGGTCAGCTATTTCCACAAGGTGGTCGAGTTCCAGAAAAAGCACGCCAACGGCAAACAGATCACCAATGCCTTCCAGACCAACGGCACGCTGCTGGATGATGAATGGGGCGAATTTCTCGCCGAAAATCAGTTTCTGGTCGGCCTCTCCATCGATGGACCGGAAGACTTGCACAACTTCTACCGGGTCGATAAAAAAGGCCGCGACACCTATAAGGACGTCATGCGCGGGCTCAATATTCTGCGGAAGCATCAAGTGGAGTTCAACACCCTCACCTGTATCAATGCGCAGACGGTGCAACACCCGATCAAGATCTATAAGTTCCTCAAAGACATCGGCTCGCGCTATTTGCAATTCATCCCCATCGTCGAGCGCGAGGTCGACACCGCGACCGCCAAGCTGGGCCTGGACCATGCCGCCCCACCCGACCTCGAGCAGGCACCGGCGTCGAAAGACGCCCCCCGTATGTCGGAGTTCGCCGTTCCGGCCGAGGCCTATGGCGATTTCCTGATCAAGATTTTTGATCAATGGATCAAGCGCGATGTGGGCAAGACCTACGTCCAGATATTCGACGTCGCCCTCGGCAAATGGGTCGGCGCACCGGGTGGCCTTTGCTACTTCTCAGAGACCTGCGGCAGTGCACTCGCGATGGAACACGACGGCGATGTCTATACCTGCGATCACTACGTCTATCCGAATTACAAATTGGGCAACCTGATGAACACCTCACTCGGCGAGCTGGCTGACAGCCCAATGGCCCGGGAGTTCGGCCAGGCCAAGCGGGATCGACTCCCGAAATACTGCCGCGAGTGCAGTGTTCGGTTCGCCTGCAATGGAGAGTGCCCAAAGCACCGTTTCACATGGACGCCCGACGGCGAATGGGGCCTCAACTACCTCTGCCCCTCCTACAAAAAATTCTTCAACCATATCGATCCCGCCATGCGCATCATGGCGGAGCTCTATCGCAACCAAAGAGCCCCCGCCGAAGTCATGCAGATCCTCGCCGAACAACGGAAAAAGAAAACACGCTAATACCCATGTTCCCGGAAAAATCACAACCCTTGCACCCCGACCATCCCGTGCTCTCCAAGGCACGGCTCTACCCCAGCTTTCTTGAAGATGGCAGCAACTTTGCCTGCGTATTAGTCCTGCCCGGGGGTGGCTACGGAATGGTCAGCCACCAGAAAGGCCCCCGGTCGCTGGCTGGCTGAACTCCATCGGCATTTCCGCAGCGGTTCTCGAATACACCGTCGCCGAAGGACACCCGATCTACCCACAACGTATTCAGCCGGTTCGGCGTGTAGGCCTCGGTGGTAGAGTCCCTTGTCGCCGTCTCGCGGGTTCCAATCGTGTCGGAGCCGTAGCCGAAGGTGTAGCCGGGCAAGGCGGTGCCTCCGGAGTCTTTCTTCACGCCTGAGGTGACTTGGCCCATTGAATCATAACCGTAATCCCAATACGCGCCGCCGTCGAGCCCGATCCGGGTGACGCGCCCGTGGGTGTCGAAGGTTTGGGTGGCGGAGAAGAGCGTGGCGGTGCCGTCGGAGGCGTCGATGCTGTCGAGTCGTCCCCGCTGATCATAGGCGCGGGTCTGACTAACGGAGGCGGCGCCGTCTCTGGAGACTGTCGTCGTTGTCGGGAAGGCGGTGTCATGATGGAAGCCGTAGGCAACGGTGTCGTCAGCGACGGTGAGCGCATCCATGCGCCCGAAGGCGTCATAGGCGAGGCTTTCGCTGCGGAGGG
>JAGYJE010000008.1 GCA_018402305.1 Puniceicoccaceae bacterium | reverse complement strand
CCCCAAAAGCATCTGCCCACCCACGATACGGCTCATCGCGTGGTGGATAACTGTAGATTTTCTCGACACCAATCTGCGTATCCGTCTTCCCATAATCCAGTCCACTATTCCGCCAAAACAAAACGAGTCAACTAAAAAATTATGACCCGGCTATAAAATATAGGGCATATTTGTGATTCGTAGATATTGCTTGCGACCTAGACCCGTTTGGCGATGACTGAAAAGTAGGCGTCCATGAGGCCTTGGAAATAGGTCTCGGTTTCGTGGGGCCAGACTGCCGACTCTTCGATTTGCCAATTGGGATGTGTTTCGAGGTGCTCTACCGTCCAGTCGAAGTAGGGGCGATCATCGCTTCGAAAGCAAAATTCCCCTCCCCGGTCTGTGCGACGGGCGACTTCGCTGAGCAGGCCGGTTTGCACCATACGCCGCCGGTGATGACGTGCTTTCGGCCAGGGATCCGGAAATAGGAAGACTGTTCGGTCGAGTCGAAAATTGGCTGGTAGTACTTCGAGAAATTCGCCCAGCTCAGCTTTGTAGAAGAATAGATTCGGCAAGCCACGCTTTGCCTTTTTGTCGTTCCCCTTCCGTATCCGCCACGAGATCAGGTCGACGCCGACGCAGGTCGTACGGGGGTGCGCCGCTGCAAAATCCGCCAGCCAGTGCCCGTGACCACAGCCCGGTTCGAGCAAAATGCGTTCGCACCCAGCGAGGTCAGTTTGCAGAGCCGATGCCAGTTCCCGCTTGCGCAGGGCTTGTTTAGCCAATTCCCGTGCATGCGCTTCGGTCCGCTCCGTTTCCGCTCCTGACGGAAAAGCGGGTGCCCCTACGCTGCTAGGCGTCTTCACCGTTGTTACCAATCGCCTCGACCGGGCAGCCTTCAAGCGCCTCGTTGCACAGCTCCTCTTCCTCTGGCGTGCCCGGTTGCTTATAGACAAAGGAGTAGCCCCCGTCTTCGTTGCGGGTAAAGTTATCCGGTGCGGTTTCGCGGCAAAGATCGCAGTCGATGCACTGCTCATCAACGTAAAACTTACCCTTCACATTTTCCGGCCATTTTTCATCTAGTTCTGCCATGGCTGAGAATGTTTCGTTTTTAATCTGCGAGTCAAGCGGGAAGCGGCTCGAAGTCACTCTTTCAATAACTCTGACTGCGCCCTTGAATTCTCAAAATTTATCTGCACACTCCCGCGCTCTCTCTCCAAATGCTGGCGTTCCTGGCCGTGCGGAGTACTTCTCAAAAAACAATTCAACTGACTATGGCACAACAGAACGAAGATAAACCCGAGCCTCTCAAAGAGACCGACGCGGGGGCGGAATCAAGCGTAGCGGCCGAAAACGATGGGGCCCCGGAGAACCAGGAAGTTTCCGAAAGTCAGGAGCCCATCCTAACCGATTTGGAGAAAGCGCAGGCCGAAGCGGCTGAAATGAAGGCCCGATACCTCCGCAGCGTTGCTGACATGGAAAACTACCGCAAACGGATTACCCGGGAGAAACAGGACATTATCCGCAGCGCGGCGGCAAATGTCATCGAGTCACTCCTTCCGGTTCTGGACAATATGAAGCTTGGATTGCAAGCCGCCGAGCAGCATCCGGAAGCCAAGGAAGTAACTTTTGGCTTCAAGATGGTCGATGATCAGTTGAAGAAATCACTTGGTGAGCAGGGGCTTGAGGAGCTTGTTCCCGATGGTGAAATCTTCGACCCCAATTTACATGAGTGCATTGCTCACCAAGCCTCGAAAGATGTCGAAGAGGACCACGTTATTCAAACTGTTCGTGCGGGCTACCGGTTGAATGAGCGGCTGATTCGCGCTGCGAATGTGATCGTATCCAGCGGTCCGGAGAAAGAGAACCCAAGTTAGAGCACTATGGCGACTACAGACTATTACGGACTACTTGGTGTTGGACGCGACGCTTCGGATTCGGACCTTAAGAAGGCCTACCGCAAACTGGCAGTCAAATACCACCCGGACAAAAACCCCGGCGACGCGCAGGCCGAGGCTAAATTCAAGGAGATTTCGGAGGCTTACGACGTCTTGAAAGATGCCGACAAGCGGGCCGCCTATGACCGCTATGGGCACGCTGCCTTCAAGCAGGGTGGCATGGGCAACGCTGGCGGTGGCATGGGGGGCATGGGAGGCCACGACCCTTTTGACATCTTCCGCGAAGCCTTTGGCGGCGGCGGAGGAGGCGGTGGTGGTATCTTCGAGGAATTTTTTGGAGGTGGCGGGGGCCGCTCCGCAGGCGGTGCCCAACACGGTGCCGATCTTCGCTACGACCTTGAAATCTCGCTTGAGGAGGCGGCGAAGGGCACGGAGAAAGAAATCCGCTATCGTCGGCCCGTCGGTTGCAAAAAGTGCAGTGGTTCCGGAGCGGAGCCAGGCTCGGGCAAGAAGACCTGCCCAACCTGCGGAGGTGCCGGACAGGTCACGTCCAACCGTGGCTTTATCAGTTTTCGACAAGTCTGCCCCACCTGCCAGGGAGCGGGACAAAGCATTGAGAACCCCTGTGGAGACTGCCGCGGTGAAGGACGCGTCATGGACAGCAGCACGGTCAAGGTGCGCATCCCCCCTGGCGTGGCCACTGGTTCCAAACTACGCTCCGCTGGAAAGGGGGAAGCGGGCCACATGGGTGGCCAGGCCGGCGACCTTTACATCATTATCCACGTCAAAGAGCACGAGCTTTTTGAGCGGCACGATAACGATCTCTTTTGCGAAGTCCCCATTAAATTCACCTTGGCGGCGCTCGGCGGTTCCATCAGCGTGCCGACCTTATTCGGAAAGGGGTCGCTAAAAATCCCAGCCGGAACTCAGACGGGAACCACGTTCCGTCTCCGTGAGCAAGGCATACCGGCTCTTCGGGGTGCTCGTAAAGGAGATCTCCTGATTCGTGTTCAAGTCGAAGTCCCGACCAAGTTAACTGGCGAGCAACGAGCAAAACTCGAAGACTACGCCGAGGCCTGCGGTGATCCGGCCAACCCGGTGAGTGAGTCCTTTGTTGAAAAAGCAAAAAAATTCTTCCGCTAACCCACTCTCCTGAGGTTTTGAAACTTTCGGGTGTCGGCCCCACGGCTACTGATCAAAAACTGAAAATGAGTTTTAGGGCTCACTGACAACACACCACATCATGTCCTATCCAATCGTCATACTCGGCTCCGGTCGGGGCACCAACGCGGAAGCCCTTCTCAAGGCCCAGTCAAAAAAGAATCTTGGCTCTGCAACCGTAGCCGCTGTTTTCAGCGATCACGAAGACGCCCGCATTCTGGCTCTGGGGCAGAAGTATTCGGTGCCCGCTATATTCCTCGATCCCGGGCAAAAAGGGGCACGGCTATCCGACGCAGCCGAACAAGCTTATATCGAACGAATCCGGTCTTTTTCACCGAAGCTTATTGTTTTAGCCGGCTTCATGCGGATCATCCGCCGACCCTTTATCGAGGCCTTTGATGGGCGCATGATCAACCTACACCCGAGCCTTCTGCCCAGCTTCCCCGGTATCGATGGTATTAAGCAGGCGTATGACTACGGTGTCAAAATAACCGGCTGCACGGTCCACTGGGTCACACCGGAGTTGGATGCGGGCCCCATCATCGATCAAAAAGAGGTGCGTATTGAAGAATCGGATACGTTTGATATCCTTAGCAAGAAAATCCATATTGCCGAGCATGGGCTACTCCCCGAAGTCATCGCGCGCCTCAGCAAGGGCAAGATCCAACCTCCCAAAACATCATGAGCCAACAAGTCGAACTACGCGCCCGCATCTCGGAAGCTATGGCGGATCCGCTTGATGCTTATTTCTGCGAAACCGAGACGCCCTACTGGGGCATCATGCAAAAAGAGATCACCGATCCCTATGAGTTGTTCGGCATCTTCCCGGATGCTGTGGCGGCTCAAGTAGAGTTGAACGTTCTCCGTGAAGAATTCAAAGATCTACCGGAAGATTTTGAACTTTCCGAGATTGTTGATGCCGACTGGCAAAACGCCTACAAAGCCTTCGTCAAGCGATGGAGCGACCGACAACTCCACTGGATTCCCGTTTGGGAGCGGGAAAACATGCACGCACCCAGTGGTAGTGCGGTGGTTTATCTGGATGCCGGCATGGCCTTCGGGACCGGCGCGCACGAAACCACCCGCCTCTGCGCCCGGCGGCTGCTCGATTATCTCGAGGCGAATCCGAATTCTTTGAAGACGCACCAGGTAATCGATGCCGGATGCGGTTCGGGCGTGCTGGCCTTCTCGGCTGCCGCGCTCGGCTACGAACTGGTTTATGGCTTTGATTTCGACCCCGAAGCCATCACCGTGTGCCAGAGCAACGCTGAGGAAAATCCGCACTTGAAGAAGCCTGAATTCGTGGCGGCCGATCTCGATGCCGGTTTCGCCGGTGGCCGCCAAGGTGATCTTGTTTTGGCCAATATTCAGACCGACGTGCTGATCCCTCACTGCACACCATTGATCCAGGGCGTCAAAACCAGCGGCGCGCTCGCGCTGAGCGGGATTCTGACAAAGGAGCTTAGTCAGGTCCGCGAACACTTTTTAGCAGAATTTGCGCGGTGCCGTCCTGAGGTAACATTGGAGGTCGATAGCCGTGAGGACGGTGAATGGGGCGATTTATTGTTCCAACTGCGGGCGTCCTAACCGCACCCTAAAAGCCCCTTTTCCCTTCACTTTCCCGGTCAGTCTGCCATCGATAGCAGCCATGCCAGTAAAACTCTACGACACACTGAGCCGCTCCGTGAAAACGCTCACCCCGAAGAGCGGGGAAACCCTGCGCTTTTATTGCTGCGGGCCGACCGTTTATGGCCCGGCTCACATTGGCAACTTTCGCACCTTCCTCATTCAGGACACCCTGCGCCGCGTGCTTGAGCTAGACGGCACCGCAGTCAAACACGTGAGAAATATCACCGATCTCGATGATAAGACCATCCGTGGCTCGGAGGCGGCGGGGCTTACGCTGAAAGACTTCACCGCCCGGTGGACGAACAAGTTCCATGAGGACTGCAAAGCGCTCAACATGCTCACCCCATCCACTGAGCCAAGTGCGGTCGCCCACATCCCCGAGCAGATCGCCCTTATTGAAAAACTGATTGAAAAGGGCCACGCCTATGCGGCCGACGACGGCTCAGTTTACTTTCGCGTTAACTCCTTCGAAGACTACGGACGCCTATCGCGGCTGAAACAGAGAGAACTCAAGACGCAAAGCGAAAACTCGGCCGGGGCCGTCAATGATGCCGACGAATACGACCGTGAATCCGTGAGTGATTTCGCGCTCTGGAAAAGCCGTAAGCCAGAGGACGGAAACAACGCTTGGCCCAGCCCTTGGGGCGAGGGCCGACCGGGCTGGCATCTCGAGTGTTCCGCCATGGTGGCTAGTGCGTTCGGTGGCGAAACGATCGACGTACACGGTGGGGGTATCGACCTGTGCTTTCCACACCACGAGAATGAGATTGCGCAGTCCGAATGCGCCCACGGCCATGACTTTTGCCATCACTGGTTCCACAGTGCCCACCTCATGGTTGAGGGGGCCAAGATGTCGAAGAGTCTCGGGAATCTCTACACCCTCGACGACCTCAGGGCCAAAGGGTTCAGCCCCATGGTCGTGCGGTATACTTTAATTGCGGGCAGCTATCGCCAGCAATTAAATTTCACCTTTGACGGTCTCCACGCTTCCAAGAGCGCCCTCAGCCGGATCGAGCGCTTTGCCGAAACCCTCCTCTCCAAGACAGCGGAATCCCCCGAAAGGTTCAATAGCACCTATGTTGGCCCGAATGCACCGGATGACTTCGGGCGACTCGGTAAAGCCTGGGACGCCTTGCTGAACAACTTGAACACAGCTGCCTGCCTCGGCGCGATTTTTGGTGTAATCGGTTCAAACCCAGCCGCCGCTTTGGATGCGAGCGGCGCCCGCGCCCTACTCCATGCGCTCGGAGCGCTGCTCTACGCCCTCGGACTGGAGCTTTTTACTACCGAAGCCAAATCCGCCGACGCACCCGCCGTCATCATGGAGCTTGCCCAAGCTCGCTGGGATGCCAAACAAGCCAAGGACTTTACCCGGGCCGATTCGATACGCGACGACCTCCTCGCCCAAGGCTGGGTCGTCAACGATTATAAAGATAGATTCGAACTGGAGCAAAAATGATCTCAACGGCCAAAAGCTCGGCAGGCAGTGGCCAAATCAACGACAAAAGCTGAACAAAGCCAACAGGCCTCTGTCTACTACATAACTGCGCTTCCTCAATCACCATGTGCCTCCGTATTTATATCGCTACGCTGCTCTTTTTTGTTGGCACCGCCTCCGCCCAGAACCGAGAGCTCCTCGGCGAGTATAAGCTCGGCATCGTGGGAAGCGATCAGAGCGACACAATCTACCAAGCCGCGCATGAAGGTGCGAAGGACGCCGCACTCGAGCTAAGCGAGCGCTACTCCATCGACGTCGAACTGCTCGTTTACACGCCCGACCAGTCTCAGGGAAGTACTCAGGCGACCTCGCTGGCCGATTTATTTATCGAGAACGCTGATGGTCTGATCGTTAGCCCGGAGCCTACCGGTGCTGTCCAGAGCTCCATCCAGTTCGCCCGCGATCAAGGCCAGGAAATCGTTTATTTCGAACGGCAACTCAGCGAAGTCGAACCGCTGGTTGCACTGCTCGCCGACGAGGTAGAGGCCGGTCGCCTTGCCGGGCACACGGTGCTGACCAAACTGTCGTCCCGGGGCCGTGTTGCCATCCTGACCAGCGCAAATCCGACACCGGCTCTGGAGCAACGCCTTTCCGGCTTGCGAGAGGTTCTCGGGTTTCGGCGCATTGCCACGACGGTGACCTGCGAACCGGATTACCGCTCTGCCGTGGCGGCAATCCATGCAGCCGAAGAAGCCGACCGAAACGACCAAATCGACGCCTGGGTATTCCTCGAAGACTGGCCTATGCTGGGCATGCCCGCCCTCCCCTGGAAACCAGGTGAGCGGCCCATCGTGGCGATCCAGTCCACACCATCGGCTTTCATGTACGTGGACCGGGGCTATCTCGATGCGCTCATCGTTCACCCCTACTACGAATGGGGCTATCAAAGTGTGGAGGCATTGGTCGAAAAGCTGCACAACGAGCAATCGCCTGAATCGAATCTTGTGCGGACGACACCCCGTGTGGTCGACTGGCGGAATGCCGAAGCCTACCGCGAAAACTGGAAGCGCTGGCTTCGATAGCCGCGGGGGCAACTACGGAACCAGGAGCACCTTACCAAGACGGGGCTGGTTCGCATGCTTGATGGCAAGCCCGTATTCGCTGAATGGATACTGGCTCTCAATCGGGAGGCTGAGCGTTCCATCAGCCATCATCGCGAAGACCGCCTGCATCACCTCACGCACCCCATCATGGCCCAGTCGACGGGCATATCGATCCCACCAAAAACCGACCATGCGGACGTCGTTAAAAATCAGAAAGCGAGTCGGGAATCGGACCTTGTCGCCGACCATACCACCGAAGGTGACCTGCGTGCCGCCGTCACTGAGCGCCTTTATTTGATCGGTGGCACTTTCTCCGCCGATCGAGTTCAAGGCGAGCCGGATGGGCGCCCCCCGGGTAATTTCGCTGACACCTTTCGCCCAGCCCGTGCCTTCCATCACGACATGGTCGGCCCCCATCGCCTCAAGCGGCGCAATCAATTCCTCCCGCCGGACCTGGCTTATGGTTTTCAGGCCGAAGGCTTTCGCCATTTGAATCACGGAAAGCCCCACAGCTGAGTTCCCGGCGTTTTGCAGGATCCAATCGCCCGGCTGTAAGTCGACCATCTTTTTGAGGAGGCAGTAGGCCGTGGGTGGGTTGATAAAGGAAATCGCCGCCTGCTCGACCGGCACCTCGGGCGGCACAATCAAAAGTTCGCTCGCGTCCACGCAGGCTGAAACCTGCCAGGCCCCATCCTCTCCCGGAAATCGCACCCGGGTACCCACGCTCACGGAATCGACGCCGGCTCCAAGCGCATCGACGGTGCCCACGCCCTCGCGTCCGGCGACCGCAGGTAACTCTCTCAAGCGCCCATAGCTACCGCCGATCATACCGTAGTCAGATGGATTGACCGCCGCCGCTTCGAGGCGAACACGAACTTCACCCGCTTTTGGCTCCGGCTGGTCGATTGTTTCGAGCTTCAGCACCTCGGAGGGGTCTCCGAAACTGTGATGGCGTATGGCAAACTGCTGCATGGTCGTGAAGATAGGGATTCATTGGTGATTTTAAAAGGCTCGAATCTACCCGTAGCCCGCTCCGAGAGGTCAGCTGCCAATTAGAAAGTCCAAAACATCCCCTGCGGTGTAGGCCGATTTGTTCGGATCGAGAATTGCATCGAGGAAGCTCATATCCTCCCCCCAGGTGACAAGTGGTTGAACGGGGATGCCCCTTCGAGTCTGTCCGAGGCCAATCGTGGCTAACAGACCATTGCACAAACAATGCTTACCCTCGGCCTCATCCGCCGTTCCCCCTTTGCTCAAAAACGGCTTGCGCGGGCCCGCCGGACAGCGGTAGCCCAAGATGCCATCGCTTTTTAAATAAATCGTTCGCAGATAGCCGAGATCGCAGGCGCGGCAGGCCTCACGCCGCGCGTTGGCTTCGACTTCAACCCGTTTAAACGGGTAACCAGTCGGCGAAGCCTTAAAATCGGTGATCACTTCAAGCGTCCCCTTTCGATGCTTTTCGATGATCTCTGATTTGATCGAGTCCAGTATGCCGGACTCCTCGCAACAGGCGAAGGCCGTGCCGACCTGCACACCGTAGGCGCCCATCGCCTTGGCAGCAGCCAGGCTCTCAGGCGAGGCGCAGCTCCCTGCCAACCAAAACGGCCGTCCCAGCTCGGCTACTTTTTGGACCGAGCACACATCCCGTTCCCCGTAGGCATCCCCACGACGCGGCGGTGCGTTGTGCCCACCCGCGCTGTGATGCTCGATAACAAAGCCATCGACATGGCCATTGGCTTTTTTCACGAGCGTTTTGGCCAAGACGTCCGATGCAATGACGGCGAAGAAGAGAGGCCGCTTCAATTCACCTTGCGCTGCACTCACATGGGTGCCGGGGTGGAAGGATGTATGAAAGACCTGATCGCGGTTCGCGCTCACCACATTGAGCCGCATCTCGACCGGCTCAAGCTGTGCCATCTTATCGAGGAGCCCGGGAATACTTAGCGGAATACCGCCGCCCATGATGACCACATCGACCCCGGCCAGCATGGCGCCAAAGAGCGAAGGGAGGGTCGGTAACTGGATTTTTTCCAAAAGATTGATACCCACCAGGCCGCTATGGCCCTCCTTGGCCAGATAGACCTCGACGAAATTAGCAACGATGAGCAGCGCCTCGTCTTCGCGCAGCATTTCATTCGTGGGCAGCGGTTTCAGTTTGTAGGGCGCATCCGCCGGCTTGCCACCCGGGATATACCAGGCTTCCAGAATCGGTTGCACGACTTCCTGTTGTGGAAAGGCTGCCAGTGCCCTCCGCAAGTGGCCACCGGGATCGCCGTCCTGGAGACGGCGAATCAAAACCGTGTCCAACGCAGTTCCCGAAACGACACCGAGTTGCCCCCGGAGCGCGACTGCCCGGGCCAGGCACCAGTTGGAAACGCCGACACCCATACCGCCCTGAATGATCGTTGGCCAAGCCACTGCTTGCGAGGAATCTTGATTGTTTCGCATAAGCCTATTTAATATCCAGAAACAAAATGATTGGTCTATACTAATAGCCCTCACCGCACCCACTATTAAACCAACTGCTTGTATCCATTAAGTCAGCGGCCCTGGCATAACCTCATCGAAGCTCACCAAACACCCAGCGCCTTTAGCTCCTTCTCTGCCTGCTCGGCCCAACCGCGATTCGCTGCCGGGCTGGCTGGGCTGGGGTGCAGAATGCGCGCCGTGTTCACCGCGTAGCCGACCAGCGCCTCCTTGGCACGGGCCTCTGCAAAGGCACCCACGCCAATCACCCAGACTGGTTTAAGTACATCGACCAATGCCCGCAGATGCGCGTCGCAGGCGGCGTAAAGGGCCGCACTTTCGGTGGCCGGCAATTTATCCGGAGTCCGGTTACGACCGCTTGCTTCCATAAAAACCAGCGGACAATAGTTGGCGACCAAGTGATCAGAAAAAAAGTCCCGAGCCTGCGGATACTTCTCGGCGAAGAGCCCCCACAAGCGCCGCCCACTAACCTCACTCCGCTCGCAGGCAAAGCCTTCGATGCGACGTTTTGGGTGTTCATTTGAAGGACGACTGATGGCGCACTCCACCCCAATCCAGTCCTTCACTAAGGAAACCTCGCCGAAGGGTACCCCCGTCTGAGCCATACCAAAAGGGCCCGGGTTCATCCCCAAAAAAAGAATCTTTTTCCGGGTCCCCGCATGGAGCTCCAGGTAACGGCGGTGGCCCTCCCAGGCGTAGCGGAGCGGATTGTAAATATGCGTTGTCGGCGCGGCAAATGGCAAAGCATCCACCTCGTCGGCCAGGCAGGCCGCCGCTTTTAGGCAGGCTTTCGATATTTTGTTCTGCATGATTAACTTTGCCATTCCGATTTCATACATTGGGAAGGTGCAGGGAAAAAGCATGGCGGGTCAAGGCATCCATTGGTAACCGCGCAGCCAAATCAGCCACCCGCTGCCCGCGAATCCGCAAGTCCGGGGCAATTGCCCGCAGCGGATACAAGACAAAATCGCGCTCCTCGATCCGCTGATGCGGCAAGTGCAACCGCGTTGTCTTCAACTCCAGCTCCGCATAATCCAGAATATCGAGATCAACCGTCCGCGGGGCCCAGTGCGCTGACCGTACGCGCCCCAGTCCACTTTCCACCTCCAGACAAAGCTCCAGCAGGGCGAGTGGCTGCAACGAGGTGCGGACCCCGGCAACCGCATTCAGAAACGGTTCCGCCTCCCCCATCCCCATGGCACGGTTCTCATAGACGGGGCTCACGACATGCACCTCAATCGACGCCTCCGCCAAGCGATCCAAGGCCGTCTGCATCTGCCCCAGACGGTCCCCCAAGTTACTGCCGAGCGCGATGTAGGCGGTGTTTAGCGGCACCGGGTGACCTCCGCCGCGAAGTAATCACACACACAATCCACCGGCACCGAGGGCTTCTTTACCTTGACGGTAATCGAATGCACCTTGGCAAATTCTGCAAGCACGGCCTGGGCGATAGCATCCGCCGCCGCCTCGATTAAATTGAACCGTCGCCCCGTGAAGACAGCCTCAACCAGCGCATAGAGCGCAACGTAGTTCAGCGTCGCCTCGGGATCATCCCCCGAAAGATCCAGCGGCTCTGCCAGCTCCGCCACGACATCCAGCCGAAACCGTTGGCCCAGTGTTGCCTCTTCTGCAAGAGCCCCGTGCCGGGCAAAGAAAACCAGTTCTTTCATTTCGATTTGTACTTTCTGCATCAATACCAATAAAACCTGTGCCAGCCCTTGTGGAAAGGCCACAATTAAGAAAAGTCACCCAACCGCCAACTGCTTAAAAGGCTGCGCCTTAGCGGGATTTCCGGGCATCCCATGCGCATCACCCAAGCCACGCTTGCATTTCGGATATTCCTAAACAACCTCCGCCCGATGGAAACTTGTGATACCCCCGCCTGCCAATCAGCCCGTGAAATCTTCCGCGAACTGGAAGAATATTACGATGAACACAACCTCTACTTCCAGACCATCGGCTCCGTTTTGCATGCTGCTGACCTTCTGGATGTGGATCACAAAATTAAGTTAATCCTTTCGCAGCCAAAGAACGAAATCATGGTACACTGCCCTGTGGAGATGGACGACGGCAGCTGGCGGCTGATCAAGGGCTACCGCGTTCAGCACAACAACGTCCTGGGCCCCTACAAGGGCGGCATCCGCTACCATCACGAAGTAAAGCTTGACGAGGTGAAAAGCCTTGCCCTGCTCATGACCATGAAGTGTGCCCTCGCCCGCTTGCCCTACGGTGGTGCCAAGGGAGCGCTGAAGATTGACCCGCGCGCCCTGAGTCGCGACGAATTGGAACGCGTCACCCGCCGGATGACAGCGGCGCTGGGCAGCAACATCGGCCCTGATTACGACATCCCGGCACCCGATATGGGGACCAATGCGCAGACCATGGCCTGGATGGCTGACACCTACATCAACTTTGCGGAATCCTCCAAAAAGGTAACGGCTCGTGGCGTCGTTACGGGCAAACCACTTGAATTCGGCGGCTCGGCGGGCCGCGAGAAGGCAACGGGCCAGGGGCTCGTCTATGTGCTGGATGCTTTGCTCCCCGGCATGGGTATGGCACTGCCGGATCTGAGTTTCAGCCTCATCGGCTACGGAAACGTCGGATCCTGGACGGGCCGCTTGCTCCAGTTGCGCGGCTCCAGAATGAAAGCGGTGATGGACCACACCGGAGCCATTCTGAACGAGGCAGGCATCGACGCGGAAGCGCTTGCCAACTATGTAGCGGAGACCGGGGGCGTCGCCGGCTACCCCGGAGCCGAGCCGATCAACGAAGCCACCTTCTACAGCACGCCGGTCGATCTCTTCATCCCGGCTGCCCTTGAACAAATGGTCGATCTCCAGCACGCCGAGCAGATTCAATGCAAGGTTCTGGTTGAGGCCGCCAATGCACCGACCACACCGAGGGCCGAGCGCCACCTACTGGAGAAGGGCGTCGAAGTCCTTCCCGCTATTCTTTGCAACACGGGCGGGGTCACAGTCAGCTACTTCGAGTGGAAACAAAACCGCCAGTCCGAAACATGGGACGCCGCGCTGGTTGACGAGCGCCTCCAGAAAATCATGCACCAGGCCGCCCAACGCGTGCTCGAAATGTCCGAACGCCTCGACTGCAACATGCGCTTGGCCTCTTACGCGGCGGCCATCGAACACATTGCCAAAGTTTACGAGGTCCGAGGCGTCTTTCCCTAGCCGGTATTT
The DNA here is from genome assembly GCA_018402305.1 of Puniceicoccaceae bacterium. Classification (GTDB taxonomy): domain Bacteria; phylum Verrucomicrobiota; class Verrucomicrobiia; order Opitutales; family Coraliomargaritaceae; genus Thalassobacterium. The sequence continues at coordinate 143,334 of JAGYJE010000008.1, read as the reverse complement.
TAGGCGCGCTCAATCACAACATGCTGCACATCAATCAGGTCCGCATCAAAGCCCGCCTCGCAGTAGCTCAAATAGTAATTCCATTTGCGCCGAAAAGCAGTGTCGAAGCCCAAAGCATCGACCTTCGACTCCGCCGCGTTGAAAGCCTTTGCCCAGCGGCGGAGCGTTTCTGCGTAGTCGCGTCCGAAACTCTGCATAGCCGCGACATAGGTCGCCCCCGCTTCTTCGACATGCCGACGAATCGCACCCGGCGAGGGTAAATGACCGCCGGGAAAGATATGCTTTTGTATCCAATCGCAGCGGCGACTGTACGCTTCGTAGCGATCATCCGGTATCGTGATGGCTTGAATGACCGCCTTGCCTCCGGATTTGAGCGATCGGCTGACGACCTCGAAATAGCTCGGCAAATACTCCCGACCGACCGCTTCAATCATTTCGCAGGAGAGCACCGCATCGTAGTTTCCTTTTTGTAAGCGGTAGTCCTCCAAGGCGATCTCCACCTGCTTATCCACCCCGGCACGCTCAAAGAGCTCTCGAGCATAGGCATACTGCGCCTCAGACAAGGTGATCGTCTTCACCTGAGCGCCCCGCTGTGCGGCCCGCAAGGCCAAGGCACCCCAGCCTGAACCGATTTCCAAAAGCGTGCTCCCCGCACGCACCCCGGCAAGATCCAGCATGCGGTCAATTTTCGTTATCTGAGCCGCCTCCAAATCCTGATCCTGTCGCTCGAAACAGGCACTGGAATAGGTCATGCTCCCATCCAGAAACGTGGCATAAAATTCGTTACTCAGATCGTAATGCTCCTGAATGTTGCTCCGGCTTTGCTCCAATGAATTCCGCCGTGCGCGGTGGTAGAGGCGATTCATTTGTCGGGCGACAAGCGAAAAGCCGCGCCCAATAACCCCCAGGTCTTTTTGGTTTCGCGCGAGCACGCCCAGCACGCCCGACAGATCCGACGTATCCCAATCGCCATCCACATAGGCTTCACCAAACCCGACACTTCCCGACGAAAAGACCTTGTTGAAAAACGAGCGCCGGACGATGCTCATCTCCACCGGCAACGACCCCCCCTCGCCGACGACGACCCGCAGACCGCTTGGCAACTGCACCGCCAATTGTCCACTACGCAAATTCTTCAATGTCCGCAGGAACAGGCGCTCGTGAAGCTGCAGACGCGGCACCCCTTCGGGACGAGTTACCTGACCTGTTTGTTGCGAGGTATCCATGGGAAAAATACATTGGTGCTATCCTGATAGCGCCGGTAAGCGTCGCCGCGGCTTTTCAGGGAGGATCTCTCAGCGTGCGGCACTCCAGTCAGGAAACGAAGGAAACCATACATAGCCAATGGCCCCAACAAGGCCGCCCACCATCCAGAGGTTGACCAAGCGAACGCCACATAGCAAAACCAGTGCAACCATTCGAAAAAGTAGTTCGGGTGGCGGGAGTAGCGCCAGAGCCCTTCGCGGCAGACGCCCCCTTTGTTTTCCGGATTCGACCGGAAATCGGCCAACTGCTTGTCCGCAATCCCCTCACCCGCCATAGCGACGAGAGCAATGAGCACCGCCAGAGTGTCCGTCCAAAACCAGCCCCCCGCCGTATTTTGCATGGCGATGGAGACGGGAAACAGAAAAAGACCGATAAAGGGAATTTGTATCAGAAAGAGAAAGTAGAAATTTCGCCCCGCATGCCGCCCCCAGTGGGCACCCAGCGCTTGGTAGCGGGGGTCTTCGTGGCCTTTAAAAACACGGTCTGTGAAAAGGTGATAGCTCAACCGAAACGACCAGGCACCAATGAGCAGCAGGACGATCCACGATCGAGCCGTGTCGACGCCTGAAACCTGGTGGTAAGCCAGCGCACTAAGACCGAGGCCCGCCGTCCAGATTGTATCAACAATGGCCATGAGACCGAGCTTTCTGGCCAACAGGTAAGCTGCCGTCGCAACGATGAACCCAATAAGGAAAAAACTGATCCAGAACCCTAGCATTTGTAACCGATCCTTAATCGAGGACTAGGATTGAGCCTACACGCGCCTTTCAAATGACCCGAGCTCATGGCTCCTTCACTGCCTGAGAAGCGGCCTCCTCGTAGATCTTTTTAGGGTACACCTTCAGGTCCCAGATGAGCCCGAATTTTTCGAGCACACGGAGCAACCAATACGACAGATCCAACTCCCACCAATACATCCCTTGTCTCGCGGAAAGCGGCCAGCGGTGATGATTGTTGTGCCACCCTTCTCCGAAGGTCAACAGGGCCACCCACCAGCTGTTCCGGCTTTCGTCGTCCGTATCAAAGCGTCTCTTCCCGACGATGTGCGTGACGGAGTTAACACAGAAAGTGACGTGATAAACCAGCACCGTGCTCAGAAAGAAACCCCACATGACCATTTGCAGGCCATTCGTGCCAAGGGCCGGATAGTAAGCATCGAGGATAGCCCCAGTTGCATAGAGCAAGCCGATCAGTGAGATCACAGGCAACACATGGAAACGATCAATAAACCGCAGCTCCGGATACTTGGAAAGGTCCTTAATTCGATCATGCTGAATTTCCCCGTAGGCCCGGCACATAACCCAGCCAATGTGCGCCCAAAAGGCGTCTTTCACGACTGGCGAATGAATGTCCGCTTCCTTATCAGAGTGCTGGTGGTGGTGGCGGTGGTTGGCGGCCCACCACATGGGGCCAAGCTGCGCAGCCGAAGTGCCAACCCATGCCATGACAAACTGAAAGGGACGGCTCGTCTTGAAAGCCCGGTGCGAGAAATAGCGGTGGAAGCCGGCCGTTAAAGCAAAAACCCGCACCACGTAGGTGATCGCCAAAGCCCACACTGCAGCCCAGCTGAAACCGGTAAAGAGGGCTCCCAGCGCCGCAACATGCATGAAAAAGATGGGTGAGGACGCCATTAGCAGGCGGTTGTCCTCGTCCGCCAAGGCGTGCTTGAAAATAGAGCGTAATGATTGCATGAGCAGGTCAGATTAGGAAACGGGTGGCGGTAGGCAAACTTACAGTTGGAGGCAAACTTACAGAAAAGATTCAGTAAGCGAATGTACCGCGATCCGTTCTAGTCAAATGCCAAAAGTTCACCAAATCAAACGGGAATTAACGATTCAGACCGACCTGGGTACCGCATGGGACTTCATACGCACCCCCGCGAACCTGAATAAAATCACTCCGGATGACATGGATTTTGAAATCATCGGCGAGTTGCCTGATACGATGTATGACGGTTTGCTGATTGAGTATCGTATCGGGATCCCCCTTGTCGGCAAACAGACCTGGCTGACTGAACTGAAGCACATACGCGAGCGCCACTCCTTCGTCGACGAGCAGCGAACCGGACCCTACAAGTTTTGGTTTCACTACCACGAAATCGCCGAAGTAGATGGCGGCATCCGCTTCCGGGATCATGTGAGCTACATCTTGCCCCTCGGCCCTTTGGGTTCAATGGCCCATTGCCTCTACGTGAAAAACGAACTGGAGCGCGTTTTCAATTATCGAGAAAAAGCCATGCGGGCACACTTTAAGGGGCCGCTGAAAACCGACCCCTGAGCAGTTATCGCTGACTCAGGACTAGGTTTTCAATTTTTGTTCAATTTTTCAGTCGCCTCCGGCGCTCAAAAGCCGTTTTCCCGAAGTCTTCCTAAGTCTGCAAAATAATTACCCTTCAGAATAATCGTTGACATCCAGCCTCCGGATCCACTCCCTTTGACATTGTCACCGCATGTGAAATGTCATCGAGCGTGCACCGCACCTCCTGCCAATCAACGACCTGTGGTCGAACCCACTCCTGCAGTGCCCTCCTCTGGGAACGTGACTGGCAACAACCCGCCACACTGCAGCCCTCGACCAAACCTTTTTCAAGTCCTACCCGATAGACGCATTCAAGCGTAGCTACATGAGCCAAGAAGATTTACAGACGGATACGTCCGCACCCGAACAGGCCCAGGCAGCCTCTACTGCTACGGCTCCTGCGGATAAACCTCGCGAAGACGAGGTCGCCGTCTCCGGCATTCTCGAGATCCTGGAGAATAAGACCGGGCAACTGCTCGACCCCACTCGAAATGGCAAGACGAAGCCGGATGATCCTTTTGTTCCCCGTGAATTAATCAAGCGCTTCAAGCTCAAACCGGGAAGCCTGATCGAGGGCAAGGCCCAGCAAAATGCCAAGTTCCCCAACCCGAAGGTCCGCTTCATTGAGCGCGTGGATGGAGCCCTGCTTGAGGAGCGTAAAGGTCGCTATACCTTTCAGCAGATGGTCTCCATCGCCCCGGATGAACAACTTCGCCTTGAAGCCAGGGATGGGCGGGTCACCACGCGCATCATGGATCTGTTTTGCCCCATTGGTAAAGGCACCCGCGGTCTCATCGTCGCCCCACCCCGCACGGGTAAGACCACTATCCTGCACGATATCGCTCATGGCGTTATCGAAAACCATCCGGAGTGCCATTGTATCGTCCTGCTCGTCGATGAACGTCCGGAGGAGGTTACTGATTTCAAGCGCAGCGTGAATGCGGAAATCTACGCCTCCTCAAATGACGAGGAGCTGAAAAACCATCTTCGCCTCGCTGAAATCGCCATTGAGCGCGCCAAGCGCCTCGTCGAGGCAGGCAAGGATGTCGTCTTCCTCCTCGACTCGATCACACGGTTGGCCCGCGCCTACAATGCCGCTTCCGGTAAGGGTGGCCGCACGATGACCGGTGGCCTCGATGTGCGCGCGCTGGAAAAACCGCGCCAGATTTTCTCGGCTGCCCGAAATTGTGAGGAAGGCGGCAGCCTCACCATCATCGCCACGGCTCTGATCGAAACCGGCAGTAAAATGGACGAGCTGATTTTCCAGGAGTTCAAAGGCACGGGCAACATGGAGATGGTGCTCGACCGCAAGGCGGCGGAGCTTCGCCTCTGGCCGGCCATCAACCTCAACGCCTCCGGCACGCGTAAAGAAGAACTCATCCTCTCCGGCAAATACCTGGAGGGTGCCCAGTTCCTTCGTCGGGCCCTGGCTGGACAAAAAATCGAAGATGCCGCCGAGGCAATGATTGATCGCTTCACCCAGACTAAGAACAACGAGGAGTTTCTTAAACTCCTGCAGCGTTAGTGGCGCTACAGCTAAGCTTCCCCAGCTTCCCCAGCTTTTATAGCTTTTGTAGCGAAAAGGGTTTACCCCAGCTTTTCCCCGATGTAGTCGCGTGAAGCCACTACTTGCTCTGTCGTCAGCTTAGGGTTCAACTCCAGCACGAGCGTGTGATCCGGCCGCACAAACTCCGCAATCATATCGAAATCGATTGTGCCAGTGCCGGGCACTTGATGGTCGCTCCCCGCCTCGCTGACGTCGTGCAGATGGAAGCCGCCCAAACGCGGGGACATTTTTTCCAGATGAGCCCTATGATCAATCAAACCCATCTGGTGTTTAATTTGAGCATGCCCGGTATCGTGCCAGTAGACCGCATGCTCCGGCGTCACCAAAGTCGCTAACAAGTCCTCGTGCGCCGCATCAAGGGGCATCTCTTCAAGGCCCTCACGGTTTTCCAGGCAGAGCTTGAGGCCGCGCGCCGCCGCCTCGGGCAGTAGCTTTTTATAATTTTCCTCGATGCGGGGCATGGTCGTCTTCGCCGCCCGGCGGATGGACTTCATAGCGCGCTCCCGGCGTTTTTGGAAGCGGGGGTCTTCGGCGAGCTCGTGCGCGGACAGGCCTGACGCGGCGATCCATTTTTCCAGACGATTTTCTGCCGACCAGAAAAAGAAGTGGACACTCCCCGAGTGCATAATGACCCGATCCGCCCCCACTTTTACCGCGAAATCGAGTGTCTGCAGCGAATAACGAAACCAAAGGTCGGCCTCGCGCGAATCGGATGCGGAGGGCTGGTAGAGATTGGGTGCGGCAAACTGCACACTCCCTGGCAAGGGACAAAAATTGTGGACTGACGAAACCTCCACCATACCGGCATCGACGGCGTCGAGGATGCCGGCCACAAGAGAGAGGCGGATCCCGTGACTGAGCTCAATCCGCTTGAATCCAAGACCGACCATTTCTTCAACCATGGCGCGACCATCCGTGTGGCGCGCGGAGCACCAGCAGGTAGAGAGCGAAAGGCGGTCGAAAATATTGGCCATAACAAAAAATCCCGGCGCTGAGAAGCGAACCGGGAAGATAAAAGCCCAAGGCGCGAGGGCCTGCAAACTAAAGTGACGTTAAAACGTGAAGTAACACGAGAACGTGGAGTGACGCGAGAACGTGAAGTGACGCGAGAACGTGAAGTGACGCGAGAACGTGAAGTAACGCGCCTGTCTACATGTTCGAATACCGAACCCGGAGCATGTTATTGAAGTCCAGTTCCTTCTTCTTGCGGCGTTTTGCCTGCGCGGGCTTCACGAAGTAGCGTTTTGCGCGGACATCACGGATGACCCCCTCGCGATCGAGGCGTTTTTTGAGGCGGCGGAGCGCACGTTCCATGGGCTCGCCTTTGCGGACTTTAACTTCGAGTGACATAAATATAGTTTTGGTTTGAAGGAATCCGGGAAGATGGGTCTACGAAGCCATCCGTCAATCATTTTTTCACGATAGGCTGAGCGACACCACATTTTCAATGTGCCGGGTGTGGGGAAACAGGTCAAATGGCTGTACCCGTGTGATTTGGTAGCCCCCCTCGATGAATTCCTTCAAGTCACGGGCCTGCGTGGCGGGGTCACAAGAGACGTAGACCAGGCGCTGGGGGCGAAAGGCCATTAATTGCTCTCGAAAACTCGCATCGCAGCCCTTGCGGGGCGGGTCGATCACCACCGCCGTCTCGTCGGCGGGAAACTTGAGTCCGTTGAAAATGGCCTCCGCCTTGCCGATGACGAAGCGAACATTGTGAATGCCGCTTATTTTACAATTGGCCTGGGCCCAGCGCACCGCGGGCTCGCTAATCTCCACCCCAGCCACTGACTCAAAAGACTTGGCCGTGGACAGCGCAAACAAGCCCACACCGCAATACGCATCCACCAAATAGCGTGCCCCTTCAGCCGAGGCTTCCTGCGCGACGTGCGCAACCATCTCCGGGAGAATGAAGGGGTTATTTTGAAAAAACTCACCGGCTTTGAATTGGAAGGTCAAGGACCCCACCCGCTCGGAAACAATCTCCTGCGGATCATTCACCACGCCCTCCAGCACATCCCGCATGAGCAGCGTGCCCCCGCGCTGACGCCGCTTCTTCCCCCCAGCGCGGCGGGCCTCAGCCCGCGCCTCGGGGAGGGCCTCGTTGATCGCTTTGGTGGCGATGGGGCACTGCTCGACATCAATAATCTGGTTTCGACGACCGTATTGCAGAAAGCCGATCGGCTGCGAGCCGTCGCGCTCCGGTCGATTGTAGTGAGGGGTGATTTTTGAGCGGTAGTGATACGTTTCCGGGGAGCCGTGCGCCAATTCGACGGGATGCTCGATGCCACCGAGCTTTTTCAACAGGTCTTCGACCTGCCCGGTCTTTTCGCGAAGCTGCCGTGCGTAGCTGATGTGTTGATACTGGCAACCCCCGCAGCGAGTAAAAAGCGGGCACTGCGGTTCGACCCGGTCCGGAGAGGCTTCCAGGACCTCAACGAGGTCGGCATCGGAGTAATTTTGGAAATTTCGGAAAATCCGCGCCCGCACCCGCTCACCGGGGATGACGAAGGGCACCATGACTACCCAGCCATCGACGCGCCCGATTCCCATCCCGAGGTTACTCAGGCTTTCGATACACAGCTCGATTTCCTGATGATAGTCAAATGGCTCCGCCACGAAGTTTTTTGGCACTTGCATACTCTTGCCTTCCGGTATGCTGAGGCTTGCTGCAATCCAAAAATTCATTGAAACCCTCAACTATGGAAGCGCCCTACATCCAAAGCCGTCAAAACGAGCAGGTGAAAAACCTTGTTAAACTCCGTGAGCGCAAGCACCGCGACCGGCAGTCTCGCTTCCTTATCGAGGGGCTGCGCGAGATCGGGCACGCCCTCGCCGCTGGCTTTGAGGTCAACCAATGCTACTTCTGCCCGGAGTTTTTCCCTGAGGGCGGCGCCCATGCCGCGTTTATTGAAGACAGGCTGAAAAGCGCACCCTGGCCGATCGTCCGCCTCAGTACCGAGGCTTTCGAAAAAGCTTCCCACCGCGAAGGGCCGGACGGAATCATCGCGGTGGCTACCCAGCAAAATAACACACTGACAGACCTCAAATTGCGCCAACCCGCCCTCCTCCTCATCCTTGAGGGCATCGAAAAGCCCGGCAATCTGGGTGCCATTTTGCGCAGTGCCGACGGCGCGGGTGTCGATGCCGTCATTCTTGTGGATTGCGTGCTCGACCTCTATAATCCGAATGCCGTGCGCTCCTCCCAGGGCCTTTTATTTGCTCTGCCCATCGTATCGACCGGCCGCGAGGCTCTCAGCCAGTGGCTCACGGAACAAGCTATCAGCTGCCTCGCCACGACTCCCGAGACAGACTGCCTGCACTGGGATGTCGACTACGGTGGCAGCCTCGCTCTCTTGATGGGCAGCGAGAGCGGGGGCTTGAGCCCGTTCTGGCTAAAACGCTCGGAGCACAAAATCCGCATCCCCATGGCCGGTCAGGCCGACTCGCTAAACGTGGCCGCTGCCGCGGCCGTCTGCCTCTACGAGGCTAAGCGACAGCGCAGTACTCAATAGATAGGATGCATTCACGAGCAGTTGAAAACGTAAGCACTACTTGGATTGACTGGCCAACTCGCCACCAACTCGCCACCAACTCGCCACCAACTCGCCACCAACTCGCCACCAACTCGCCACCAACTCGCCACCAACTCGCCACCAACTAGCCACCAACTAGCCATTGAGGCCCTTGTCTTTCTCTTCAGCGATTTCAATACGCTCAACCCCCAAACTAAGCCCAGTGCTTGCATCGATTTCGATCAGGCATCCACTTATGCGCACATCCTCCCGGGCAACCGGGAAACGGCGTTTCATTCCATCCAGAAAAGTAGCGACTACCTGCTCGACGTCACGACCGATCACGGATGCGTAGGGCCCGCACATGCCGGCGTCGCTCAGGTAAGCCGTGCCCTGGGGTAATACGCGGGCATCAGCGGTCGGTATGTGCGTGTGAGTTCCGATAACGGCGACCGCACGCCCGTCGAGATACCAACCAAGCGCGACTTTTTCTGAGGTCGCCTCCATATGGGCCTCAACAAAGCAGGCATCACAGTCACCGGCCAATTCGAGCAGTTTTTTGTCCGCCCGCTCAAAAGGGCATCCCGCCTTCAAGCCTATATAATTTCGCCCCAAAACGGTGAACAAGCCCAAGCGGAAGCCATCTTTCTCTAAAATGAGGTGCGTGCGCCCGGGATTCTGCTCGGGTAAATTGGCGGGGCGGCAGACTCCTTCCAACTGATCGATTTCGTTTTCAAAGTTTTTCTGATCCCAAACGTGGTCACCCAGGGTGATCCCATCAACCCCTGCCCCTAGGAGCTCTTGGACGATCTTCCCGGTTATACCCGAACCACCCGCCGCATTCTCCCCGTTGGCAATGACGAAGTCCGCTCTCAGGGCCTCACGCAAGGCGGGTAGGCGCTCAATTACACAGGTACGACCGGGACGGCCGACGATATCTCCTAAAAAAAGTATTTTTGGCATGGTATTCGTTTCAAACCGTTTCAAACACAGACGTTGGCAACTCCTCGATTCAATCCGGATTCGATTCGCGAATGAAATGCTGCAAATCCAGCATAGCCGGATTTTCCCATGTATCGCTGCAGGATCTTCGGATCTGTTTTGAGAAAATCGACAAGAATCAACCCGTCGATGACGTCACTGAAGGCAGGGTCGACATTGAAGCTGAGCAAAACGCCATTTAGTTTGAGGTAGTGGCGCAACAAAACCGGCACGCCTTTTTTGTCCTCCTCAAACCCCGAAACGATGGCGGATACCGAATCGACGGAACGAATCGACTCACCAATATGCTTTAAGGAAACTCCTTTTAACATCCTAAACGACTTGGGTGCTTTTTTGGGTCTGACCTGCCGCGCAAGCGTTTCGTCGAATTTATGCTCCCTGAAAAAGTGAACCATGAGGTCTTTTGAAATTCGGGTGTATCCATCCGTTATACTGACTGGCCCAAATAGCGTTCGGTATTGGGGGTTTCTTGCAACGTATTCGCCAATCCCACGCCACAGCAAAGCCAGAGAGGCGTGTTTCTTCTGATACTTCATAGTGATAAAGGACCGGCCAAGCTCAATTGCAGGACCCAAACGCTCGAGAAACTCTGATCGATAGCGGAACAATGTCGACGTGTACAGGCCCTTCTTTCCAAACTCGCCCACTATCTCATCAGCCAAGCCCAGCCGGTAGGCTCCGACGATTTCCCGGTCCACCTCGTTCCACATGAATAGATGTAGATAATGTTGGTCAAATTGATCTAGATCTGTCGCTTGCCCGGTTCCCTCTTTAACTGCGCGGAAGGTCTCTTCCCGAAGCCGCCCGATCTCTTTAAGCACAGTTGGCATGCGGTTTGCCGGTGCACAATAAACTACAAAGTCTCCGTGCTCGACCAACCGAGAGCTGGCGGGAAGCCCGTCGATTTCCATTGCCATCAGACTTGCCGATTCAGGCGCGGCAACCGGGTCCAGAGCCTGGCCCGTCGATGCAGAGCGAAAAGGGAATCGCAAACGCTTTCGGTCACTCCGCTCCGGCTGGTCTTTTTGAGAATACGTCTTTAACCGCAAATACTCGGTCGCCGCTTTTTTGTCCGCAAACTCGGCAAGCCGCTTTGAGTCAACCAATGTGCCCATCCTTACTTTGATTGAACGGCCGCGGGCTCGCGAAAATTCCATCGCCAGCAACAAAGTCCGCAGACGTGGATGGAGCAGGCCCGCTATCTGGAAAAATACAGAATTTCGACCCTCGAAGTAGATCGGCAGGACAGGCGCACCGCTCTTGATCGCCAAATGAACCAAATGCGGACTCCAGGGAGGGTCCACCACCCCCCTGTAGCGCAGATGCAGACTGGATACTTCCCCGGCAGGAAACGCTCCGAGACAGCCACCCTCTTTCAAAAAGCGAATCGCCTGTCGCATGCCGCGCAGGTTTGCGCTCGTCGCCACTTCATGACCGAAGGGGTTGACCTCAATGATCCCCCCGCGTATGCCCTCCATCGTAGCCAACAAATAATTCCCCATCAGTTTCGAGTCGGCTCGTGCACTTTTCAGCAAAGCGCCTAAAACAACCCCATCAATCCCGCCAAAGGGATGGTTCGCCACCACAATGAGTGGGCCGTTTTTCGGGATTTGCTCAAAATCCGCCCGATCCAGTTCGAAATGCACACCCATCACACGAAGGGTTTTGGCAAAGAAGCCGGGATCGTTTTCGCTGTCATCCAAGGTCTCATGGACCTCGGCGTAGATTTGATTGACCTCAGTTATGCCAAGAAGCCGCTCCAGTATTAGGCAACCGGGATTCAGCAGTTTCCGAAGGAGAGAGCCGCCACCGAGCAATTCGTTCAGATTGATCAGTTTGTTATAAGCCATGTTTTCGGATAAGTCTTTAATCAACGTTTCGCACCACCCTAAAGCAAAGATCGCCGAGAATTCCAGCAAATACCCCGTTGGCCCAAAATTCCCTCAACCCCAGACAACCGCGAACTAAAACGACAATTGATCAAAAATAGGCTTGATTCGAGGGAGCGGCAGCCCATCGTCTCCGTTTTCAATTTTCTCAGGGACGGTTAGCTCAGCTGGTTAGAGCACCTCGTTTACACCGAGGGGGTCGTGGGTTCGAATCCCTCACCGTCTACCATTTTTCTTGTCGAATCGGGGGTTAAGCAATGAGTCCCCGTTTCTCTATCATGCGCCACATCATCTCCATCCTCGTCGAAAATAAATTCGGAGTTCTCGCCCGCATTGCCGGTATGTTCAGTGGCCGCGGTTTTAATATCGAGACGCTCAATGTGGGGCCGATGATGGATGCCAAACTATCGCGCATCACCGCTACGATCGTCGGAGACAGCGAATCGCTTGACCAAGCTATCAAGCAAGTCAACAAGTTGATCAACGTCCTTGAAGTGACCGAGTTTTCCAACGGACAGGCCACTGAGCGCGAGCTGGTCATGGTAAAAGTATCGGCCTCGGCCGGTCAGCGCTCCGAAGTGATGCAGGTTTGTGATATTTTTCGTGCGAAGATTATCGATGTTGCTCCTGAGAGCCTGAATATCGAGATGACGGGGAATGCCAATAAAGTTGGCGCCTTCCTCAACCTGATCGAGCCCTACGGGATCGTCGAAATGGCTCGCACTGGCAACCTGGCGCTTAAACGCGGCTAGCTTCCAAAAGCCCGCTTCCTCACCTCCTCCTTCCTCACCTCCTCCTTCCTCACCTCCTCTTTCCTCCTTCCTCTTTCCTCTTTTATCAACCAGGGGGCCTCCTCCGCAATCAAAGAAACATATGCCTGCTAAAGTCTACTCAGATAAAGACGCCGACCTTCGAGTCATTAAAAAGAAAACTCTGGCCATCATCGGCTACGGTTCTCAGGGCCATGCCCATGCACAGAACTTGAAGGACAGCGGCCTGAATGTCATCATCGGCCTCTACAAAAAAAGCAAGTCCGCTGCCGTAGCCCGGCAACAGGGTTTCGAAGTCTTCGAAACGGCCGAAGCCGTCAAGCGCGCCGATGTGATCATGATCGCCGTGCCCGACATGAAGCAGCCCGAGGTATATGAGAACGATATTCTCCCGCACCTGGAGAAGGGCAAGACCCTCGCCTTCACTCACGGTCTCGCCATCCATTTTGGGCTCATCGAAGCACCCAAGGGGATCGATGTCATCATGGTGGCTCCCAAGGGCCCCGGTCACGTTGTACGTAGCCAATACGTTGAGGGCAAGGGCGTCCCGGCTTTGATCGCCGTCAATAAGGGCTCTTCCAAAGATGCCAGAAACATTGCCCTGGCCTGGGCCAAGGGAATCGGCGGCACCCGTGCCGGTGTGATTGAGACGACCTTCAAGGAAGAGTGCGAAACCGACCTCTTCGGTGAGCAAGCCGTTCTTTGCGGCGGTGCCTCCGCTCTCGTGATGGCTGGTTTTGAAACGCTCGTCGAAGCCGGCTACCAACCGGAAATGGCTTACTTTGAGTGTTTGCATGAATTGAAGCTGATCGTCGACCTCATGGTTGAGTCCGGCGTCTCCGGCATGCGCTTCTCCATCTCGGAGACCGCTGAATGGGGCGACTACATTTCCGGCCCCCGTGTGATCAACGCCCAGTCCAAGAAGGCTATGAAGGCGATCCTCAAGGACATTCAAACCGGCAAGTTTACGAAAAACTGGGTCAAGGAATACAAGGACGGCCTGCCGAACTACAAGCAGTTCATCAAGGACGGCCAGGGCCACCAGATCGAAAAGACCGGTCAGCGCCTCCGTTCGCTTATGCCCTGGGTCAAGAAGCGCAACATTAAGGGCTCGCAAGCGTCCTACAACTAAGCGGCTCACATTTGCATTTTCAAGCGGTCGGTGGTTGTCTCCACCGACCGCTTTTTTATTGAATAAAATAGTCATAGGCTTCCAGCTTTTCAATGCGCCGGCCCGACAAGCTGAAAGTTTGTTACTAAACCTTAACCTATGTCCGAAACGATCCAAATAGCCACCCGTAAAAGCCCGCTTGCCCTAAAGCAAACTAAGCTCGTTCGGGCCTGCTTGCAGGAAGCATTGCCGGATGCATCCTTCGAACTGCTCAAGCTCAGCACAAAGGTTGATGAACGCTTGAACTGGTCTTTGGAAAAACGCGGTGGTATCGGCCTGTTCACCAAAGAACTGGAGGCCGCACTCACGGAGGGGCGCGCCGACCTGGCCATACACAGTGCCAAAGATCTCCCCACCACCTCGCCCGCCGGTCTCAGTATCGCCGGATACCTGCCCCGTGCCCGGGTCAATGATGTTCTGGTCCACCGAAGCGGAGAAAGCATTTTTAAAAGAATTGCATCCAGCAGCCCACGCCGCCGCGCTCAATTAGGCAGCCTCTACCCCAACGCCGCTTGGACCACCATCCGAGGCAATGTCGGCACCCGCCTGAAAAAAATTGCACAGGGCGACTGCGACGCCAGCCTCTTGGCCGCCGCCGGACTCGACCGTCTCGAGATTTACACCTACGATGGCCTCGAATTTGTCGAGTTACCCGTCGATCAAGTCGTCCCAGCCCCCGGACAGGCCGCCATTGCCATCCAGTGCCGGACCGAGGATTTACCGAAGTATACAACCCGCTTCTGCACCGATACCGCTCTCGCTGTTTCTCTTGAAAAAGCCTTCCTCCGGCGCCTCGGCAGCGGCTGCCAGATACCCGTTGGTGCTCTTTACGAAAAAGGCACCTTCCGCATCTATCATCCAGCCGTGGGTTACCGAAGCTTCGAAATCGCCCTCAAATCAAACGACCAAATCGAACCCGAGCTCGACGCGATCCTAAAATCACTCCCAGCCCTAACGGAATCCTTCTAAGTCGTATCCCGTATCCCACATCCCGTATCCCGTATCCCACATCCCGCATCCCGCATCCCGTATCCCGCATCCCGTATCCCACATCCCACAAGCATGTCTCAAGGAAAAGTATTTCTCATCGGCGCTGGCCCGGGTGATCCCGGTCTTATAACCGTCCGGGCCCGCGAGCTGATCGAACGGGCGGACGTCATTGTTTATGACTATCTGGCAAACCCCCAGCTTCTCGACTGGGCCGGGGAAGGCGTCGAAAAACTCTATGTCGGCAAGCGCTCCGGCATGCATTCAATACCGCAGGACGAGATCGAAGAACTCCTTGTTGACCGGGCCGGAAAGGGACTGAACGTTGTCCGCCTCAAGGGTGGCGACCCGTTCGTTTTCGGCCGCGGAGGTGAAGAGGTTAGTGAGTTACAAGTCGACAAGATACCCTTTGAAATCGTTCCGGGCGTAACCGCCGCGCTGGCCGCCGCTGCCTACGTGGGCATCCCCCTCTCCCACCGGGAATACAGTTCCTCGATCACTTTTCTCACTGGCCATGAAAATCCCGAAAAGCAGACGCTCAGTATCGACTTCTCGCGCTATGGAAAGACCGAAGGCACCCTTTGTCTTTATATGGGGCTCGGCCAATTACCCCGCATCCTCAAAGAACTCAAAGAGGGGGGCATGCCCGGGGGGCGGCCTGTCGGGATTATTCAGTGGGCCACGCTGAACCGGCAGAAATCGGTTTATGGGACGGTCGATACGATTCTCAGTGAAATGGAGGCGGCCAGAATCGGCACTCCCGCGATGATTATTATAGGGGAGGTTGTTGCTCATCGCACGAGAACCGAGTGGTTTGAGGGACGGCCGCTCTTTGGTAAACGCATCGTGGTTACCCGCGCACGAGAGCAAGCAGGGCAACTCAGTAAGCTGCTGACCGATCAGGGCGCCGAAGTTCTGGAATTGCCCTTTATTTCAGTCCAGGCGCATTTCGATGAAAAGCTTGTCACGGAAGTCTTTGCCGGAATCGCGGTTTACGAATGGATTATTTTTACCAGTACCAACGGAGTGAAGCAATTTTTCGACCTCTTTTATCGCGCCTACGATGACATCCGCTGCCTCGGCCCCATGCGTATTGCAGCGGTCGGTGCGGCCACCGCGCGCGAAATTGAAAAGCACAAACTCAAGGTGGACCTCATCCCAAAGCAGGCAAATGCGGACGCCCTGGCCGAAGAGCTGATCGAGAATGAGGGCGTTGAGAGTGTGCAAATCCTCGTGGTAACAGGCAATCAAAACCGCCAGAGTCTGGTGCAGCGCCTCGAATCCGACGAAGGCCGGGCCATTGTCGACACCCTACCACTCTACAAAACCGCCAAGACCGACCTAACGAAGGATCCCTCAGCCGAGCGCTTCCGAATCGAGGGTGCCGATGCGGTGCTCTTTACCAGTGCCTCTACGGTCAAGTCCTTTGTCGACCAGCACGCCGCACTCAAGCTCGCGCCCGATGCGCGCCACCCTGTCTTCGGCAGTATCGGACCACTCACCTCAAAAACATTAAAAGATTTGAAACTTCCGGTTGCCTTCGAGTCCCCGGAAGCCAGCCTACACCACTTTGTTGTCGAGACGATCTCGTATCTGTCCAACCCATCAAAATAACCGAAACATTTTAACTCAATCAACCGCCACTATTATGAAAGTAACATTCGAAACCACCCAGGGATCCATCACCTTCGACCTGTTCGAAGACATCGCACCGAAGACCTGCGAAAACTTCACGACCCATTGTAAAAATGGTTATTACAATGGGGTCGTCTTCCATCGCATCATTGAAGAGTTCATGATCCAGGGTGGCGATCCGACCGGTACAGGCCGCGGCGGTGAATCTATCTGGGGTAAGACCTTTGGCGACGAGTGCGCGCGCGACCTCAAGTTCGATAAGCCGGGTCTGCTCGCCATGGCCAACGCTGGCCCCGGCACAAATGGCAGCCAGTTCTTTATCACAACAGTACCCACTCCCTGGCTTCATATGAAACACACCATTTTTGGTGAAGTCGTCGAAGGTATGGATGTTGTCGAAAAGCTGGAAAAGGTCGAAAAAGGCCCCGGCGACCGCCCCATTAACGAGCAAAAGATCATCAGCGCTTCGGTCGGCGAATAGCGCCGGCTTGGACTGGGGAGCAGTTAGCAATGCCAATCCTCGCGCTACACGGTTTCACAG
Organism: Puniceicoccaceae bacterium; assembly: GCA_018402305.1. Taxonomy (GTDB): domain Bacteria; phylum Verrucomicrobiota; class Verrucomicrobiia; order Opitutales; family Coraliomargaritaceae; genus Thalassobacterium. The sequence continues at coordinate 126,696 of JAGYJE010000008.1, read as the reverse complement.
GATGCGGGAGCGACTTTGCGCCCTTCGCGAAAAAAACCGCTGAACTAAATCAAGCCGAAAGCGACTGGCGGCCTGACTGGCTTTGCCCCGACCTACCCGGCCATGGCCCAAATCCACAGCTTGACTGCTCCCCCAACGCGACGACCCGTTTCGTCGATGAAGCACTTCAAGCCATGGACACTGGGCAAACCGCGACACCGCGGATCCTTCTCGGCTACTCCATGGGCGCAAGGGCGGCTTTGCTGCATGCGGTCAATTTTACAGACTGCTGGGACGCACTCGTCCTTATAAGCGGCAACCCGGGAATCGAAGATTCAGGCGTACGCGCCGAGCGGGTGAAGGCCGACGAATCGCTCGCACAGTCTCTGGAGCGGATGGGCGTCAAAAGCTTCCTCGATTTTTGGCAGGAGACCCCCCTCATCTGCAGTCAAAAAGAAATCCCAACGGCTTGGCGCGAGACCATGCTACAATACCGGCAGCGTCACACGGTCGAGGGCCTCGCAAAGAGCCTGCGTCAATTCGGCCAGGGGAGCTGCCCGAATCTTTGGCCAAGGATCGAAGAGCTCTCCATGCCCGTCTGCTTGATAACCGGGGCAAAGGATACAAAATACACCGCTATCGCCGTACGCATGTCCACGCTGCTGCCCCATCCCAAGAGCCACCACGCCATAATCGAAGCCGCCTCCCACATGCCCCATTTGGAGCAGGCTGGAGCGACATCGGAAATCGTCAAAGATTTTTTCCGAAGCCTTTGGCATAAAGATGAATGAAGGGTTCTGCCATCACCGGACTCAGCTCCTTACCTCTCAGGGAAGGTGGTCGGCTCGCCCGACCGGAAGAGTTCTATAGCTAACTGATCAGTCACCTTGATGAAACGATCCCCCTTCAAGTATCGGCCGGCCCACCCGCCAACCAAAGCCCGCAGGACAACGGCGGCAGATAAATACGGGTCGCGTCGAGCGGGATCTGCGCCGCGCCCAGCCCCTCCGGCCGAAACCGCTCCTGGTCGGCGATCTGCAAAAGACTCTTCGGCTGCACCTCCGCGCATTCAATGGCCGCATACTCCAGATGCGGATTGATTGCGTAGACCAGTTTCGGGGCATCGATCGAGCGGTCGGCGTTGAATACAACAACCGCCGCACTCGAACCCTCCGCGAAAAAGAATTTTAGATAACTCTCGCTCAACCCGCCGTCGAGTCGAAGCGCTTTCCCTTCCGGCGAGCGCCGAAAGCGAATCCAGTCCCGAAAGTAGCCATGCGTCCCCGAGTAAACAAAGCGCCGATTGTAATCCAGCGCGTTGATGTCCCCCCGCTGATAGGTGTTTGACAGACCCCGCTTGGAACGAAGGAAGTCCTGACCCGCAGAAAGCATTGGGACACCAAGCGAAGCCAGTAACATCGAGGCCATGAGGTGTGTCCGGCGGCGGTCAAGTAGCGTCGGGTCATCCCCGTCGCGCTTCGGGCGCTCCGTGATTCGGTCCAGCCAGCAATGGTCGTCATGCGACTCGGTGTAATTAATCGTCTGCGCCGCGAAGCGCGTTGTCCCGGGAGAAGCCGCCATAAAGTGGCGCACCGTATCCTGGCTCCCCCGCCCACAAACGTAGTCCGCGATGCCATCGCGATAGCCGTCGTTCCAGGAAGCGAAGCCGGTCTCCCGGAGCTCCTTCTGAATGTGCCCGCGAAAACTCCAGGGCTCCGCAATCAGTATGAGCGAGGGCTTTATCTTCTTCAGCTCGATCTCGATTTCACGAAGCACCTCAATTCCAATCAGCTCCGCCAAATCAAAGCGAAAACCGTCGACGTCGTAGGTCTCGACGAGGTGCCTTAAACTATCGAGGATCAAACGTCGCCCCATCGGTGTATCACAGCGCAAGTCGTTCCCACAGCCACTCCAGTTGACCAGGTCATTTGCTTCGTCGAGATGAAAGTAATAAAATTTATCGATGAATAGAAGGTGGTTTGGCTCGCCCACGTGGTTATATACCACATCCAAAATGACCGCGATGCCCTCTTCATGGAAATCTTCCACAAGGCCACGGAATTCCTCGATTTGCGAAGCACGCTCCGGTTCCAGGGCGTAGCTGCTCTCCGGCGAAAAGTAATTAACCGTCATGTAGCCCCAGTGGTAGTCTTCCCTGCTTGGATTATCGAATTCCTGAATCGGTTGCAGTTCAATTGCATTCACTCCAATCTCTTTTAAATAAGAGCCTTCCGCCCGTAACCACTTGCGCAGCCCGGTGTAGCCCAAACGCTCATCTGCGCTCATTTCGACCGGTGCATGCGCAGCTAAATCTCTCAGGTGTCCCTCCAAAATGACCAAATCATGCCACGGCGGTGGATTGAAGGGCTTTTTAATTACACGTAGTCGCTCCGGGCCCACGACGATCCCCGGGCCCCAACGCCCTACACAGGCCTTTGCATAGGGGTCCAGCACGGTAAACGAGGGATCGAAGTGCGAAGTACCTTCAATACTTTTTCCTTCGACCCGAAAGCTGTAGAAATAACCGTCGAGATTTTTGGGCACACTCAGCTCCCAAACCACGCCGTCCCGCACCGAAAGCGACTCCGTCAACGCGTCGGATTGGTCTGCTTTTTGCCCAAAAAAAACCTTCACGCCGCTCGCCCTGGGGGCAAACAAGCGAAAAGTTGTCTCCGAGCCACGCACAATCGCACCGAGCTCCAAATCGGTTTTTGCAGCTGTTAAAAACTGTGTGTGCGGCAACTCGTGGACCTCTTCCGCAACATCATCCCGCCAGACGATTTTTTCATTGCCAACCGGTTCGTAGCCATCCGGGGTCTTGAAGCGAAAAATGTGTTGTCCTGATTGCTCAGGGTTGAACAAAAAGTTCGCAACACCCCCCTCAGAGACTCGATTTGGCGCACTGTCCGGAACGTCCAGCCAATCCCCAGAGCCCGTGATAAACTTGAAGGCGAACTTCTTATCGCATGGAAGCCGATTCAGCGGCACTTTTAGTTCGTAGCGCGTTTCAGCCGCTTCACTGGCGGGTTTGAGCTCCCAATCACTCTGACCGGCGGCATCGCCCCATTGATTGAACGCGCCTGCCAAAAAAACACGCCTCTGACGATCAAGTAATTCTGGGTGACGCCCAGAATGAATCGTAAAAATCCAGCTGTTCTTGTGCCTATAATAGCGGCAATAACGCCCACATTCAGCAGGCGATAACCGATCCAATTTGGCGAACGGTTGGTTGAGCGGACCAAGCAAGAGCGGCGGACGCATGGTTGTCGATAACCAATTCGTCGAGAGCAGGACCAGGCCCGTATCCCCGCTCTCCCAAAAGGCATGCACAATGTTTGGTGTTCTTTCCCCCATAGCTGCTCCTCATTCCTGCCGCTCTACCCAGCAAGCGCAATACCCTTTCAATCCTAGGGGAAGAATTCACTCAAACTCAGTTCATCAAAGACTTGAAAAGTCGCCAGCAAAGGCACGAAGCCCATCAAACCAATTCAATCAACCGAACACGGATCGCCGAATCGCATTAACCACCGCTAGGTCACCCCATGATGCACCCCGCGCCGATCGCACCGCCACCGCATGCTTGCGCTTCCGCCCCGTCTGCCACGCCACCGCATAGCCCCGCACAAACTCCGAAGTGCCCAGCACCGCACCGTCCGTGAAATAACGCACCCGGCAGCGCAAGACCACCGACATCGGCAACTCGCCCCCTTCCTCATTCAAAACCCGCTCCGCCGTCGCCCGGTCAATCCGCTTCCCCCGGCAATCCCATGGCGAAGCTCCCTTCCCAAAGATCAAACTCCGGTGCGCCGCCAGAGCCAGACTTCAAACGGGCCCCGCCCACCGTATCCCACCCGGATCCCGGATCCCGTATCCACTCCTTATCCACCGGATCCCATCCCGTATCCCGCCACCCGTATCCGTATCTCGCCACCCGTATCCGCTCGCACGTATCGCGGCTCGCCACTCGCATACCTCGCCCAAACCACCCCCAGCCCACGCTGCGCCTTCAGGTTCCCCGCCACCGCCTCGGCATAGCCGCACCAGCGGTAATCCTTCGGATCCTCCACCAGCCCCGCCCGAACCGGGTTCAGGTCGATATAAGCCGCCATCGTCTGTAGCGGATTGCCCTTCCCCTCCACCAGCACACTCTTAAAACGGTCCATCCACAAGGTGCCCAGTCGATTGTCATGGTTCCGGTTATACCAGATCGAAAAGCGCTGCTTCAGCGTCTTCATGAACTCAGAAAGATCGTGCATCCGCGCAAGTAGTTGTGCCCGCACCGCCACCGCTTCCTCCGTCCCCTCCCGCAGAGCGCTCTCCAAACGGACAAAGGACGCCGTCTGATACCGCGTCGGCTTCGGGTAGAGCACCTTAAAGCGACGTAAAAGCTCCGCATCCGAGACTGCCCGATCCTTCTCCGGGACCCGTACCAGCACATGGAAGTGGTTCGACATAATCGAATACGTCAGCACCTCCACCCCCGAAAAATCCGCCACACGCCAGAGCAGACGCCACCACTTCTATCCTTTTCCCGGTCACCCAAAAGCATCTGACCACCCACGATACGGCTCATCGCATGGTGGATAACTGTAGATTTCTTCGACACCAATCTGCGTATCCGTCTTCCCATAATCCCGTCCACTATTCCACAAAAACAAAACGAGTCAACCAAAAATTATTACCCGGCTATAAAATAGGAGGCACTTGGTTGTTTTGATCGTTGTTGCTCAGCCATATGCCTATACCTAGGTTAGTTGGGCTGTCAATTATCTATTTTTAAGACCCATGCGCTCGAGGTTTCTCTCGGATGGCGCGTGCCGCCGTGTTCCGGACGTGCGTACGCTGCTAGCTCAGCTGATCCGCCGTCCCCAACTATTTGGTCATGAATTCGCAACAGTGCTTTTCAATCAGAGGAAGCATCTTTCCTTTTCGACAAAAATTATTACCCGGCTATAAAATAGGAGGCACTTGGTTGTTTTGATCGTTTGTTGCTCAGCATAATGCCTACCTGGGCCATTAGTTGGGCTGTCAATTATCTATTTTTTAAGACCCATGGCTCGAGGGTTTCTCTCGGATGGCGCTCCTTCTGTGTTCGGACGGTGCGTACGCTGCTGCCAACGCTGATCCGCCGTCCCCAACTTTTGGTCGCCCAATTACGCAGCAGTGCGCTCAATCAGAGGAAGCATCTCCTTTTCGAAAAGGGTGACCTGCCCGGTGCTGCCAGAAACAACGATACACAGGCGTCGACCGCTTGCGTGATGGATGCCGCTGCCGCATGCCGGCTGCCCAAACCTGGGAAGCTCATGCGTGTAATCGGGGCATGAATGAGGGATCCGGCTGAAACCAGCACTCCATCGCCCGGATGATAAATGCGCCATCAATCGAGGACAATTCCTTAACGGTTTCGTCCATAAAGGGATTGAGAATATTGCGATCCTCATCCTTGTATCCATAGAAGGGGTTTAGAATGAGCGGCTTTGTATATTGTGAGATCAGTCCGCGTTCCCCAAAGCGAAGAGGCAGCCACCCGGATGGCCCCCCCCCTCGACACCAGTTCTGTGGCTATGGCGGAACGCGTTCGGCCTCCGGCTTCACGCTGGCCCATATCGGACTTACTCGCCAGCATGGTATCAACTCCCGCTCCACATCGACCACGGTGATGCTGTCAAATTGATACTCTGCGGCACCCACCCACGCACAAGGCGTCTGACTAGAAAATGCCCGCGTTAGCCCGATCAACACCGCACTGCGCACTGTGAAAATCGATGATTGCTATAAGATCGAATAGGAATCACCGCATCAATTTCCTCCCGGTCTGTCGCGGCCTCCGAAGTGCCGTGGGCAATAACACAAATGCTTAAAACCAAAACTTATAACCCGGCTAAAAAATAGGAGGCACTTTGTTGTTTTGATCGTTTGTTGCTCAGCATAATGCCTATACCTGGGGCCATTAGTTAGGCTGTAAATTATCTTTTTAAGACCCATGCGCTCGAGTTTCTCTCGGGTGGCGTGTGCCTGCGTGTTCCGAGATGGTGCGTACGCCGCTAGTATTAGTTGATAGCGGAACTCAAGTTACTTCGCGGCAAACCTGCTACTCCGATCAACCTGACTACAAACGAACGCGCCGAGCTTGAACGCCTGGTGCGCCTTCCAAAACCAGCGCCGACACTCAGATCGTGCACGTATCATCTTGAAAGCGGCAGATGGTCACGAGTAATCTTCAGATTGCCGAAGTGATCGAGACCCGCCCGGCAACGGTTTCGAAGTGGAGAGTGCGTTTCGAGCGTGAGGGCATCGAAGGCTTGCGCGACGACTTTCGCCCTGGCCGTCCCCCTGAAGGCGGCGATGCGCTATCTTTCCGCGCTCGCTTATTAACGCAACTCGACGAAAAGCCGCCTGAAGGCTATGCTCAGTGGAATGGGCGTTTGCTTGCCGAAGCCCTGCACGTAAAGGCGGACAAAATCTGGAAAGAGTTGCGCACGCTCGGGATTAATCTTCAGCGTCGCCGATCATGGTGCGTGTCGACGGACCCAGAGTTCGCCTCAGCGCAAGTAGTTGTGCCCGCACCGCCACCGCTTCCTCCGTCCCCTCCCGCAGAGCGCTCTCCAAACGGACAAAGGACGCCGTCTGATACCGCGTCGGCTTCGGGTAGAGCACCTTAAAGCGACGTAAAAGCTCCGCATCCGAGACTGCCCGATCCTTCTCCGGGACCCGTACCAGCACATGGAAGTGGTTGCTCATAATCGAATACGTCAGCACCTCCACCCCCGAAAAATCCGCCACACGCCAGAGCAGACGCCGCAGCACCTCCTTTTCCCGGTCACCCAAAAGCATCTGACCACCCACAATACGGCTCATCGCATGGTGGATAACTGTAGATTTCTTCGACACCAATCTGCGTATCCGTCTTCCCATAATCCCGTCCACTATTCCGCAAAAACAAAACGAGTCAACCAAAAAATTATTACCCGGCTATAAAATAGGAGGCACTTGGTTGTTTTGATCGTTTGTTGCTCAGCATAATGCCTATACCTAGGGCCATTAGTTGGGCTGTCAATTATCTATTTTTTAAGACCCATGCGCTCGAGGGTTTCTCTCGGATGGCGCGTGCGCACCTGCGTGTTCCGGGACGGTGCGTACGCTGCTAGCTCAACGCTGATCCGCCGTCCCCAACTATTTGGTCATGAATTACGCAGCAGTGCTTTTTCAATCAGAGGAAGCATCTTTCCTTTTCGAAAAAGGGTGACCTGCCCGGTGCTGCCAGAAACAACGATACACAGGCAGTCGACCGCTTGCGTGATGGATGCCGCTGCCGCATGCCGACTACCCAAACCACTGGGAAGCTCATGCGTGTAATCCGGGGCATGAATGAGGGATCCGGCTGAAACCAGCACTCCATCCCCCCGGATGATAAATGCGCCATCAATCGAGGACAATTCCTTAACGGTTTCGTCCATAAAGGGATTGAGAATATTGCGATCCTCATCCTTGTATCCATAGAAGGGGTTTAGAATGAGCGGCTTTGTATATTGTGAGATCGAGTCCGCGTTCCCCAAAGCGAAGAGGCAGCCAACCGGATGGCCCTCGCGCCCCTCGACAGCCAGTTCTGTGGCTATGGCGAGGACGCGTTCGATGACCTCCGGCTTCACGCTGGCCGGTAACATATCGGACTTACTCGCCAGCATGGTATCAAACTCCCGCTCCACATCGACCACGGTGATGCTGTCAAATTGATTACTCTGCGGCAACCCACCCACGCAGCAAAGGCGATCCTGACTAGAGAAAATGCCCCGCGTTAGCCCGATCAACACCGCACTGCGCAACTGTGAAAATCGATGATTGCTATAAGATCGAATAGGAATCACCGCATCAATTTCCTCCCGGTCTGTCGCGGCCTCCGAAGTGCCGTGGGCAATAAGCACCGTCTTAAAGTTTTTGAAAACGGAGCCAACTTCCACGCCACCGCCGAATGTATCTGCAAAGATCAGTGCCGAGGTGCACTGAGCCCCCCGGGCGATTTTCGCTGCTTCACGGAGAATCAGGTTGTTGAACCGATTGTGACGGCGACGTGGTTTGCCCCCTTCCTCACCACCGAAGACATTTTTGAGCTCTTTTCGGAAATCAATGAGCGCTTCGGCCGCACTCAGCCGTGCCATGTGTCCACTATCTTGAAAAACCCGAGCAAGCGAAGCGAGACTGTAGAGATAGCTACGCGCCCGCTCGGAAGCCAGGAGGAGAAATATATAGCGAATGTCACGATACTGTTCTTGCCCATCATAGACCAGACCATTCGGGCAGCGCCCCACCGCGATCATGTAGGGCCGTTTCATTTTGACCCGCGTATGGGGTAGACAAACACCATTGCCCAGATAGGTCGTCATCTGCTCCTCCCTCCCCATGAGCTCCTTGAGTAAACCCTTTTTCGTGATACCACGCTCCTTGGTAACGTCGCAAACGTTGAGTAACTCAGAAACCGCACCCTCAAAGTCCGCGCTCTCGATATCGATGACACGGGATTTGGCGATGTATCGGTCTATGCGCATAGAGGGCTTACGAGAGGTGCGGCATATTTACTTCTCCCACTCAATCGCGCCTTTTTTCAATTCGTAGAAAAGGCCCAGAATGAGGACGGAAAGAAAGAAAAAAACAGGTAGAATGATGGGAAGATTTGCCGCCAGGAACTCACGAAAAACGAGCACCCAGGGGATTAGGAAGACGACTTCGATATCGAACAAAATAAAGAGCATTGCCGTCACATAGAATTTGACGGCGAAGCGCGCATGGCCGGATCCGTCGGCCAGCATGCCGCATTCGTAAGCCGAGTCTTTGATTGCAGTCGTCTCGGCGCGCTGGCCAAAAATATTGGACGCGACCAGCACAATCACACCGATACTGGCAGCGATCATAATTTGCACGAGGATTGGATAATAGTCCGCAATTTCCATAGCAAGAATAAGCAAGGTTGCTTTAGCCGACAGTTCAAGGTGTTTCTACTGAGAATTTGAAGAATTCCCTGATTACCATGGCGTGAAGCGCTGTAGCCAAGATTCCCTTTCCGCCTCCGACGCTGGCACGACACTCGTTTTTTTTGATGGACGAACTTTTGCACCGCCTTCCGGAACGGTCACTTTCTCGATCCGGATACGCTCGGGCTCAAACTCCCCCAACCCGAGGCTTGCAGCGAAGGGCAACTGCTGCGGCAGGGGCTGAATCTCCGGAAAGCCCTCCAAGAGGCGCATTCGATTCATGCGATCGTAGAGCAGTCGATCTACAGCCACGGGATCGGAACTCATCCAAATGCGTGGTTCCGAACGAGTGTAGATGGAATTAAAAAACGGACCGGCGATAAATTGGTAACGCTCCAACGAGACAAAATTAAGCACAAGGCGTTCCTCTAGCTCCGGGATGGCCGCGATCTCAGCAACTGCGGCCGAGGCCGTCGCTTGATTGACAAGAAAGCGCTGGCTATTGCTAACGTTCCAGAGCGTCACACTGGCCAACGCGCCATCCACTCCCAATGCGGGATCGTCGACCCCGACCGCCAAGTTAAACCAAAAATCGACCTCAAAAAGGAGCGGTGCCGGTAAAAAACTCTTCCGCTCCAGCGAGCCGGCTTCCAAACCTGCGGGCCGCCGCTCCCCTATCAGTCCTGTTTCCTGCTGCAACGAGGGCGGCAAGGGGCTGTCATAAAACCAGTTATCGTCAAAGAAATCGCCTGAGTCCAAGGCGACGACCGGGCAGCCTCCAAAGCGGGCTTTGGAACGACTGAGCGGAGGCATAACACCGGCCTCACGCAACGTGTGTGCGGAATAATCCACGATCAAAATCGACTCTCTCTGAAAGCCCCTCGCCTCCAACGCTTCGATCACTGCCCGGAGCAACTGAAGCGGCGTGCTCAGGCCTCGACCACTCCGGGTATTTATTTTCAGGCCAACCTTTCCCCGCTCTCCCGGCACAAGTGCGGCACCCACTTGCTCTTCGTAGGCCTCCATGAGCGCCTCCACCTCGCTAAGGTAGTTACTTCCCTCTGCAATCGTTGACTCCCAGACCAAGCCCTGCGGCGCTCTCATGGGCAACCCGGCCTCCGTTGTTTGGCTGAACAGGCTCAGAGGCACCGCGACCAACAACAGGATACCGGCGAATAAACGGCAACAAAGCCGGAGCCTATCCCCTTGACAGCCAGAAAGTGGAAACGAAAGTAAAGACATTGCCGTTTTTTGTGTATCTCGCAAAGCGCTCGAATTCAAAGCAAGCCCATGTCAAAAGCCAACTTCAATCGCGCTCTATTCGTTTTCTTCTTTCTAACCTTTTTTTTGATGGCAGCTTGCAGCACGCCTGAAGAAAAGAAAAGCGCCCGGATCGCAAAAGCCCTCGAACTTTCCGATGCAGGCGCTTATGCCACCGCCATTGAAATCCTCGAAACGCTAACCGTTGAGTATCCAAATGACTTGGATGTATTAAGCTCAATTGGCAAAGTCTACACCGCCGAGGGCGATCACACCATGGCGTCTTTTTTCCTCGAACAAGCGTACCTTAAGGCACCCGAGGATACTGAACGTTTGTTCGAAGCCTATCGCAGCCTGAGGGCAGCCGAACAGCCAGCTGGGCACCTTCTGGAGAAACTCGCCGAGCAGGCGCCGGATGTGATGGACGCTCAACTTTGGGCGCGTCTCGGGCAAGACCGTGAGGCGGCCAACCAGATCCAGCCAGCCCTGAATGCCTACCTGAAAAGCGCTGAATCATCGTCGGACAGCGCCGAGTTGGCGGCTGCCATCGGGCAACTTTACATCAAGATTGGTAACCTCGCTCAAGCCGAGGCCTGGCTCGAGCGTGCTGCCGACAATGACGACCCAAACGCGATGACGGCGCTCTTCGGTTTGCTCGAAGTCAAGTTACGCCAAAAAGACTGGCCTAGCGCCGAGGCCACGTTAGAGCAACTTGACACTCAGTTTCCCGGAGCTGTGGAGGCCAGCCAATGGAAACCGGCGCGCCAGGAGCTCATCCGGTGGCGCAAGGCGCAGGACGCAATGCAAGCTCGCCTGGCCAAAGCCGAGACAGCGGAAGATGCCGAGGACAGCACGAATGGAGGCAAAGCGCAAATCATCACCGATCTCGAGGCGGCGGAGGCGATGGCTCACCTTCCGGCGATTGAAACGGCCGAGCCGAACGCAGTCGAAGAAACTTCCCAGGCGGCGGCGGCCCCCGTCCTTCCTGCCCCGCTTGAGCTGGCTGCCACGGCCGAACTGAGCAGCGCGCTTGGCGATGGCTTCGTACAAGACCCCCTCACAACCGGCAGCCAAAATATCGAAGAGCTCCTCACCGACGCCGCACTGGCAGAGCGCGACCGCGATTTTAAATTAGCCATCCGCAAATACTGGGCAGCCATCAGTATCTCGAATCAGCGCGCCGAAGTGTGGAATTTGCTATCGCGCGCCTACCTGATCAATGGACAGATCAACAATGCGGAAACAAGTGCTCTGGAGGCCGTGCGCCTCGCCCCTGGGGAAGTGGCTTACACGCTCGACTATCTGCGCGTCGCGCAGCGCTCGAAGAACGCGGACGCTTTTCTTACGGACCTGGAGACCGCTTATGATCGTTTTCCGAGCAGCCCGGAAATCACCCTGTCGCTGGCCCGTGCCCACGAGCGGATTTCGGGCGAAACCGCAATCGCCCGCAGCCTCTATCTCCGGTTTATCGACATTGCGCCCAATCATCCCCTTGTCCCCGAAGCAGAGGCCGCCGCCTCACGCTTGTAAACGGGATTGCAAGAACAGTGGCCCGAATCAAACAAAGCTCGATCGAAACTATCAAGCACCAGGTCAACTTGGTAGATGTGGTGGCGCCTTACGTGCAATTAAAGCGCGCCGGGCGCTCCTGGAAGGGGCTTAGCCCATTTACCCAGGAAAAAACCCCTTCCTTTTACGTCCACCCGGATCGCGGATTTTACAAATGCTTCAGCACCGGCGAAGGCGGCGATTGTTTCACCTTTATCATGAAGCAGGAGAATCTCGAGTTCTACGAAGCGATCGAATTTCTTGCCAAAAAGTTCAACATCACACTCGAATACGAAGCCGGGGGGCCGAGCCGTGAGGAGGTCTCGGTCAGAAAGCAGATCTTTGAACTTCACGAACTCGTCACCACCTGGTTCCACCGGCAGTTTCTTGAGTCCGGGGAAGCGGCACCTGTCCGCGCTTACTGGAACGATGTCCGTGGGTTCACCGACGAGACAGCCGAAACGGTAAAGATCGGCTACGCGCCCGCCGCACGCGAGGCGCTGGCGCTCTATTGTAAAGAGCGTAACGTTTCAACAACAGCGATGCACCAGTCCGGCCTTTTCTTCGCCCGCGACGGCGAACAAAACCATGCCTACTTCAAATCGCGCTTTCGCGGGCGCCTAATGATCCCGATTCGTGATGTGCAGGGCCGGGTCGTTGCTTTCACCGCTCGTCAGCTTCCACAAACGCCCGAAGACGACCCGGCCCGCGAAGCCAAATACGTCAACTCTCCTGAGACGGCGATTTTCCACAAGGGCCGTATTCTTTTCGGCATGGACCACGCCCGCACCCACTTAAAGGAGGGCGGCAATTTTCTTCTCGTTGAAGGCCAATTGGACGCCATTCGGTGCTGGTCGGTAGGCTTGCACACGGCAGTCGCTCCACAAGGCACTGCGATAACGGATGATCAACTCCATCTGCTCCGCCGTTATGACCCCGGTGCCATAGAGTGCCTTCTCGACGGTGATTCGGCGGGACGCAAAGCAGCACTGCGTGCCCTGCCACTTGCTTTCAAAGCTGGACTTGAGTTTCGTTTCCTTCTCCTTCCGGAAAAGACCGATCCCGATGATTTACTGCGCGAGCAGGGGGCCGCAGGGCTGGAGCCACTGCGGGCTACGGCAAAAAGCGGCATCGAGCTGGCCATTGGCGAAAGTCTGCCAACCGAACGCAAACCCACCACTCACGAGAAAACCACGGCACTTCGGAATGTCTTCGAATTGCTGCGTAATGTCCCGTCTGAGGTGGCCCGGGAGGACTATATTCAAATCGCGGCCCGCCTCCTCGGTGTCGACCCGCAGGCAGCGCTGCGCGATTTTCAAAAGATGCCCCCGCCCCGACCGGATTTCAAAGATTCCGGTGAAGCCACAGCCGAGGCGGACCGCACAACCCGAGACCCGCTATTGACACGAGCGACCTGGGAATTACTTTGGCTCGTTTTACACCACTCGGAATACGCCAAAAAACTTTCAGAAATTATTGATTACGAGTGGATTAATAGAAATTCACTAGCCGGCCAGCTGCTTTCGCGTCTGCTGGCCGAACTACGTGAGGAACTAATTGAAAACGTTAGCCAAATTGAAACTATCATTGAAACTGTGGAAGAACGGCAACTTCTCGCGGAGATTCACGCCCGCGACTTGAACGTCGAAGAACCCGCCAAGCAAATCACAACCTGTCTGGATAGTCTCCGGCGGATATACCTCGATGCAAAAATCAAAGACATTGAGCAACGAAGCATGCAAGCGAGTCCCGAAGATCAATTGAAACTCATGCGCGAACGAAAAACTTTATTACGGAACATCAACGTTCCATTCGAACTCAAACTCGTTTAGCCAGCACTGCAACGACGTCCAGAACCTCCTTTTAACCACTTTTTCCAGACTAAGACTCAGAAACGAACATTATGCCAGCCGCCAAAAAGAAAATCGCCAAAAAACCAACGAAGAAAGTGACGACCGTTCAAAAAGCGGCAGCCGCCAAGAAAGTACCGGCAAAAGTACCGGCAAAAGTACCGGCAAAAGTACCGAAAAAGACTGCGAAGAAGACTGCGAAGAAGAAGCAGGCAGGCGCCGCAAAACCTGCTGCCAAGAAGCAGGCCGGCTCTGCAAAACCTGCTACCAGGAAAACGGCGTCTGCGACCAAAAAAGCCGGGAAGCCGGCGAAAAAAGTTGTTAAAAAGAAAATGCCTGCGGCCAAGAGTACCGTAAAGAGTACCGTAAAGAGGACCGTAAAGAGTACCGTAAAGGGGACCGTAAAGAGGACCGTAAAGAGGACCGTAAAAAAAGCGACCAAGAGCGCCAAAGTTAAAAAGCCAAAGCCTCCAACCCACGTTCCCGTCGATGAGAAAGCAGCCCCGTTGAAAGCAGCCCCGTTGGAAGCAGCTGCAAAAAAAGTGACGCGCAAGCGCAAGCTTTCGACCAAGGCGCAGGAAAGGCTCAACGAACGCATCCGCAACCTCATTCGTCTTTCGAAGGAGCAAAGTTTCCTGACTTACAAGGATATTAACAAGGCGCTTCCCGACTCGGTCAATAATCCGGACGAGATCGAGAACGTCATTTCCATCCTACAGAACCTCGAAGTCGAGATTCTCGACGAAAACGAAGTTGAGGCCTTCAAGGCCCGGCAGGACGAGACGGAGGAAAAGGAAGTCCGCACCTCGCAGAACGACATTCTGGACGACCCTGTTCGGATGTATCTCAAGCAGATGGGCCAAGTCCCGCTCCTGACTCGCGAGGAGGAGGTCTCGATCTCCAAGCGCATCGAAAAGGCCGAGCTCCGTGCCCAGGACGCCCTTTTCTCAACCGCACTCACACTCGAATTCCAAAATAGCATCGTTCAAAAGCTGCTCAACCGCGAAGAGCGCTTCGACCGCGTTGTGCTGGACAAAAAGATCGAAAGCCGGGAAGCCTACTTTAGCAGCCTCCCCAAGCTTCTGGATGAGGCGCACCGCTTGGGCGAGCGCATCTACGCCGCTTGGGACAGCCATATTAATGCGAGTAATGAGTCCAACGCAAAGCGTGCCCGTACGCGCATGATCAAGTATGAGGAGGAGCTCCGCAAGTTGCTCCGCAAGTATTGCCTCAAATTAAAATGCTTTGAGGAATTTCTGGCCGATTTGACGCCGATTTATCGCGAGATTGCCGGCCTTTACGATGACTTGGAGGCCGCCCAAATGGTCTCTACGCGCCGCAAGAAAAAGGTTGATGTCAAGGCCACTCAAAAGCGCCTCGACGCCATCAAGGCGGAATTCAAAATGGATGCCCGTGAGCTCATGGAGATCATCCGCGAAGTGCGTGCCGGCGTGCGTCAGGCGCACAAAGCCAAGACCGAGATGGTCGAGGCCAACCTCCGTCTCGTCATTTCGATTGCCAAGAAGTATACCAACCGCGGCCTTTCCTTTCTTGACCTGATTCAGGAGGGGAACATGGGGCTGATGAAGGCTGTGGAAAAGTTCGAATATCGTCGCGGCTATAAATTCTCAACCTACGCCACCTGGTGGATTCGTCAGGCCATTACCCGCTCCATCGCCGATCAGGCCCGAACGATCCGGATTCCCGTGCACATGATCGAGACGCTCAATAAGGTCATGCAGATACAGAAGCAACTTCTGCAGGAGCTTGGGCATGAGCCGACGGCGGAGGAAGTGGCCGATGAGATGAATCTGCCGATTGAGCGCGTCCAATCCATTATGAAGATGGCCCAGCAGCCCATCTCGCTGCAAAGCCCGGTGGGTGATTCGGATGATACCAACTTCGGCGACTTCATCGAAGACAAGGGTGCGGAAAACCCTTACGACATGACGGCGTACAGTCTGCTCCGTGAAAAAATTACCGACGTGCTCGACTCGCTGACTGATCGCGAGCGCCGCGTGCTTTCCCTGCGTTTTGGTCTGGCCGACGGCTACTCCCGCACCCTTGAGGAAGTGGGCCGCCAGTTTAAGGTGACTCGGGAGCGCATCCGCCAGATTGAGGCAAAGGCGCTGCGCAAGATGCGCCACCCCACTCGGATCCGCCAACTGCATGGTTTCTTCGAGGGGGATATCAACCTTGAAAAGCCCGGGATGGACAGTATCAAAAGAGAGAACGCCCGCAATAAATAATCCTCATGAAGCTACAATTCCATTCCATAATCATGGCCAGCGCGCTCCTGGCCGTTCTGCTTAGCGGCTGCGGTGGCGGACCCTCTGGTGTCCGAGTGACCGAGGGCAACGACCCGGTCAGTGCCGCTCCCACCGGCCGGCAAGCGCAAGCCAGCGATGCCACCATCGTCCACATTAGCGACAGAGAGCGCCTCGCCACCATTCGAAACGGCAGCTCCTTCCCGCCAAACGCGTTTCTACAGACCCTTGATCGGGGTGGCAATCAAACGGGTTTCCTCAAAACGCGCATGCAGCGCCCCAGCGGCCTGCGCACGGCCGACATTCTGGAGGGCGAACCAAGCATCAACAACCGCGCCGTCCCCGTCGATGAGACGGAACGCGCACGCCTCGAAAAGCTCTACAGTGATCCAGCCGATGGTCTCGATTAAGGCAGATCAGTCAACTCAACCCTATCTATTAAATCCAAACATCCTTGAACATGAACTCGCTTGCTTTTCTCCAAAACATCAATGGCCCGGAGATCCTAATGATCTTCCTCATCGTGCTCCTCCTCTTTGGAGCCAAGCGCCTGCCCGAGCTTTTCAGATCCTTCGGGAAGTCGATTCGTGAGTTCAAGAAAGCCACCTCTGAGATTGAGGATGACATCCGCACCGCAATGGACGAAGCGCCTGTCGAGACAAAGCCCAAGACGGAATCGGCAAAGCCAGTCGAATCGGTCGACACGACGAAGGATGATTCCGAAACCGCAAAGACGGAAAAGCCCGCAGAAGCCAAATCGGAAAAAGCCTAGCCTCGCTCTATGAAAGCTATGTCGCCCCTTGAGGAACTCCGCCACTCCTGTTCACACATCCTCGCCACGGCCATCCTTCGGCTCTATCCGGATACCCAGCTCGACATCGGTCCGCCCACCGAGAACGGCTTCTATTACGACGTCGATCTAGAGAAGAAACTCGACGCGAGCGACCTGGAGGCCATCGAGGCCGAGATGAAAAAGGTCATCAAGGAGAACCAGAAGTTCGAGCGTATCGAGTGCTCCCGCGAAGAGGCCATCACCAAAATTAAGTCAATCGGCCAGGAGCGCTACAAGCTGGGTCGCCTGGCGGACATTCCGGAAGGCGAACCGATCAGCTTCTACCAAAACGGAGAATTTATCGACCTTTGTGCCGGCTCGCACGTTGGCTACACAAAAAAGGTCAAAGCCTTTAAGTTGCTCTCCATCGCGGGCGCCTACCATCGGGGCGACGAAAACAATAAGCAATTGCAGCGGATTTACGGCACCGCCTTCGGGAGCAAGGAAGAGCTGGAGGTCTACCTCGAACGCCTTGAGCAAGCGCGGGCGCGCGACCATCGCAAGCTCGGCCGAGAACTGAAGCTCTTTCATATCGACGAAGCCGTCGGCTCTGGCATGGTCCTTTGGACGCCCAACGGAGCCATCATCCGCCAGGAGTTGCAAAGCTTCATTGCCGAGGAGCTCCGTATGGCGGACTACGAGCAGGTATTTACGCCTCACATCGGCAAACTGGGTCTCTACCGAACCTCCGGACACTTCCCCTACTACAAGGAATCGCAATTCCCTCCGATTGTTGAGCCCGGTACCGTGGAGCACCTCGCCGAGTCGGGCTGCTCCTGCGGGGAGCTCTCCAACCAGCTCGACAGTGGGGAAATCGACGGCTACCTGCTCAAGCCGATGAATTGCCCGATGCACATCAAGATTTTCGACAGTCAGCCGCACTCCTACCGCGACCTTCCGGTGCGGCTCGCGGAATTTGGCACCGTCTACCGCTGGGAGCAGTCCGGTGAGCTAAACGGCATGACCCGGGTACGCGGTTTCACGCAGGATGACGCCCACATTTTCTGCACCGAGGAACAGGTCGGCCAGGAAATCCAGGGCTGTCTCGACCTGGTCAAACTCGTTTTCAACACCTTGGGCATGCAGGACTACCGCGTCCGTATCGGCTTGCGTGATCCTGATTCGAGCAAGTATGTGGGTGATGCCGCCAAATGGGATAAAGCGGAGGCCGCTCTGCGTGAGGCCGCTCAAACGCTGGAGGTCCAATTCGTCGAAGAGCCCGGTGAAGCCGCTTTCTACGGTCCGAAGATTGACTTCGTCGTGAAGGATGTGATCGGCCGCGAGTGGCAGCTGGGCACCGTGCAGGTAGACTACAATCTGCCCGAACGCTTCAAACTCAGCTACATCGGAGCGGACAATGAAAAACACCGCCCGGTCATGATTCACCGGGCTCCCTTTGGCTCGATGGAACGGTTCTGCGGTGTGCTGATCGAGCACTTCGCCGGAAATTTCCCCACCTGGCTCGCCCCCGAACAAGTCCGCATCCTGCCGATGAATGACGACCTCGTACCCCAAGCCCGAGAGATCGAGAAGCTGCTCAAAGCCGCCAAGATCCGTGTCACAGTCGATGCCGTGGCTGACAAGCTGGGTGCCAAGATCCGCAAGACCCACCTCGACAAAGTGCCCCACATGCTCGTCCTCGGCAAACGCGAAGCGGAAGAAGGCAAGGTGCAGGTGAAGTCCCGCGCCAACCCATCGCTCGAAGGCGTCAAGACCCCCGCCGAGTTCATGAGCGAACTACTGCAAACTATAGCCGATAAAACCCTGCCGGAAAGCGAATCTGCGGAAGCGGGCAGTTAATCAAAACCAAAGCGAGAGGTTAAAAACTGAAAAGATCTGTTCGCCGGTCCGCCCAGGCACTCAACTGGTTCCGCACTTTGGCAACCTCACCCAAATCAATCTCGATGTGCTGTAAGCAGGGTTTTTCGTCCGCCTCGGCAATGATGTCGCCCCATGGATCCACCACCATGGAGTGCCCGAAATAGCAGCTATCTCCGATATCCTTGCCGTGGCCTTCCGTGCCGCACTGGTTCGTAGCCACGAGATAGGTTTGATTCTCGATCGCCCGAGCTCGGAGTAAGGTGCGCCAATGCTCCAAGCGGGGATGCGGAAACGCCGCCGGGAGGAAGTGCAACGCGGCCCCGCCTGCGGTCAAGCGTCGATAGAGCTCAGGAAAGCGAAGATCGTAACAAATCGTTGCCCCGAAGGTGCCGTGTTCGGTCGTAAAGGGTTCGCAGGTGTCCCCCGCTTCGACGTGCCGATCTTCGTGAAAGAGCGTGAACAAATGCAGTTTGCGATACTGCCCCAGCAAGGTGCCCCGCGCATCAAAATAGTGAAAGGTATTAGCTGCCCCGCCCGACTCGGTTGCTTCCAGGAAAGATCCGCAGATGGCAATCCCGCAGGACTGCGCTAACGATGCCACGGTCGCGACGTGATCCGCCGCCCGGCTCAATTCCGCTCGGTTCCACGCCCAGTCAAAACCAGTCGTGCACATTTCCGGCAGGCAGAGCAGATCGGATCCCGCAGCCTTGGCCTCTCCCGCCAGTTCGGCGATCTGGTCGAGATTTTTTGCGGCATCCGCGCGGGCCACTTCAAACTGTCCGAGGCTTATTTGCATAGTGCATCAAAGTAGCTGATCCAGGGCAACCGTGACGGGGAGTTCGCCCGCTTTAACGGCGGCCCGCATCGAGTTTATGCGCTCCGTATGTTCCCTCGTGTAGCGTTCCATGACGGCCGCCTTGAGCAGGGAATCAAACCAGTCGACATTTTGCTCACTGCGCCGTTCAGTGAAGACTCCGCTCGCTTGAAGGGTATCCCGAAAATGCTCAATGAGCTCCCATACCGCAGCCACGCCCTCTCCCTCCAGAGCAGAGCAGGTCAGCGCCTTCGGCGTCCATCCGGATGTAAAGGGCTGGAGAAAATGGAGCACTTTATTGTATTCAACCTTCGCCTGCTCCGCGCGCAATTTGTTGTCGCCATCGGCCTTGTTGACCACGATGGCATCGGCCAGTTCGATCACACCTTTTTTAATTCCCTGTAGCTCATCGCCACCGCCGGATATTTGCAGGAGCAGGAAAAAATCGGTCATGGTGCGCACCGCCGTCTCGCTCTGCCCCACCCCGACCGTCTCGACAAGCACCACATCGTAGCCCCCCGCTTCGCAAAGCAGCAGGGCCTCACGGGTGCGGGCCGCCACCCCGCCCAGCGATGTGCCGGAGGGCGACGGCCGGATGAAAGCGTTCTCATGGCGAGACAGGTCCTCCATGCGCGTTTTATCCCCGAGGATACTCCCACCACTTCGGGAGCTGGTCGGGTCGACGGCGAGCACCGCGACCCGCTGCCCGCGTTCGCAAAGCAGCCCACCGAGCGCCTCAATGAAGGTGCTCTTGCCCGCGCCGGGTGTGCCGGTCAGCCCGACGCGCAAGGCACCGCCGGTGTGCGGCAAAATGGCCTGCATGAGTTCCCTCGCCGGAGCCTGATGCTTGACCGCCCGACTTTCAACCAGTGTGATCCCTTGGGCCAGGGCGGCACGATCGCCCTCGAGTAGACGGGATGCTAGTTTCGGTATGTCTGAAGGCGTGCGCATGAATTGGCTAAGAAGTCCAGTCCACCCCACGCATGTCTTTGTTTTTCATAAAGGCCTCGTGCATGGCAAAGGCGGTGCGCAGGGTCTGCGGGGTGTGGCCATCTTTCACGTTATCAAAGTAGGCGTGTAGCTGCTTGCGATAGTCGGGGTGGGAGCACTTATCGACGACCTCGCGGGCGCGCTCCGTGGGGTCCTTGCCCCGCAGGTCGGCGATCCCCTGCTCGGTGATCAGGACTTGCACGCTGTGTTCGCTGTGGTCGAGGTGCGCCACCATGGGGACGATCGTGCTGATCGCGCCCCCCTTGGCCACCGAGGGACAGGTGAAGATCGATATGTAGGCGTTGCGCGTGAAATCGCCGGAGCCACCGATTCCGTTCATCAGGTTATTCCCCATGACGTGGGTGGAGTTAATATTCCCCCAGATGTCGGCCTCGATGGCTGTATTGATCGAGATGATACCGAGCCGCCGCACGACCTCCGGGTGGTTCGATATTTCCTGGGGCCTTAGCACCATGCGTGCCTTAAAGAAATCAAGGTTAGCATAGACCTCCGCCAACACGGGGGGCGATACTGTGAGCGATGTGGCACTGCCGAATTTGATATCCCCACTCTGCATGAGGCCGATCACACTGTCCTGAATCACTTCGGAATACATCTCAAAGGGAGGAATACTGGGGTTGGCACCGAGCGCCCCGAGCACCGCGTTGGCAATGTTTCCCACGCCGGACTGGATGGGGAGAAACTCCTTCGGGATGCGCCCGGCTTTGATCTCGCCGGCAAGGAAGGTGGCTACATTTTCGCCGATCTGCTTGGTCACCTCGTCGGGCTCTTTGAACCCGCCGACTTCGTCGGGCCGATTCGTCTTAACAATACCGACAATCTTTTTCGGGTCCACTTTCAGCACGGGGCTGCCGATGCGGTCACCGCAGCTGTAGAGCGGGATCTCACGGCGGTGCGGTGGATCGAGCGGTTCGTAAATGTCATGCAAACCACTGAGCTCGGCGGGGTGGGCTTCATTTAGCTCGATGAGAATCTGATCCGCGACATGGCAAAAGGTGTTGGACGCCCCCACACTGGTGGTCAGCACGATCTCGCCGTCATCGGAAACGGCGGCCGCCTCAACGACTGCGTATTTGATCTTCCCCAGAAAGCCATAGCGCGCCGCTTGCGGCAGCATGGAAAGGTGCATGTCGAAAAAGCAGGTCTCGCCCTTATTGATTTGGGCGCGAAGAAATTTGTCGCTCTGATAGGGCGTGCGGAAGAGCACGGCGTTCGCCCGGGCCAATTCACCGTCGAGGCTATCGCCAGTGGAGGCACCGGTCACCACCCCGATCTTAAACGGACGGCCCGCATCGTGCTCGGCAATGGCCCGTTGGGCGATGGCCGTGGGGATGTCTTTAGCCGCACCGGCGGGGGTGAATCCGCTGAATCCGATGATGTCGCGGTCGTTAATAAGAGCGGCTGCCGCATCGGCGGTCAGTATGGGATAGCTGGTTGCTGTTGTCATGGTAAAGTTCGCGATCAATGCACACCGCCAAACATCGTCAGGAAGAACCCGGCTACGAGTGCGGTGCCGATCACGCCGGCCACATTTGGCCCCATAGCATGCATGAGGAGAAAGTTGCCCGGGTCGGCTTTTTGGCCTTCGACCTGACTGACGCGCGCGGCCATGGGCACGGCACTGACGCCGGCAGAGCCGATGAGCGGGTTGATTTTGTTTTTGGAAAAGACGTTCATGAGCTTGGCCATGAGAATTCCGCTGGCCGTGGCAAGCGCAAAGGCCGCCACCCCGAGGACGAGAATACCGAGGGTTTCCCCGCGCAGAAAACGGTCGCCCGTCATGGTGATTCCCACACTGACCCCGAGGAAAATCGTGATGATATTAATCAATTCATTTTGCGCGGATTTGTTCAAACGCTCGGTCACCTTACACTCGCGGAGGAAGTTTCCAAGCATCAGCATACCAATGAGCGGCGATGCGGGCGGGACGAGAAGGATGCAGGCCACCGTGACGATGACGCCGAAAACGAGCTTCTCCAGGCGCCCGACCGGACGGAGGCTTTTCATGCGGATCTTGCGCTCTTCCTTCGTCGTGAGGGCCCGCATAATCGGCGGCTGAATGACCGGAACGAGCGCCATATAGCTATAGGCGGCCACGGCAATCGGCGCGAGCAGCTCCGGTGCCAATGCGTTGGCCAGGAAAATGGAGGTAGGCCCGTCAGCCCCACCGATGATCCCGATGGCGCCGGAGGCCTGACTGGAGAAGCCCAGTAACTGCGCACCCAGAAAGGTGCCGAACACGCCGAACTGCGCCGCCGCTCCCAGGAGAAGCATGCGCGGGTTGGCGATGAGCGGTCCAAAATCGGTCAAAGCCCCCACCCCGAGAAAGATTAAGGGAGGGAAAATTTCCAGCAGAATGCCCATCTGGATGTAGTAAAAGAGGCCCCCGGTGTGGTCGCTGTGCAGCTCCCCGATCGATTGCCCTTTGACCACCGATTGTCCGACGCTCACCGCGCTGTCCACGATGCGCCCCTCGGCCTCCGCCCAGATAAGCTGATCAGTGCTTTGGAAGCTTTGCTGGTTGACGGTGATGCTTTCTGGAACGGAGCTATCCGCAGGAATGGGCCGCAGCACATAGAGCAGGCTACCCTCGCCGTATTTTGGAACGGCCCCGCCTTGCAGAAGTGTGCCCAAGAGCTCCGGCTCGATCGCACCCACCGTCATGGGCAAGACCCTTTCGACGGCGGGCAGGTAGACGCTTTTCCCGGCCTCGGCAATGACCGAAACAATCTGACCGGAATCCGGACTGCGCACCAGCGAAGCTGGTTTGTTCACAATGCCCTGCGTCGGCAAATTGGCCAGAATCGCGCCGAAAGCGATCGGCACCAAAAGCAGTGGTTCGAACTTCTTGTAGACCGCGAGGTAGAGAAGGACCACAACGACTGCCCACATGACGAGCATGCGCCAGTCGATGTAGCCGAAGCCGGTATTACTATACAGTTGCTGAAGCAATTCAGTCATTGGGTGGGTGCCTCTGTCTTTTTTGTGGAGCGCTGAATGCCAACTAGGCCAGCTCGATGAGAACCTGGCCCTCTTCAACTCCGTCGCCGGGTTTGACAAGGATTGCTTTGACCGTTCCGGCGCCCGTTGCGGTGACAATTGTATTCATCTTCATCGCTTCCAGGGTGACGACCTGCTGCCCTTCCGTCACAGCCTCGCCGACGTTGACGTCGATAGAGACGACGACCGCGCCGAGCGGGCTCTGCACGGTCTTGTCGCCACCCGCGGCGGGTGCTGGCGCAGCCGCTTTCGGCTTGGGTGCGACCGCCGGAGGGGCAACGCGGGAGGAGGCACCCGAAGCCGTCCGACGCGGGACGCCCTCGGCCACACCCTCGTCCAGGATTTCAACTTCTACTTCGTAGCTTTTGCCTTCAACGGTTACTTTAAGACGTTTCATGATATTTGAATTTTAGTGTGTTGAGATGGTTTTTCGGGCTAGCGCATCCGGTGGGA
Organism: Puniceicoccaceae bacterium; assembly: GCA_018402305.1. Lineage (GTDB taxonomy): Bacteria > Verrucomicrobiota > Verrucomicrobiia > Opitutales > Coraliomargaritaceae > Thalassobacterium. Next base: position 102,895 of record JAGYJE010000008.1, on the reverse strand, counting down.
GGAGAATATTTGACGTCTGCCCTCCTGCGCCCAACCGGGCCCGGCAGAGCGAACGGAGATAACGCGATGGGCGCGGTCCCCTATCACCATGTGCACGGCAGCGGCAATAACAGCGAGCAGGGCCGGATCTTCCGCGTCTGCATCTGTCTGCCTCGAAACTGCCGGGGCATCCGCCAATGTCGCGTGCCCCGCAGCGCGTGCGCTGGCTTCCGCCGCCTTTTCTGCCGCGACGGCTGCCTTGGCCGCGTCCCTCGCTGCGCTTTTAATGAAAAACGCACCGATAGCTGAGGTCACCGCAGCGAGCAGTGCCAGCACAAGGATGACAAAAAGAAAACCGACGACAACCACGCTGACGGTCGACGGAGCGTCAGGCAGTGCCGCAGCCTGAGCCAGATGAATCGGAGAAGGAAACAGTTCGTACATAGTCTTCAGTCTAGGAGTGCTTAAGCGGTAATCAAAGCGGAATATTTCCGTGCTTCTTAGGCGGACGTGTGTCACGTTTATTCAACGTGTTGCGAAGTGCGAGCGCAATCGACGAGCGCGTCTCGGCCGGCTCGATCACGTCGGTGATCATGGCGTTGGCCGCTGCCTGGTAGGGTGAGGAGAACTCTTTGCGGTAATTTTCGCAAAGCTCGGCAATCTTGGCTTTGGGATCCGCTGCCTCTTTGATCTCTTTCCGGAAGAGGATCTTTACCGCGCCCTCACCGCCCATTACCGCGATCTCAGCCGTCGGCCAGGCAAACACCATGTCGGCCCCCAAATCCGCCGAACACATGGCGAGATAGGCACCGCCATAGGCTTTGCGCATGATCAAGGTGATCTTCGGCACGGTTGAGGCGGCATAGGCGAAGAGCATCTTCGCTCCATGGCGAATGATCCCCCCCTGCTCCTGCGCCAGCCCGGGCATGAAGCCGGGCACGTCAACGAGTGTGACAATCGGAATGTTATAGATATTACAGGTCCGAATGAAGCGCGCCGCTTTATCCGAGCTGTCAATGTCCAGCGTCCCTGCCTTGACCATCGGGTTATTCGCCACGATCCCCACGACGAGGCCCTCAATGCGGGCAAAGCCGATGATGATGCTGCGAGCAAAGTCAGGCATGATCTCAAAGAAATCACCGTCATCAACGAGGCGGTCGATCACCGCCATGACGTCGAGCCCGTCCTTGCTCGAAGCGGGCACGAGCTCGTTCATTTGCGGATCATCCCGCAAATCCAAATCGGGGAATTCATGAGGCGGGTCGCTGATGTTGTTACTGGGTAGGAAGGAAAGCAGTTTGGCCGTCAAATTCATGGCATGCGCATCATCATCGGCGACAAGATGGATATTCCCTGAAATACTGGCATGCGCGGCGGCCGAGGCAAATTGCTCCAGCTGGGCGGTCTCTCCGGTGGCTGCTTTAATCACGTCCGGGCCGCAAATGAACATATTGGAGTTCTCCCGAGTCATGATGAGGAAATCCGTCAAGGCCGGCGAGTAAGCGGCCCCGCCCGCGCAGGGTCCGGCAATGACTGCCACTTGAGGCACGACCCCGGAGAGCAAAACGTTTTTAAAGAAAACCTGCCCGTAGCCGCTGAGCGAATCCACGCCCTCCTGAATCCGCGCACCTCCGGAGTCGTTGACGCCAACCACCGGCATACCGGCTTCGTGGGCAAAGTCCATGAGGTCGCAGATCTTCTTGGCATGGATCCGGCCGAGGGAGCCACCGCTGACCGTGAAGTCCTGCGCATAGGCCGCGACCGCACGGCCGTCGACAAGGCCCGTCCCGCAGACGACGCCGTCATAAGGCAGGGACTTTTTCTCCATCCCGAACCGATGGCAGGAATGCTCAGCGTGCATCCCGAACTCCTGGAAGGTGCCTGCTTCGAATAGATGCTCGAGACGCTCCCGAGCCCCCATCATCCCTTTTTCTTTGCGGGCGGCAAGCTTCTCAGCGCCCCCGGCGTTACGCGCAGCCTCGCGGCGCGCCTTGAGTTCTGCTAGCAGTTTTGGATCGATAGCCATAGTTTGTTTGGTTGAAGGTGTTTTGTATCGTGATTACTCTGGCTAACGCGCCTGACAAAACTCGGTGAGCACCCCGTGGGTCGACTTGGGATGCAGAAAGGCCACGAGTTTGTCGCCCGCTCCGTCGATCGGCACTTCGTGAATCAAGCGCACGCCGGCGTCGGCGGCTTTTTTGAGTTGCCCCTCGATGCCGTCCGTCGCGAGCGCGATGTGGTGGATGCCCTCGCCGTTCTTCTCCAGAAATTTGGCGATTGGACTGTCCGGCGAGGTCGGCTCCAGTAACTCAATGTGCACCTCACCCGCAGCGAAAAAGGCGGTTTTCACCTTTTGGGATTCGACCGTCTCCTGCCCATGGCAGTGCAGACCAAGCGCCGTCTCGTAATATTTGATGGATTCCTCGAGGCTCTTAACCGCGATTCCAATGTGATCTATGTTTGTAATCATACGCTTTTTCTGGTTGGATCAAGTGATTTCTAGGATAAGATTGGCTTACGTCAACATTTTTTTATATTAAATTTACTTATTGACAGAAAATCTCCTTTTGAACAATCTCAGCCTAAATCCTAATCAGCACATGAAGACAAATCAAGATACGAACGAGGCCCTTCTTAACGAATTTCCTGCAAGCAGTGCAGCGGCTTGGCGGGAAGCGGCCGACGAATTACTAAAGGGGAAGCCCTTTGACAAGTTCATGACGAGCCAGACGCCAGAGGGCATTCGGCTGGAGCCCATTTTCCGGAAGGAGGTGCTGGGAGGCTTACCGGCGGCAGCGACGCTCCCGGGCTTCGACGGCTATTTGCGCGGCACCTCGGCAGCCGGCTATCAGGGAGCCCCGTGGGAAATCGCCCAGGAACTGCCCTACGGCACCGCCGCCGAGTTCAACGAAGCTGCCCGGGCCGATTTGATGCGAGGCCAAAACGCGCTAAACGTCCTTCTCGACATCGCAACGCTCAAGGGCATCGATCCGGATGCCGCAAAGATTGGAGAAGTCGGTGCCTGCGGACTCTCACTGGCCCGCCTGGCGGATCTCGAGTCTGCCTTCGATTCGATTATTCCGGAAGCGGTCAGCTTCCACTTTCGCGCGGGCTGCTCGGGACTCACGGTCGGTGCGCTTTTCTTTGCCTGGCTGGAGCGCGAGTCAACCGATCCAAGTAAAATTAAAGGCAGCTTAGGCATGGATCCCCTTGCCGTGCTGGCCGCCTCTGGGCAGTTGCCAATAAAGCTCGCTGAGCTTCTCAGCGAGCAGGCCATCCTGGCCCGGCATTGCGTCCAAAACGCACCCGGCATCCGTGCGGTCGGGGTCTCGACCCTGCCGTACCATCAGGCGGGTGCTTCGGCTGTTGAGGAACTGGGCTGCGCGCTCGCAACCGGTGCCTTTTACCTGAGCGAGATGATGGAACGCGGTCTATCCGCCGACGAAGCGGCACGGCAAATCCGCTTCAGCTTCTGCATCGGCCCCAACTTTTTCATGGAAATCGCCAAGCTGCGGGCCGCACGGGTGCTTTGGGCTCAGGTCGTGCAAGCCTTCGGTGGCGATGCGGCGTCGCAGAAGATTGTCATGCACGCCCGCACCGGCCTCTACAACAAGACCCAAAAAGATCCTTACGTAAATATGCTCCGGACCACTACGGAAGCCCTGAGCGGTGCCATCGGCGGGGTCGACAGTATGTGTGTGGGTAATTTCGATGAGGTCAGCCGCATGCCGGATACCTTTAGCCGCCGCATTTCGCGGAATACGCAAATCATCCTGCAAGAGGAGTGCGAACTCACCGCCGTGGTCGATCCGGCCGGGGGATCCTGGGCCGTCGAATGGCTGACCAACGAAGTCGCCGAAAAGGCCTGGACCTGCTTCAAAACCATCGAAGCCGATGGCGGCCTGGTTGCCGCTTTAAAACAGGGCTCCCTGCACGCGATGCTTGCAGCCACCGCGAAAGCAAACGAATCCGCCCTCGGTGCCCGGCGCAAGAGCCTGATCGGCACCAATGTTTACCCGAATCTAGAGGAAAAACCACTGGAGCCCGACCTGCCGGATTACCAGGCGATTCGCGATCAGCGTGCGCAGGAGATTGCAACTGCACGCATGGAACTGGACGAGGAGGCCGATGCCGCCGTCATGGCAGCCCTCGGTGGATTGGTCGATGCGCAGCCGGAAGGCCTCGTTGCCGCTCTCATCAAAGCCGTCGAAGCCGGTGCCACCATCGGTGAAATCAGCCGGACACTGCGTGCCTCCGTCGAAGCCGGTGAGACCATCAAACCGCTCCCGGCCACACGCCTGGCCAGCAAATACGAGCGCCTTCGTGCGGCCTCGGCCAGCTTCGCCGAAACGACCGGACGGGCTCCCATTATCTTCCTGACAAATCTCGGCCCCCTCCGCCGCCACAAGGCGCGGGCTGATTTCACGAAAGGTTTCTTTCAAACCGGAGGCTTTGAGGTCGTCTCGCCCCCCGGCTTTGATTCGCCGGATGCCGCGGTCGCGGCCCTCGGCGAGTCCGAGGCGGGCATCACCGTCGTCTGTGGCACCGATGATGACTACGCTGAGAAATTTGCCGACTATGCGGCGGCCATCAAAGCCGCCCTGCCCGAAATGCAGATCATTCTCGCTGGCTTCCCCGGTGACAACGAGCCCGCCTACCGCGCCGCTGGCATGGATGACTACATCTTCGTCAAATCGGACAATTATGAGGTCAACCACCGCTACCTCAGCGGCCTCGGCGTCCTTTAAAAACTGAAAACCAAGCAACCGTAAACCGAACCACTTTTTCATAAGATGAAACCAGATTTCAGTAAAATCGAATACCGCGCTCCCAAGCCGGCCGCTTCCAGGGAGGAATGGGCCGCCCAAGTGAAGGCGGAAACCGGCAAATCCGTCCAAGACCTCGTCACCGAGACGATGGAGCAAATCGACGTCGATCCGCTCTACGGCCAGGAAGCCTACGAGCGCATGGAACACCTCGACTTCACCGCCGGGGTCGCTCCCTTTCTCCGCGGGCCCTACGCCACGATGTATGCCTTCCGCCCCTGGACGGTGCGCCAATACGCCGGCTTCTCCACTGCGGAGGAATCCAACGCGTTCTACCGGCGCAACATTGCGGCCGGTCAGCAGGGGCTCTCCGTGGCCTTCGACCTGGCCACGCACCGCGGCTACGATTCCGACCACCCCCGCGTGATCAGCGATGTGGGTAAGGCTGGTGTGGCGATCGACTCCATCCTCGATATGAACGTACTCTTTGATCAAATCGATCTGAGCAAGGTATCGGTCTCGATGACGATGAACGGTGCCGTGCTCCCTGTATTGGCATTTTACATACTGGCGGGCCTGGAGCAGGGCTGCAAGCTGGAGGAGCTCGCGGGCACGATCCAGAACGACATCCTCAAGGAGTTCATGGTGCGGAACACCTACATCTACCCGCCCACTCCCTCCATGCGCATCATCGGCGACATCTTTGAGTTCACCTCGCAAAAGATGCCCAAATTCAACTCCATCTCCATCTCCGGCTACCACATGCAGGAGGCCGGTGCCACCGCCGACCTGGAGATTGGCTACACCCTGGCCGACGGCCTCGAATACCTGCGCACCGGCACCGCCGCCGGACTCGATATCGATGCCTTCGCTCCCCGCCTGTCCTTCTTCTGGGCCATCGGTAAAAACTACTTCATGGAAATCGCCAAGATGCGCGCTGCGCGCTGCCTTTGGGCAAAACTCGTCAAACAATTCGACCCGAAGAATCCGAAGTCGATGGCATTGCGTACCCACTCGCAAACATCCGGCTGGTCGCTCACCGAGCAGGACCCCTTCAACAACATCACCCGCACCTGCATCGAGGCCATGGCAGCAGCCTGCGGCCACACGCAGTCGCTTCACACCAACGCGCTCGACGAGGCCATTGCCCTCCCCACCGATTTCTCGGCCCGTATCGCCCGCAACACTCAGCTCTTCCTCCAGGAGGAAACCGGCATCACCCGCTTCATCGATCCCTGGGGTGGCAGCTATTACGTGGAGGCCCTCACTCACGAACTCATGCACAAAGCGTGGGCGCACATTCAGGAGTGCGAGCAATACGGCGGCATGACCAAGGCCATCGAAGAAGGCATCCCAAAGCTGCGGATCGAAGAAGCCGCTGCCCGCCGTCAGGCGCGCATCGATTCCGGCAAAGAGACCATTGTGGGCCTCAATAAATACCGCCTCGAAAAAGAAGACCCGCTGGAGATTCTTAATATCGACAACACCGCGGTGCGCCTGTCGCAAATCACCCGCTTGAAAAAACTGAAAGCCGAGCGCGACGAGAACGCCTGCCAGTCGGCCCTCAAGGCAATCACCCACTGCATGGAAACCGGCGAGGGCAACGTACTTGAATTCGCCGTGGAGGCCGCCCGCTGCCGGGCCTCTCTCGGAGAAATCTCCGACGCCGTGGAAAAAGTCGTCGGTCGCTACCGCGCAAAAATACGCTCGATTAGTGGCGTTTATGCGCGAGAATTCGGATCCACTCCCGTTATGGACGACATTAAGGAACTCATCGAAAAATTTGAAACAGAGGAAGGCCGCCGACCGCGCATCATGATCGCGAAAATGGGCCAGGACGGCCACGACCGGGGTGCCAAGGTGGTCGCCACGGGATACGCCGACCTGGGCTTCGACGTCGATATCGGCCCTCTCTTCCAAACCCCAGAGGAGACCGCCCGCCAGGCCGTGGAAAACGACTGTCATGTTGTGGCCATGTCCTCCCTCGCCGCCGGGCACAAAACCCTCCTTCCCGCCCTCATCGGTGAGCTGACCAAGCTCGGCCGCCCGGACATCATGGTCGTCTGCGGCGGCGTCATCCCCGCGCAGGACTACGATTACCTCTACGAGCAGGGTGCCAAAGCGATCTTCGGCCCGGGAACCGTCATCCCCGAATCCGCCAAGAAAATGCTCCACCTCCTCCTTGAAGCCACCTGATTGAGAGGTTCCGAACGGCAAGCCACCTGAACCCACGAGCCTCCAGACATGTCCATCTCCACCAAACGAGGCGACGACGGCAGCACCTGCCTGCTCTTTGGCAAACGAGTGAGCAAAGCCCACCCGCGGGTCAGGACCTACGGACGCGTCGACGAGCTCAGCTCAGCCCTTGGCCTTTGCCGCGCCCATTGCCCGGATCCGACGACCGGTGCGCAGCTTCTGGAAATCCAGAAACAACTCGTTCAGATGATGGCTGAGTTGGCAACTGACGATGCGGACTATGCCCGCTACCACGAAAAACACGGTACCCAAGCCGTTCAGAGCGACGCCGTCGAAGCACTCGGTGCGCTCGTTATCGCAAAAGAAAAAAACAATCACTTTGAGGGATGGACCTACGCCGGCGAAAGCATCGCCGAAGCCTTCTTCGATCAAGCTCGCACCACCTGCCGCCGCGCCGAGCGCAGTCTCGTCGCACTCAAAGAATCCGGCGCCATTCTTCGCCCCGAGCTGATCCAGTACCTCAACCGCCTCGCCGACCTCCTCTGGCTCTGGGCGAAAGAAAATTGACGGGGTGCATCGGTGCAACCTGGCAGGTAAGTAACCACGCCCTCAATCCTCTTTGAGGACGCCGACCCATTCACCGCGGTAGTGAAAAAAGGCTTACTCAATGTGTTACTCTGTTGCACACATTGAACAGGGGCACTGTAACCGAAGAACTTAAAACGGAGCAGCTAGTCGCTCGTTTCTCTCCTTCTGAAAAGGCGCTTATTGAAAAGGCTGCCGAGATCGAGGGACGATCAGTAACCATTGGCCAAGCCTCTGCCCTTGTTGAGATTGATCCACTGCCAGTCTTCCAAGTAGGGCCGCTCCGAATCTCCGGTATTTGGGCAGTTCCTTACTGATCGATTTCGGCATCGCAGGTAGATCGACTGCATCGTCAGCCGCCGAGGCAAACCCAAGCCCGCGCGAGCGCGGACGCTACGGACTGCACGCTGATCGGGACATCGACGGGGACCCCAAGCCCGCGCGAGCGCGGACGCTACGTTGCCCTCTGTCAGGACCATCGGCTTGGCAAACCCAAGCCCGCGCAAGCGCGGACACTACAAAACGTGGCGTCCGCGCTTGCTCGGGCTTACAGCGTTGTCGGCCGTCGGCAAAAACCACCCGCCACGGCTTGAACAACCGACCGAGTGGCCCTCATACTTTCGTGAATTGGGTTTCGTTTCGACTGCAGTCATCAAAGATTGCCATAATTGGAAACAGTGGGTATCACCCCACCACGCACCAGCCACTCAAATTTGACCCGAAATCCAACCTGGTAAAGCAAATTTCCGAGATGCTGGCGATTGTCCGTGACAAGGGAAAAGAAGGTGCCGTGGGCAATGCCTTGGTGGGGGCAAAACTCAGTATGCGCTATGGAGGCGTTGAAATTGCCAGTGAACGCTATGCATGCGGCGGCGATTGCTTTGACTGTTATGAAATCGGCGATTCATCAGTCATCTTTGTATTCGCAGGGCTAGAGAATAAAGCCCTGGAACTACTCATCAAAGCTTTGGACAACAACAAAAGAGCATTTATTTACACCCCTGCTCGGCTGTTGCCGATTTATTGAGAATTGTTTGAGGGCCACAGATCGATGCGGGTATCTGTTGGCAGCATCGAAGCGTTCGTGGCAACCACGATTGAAGAACTATCCGGGTATCGCTCGGACTTGATCGGCAAAACCTTGGTGCGGTTGGTGACTGATGCGAACGTAGGATTTCATAAGCATGAAGGTCATCGCCAGCAAACCGGACAATCGCCAACTGAGGGCTGAAATCCCAGTCATTCAAAAGGTTGCGCGCAGGCACTTGGAAAGCCCTGAGAAAGCGCGCCAGTTTTTGATTAAGGGCGGTTTTATGACTAAAGGCGGCAAGCTGCTCAAACGTTACGGCGGATGAATCGAACTGACTTCTCCGCTATCTGGATTGCGCGGTCATTAATTTCTGCCATTTTTCGTTCTGATCATGAGTATGCGGTCTACGCACGTTACAAATGAATACGGTCTCGATCCCTTCTTAGATTAACAAATAAAAAACTAATAGCAGCTAGAAGAAATGCATACGTGCTTGACTCTGGCACAATGGTCAGAATGCCTGCATCACCCGGAGGAGCTTGGCCTGAGTAGTCACTATCTCTGATTACAAAAGAATTGGTTTCAAAGAATGGTAGGGTAATCGCATTGGTGTCTCCGGTAATGGTGGCTTCAAATCGAAAGCCGGAAAAAGTGATGGCTTCCGCACTATTGAAAAAGGACGCGAACAAAAAATTGGAAGCGTCGTTCCCCTGATAGGCCAGACCTGTCGTCAGGTTGGCCGTAGGAACGGTGCCGCTTAGATCGAGAAAGGAAAAGCTGACATTGGAGAGACCTGTGCTGCCCACGTCTTTCCCAAACTCAAACCAGCGATTGTAGGTGCTGAACTCGAAACTACCCTCGGGCGCTACCTCGAAGTGCAGCCCCGTTGGTGCCACAACATCCAATGTGATCAAATCCCCGACGACACCACCGGAGAAGTCGACATCTGGTGTAATCGCGTAATCCACGAAATAAGTGATTCTGGCGGGATCTCCCTCGTCAATATCTTCAGGCGTGAAGGACGAACGGACCGTAGATTCAGTCACAATCGTGATTTGAATGGACGCTCCTAAATTTTCCGAAAAAATTGCAAGAGCTAAGAAACAGAGGGTCGAAATTTTTTGTGACATAAGCGCGTATTTAGCTTGGACTTCATCATATCGCAAGAGCACGAAGAATGCCAATCGCACTAATGCTGTAAACCAGACTTTTATTCAACCGCTTAAGAGCATCACGAACTAACTTACTTGCTAATGGAGGACGTGGAACGCCGACAGCTCCGAATGGATTAACTGGCAGAACTCTTTTATTACTGAAAGAAGGACCAGCCTTATGAGACCTACGGACTCTGGCTTCCGATTCAGAAGGGACTAAACCCAATGCGACCAGGGAATTGATCAAATCCTGAGTTAGGCTTTGAGCTATGTCTTCTTCTGGCTCCAATACGCCCGTTAAGTCGCTTAAAAATTCGCTGTATTCGTGAGCATCGCAAGGCAGTTTAAAATCGAGCCGAGTTGATGCCTCGATGTTGGAATAAAAGCCGCCATCAGTGAAGTTGTTAGAACCAATAAAAATGGTCGCAGCGTCTTCTCTCTCAAAAATATTGTTAACCAAGCCTAAAAAAAGGGCCGCCCTCCCGGGCGGCCCTTCGTTATAATTACTGGCAAGCCTCACATTCCTCGCCATTCATCATGGCTTCAATCGAGCAGGCTTTTTTCTCGGCCTCGGAGTATTCCTTCTTAGGAACAGCCGTATCATTCGTCGCCACTCCCGCGCGGCCGCGCACCTCTTTCTTCACGCTGGTGGTGGCCTTCTCGATATTGGAAGCGCCGAGACTGCGGAGGTAGTAGGTAGTCTTGAGGCCCTTGTGCCAGGCATCGCGATACATGTGGGAGAGGGTCTTGATGTCGGGTGAGGGGATGAAGAGGTTGACCGATTGGGACTGGTCAATCCACTTCTGGCGGCGGGCAGCGGCGTCGATGAAGTATCTATACTCGATGCCGAAGGCAGTCGTGTATTTTTTGACAAGGTCTTCGGGGACGCCTTCAATGGAGTCGAGTTCGCCGTCGAAATACTTGAGCTGGTCGCGCATGTCGGGCGTCCAGAGGCCGCGGGCTTTGAGGTCGCGTACAAGCTCGCCGTTGAGCACGATGAAGTCGCCGGAGAGGTTGCTCTTGACGAAGAGGTTCTTGTAGGTGGGCTCGATGCAAGGGGTGGTGCCCATGATGTTGGAGATGGTCGCGGTGGGTGCGATGGCCAGCACGTTGGAATTGCGCATGCCGTTTTTGGCGATCTTTTCCCGGAGCGGTTTCCAGTCCATCTTCCCGGCGCGGGGCACATCGACTTTCTCGCCCCGCTCCTGCTCCAGCAGGTCAAGGGTGTCCTGCGGCATGAGGCCGCGGTCCCACTTGGAGCCCTTGTAGCTGCTGTAGGTGCCCTGCTCGGCCGCCAGCTCGCTGGAGGCTTCGTAGGCGTAGTAGGCGATGGCTTCCATGAACTCGTCATTGAACTCAACGGCGGCCTGGGAGGCGAAAGCGATGTCCTTTTTGTAAAGGGCGTTTTGCAGGCCCATTACACCGAGCCCGATTGGGCGGTGACGGCTGTTGGCCGTCTTGGCTGCTTCCGTCGGGTAGAAGTTGATATCAATCACGTTGTCCAACGCACGCACCGCGATGCTAATCGTCTCGCGAAGCTTTGCGTGGTCGAGGTTGCCATCGGCGTCGAGGTGGGAGTCCAGCACGACGGAGCCCAGGTTGCAGACGGCGGTCTCCTCCCAACTCGTGTTGAGGGTGATCTCGGTGCAGAGATTGGAGCTGTGAATGACGCCGCAGTGATCCTGAGGGCTGCGCACGTTGCAGGGATCCTTAAAGGTGATCCAGGGGTGGCCGGTCTCGAAGATCATCTTGAGCATGGCCTTCCAAAGGTCGATGGCGGGGCGCTTTTGGCCGAAGATTTCGCCGCGCTCGGCCATGGCCTCATACTCGCAGTAGCGCTCTTCGAAAGCCTTGCCATAAAGGTCGTGCAAGTCCGGGGTCTCATTGGAGCGGAAAAGCGTCCACTCGGCACGGGCCTCCATGCGCTTCATGAAGAGGTCGGGGATCCAGTTCGCCGTATTCATGTCGTGCGTTCGGCGGCGGTCGTCTCCGGTGTTTTTGCGCAGTTCCAGGAAATCGTCGATATCGTTGTGCCAGGTTTCGAGGTAGGCACAGCCGGAGCCGCGGCGCTTGCCGCCCTGGTTGACGGCGACCAGTTGGTCGTTGTGCAGCTTGAGGAAGGGGATGACACCCTGCGACTCCCCGTTGGTGCCCTTAATGAAGCCACCGGTGCCGCGGACGGAGGTCCAGGAACCGCCGAGGCCGCCAGCCCACTTCGAGAGAAAGGCGTTGTCGGCGATGCCGCGGTGCATGATGGACTCGATGCTGTCGTCCACCTTGTAGAGGTAGCAGGAAGAGAGCTGCGAGTGGAGCGTGCCGGAGTTGAAGAGCGTCGGCGTCGAGGAGCAGAAGCGGCGGCTCTTGTAGAGATTGTAGAGGCGGATCGCGTAGTCCTCGCGGTCCGACTTCTCGTGGTGGAAGAGCCCCATGGCGACACGGACCCAGAAATACTGCGGCACTTCGAGGCGGCGGTGTTTCCGGGCGGTTTTATCCACGATGAGGTAGCGATCGTAGAGGGTTTGCACCCCGAGATAATCAAAATCGAGGTCGGCCGAGGGATCGAGCGCGGCCGCGATCTTGTCGAGATCGTAATCAATCAACTTTGGGTTGACCCGTTCAATCTCAATAGCGCGCTTGAGGTAGGCCTTGAAACCGCGGCGGTGGGCTTCCTTTAGCTTATCCAGGCCGTCGCGGACGATGTCCCAATCGAGCACTTCCTGATAGATGAAAGTGAGCAGGATGCGGCCGGCAAAGCGGGCAAAATCGGCATCGCGCTCGATCAGTGCTTTAGCGTTGAGGATTATAGTGCGCTCCAGATCAGCCCGTTTCATTTCCGGGTAGAGGGAGCGGCGGAGCTCTTTTTCGATCGCTTCCTGGTCGAGGTTGAGCTCCAGGCCGATGGAGGCGAACTCGATGCGGCGCTTCAAGTCGACCCCGTCCCAGAAGGTGTTTTCGCCGTTTTCCTCGGTGACGACGATCATGGATTCCTGCTCAGCCTCTTCCACGGCGGGCACGCCCTCTATTTCCCGCACGCGGGCGCGGTGGGCACGATAGAGAATGTAGGACTCGGCCACCTTGAAGTGACCCTGACGCATCATTTCCTCCTGAACGGCGTCCTGCACGTCTTCGATGTTGATGAAGGCTTGGCCGCCCTCGTTCAGACGGTCCGTCACGGCGCGGGCGATTTCCACCGCCGGATCGGAGTCGAGGTGGAGCGAAAGGAAGGACTTGCGCACGGCAATCTCGATCTTGCCCTCGTTCCAGGGCACGACCTGCCCGTTGCGGCGGATGAGGCGGATGGATACCGGGGCGCGTTCTTTGGTTTTGATCGACTTGTTACGGCCGAACATGAGGCTGCGGGCCACGTCGTGGGCGTCGTTTTCGATCAGGGCTTTTTCAATAAGCAAGTGAATGTCGTGAGTAGAGAGCTTGAGGCCCCGCCCCTGCTCGATTTGCTTGGCCAGAACCTCGCCGACAGATTCCGCCACACTGGCCACGAAGTTACGATTCACCTCGGTAAAGATGTCCTCTTCCTGCCGGGAGAGGAGGAGATCCGTAAGGGCGTTGCCGATGGTATCGGCAATCTCAGCGATGTCGAAATCGCGCTCGGCACCTCCGGTGTCGATCTTGATTTCGGGGCGCCTCAGCCGGTCCTCTCCCAGCACGGAGGCCCACTCAAAGCGGGGCTTTTTTTCTTTGGGCGTGGCGGCGAAGCGCTTGAGCTCGAGATCTTCTTCGAAGGAAATTTTTTGAATCATAGGTAGTGGGTGTTACGGGTGGCGGGGTACGTGGTTCGGGATGCGAGATTCGGGATGCGAGATATGAGTTACGGGATAGGGGTGGTTGGATGTTAGATGGGTTTAGGGGATGCGAGTGTTCGGATATGGGTTACGGGCGGTGGGATCCGAGTGGCGGGAGCTGAGATTCGTGTTACGGGATGCGGGATTTTTAATTCGGAATGCGAACCCCGCATCCCGTATCCCGCATCCCGTATCCCGATCAAAGCTCGTCGTCGTCGACGGAGCCGAGGGCGGAGGCTTTTTGGTATTCGGTGACGCGGCCTTCGAAGAAGTTTTGTTCCTTTTTGATGTCCATCATCTCGGCCAACCAGGGGAATGGGTTTTCCACGCCACCGGCGATGGGCTTGAGGCCCACACCTTCGAGGCGACGGTCGGCGATGTAATCAATGTATTGGCAGAATTCGTCCGCACTGAGCCCGACCGCATTGACTGGGAGGCAGTCGCGAATGAATTCTTTTTCCAGAGCCACTGCTTCGCGCATGAGGTCTGTGAGCTCTTCGCGAAACTCGGGCGTCCAGACGTCTTCGTTTTCCTCGATCAAATCCATGAGCAGGTTGCGGAAAACTTCGATATGGTTGGACTCGTCGCGCAGGGTGTAGCGGAACATTTGCCCGATGCCGGGGAACTTGTTTTGACGGTAGAGGGAAAGGACCATGCCAAATAGCCCGTAGAACTGGGTGCCTTCCATGCACTGGCCGAAGAGGAAGAGGTTCTTGGCAAAAGCTTGCTTGTCGGCGGTTTGAGTCAGATCCATGTCGCGGCGCAGCGCCCGGGAGTTGGAAACGACGAAGTTTGTCTTCTTCTCGATGGTGGGGATGTCCTCAAACATGGCCTCACACTCGTGCGGGTTGATCCCGAGCGAGCTGATCATGTAAACAAGGGAGTCGGCGTGAATGTTTTCCTCATGGGCGTGACGGCCCAGAACGAGCTTGAGCTCAGGTGCGGTCACCACCTCACGGGTGACGTGTTGGATATTGTCCCCTACGATCCCTTCCGCGGCGGAGAAATAACCAATAGCCATTTTAATAATCCACCGTTCCACGTCGGCCAACTCAGAGCTGCGCCAGAGTTCGACGTCTTTCTGCATGGGGATGTCTTCCGGCTCCCAGTGGTTGTTCTTCATGACTTTATAGAGATCGTAGGCCCACTGATACTTAAGCGGAAGGATGTTGAAAAACATAGTATCCTTACCATTGATCACCTGCTTGGCAGCAAAGGCCTCTTCGGCTTTGGCCTGATCGAGAACGAAGGTTTTGTCTCCGATTGTGTAGCTCTTTTCCATGGGATTTTTCTTTTTTGAGTGGTTGTTTAGGTTGTTTGAAAATGAAAATTCGGGTCTACGAAGGGTGGGTCGTTTTGGAAAGCCGCCGGCCAGGGGCTGACGAGGGGCTGACGAGGGGCTGACCTTGGGCCGACTAGCCGCTGGCCTTGGGGTTAAGTGGTTGAGTGGCTGTGTACGAGTGGATTTGGGAGATTTTTGCGCGTCTTCGCGACTCGAAGACCTTGTATGAGCAAAATCACCATGTCAACAAATCCCCTACAATATATCGTTAATTTTTTAATTTGTAACACTACATCTAGTTATTATACACAATTTATTCACATTTGAGTGTTAGCAAGTTTCAGACCGGGCGCCAGCTTTGCCGAGCATTTTTAACACAAATAGTGGGGTGGGGCCTTTTGAGGTCCGTGACCGTCTGTCTTGAAGAGAGGGCGCTCACTTTAGCACCTCAACTGCTTGATCGATTTCCAGTGAAGGGACTTGTTATCCGGCTGATTGCTGATTCTTATGCGCCACAGCATGCGGGGTAACGCGTGCCTCCGAAAATTTTCCCCGGCGCGATGAAAGCCATCCTCAAAGAGAATAAGAAAACCCTCAGTCTGGCCTTCCCCATCGTTGCCGGGCAGCTCAGCCAGATGCTACTCGGGCTGTCGGATACGCTCATGATCGGCCATCTCGGCACGGTTGAGTTGGCCGTGGCGGCACTGGTCAATGGGCTCTTTCTTCTCGCCTTCGTTCCAGCGATTGGCTGGTTCGCCGCGGTCTCAGTTCAGGTTTCTCACGCCTTCGGGGCCAACCAACAAAGCGAGAGTGCCGAGTCCTTTCGCAACGGCCTCCTCGTTTCAGTCGTGATCGGCATTGCCCTCTCGGGGCTGCTTCTCGCGCTCATTCCCTTCCTCGGTTTACTACGTCAACCAGCCGAAGTCGTGGCCATGACCCCACCCTACCTCATCTGGGTAGCGCTTTCCCTCATACCCATTGTTCCCGCGATGACCATTAAATCCTTTGCCGAATCAAGGAATCACCCCTGGGGGGTCTTTTGGATTTTGCTGGGCGGGGTCGCGCTGAATGTGCTCCTCAACTATGCCCTCATTTTCGGCGAACTTGGCGCACCCGCGCTGGGTCTGGTCGGCGCGGGTGTGGCCACCTTCATCGCCCGCCTACTCAGTATGGCCGCCCTCGTGCGCTACCTCGGCCGCTCCGCCACCATGGCTCCCGGCCGCCCTCCCCGCTGGTTGATACCGCTCGACACGGGCAAGTGCAAGGAAACGGCCCGCATCGCCCTACCCGTTGCCGGCCAGTTGCTTCTGGAAATTGGTGCCTTCACTATTGCGGCCTTAATTATCGGGCAGTTCGGACCGGTCGCCCTCGCCTCGCACCAAATCGCGCTGACCTGCGCCTCGCTCACCTTCATGCTACCGCTGGGCCTCTCCATGGCCGTCACCATCCGCGTCGCCCACAGCCTCGGGCGAGGTCAGGCTGACGAGCGCCGCAACCTGTTGATGGGCGCCCACGCCACGACCTTTCTCATTATGAGCACCTGCGCACTCGCCTACATTTTTGCGGGTGATCTCATCGCGAAGGCCTTTACAACCGATCCACTTGTCATCGCCCTGACCAGTTCCCTGCTCGTCATTGTCGGTTTTTTTCAGATCTTCGACGGCGTGCAAATCATCAGCATGAGTGCGCTGCGGGCGATGCGTGATGTCAACCTCCCCACCGGCATCATCTTCGCCTGCTTTTGGATACTGGGTATCCCCTTGGGCAGTCTCCTGGCCTTCAGCTTCGATGCCGGGCCCCAAGGCCTCTGGATCGGTTTAGCCGCCGGGCTCACCCTCGCCGCCTTCGCGCTAACTCTGCGCCTCATCCGCCGACTCAAACCAGTGCCCCCGCAAGCCAAGGTCCAAAGCGCTGCAAGGTAACGACTCCCGGAGGCCGGGGGTTTGCCTGGTCAGCTACGTCATGAGTGTGAGTAATCGATTCATCTAGCTTGTAGGTGCTTCCCGGTCGAAAAAACCAGTCAACCATCCTTCGTTATCGACCCATATTCTGCTTGATCTTCATAAAGGCTGCCCGGCATAGGCCCGCTTGACACCCGCGACAATGGCGTCGGCGTATTCGTTTAGAATATCATCTTTTGGCAGCGGTTCGTGGTGGGCTCTTGCGCGGAGGGCCTCCTGGATGCGGGGATAGGTGGACTGGCTGTTGGCGATATACGGCTCCAGCATGACTGCCGGGCAATCGACGAGGCGGAGCAGCATCAGATTCCGAGCCCAGAGGTAGTCGGAGCGCCCCTCCAGACGGACCGCATTGTTCCCCGAGTAGTTTGAGGCGGGCAAGCGGGTGGCTTCCGCAAGGGCCTCGCCCATGGCCTCGCCCAGTTCGGATTCGATAGGCCCACTGCCGTTCATCAGTTTCTTGACGAGCCGCGCCCTTTGCTCCGGAGTCGCCAGCTCTTCGTCGAGGAGGCTTCCAAAAATCAACACATGGGTATGATCGGAATCCACCAGCTGCTTTCGCTCCGCCGCAGGCCAAGGTGCCGCGTTGATGTGGATCGAGATAAAGGCATCGGGGCGGATTGACTCGTTCACCAGACGCGCCCGCTCGGCTAGCTCGCCCGTGATGATTGCCTTCCGCATGGCCCGATCACGCACGGCCAAGGCGTGTGCCAGCTGTGCCTTCAGGGATAGCTCCGTCGGCGGAGTGGACTCGGCCTGGGCGGCAGCCCAGTAATCCTGAAAGGTCTTCGGGTTGAGCGGAGCGCAGCCCTTCCGCAAAAGGTCAATCTGTGCCCCCAGTCGCCTTAGACTGGCAGTGGCACGTTGAGCCACTTCGAGGACCAGCTCTCCCTCGCGCACCCAGTAATCACTCGCTTCTATGCGGAAATGCCGCCCTTCCCACTCGGCCCAAGCACCCCCGATATGCCCCGGCTCCAGGGCGAGATGCAGGCCCGCCAGAGGCCGGATCGCCTTGGACCGGCCGCGTCGGATGGCCTCCGGGGTCTGCCACCAACCGGGGCTTGCTTCCTCCGCAGTCGCAGCCGGGTCCAACCAAGACGCCCAGTCCGCGTAGGGCGCGTATCGCTCAGCCAGCTGATAGACAATCGTCGCCTCTCCCGCACCAGCGAGGCAGCACACGGGCAGTAGAGAGATGAGACCAGGCAGTTTCAAAAGAGGGACCCCGCAGACCCTTAGACCCCTCAAGAGGCATGCTCCTGGAAAAGGTGCACATCGCGTTGGGGGAATGGGATACTGACCCCCGCTTCGTCAAACTTCTCTTTGATCGCCTTGGTGAAGTCGAACTTGACCGCCCAGAAATCGGCGGCGTTCACCCATGGGCGCACGACAAAGTCGACGCTGCTATCACCGAGGTTTGCCACAGCAACCTGAGGCGCGGGCTCCTTGAGGATTCTCTGGTCAGCCTCAATGAGCTCCTCAATGAGGCGCTTGGCCTTATTCAAATCATCGCTGTAGCTGACACCAATCGTCATGTCGACCCGACGCGTCGGGTGTGCGGAAAAGTTGGTGATCGGTCCGCCCATAACCTGGGAGTTGGGCATGATAATCTTTATATTATCGGGCGTTTTAAGCTCAGTGGTAAGGATATTAACCTCAACAACAGTGCCCATTTCACCGCCCGCTTTGATGAAATTACCTGCTTGAAACGGCTTGAAGAGAATCAGAAGCACCCCGGAGGCAAAATTGGAGAGCGAGCCCTGAAGCGCCAAGCCCACCGCTAAGCCGGCGGCACCAATCACAGCCACAAAGGAAGTGGTTTGAACGCCGAGCTTACCAATGGCTGCAATCACGACAAAGACAACGAGCGCGCCATAAAGCGAACTACTCAAGAAGCCGACCAGTGTCGCATCAACTTCTCTTTTTTGCAGCGCTTTCACGAACAGGGCCTTGATCTTTTTTGCCAACCAGAGCCCCACGACGAGGATAATGGCGGCAGCGATGATTTGCAGCCCATAGGTTGTCAGCACATTGATGAATTGCTCGATAACTGAGGGTGCAGAGAGAGTGGTGGGTGGCGTTTCTTCTGGCATAGTACTTGGTTTGATTAATGATTTTCCGGCAACTTAAACGTCTAAGCAAATAGGATTCCATACAGACCTGACAATACGTAAAATGCCCGCAACCGGGATTTTACCGGACCCGGACAAGGATTTTGGCCGCTGCACCGAGGCCGAGCGAGAGGCTTGCCTCCCCCGCATTTAAGCGCAGACCAACCGACTCTGCGCTGAGACTGCGTTGCTCCACGACAAGGGTGGCCCCCGGAATCAGGCCGCTTCGGGAGATGTAGTTGAGGAACTCCGTATCCTGATCGCTGATCCGGGCAATCGTCCGTTCGGCATCGAGCGGGCATTCCGCAAGCGATTCGAGCTGGCCCGAGCGGAGCTCGCCGGTGGCCGAGGGGATCGGGTCGCCATGCGGGTCCTCTATCGGGTGCCCGAGTAGGGCATCGATCCTCTCCAGGAGTCGATCTGAAACCACATGCTCCAGTTGCTCCGCCTCGTCGTGCACCTCCGACCAGTCGAGACCCACGATTTCCACGAGGAATTGCTCAATCAAGCGATGGCGGCGCAAGACGTGCAAGGCGAGGCGTTGGCCAGGCCCCGTCAATTCAACACCGACGCGCGGCGCGTAGCGAACCAAGCCCGCATCAGAGAGCGCCTTCATCATCGTCGTTGCCGTGCCCGGCACGACGCCCAGGGCATCGGCAATCTGCCCCATGGGAACCTCCGCCCCTGTTTGCTTTTCAGAAGCTAGATAAATGTGCTTAATATAGTCTTCGACCGTGGCGCTTGGCATTGTGCCAGGAGCATCCTGTTTGGCTCGCTCGGAGCCAAGTTTATTTTATTGCCGACCGGCGCAGCGTTGTTGAGCTTTGAAATGCACCGTAGAGGCGACTCCCGCAAGCAATCGGAGCGACTTCTGCGTGAGAAAATTATGAAGCTACCCTGCATCACATTAATCACCTGGGCCCTACTCTTACTGACGACCGCATACGGCCAGTCGGGTGATCTCGCCAGCACGCGGCTACTGGCTATCGCGGAGAAAGAAGCCTCTATCTACCGAAAGATCGCCGAGGACCCGGATTTTTATACCGCGACTGATCTCGACCGCCGCATCAATGAACTGGTGCAATCCTATCGAAGCTACCTCGCGGATCAACCCGACGACGTGAGTGCCTATGTGCTTTACGGCAAGCTCCTTCGCCGTCTGGAGGAATACGATCAAGCCTTTGTCGCCTTTCTCAAGGCAGACGAGCTGGATCCCGGGATCGCCGTGGTGAAGCAACAGATCGGTAATCATCTGGCGGAGCAAGGAAAGGGCAAGGCAGCCCTCACCTTCTACCTAAACGCCATTGATCTTGAGCCGGAGACTGCCGTCTACCACTTCGCGCTGGGGCAACTGCTCCATGATTTTCGAAGCGAATTTATTGAGGGCGGAATTTTCACCCGGGATGCACTCGAGCGGGAGCTGTTAAAGGCCTTTCGACGGGCGGCTAACCTCGCACCCGAGAACTTTGATTTTCAAATGCGGCTGGGGGAGTCGTACTACGACTTGGCCAGTCCGGACTGGAGGAATGCGCTGGTGCATTGGAACCAGCTCCGCAAACAAGCCAACACAGCCCTTCAGGGGGAAATCCTGGACCTGCACCGGGCGCGGGTGCTCGGCAAGCTCGGGCGCATCGAGGAGGCCCGCGAAGTGTGCAGCCAGGTTACAAACCCCGCTTTGCAAAACTCGAAGCAGCAAGTCCTGACGGAAATCGCCCAGCATTAGTTTCCTTAAGTAGCCAGGTAGCTTTCTTTGGCGGCTTGCGGTTCAAATCATTTACCTTTTGCTTCCCGCCATGCTCTTGACCGATAGCCATATTGAAAACGCGCTGAACCGTCTGGAATTGGATGTTCCGGCGAAGTCCGCTCTGCGCAGCGCCCTTGAATCGCCGACCTTCAGCGGTTCACTTGATCCGGAATCTGAAATTCCCGCGGATCGCTTACTCCCGCTCGCGGCCGCCTTTTCGGTGCATCCGATCTCGGGCTTTGCGGTGGGTGCGGTGGCGCGGGGTGCTTCGGGTAAATTGTATCTGGGGGCGAACATGGAGTTTCAGGGGATGCCGCTCAACGCATCGCTCCATGCCGAGCAGTCCGCCCTGCTCAACGCCTGGATGCACGAGGAGCATGCGGTAGTCGCCCTCTCGGTTTCCGAAATGCCCTGCGGCCATTGCCGACAGTTCCTGCGTGAGCTGTCCAACTTCAACTCGCTGAAGCTTGAGATCAAAGGCTGCGCCCATGACCCGGAAGCGCTGCTGCCGCATGCCTTTGGCGAGGTGCCCGCCTCTGGTCGTGGCCTGCTGGATAGTCGGCCGACGCCCCTGGAAGCGGTGCGTCCTGAGCCAGACACCTCCCAACAACGTGCGATCAATGCCGCGCAGCGCAGCTATGTGCCCTATAGCCGCTCACCGGAAGGCTTTGTCCTGGAGTGTTTGGATGGTCGTTTTTTCACCGGCCGCGCGGCCGAGTGCATTGCCTTTAATCCCAGTGTCCCGGGAGTGCTCGTCGCCCTGAATCATCGAAACCTCTCCGCCAGCCGGCAGGTCGCTATCGCAAGCGCAACCCAAGCAAAGCTCGCCACCGCGATTAACAGCCCCCTCTCCTTTGCACGAGCCCTCATCCAGTCCGTCTCGAATGCCGAGGTGCAGGTGGTGCAGATGGATGCTGCAGTCAGTCTGAACGAGGCACCGACTCGCTATTCGTAGCGCAAGGCATCGATGGGATCGAGCCGCGAGGCGCGCAGTGCCGGGTAAACACCCGAGGCGAGACCGATCAAGCTACTGAAGAGGAAGCCGTAGAGCATCGCAGTGATTGGCAGAAGACTAATGTTCCCCCCCTCCGGTATGCTATCGCGCGCGATCGAGAGGAGGCCCACGCTCGCAGCCAGGCCAAACAAGCCACCCAGAATCGAAATGACGACCGCCTCAGCCAGAAATTGAATAAAAATATCGTAACTCCGCGCCCCGATTGCCTTGCGCACGCCGATCTCCCGGATTCGCTCGCTGACTGAGGCCAGCATCACATTCATGATGCCAATACCCCCGACCAAGAGCGATATCCCGGCAATGCCACCCAGCGAGTAGGTGAAGGAATTTTCCAGCTTCTTCAGCTCCGCGAGTTGTTCATCCTGCGTGCGTATCTCAAAATCCTGAATGCCGCGATGCGTTTGCGTGAGTGTGTTTTCAATTTGCCCGATCAAGTCCGGAAGGGTTTCCACATCGGCGGCCATGATCTCAATCCGATCCACGCGGTCGCTCCCACGGTAGCGGGAAATTGCCGTCGTGGCTGGCATAAGGTTTATGCGGTCCTCCCAGCTCCAGCGGCGCCCGCCACCAAACGCACCACCGATTCCCGCGACTGGCTCAAATTGGCCAATAATGGTATACACATCCCCATTTACCCGTATCTGCTCGCCAATGACGTTTTGACCCGTGCCAAACAACTCAGCGACTACATGCGCCCCAACCACTATAACCGGGGCCTTTGAATTGATATCGTAGTCAGCGATAAAGCGGCCATATTCCAGCTTTCTTTGGCTGATTCCGGTCCAATCCGGCGTGACGCCATGCAGCAGCGCACCGGTCCGGCGACCGTTCCCGACGAATCGCTCCCAGCGCATATCCACAATCGGCGTGACGAAGGCGGCCAAAGGCGTGGCCCGATCAATCGCACCCACATCGCGCCAAGTCATGCCCGGCGAAATACCCGCGATATGCAGTTGATCCTCGGGGGCCTCGCGCGGATGGACCTCCAGTTTCAGGACACCGCCACTGCGCTCGAAGGAGGCACGCATGTTACCCAGCATGCCCTGCACGATGCCGACCATCGCCACCAGGGCCGCCACCCCAAGGATGATCCCACTCATGGAGAGCAGCGTGCGCACCTTGTTCGACCAAACTTCACGAATGCCGTTGGACGCGCCGGTATACATAGCAGCCAGTGGATTCATGAGCCCTCGTCCTCCACGATCTTGCCATCCTGCATCCGAATCCGGCGTCTGGCGTATTGCGCGACCTCGTCATCGTGCGTGACGAGTGCGAGCGTGATGCCCTCATTCAGAAGGGAGCCGAATAGATCCATGATCCGGCCCCGGTTTTTCGTATCGAGATTCCCGGTGGGCTCATCGGCTAGAATGAGGCGCGGTCGATTGGTCAGGGCCCGGGCGATCGCCCCGCTGCCGCTCGCCCCCGGACAACTGACTGGGCCGGTGGGTCGAACGGTGCTCCATACCCACCCGCTCAAGCGCGGCCATACCCAGCTCTTTTTTATGATCCGTGCCGGTTCGTCCATAGACGAGGGGCAAAAGAACGTTTTCCAGCACGCTCAGCTTGGGCAGCAGATTGAAGGACTGAAAGACAAACCCGATTCGTGTCGCCCGCAGCCGCGCACGAGCACTGCGGCTGATACTGGAGACGTCCTTCGCCTCAAAAAACATTTCGCCCGAGGTCGGGCTATCCATAAACCCGAGCGTATGCATCAGCGTCGACTTGCCCGAGCCCGAGGTGCCGGTCACCGCGATGAACTCCCGGTCGAAAATCTCCAGATCCACCCCATCCAGGGCATGCACCTGTTCGCTACCGACCTGGTAGGTGCGCCGGATCGAGCGAAGTTTAAAAACCTGTTCCTTATCATCCATCGGAGCGACGAAACTGCGGAGGCCGACTAAGCGCGACCGATTCGCCAGCTTCCAGTCCGGAGAGCACCTCGACGTGTTGCAGGTCGTTGATACCGACTGTTACTTCACGCCGTTCCCAGCCAACGGCGGTCTGCACGTAAATGATACTTTTCCCGTCGTTATTAAAAACCGCCGAAAGCAAGACCGATACCGCGCCCTTCGCCGAGGCGATGGGGATCTCCACCGTGGCACTGATGCCCGGACGCACCCGGTTGTCAGCCACTTCGAAGATGACCTCGACGGGAAAGACCCGCACATCGCCATTGCGTCGGGCGGAAGGGGCGATTACGCTGATCTGCCCCTCCACTTCAAATTCAGGGATGGCGTCGAAGCGGAGGAAAGCGGATTGCCCGATCTCCAGCTTTTCGACATCGACCTCGTTGATACTGGCCTCCATGTAGAGTTCATCAAGCTGCGCTATGGTGATCAGCTCCGTCCCGTTTGACACAGACGTAGCCCCCGAGATGACCTGCCCCTCGACCACATCCATGCGCGTGATCACGCCGTCGTGAGGTGCACGGATAGTTGTTTTTGAAAGATCCTCCGCGGCGTCTTCCAACCGGGTCTGCGCGATCTCCAGATTGAGCTCAGCCAAACGCAAATCGGTCTGCGCATCCAGATACTCCTGCTCGCCAACAAATTCACGGTCAAAGAGTTCTTTCAGGCGGGTGTAGTTGCGCCGCGACTTTTCCAGACGAAGGTTTTCCGCTTCCAAATTGCGCTCCGCCTCCCGTAACCGGGTCTCCAAGCTGGTGCGGTCCAGCTCCAGCAGAATCTGGTTACGCTCGACAGTCTCTCCCTCGACGACGGGAATATGAGTAATGCGTCCGCTGATTTCAGATTTCACGATGGAGTTGAGCAGCGGCAGCACCTCCCCCGATGCAGGGACGACCGTCTGTAGGTCTCGTATGGCCGCCGTATCCGTGGTGATGCTACTTCCGTGCGATGGATCCTTTTCCGGAAGCACCTGAAGAAATCCGTAGATTCCCGCTCCGAGCAGACCGATAACTATAAGTGAGATGACGAGGCGTTTCATGAATCGTTAATTATCCTCATTTGAGGTGATTGGGGCTCTGAACTCCCGGGAAGAACTTTGGGCGAAGGCGTCGTCGGTCTCCCATTTGAGACCATTACGCTCAAAAAGACTCCCGTCAATACGGCTTAACCGAACGGCGGCGCGGAGCGTTTCAATAACCGAACTTAGATAGTTGCTCTTTGCCCGGTCGAGGTCCCGCTGAGCTTCAAGCAGGTTTCGATACGGTACGACCCCGGAGCCAAAGCGGGCACGCTCCTGTTCAAAGGTCTTTTCGTTTAGGGCGAGGGCGGCGCGGGCCACCTCGATCCGCTTCAGTCCGGCATTGGCCGACCGCCAGGCATTGCGCGCAGCGAGGGCCTTCTCCTGCTTGATGTCAGCCAACTGCAACTCGGATTCTTCGACCGAGCGCACCGCTTGCCGCTCCCGGGCTTTTGCCTCGCGGAAACCCCAGGGCAGCCGAACCTCCAGCCCCACATTCCAATCGTAGCCGTCAGCCCGCAAAGCACCCCGCTGCGCCCGGACCCCGCGCGTATCGCGCCCAAGGTAGTCCACCCCGGCGGTTAAATCGAGCTCCGGGCGGGTCGCATCCTCCGCCAGCATTCGGTTAATCCGCTGCACCTCAAGCCGGCGTTCCTGGGCCTTGGCAGCATCATCGTTTTTCAAGGTATCGAGAACGACCGCATCCATCGGGCGGAGCGCGGTGAGTTGCTCGGGGAGGCCGTCAACATCGAAGCTCCCCGTAATCGGCCCGGAAAAATCAACCACCCCCATTGTCCGCCGCAGGGCATCCTCCGCATCCTCAATCGCGCGCTCGGCCTGAATAATCGCCTCCTGCTGACTGAGTATCTCCGCCTCCGCCTGCAGCACTTCGAGTGTTGTAACCAGGCCGAGGCGTTCCCGCTCCCGGTTTTCCTCGAGGAGGTTTGTCGCCAACTCCAGACTGGATGCGATGAGCTCGCGATCGGCGCGGGCAAAGGCCAGGTTCCAATAAGCGATCTCAGTCCCGAGCACCAAATCGAGGACGTCCGAGCGAAGCTCAAAAAGGCTGCGCTGTGCATTCACTTTGGCCCGGGCCAGCGGGGCCAGATTAACCCCGGTCCAGGCACCCCGGAGGAGTGGTTGGCGTAGCGACAGGCCCACATCCGAGGAATAGTCTGGGTTCCGGGCCGCATTGTTGTTGGATTCGCTCCGGTTGATAGACGAGCCCACCGTGACCGATGCCCCTGTGGCCAAGCGCATTTCCACCCCGGCGCGGGCTCGGCGGTTTTTGCTTTGCGGCGTGACTGCATCGTCGAGGGCACTGCTCGTGGCGGCCGATTGGCGTTCGGAGAGGGCCGCATTCCCAAACAGGGAGGGGTCAAATTGAGCTTCCTCAATCTCGATCGCATCCAGTGCGTTAGCCGGTTCGAGGCTGGAGATACGCAGCCCCAGGTTGTTTTCCAGCGCCGATTGAATGGCCGCGTCTAAAGACAACCGCTGCGACTCCGCCGCCAGCATGGAAACAGCGCCAAACAGGGCGCATATCAAGGGGATGTGGGAACGCGAAGCCATTCAATCCCCAAATCCATTCGGATTGGCTTCATGCCAGCGCCAAGCCGTCGCAATAATGTCCTTCACCTCGGTGAATTTTATCTCCCAGCCCAGCTCTTTTTGCGCCTTACTGGAATCCGCATACAGCGCGGGCGGATCGCCCGCGCGGCGGACGTCTTCCACTACCGGGACTTTCAAACCCGTCACAGCCTCGACCGCTTTGATGATCTCACGCACCGAGTTCGGCCGTCCTGTACCAAGGTTATAAAAAAGACCGACTCCGGGTGCCTCCAGCTTCTCGAAGGCCGCGATGTGTGCCCGCGAAAGATCGTCAACATGAACGTAGTCGCGCAGGCAAGTCCCGTCTGGAGTGTCATAATCAGTACCGAATATTTTAATAGGCTCCCGCCGCCCCGTCGCCGCATCAATGACCAGGGGGATGAGGTGGGTCTCCGGCGAATGGTCTTCGCCAATGCTCCCGTCCTCCGCCGCACCCGCTGCATTAAAATAGCGGAAGGCGGCAAAGCTCAGCCCGTAAGCATGGGCAAAGGCCTTCAGGCAGTTTTCCACGTCCAGCTTGGTCTGGCCATAGGGATTGATTGGCGCCTGGGGGAGAGATTCGACGATCGGCAAGCGCTCGGGCTCCCCATAAGTCGCGCAGGTTGAGGAGAAGACGAACTTTTTCACCCCGTTATCCAGCATCGCTTCGAGCAGGCGCAGGGTGGCGACAAAGTTATTTTCGTAGTATTTGCGGGGCTCGGTGACCGATTCCCCAACATAGGCAAAGGCGGCAAAGTGCATGACCAGCTCTATGGACTCCTTCCGCAGGATCTCACCAACCGCGGCTGGATCGCCCAAATCAGCCTCGTAAAACGGAATTTCCGGGCTGACCGCGCTGCGGTGCCCAAAGACCAAATTGTCCATCACGACCGGCCGGTGCCCCGCCGCGACGAGCTGCCTTACGCAGTGACTCCCAATATAACCGGCGCCTCCAATAACTAATACGTCCATCGATCGAGTCTTAGGCGATGGAAGCCAGTTAACCAATCCAAAAAAGAGGAATGGGCGTAAATTTTCAATCCGGGTTTGCCCGAGGGCAGGCGCTTTACACTATTGACACCACAACCCTGAAACGTGGTATCCCTACTCGCTTTAACCATGCAGCACTCACGCATCGTCATCACGGGCATCGGCCTGACCTCGCCAAACGGCAACACCCTCGAAGACTATCGAAAGAATCTTCTGGAGGGTGTCGCACGCATTCAGCTGATCGA
This sequence comes from Puniceicoccaceae bacterium, assembly GCA_018402305.1. GTDB lineage: Bacteria > Verrucomicrobiota > Verrucomicrobiia > Opitutales > Coraliomargaritaceae > Thalassobacterium. The sequence goes on along the minus strand of JAGYJE010000008.1, from coordinate 75,528 downwards.
TATGCGCTACATGGGCCTGGTGCCAGCCGGTGTTTGCGACTTCGACCCAAAGCAGTACCAAACCCGCAAAGAACTGCGCGTCGGCACCCGGGCAGGCAGCATCGCCGTCTTCTCCGCGCGCGAGGCCATCGCGAGCAGCGGGATCGACTTTGAGAACTTCGATAAAAGCCGGATCGGCGTCTACATCGGCACGACCGAACACGGAAACGTAGAGACAGAGAACGAGGTCTACAATATCTCAAAGTTCGACTACGACACGAAATACTGGACACACCACCATAACCCCCGCACCGTGGCGAATAATCCGGCCGGAGAGATCACCATCAACACCGGCATCACAGGCCCCCATTACACAATCGGTGCCGCCTGCGCCGCCGGGAATGCGGGCCTTATTCAGGCGCTGCAAATGCTCCGCCTCGGTGAGGTCGACTTTGCCCTGGCCGGCGGCGTCAGCGAAAGCATCCAATCCTTCGGGATCTTCGCCGGGTTTAAGAGTCAGGGCGCGCTCGGCCGCCATGATTCGGATGTCAACAAAACGAGCCGCCCCTTTGACAAAAGCCGCAATGGTATCGTGGTATCCGAAGGTGGCTGCGTCTACTCACTGGAGCGCCTCGAAGACGCCCAGGCACGCGGCGCCACGATTTTGGGCGAAATTATCGGCTACCGTATTAATTCGGACGCGTCTGACTACGTCCTGCCCAACCCGGAGCGCCAGGCCGAGTGCATGCACCAGGCGCTCGCCGTCGCCGGTATCGAAGCGGGCGAAGTGGATATCGTCAACACGCACGCCACCTCCACCCCGATGGGCGACATTCAAGAGATCAAGGCCATTCGCGAGGTGTTTGGCAGCTGCCCCACGACCTATATCAACAACACCAAAAGCTACATCGGCCACTGCATGGGAGCAGCCGGCGCCCTCGAACTGGCCGGAAATCTGCCCTCTTTTCAGGATAATATTATCCACCCCACGATTAACATCGAAGAACTGGATCCGGAGTGTGATCTGCCCAATCTCGTCATAAACGAGCCCCGCAAGGTTGACGCCGTCAAAGTTATCCTCAACAACTCCTTCGGTATGCTCGGCGTCAACTCCGCCCTCATCGTCAAAAAATTTGAAGACTAAACAGCCCGTATCTCCTATCCCGTATCTCCTATCCCGCATCCCGCATCTCCAACAACCATGACCGAAGACCAAGTAAAACAGATCGTTATCGACATCATCAACGAAATCGCGCCTGACGAGGACACGACCGACCTCAAGCCTGAGGTGAATCTGCGCGACCAAATGGATCTCGATTCCATGGACTTTCTCGACATCGTCATGGAACTGCGCAAGCAACACGGCATTGAGGTTCCTGAGGAGGACTACCCGCAGCTAGCATCTCTCGATAGCTGCGGCGCTTACCTGACACCAATGTTTAACGCCAAGTAGGCGATTGAAGCAGCACTACGAGACCGTCATCATCGGCGCCGGCATGGCGGGCCTCGCTGCGGGTATCCGGCTCGCGCTGGCCGGTAAGGAGGTCATTATTCTCGAACGGCATAACGCATCGGGCGGGCTGAATTCTTTCTACAGCCAGGATGGCCGCAAGTTTGACGTGGGCCTGCATGCCATGACGAATTACGTCCCCAAGGGCACTAAGGGCACCCCGCTGACCAAACTGCTCCGCCAGCTGCGGATCCCCTACGAGGCGCTCGACCTCTGCCCGCAGAATAGCTCACGCATTCACTTCCCGGGCTGCCAACTGCGTTTCAACAATGACTTCGCCCTCTTTGAGTCGGAAATCGCCGCAGCCTTTCCCAAGCAAATCGATGGCTTCCGGGCCCTCGCCGAGGAGGTCCGCACCCTTGACGCCTTCAACCTCGGAGCCATCCCCAGCTCGGCCCGCGCCGCCGTGCAGCGACACATTACCGACCCCCTCCTGGAGGACATGCTCTTCTGCCCGGTCATGTATTACGGGAGCGCCCAGGAGCACGACATGGACTACGGGCAGTTTGCCATCATGTTCCGCTCGCTCTTTTTTGAGGGCTTCGCCCGGCCGCTCGACGGCGTCCGTGTTATTATTAAGCTCCTGCAGGATAAATATCGCTCCCTCGGTGGAGTCCGTAAGATGAAGTGCGGCATTCGCCAAATTCAGTCGCAAGACGGCAAAGCCAGCGCGGTGGTCCTCGACAATGGTTCGGTCATCACTGCGGATACCATCCTTTCCACCGCAGGGGCTGTCGAGACGGCCCGCCTCTGCACGGATCAACCGGCCGACGCCGGGGCGGACAACATCGGCCAGCTCAGCTTCACCGAGACCATCACCGTTTTCGACAAACAACCCGCCGACTTCGGGTGGGACGATACGATTATCTTTTTCAACACCGCCGAGCGCTTTCGCTACGCCCGTGTCGAGCCTGACCGCCTGGTCGATCCGACCAGCGGGGTCATCTGCTTTCCCAATAACTACCAATACGGCGAGGGTCGCCAGCTGGAGGAGGGCTTTCTCCGCGTCACCGCCATGGCCAACCACGACGCCTGGTGCGCCCTCGATGAGGACACCTACCGCGCTCAAAAGACCCACTGGTATGACAAGCTGCAGCAAGTCACTCTGGGCCTCCTGCCCGAAGCCAAACTGAAGCTCGATACCCACCGCATCGCCAGCGATATGTTCACCCCCCGCACCGTTCGTAAGTATACCGGCCACCTCAACGGCGCCATCTACGGAGCGCCCGGCAAAATCAAAGACGGTCGCACCCACCTCGACAACCTCTTCCTCGCTGGCACCGACCAAGGCTTCCTCGGGATCGTAGGTGCCATGCTGAGCGGCATCTCCATGGCGAACCTGCACGTCTTGCAGGGCGGTTGAGCCACACCTTCCCTATCCTTCGAATTAAACCATCCAAGTCCGGACCAGCTTAATTTAGTGCTTAAATGTTCACTATTTGGTTGCGACTGACATTAATCGCTCTTTCATGGAAGGCATGAGAGCGAAGAGAGTCACGCAAGGGGTTAAAGGGTTGAAGGGTTTTAAGGAATTAGCCGATCGTGCAGGCATGTGCTCAGCCGCCGCTCTACTGGATCCACAGGAAAATTGGGCCAATGTGCCCACCCCGCTTTCAAACCTGCCTTCAAGCTCGTCTTCAAACCCGCCTTTAAACTCAGCCAATCAGCCACGCGCCGCCGCTCCAGGGGTCTGCTTGGGCGATCAAGGCGGCCAAGCATGGTACCTTCCCAAGCGGCAACTCTGGGAGTGCGTTTGCTCGGGCCCTTCTGTGGGTGGGCAGAGCTTACTCGAATGTTTGCTGCGCGCATCTTGGCAAACGGGGGCTTACCATGCGCTGGTCGATACCACCACCGGCCTCGATCCCGAGACGCTTTATGAGGGCCTTGAGGAAAACTTACTCTGGATTCCGGTTCGGGGAGCTGACCAAACAGTTCGTGCCCTCGACCTGCTCCTGCGGGATGATAATTTCGCCCTCGTCGCGGCCGACTTGCGGGGGCTTTCGTCAAGCGAGGTTCAAAGGATCCAACCCTTCGCCTGGTATCGCTTGCAGCGCCTCGCGCATCAGCGGGCAGGCGGTGCCGTCATCCTCTCCAACGCCCCTCTGGTCCGCTGCGCGGATCGGCGAATTCTTCTGCAGCACAGCCGCTCCCTCCACGATCTCGACCAAAGCCGAGACACCCTTCTCCAGCAAATCGAAGCCACCACCCGCAGCTACGCCCGCAGCCAAATGCCCACAGAAACAAACGCCCAAAAAAACGCCCTGGCCAGCTAAACCACCCCGTATCCCGCACCCTGCATCCCGTATCCCCTATCCCGTATCCCGCATCCCGTATCCTGCTAAATGTTTCTCCGCCTGCAAATTGAAAATTTCCGCCTCTTTTCCGCGCTACGGGCCAAGAGTCATCGGCCCGGTGGGGCCCTCGTATTGGTCGACACCAGCGGTCGGGTAGCAGAGCTTAATCAGACGGCGCAAGCGCGTGAGCTGACCCCGGGAATGACCATGGCTCAAGTGCTCTCCCGTTGCAGCGGCAGCACCGTCCTACATGCCAATCCGACTGCGGAAAAAGCGGCCAAACGTTTGCTCTGGAAGGTGGCTTGGCAGCTCACCCCGCAAATTGAACTCGGCGAAGGGGCTCTTCAGGGCTGCGCTACGCTGGAACTCCTGCGCCCGGATCTCAGCAAGCTGGCCGAACAAGTCCCCCCACTTCTCGAACGACTCCGCCGCAATGGCTTGCCTGCCCGCGCTGGACTGGCCGCCACCCCGGAATGGGCCGGCTTTGCTGCCCTCACCGCCGAGCGCTTTCGCCTGAAAATACTGCCCACCAAGGAGCGGGTGCAGGAACTCCTCGCCCATTTGCCACTGGCAGCTCTGGATGCCCTAAATGCCAACGCCTGTCGTATCCTTGAGAGCTGGGGGATCCGCTCGCTCGCTGATTTGGCGGCACTGCCCCGGCAACATTTGGGCGAACGACTCGGGCCGGACGGCCTGCGTGCCTGGGATATTCTTAACGGCACCGCACAACCGGTCCTTCATTTCTCCGAGCTTGAGGTGGACTACGAGGAATCCTTTGACCTCGAAGAACCCGTTCAGGACCTGCCCTCACTGCGCTTCCTCATACAAAAAGCCTGCGGAGCATTGGCACTTCAGCTGGAACAAACGGGGAAAATGGCCCACGCCCTCGCTGTCGACCTTTACATCGAGGGTGGCCATATGCACCAAAAGTTGATTCGCCTGCCCGAAGCCACCCGCCGGGCCGATCTCATGGAGCGCCTCATCGGCAACTATCTGGAACAGTCTCCCCTCACCGCGCCGGTCTGCAAGGGGCGCATTGCGATCGATCCGGTCGACCCGCTTTCCCGCCAGGCGGGCCTATTTGAAAGTAGCGTGCGCAATCCTTGGCGCTTGCAGGAAACACTCGACCAACTGGCCGGCCTCGTCGGCTGCGAATCCTTCGGTGCGCCCCGCCGCCTCAACACCCACCGCCCCGATGCCTACCAACTCGTCCCCCTCCCTGCCAACCCCACTCCACACCTTCATCCTTCGCCCTCCGTCCTCAAAATGGGCCCCCCCCTCCGGCGCTTTCGACCACCGTTGCCAACAAAGGTCTGGCTGGAGCAAAACCACCCGGCCCATCTGGAATGCTCGATCGTGAGCGGTCCGGTGCATGATTTCCACGGACCTTACGCGCTGAACGGGGACTGGGCAGAGGAACGCCCGTGGGCCCAGTGGGAGTGGGATGTGGAAATTGATTCGTCGGGCGTCTTTTGCCTGCGACGTTCGGATAAACTATGGCACCTGGTGGGGGCTTACGACTGATATGGCAGACTACGTCGAGCTCCACGGTCGCAGCGCGTTTAATTTTCTTCGTGGCACATTGCCGCCGAAACGAATGGTCGCCGCCATGCACGAAGCGGGCCTCAGCGCCGCCGCCCTGCCCGACCGCAACGGTCTCTACGGGGCCCCCGATTTTCAGTTCGCCGCCGAGTCAATCGATTTTCAGGCCATTGTCAGCGCCGAGCTTACCTTGGCCCGCAGTTTGGAACACACCTGGACGACCGGGGATTATCTTGGCCACCTTCCCGTCTTTGTGGAGAACCGCAGCGGCTATCAGAATCTCTGCCGCCTGCTCAGCAGGATCCACCTGCGCTGGCATAAACACTCGGGCCCACTTCCCGAAACGAGCGGTGCCTACCCCGCCGCCGGGCTTGAGGAGTTGGCCGTCCATAGCGAAGGACTCATGGCTCTGACCGGAGATCAGGAGGGTCCCCTCGCACAGGCCTGGCGGAGCGGCGGCAGCACAGCCATGGAGCAAGCACTTGATGCCCTTTGCCGCGTTTTTCCGAAAGACCGTCTCTTTGTCGAAATTCAGCGGCACTGCCTCCGCGGTGAACGCCACTATAATCAGACTCTGGTTGCATTGGCCGCACACAAGGGCCTCCAAATTATCGCAACCAACGGGCCGGCTTACGGAGCCTCCACCGGGCGTGCCGTGCTCGATATCTTTACCTGCCTCCGTCACCACACTACCCTGGAACGTGCGGGACGCTTGCTCGAAGCCAATACCGAGAAACGCATTCAGTCACCCCAACAAATGGCCAAGCTTTTCCACGACCTGCCACAGGCCCTGGAAAACACCCTGCGCCTCGCCGAGCGCCTGCCCTTCCGCCTGCGCGACCTGGACTACCGTTTTCCCAGCTACCCGGTGCCCGAGGGGGAGTCGATGGATGGCTTTCTGCGTAAGCTCACCCTCTTTGGCGCACAGAACCGCTACGGATCGATCAGCCAAAAAGTGCGCCGCCAGCTCGAACACGAACTGGCCATCATCCAGCGCCTGGGCTTCGCCGGATACTTTCTCATCGTCTGGGATATCTGTAACTTCTGCACCGAGCGGGGCATCCTCTGTCAGGGCCGGGGTAGCGCCGCCAACAGTGCGGTCTGCTACAGCCTGGGCATCACTGCGGTCGACCCGGTAGCCGGGGGACTTCTCTTCGAGCGCTTCCTCAGTGAGGGGCGCCAAGGCTGGCCTGACATCGACATCGATCTGCCCAGTGGCCCCAACCGCGAGACCGTCATCCAGGAGGTCTACCAACGCTACGGGAAACACGGCGCCGCCATGACCGCCAATGTCAATTGCTACCGCGGACGCTCTGCCATGCGTGAAATCGGTAAAGTGCTCGGCCTGCCGCTCGATGTGGTCGAGCGCTTCAACGCACTCTTCGCCCGCGGCGACTTCCCCCACACCCTGCCCATGCAGCAACAGATTCAGCAGGCAGGTCTCGATTGGAAAAACCCCCGCCACCGCGCCGCCCTTGGTGCTGTCAATGCCACGCTCGGTCTTCCCCGAAACCTCGGCCAGCACAGCGGCGGTATGGTCATCTGCAATGATGCCCTTAACCAAATCGTCCCACTGGAAAATGCCTCCATGCAGGGTCGCGTTGTCATGCAATGGAATAAGGATGCCTGCGAAGAACTCGGTATGGTCAAAATCGACCTCCTCGGCCTCGGCATGATGGCCGTTATGCAGGACTGCATCGAACTCAGCCACCAACGCGGACGCCCGGTCGATCTAGCACGTATCGATAAGTTCGATACAGATACCTACGACTTACTCTGCCGAGCCGAAACCATCGGCGTCTTTCAGGTCGAAAGCCGCGCCCAAATGGCCACCCTCCCCCGCATGCAGCCGCGCTGCTTCTACGATCTCGCAGTGGAGCTCGCAATCATTCGACCCGGCCCTATCGCGGGAGACTTGGCCAACCCCTACCTTAACCGCCGCAATGGTATCGAGCCGGTTACCTACCTCGACGACCGCCTGAAGCCCATCCTCGAACGAACCTTGGGCATCCCCATGTTTCAAGAGCAGGTCCTTAAAATGGGCATCGTCATGGCAGGCCTCAATGCCAGCGAGTCCGAACAAGTCCGCCGGGCCCTCGGCTTTACCAAGGACGAAGAACGGACGAAAAAGGCCAAAAGTATCCTCCGTCAGCGTCTCGCCGAGCGCCAGGTCGCTCCGGATACAGCTGAGTGGATCATCAACACGATTGATAGCTTTGCCCTTTACGGCTTCCCCGAAAGCCACGCCATCAGCTTTGCCCTCATCGCCTACGCCTCCGCCTGGATGAAGGTCCACCGCACTGAGGAGTTTTATTGCGCCCTCCTCAACAATCAGCCGATGGGCTTCTACGGCCCCGCCACCCTCATTCAGGATGCACGCCGCTACGGCCTGCGCTTTTTACCCCCGGACGTCACCGCCTCCGCCTGGGACTGCACCATCGAAGACCGCGAGGGCCAAGCCTGCCTCCGCATCGGTCTAAAGATGGTGAAGGGGCTCGCCCACACCTCCGTCCAAGCCCTCTGCGAATCCCGCGAGGCAGCTCCCTTCACGTCACTGGCACAGTTTCGGCTCCGCACAAAGTTCAAACGGGACGAACTTCGTATCCTAGCCCAATCCGGTGCCCTTAACCAACTGGCTGCAAGCCGCCGCCAAGCCCTCTGGGCCGTCGAGCAACCCTTGGAGCTGGATCTTTTTTCGCAGGCTGATCTGGCCGCTCAGGCCGCTGAGGATTCAGGCACCTACGGCACCCCGCTCCCCGAAATGACCCTTTGGGAACGCCTCTGCGCCGACTTTGCCACGACTTCGGTCACCGTCGGTAGCCACCCGATGCGCCAAATCCGCCCACGCCTGAGCTGCCGCACTTGGTCGGCCGATCAGCTGAAGAATATGCGTAATGGCCGATCTGTCACAGTCGTCGGTGCAGCCATTTGCCGCCAGCGCCCCGGCACCGCAAAAGGTGTTTTCTTCCTCTCGCTCGAAGATGAAACCGGCATTATAAATTGTGTCCTCTGGCCCAGTCTCTTCGAACGCCACCGCCTCATGGTCGCTCAAGAGCTCTACCTGCTCATCCGCGGTAAGGTCCAAAAATCACAAGGCACCCTCCACATTATCGCCCGTCGCGTTGAAGCCCTCCGACTCGAAGGTGCCCCAAAAAGCGCTAGTCACGATTTTCATTAGCCGCTCCAATACACACCCAAGCTCAGCCAAACACCGCCCGCCGCAGAGCATTGACCACCGCAACGTCCCCCCACGGTGCCCCCCGCGCCGTCTGCGGAGCCACCGGATGCCGTCGCCCGCGCCCTGCCTGCCACGCCGCCGCATAGCCCCGCACAAACTCCGCCGTGCCCAGCACCGCACCATCCGTGAAATAACGCACCCGGCAGCGAAGGACCACCGACATCGGTAACTCGCCCCCTTCCTCATTCAAGACCCGCCTGCCGTCGCCCGGTCAATCCGCTTCCCCGGCAACTCCCATGGCGAAGCTCCCTTCCCAAAGATCAAACTCCGGTGCGCCGCCAAAGCCGACTTCAAACGCGCTGCCGCCTCAGCCTTCATCCGAGTCGATGCCTCACCGCGACTCGCACCCTGCATCCCCTCTCGCACCCCCGTATCACCCTCCCTGATCACGCATCCTGACTCCGCATCCTGCAGCTCGCCAGCCCTATCCCGCATCCCGCCACTGCATAGGTCGCCCAAACCACTTCCAACCCCGCTGGGCCTTCAGATGCCCCGCCACCGCCTCCGCATAGCCACACCAGCGGTAGTCCTTTGGGTCCTCCACCAGCCCCGCCCGCACCGGGTTCAGGTCGATGTAGGCCGCCATCGTCTGCAAAGGGTTGCCCTTCCCCTCCACCAGCACGCTCTTAAAGCGGTCCATCCACAAGGTCCCCAGACGATTGTCATGGTTCCGGTTATACCAAATCGAGAAGCGCTGCTTCAGCGTCTTCATGAACTCAGACAAATCGTGCATCCGCGCCAATAGCTGGGCCCGCACCGCCACCGCCTCCTCATTACCCTCCTGAAGCGCCCTTTCCAAGTGGGCAAAGGACGCCGTCTGATACCGTGTCGGCTTCGGGTAGAGCACCTTAAAGCGCCGCAGGAGCTCCGCATCCGAGACCGCCCGATCCTTCTCCGGCACCCGCACCAGCACATGGAAGTGGTTGCTCATGATCGAGTACGTTAGCACCTCCACCCCCGAAAAATCCGCCACACGCCAGAGCAGACGCCGCAGCACCTCCTTCTCCCGCTCACCCAAAAGCATCTGCCCACCCACAATACGACTCATTGCATGATGGATAACTGTAGATTTTTTCGACACCAATCTGCGTATTCGTCTTCCCATAACCCCACCTACCATTCCACCCATAAAAAACCAAGTCAACCCAAAAACTTATAACCAGGCTAAAAAATGCAGGGGCGATTTGTTGTCTCGATAGATTGATGGCTTGGGCACGGTTATTTTACACCGCTGGCGAGGACGGTTTGGAAGTGCGGTTCTTCACTCTCAGCGGCAACGACGTTGACCTCTATTTGACGAAAGCCCGCCGTTTTTAGGAGCTGATACAGTGCATTTTCGGAGAAACCGAGCCAAACATCAGCATACAGCTCTCGGGCCTTTTCAAATGAGTGCTCCAATAAGTCGAGGATGATGATTTGCCCGCCGGGCTTGAGGATACGGTGAGCTTCTTCGACAGCGATCTGGGGATGCTGCGCGTGGTGAAGGGCCTGACTAAGCAGTGCCAAGTCGACACTTTGAGGCTTCAGCGGCACAGCTTCTATGTCCCCTAAGACATAGCGCAAATTGGAGAAGTCGTTTTTCGCGGCCAACTCGCTCCCGAACTCGACCATTTTGGGCGAGTTATCGATACAGATGACCGATTCGGCGCGTCGCGCGAGTAATTGAGATACCAAACCCTCCCCTGCCCCGAGGTCCGCGATGGTTATCTTGGGAGTGAGGTGCAGGAGGCAGTGCCCAATAGCTTCCCAACTCCGGCCGGGACAGTAGTTTTTCCCGAGGCGCCCCGCAACTGAATTGAAATACTGCTCCGAGCGTTGCTTTCGCTTTTCCAAAATTCGCTTCAGGTTGGCGAGATCACCAACGATCGGCTCGGACGCCTCAACTGAGGCGCACGCGGCATCCATCAGAGACAGGCCCTGGCTGTTAAATTGTCGGTTGATTGCATAAAAGGTCTTTTTACCCTCACGGCGATCATGGACGAGCTCTCCCTGGCGCAGCAAGCCGAGGTGCGATGAAATGCGGGACTGGCCCATATCGAGAATTTCCTGGAGCTCAGCGACTGAGAGTTCCTCCCGGCGCAGTAGTGATAGAATTCTCACTCTGGTCGAATCTGCCAGTAATTTAAGGGTTTCCCAAGAGTCAGCCATGGTGTGGACTTAGTATCGATCCCAAACAACTGGCAAGGCACAAAGTAGGCTGGGCGTTCCCGCTTAGCTGGTTTCAGCCTCGGTTCAGCTCACGAGTGTTTGCCTTGCTTGGAAAAGCTGAATGAGCGACAAAAACGAAGCAACAAGCATTGCGGTGATAAGTGAAGCCGCGAAGACTTTTGGCTCGCCATCCGCAACGGCCTGCCAGCTCACTATCGACCGCCACGAGAATGCCGCGCAAAGCACCAGTGTGGTGAACAGCGCTGCGCCGAAGGCTACGATCCGCCCACCTTTGAGCATCCAGAAACCCCACAGGGCGCTGAGTATACCAAATGTTGACCCCGACATAAGCGCGGTCTTAGCGCCCGCCGGATTGGAGAGATAACCCGCAATTCCGCAAACAATTAAAAAAAGCCCGAAGCTCAGATACCATTGCCCAATTTTTTTTCTAGAATGCATCTTGCTACGGACAACAAAAGAAATTCCCGAAAGGTCAATCTCCATCGATTGAATAGAACCGAGACGCCCGGGGTTCGGGCTAGGTTTGACAGCCATGCGTGAGCTTGATTAGTTCTTGGTATGATCAAAGCCTACACCGCACACTCCAAGGGAGCGCCTTTGCAGTTGTCTGAATACGACCCTGGGCAACTGGGGATGGAAGAAGTCGAAATCGATGTGGCCTATTGTGGCCTCTGCCACAGTGATCTTTCCATCTGGAAAAATGATTGGGGTATCAGCCAATACCCGTTGATCCCCGGCCACGAGGTCGTTGGGACGGTCGCCCACATCGGCGATTCAGTCAAACAGCTCAAGCCCGGGCAGAAAGTCGGATTAGGCTGGTTTTCTGGCTCGTGCATGACCTGTCCCAATTGCATGAGTGGGGAGCACAATCTCTGCCCAGAGGCGAATCAGACCATTATTGGCCGTCAGGGAGGCTTTGCCGATCGTGTTCGTGCGAAAGCGGAGTGGGTTATTCCGCTACCCGACTCATTGGACTTTGCCAAAGCGGGTCCACTTTTCTGTGGCGGGATCACGGTTTTCAATCCTTTCGTGATCAATGGAATCAGACCGACCGACCGCATAGGGGTCGTTGGCATCGGTGGCTTGGGTCACCTCGCCCTGCAATTTGCGCGTGCCTGGGGCTGCGAAGTGACGGCGTTTTCCAGCTCGGCAAACAAGGAATCGGAAGCGCTGGAATTGGGTGCCCACCAATTCGTGGCGAGCCGCGATGCCAAGGCCATTGAGGCGATCGCCAACACGCTCGACTTCATTTTGGTGACGATTAACGTGCCGCTCGACTGGGAGCCCTTCCTTTCCGGGCTCCGAGCTAAAGGCCGCTTGCATTTCGTGGGGGCACAGCCCGAATTATCGGCCCCATTTTTCCCACTCCTCGCCGGTCAAAAATCGATCAGCGCATCGCCGCTGGGAAGTCCGGCGACGATGGCGAAGATGTTGGAATTCTGCGCGAGGCACAAAATAGCGCCCGTCGTGGAGGAAATGCCGATGAGTCAGATCAACAAAGCCTTTGAGCGGCTTGAGCAGGGACGGCCCCGCTACCGAATTGTTCTGAAAAACGATTTCTAGGGCATGGTTACGAGTTTCATTTTGTTTCTGGGTGTCTTCGTTATCATCGGAATCAGTTCTGTTCTACTGAGTCGTGGGACCAAGCAGGATTACTATCTGGCCAGTTCCTCTGTGCCGCCCTCCCTTGTTGGGCTCTCGGCGGTAGCCACCAATAACAGCGGCTACATGTTTATCGGTGTGATTGGCTACACCTACGCGACCGGTCTGGCATCCATCTGGTTAATGGTGGGCTGGATCGTTGGCGATTTTTTGGCCTCGACCTTCATACACCAGCGACTGCGGGTGGCCACTGAAGCGACCGAGCAAGTCAGTTTCTCAGGCGTGCTCAGTGAATGGGGTGGCAATAAAGACCGTATTTTGCAGATCATCGTGGGGGTCATTTCACTCATCTTCTTATTAGCCTATGCGGGTGCTCAACTTGTGGCAGGGAGTAAGGCGCTCCATGTGCTGCTCGACTGGCCACTTTGGTCAGGAGCGGTGATTGGGGCCTTGCTGGTCATGACGTATTGCATGGCGGGCGGCATTCGCGCCTCCATTTGGACGGACGCGGCCCAGTCGGTGGTGATGATCATCGCCATGGGAACGCTTCTTTTCTTCGGCGCGCAGTCGTTTGGTGGACCTGGTGCAGCGGTCGTTGAGATGCAGGCGATCGACGGTTTCATGAATTGGTTTCCGAACGATCTGGTCATACCGGGGCTGCTCGGCGGTCTTCTTTTTGCGGTGGCTTGGTCCTTTGCCGGGCTCTCTGTGATCGGGCAGCCCCATGTCATGGTCCGATTCATGACGCTCAGTGATTCTAGGCAAATGTGGCGTGCGCGCCTTTGGTATTATGTTTGGTTCACAGCTTTTTATGCCATGGCGACGGGAGTGGGCCTGCTCTCCCGCATTTACCTGAGCGACCCTGGAACCTTCGACGCGGAGCTGGCTTTACCGACCATGGCTCAAGAATTACTGAGTCCATTTGGTGCGGGTATCGTTCTCGCCGGTATCTTCGCGGCAACGATTTCGACAGCGGACTCACTGGTTCTGAGCTGCTCCTCGGCAGTCACTCATGACCTCTTGCCCCAAAACATTGAAAAGCCTAGTATTCTAAAAATTACCACGGGCATCATCACCCTGCTCGCACTAGCTTGGGCGCTGCTGAACAAGCAATCTGTCTTTAACCTCGTGATTATGGCCTGGTCCGGCTTAGCGAGCGCCTTCGCTCCATTGCTGATTGTCCTGTGCCTTGGCCTCCGACCGCAGCGGGGCGTAGCCATCCTGGCAATTTTCACCGGGCTGGCAGTTGCCCTGCTCTGGCGCTACCTCGGCTGGCAAACAGCGGTTTACGAAGGCATGCCGGGCATTTTAGCGGGCCTGGCGACTTTCGCCATTGGTGCGCTGTTAAATTTTTCAAAGCCCCCGCTTATCAAAGAGTGAACCTAAATACCATTAGAGGTTAAGATAAACATCAAACCGGTTCGTCTTCCCGGAAAGAACGTGACTCGGCTTTGCTCCTGACAAAGCCGGAGCGATGCGCGGACGTTTCACAACGATGCGCCGAACGCCAGTGGCCCGCGCTGCCTCAAGCAGTTGATCGGCATCGGGATCGAAGCCCACCAAATCGTGCAAGATGCGCATCTCCTTCTTGACCAGCGCACTCTTCTGTCGCGGGGGAAACATCGGGTCGAGGTAGATCACATCGGGCCGCTCCTCGTGAGCGATCCGGGCGAGACAATCGATGGCATCCCCTGCTTCAAGGGATAAGCGACCAATCGTTTGCCCAAAGTCATCGGACGGAAGCGCCTCAGGTGCCCGAGCGTGCTCCAGCGCACTTTTCAAAAGGGCACGGATCTCCGGGACGCGCTCCACCATGTGCACGGAGGCGCCGAGGCTGGCCAGAATAAAGGCGTCCCGCCCCAACCCGGCCGTGGCATCGAGTACACGGGGGTGGCTCGTCGCGTGCAGACCGACTGCCTTGGCCAGCATCTGCTGCTTACCGCCGCCTTTTAGACGGCGATAGTTGAGCGTGGTGTTGGCCAAATCAGCACTCAATTTCAGCAGCCCATTCCGGCTCAACTGGAGCAGCGAGAGCGGACCCGCGGAGGCCAAGAAGACGTAGGCTGTTGCATCCTTTGGCAGCTTGGTTTGGCTGCGGATAAACCCTTCCAGCTGCTTTGGTTTCTGGGACTCGAGGTGGCTCGCATCATAAAATGGCACCGCAAAATCGGCGGCCAAATCCGGGCCTTCGGAGTCGGCGGACTCGCCCAGTACAAAAACCCCCCGGACTCGACTCATGGGGCAGGAACCAGGCGAACGATTTTATCCGGTCGATTGAGCACGAGGTAGAGGTAGCCATCGGGACCCGAGGCGACATCACGCACCCGCCCCTCACCTTTCAGAATTATTTCGTGCGCAGTGACTTCGTCGCCATCGATCTGCAAGCGATGCAACTCCTGCGAAGCGAGTCCGCCAACGAAAAGATCGTGCTTCCAATCCGGGAACACATCGCCCTCATAGAAATCGATACCACAGACCGCGATGGACGGCGTCCAGTGCAGGAGCGGCTGTTCCATGCCAGGTGCGGCGGTTTTATCCGTTATGGGCGTCCCACTGTAGTTCATCCCATGCGTGATGACCGGCCAGCCGTAGTTGAGGCCTTTCTCGATCAGATTGGTTTCATCGCCCCCGCGCGGCCCGTGTTCGGTTGAATAGATGGCACCCGTCACCGGGTGGGCATCCATGCCCTGAGGGTTGCGGTTCCCATAGGTCCAGATGCTTTTGTAGGCACCTTTTTTGTCAGCGAATGGATTGTCCCTGGGGATTCGCCCGTCGTCGTGGATACGGTGGATTTTACCATTGGGACTCGAGAGTTCCTGCGCCTCATTCTGAACCCCGCGATCACCAATGCTGAAAAAGAGGTAACCGTCTTGAAACACGAAACGCGTGCCGAAATGCACCCCTCTCGGGGAATGAAACGACTCCGGGACCTCAAAAATCACTTCCTCATCGACCCATCGATCACCGTCCAAGCGCCCGCGGACCACTTTTGTCATGTAGGAATCGGGGTCCTGCGCGGCCTCCGGAGCGGCGGAAAATCCAAGGTAGATCCAGCCGTTCTCCTCGTAATTTGGGTGTGCCGCTACCTCCAGAAGCCCTCCCTGTCCCTTGGCCAGGACTTTTGGCGTACCACGAATCGGCGGGCTCAACCGACCCTCTTGCCAGATGCGCAAATCGCCAGGTTTCTCAGCAATCAAGGCATGTCTGGGCGATAAAAAGTAAACCGACCACGGCGTGTCCAACCCTTCGATCATCGTTTCGACCTCAAA
The DNA here is from genome assembly GCA_018402305.1 of Puniceicoccaceae bacterium. GTDB lineage: Bacteria > Verrucomicrobiota > Verrucomicrobiia > Opitutales > Coraliomargaritaceae > Thalassobacterium. The sequence goes on along the minus strand of JAGYJE010000008.1, from coordinate 59,925 downwards.
TCGATAGCCGCCCGCCTCATAAACAGTGCCGGTCTTTTGGACCACCGGTGTTTCCTCCCGGTCCGCCTTCTGAATCATCTCGTCAATGTAGATTTCCAGCGAGCGAATTTCCTTGTTGGAGAGTGCATCCTTAAAGCTGGGCATTCCCGTATCGGCGTTTCCCTCCCGCACATACTCAAGAAAACTCACGGTTTGACCAACCTCCTCCCATGCCGACTTATCCAAAAGGGATCCACCGAGTCCACCACCTAAGGCCGGACCGTGGCAGCTCATACAGTTCTGTTGATAAAGTTTTTCGACGGCGCCCGTGCCAATGCGATTTTGGCCGTAAGCTGTGAGTGCGGACAGAAAGATGAGGCAGCTAAAAAAAACCTTCATGCAAGAGGGCTACGTTCCATTCAGCCGATTTGCAAAATAAATTGCCCGGATTCAAAAATATTGTTTTTCTTCATGGATGGATTTTTTTGATATATGGAATGACCTGCCTTTACGAACACCACGCTTTATTGTGGCGGATCTGTGCAATGAATTCCGCAGTCTCCAGCACGAACCAAACCTACGTTCCCGCGATGTCGACTTTGTGCAAGGGAAACACCCGGCGCCCAAGTGAGCCATGGCCAAAGTATCCAAAAGCCGGCTCGATGAGCTGCTCGTCGCCCAGGGTCTTGCCGACTCCCGCTCGCAGGCCAAAGCGCTCATACTGGCAGGCAAAGTCCTGCTTGGAACCGAGCGGCTGGACAAGCCTGGGCGGAGCCTGCCCGAAGATAGTCAACTCACAGTGGAAACGCCGCCCCGCTTCGTCAGCCGTGGCGGCGAAAAACTGGAGGGCTTCCTCGATCATTTTGAGATAAGCATGGACGGACTGCACCTGCTCGACATCGGTGCATCGACGGGAGGCTTTACCGACTGTTCCCTGCAACGCGGTGCCATCAGTGCGACCTGCGTCGACGTCGGCCGCGCGCAGATGCACAACAAATTGATCCAGGACGAACGCGTGATCAATTTGGAAAAAACCAACGCCCGCCACTTAAAAAGCGGCGACCTTCCGCGCGACAGCTATCCGCGTATCGTCATGGACCTCTCCTTCATTTCCCTGACAAAAGTGCTCCCGGCCGTCTGGCAATTTCTCGAAACCGGCGGCATTCTTATCGCACTGGTCAAACCGCAGTTTGAAGCGGAAAAGCAGGAGGTCGACGCCGGCCGAGGCATCATCCGCGACGAGGCAATTCACGAACGGGTGCTGGAACACATTCAGAGCTTTGCGCTGACCCAGTTACCCGGGGCGGCTCTCATCGGCACGATGGACTCGCCGATCAAAGGAACCGACGGCAACCGCGAATTCCTGCTCGGCCTGACGCGGGCGGTTTAAGCTGGTGCCAGGGACCAACGCTCAGCGGCTACCGGCTTAGCCCCTCACCAGCTACTCCACCTGCAGGATCAGCCCTTTCAAATAGTGACTCTCTGGAAAATTAAGGAGTACGGGGAAGTCAAAGGGCTGGGCGGTGCGGGTGAAGATGCGGGCCTCGCGACCGGCGGCGGCGGCCGCCCGGGCTACACAGTTCTCAAATTCCGCAACCGGGGTTTCCGTCGACCGGCAATAAGTCGCAAGCAGGCCGCCCTCTGGCAGACAGCTGAAGGCACGAACGTGGAGCGCTTCCACGGCGGCCGTGTCTATTCTTCCGACCGATGGCGGGTCGAGGATGATGGCGTCGAGCTCGCCGGCGGAGCGCTCGCCCAGAAAGGCTCCCACATCGGCCTCGATGGTTTCGACGAAACAATGGTTTTTCTCCGCCTGTGCGCCGATGGATTTGACACAGGTCGCGTCGCTGTCCACCGCCACGACATGGGCGGCCCCCGCCCTCGCCGCTTGCAGCGCAAAAGCGCCACTGTGCGCAAAGCCGTCGAGGACGCTGCGCCCCTCGCACAAACTCCCCACCAGCGCATGCTGCTCGCGTTGATCCAAATAGATGCAGGGCTTTTCGGCATTCAAAAGATCGAGCCGGTAGGCGATCCCATCGACTTCGATCCAGCGCGCTTTGAGGTTTTGCCCGCTTAGGGTGCGGCGGGGCCCCTTACTCAGAAAGACGATTTCCCGCGGCTGACAAGCCTCTTGCAGGCAGGCGACGATGTCGTCCAGCACAGCCTCCACCACGGGATGTCCGGCGCGAATGGTGAGCACGTCTTCGTAGAGCTCCACTTCGAGGCCGGGCAGATAGTCTGCCTCGGCGGCAACGAGGCGCTGGCAATGGTCATCACTGCGGCGGCTCAGCGCATCGTGGATGGCGGTCGTCAGGTAGGCGGCATCGAAATCGCTGTCGGCCGCCAGGCTGAAGCGCCGCCAGGCGGCAATCAGGTCCCTGGGATCAAAGAGTCCGCTTCCCAGCGGTTCGCCGTCGCTGCCCAGCAGAGTCGCCACGCAGGGCTGGCCCGGCAGATTGCCGCTGAGATCAGCGCGGTGGACCCAGGGGTGCCCCGGTTGGCTCGTCGTAGATAGACGCTGGATGGTCGCGATTGAGGTCATGAAGTTGATTAGTTTTAATTTTTTGTTGCACAGCCACGGCGCTGAAGGCCCGGAGGGCCTTGATTTCGGCGAACACCCCCTTGCAGCCACCCAAGCCTAGCGTGCCCGGGCGAATAACCAGATCGACATGAGGAGCATGACGGCATTGGGAATCCATGCTGCGGCAATGGCGGGCAGAATCTGGCGCTCCCCGAGAATCGTCGCCACACTTATCAGGACGTAAAAGAAGGCAAAAAACCCGAGCGCTTTGGAGACGCCAATCATGGGACTGGTGCGCACACCGGCCACGGCAAAGGGCACCGCGATCCCCACCACGACCAGGCAGCTGAAGGGCGCCGCCAACAGCGAAAAGTAGCGCACCAGGTAGGCATGCACCGCGGGGTTTTCCTCGGGTGGCAGCGTGTCAATGATCCGCCGGAGCTCAAAAAGCGAAAGTTCGTTGGGCTTTTTATGGAGAGCCAGCATGAGGCTCGGATCCTCATCAAACACTTCGTAAACCTGCCGCTCAAAGGGCAGTGCCCGAAGTGGATCCCCGGTTTCCGGATCGATAACGAGCTCGCGCCCATCGATAAAGACCCAATGGTTTTGCGTATCGTCAAAATACGCCTCCCGCGCCGATATACGGCTAACCTCCTGACCGGCGGCATCACGGGTGTGCACATTGACGCCCAAGCCGAGCCAAGCCAACTCGCTGAAACGGTTCATAAACCAAAGCCGCCCGTCCTTCCGGTTGTCAAAACCAAGGTTGTAGAGCAGCCCCACCTGGCGTTCGTCACGCCCTTCTTTCTCAGCAGCAAACTCAAGATTATCAAAAAAGGTGCGGGACTGCTCGACGGCCTGTGGAATCACCGAGGCCGTTAGATAAAAAAGCACCCCGGACAGAATGAGCCCACCGAACCAGAGCGAGCGACTCATTCGAAGAAGGCTCACGCCGGAGGCCCGCATGGCCACGATTTCATTATTTCGATGGAGTGTGCCCAAGGTGAAGAGCAGTGAGACCAATAACGCGATCGGTAAGATCGCCGGCAAATAAGTCGGCAGAGCCAGTGAATAAAAAAAGAGGATTTCCCGCACACCGGCATTTGCTCTCAGCAAATCGGGCAAGGAGTCATACATGTTTTGCAGGATGAGGATGCCGACAATGACCCCAAGCGTGAGGGCAAAGCCGATCAGCCATTCCTTGAAAACGTAGCGATCCATCAAAGACATGGTGGCGATCTAAACGGGCTGCTGGGTCAAAGTCACTCCGATTGCGGATTTTTTTCTGGCACACTTTACGCTCCGGAGCCTTAATCCACGGTTCGATGGTGCGACGAATCAAAGAATCCTGGAACACCCGCCTTGGCGTCATTTTGGCCGTCGCGGGCAGCGCCGTTGGCCTCGGGAACTTCCTCCGCTTCCCAGGGCAGGCGGCCGAATATGGAGGCGGGGCTTTCATGGTCGCCTACTTCATTTCCTTTCTTTTGATTGGCCTGCCGGTTTGTTGGGCCGAGTGGATCATGGGGCGTCATGGTGGTCAGGCCGGGTTTAGTTCGTCTCCGGGCATATTCAACTACATTACGCGCAAGCCCGGCTTTAAGTATCTGGGGATCATCGGTGTGCTCGTCCCGGTGATTATCTACATGTATTACGTCTACATCGAGGCTTGGTGTCTCGGCTATGCGGTGAACTTCCTTGCGGGCAACATGGATTTTTCGACAATGGAGGCGTCGAGCGATTTCTGGGGAGGCTTCATCGGCATTGGCGAAAACGGCAGTGCGCTCGGCTTTGGCATCGACCAAGTGGGCATTTATCTACTGCTGGTCTTTGCACTGAATTTTTTCCTCATCTACCGCGGCATCGCCCGTGGAATCGAGCTCTTTTGCAAATATGCCATGCCGGCCCTAGTCGTCATAGCGCTGATTATTCTGCTGCGCGTTTTAACCCTGGGCACTCCCGATCCGGATGAGCCCTCTCGCAACGTGAACAACGGCCTGGGCTTCATGTGGAACCCGTCCAAGAACGTGGTGGAGATTCAGGATGCTCAAGGACAATGGATCCTCGACCGGGAAGTGGTGGATACCGAAGCACTGGCCTCTGCTGTGGCGCAGTCGGGCGTTGATCCAGCGACGCGAGTGCGCTCTATTTCAATGTTTGAGCAACTCGCCAACCCCCAGCTCTGGCTGGCGGCGGCGGGGCAGATATTCTTTTCTCTATCGGTCGGGTTCGGGGTGATCATTACTTACGCCAGCTACATGTCGAAGGACGATGATGTCGTGCTCAGTGGTTTGGCGGCGACGAGTGCAAACGAGTTTTGTGAGGTCGCCCTGGGCGGGCTGATCACGATCCCCGCAGCCGTTAGCTTCCTGGGTGTGGCGGGTGTTGCGGGCATGGGCACCTTTGGCCTCGGATTTAACGTGCTCCCCATGGTGTTTGCCAAAATGCCCTTCGGCGAGTTCTTTGGATTTCTCTTTTTTTCGCTTCTCTTTCTCGCGGCCGTCACCAGTTCCATATCAATGCTGCAGCCGGGCATTGCTTTTTTGGAGGAGGCCTTGTCAATCGGCCGGAAACGATCCGTGACTTTTCTCAGCGTGCTCACCGCGCTTGGCTGCGGATTTGTCGTTTTCTTCAGCGAAGGCGTGAAGGCCCTCGACACACTGGACTTCTGGGTGGGCACCTTTCTCATATTTATCCTGGCCACGATACAGATCATCATTTTCGGCTGGATTCTGGGCGTCGACAAGGGGCTCGAACTCGCCGACGAGGGAGCTGCAATCCGCATACCACGTTTTTTCAGGTTCATTATGAAATACGTGAGTCCGCTCTTTTTGTTGACCGTGTTTGCGCTTTGGGTCATCGCCAATGTCTTTGGAATCAACCTTCGCACCGGGGAAGGCAGCTATAGCCGCTACATTGTCGATTTATTCATCGAGCCTAACACGGTCGCGCTTCTCAGCGTGGGCCTGATCTTGTCCGTCGCCGCCCTTTTCATAGTCATCACCGGACTGAATCCAGAGTATAAAAAAGTCAGGAGGGAGCCTTAAACAATGACGGTCGCCGGATGGTTCATCATGTTACTCTCGGTCGGAGGTGTCTGCGCACTTTTGGCTTGGTGCATCTACAAAATCGTCGTTATCCCAAACGAGACCGAGCACATCCACGGTTTCGAACGGAAGACGCCCGACGTGAATCAAGAAGCTGCCGACTAGCTAAGGGGGCCGGATCGGTCGCCGACCCAAGCTTTAGGATAATTAGCCGGTTTTGCCCACACCATCCTTTGTTTGCAGCCCTGCCGCCCTAGCGAGGATCGATTCAATTTGCGCGCAGACCTCTTTTTGCGAATGGCGTTCACAAAGCGCATCGTAGTGCGCGCAGGCCATCGCTTGACCTCCGTCGGGCAGCGCCATGAAGGCAATCATCGCCTCGGCCAGATCCGCTGCGCTCCCGGGTTCAAAGACCAGTGCATTACGACCGGGTTCGATGAGTTCCGCATTTCCGCCGATTTTTGCGGCAATGAGCGGCAGTTTGGAGAGCATCGCCTCCAGCACGGTCATCGAAAACGTCTCCCCCTTCCGGTTCGTGTAGAGAATCGCATCGTAGTGCGCGTAGTGCCCGGCCATCTCACCCAGTCGTATGCCGCGCATGCGGATGCGGTCAATTAAGCCCTTTGCTTCGATACGCGCCCGCTTTGCTTTACGCTCACGGGGATCCCCCAACCCGAACACGTCCAGCTTCACATCGATGCCGCGCGCTTTCAAGAGGCCAACTGCATCCACCGCGAGATCGGCGCCCTTTCCCGCCTTCAGACGACCCGCCCAGAGGAAGTGATGGGTCTGCTTATAGTCATTTTTAGGCACGGTCCCCGAAAGGTCCAAGCCGGGATAGATCACTGGCAGATCCGCAGCCTGAGCCAATCCACCACGCCGCAGTTCGTCCCGCAGCCAATGCGACACGACGTAGCTGCCCCGGATATCTAGTTTGGAAACCTCACCGACGGGCAAGGCTTTGCGAAGACGGCGCGCCCGCCCAAGCAGGCGACTGCCTTCCTGATAGAGTTTTGAGCGCAGGCTCGGGTTGTCCTGCCACCAGCGGATCCAGGGGTCCTGTTTGAAATTTTCCGGCAATAACCAATCTGCGTGCAGATCAAAAACCAGGGGAATCTCCCTTGCTTGCATCCAAAACAAAAGCGACTTAGACAGGCCGCGCATATTCCACACGTACACAACATCCGGCAGGAAGCGCGCTAGCCGCTCATTCAAAACGCCCGCATTAAAGCGCTCATGCTCATAGGTCGCGGCAAAAGAGCTGCCGAGAAGTCCACCGGCCTCGAGCGGCGTTGCGTAGAGTCTCAACTCCCGGTAAATGCCCCGATCCCCCTCCACACCCATCGGGGGCAGCCGATAATCGGAGGTGAGCAGCTGAATGTTGTGGCCGCATTCCACCAAGGCACAAAGCATCCGGCGGCAACGCTCATCATGACCGCTGTAGCCCAGCGGAGGAAAAACCGATGTTAGAAATAATATACGCACCGCTTAAGATAGGGCATTTGACGGAGTCATAGACCAGTAAAAAAAGATCGCTTCCCGATTATTTTAGGCTTTTAGATTAAGCAAGGATTCGATGAACCAGTAACCGGTCTTCAAACTGTTGCTGCCTTTTTAAAGGTTTGGCGGTTTACATGATTCTCCCAATATAATTTGTGTCATTTTTTCAAAAAAAATTTGAGTCCTTAAAAGCCTCCAGCACCCGAGCCAGACGGCTCATGGACAAAGAGATCTGGGAACTGGAGCACTTGGGGCGTCGCACAGTTCAGGCACGGCTGTATCATCTATTGCGAATTCTAACCCTCACCTGGCAGGGGACGCGGCGAAACCAGCTGCCCATGCAGTCAGCGGCGCTCACCTTCTACTCTTCAATCGGGATCGGCCCGCTCATCGCTTTCGGCATCATGATATCGGGCTTCCTCCTCGATCGCGACATCTCCGAAAATGGGGCAAACGCACAAAACAGCGTGGTGGTTGAGAAAATTACCGAAGTCATCACCTTTGCCGCTCCCCAGGTTGCCGTCAGCCTAGAAAGCGAAGAAGGCTCCTTGGCACCCCGGACTGAGCTGGCCCCGGAACTCCTCCAGTTGATTAACAACTTCAGCGAGGTCGCCAAGTCAGGAACCGTCGGTGTGGTCGGCATCTTTGTCCTCCTCTTCATTTGTTTGCGGGTGCTGACCTCCATCGAAACTTCGTTCAATACGCTTTGGGGCGTTAGTCACGGGCGTAATTTCACCGAGCGGGTTGTCACCTACTGGACCTTTATCAGCTTAGGGGCGGTCATAGGCACTGCCGCCATCTCACTTCAGATTTTCAATACATTTTTGCGTTTTGCCGAAAGACTCCCCTTTGGTAGCGCCCTGACGGGCATCTTTCAGTTCTTCCTCCCACTGATTGCATTCGTTCTCATCGTGCTACTCATCGCCGCCTTTCTTCGCTTTATTCCAAATACACGGGTGGAATGGCGACCCGCCCTGATCGGTGCCGTATTGGTGGTTACTTTGCTCAAAGGCTACCAGATGCTCTCCTTTCTCTACGTTCAACAGGTGGTCAGTAATAAAAGTCTCTATGGCTCCGTCGGTATCATCGTCATTCTCATGCTCGGTCTGTATATTTTCTGGCTGTTAATCCTGCTTGGCGGGCAGTTGACCTACGCCGTTCAGAATGCGGATTTTCTGACCAATGAAAACGCCTGGCAAAAGGTAAGCGAGCGCTCCCGAGAGCTCATCTCGCTGAGTGTGCTTCTCATCGCCCTCAAGCGCTTTGAGTCGGGCGCACCCCCGATCCGGACAAGCGAACTCCTAAAGATGATCCGCATCCCCAGTCACATACTCAACACGAGCATCGAACGGCTCTGCGCGATTGGCTACCTCGACCGGATCGAAAGCCGGGAGCCCGCTGAGGAGCGGGACCACGCCTACCGCCCAGGCTGCCCGGCCGAAAAAATCACCCTCGCGGGGTTCAAGCAAAGCATGGAAACCTACGGCAATGACGAGGGCGCGGACATCGTATCCAGCCACGATCCGGCGATTCGTAAATACGTCGACGGTATCCTGTCACTCAAAGACTACCCCGATGCCAATATGAGTTTGGCTCAGTTGATAGAGCAAAACCAATAGGTTGACAGCGCGGAGTGCGCATCTAACCTCCCCGCTTTTTCATTTGTCATGATTTCCTGGATTCAACATCACCTCATCCGCCACGGCCGCTGGATATTTCTATCTCTGCTGGCCCTTATCATCGTCGCCTTCGTCTTTACGATCGGGAACACACCCGGCTGCACGACCGATCGTAGCGGCTACGAGCCCAACCTTTTCTACGGGATCGACCTGAATTCGCCCCGCGAGCGCGAGGCCGTCATCGAGAAAGTGCAGCTCAGCGCCTTCCTCGACGGGCAGCAGATCCGCAGCGACCAGGAGTTCCAGTCCATGCTGAGCGGGCGTATCGCCCGTCTCCATCTGGCCGATGAGATCGGCGTTCCTGCCCCGGACCAGCCGACTCTGGCTGAATACATCCAAACAAAAAACGCCTTCCGCGGTCCGGATGGTCAATTCAGCGTTGATGAATACACACGATTTGTGGATCAGATCGAGTCCAACCCCCGCACGCCGCAGGGCCTCGTGCTGGAAGTGCTCATGGAGAACTACCGGATCGAGCAAATCGGCACCGCCTTTTCCGGGCCGGGCTACCTTTTGCCCTCGGAGGTGCTGGCTCAGGCTCAAAGCAACCGCACGGAATACGCACTGGAGACCGCCCAGCTCAGCTATGCCGACTTTTCACCGGAATTCGATGCAAGCGAGGAAGCCTTGCAAGCCTACTACGAGGCCAACCAATTGAGCTACGAGATCCCTGAGCGTATCCGGGCCAGCTATGTTCGCTTTGAAGAGGCGGATTACGCTAACCAAACCACCGAATTCGGCGATTCGGAACTACGCGAACACTTTATCGCCAACCGTGCCAGCTTTGTAGCCGATTTCGAGGCGGCCAAGGCTGAGTCCAATGAAGCGAATGAGGAGGAAGCGGAAACACCAAGCGTCACCTTCGAGGATGTCCGCGATGCTGTTGTTGAGAGCTACCGTGCCGAACGCGCCCGCCGGCAGGCAAACGAGGCGGCTCAAAACTTCGCCTTCAAACTCTACCGCGATGAAATTAAGCGCGACTCCGCCGCCTTCAACACCCTGCTCAACCAAACCGGTGTGAGCCTCACGAAGATCGAGCCCTACACCCTGGAGGGCGCACGCCAGCGCGCACTTCCGGCGAAGTTGCTTGAAGCTGCCTTCGCACTTGGGGGTAACCGTTACTATACGGATGCCTTCGAGGTGGACGGTGGATTCGGCGTGCTTATCTACGAGGGTCGTATCGCACCCGAGATCCCCGAGTTTGCCGCTGTCGAGAGTGAAGTCCGCGCCAACTACCTGGCCGAGGAAAAGCGCCGCCTCTTTAATGAGAAAGGCGAAAGCCTCCAAGCTGAGATCGAAAGCAAGGTCGCTGAGGGAGCGTCCTTCGCCGAGGTCGCAGAGTCGCTTGGGCTCTCTGTGCAGCCTTTTGAGCCTTTCACGCTCCGCGAAGCACCACCGGAACTGAACCGCAGCGCACTGCAACGCGCCCAGCGCATGCAGGCAGGTGAAATCTCGCCCATGATCACCGCTGGGCAATCCGGTATTTTCGTGAATTTGATCGATAAGGTCGTGCCCGAAATCCCGGAAGATGATGCCGACCTCGCGCAGGCAGAGGCCTTCCTCGCTCGGTTTTCCGCCTTTTCCAGCAGCAATGCCTATCTCAACGAGCTCGTCGTCCGCGGCCTCCCCGAAGCTGGCATGGCCGAATAAGCCCTCCGCTATGACGGATTGGAGCCGGTTCGAGCAAATGGACCCCCACCTCCTGGTCGGGCTGGTCAACACGGAGCTGCGCAACGAGGCTGAATCCCTCGAAGACCTCTGTCGCACCCACGATATCGACGCCGATACCCTCTGCACACGGTTGGAGTCTGTCGGCTACGTCTACCAACCGCAGCAAGTGCAGTTTCGCTAGTAGCGTTTGATTAGTCGCCTTTTCAGGAAATCGACTAAGTTTGCGGACGTTCCACCGTTCATTCGGTGTGTTCGCTACTAACTCATCATCCGCGATCGACGCTCTGGAGGCCTTTCTACCCAGAGCGGGACGCGATTACGCGACCACCCGAAACCATGACGAGGGGCCGGGGCGCCGCAAAAACGTTTCCATGCTCTCACCCTGGGTCCGGCTCCGCCTGCTGCCGGAGTGGTTCATCTGCGAGAGGGTCCTGGCGCGGCACCGCTACGGCGCGGCCTCCAAATACATCGACGAGGTTTGCTGGCGCACCTACTGGAAGGCCTGGCTCGAGGGCCGTCCGTCCGTCTGGTCGAACTACCTGAAGGAACTGGGTGCCGACCAAGCCGCCCACGGACAGGACGCCTCCTACCTTGGAGCTATCCGGGGCGAAACCAACTCCCATGCCAACTGACAGCTATCAAAACGCCCTGCTCGGCGCCCTCGTGGCCGATGCCGTGGCCATGCCCGTGCACTGGTATTACGACACCGCCGCCCTCGACCGCGACTATGGGAGACTCCAAGGCTATGCCGCTCCCAAAAACCCGCACCCGGACAGCATACTCTGGCGCTCCCGCTACACGGCCCGGAATGAGCGTGGCGACATCCTCCGCGAGCAGGCAAACTACTGGGGCCAGCGCGGCGTGCACTACCATCAGTTCCTCGCTGCTGGCGAGAACACGATCAATTTCAAACTCGCCGCAGAACTCTACCACTTCGTTCTCCAGCAGGGGGCCTACGACACGGCTGCCTGGGCCGACTGCTACGTGGACCGGATGCTCACCGATGGCTGGCACCGCGACACCTACGTCGAGGAGTATCACCGCGCGTTTTTTGATAACTACGCCCGCGGCCTGAAGCCGACCGACTGCGGCATCGACGATATCCATATCGGAGGGCTTAGCCAAGTCCCCGCCCTCCTCGCCGCCCTTTCCCGGATCGGCGTCAGCGAGCTCGATGCCCAGCGCGAATACGTCGAAGCCCACGTCCGGCTCACCCATAGAAACCGCCACGTCAGCCAAGCCGCTGCTACGCTTACCGAGATCCTTCACAGTCTCGCGGCTGGTCGCGAGCTGTGCGCCATTCTTGAATCGACGCAAACCTTGGATCGTATGACGAAGCCCTTCACAACTTGGGCCTCCTTCCCCGATCGCACCGTCGTCGGGCGTCACCTGAGCCCCGCCTGCTACCTCCCCGAGTCTTTCCAAGCCAGTCTCTATCTAGCCTGGCGCTATGCCGACGATTTCAGCGCCGGGGTCCTCGCCAACGCACACTGCGGCGGCGATAACTGCCACCGAGGCGCCGTCGTCGGCGCCATCCTCGGTGCGGCCAACGGAGTTCCCCAGACCTGGCTAAACGGTCTCAGTGCACACTCCAAACTCAAAGTAGAGGGTGCTCCATCATGAGCCCAGAACAAACCGACAACATCATCCGTATGGCCTGGTGTGATCGCACCAGCTTTGAGACGATCGAGGAAAAGACCGGCCTGTCCGAAGCCGAGGTCATCAAAATCATGCGCGCCGAGCTGAAGCGGAAAAGCTTCAACAACTGGCGGGCCCGCGTCAGTGGCCGCGTCACCAAACACCGGAAGCGCTTCCGCAGCGAGCGAAAGCAGCTTAGAGAAAGCCCGCCCCTCCCATGAAGCGCTACACCGCGACCCTCCAGCCGGGCCTACCCATTCTCGCCATCGATCTCGGTTACAGCGCAAAGTTGCCCTCCTGCGGCTTCACCTGTAGCGGCGACCCCGCCCTGCGCTCCCTCCATTTTGGCGCCGCCATCGAGGCCGCAGCCGCGCTTTTAATCGAGAACGGACCGCACACTCTCATCCTCGAGGCAGTTCTCTCCACCTACCACAGCCCCTCCGGAAACCCCGACATCCGCGGCGACTTCGAAAAAGGGCGCGGCTGGTATTACGGCCCCGGCGTATCCACCTATGCAGGCGCCCTTCGGTTCCTTACGGTGCTCGACCAGAAACTGCCCAAAGCCATCGCGCCCATTCCCCTCGTCGAGGGCTTCCTCAGCTTCAAAAAAACCCGCAGCCAGCACAGCGAAGACGCCCGCCGCCTGCTCAGTGAGTTCCCCACCGCCGAGCGCTTCCAAGCCCGGCCCGGCAGCGAGCCCATCAGCCCGCAAATTGACGGTGTCCCCGCGATTCTTCGCTACAATGCACCGAAATAAGGCATTTTCTGCAAATTAGTTAGCGACAAAGCATAATTACTCATATAACCATTTGCGCTTGCAACGGATCGCAAACGGCGAGCCGTGCAATTAAATACAGACAGACAAGTAATATGAGTACAGGTACAGTAAAATGGTTCGACGCCGAAAAAGGCTATGGTTTCATCACCCCAGAAGACGGCGGCAAGGATCTATTCGTTCATCACTCCGAAATTCAAATGGACGGTTACGCCACCCTTGAAGACGGACAAAACGTTTCCTTTGAAGTAGGCAGCGGCCCCAAGGGTCCCTGCGCAACCCAGGTTTCTGCTAGCTAAGCACTCCCCGGTTCCATCCTTTTCACGCGCGCTCCAGAAATGGAGCGCGTTTTTTTTGGTAAATTATAGATTGACCCAAGGCAGCGCCGCTCCTTGTCTCCGGAGCTCATGATGGAGAGGTGACAGAGTGGCCGATTGTGCATCCCTGGAAAGGATGTGTGCTGGAAACGGCACCGAGGGTTCGAATCCCTCCCTCTCCGCCATTCGACGCGCTCCGCTTGCTCATGGCAGGCCATTCGGGGTCGGAACCACAATTCGATTATGAAACTTCCAGATGGATTACAGCGCGTCGAATGCCCTGAGCCTGCCCGCGCTGAGCATGTCGAAGGTGTCGAAGGGCTTTCGACGCGCTCCGCTTGCTCATGGCAGGCCATTCGGGGTCGGAACCACAATTCGATTATGAAACTTCCAGATGGATTACAGCGCGTCGAATGCCCTGAGCCTGCCCGCGCTGAGCATGTCGAAGGTGTCGAAGGGCTTGCGTGGGTTTATATCCTCTTTTGTCGCAATGGGACTTATTACACGGGGCAAAGTGTGGACGTTCAATTGCGGCTCAAGCGCCATTCAGAAGGTGCTGGAGCCCGCCATACTCTTCAGTTGAAAGACTTCCGACTCGTCTATGTTGAAGGCCCAATGACCAAAGAACTAGCCATCAAGCGTGAACGTCAGATCAAGAAATGGTCGCACGCCAAGAAATCAGCATTAATAATGGGAGACACTGAGAAGCTGCGAGGCCTCAGCAAATCCAGCCCCCCTCAGGCAACTGAAGTTCACTCAATTCAATCAGAATTAAGGTTTTTGCCTTAACTGTGCCTTAATTGGGGTGTCTTTATTTCCCTCCACCTGTCCGGCATGAAATAAAATCGATGCGAGTGACCGATCATCAGGAACTCCGGCTCAAGTCCGGATCAGGCGGGAGCCATCCGCTTTCGAGTCGCTTTCCGGCGTTTTGACTTGGATCCCGGTTGCCGCAGTTCGATCACAAGTTCTTTTCCCAGAGCCTGAGCAACTTTGCGTAGCGTCGAGACACGCGCATCGCTGGCCTGATTCTCCAACCGGGAAATGACCGACTTCTTCGTGTGAATGGCGGTCGCCAGCTCCTCTTGAGTGACACCAGCACTTTCGCGGGCTTCCTTGAGGAGAACCCCTATGAGAAATTCCTGATAGCCGGAATCGTAGCCTTCGGCAAAGAGAGGGTCGCGAGCCTTGCGCTTCTGTATATATTTATCGAGATCGTCCATGATTCATCCTTTTTTTAGAGAAATAGTCTTTTCGGCGACGTTCAGCCGTTTCGATTTCCTGTTTCGGGGTTTTCTGCGTTTTCTTGGCGAAACCGCTGGCCAGAATGACAAGATTTTCGCCGTCCATGAAGCCGAGGAGTCGGAAAGCGTTGCCTCCAAACTCGGCCCGAATCTCCCAAAGCTCCGTGCCCACTAACTTCTTGAAATACTGGGTTGGTGGCCTTGGTAGAGTGCGAACAAGATCGAGCACCCAGGCAACTTTTTGGGCCTGTTTGCCATCAAGGGAGTCAAGAAACTCCTCAACGGGGCATGAGCCTGATTGCTGCCTGTAGAACTGAATTGTTCGCATGTTCTAAAGTTAGCATATATGCGAACAAGGTCAAGCGCCGATTCGCAAGATTTCAAGGTATGCAGAGAAACCTTTGAGAATACCGTCGCCCGAGTTTCCGAAATGTTCGGTGCCTTTCGCATTTACCATCTTGCTTGCCACGCCGTAGCAATATCTTCCGCTCTCCGGTTTGGAAAGGATAGAACTACTGCGACATCCTAGCAATATTAGAGAAACTCGCAGAGCGAAGGCGGGCCGCGATTGGATGCGCCATTGTCGGCGTGCTCATCATCGGAACGGGCTTCCTGCCCAACCGGTGGGGAATCTTCCGCCGTCGCCTTACCAGGCTATGGCGGACACGGGTCTGCTTGCTCTGGCTGTCGCTCTCGGCACCTGGGCCCACCTTCCCCCGTCGCCCTCCGGGCTATGGAGGACAGGCGCGCCGTCCTACGGGGGATATTTCGCCATCGCCCTGGGAGTCTTCGCTATTCTTGGCGCAGGCTACTGGCTTTATGAGAAAGGGCACTTTAGCCCGGTGCCGGAGGAAGGGAAGGCCGCTTAATCCATCAGCCTTTTCCAGGGGCAGCCGATGGCATCCCGGAGGCGTCTCGCCGCGTAACGAAATTGTAACAATCCCCGTGTTTTTTACGCTTGCCCCCCCCTCCCTCGGCATCGACAAAACTCAAGGCATAAAGCCATAACCATCAAAAACACATCACCATGAAAAAACACATGTCCCTCCTCGCGGCTGGCCTGCTGGCGGCTTCTGCAGCTTCGGCGGCGATCACCATCGACACCGTATTTGTTGGCAATCCCGGTAACGCCGCGCAATCGTCTGCTAACCGAAACCACAGCCAGTCCGGGGGCGACGGCTTTGGAGCGGTGTCCTACGGCTACCACATCGGCACGTATGCGGTAACGAACGCGCAGTACACGGCCTTCCTGAATGCAGTGGCGGCAAGCGATCCACGCGGGCTCTGGAACATCAATATGGGTAGCAATGTTCACGGCGGGATCAGCCGAAGCGGCAGCGACGGCAGCTACACCTACAGCGTACGAACGGCCAGCTCGGGTTTTAACAACGGCCAGAGCATGGGGAACATGCCGGTGAACTATGTTTCGTTCTGGGATGCGGCGCGTTTTACGAACTGGCTGACGACGGGGAATACCGAGACGGGGGTCTATGTTTTAACCCCACTTGGCATCGACAACAACACGATCACTCGCGACGCGACGGAGTATGCGAACGGTGGGGTGGCGATTGCCAGCGAAAACGAGTGGTTCAAGGCGGCCTACTACAATCCGGGCACCTCGACCTACGCGCTCTACGCGACCGGTAGCGACACCGCACCGACGGCCACCGTGCCCAACAGCACGGATGCCAATAGCGTGAATCGGAGTGGGTCTCTCTCGCCGGCTTCGAATACCGTCACGCCGGTCGGGGCCTACACAATAGCCGGCAGCGCCTACGGCACCTTCGATCAGGCGGGCAATGTGTGGGAGTGGAATGATGAATATTTGTTCACCAGTAGCCGCGGGCTGCGGGGCGGCTCGTTCAACGACTTCGGCTTCAACATCCCCCTGCAGTCCTCGCTCCGCAATGTCGGCAGTCCGACCTTCGAGGGCGACGGCATCGGATTTCGCGTCTCCAGCCTCGCGCCCATTCCTGAGCCGTCGGCTTACGCTGCGATCTTAGGTTGCCTTGGACTTGCGCTGGCACTGATGCGTCGCAAAAGGCGCGTTTAGCCTGAGCTGGTCGAAGGCGCACCCTTTAGCCTTTAGCCCTTTTACCCCCGCCGTCGCTCTTCGAGCTATGGCGGGCTGCGCTTTATCGCGGCGCGGTAGCGCCGCTTTCCTTTTTTCTTTTCTGCGGGGGCCGCGAGGCCCCCGCACTCTTTCCGCCGTAGGCGGTCGAAATTTTTTTGAAACCCGAGCATGGCCCGAAAACCGGAGGCACCGGTGCTGCTGGTGCGCTGGTATGATCACACCAAATGGTTGCTGGAGCGGGTGGACAGTTTTCCCAAGAACCAACGCTTCATCTTCGGCACCGGGCGCATGGCGTTGCCGGACCTGATGCAGCGCACCCGCAGCTGGATCGCCCATGCCAGCCACGCGCAGAGCTACCGCCTGCGGCGGAACATCTTTCGCGACATCGAGCTTTCGGGTGCCGGGACACCAGTAACCGCGGGCGGCGGGGCGGCTCGTTCAACAACAACGACAACAACCTGCAGTCCTCGAACCGCAACAACAACAATCCGACCAACGAGAACAACAACATCGGATTTCGCGTCTCCAGCCTTCGGACAGGCCCTCCAGCCTGATCGGCCAGAACGGTCGAGGTGCACCGCCCCGACCGCCGCGCCGCTTCGGGAAGGCACCCGGCACTCCCGCGCGGAGGTCTCCATCCCTCCGGGCAAAGAACCCGCCCCCGGCCATGGCAAGTAGGCGAAACGCCGAACGACATGGCCGGGGATTTTTTTGATAAAATGTCCCGGTTAAAATGTACGCACTCGACACGCCACAATCGCCCGAATTTCCGAGAACGCCACACAACCAGAATCCACCCGATGCGACTCCAGTGCCTTAATTATGCCTTAACTTTTTTTCGATAAATCGTTATTCCATTGATTACAAGGACTTAAGGAAACTCTGTTCGAATCCCTCCCTCTCCGCCATTCGACGCGCTCCGCTTGCTCATGGCAGGCCATTTGGGGTCGGAACCACAATTCGATTATGAAACTTCCAGATGGATTACAGCGCGTCGAATGCCCTGAGCCTGCCCGCGCTGAGCATGTCGAAGGTGTCGAAGGGCTCGTATGGATTTACATGTTTTTAATGTGCAACGGCATGCTTTACGTCGGGCAATCCCATGATGTGGCCAAACGCGTCAGGCGCCATGCCGATGGGAGTGGCTCAAGGCAAGCGAAGCAGTTGAAGGAATTTGTCTTAGTTTACGTTGAAGGCCCCAAAGCACCCGACGCGGCTGTGAAGCGAGAGCGGCAGCTCAAAAAATGGTCGCGGGCAAAAAAGATGGCACTACTCCGCGGTGACTTTGAAACCCTAAAATCTCTCAGCAAATCGCGAGAGACTTGAATTTGAAATCGTTCCAAAAAGCTTAAGTCACCCTGGACGGCGCTACGTCGGTTTAACGGATAATCTTAAAATCCGCTTAGGAAAACACAATCGAGATGACGTTCTGCACACGTCAAAATATCGACCATGGGAAATCGATTCCGCCCATGCTTTCAAAGACCGCGAAAAAGGTGGGGATGCTCTGCAAAAACATCCAGAAATCTACCTGCTTTGAACTTAAGGTGTTTGATTTTGGCCATTGATTTACATTTTGATTGACGTTTATGTCCAAAAATCAAAGTTTCCCTTAAATTCATGTCAATGCTTATACAATCACTTTTTATTCACAAATGAGCTCTTTCGGTGATTCTTTACGTGCCCTCATGGAGTCGAAGAAGGTCTCCGGGCTGAAACTGGCGGAAGACGTTGGGATTTCGCCCACTTCGGTGAGCCGCATCCTCAACGGCCAGAGCCGGCCCCGGCAGGTGACGCTTTCCCGCATCATAAAAGCGCTTTGCCAGGACCGCAGCGAGGAGCAGGCCTTGCTCCGGGCCTACTCCGGACTCGACACCCTGCCGGAAGAACAAGCCGTCAACGACGAGCGCAATGCCCAAGCCGAGGAAGAGCGCGTGAAGCGCTTCCTGGAAGTGAAGACGCAGTCGATTCTCTTCAAGCGGTCGGTGGCGCGGGAGTTGGACAAGGCGGGGATCGCCTATGACCAGGATTATTGCAAAGGGGCGGTTTCGACAGATTTTTTGATCGAGCGCGGCGGTCAGCGGATTGCGCTGGAGTGCCGGTTTAATGTGCAGCGGGATTTTGAGCGTGCGGTGCTGACCGCGAAAGTGCTCCGAGAGGCACTGGGTTGCGACTCGGTCATTACGGTGACGCCCTTTGACGTTTCGGATACGGTTCCGGCGGGGAGTGATTTTGTTTCGGCTACGCCGGGGGAAGCGGTGGAGCTTTTGCGGAAGGCTTTTGGGTGCTTGCGTTGATACGAACGGATTTTACAAGGGAACGAATATGCTGAAATTATCGGATCAGGAAAAACAGGAGATTGTGCGCTTCATTGAGGCGGGCAGGGAGTTGCCGGAGAAGTA
Organism: Puniceicoccaceae bacterium; assembly: GCA_018402305.1. Classification (GTDB taxonomy): domain Bacteria; phylum Verrucomicrobiota; class Verrucomicrobiia; order Opitutales; family Coraliomargaritaceae; genus Thalassobacterium. The sequence goes on along the minus strand of JAGYJE010000008.1, from coordinate 41,081 downwards.
TCGGTTTTTGCTGTTCGAAGACAAGCGGGAGGTGGAGCTGGTCTGGAATGGGAAGACCAACGAAGTTTGTAATCTGGTGCTGCCGTTTCAAACCATCGAGCAGGTTGATGAGCCTCGGGCAGAGAAGCCGGATGATACCTCGGCGCAAATGGACTTGTTCTCGACCGATGAACGGGGACGGCAGCTCAAGGGCTGGACGAACAAGCTGATCTGGGGCGACAACAAACTGATCCTGTCCTCACTCAAGAACGGGCCGTTGCGGGAAGAAATTGAGGCGCAGGGCGGGCTGAAGCTGATCTACATCGACCCGCCCTTCGACGTGGGGGCCGACTTTTCCATGGATATCGAGATCGGCAGCGACACCTTCACCAAGAAGCCCAACATCCTCGAAGAAATCGCCTACCGCGACACCTGGGGCAAGGGCGCGGACTCCTTCATCGCCATGATCTATGAACGGCTGATCCTCATGCGTGATTTGTTAGCCGAGGACGGGAGCATTTATGTGCATTGTGATTGGCGGGTGAATTCACACATTCGTTTAGTTTTGGATGAGGTTTTCGGAACAAAACTGCTTCAAAATGAAATATGTTGGCATTACAGCGGGTGGAATAAGCAGCTTTCTTCATCTTTTGAAAAGAGAAATGATACAATTTATTTCTTTTCTAAAAATGAATCCCCGACCTTTAATTCTTATTTTGAGTCTTATAGCTCAAGAGAAGAGTATCTCAAGACGAGGAAGCAGAGAGTATACACAGAAGACGATGGTCGTGAGTATACCTTAGATACACGCGATGGAGGGAATCGAAAAACAAAGATATACTTAGAAGATTCATTAGCGCGTGGAAAAGTTGTAGATTCTGTATGGAATCTTGATAAGCTCAACAATTCAGCGAAGGCATCAGTAGGCTATCCCACCCAAAAACCCGAAGCCCTGCTCGAACGCATCATCAAAGCCTCCAGCAACGAAGGCGATCTCGTGGCCGACTTCTTCTGCGGCTCCGGCACCACAGCCGCGGTGGCGGAGAAGCTGGGGCGCAAGTGGATTTGCACGGACCTCGGCAAGTTTGCCATCCACACCACGCGCAAGCGGATGATCGGGGTGCAGCGGCAGCTCAAGGCTGATGGGCAGGACTACCGCGCCTTTGAAATCCTCAACCTCGGCAAATACGAGCGGCAGCATTTCGTGGGGGTCAATCCGAACCTGCGCGAGGAGGAGCAGGCAAAACAGCTAGCGGCGAAGGAGGCGGCCTTTTTGGAATTGATCCTGCGGGCCTACCGGGCGGAAAAGGTTTCGCAATTCGAGCACTTCCACGGCAAGCGCTCCGGACGGCTGGTAGCGATCGGGCCGGTCAACCTGCCCGTGACGCGCCTCTTCGTGGAGGAGATCATCCTGGAATGCCGCAAGAAGCAGCTGACCAAGGTGGACATCCTTGGCTTTGAGTTTGAGATGGGGCTCTTCCCCAACGTGCTCGACGAGGCGCGGGCTAAGGGGATCGACATCGCCCCGAAATACATCCCGGCGGAAGTCTTTGACAAGCGGGCGGTGGAGAAAAACCAGGTGGTGTTCCACGATGTGAGCTACATCGAGGTCAAGCCCCACGTCGCCAAGGGCAAGAAAGGCCAGCCGAGCACGGTGGCGGTGGAGCTGACGGATTTCTCGGTCTTTTACTCGCAGGACAGCATCGCCCAGGCGGAGGAGGCACTGGGTAAGACGGCGAAGGCGGGCAGCAAGATCGTGGTGGAGAAAGGCCAGATCGTAAAGCTGGTCAAGGACAAGAAGGGGGTGATGCAGCGCGAGCAGCTTACCCAACACTGGACGGACTGGATCGACTACTGGAGCGTGGACTTCGACTACGAGAATAAGCGTGAGATCGTGCGGGTGCCCAAGCAATGGGAAGATCAAGGCGTGATCAAAGGCCTGGAAGGCACACAGCCGGATCTCGATGAGTGGGAAGAGCGCTGGACGGGTGACTACATCTTTGAGAATGAATGGCAGAGCTTCCGCACGAAGAAAGACCGCTCGCTGGAGTTGACCAGCGTGGCCCATGAGGTGACTCCGGGGCGGCGCAAGATCGCGGTGAAGGTGGTGGACATCTTCGGGAACGACACCATGAACATTGTGGAGGTGTCGGTATGAGTGAAGGAGCCGGAAAACCGGGCGGCGAGATCCTCCTATATGCGACTGCGGGGGGCGAGGTGCGGGTGGAGTGCGTCTTTCGCGACGAGACCTTTTGGATGCCGCAGAAGGGCATCGCGGCACTGTTCGGGGCGGAGCGATCCGTGGTGACGAAGCATTTGGGCAACATTTTTAAGGAAGGCGAGCTGGCCGAGGCATCAGTATGTGCAAAATTTGCACATACTGCCGCCGACGGGAAAAAATACACGACCAAGCACTATAATCTGGATGCCATCATCGCCGTGGGCTACCGGGTGAACAGCTATGAGGCGACGCAGTTCCGGATCTGGGCAACGAAGACCTTGAAGGAATTTATCACCAAGGGCTTCGTGCTGGATGATGAACGCCTGAAACAGGGCAATGAGGCCTTTGGCAAAGATTATTTCGAGGAGCTGCTGGAGCGCATCCGGGAAATCCGGGCGAGCGAGCGCCGCTTCTACCAAAAGATCACCGATCTGTATGCGCTGGCGGCCGATTACGACAAGAACGCGCCGATCACCCGCGAGTTCTTTGCCTCTGTGCAAAATAAGCTGCACTGGGCGATCACCGGGAAAACAGCGGCTGAGATGATCTACGATTCTGCGGATGCCCAACTCCCGCACATGGGGTTGACCACATGGAAGCAGGCTCCTGACGGCAAGGTGCTGAAGTCCGATGTGGCGGTGGCCAAAAACTACTTGAATCAGGCACACATCCAGGAGCTGAACCGAATCGTCTCCGCCTACCTGGATCTGGCGGAGAATAACGCCCGGCGCGGTATCCTGATGCGCATGGCGGAGTGGGCGGCATTTCTGGATCAGTTTCTGGAACTGTCGCGCTACCCCCTGCTCAAGGACAAGGGGCGCATCAGTGCGCTGGAGGCCAAATTGAAAGCCGAACAGGAATATGAGGTGTTTCGGCAACGGCAGGACCGCGACTATCTATCCGATTTCGACCATGAGATCAAACGACTTGAAGGAGAAAAACACTAATGGCACTGCACCCCGATTTCCCCAATTCCCCGCACGCGATCCTTGATCCCGAGGTGCGCTGGTTCCCTGCCGACGAGGCCTTGCGTGAGACGACCATGGATAAGCTGATGCCGCCGCTGGTGGCACAACTACGCCGCAGGGTGAAGGAGTTTCGGGACGGCGGCTACGTGGCCGCGAGCGAAACCAGCCGGAGCCTACTGAACTGGTGGTTCAAGGAACCGCACCTGCTGCCTGGGCGGGATGCGATCATGGGCAGCTTTCAATACTATTTCGCGCAGCGGGAGGCGGTCGAGACCCTCATCTACCTGCACGATGTGGTGGGTGCGAAGGACAAGTATGATTTGATGCGCTTCGATGGCAGTGGATTGGTTTCCTCCGGCATGTTTGATGAGACCTGGCGGCGCTACGTCGTCAAGATGGCGACCGGCAGCGGGAAAACCAAGGTGATGAGCCTGGCGCTCGCGTGGAGCTACTTCCACAAAATTTATGAGGTTGACTCGGATCTGTCGCGTAACTTCCTGGTGATCGCTCCCAACATCATCGTGCTGGATCGGATCTATCATGATTTTCAAGGACTAAGAATATTCTTTGAGGACCCGGTGCTGCCTGACAATGGCTTCGACGGGCGCAACTGGCGGGACGACTTTCAGCTAACCTTGCATAAGCAGGACGAGGTGAACGTGACGCGGGCGACGGGGAATGTTTTTCTGACTAACATCCACCGGGTCTATTCGGGCGATGAGATACTGCCCACCGCAGACGACGAAAACACGATGGATTATTTTCTCGGTAAGCGGCCCACGGGCAAAACGAATGATTCCAAAGTTGATCTGGGAATGATCGTGCGGGATATTGACGAGCTGATGGTGCTGAACGATGAGGCGCACCACATCCACGATGCGCGGCTGGCCTGGTATAAGTCGATTGAAGACATCCATAATCGCCTCTTGCAGAAAGGCGGGAGCCTCAGCCTGCAACTGGATGTGACGGCGACGCCTAAACATAACAATGGGGCGATTTTCGTGCAGACGGTTTCGGATTATCCGTTGGTGGAAGCGATTTCACAGAACGTCGTAAAACATCCTGTGCTACCGGATGCGGCGAGCCGGGCGAAACTCACGGAAAAGCAAAGTGCCAAGTTTACGGAGAAGTATGCGGACTATCTGGACCTTGGGGTGATCGAGTGGCGCAAAGCCTACGACGAGCATCAGAAAATGGGAAAGAAGGCGATTCTCTTCGTAATGACGGACGACACGCGTAATTGCGATGAGGTGGCCGAGTATCTGGAGAATCGCTATTCGGAATTGAAGGGCGCGGTATTAACTATCCATACGAAGAGTAATGGTGAGATTTCAGAGGCGGCCTCGGGTAAGGCGAAGGAGGAATTAGAAGTGCTGCGCAAGCAATCGAACGAAATCGACTCAAACGATAGCCCCTTTAAAGTTATCGTATCGGTTCTCATGCTTAAAGAAGGCTGGGATGTGCGTAATGTAACGACGATTGTTGGGCTGCGTGCCTATTCGGCTAAGAGTAACATCCTTCCTGAGCAGACCCTAGGGCGCGGCCTGAGGAAAATGTATCCGGGAAATACTGAAGAATATGTTAGTATCGTCGGAACGGATGCTTTTATGGAGTTCGTTGAATCAATCCAAGCTGAGGGCGTAGAGCTTGAACGTCGTGAGATGGGCGAAGGTTCTAAACCGAAGACTCCCCTCATCGTCGAAGTCGATGACGAGAACACAAATAAGGACATTGATAACCTTGATATTGAGCTTCCGATTCTGACGCCGCGAATCTTTAGAGAATACAAAAATTTATCGGATCTGGCTCCTGATAAGTTCAGCTTCCAAACAGTTACCTACAGCGAATTCAGCGAAGAAGAACAGCGGGAGATCGTATTTAAGGACATCACCTCGGGTGAGGTTTCGCATACGACCGTTCTCGATAGCGCGGGGGTCGCGGACTATCGCAGCGTGATCGGTTATTTCACGCAGACCATCATGAAAGAGCTTCGGCTCGTGAGCGGGTATGATGTCCTCTACGGCAAAGTGAAGGGTTTCGTCCAGGACTCATTGTTTGGGAAAACTGTCGATATGGAGACTCCTAACACGCTCAGGAATCTGTCTGAACTATCGGTAACGAAAACGGTGATAGAAGGCTTCAAGCAGGCAATCAACGAACTGACCGTGCGCGACAAAGGTGACGCAGAGATAAGAGACACCATCAAATTACGCGAGACCCGGCCCTTTGTTGTTAAAGATCAAGCCTACATGATTTCGAAGAAATCTGTGTTTAACCGAGTCATCGGGGACAGTGGTTTTGAGCTGGAATTTGCATCGTTCCTAGAGCAATGCGGAGATGTTGCTTCGTATGCGAAGAACTACTTAGCGGTCCGCTATAAACTGGATTATGTGAACGCCGAAGGCGACATTTCGAATTATTACCCGGACTTCATAGTTCGGTTAACAGATTCGCGAATAGTCATTGTTGAAACTAAGGGGAAGGATGACCTAGACGTGCCCTTGAAGATGAAGCGACTGGCACAGTGGTGCGATGACGTAAACCGTATTCAAGCAGGCGACTTTTTTAACTATGTTTATGTCGGAGAGGATGCCTTTAAGAAGTATACGCCAAAGAACTTTGTAGAACTATTGGATAACTTTTGTGAGTATAAGGAATAGTTAACGTGACTACCTGATGTATGCTATTAACCTTGATTTTTTGCCTAGTTATGCCTCTTTTATGGTGTAAAGAAGGGGTCAGCCCACGTTTTCATGATTTTGTTTCGGCTATGCCGGGGGGTGCTGATCGAGAACAAGCTGGACGACTCTGGAAGGTGTCTATCTGAAGAAGCCGCTCCAGCCTAGCGATGTAAAAGTGGACGAGACGGTGCTCGAGTTTTATCGCAAGCTTGGTTTCTTTAAAGACGATAAAGAAACTTATGTGGAAATGGAGGAATAGCCATGCTGCGGGTTGCTAAAAAGGGTCGTCTCCGAATGGGTCTTTGTCAGGAAGTTTACTATCGTCAGAGGTGGGCGTTGTTTTAGGCTCCGAGGGAGCGTCGGCGCCGTGTTGGTTGTCGGGCAGAAGCTGAAAAGTCTCGACGATGACGTTGAGCTTGTTGCGTTTTTCGCCCTGGTCATTTGTCCAGGAATCGTAGCGGAGACGGCCCTCGACGAAGAGAGGGCTGCCCTTGCGGGTATATTGATGGATAACTTCGCCTCCACGGGCAAAGCAGGAGAGCTCGACGAATGTGGTTTCATCGCGTTGCTCACCGGACTGGCTGGTGTAGGTGCGGTTTACGGCGAGACCGAAGTCGCAGACTTTGTTACCGGATGGTAGCTCCTTGAGCTCGGGGTCGCGGGTGAGGTTACCCATGAGGATGACTTTGTTCATGTTGGCCATGCTTCAACAGTTGGAAAAATGAAAGACGGGGCAACAAAATAACTTAGGGTGTTCAGACTTGCCCGATATACTCCGAGAAACAGACTCGGCGAAGATGGAGACGGCACAAGATATAGCAAATACTCTAAAGGCAGTTTTCGGCTACGACAGTTTCCGGCCGGAGCAAGAGGCGATCATCGAGGCGCATGTGGCGGGGCGTGATGTGCTGGCGATCCTGCCGACGGGTGGTGGGAAGAGTCTTTGCTACCAGCTACCTGCGCTTTTGCGTGATGGGCTGACGGTGGTTGTGTCGCCGCTGATTGCGCTGATGAAGGACCAAGTGGACCAGATGGAAGCGGCAGGTGTGGCGGCGACTTTTCTAAACTCGTCGCTCGGCTACAATGAAAGGCAGCGCCGGATGGCGGGGCTGGATGAGGGGAAATACAAGCTGCTGTATATGGCGCCGGAGTCGATTTTTGCTGAGGGAAGTATGGAGCGCATGAAGCGGTGGAAGGTGGCTGCGATCGCGATCGATGAGGCGCACTGCATCAGTGAGTGGGGGCATACTTTCAAACCGGTGTATCGACAACTGGCGGAGCTGAGGACGCATTTTGAGGGGGTGCCGGTAATTGCTCTGACCGCGACGGCGACGGAACGGGTGCGGCGGGACATCGTCACGCAACTAAGGATGCGGGATGCGGAAATCTTCGTGGCGAGTTTTTATCGGCCGAATTTACGCTACCGGATCTTGCCCAAGAAGAAGGTGCTTCAACAGGTCTGTGGGCTCGTGAAGGAACGCGCGGATGAGTCGGGCATCGTGTATTGCCTGGCGCGGAAGACGACGGATGAGTATGCGACTGCGCTGCAGGAGATCGGCATCAAAGCGCTGCCCTACCATGCGGGACTGAGTGATGAGGTGCGTGCGGCGAATCAGGAGGCTTTTATCCGGGATGATGTGCCGGTGATCTGTGCGACGATCGCTTTCGGAATGGGTATCAATAAGCCGAATGTGCGCTATGTGCTGCACGCGGACCTGCCAAAGAATATCGAGAGCTTCTACCAGGAGACGGGGCGTGCCGGGCGGGACGGCCTACCCTCGGAATGCACGCTGCTCTATAGTGCGGGTGATCTGCGGACGCTGAATTTCTTCATCGACGAAATGGAGGATGAGAACGCGAAGCGAATTTCCCGGCAGCAGCTGCGGCAGATGGCTGATTTTTCAGAGAACACGGGCTGTCGGTGGGCTGCGCTGGTGCGCTATTTCGGAGAGGAGCTCGAGGGAGGCAGCTGTGGCAGCTGTGATAGCTGCCTCTCGGATCGAAGTGAGGAGGATGTGACGGAGTGGGCGGTGAAGCTGATCTACTGCGTGAATATGATCGCTGACGGGGGTTATGCGATGGGGCTGAAGCATGCTGTGGATGTGTTGCGCGGCTCGAAGGCGGCGAAGGTCATCCAGAAAAGGCATGATCGGCTGAGGGCCTATGGTAAGGGGATAGACCAGTCTGCCTCGTATTGGTTGGCGCTCGGCAAGCAGATGACGCAGCACGGGTATTTCCAGCTGTCGGATGATGGCTATAGCACACTGACGGTCACGCGGAAGGCGATACAAGCAGTGAATGACAAGGAGCGTATCTTGTTGATTTTACCTGCGTTGAAGCCGGTGAAGGAGCCGAAGGTCGTCAGCAAGGGTGGCATGGTGGAATGCGACGAGGGGCTTTTCCAGAAGCTTCGGGAACTTAGAAAGGAACTGGCGGATGCTGCGGGTGTGCCTCCGTATGTGATTTTTGGGGATGTGTCTCTGCGTTGCATGGCAGCAGAATTACCAACAAGTGATTCGGCTTTTCTGGCGATTTCAGGGGTCGGTAAGCGCAAGCTGTCTGACTACGGTGAGGCATTTATGGAGATCATCCGGCAGTGGATACGTACAAACGGGGGCGAAGTCACTGAGGCAGAAGAAGAGCCATCGGAGGGGAATATCGAAAAGCCCAAGAAGGAAAAACTCACTGAGGAAATGAGGATCGAAATGAATCGTGCTAATGGGCGACCGGATCGCCATGGGCTGCCGTTTCCCGCTGCTGAGAAAGAAGGGGTCTTTGAGAAATTCAAAAGTGGCAAGCCAGTATCGGAGATCGCGGGTGAGCATAAGCGCTCCGCTTATTCGATAGCCTACAAGCTCGCGCAGAACGATTTGATAACCGTGGAAGAGGCGAAGGGTTACAAGTAGCGCGTAGTTTCAATTAAACTTACTTCCCCGGGACGACCCCCCTGAACTTTTCCGCCTCGGCCTTTGCAACCATCTTGAGGTAATGCTTGCGGACGATGGACTCGGAATTGCCTGCCTGCAGTGAGGTGGCTCCGACGCTCTGGAACTTGGCGCAGTGGTAGGAGATATAGGAATGGCGCAGGACATCGTGGCCGGTAGAGCTGAAAAAGGGGTCGTTTCGTAAGAGCTGAAAAAGGGGTCGTTTCGTAAAAACATAAATTTTGGTGCACGCATGAGGCGCTCGCGACCGAAATAGAGAACACCTCCAACGACCTGTATCTCGAACAAGTGAACCGGGGAAGAACTCGTCAGGATATTCGCTCGATTCATCCGCTGCGAAAGAGCCGACAGCGTTCGCCATTGTCTATATGGAAGACGGGGTTCGTTATGAATATAGGGTTGCTGCGACAAAGCGTTTGATCCTTCACGAGTCGTTGCGAGCTTGGCCTGTGGGCAAAGAGCAAATTTGGTTTGAACGGGACTGGGATCCTGAGGCCGGAAAACATGACTACTCTCCCGAAAGTCCTACCGGGTTGCCTAGGAGCCGTGATATCGAGGAGCGGACGTTGCCTAACATGCTCTATCTGTCGAAGGCTGTTGCGGAAGCACGGGAGCCGGTTAAACCCGCATTTCGATGGTTGGTGCATCGCTTCAAATTCCTGGACTTGAGCACGCGATCAAATCTTGGAAGGAGTTTTACTCTAACGCAGCTTGATGGGAATAATGAAGAACTTAAGTCGAAGATAGTAAAAGCCCTCCGTCATGCCGACATCGGAATCGTCGATGCGCTGGCTGTCGAGGGGGCACCCTTGGATCAGAGCTTTTTTGAGGTTCTCAAGGTAGTCGATCCAGAGAAATTCAAGGATTTCAGCAGCGAAGACAGCCAGCCGAAACGGATGGAACCTCAGCTTTTTCATAAAGGACCTAAGAATGCAAAGGTCGCGCTCGATTGGGATCGTGAATCAGCCGGAACGCATCGGCTTTTCTCTTTGATCGGTCCTTGGTTGGATATTCTAAGCGAGGGCTACACGGTTTGTATTGATGAGATCGAGACGAGCATGCACCCGATCATGGTTCGCGAACTCCTCAAACTATTTTTCAGCGACAAAGAGAACACAGCAGGTGCTCAGATCATTTTCACGACGCACAACCCTTTATTACTGGATAGCACCCTCATGCGTCGAGACCAAGTGTGGTTCACCGACAAAGATGATGAGGGGGCGGTTCATCTTTACCCGCTGACTGACTATAAGCCACGGGGTGGCGAATCGCTCATACGTGGCTACATGGCCGGACGATATGGTGCAGTCCCCTTTGTTCCGAGGGGGTTGTTGGGAAACTTTGCCAAAGATGGAATGATCGAAACGGAGAGCGCTTCCAGATGACTCGAGGGGATTCAGATCCGAAACCATGGTGGAAGCAGCGCAAGGATGAGAGCTTGAAGCGTAAGGCAGCAGCTGCAGGAGTGAAGAAGGGGCAGTTGGCTGTCGATGAGGTTAAGCATTACGACCATGTTTGGGCGGTTATCGATACAGATGTGGCGACGCGCGGGGGATTCTGGAATGATGTGATGCAGAAAGTGGATGGTAAGGGCGTCAGGTTGGCTCACTCCACACCGTGTTTTGAATACTGGCTGCTGCTGCTGCATCTTAAGAAAACGACTCGCTCTGACCTCGTAGATGGCGATTCCGCTAAAAAGGCTTTCAAGAATGAGTTGCGCATGGATTACTCAACGAATAGGGAAGTCGCGGAGAAGGCCATGGCCAACATATTGCCTGACTGGCCTACCGCAGTTATGCATGCTCAGGAGATACGGCTGGGGCACGAGTCCGCAGGGACGGTTCCTCCGGCGAATCCATCAACGGAAGTTGATTTGCTTGCGTGTGCGATGAACGACTCCGCTCAACCGCATAACCGAAAAATTCCGTGTGGGAGCTGATGGGTGAAGGGAGAGGAGTCTGGCATCATAACATTTGGTCCCGCTCGTCGCGGTGGCGGACTTGGGTGAGGCTGCCCATGAATTTCTCTTCGAGGGCCTTCAATACCTCGGGGGGCAGCTTTGCCTGAGCCGCTTCGAGGGTAATCAGGGGTGCTTTCTGCCCGCGTGTGGGCAAGGCGTCGACAAGCCCGATGGCATCCAGAGAGGGATCGCTCCCTTCCAGCTCGGCGTCGCTGATTTGCCCGTCCAGGGCCGCCGCCAAAAATTCGGAGGGTGCTTCCAGCGGTGTATCGGCAGACGATGCCGGACGCGGCTCGGTTTCGGGATCTTCCTCAAGCGCTGTTGCTTCGAGATCAGGCTCCGTCGAGGGCTCAGGGTCCTCTCCGCGCGGAGCCGGCTTCGCTTTGGGGATAATTAGTTTTTTTTTACCTCGGCGTCGTCCTCCGGAGCGCTTGCAGCGGAGGTTTGCACCGCGTCACCGGCCGCAGCCACTTGCTTAATTAGCGTATCAATCGCCCGCGAGCGCGATTCCTCAGCGGCTTTGAGCAGAACCACTTCGAAATTCACTTTCTCGGAGAGGCCGCGTTGCACCGAGGCCTCTCCACGGTGCAACGCATCGAGCATCCGCATGATGGACTCGGTGGTCATCGCGCAGCCGAGTTGCTCCGTGTTTCCGCCTTTGGCAATGGCATCGAGGAGCGCCTTGCGGGCATGCGCCTGGAGATCGACGAGGATGCGGTAGAGATCGCGGCCCTCGCTGGCAAAAGCGTCCACCGCTTCGATGATTTTGGCAAAGTCGAGCCCGGCGATGGCTTGGGCCAGTTGGGCGATCCGCTCGTCGGAAACGAGGCCGTAGACATCCAAGACGTCGCTCTCCTTAATGTCGCTCCCGCAAAAGGAGATCATTTGATCGAGGATCGACTGGGCATCCCGCATGCCACCATTCGCGAGGCGCGCAATGGAGGCCAGCGCGGGGGGCTCTACTTGGATGGCTTCTGCCTGACAGATCTCAGTGAGCTTTTCCGTGATCACCTCATCGGAAATGGGCCGAAACTCGAAGCGCTGGCAGCGCGAGACGATGGTCGCCAGCACCTTGTGCGCCTCCGTCGTGGCGAAGAAGAATTTAACATGCTCGGGCGGCTCTTCCAGCGTTTTAAGGAGCGCATTAAACGCGGCGGTGGACAGCATGTGCACCTCGTCGATGATGTAGATTTTGTAGGTGCACTGCGCGGGAGCGAACTGGCACTCCTCCCGGAGGCTACGGACCTGCTCGACGCTGTTGTTGGAGGCGCCGTCAATCTCAATCACATCCATGCAGGAGCCATCCATGATGGCCCGACTGGTATCGGACTCATTATCGGGCGTCGCGCTGGGGCCGCCCTCGGCGTTGAGCGCCTTGGCGAAAAGTCGGGCCGTACTCGTCTTACCTGTGCCACGCGGGCCCACGAAGAGGTAGGCGTGCGCGATGCGTTTTGTCTCGATCGCATTGCTCAAGGTGCGCACGATGTGGTCTTGCCCAACCAGTTCACTGAACTGCTTGGGGCGCCAACGGCGGGCGATTACTTGATAGGCTTTTTCCATCTTGATTCACTGCAAAGAAGCGACCTTGTTGACGCGCTGGCAAGGGACTTTTTCGGTAATTTGCGACTGAACCCTTCCACGCATACGGCAGGTCTCACTTTGCGAGCAGCCCGACCGCCCCGAATCGCGGAATGAGCTACGCTCACCCTGCTTCCCAAGGATTCACGAGCGCCACACCTGCGCCGATGAAGTCGGCGGCATTGCGGGTCGCTAAGCATGAGGGGACATTCGTATCGAGCAGCCAGGCGCTCACAGGTCAACCTCCCGGACCGGCATTCGATCACCCTGCTCCCCAAATGGGACATCCGCCAGCGGCGAGGATCCCATCAGGCCAGTGAGGCTGGTTTTCGACTCGGGACAGAGTCGCTCATAGTCCCGTTCGGAAAGGACCGCCACCGCATCCTTCCCACGGACAGTGACGCGCTGAGGCCGCACCTCCGCTCGCCTGACCAACTCGCTAAAACAAGCCTTTGCCTCTTGAAGTTGCCAGACGCCATCCCCGCCTGAATCCGCCTGTGTATAATTTTTGCCAGCAATTGCTGACTAGCCTGACTAGTTAGTGGCTTTTGTCAAATAAGGGATCGGGATCCAATAAACACTCCGGGTTCAACGACTTCAGTTCTTCTTTAACAAAGAGCCCATCCTTACGAATCAACTCGCCATCAAACCAGATCTCACCGCCGCCGTATTCGGGCCGCTGGATCTGCACCATATCCCAATGGACTTGGGAGCGGTTGCCATTGTCCGCCTCCTCGTAGGCTTGGCCGGGGGTGAAGTGGAAGGAGCCGGCGATCTTCTCGTCGAAGAGGATGTCACGCATGGGTTCAAGGATGTGCGGATTGAATCCGATAGCGAACTCACCAATATAGCGGGCACCTGCATCGGAATCCAGGATGTCGTTGAGGCGCTGGGTGTTGGTGCCTTCGGCGTGGACGATCTTACCCTTTTCAAATTTTAGGTGAATCCGGTCGAAGGAGGTGCCCTGATAGACCGTGGGCGCGTTGTAGGTGATCTCGCCCTCCACCGAGTCTTTGACTGGGCAGGAGAAGACCTCGCCGTCCGGGATGTTGTGGCGACCGCCGCAGGAGACCGCCCCGATGCCCTTGATAGAGAAACGCAGGTCGGTGCCGGGGCCCTTGAGTTCAACCCGGTCAGTTGCCGCCATAAGCACCTCCAGAGCCGCCATGCCTGCCTCCATTCGACTGTAATCCTGCGTACAAACCCGAAAAAAGAATTCTTCAAAACTTTCCGTGCTCATCATGGCCTGCTGCGCCATGGCTGGGGTCGGCCAGCGCAGGATGACCCACTTCGTCTTGCCCACGCGATAGTCGAGCACACCCTTCATGGCGCGCATGACGCGGCTTATCTTGTCGGGGGCCACGTCCGACATCTCAAAAATATTATCGGAGCCGCGCACCGCGATATAGGCATCCATTTTTTGCATACGCGCCAGCTCCCAGGTGGCCTGCGTCTCAAACTGCTCGGCATCCAGGCCATTGATCAGCTCGCGGTTGATTCGAGCCTGCTGCAGGTTGACGAAGGGGACGGCCCCCCGCTCGCGGGCGGCCCGCACCAAGGCAATGACCATCCCCTCGGGGATGTCGAAGGCATCAATGAGCACCCGCTCACCCTTCTGCAATTGCGTGGAGAAGCCGGTCAAAACGGCGGCGAGTTTTGTGAAATTGATTTCCATGGCGCTATCCGAATGATTATTGACGCCGCGTCAAAGCCATACTCTCAGGCTACTTTCTGGAATCCATTCGGGAGGCTTATTTCATCTCAAAAAACGCACTCACCGCAGCCACGATAGACTCGACCGAGGCCAGTTTACCGGGGCCTTCATAGCCGCAGGCGAGCATCCCCGAGTCCGGCTCGATGAAGTGATAGCCACGCTCGCGCAAGCAGCGGATGTTTGCCTGAGTCGCAGGATGCATCAGCATTTTTCCGTTCATCGCAGGTGCCAGCATCACCGGTGCGGGCGTCGCCAAATGCACTGATGTCAACAAATCCGGTGCCAGCCCGTGCGCAAACTGGGCGAGGCAATGCGCCGTGGCCGGGGCCACGAGCAGAAGGTCCGCGCTGTCGGCGAGCTCGATGTGCCCCGGTTGAGAGCCAGCCCCCTCCTCCCAGATATCCGAGGCCACGGGGTTTTTCGATAAGGTCTGCAGGGTCAGTGCACCAATAAAATTGTGGGCGCCCGCACTCATGATCGGATAGACGCTGGCCCCCGCCTCGGAGAGACGACCGATAATGTCGGCCGCCTTATAGGCTGCGATGGATCCCGTCACCCCGAGGAGGATGGTCCGGTCTTTCAAAAATGATTTTTCAGCAGTCACAAAATAAAAGGATGTGAAAGATCGGATGACAAACAAGGACGAAGTCAAGACCGGCTTCCCGGATGACTCGCCCGCAAAGCCCACGCTTGACAGCTATTTGCCCATAGCGAATGCTTTACCGCTATGCAACGGGGCAACATCACAAAGTACACGCCTTTCCAACCGATCCCATTGCCGGACCGCCAGTGGCCGTCGAAGACGATCACCCAAGCACCTGTCTGGGCGAGTGTGGACCTGCGCGACGGGAACCAGGCACTGGCCATTCCCATGAACATCGAAGAAAAAATCGAGCTGTTCGAGCTGCTCGTAGGTATCGGCTTCAAAGAAATCGAGGTCGGCTTTCCCTCCGCTAGCGATACCGAATTCAACTTTATCCGGCGCCTCGTGGACGAAGGGCGTATCCCCGAGGATGTGACCCTTCAGGTCCTCGTCCAGGCCCGGGAACACCTTATCCGCCGAACCTTTGAGAGCCTTCAGGGCGTGCCACAGGCGATCGTGCACCTGTATAACTCCACCTCTCCGGTGCAGCGACGCGTCACCTTCAATAAGTCGAAAGAGGCAATTAAAGCGATCGCCGTGGAAGGTACACGCTTGGTGAAAAGCCTCGTTGCCACCCTACCCGATACCCGAATCCGCTTTGAATACTCCCCGGAGAGTTTCTCGGATACCGAAGTCGACTACGCACTCGAGATCTGCGAGGCCGTCATGGCCGAGTGGCAGCCCTCCGAGTCCGACCCAATCATCTTAAACTTGCCCGCAACGGTCGAGGTGGCGACGCCCAATATCCATGCGGATCAGATCGAGTGGTTTTGCCGTCACCTTAAAGAGCGCAGCAAGGCCATCATCAGCCTGCACACCCACAACGACCGGGGCACCGGAATCGCCGCGACGGAGTTGGGCTTGTTGGCCGGTGCAGACCGCGTCGAGGGCACCCTCTTTGGCAATGGCGAACGCACCGGGAATCTGGACCTGATGACCGTCGCCCTCAACCTCTATACCCAGGGCGTCGACCCGCGCCTCGACTTCAGCAATTTAAATGCGATCCGCTCGGTCTACGAACGGGTCACCCGCATGACCGTGCATGACCGTCATCCCTATGCCGGCGATCTTGTCTTCACCGCCTTCTCCGGCTCCCACCAGGATGCCATCAAGAAGGGCATGGATGCCCGTGCCAAAAACTCCGGCGACACCGGACGCTGGGAGGTCCCCTACCTGGCAATCGATCCGGAAGACATCGGGCGCGACTACGAGGCAATTATCCGGATCAACAGCCAGAGCGGCAAGGGCGGCGTGGCCTATATTCTACAGCATGATTTTGGCCTGGAGCTACCAAAGGCACTCCATCCGGAGGTCGGCATGGTGGTCAACGCGGCCGCCGACAAAGGCAGCCGAGAGCTGACGCCGGATGAGGTCTTCGCAGTTTTTCAAAAAGAATATGTGAACTTGAGTTCGCCGCTCGAGTTGATCGCTATCGAGCGGGAGGACTTCTCCAAGCGGGATGAGGTCAAGGTTGAGGCTGAAGTTCGTTTCAATGGAGAAACCATGAAAGTCGCTGGCACGGGCAACGGCCCGATCAGCGCCTTCGTGGATGCGCTCCAGGCAAAGGGCTGGAAAGACTTTAGCCTGCTCGACTACCGGCAGCACTCAATTGGTGGTGGTTCGAAAACAAAGGCAGCAGCCTATATTCAAATCGAAAAGGAAGGTGCCACCTCCTACTTTGGCTGTGGGATCGATGCAAGCATTGAGATGGCCGGCTTACAGGCCCTTGTCAGTGCTTTTAATCGCGCACACCCGGCATATGCCGAACCAATGCCCTGAAATCAAAATGGCAAGGCTCGGCACAGTGCGCCGGTACAATGCGTCAGCACAGGTCCACCTGGCGATTAACCCAGGCATTGAATGGCCAATTCGCGACAAACCTCTTCCTGCTCATTCGGCCGCTCGATGATCGCCTCAAAAGCCTCTGCGAAGGCAACCTGAAAGCGAATCAACTTTTTGAGAGGCACCTGCTTCGCAGTCGCTCCCAGTCGACCCAGATACCAGGGATTTTGCGTGAATACATTGAGCGGGCTTTTGTCGCTGCTCCCGCTGAAATGCCGCCCGAAGGTCCGCGCAGCTGCCTCCAAATCCGTTTTTGAAATGCCCCGGCCACCCAAGCGGATGGCGCCCGCATCGAGCAATACACGAATCTGAATGAGCAATCGGTTGCGGGACTGCAAACTGCCTAAGAGCGGCCGCGATTCGCTATTTGTGAAAAAGTGCCGCCGCAAAGCTTCAAGTGTCCAGCCAAGCTTGAGCGAGTAAAACGCATCCGCCGCTTCGAAAAAATCCGCCTCACCAAAATTGGGCACAAGGTCCGCCACCAGACGCTCGTCGATGGGCTCGGCCCCTGGACCGGCAAAGGTCGCCAGTTTACGCGTCTCCTCCACGATCAGCCGGGTGTGCCCGTTTACCTTGCCAATGAGTAACTCCATCGCTCCGGGCGTCATGCCGACTCCCGCCGCTTCGCACTCCTTCCGTATCAATCCCACACATACCTCGGCGGCGTCTTTGCCAGCGGCCAAAGCCGTGAAGTTAGCCGTTTTTTGACACCATTTGAAAAACCCGCGCCGCTTATCCACCGGCTGTGCCGTGATCAACACCCCCACCCCCTTCGGGTCCAGGTCCGCCAAAACCGCTTTGAGCCCATCCAATAAGTCCAGAGTGCCCTGCGCACGACCAGTTGGGCTGTCAGCCATGAAATTCACGTCCTTAAGCCAAACCACCTTGCGATCCCCGAACAAAGAGAGGGTCTGGACCGCGCTGGTGAAACGATTCAATGCCTCCTCCACCTCCGATACATTCGCTGCGCGCCCGTCCACCACCTCCTTGGAAAGCGCGTCCGCAAGGGACGCTGTCGCCTCGTTAAACCAGGCGTGCCCTCGCTCCGAAACCAGATAGTCGTCGTCCCCGCATATGAATGTAAATGGTCGATCCGCCATACCCCTTGATTCTCATAGCTCCGCAGAACAAAGTGCAAGGCGGAAGCGTGCCAATTGCCCAACCCACCGTTTTTTTTTAAATCATCGCAAAAACGTATTTTAATTTACGTGCTTTTTTTCGTGTTATTTGTTTGGTAATTTAAATCGCCTACTTGGGAAGCTTTTTTCCTTTTTTCCTTGAGTTTGCAGCAAGCTGTGAGAATCTACTGGGATAACTTATGGCAACTACGAAAAAGAAAACCGCCGCGAAGACTGCCACAAAAAAATCAGCTTCGAAAACGTCACCCTCGAAAAAGCCGGCTAAATCTCCGGCTAAATCTCCGGCTAAATCTCCGGCCAAATCTCCGGCCAAATCTCCGGCTAGAGCCTCGGCCAAATCTTCGGCCCAGACGGCGAAGAAATCCGGCCTGCCGAAGGACTTTATGTCGGCTCCGATCAACAAGGGTCTCTCCAAAGAGGCGAAGATTGATCTCTACCGGACGATTATCGGAATCCGCCGCTTTGAGGAGCGCTCATTACGCGCCTACAACCAGGGGAAGATTGGCGGCTTCCTCCACCTCTACATTGGTCAGGAGGCCGTCGCAGCGGGCATCGTTTCTCTCATGGAGGAAAACGACCATATCATCACAGCCTACCGGGATCACGGGCACGCTCTGGCCGTGGGCATGTCGATGAATGAGTGCATGGCCGAGATGTTCGGCAAACACACGGGTTGCTCCAAAGGTAAGGGCGGCTCAATGCATTTCTTTGCCCCGGATAAGAACTACTGGGGCGGCCACGGTATCGTTGCGGGGCAGACGCCGCTCGGTGCCGGGCTTGCTTTCGCCTTGAAATATAAGGGGCTCAAGGGCTGCGCCGTCTGCTTTTTAGGTGACGGAGCCGTCAACCAGGGCGCCTTCATGGAGACGCTGAACCTCGCTTCCCTCTGGAATATTCCGGTTGTTTTTGTCATCGAAAACAATGGCTACTCAATGGGGACCAGTCTAAAACGCTCCTCTGCTGAGGAAAACCTCGCCCACCGCGCCGAGGGTTTTGATATGGAGTGGGAGGTCTGTAATGGGCACGATGTCTTTGAAGTCCGCGAAGTCGCCAACCGGGCCATGGTGCGCGCCCGGGACGCGCACAAGCCCTTTCTCCTTGAGATCCGCACCTATCGCTACCGTGGGCACTCCGTGGCGGATGCCAACCACGAAAAATACCGGACTAAGGAGGAGATCGAAGAGTATAAGCGGACGAAAGATCCTGTCAATTTGATCCGGGAGCAGCTGATTGCCGATGGCACCCTCACGGACGGGGCCGCCAAGAAAATCGACCAGGAGAAAAAAGACGAAGCCGAAGCCGCCGCCAAATTTGCGGACGAGAGCCCCGTCGCTCCCCGCAGCGAGATCCAGACTGATGTCTACTGGGAAGTCGATAACGACACCGACAACAAGCTCAAGGGCACCTACTTCTTCAACGACTAAAGCACTATGCCACTCATCACTTACCGCGAAGCCGTCAAGCAAGCACTCGACGAAGAAATCCAACGCGACGAAAACGTCTGCATCATGGGCGAGGAAGTCGCTCAATACAACGGTGCCTATAAGGTAACCGAAGGCCTCTGGGAAAAGCATGGCGATAAGCGCGTTATCGATACGCCGATCTCCGAGGCGGCCTTCTCGGGACTTGCCATTGGCGCGGCATGCCTGGGTGTTCGGCCCGTTGTCGAGCTCATGTTCATGTCGTTCAGCTACGTGGCCTTCGACCAGCTTTTTAACAACGCTTCGTTTTGCCGCTACATGTCCGGCGGCTTGATGAACGTACCGATCGTGATTCGTGGCCCCGCCAACGGTGGAACCAACGTCGGGGCCACCCACTCACACACGCCGGAAAACATGGTGGCGAATCATCCTGGCTTGAAAGTTGTCTGCCCCTCCAACGCTTACGATGCCAAGGGGCTCATGAAGGCAGCCATCCGCGACAATGACCCCGTCTTTGTCATGGAAAACACTCTGCTCTACGGTCAAAAGTGGGAGGTTCCTGAAGAGGAATATATTGTTGAACTGGGTGTTGCCAACATTCTCAAGGAGGGCACTGATTTGACGATTGTGTCCCACGGTCGCTGCGCGATCATTTCGCTGCAAGCAGCTGAAATTCTTCAGGAAAAACACGGCATCAATGTCGAAGTGGTCGACCTTCGCTCCATCCGTCCGTTGGATGAGGAGACGATTCTTAATTCCGTCAAAAAAACCCACCGCGCTGTGCTTGTTGAGGAAAACAAGCCATTCTGCGGCGTCGATGCCCAGATCTCCCATTTGATTCAGTTCAGGGCCTTCGACTACCTCGACGCACCCGTGCACCGCGTTTCTGCTATCGACGCGCCGCAAATTTACGCTAAAGATCTCGAAAACTGGCAGATTCCCAACGAAGAACGCATCATCGAAGCCGTTCTCAAGGCGATGAAGTAAGTTTTTTCACGCTCACTCTCACACCGCACAGCGGTTTCATTCTCACCCTCTCATTCAATGGCTACACTTATCGACATGCCCAAACTCAGCGACACCATGACGGTGGGTACGCTGGTCAAATGGTTAAAAAATGAAGGCGACCCGGTTGCCAGTGGTGACATGATTGCCGAAGTCGAGACCGACAAAGCAACCATGGAGGTCGAGTGCTTTGATGACGGGACCCTTATCAAGCAGTATTGCGCGGTGGGTGACGAGGTCGAGGTCGGTGGCCCGATAGCGGCCATCGGCGAAAAGGGAGAAGCCGCTCCGGTGGTCGGTGGCGGTTCCGCAAAGGAAAGCGCCGCTTTCGACCGTTCGGCACATGCAGCCGAAGCGGGCCGCGATAAGCCAGAGGAATCCTCAACCGGCTCGGAAGCACCAGAGACCGCCGGTGAGGCCAACGATACTACGGACGAATCGGGCAAAGCGAACGCCAGCGAACCGGTCGCTTCCCATTCTTCAGGTTCAGAGGGCGGCCGTATAAAAGCCTCGCCACTGGCTCGGAAAATTGCGGCGGATAGGGGCATCGATCTCAAGGAAGTGAAGGGCACCGGCCCAAATGGCCGTATCGTAAAGGCCGACGTGGAAAGCTTTAAACCGGGCACAGCGCCTGCCGGGGAATTGAAGGGCACTCCGGAGGCCATGGCTTCGAAACCGCCCGTACCGGCGGCAACGCTGGAAGCACTTGAACTTCCGGTTTCGAACATGCGGAAGAGCATCGCAAAGGCACTCGTTGCCTCGAAAACACAGGCGCCCCATTTCTACCTGCAAATTGAAGTCGACGGCGCACCCTTGGCCAAACTTCGCGCCGAGTTGAATGCGAAGCTCGCCGACCTGCCGAAAGAGCACGGTGGCACCAAGTTCACGGTGAATGACCTCACGCTCAAAGCCGCTGCCGAAGCGGTTCGGCGCGTCCCCGCAATCAACCGCTCATGGGAGGGCAATACAATCGTTCAGCACGCAAATGTGCACCTTGCCTTTGGCGTGGCCATTGACGACGGCTTGGTCACTCCGGTCATTCGCGCTGCGGAAACGAAGGGCCTGCGCGAGATCGGTGCCGAGGCGAAAGTTCTAATCAAGAAGGCCCGTGACAAGAAGCTCGCGCCCAACGAAATGAGCGGCTCCACTCTGACCGTGACGAATCTGGGTATGTTCGGGATCTCCGATTTCTACGGAATTATCAACCCCAACAATGCCGCTATCCTGAGTATTGGTGCAACAATTAAGAAACCGGTTGTTAACGAAAACGATGAGATCGTGGTTGGGCAGGTCATGAAGATCGGCCTCTCCGGTGACCACCGCACAATCGACGGTGCGGTCGGTGCTCAATACCTGCAGGCGCTCAAAGAAATCATCGAAACACCGGCGCTTATGCTGGTCTGAGAGATTCGTGTAAGAGATACCGATGGATAAGACAGACCCTCTGATTTCAGTTCAAATCTCCGTCTACGCCCTCCGCCTCTAAATCCATGATCCTCCGCGTCACCCAATACGGCGAACCCATCCTGCGTAAGGTCGGCAAACCGATCAGCGACTTCGACGAGTCCCTCGCGGAGTTGGCCAACGACATGGTGGAAACGATGTATGACGAGGAGGGCATTGGCTTGGCCGCACAACAGGTCGATCGGGCCCTGCAGCTTTGCGTCATTGATGTGCGCCCCCCGGAGGGTGCGGACGTTCCGTTTAACTACAGCGTCGACGGGAAACAGCCGCCGCTGGACTTGATTATGCCAATCGCGATGGCCAACCCGAAGGTAACAATCACCGATCCAGCGGAGGATGGCTACGATGAGGGCTGCCTTTCCTTCCCTGGAGTCAACGGTAATGTGGCGCGCCCGGTCGGCGTCCGTTGCGAGTTTCAGGACACCGAAGGAAATCCCCACGTGATCGAAGCGGACGGCCTTCTCGGTCGCTGTATCCTCCACGAAGTCGATCATCTGAATGGCACGCTTTTCATCGACCGTATGGACAAACGCGACCTCAAAAAGAACGAAGCGAAAATCAAGAAATTGAAACGGGCCAGCCGGGATTTTTTAAAAGACCGCAGAGCTTAGCCCCGCCCCTCACTCCTGCGGGTAGATGAGGATCCGGTCGTGAATGAGGAACCCGAAGTCCAGCTTATCATCTCCATTCAAATCGGCCCGTATCGTCTCTCGGGGCTCCAGCTTGGCACCCGTTCGACCTCGGTAATGCATGTTTTGCTCAAATAGCTCCCAATACATGAGCTGCTTCCATCCCTCGGTACCGTTGGTTAGGATCTCGACCACGTTTTCCGTGCCGTCGACGGCAATGAGCTCTAATCTTCCGTCATCATCAAAATCGGCTGGCTCAACGTGGCTGAAAAAAACATCTTCCAGCTCAGTCTCGTAGCTGTCACCGACCGTGCGTTGCCAACTGGAAACCCCGGGAGCGAAATACCAGAAGCGGTCTTCTCCATGAAGTACGTGCGCGGCATCCTCGGGACCGTCTCCTGCGAATTCCCTCCATCCAGTCAGAGCGATCGGTCCGACTGTCTCGCTCCGGCGGTAGCGCAAAACCCCATCCGCATCCCGCGACAGGAACTGCAATTCGCCCTCTTGAGCGACGTAGAGAGCCAGTCCTTCCAAAAGCCCATCTACAACGTAAGGAATCACCGCAGAAACCTCATCGCCACTCCGGCGTGCATTGAATTGGTCGACCATTTCAAGCTGCCCGTCGACAAAACGAATGGCACGGGCAAAACCGGTCCGCGCGGTGACTAACTCGGGAGAGCCATCGCTATCGACGTCGATCTCCGAAACTTGCGCAGACGTTATCCCCTGAAGCAGACTCTTCCGCACGCTCGAATCCTCGCCGACGGCCTCCAGTTCGTAGGCACTGCCCTCAGCCACGGGAGCCAGAAAAACCGGTGGCTCTCTGGGCACAAAGAGCATCAGCCCGGGCCCAAGCTCGCCGAAAATATCCACCACCCGCATGGCTTCCGGTTGCCGCCGGGGCGATTCTACCGTCATCTCATGGATAATCTCCCACGCGGAGGCCGGATCGCTTCGATCCTCGGGCCGCGCAAAAACCAAGCGCCGCTCACCCGACTCCTCCAGAAGTAGCGCCAGCTCATCGAAGTCATCCCCATCCAAATCGACGGCCTCACAGACCAGGGGGTCGCCCTCACCAATCTTCAGCAACCGCGGAAAGGACAGGCGCCCGCGCGCAGCGAAGTCGCTGTAGCCTAAAGTCCCTTCTTCGCGGCTCAGCGCCACGACACCTTCCGACTTCGCTTCAAAAAAGCGCCCGCCTGCCAGCGAGGAAATCGCCGAAAAGGTCGGAAAACTTCGAGAGGCTTCGTAGCGGCCTTGTTTCTTGAGAAACACGGTCAGCTCAGAAGCAGACGGATTGGCTACCTGCAAATCGGGTTCGCCATCACCATTCAAATCGGCGAAGCCATAGCGCACGCCAGCGGTCGTTCCCTTGTAGAGCGGATAACGAATTGGCGAGACTCCCTCCAGCCCCCGCTTGTCCCCTGAATCCGGAGCGGGTTCTATTTTAAAAAATTCCAGACTGCCACTGCGGGATTCTACTGCGGCGAATTGGACGCTATCCGCGTCTGCTTCGATCATCGGCGTGACCATGCGCACAGGCCGATCCAGAATGAAACGCCGCTCGCCGCCGAAGCCGCCATCCGCCAATTGCTCCCGCATCACGAAAGCCTGCTTTCCCTCCGTCGTTAAATAGCAAATCTCCGCTAAGCCGTCACCTGTGCTATCGACGATGTGCAGGTTGAACGGATTCTCCCCCGTTACGAAGTAGACGTCCGGTTCACCCATACGGCCTTTTTCATCCTGCGAAAAAACTCGCAAGGCATCGTCGGATAGCAAGACAATCTGGTTGAGCCCGTCGCCATTCAAATCCGAGACTTTCAAGGTCCCCTGCCAGCCAAGCGCTTCAAAGCCATCAAATTCCTGAGTCTCCAGCCACTGGCCCTCGCTATCCTGATAACGAACTGTCAGTGGGGTGCTCCGCGAAGAGTAAGCGAGATCCGGACGGCCGTCATTATTCAAATCGCCGACCCCCAGGTCAAACATGGGCACGCCGATCGTGATCTTCGTTGATTTGTAAGCCGCATCACTTAAAACCGGATCCCAGCGGTTCCTCTGGAGGCGCTGTTGCCCGGTTTCCGATTCCGCACCGCTGGCCCTTTGGTACAGTAACTCGATTTGTGCCGTATCGTTGTTGATCACTGCCAGGTCTTTGAGCCCATCCCCGTCCAGATCATGCACCTGCAAGGACCGGGTGGACCAATCCAGTTTAATGACCTCAGGCTCACCGAATCCGATATCGGCCACCGCCTGCAAAGTACCAAGCTGGATAGAAAAGAAAAAAAATGCACCTGAAAATAAACTAAGCCGACTCACTTGACTGCCTCCCGGTTGATTAGGAGCGAACGTAGAAAGAAACCGTCTGTCGCCTCATTCATCTCAGACACTCCAACGAAAGGCACCCGCAGTCCTGCCGGGATATCACTCGCCTTGAATGACTTATCCCCCATCGCGAACTGGCTGGTTTGCACGATCATCTGGAAGAGCGGTTTCACCACTTTCTCCAAATCCAGGTAGGAGCGCGACACCGCCCGATTTCGGGCGATTGGCTCAAACAATAACTCCGTCGACGCTTGTTGCCAAAACCCGGTAGCACCCGTTTCCATCCGCGTCAAAACCTCTTTGAGCAGGGAGGGGGTTCCGGTACTGAAAATGAACTGCGATCGAGTGACCACGTAGCTCAGGTCACCGGCCTGCACGTCCGGCATATTCGGGTCGGGGCGCCCGCGTATCGTGTGGATGGTTTGCCCGGCAAAACGCTGCACCTCAATCAGATCCCGCGCACCCGGCACCAGATCAATAAGGGCCTCAATCGCCCCGGAAAGCGCCTCCGTATCCCGCACGCCGACCACGATTACCTGTTCCGGTTGAACCAGTGCTGCCACACCTCGCTGATCATCTGGCAAGACAGCCACACTTACCATCGAATTCCCTAAGTTCTCCAGAATCGAGCTGCGCAGATCAACCCCGGTTTGCGAGCGCAGGTTTTGCAACTGCATGTCAAGCATCGGTGATAAGGTGGGGCTGGCTCCGGCCAGTAAAGCCTCCAGTCGGCGCAGCATGGACCCAAAATCTATTGTCGAGACCGAGCTTGAATAAATGTCCGCCGGGACATACCCGGCCTGCGGCAGCGGCCCATCTTTGTAAGCCATCAGACTCAAGAGTCCCGCCTTCTCCCGATACAGTAGACCGCTGTGTGCGCTCAGCCCGGCTTCCACCAAGTCCACATCAAAAAAGAGCGCCTGCATGGATTCCAGTGAAAGCGCTGCGTCCAGGCTCTTTCCACTCAGCCCAAACATGGCCGCCCCACCAGCCATCGCTTGCTCCATCAATGCTTCATTGAGCGGCGGTAGGAACGATGCTAGATTCAGATAGACCGATAGATCGCCACGCCCGCCTTCTTCGCGTGCGCGCTGATAGGTAATTGTATCAACCAGCGGGCTCTCTGGATCGGCCTTGATGGCCTCGACCGCCGAGCGCAGGCGCGTCTCCGGAGTCGCCAGTATAAAGATCCCGTCGACCAGAGCGTAGCCGTCTTCGATGTAGGTCTGCTCACCGTCGAAGGTTTCGTCGAGGTGCAGGGTCTCTCCCATGAAGCTCTCTTCGACCATGACGTGCTCAACCGCGGGATTGATTTCCTTTTGTGCAAGCGCATTACGCTCAAATTGCACCTGCATGAGCTCAGCGAGCTGCTCGGCATCGCCCGCATACTCGGCCATGATAACAAGCTCCGGACGCTCATCTCGCTGCAGAATCAAATCCGGCATATTAAAAAAGGAGAGCGTGATCTGCCCAGGCAGTAGCTCAAAAAGTTCCTCCCATGTTAAACCGAACTCGTTTTCCATGACGGCCGTGAAGCCTTCTTCTTCTGACGCGTCGGCATCCTCCAGCAGTGGTGCAAAGAATTTCTGCAATGCCGGGTCGGCCACCAATTCAGCCAGAGGATGCGCCGCCCAGTCGCTGCGAGTCTCTGCCAAGCTGCGAAAAGAAAGGTGCAGATCGACGGATGCATCCACGTAGGAATTGAGGGGAGCGGACCAACCCGTAGCAGCGAGCAGGCCCGTTGCGGCAAAGATTGCGATTCGTGTTTTTGTCATAATTACGGTATGCCGGCTGCGGGTGGCCTGCTTATTTGGTCTTCGGAGGACTCATGTACCGGAAGCCGGCATTTGGATTCCGCGGATCGAAGGCGTACGCGTCGCGATTATCAATAAAGGAACGTAATGTATCGGAAGAAATTGAAAAACCCAGCCCCTCCGCACCGACCGCCGCGATTTTCATGTTGTTCACGCCCACAACCTCACCTTTAAGATTGAACAGTGGCCCGCCGGAGTTGCCGGGATTGATCTGGGTCGTTGTTTGCAGATAGAGTCGCCCGTTGATCACCCGGTTGGCCACGCTGATGATGCCCTCCGAAACGGTCCGATCGAGCCCCAGCGGACTGCCAATGGCAAAGACGCTCTGCCCCTCACGCAAACCACCTCCCGCAGCTGCCAGGGGGGCTGTGGTGAAGGGTCCGGCTTCCGTCTCAATTTTGAGCAGTGCCAAATCAAGCTCCGAACTGGTCGCGATGATCCGCACATTGTCGTAGGTCACTTTCGAGAGCTCGTTCGCACCCTCTTTGAAAATTGTGATCGAAATGCGGTTTTCACCGGCGATCACATGATCATTGGTTATGACGTAACCGTCTCTGTGAATTACGAAGCCGGAACCCAACCCCGTCGGGGTCTGGATAAGCGCCACGGCCTCCCCCAATTCGTCGACCCAGTCACGGATGCTTTGAACACCCTGTCCGCTGGCAAGGTCATAGAGTCTCTGATCGCCTCCGCCACGGACAGCGGGGTTCCGCGACCCGTCAGCAACAGGATCGAGTGCCTCAACCTCAAGAACCGCTGCACTCGGCACGGCCAGCAAATCGAAGCCAAGATCCACGTAAATCAAGTCGGGACGCTCCAAAACAATCTCACCCC
Organism: Puniceicoccaceae bacterium; assembly: GCA_018402305.1. GTDB lineage: Bacteria > Verrucomicrobiota > Verrucomicrobiia > Opitutales > Coraliomargaritaceae > Thalassobacterium. Next base: position 13,922 of record JAGYJE010000008.1, on the reverse strand, counting down.
GCAACATAGAGCCGTTCTGCAACTCAATCGAGTGGATGGCCTGTACCGCCACCCCTGAAACGAGCCAAATGAGGAGAATTCCGACAATTTGTTGCATACTTTACAAACAAACCCGAAATAGAACTCAATGCCAACCCAAACTCGCAGAATATTGATTTGATTCCCTGCAGAAGTTGTTCACTTACGAGCTCAACCGAATGTATACGCTTATCGCCAGACGCCTGCTTCAGGCTATTCCAACTCTCTGGGTCATCGCTACGGCTACCTTCATTCTCCTTCAGCTAACCCCGGGTGGGCCGTTTGATACGGAAAAAGACCTCAGCGAAGAGGTCGAGGCGCAAATTAACGCCCACTATGGCCTCGATTTGCCAGTCCACCAACAATACCTGCGCTTCCTCGGGCAACGTCTTCAGGGCGACTTCGGACCCTCTTACAAATACGCAGGCTGGGATGTGGACGAGATTATCGCCCAAAGTTTCCCCGTCTCCCTCGAGCTGGGGCTCTACGCTTTGTTGGTCGCCATTGCGCTTGGGACACCCATCGGAATCTTCGCGGCTCTACGACATAAGCGGCCGAGCGAAAGTGCGCTCATGAGTTTTGCGATGCTTGGCATTTGCCTCCCCTCCTTTGTTCTTGGTCCCATCCTTATTCTTGTTTTTAGCATGCAGCTTGGCTGGTTCAATCCCTTTGGCTGGAACCATCCTACCGACCGTGTGTTGCCCGCCATTACCCTCGGGCTCTTTTACGCCGCCTACATCGCGCGCCTTGCCCGCAGCGGCATGCTCGATGTTATGCGCCTGGACTACATTCGCACAGCCCGAGCTAAAGGCCTAAGCGAACGCATCGTTGTTCTAAGGCATTCCCTCCGCACCGCCCTCAACCCGGTCGTGGCTTACTTGGGTCCGGCTGTGGCGGGATTAATTAGCGGCTCATTTGTGGTTGAGACCATCTTTTTTATTCCGGGTCTGGGAAGCTTCTTCGTCAACTCGGCCTTCAACCGGGATGACACCATGGTCATGGGCACCGTGCTCTTCTACGCAGTGCTGATTCTCTTTTTTAACCTCCTTGTCGACCTCATCCAAATCTGGATGAATCCGCGCACCCGTCATGACTAGGCTGGAAAGGGAAGCATTAACTGGCACAGCGCGCTCTCTCGGCGCCGATGCCTGGGAACGCCTCCGCGCAAATCGGATGGCGCGAATCGGTGGGGTTCTCTTTGTCGGAATCACCCTGCTGTGCCTTATCGGCCCATTCCTCAGCCCCTACTCGCCCGAAACCACTCAACTCGCCTACGGTGCTCAAGCGCCTTCCGCACAACATTGGTTCGGCACCGATGAGCTTGGGCGCGACCTGCTGGTGAGAACCCTCACTGGTGGGCGCATCTCCATCGGCGTCGGTTTTGCCGCTACGGCGGTGGCGCTGCTTATCGGTGTTATTTACGGGATGGTCGCCGGCTATCATGGCGGGCGCATCGAGGCCGTTATGATGCGTTTCGTTGATATGCTCTACGCGCTGCCCTTTACAATTATCGTGATTCTACTAACCGTCCTTCTTGGCCGAAGCATCCTGCTTATCTTTCTTGCGATCGGAGCGGTGGAATGGCTCACCATGGCGCGGATTGTTCGGGGCCAAACGAAAGCTTTGCGCCGACAAACCTTTGTCGATGCATCCATCACCGCTGGCGCACCCACACCGCACATCCTTCTTCGCCACATCCTGCCCAATCTGCTCAGCCCGGTCATTGTTTTTTCAACCCTCACCATCCCGGCTGTCATTCTGCTGGAGTCAGTTATCAGCTTTCTCGGCCTGGGCGTGCAACCTCCCATGAGCTCGTGGGGCATTCTGATTAATGAAGGTGCCGTGAAACTCGACATCTACCCCTGGATGCTCGTTTTCCCGGCAATCTTTTTCTCGCTCACCATCTTCGCCCTAAACTTCATCGGAGATGGCCTGCGCGACGCGCTGGACCCCAAAGACTCGGCATGACACGGCATCAGGTTGCCTGGGTCGCCTGGGCCGCCTGGGCCGCTCAGAAACCTTTCTGGCGCAGCACATCCTCCAACTGCACTTGGAAGGCCTGCACATCCTCTGGATTCGGACGATACTCAGGATCATCCCCCGGGATCAACCCTAGCTGACCAGAAGCACTCAACTGCCAACCAAGACTCACCCCATCGCTGAACCGAACCGTTCCGCTGACCAAAGCTCCCGGTCGCATAATTGCATCCACATCCACTAAAACCGACCCCGTCCCGCCGTCGTCGACAATTTCCGGATCGGAAGCCTCTACCGCCGCTCCCTCAGTCGAATCGCTGGCTGGCTTTTCTTCAGCTTCCGGTTCCGCTTCGGCCATCGCAATGTCCAAGTCATCAACCAGAAAACGAACATCCATATAAGTCATTGGAAGTTCAAACGTTTCGCGAATAAGACCCTGCACCTCAGCGAGCGAGCGTCCCTCCTGTATCCATTGCGTAATCGTAGCTTTTTGAGTATCCGATAATTCCATGACCCGGAAAGTGACTAAGCCCATCCGCTCGTCAACCAAGAAGCCTTTAACCAAAACCAATTTATCCAAACACCGCCCGCCGCAGAGCGTTTATAACCGCGATGTCCCCCCAAGGCGCCCCCCGCGCCGATCGCACCTCAATCGGATGCCGTCGCCCACGCCCCGCCTGCCACGCCACCGCGTAGCCCCGCACAAACTCTGCCGTGCCCAGCACCGCACCGTCAGTGAAATAACGCACCCGGCAGCGCAGGACCACCGACATCGGTAACTCGCCCCCTTCCTCATTCAAGACCCGCTCCGCCGTCGCCCGGTCAATCCGCTTCCCCCGGCAATCCCACGGCGAAGCTCCCTTCCCAAAGATCAAACTCCGGTGCGCCGCCAAAGCCGACTTCAAACGCGCTGCCGCCTCAGCCTTCATCCGAGTCGATGCCTCACCGCGACTCGCACCCCGCATCCCCTCTCTCGCACCCCGTATCACCCCTCCCTGATCACGCATCCCGGATCCCGCATCCCGCAGCTCGCCAGCCCTATCCCGCATCCCGCCACTCGCATAGGTCGCCCAAACCACCTCCAACCCCCGCTGGGCCTTCAGATGCCCCGCCACCGCCTCCGCATAGCCGCACCAGCGGTAGTCCTTTGGGTCCTCCACCAGCCCCGCCCGCACCGGGTTCAGGTCGATATAGGCCGCCATCGTCTGCAAAGGGTTGCCCTTCCCCTCCACCAACACGCTCTTAAAGCGGTCCATCCACAAGGTCCCCAGCCGATTGTCATGGTTCCGGTTATACCAGATCGAAAAGCGCTGCTTCAGCGTCTTCATGAATTCAGACAAATCATGCATCCGGGCCAATAGCTGCGCCCGCACCGCTACTGCTTCCTCCGTCCCCTCCCGCAGAGCCGTTTCCAATCGGGCAAAGGACGCCGTCTGATACCGCGTCGGCTTCGGGTAGAGCACCTTAAAGCGCCGCAGGAGCTCCGCATCCGAGACCGGCCGGTCCTTCTCCGGGACCCGTACCAGCACATGGAAGTGGTTCGACATGATCGAGTAGGTCAGCACCTCCACCCCCGAAAAATCCGCCACACGCCAGAGCAGACGCCGCAGCACCTCCTTCTCACGGTCACCCAAAAGCATCTGCCCACCCACGATACGGCTCATCGCATGGTAAATCGCCGGATCTTTTCTTCTAAGTATTCTTCTCATCCAGTTAATCTTTCAGGAAAAACACCCAGTGCAATCCTAAAATTATTACCATGTTATAAAATATAAAAATGAAGTGTGTTCTTTGGTTCTGTTATTTGAGTAGTCCCAAAGCTTGTAAATACTTTATGGTTTGGAGGAGGTGGTCAGAGTAATTCGCTCTGGGCGCCCCCAGGCGCCTCGAGGCCGATTATCCGCCAGCCTTTTTCAGTGAGCACGCGCCCCTGAGCGGTGCGCTGCAGGTAGCCTTCCTGAATCAAGAAGGGCTCGTGGACCTCTTCGAGGGTATGGGATTCCTCGCCCACAGCGACTGCGACGGTGCCGAGGCCGACGGGACCGCCCCGGTAGTTTTCGGCCATGACGCGCATGATTTGCTTGTCCATCTCGTCGAGACCGCGTTTGTCGATCTCCAACAGCTCCAGTGCGGCGGCCGCACTGGCTTGGGTGATGGTGCCGTTACCCCTTTGCTGAGCGTAGTCGCGGCAGAAGTTGACCAAATTATTGGCAATGCGTGGCGTTCCCCTGGCGCGCCGGGCGATCTCGGCGGCGCCTTCCTTTTCAAATGGCAGGCCGAAGATACCACAAGTGCGCTCGATGATGCCCTGGAGCACGGCGTGGTCGTAGTAGTTGAGGCGCGACTGCAGCGTGAATCGGCTGCGCAGGGGAGCCGTGAGCAGGCCCATGCGTGTGGTGGCACCGAGCAGAGTGAAGCGGGGCAGGTTGAGCCGAACGCTGCGGGCGTTCGGACCCTGATCGATCATAATGTCGATACGGAAGTCCTCCATGGCGGAGTAAAGATATTCTTCGACAGTTTTTGGGATGCGGTGGATTTCGTCGATGAATAGGATGTCGCCTTCGTTCAGGTTGGTGAGCAGGCCGGCGAGATCGCCCGGTTTATCAATAACGGGACCGGAGGTGATGTTAACCTTGGTCCCCATTTCATTGCCGAGGATAAGGGAGAGGGTGGTCTTGCCGAGGCCCGGCGGGCCGCTTAGCAGGATGTGATTAAGTGGTTCGCCCCGATCGCGGGCCGCACCGACCATGACCTTGAGCCGCTCTAGAGTTTTGGGCTGACCGGCAAAGTCATCAAAGGACAGAGGGCGCAAGACCGACTCTTCGGCGTTTTCCGGTGCGGCCAGAGTTTGCTCAATAAATTCGGTGCCCGTGGGTGGATCTTCAGGAGAAAAGGACATAGGTAAGTTAGGATTGCCTTTAGCAAGTGGTCGTTTGGTGTGAGAACCTTCAGCCCTCAATCTGCTCTTCAAGAAAGTCGATGAGTTCGGCTTCCGTCACGCGGCGCTGTTCGCAGGTGTCGCGGTCGCGCAGGGTGACGGTGCCGTCTTTTTCGATGGTGTCAAAGTCGATGGTGATGCCGAAGGGGGTGCCGATCTCATCCTGGCGTCGGTAGCGGCGCCCGATGGCACCCGAGGCGTCGTAGAAGACATTCCAGCGGCGCTGGAGCTTCTTATGGAGTTTATCCGCGACCTCAACTAGTTCGGGCTTATTTTTGAGCAGAGGAAAGATGGCTGCCTTGTAGGGGGCCACGCGCGGGCTGAATCTAAGGAGCGTCCGCTTTTCGAGTTGGCCTTTGTCGTTAGGCTTCTCATCCTCCGTGTAGGCGGCAGTGAGCACGGCGAGCAGGGTGCGATCGACACCGAGCGAGGGCTCAATGACGTGAGGTACATACTTGCTCTTGGAGGCTTCGTCGAAGAACTCCATTGACTTGCCCGAGTGCTGCTGGTGTTGTTTTAGGTCGTAGTCGCTCCGGCAGGCGATGCCCCAAAGCTCTTGCTCCCCGTGGGGAAAGTGGAACATGAGATCCGTCGTGGCCTGCGAGTAAAAAGCGAGCTTTTCGGTAGGGTGGATGTCTTCAGTGATTGACCCGCGGGGCAGGCCGATGGAGACGAGCCAGTCAATGCAGGTGTCGAGCCAATCGCGGTGTAAGGCCTTCCAGTCAGCCTCGGGGGCGATAAAGTACTCGATCTCCATTTGCTCGAACTCGCGTGAGCGGAAAATGAAGTTACGGGGAGTGATTTCGTTGCGAAAGGCCTTACCGATCTGCGCGATACCGAAGGGGATTTTGACGCGCCCCGTGTCGACGATATTTTTGTAGTTGGCAAAGATGCCCTGCGCGGTTTCCGGGCGAAGGTAGGCAACCGCCGAGTCATCGGCGAGGGGGCCGACTTTGGTCTCAAACATTAGCTTGAATTCGCGGGGCGCGGTGAGCGTACCGACGGCGGAGGCGTCCGGGCCGAGGGTCTGGGCCCGCTGGGTCTCGCTGGCCTCCGTAAACTCCGTATGGTCGCTACCGAGCGCGGCCTCGTCGAGGGCGGATTGCTTTTTATCCAGACCGTCACGGACCTTCTTGGCGCGTTTGATAATGGTGGTTGTATCGGTGCCTTCCATGAAGGCAACATAGCCTTGGTTCTCACCGTCGAGGATGACCGGGGCGAAGAAGAGCTGGTCAGCGCGGTAGCGTTTTTTCGACTCCCTGCAGTCGACCATCGGGTCGGAAAAGCCATCGACATGGCCGGAGGCCTTCCAAATCTTCGGGTGCATGATGATGCTGGAGTCGAGGCCCTCGATATCGTCGCGGCGGTGCACGAAGTCGCGCCACCAGGCTTGTTTGATGTTGTTGCGCAGCTCCACGCCGAGCGGGCCATAGTCGTAAAAGCCGTTATAGCCTCCGTAGATTTCTGAGGAGGCGAAGATGAAGCCGCGGCGTTTGCAGAGACCGACGATGTCTTCCATGAGGGCGTTGTTGGATGCTGGAACTGTCATAAGGCGCAGAACGATGGGCTTTGGGCGGATGGGGTCAAGGCTTGGTTCATCCCCCCAGCACAGATAGGACATTGCATTCTATACCGAAAATTGCCTGAGTCATCGGGTAAATGTCTAAGAATCCGCAAGCACCCCTCGAACTGAAGTGGCACCAGCGTGCCCTGCTTGGCTTGCTTGCCGGGGTGATGCGGCTTTGGGGGCGGACCTTGCGTTTTCACTGGGGGGCGGATGTGCAGGCGGTAATGGATGCCGGTCTGCCCCCGGCAGTGACGATTCTTTGGCACAACCGTTTGTTTAGCGCGCCGTTGTTTTACCGGCGCTATTTCCGGCGGCGGCGGCTGGCCAGCTTGATTAGCGCCAGTAAAGACGGGGCCTGGTTTGCGGAGTTTGTTAAAGGTCTCGGCCTCATCCCCGTGCGCGGTTCGCAAAGCAAAAGAGGGAGTCAGGCGGTGCGAGATTTGATCGCATTGAACCGATCCGGAATCGATGTCGCAGTCACGCCCGACGGCTCCCGCGGCCCGATTTACGAGATGAAGGCGGGTGCAGTCGCGGTTGCCTTAAAGACCGGGGCACCGGTTATTTTGCTTTCGTTGAACCACACTGCTGCCTGGCGACTAAAGAGCTGGGATCGTTTTATCATTCCGCACCCCTTCAGTAAAGTCGAGGTGCGAATCGAGCTCGTCGGGGTAGCGACTGAGTTGGGAGCCGATGGGAAGGCGATCACTGCGAGCCTGCAAACACGCCTCAATGCCATGACCAAGCCCTGATGGGGGGGGGCGGCTCATTGACCTTGTGTGGTCGCAGGCATGCGCTCGCCTCCTTACTTGACGAGCCGTCTTTCTCGCAGTCATAGTCCACCCTTGATAGCCCAGACCACTTCCGATTTCCCATTCCAAACTGACGACCTCCATGAGTTCCGCCAATCACACCTCTAGCGTCCTTGTCATCGACGACGATAACGATCTCCGGTATTCGCTCAAGCGAGTCCTTTCCACGCGTCAATATGAAGTATTGGAGGCGGCCAGTGGTGAGGAGGGATTGAAGATGGCGGAGAAGCACAGCCCTAATGTCATTCTGCTGGACAACCGAATGGGCGGGATGAGCGGCATGGAGGCTCTTCAGCATCTGCGTGGGATCAACCCCAACGCCATGATCATTTTGATGACGGCTTACGGGACGACGCAAACGACGATCGAGGCGATGAAATTCGGGGCCTTTGACTACATCATGAAGCCTTTTGATCTGAAGAAGATTCTGGCATTGACGGAGTCGGCCATGGCGGCCTCGAAAGACCTGGATAGCTCGGGGCAGAGCGATGCTGCGCCCTCCCTATCGAAGGAGGATATTGAAGGTGGCATCATCGGCAGTTCGGCGGCGATGCAGGAGGTTTTCAAGATGATTGGTCAAGTGGCTGCCAGTGATGTAACGGTCATGATTACGGGCGAAAGTGGGACCGGGAAGGAGCTCATCGCCCGGGCGATTTATCAGAACAGTCTTCGTGCGCAGAAGCCCTACATCGCAGTCAACTGCGCCGCGATTCCTGAGAATTTGATCGAGAGCGAACTCTTCGGTCATGAGAAAGGCTCGTTCACGGGTGCAACGAATCAGCGCATTGGTAAGTTTGAGCTGTGCGATGGCGGCACCATTTTCCTGGATGAGATCGGCGATATGGCCCTGACAACGCAGACAAAAATTCTCCGCGCACTGCAGGAGGGAGAGATCCAGCGTGTGGGCAGCAGTGAAACGCTCAAGGTCAATGTTCGTATGCTGGCCGCCACGAACAAGCCGTTGGAGGAAATGGTCCGGGAAAAAACCTTTCGGGAGGACCTGTACTACCGCCTCAACGTGGTTCGCATTCAACTACCGCCCTTGCGCGAGCGGAAGGAGGACGTGCCTTCGCTGATTGACTTCGTGCTCAAGCGGCTGGCGCGGGACAGTAAAGTTGGGGGTAAAACCATTTCCCCCGAGGCAATGGCGCTCCTCAACCGCTATAACTGGCCGGGCAATGTTCGGGAGCTGGAAAATCTTATCTACCGCAGTGCGGTCATCGCTCAGGGGGAGAAAATTCTAATCAAAGACTTGCCCATGGAAGTCGTCAATGCGACCGCCGGTGCCGATCCGAATGCAGCAGCTGCTCGCAAGGCTGAATCGGTTCCCGCGGGTCCCTGTGGGAGCGACTTCGCTGAAGGCATTGCGTCGGGAACCGAGTCACTCGGGGCCGAATCGTTATCGTCGAAGCAAGCCTCCGATTTGCTGGGCGGCCTGGCCGAGGACCCCTTTGACCTTGTGTTTAAGGCTTTGCTCGAAAAACACGGCTCGAATATTCTTGAACACGCGGAGCGCGCCATGATCGTCCGGGCGCTCGAAGCGACCAAAGACAAGCAGGTTAAGGCCGCCGAAATGCTTGGTATATCGCGGGCCACGCTGCGCAAGCGCATGGATCAATACGATCTTTCTTGAACAAGAAGGGCTAGCTGTTTCCACTACGTTCCAGTTGAACCTAAAAATAACCCATAAAAAAGTCATGTATCAAAAAAAACACGTATTCGTTTTAGCTGGCCTGCTGGCCCTGGCTCCTCTCTTCGCCAACGAAGAGGCCCCTCAACCGGAGACGCCGATGGCACCTCCAGCGGGTTCCGAAACGCCTGCCTCGGAGGCGGCCATGGAGGTTTCTGAAAATGAATTGATCGAAATGGTCGGGTACCTGACCGCTCTTGGCGGCGGTGTCGCATCACTGCAACTCGACGAGGGAGCGATTGCCGCTCTGGCCGATGGATTGCGCGGGGCACTTGCTGGAGAGATCGACCTTATGGAATTTCCCGAGGAAGCTTTGCAGGCTGCCTTTGGTCAGGCGCAGGCCAGAGCCGAAGCGGTTCAGGGAGGCGTTGATGAGCTGCCAGAGATCAGCGCCGATGCTCTGAATAAGATTGGCGCTGTCATCGTGGCGCAGTCCGGATTGGAGCCGCTTGGCTTCGGTGCCAAGGAGGCGGACCTGATTAAAAAAGGATTCGTCGCGGGGGCTAATGATAGCGAACCAGATCCGGCGATGGAGCCGATGATGCCCGCATTCCAAGCCTACATGCAAGAGCGCGTGCAGGCGGCTCAGGCGGAGATGATGGCGGCTCAGGCGGCGGAACAACAGGCAGCCATGGCGGCGTTTGAGGGCATCGTCGATGAGTGGAAAGCGAAAGACGACTTTAGCGTGATCCTGGAAACAACCCAGGGAAATATCAAAATCGAACTCTACCCGAGCGTGGCTCCGTTGGCCGTAGCGAATTTTGTCGGACACATTGAGAACGACTACTACGACGGGCTGATTTTTCACCGGGTGATCGACGGTTTCATGATTCAAGGCGGTGATCCCCTCGGTACTGGAACCGGAGGCGAATCCATCTGGGGCAAAAACTTTCCAGATGAGTTCAGCGACGAACTGCGCTTCGACACCGAAGGCATGTTGGCCATGGCGAACTCCGGACCAATGACAAACGGCAGTCAGTTCTTCATCACCACCAGTGCGCCTGAGTGGCTCAACGACAAACACACCATCTTCGGTAAGGTTGTAGATGGCTATGATAACGTGAAAAAAATCGAAGCTGTCGAAACCGGCGATCAGGACAAGCCGGTTGAAGCGCAAAAAATCGTCGACGCGTACCTTGTTGAGTAAAACCTGGGTTGAAATAGCTACCGGGCAATGGCGCATTTTAAATCATCTTTTGGTATCTTCAGAGCGGTCCTTTGTTGGCTCCTCTCAGTTCATATTTCGGAAGCGGAGCCACCGGCCCCGCAAGCCGACCCAGAGACAGGCCTCTACCGCTACGACAGCTGCATCTATATTGAAGCCGCATGGAACGACGGCGACAGCTTCCAAGTCCAACTGCCGTCCGGAGAACGTGTTGCCGCGCGTCTCTACCAAGTCGACACCATCGAGACATCCATACACGACACGACCGCAGCGCGGCGTCTTCGGGCGCAGCGTCGCTATTTCGGCATATCCGACTATGGCGAGACCGCCCGCGACTCCATCGAGAAAGCGATTGAGCTCGGTGAGGCCGCAACCGCCTTCACCCGAGAAAAACTCGCCGAGCCCTTTACGCTTTGGACCTCACACGCCGACGCCCGGGGCGGTGGCAACCGGATTTATGTCTTTATCGAAACGGGCGAGGGCCATGCGCTGGCCGATCTCCTCGTCAAAGCGGGCCTGGCGCGCGCCTTCGGTGTCTATCGACAAACCCACCGCAGCATCTCGCAGAGCGAATCCATTGAGCGGATGCAGGATCTCGAGCTGGCGGCCGCCGCAGGGCGGCGCGGCGTGTGGGCCTTCACCGATTGGGATGCTCTGCCCGATGAGCGCCTCGCCGAGCGTTTGGAGCTCGAAGAACTCCGCGTGGCCATGCGCTCCGAGCCTCAAGTGACCGAGGCCAACCCGGTCAACCTCAACAAAGCTGATGCGGCGACCCTCCAGCAGCTGCCCGGTATCGGCCCCGCACTCGCCGCCCGCATCGTCGAGTATCGCGCGAATCAGCCCTTTCGCAGCAAAGCAGATCTAAAAAAGGTTTCCGGCATCGGCGCGCGAACATTCGAGTCGCTCGAACCGCTCGTGACCCTCGCTGAAATCGAAGATAAAGCCGCTAATTGATCCGGTCGGTTCAGAGCTCAAATCAGTTAAAAACCAATCAATGGCCCCAAAGGGCTGCATAAAGATGGAGCCACCTGTCGGGATCGAACCGACGACCTGATGATTACAAATCAAGCGATCTAAAAGGGCCTTTCGTTGATTATCAACGTTTTATGACGCAGGGAGTTGCACGGAAACGCACGTTTTAGCCTTTACTTTAGTTACTTTGGTTACTAAACTTCGCGACCATATGACAAAAAGAGCAAAAACCCTCACCCCGATTTTCGTCGCCGAGCGCAATTCTTGGCGCCTGAGTATCCCGGCGACAATCGCACCAAGCGGGCGCCGGGAGCAGCGATTTTTCAAAACGAAAACCGCCGCCGAGATCGAGGCAGAGCGACTGCGCAGCGCAGCGCGGCGATGGGGCACCGAAGGGCGGCAGATTCGAGCGGACCTCGCCACCGACGCAGCGAAAGCCGCCGCGATGCTCGAAGGCGCAGGCCTCGACGTGACCCTCGCGCGGTTGGCTCGCGATCACATCGAGGCGCAGCGAAAGCGCGAGGCTTCGGTTTCATTTGCCGAGGCTTGGGCGATTTTTATCGAGTCGCGAGAACACCTCAGCGATTCGCACAGAAGGACGCTCGACCGGATCGGGCGAAAAATTTTGCCCGCCTTCGAAAAATCGAACTTGCGCGACCTCGACGCCGAGCGAATCGAGCGCGAGCTTTCAAAACAATTTTTGGCTGCATCGAGTTTCAATTTGAGCCTGCGCGCGATCAGCCCTTGCTTTGCGTTAGCGAAGCGCAAAAATTGGATTGATGAAAACCCTTGCTCGCGAATTCCAAAGCGCGAAACCGGACGCGCTGCACCTATTACAGCCCTATCCGTCGCGGAGGCTCGCGCAGTGATAAGCGCCTGCCGGGATTGGACCGCAGACCTTTCGATCAATAGGAATTGGCGAGTCGATGCGACTGACGCGCTCGCAGCGGTTTGCGTCCAGCTTTTTGCGGGGGTCCGACCTGCCGAGGTCGAGCGGCTTTCTTGGGAAGATTTTGATTTAAGTGAGGGGACGATTTTCGTCTCAAATCAAAAGGCGAAAACCGACAGGTCGCGCGAAATTCAAATGCCGGACACCCTGCGCGATTGGCTCGAATTCGTAGCGCCGCCGGAGCCACGCACCGGCTCGGTTTGCCCGGCGAATTGGAAGCGAAAAATGCAAGTCGTTCGCATGAAAGCGGGGATCGCCTCGACGGGCAGGGACCAGCTTCGAAAAAGCTTTGCGTCGTATCATTTGCGCGAATTTGGGGACGTAAACCTCACACGCTCGATTTTGGGGCACGAAACCTCGGCGGTTTTATTCACGAATTACCGGGCCGCGGTTAGGCGCAGGGACGCGGCGCAGTTTTGGCAAATCCGACCACCGAGCGAATCAGTCGAAAAGATTTTTGCATGAGCGATTTTAGGGGAAAATTTGCGAGCTTTCGAGGTCCCGGCGGCTTGCTCACCGGGGCGGCAGTCGTTGCGACGGAATCGAGGCCTGCGAGTTTCGCTTTGTATCGAAACGAAGCCGACCCTGCAGGGGTTTTTCGAGTGAAACACGGCAGCGCGCATTTGTGCTCATTCAGAGCGCGCACAGAGGCCGAGGCGCTGGAACTTTTGCCCGAGCTCGCCGAAGCGCTCACCCGGAAATCGGTCGAGCGCTATCCCGGCGAGCAAAACGATACGAGGCTTGTTCAGGGCGCGCTCGAGGCGCTCATTTCGAAACAAGCGACCATTACCAGTTACGCGGACGGTCGCACCGAGATCGAGCCGAACCGAATCAAGCAGGTCGTTCGAGCGATTGGCGGCGAACGTTTTGCTCAAACGGCAAACGCCGCGTTGCTCGTTTATGGGCCGGACGGAAAAAAACATTTCAACGAAGCGAGAGCTCGTAGGAAGCGGGGCGATGGGACAATTCTCGATCATGAAGTCGACCGATTGTATCGCGAAAAAATCAATTTTGAGTCCCGCGACGGCGACCCGTCTTATAGATGGCAGGTCGTTTTCCTCTCTCGCTTTGTGTCATTGAAATCTCGATACATTGAAAACAAGATTAACGCGACCTTTTGGCCTTGGGTCGCCTGCGAGCTTCTCGGTGCTTTCAAGATTTTCAAGATTCGAGAAACGCCGAAACTCGAAACGCTGCAGAACTTTGCGTGTAAACACAATCTTAAGGCCCCGCGATAGTGTTCAGAAAAGTGTGATGCGGGTTTGATGGCGCGCAGCGAAAAAAGGTTTTGAGTCGAGGGCATGACAGACAAAACCTTTTTGAAAAAATACGTTTCGAGAAAGGAGGCGGCGGCCCGCTTTGGGATTTCGATTCGAAAACTCGACTATTTGATCGAGGCGAAAATTATCCCGGCTGCGAGATTTGGCCCGCGCTGCCTTCGAATCAACCTCGAAAAAGCCGACGCTGCGGTCGAGGCACTCGAAGGCGAAAGGACCGCGCGATGAAATTTTCGCTTTTTGATTCGTGCTTCGCAAAAATTCCTGCTGGCGAAATCTCGCTGGAAGATTTGGTCGCATTGATCAGCGGGGACTCTCACCGAGCGCTCGTCGATCAAATCCGGGCGAGCGACGACCCGGACGAGCGCGCTCTTTTGAAAAAACGACTGCCCGCGATCACGGCGAGCGGAAAATTTTCGAAGCGCTCGAAGGCCAATTTGTCGGATCACAGCGGAGCGATTTGCGCGGATTTGGATTTGGCGGACAACCTCTCTCTGCGAGAGCACGGCGCAGCGATCCGGGCGAGATTGCAGCAGGACCCAAGCGTTTTTTTGATTTTC
>JAGYJE010000076.1 GCA_018402305.1 Puniceicoccaceae bacterium | reverse complement strand
GCGCACGACTTCCACCCCCCCCCATTTCTTAGCCTCACACGATTCCAGAAATTGAAATCCGTCTCCACACCTGCCAGCCTCCGGGACACCTGCCTCACCTCATGCCCTTCACCGAATTTGAAACCGCCCGCATCGAAGCCGCGATGTCAGACTTCACGGCCAAGCGCCGGCCTCCGGTGGAAATCCGTGACAAGCTCGATCTCGCTTACCGGATCGAAGGCCAGAGCGTGGTGATATTCTCCATCCGTCCGTTCTGGCGCGACCCCGGCGAGACGATTGAGGAACCCGCCGCCAAGGCCACCTATGTACGCAAGGCCGACCGCTGGAAGATCTACTGGCAGCGTGCGGATCTGAAGTGGCACGCCTACCCGCCGCACCCGGAGGCGGTGCTCTTCGACGAGTTTGTCGCGATCGTCGATGAGGACGATAATTGCTGCTTTTGGGGATGATGAAACGCAGGGATATCCGTCCCTGCCAGAGCCGAGACAACGCACCCATGCGCTTCAGTTTCACCCACATCCCGGATCTGGGATTGGAGCAGGATTGAGGACAGACGCCAAAGCCACTTGCCCGGAAACCCGTAACACCGCAGAAAGACTTCAGACCATGCCGCACCGCCTCCACATCCGGCCAGCCCGGAACTACGCACCGCCTTCCTCGCGGAGCCGCGCGCTGTATGCGGTGCTGGCGGTCGCTGTGATCGCTTGCGGGCTACTGTGCCGCTCCGGCCTCATACCCCTGCCGCCGTCCCTCTCGAACTACGGCGGCGATGCCCTGTGGGCGCTGATGGTCTTCCTGGGCTTCGGCCTTCTCCTGCCCCGGACATCGACTGCCACGATCGCGCTGGCGGCTCTCGCCCTTTCATGGGGCGTGGAGTTCTCGCAGCTTTACCACGCGCCATGGATCGACGCAATTCGTGCCACGCTCCTTGGCATGCTGGTATTGGGCAACACCTTCAACTGGCCTGACATTGCCGCTTACGCGCTTGGTATTGGGATAGGGGCGTT
>JAGYJE010000075.1 GCA_018402305.1 Puniceicoccaceae bacterium | reverse complement strand
TTCTCCAAGCTCCAATCTCCACGCTGTTCATGAAAAAACTCCCCACGAAAATCCACGATGCGTGGCTGTTGAAGCCGAAGATTTTCGGAGATGCGCGCGGCTTTTTCCTCGAATCGTGGAATCGTGAGACGTTCCGCGACATGGGGCTCCATCTGGATTTTGTGCAGGACAACCACAGCCGCTCTTCTAAGCATGTGCTACGTGGTCTCCATTACCAAGGGGGCGAAGCGGCGCAGGGCAAGTTGGTGTGGGTGACCTCAGGGACAGTCTTCGATGTTATCGTCGATTTGCGTAAAAGCTCGCCTACGTATAGGGTGTGGGATGGCTATATGTTGACCACCGATGCACACGAGCGACTGTATGTTCCGCCCGGCTGCGCGCATGGCTTCTTGGTGGTGAGCGACACGACGGATTTTCACTACAAAGTCACCACACCTTACAATCCACAAGCCGAGCGGGCTCTGCGTTGGGACGATCCCGTCCTTGCCATTGATTGGCCTCTGGAGATCGGCATTGAACCGATCCTGTCCGCCAAAGATAAAGCCGCGCCCAGCTTTCAAGACTGCGAAAAGTATGGCTGATCCCGCCCGGGGGATCAGAGTTTTCAGTGTTCGGTTGACGGTTTTCAGTAAATTAATCAGGCCGCTGTTTTGTCTTTGTTGACTCCCTCGCTCCGGTTGATTCGCTTTGCTTACCCTTCGGGCTACCTACGGTAGTCTATCTCGCTACGCTCGGTTGTGTCGCCTGCGGTGGCCTGCGGCCATCTGCCCCGAGCGCCCGCGCGCTCCGGTGCTCGTTCGCTTCTGTTAAAATTCTCCGAGTGTTCACAATGGTAACAGCCTCCATCGTCAGCCACGGGCATGGGCAAATGGTCGCCCGGCTGGTCGAAGATCTCGCTGCCTGTCCGGAATTGTCGCGGATCGTGATCACGCAGAACATGGCCGAGGACGCGGTTTACCCCAGGGATCAAAGATTTGAGGTTCGTAGAAACGAAGCCCCGCGCGGCTAATGGATCCAACCACAACGCTGCACTGGCTG
>JAGYJE010000074.1 GCA_018402305.1 Puniceicoccaceae bacterium | reverse complement strand
AGCTCGCCACTCGCATAGGTCGCCCAAACCACCTCCAACCCCCGCTGGGCCTTCAGATTTCCCGCCACCGCCTCCGCATAGCCACACCAGCGGTAGTCCTTCGGGTCCTCCACCAGCCCCGCCCGCACCGGGTTCAGGTCGATGTAGGCCGCCATCGTCTGCAAAGGGTTGCCCTTCCCCTCCACCAGCACGCTCTTAAAGCGGTCCATCCACAAGGTCCCCAGACGATTGTCATGGTTCCGGTTATACCAAATCGAGAAGCGCTGCTTCAGCGTCTTCATGAACTCAGACAAATCGTGCATCCGCGCAAGTAGTTGCTTTCGCACCGCCACCGCCTCCTCATTGCCCTCCCGAAGCGCCCTCTCCAAGTGGGCAAAAGAAGCCGTCTGATACCGCGTCGGCTTCGGGTAGAGCACCTTAAAGCGCCGCAGGAGCTCCGCATCCGAAACCGCCCGGTCCTTTTCCGGCACGCGAACCAGCACATGAAAGTGGTTTGACATAATCGAGTAGGTCAGCACCTCCACCCCTGAAAAATCCGCCACACGCCAGAGCATACGCCGCAACACCTCCTTCTCCCCGTCCCCCAAAAGCATCTGCCCCCCCACAATACGACTCATCGCATGATGAATACATGCCGAACCAGGACACACTAGTCTACGTCGTTTCATGCACGCAACAATCCAGCAAACAAAACAGCCGTCAAGCTTCAAATTTATATACCGGCTATATTTTTTAGGTGACACAAGCTGAAGCCGCCTTCCGCAGCGCCAAATCCGATATCGGACTGCGCCCGGTCTTCCATCAGAAAACCGAACGGGTGGAAGCGCACCTGCTCGTCTGCTTCCTCAGCCTTGCCCTTTGGCGATCATTGGAAATGTGGATGGCAGGCAAAGGCCTTGGCACCCGCGCGGCCAAAATCGTCGAGGCTGTCGCCACCATCCGCTCCATGGACGTTGTCGTGCCAGTCAAACGCGGAGAACGCACCATCGACTTGCGACTGCGCACCGTCGCCAAACCCGACGAAGACGTCGCCATCTTACTCGCCCAT
>JAGYJE010000073.1 GCA_018402305.1 Puniceicoccaceae bacterium | reverse complement strand
CTATCTCACCAAGCCTCGGTTCCGGCCTCCGGCCTCCGGTTCAGCCCTCCGGTTTCAGGTCTCCCGCCTCAGCCCTCCGATCTACGCCCTCCGGCCTCGGCTTCCCGCTCTCTCAACTTGTCACTTCCCACAGCGGCCTCCGGCCGCACCCTTTTCCCCTTGCGCCTCATAAACAAGGTATTACATAGTAACAGTGCATGTTGACCTTCATTGAGTCGTCTGCCTTCACCAAGCAATGCACGGACTTGTGGTCTGACGCCGAGTATTCGTCCTTCCAACACTTCCTTGCCGCGCGGCCAGAAGCGGGCGACATCATTCCCGGACTCGGCGGCCTGCGCAAAGTGCGCTGGACGGCCAAAGGCCGGGGCAAGCGCGGCGGAGCGCGGGTGATCTACCTGCTGCTGTTGCAGCCGGGGTTCATCTACCTCTTCCTCGGCCCGTGAAGGGCAACGCCTACTTCACCGGCCCCTCCGTTACTTTTTACCAGCCACCCGCGACGACGACTGCGCGCAGCCGTTGACGAAATCAAGAAGCACCACCACAAATGAAAAAGAAAACCCACGCCTTCAATGCCGACGAGCTGGTCCGCAGCGTCGAGGATGTCCGCGATGCGGTGACCGGCCGGCGCAAAATCACCCTGCGCACGACGACGCTGCCGAAGCCAGCTCCGGCTATCGGACCCCGCGAAGTCAAACGCCTGCGCTCCCGTCTCAAGATGAGCCAGCCGGTTTTTGCTGCCGTGCTGAACGTCCCCGTCGTCACGGCCATCAGCTGGGAAAAAGGACGCCGCCAACCTTCGGGCGCAGCCTTGCGACTGCTCGAGATTGCCAAGCACCACCCCGAAGTCCTCACTGCCGCCTGACCTCTCTCCTTCAGCCCGTGAAGTGCGAAGCATACTTCACCGGGCCGCCCTCCCCCCTCAGGTTTGCCATGGGCTGTCTCCGTCCGCCGCGGCGGACTCCGGCTCAGGTTTCCGGTTTCAGCCTTCAAATCTCCCCCCTCCCCCCTCCGTAAATTCTTCATTCTGCATTCATCATTCACCATTTCTCCGCCTCTTAGTCTT
>JAGYJE010000072.1 GCA_018402305.1 Puniceicoccaceae bacterium | reverse complement strand
GACTGAAATGCCCCTGGTGCGTTACCAGATGGGGAAACCAATTCGGATTCGCGTGCGTCATAACCCAGCGAATCACTCACTTAAATCTATAGCGTCAGCCATATTTTCGTTATGTCATGCTCCAAGCCTTGGCATGCGCACAACAAGGACTCCCGCTCCCATCTATTGGGCTGACGGCTTAGCGAAAGAAGGCGGACTTTCGCTACAATTCGCCGGGTTGCATCATATTCCGCACAATTAGTTACCAATCCCGAAGGATTTAAATGACACCCACTTTTTAGAGCATGGCGAGGGCACTTGGGTTGGCTGCATTTTACGACTGTCCACAAATTGTTTGCCGCATAGAATGAATCCAAGCAATCTGTCATTCTACAAATGAAAGCCCAAGCCCTCCAATCCCAGATCGCCCTTGGCGAGGACAGCAGGCGCCCGTTCAAGGTGGATGTGCGCAACGCGGAATCCTTGGCTATGAATGCAATTACAATGCCCTGGCGGCTTTCTTCCGCGAAGCCTTGGAAAGAGCTACCAAGGCATGATTCTTCTTCAAATGCACGCCCTCGAAAA
Source organism: Puniceicoccaceae bacterium (assembly GCA_018402305.1). GTDB lineage: Bacteria > Verrucomicrobiota > Verrucomicrobiia > Opitutales > Coraliomargaritaceae > Thalassobacterium. Next base: position 560 of record JAGYJE010000072.1, on the reverse strand, counting down.
CTGAAGAGTCATAGACACGAACCTTCAGCTGGTCACGTATTTGACCTGAGCTTTTCGTCGCTAGATAGCGATTGGATGTGCGTAAACTAGGCATAATTATTAGTGGATAAGTTAGGATGTTTTATTGCCCCCGTCAACTCTTCTGGAGAAAGCGGTCAAGGCAGAAAAAGGGGTAGGCAGGGGTCGTTTGCTTCGCCATCTCCGCGTTGCTCCGTCGTAAAAACATAAATCTCGCCACCGATGACGGAATTTAAGGAATTTAAAGGACACCCACTTTTTAGAGCATGGCGAGGGCGCTTGGATTGGCTGCATTTTACGACTTTCCACAAATTGTTTCTACCAGAAAGGGATGAACGCCCATCACCAGAAGAATCCTCCGCCCTCCCCACTTGAGAGGACGGCTACGGCCTCTCTGGAAAGGCATTGCGTGACTATCTATCCACGATGGAAATTGACTGCTACGCTCCGGGGGAAAGGTCGGGAATAGCGTCGGGGAAAATCACCCCTAAAACTGAGGCGGCTGCCAAAGTTCCCTTTTTGGGAACTTGACACTTACCTTT
>JAGYJE010000071.1 GCA_018402305.1 Puniceicoccaceae bacterium | reverse complement strand
CCAGGCTTGATCAGAAGGAAGATGAAGAGCTTAACCAGGACAACATCTTTGTTCCGGACTGGGAGCCCTCTGCAGATGTGTCGGTTTTGGACATTGAAATTCCACCGGATTTTGAAGAAAAGCGGCGAAAGCTCATTGAAAAGTACATAGGCGAAACCGAAGATGTGGACTTTACTGATTTGGACGAATGAAGCATAAAAAGTACTTCAATCGAGGGCAAATCGAGGCGATGATCGTTTCTGCCAAAAACGAATTTGTAGTCGCCTCCAGAGGCTTCGGAAAATCCGAAGGAATCGATGCGCCCAGGCTCCTGCGCAACGTTTTCGCCATGCCTGGAAGCAATGGTGTTTTGCTTTCCAATACTTACTCCAAATTGCTACAGAATACCTTACCGGCCGTTTTTACTGCCCTAAGCCGGTTAGGGTACCGGAGAGACGTTCACTATGTCATTGGAAAGCGGCCGCCCAAAAACATGGGCTTCAAAAAGCCTATTTATGAGGTCCTTGATTATAGCCATGTGGTTTCCTGGGCGAATGGCTCTACCCAAACCCTGATAAGCTTTGACCGGCCAATGTCCGTCAATTCGATGTCGGTGGACTACATAATGGGATTTGAAGCTAAATACCTGAACTATGAGAAGATAGTCCAGGAGGTTATGCCCGCCCTCCGAGGAAAGCGTCAATACTTCAAAAATGTGCCCTGGCACCATGGTATGGTATTCACTACGGACATGCCTACCCTTAAATCAGGGATGTGGATTCTCGATAAAAAGAATGATATGGATCCCGAGCTTATTACCGGGATCAAACTCACCTACAAGCAAATTCAAGAGCATAAGGGAAAAAAGAAGATGCTTTCCGAGCCTTACTATTCCAATAGGCTGCGTAAGCTGACCAACCAATTAGCCTTTCTTCGCTCAAGAGCCACCTTCTATGCCGAGTACAATGTATTCGACAACCTGGAGATCCTTGGGGAGAAATTCATCCGCGAGCAAAAGCGCAACCTGCCGGATTTTCTTTTTTCTACTTCGATTCTAAACCAAAGGCCTAGAAAAGTACCCAATGCCTACTATTCGGCACTTAAGGACGCACTCCATTATTACGATGCATCAAACCATTCATTTCTGGAAGGCATTGGGTACCCATCAGACTACCTGAAGGCGGAAAGCCGACACTATGCCGATTACCTTCCGGATCGTCCA
>JAGYJE010000070.1 GCA_018402305.1 Puniceicoccaceae bacterium | reverse complement strand
GGCCCGCGACCGCCACGTCACCCGCCAACTTCGGGGCAGGGGATGGAAAGTCATCCGCATCTGGCAACATTCCCTCAAGAAATCCCCCACCACCTGCCTCAACCGCATCCACCGCGCCCTTGAGTCAGCCGCCTAAACTTTGTGCGTCATAAAGCCAAGACCTGCTTGGCCCGACGGGGAGAGGGTGCTGAAATATGAGTATGCCCATGTTCACACAGGGAGAAATCATTGTCCGGGACGACCTGAAATACCCTGATGGGGCGGTTGTCGTGGATGGCCTCGACACCCGAGGACGCCTCCTCGTGCATCCGCTGGGCGGCGGTTTGCAGTTCGCTCTGCCGCTTCGCGAAATTGGCCGCTTTCAAAGCGTGGAGCCTGCCGAGCAGATCCCCGTCTTCAGCGCTGGGACTTTCTATCTCGAGGGAATCGAGGGGGAGTTTGAGGGATGGTCGGATGGGTCATCTTGGAACGGCTGGGAGAAGCCTTGCTTCACGCGTGAGGTTGCCGAGCGGATTCTCGAAGTATCGGGATACCGCTGGAGCTACGACGCAGCAACGGACGAGTTCACGGTTGTCACCTCCGAGGAGGACGAGCCCGAGCTGTTCAGCGGCCAAGCCATCCAGCTCGGCGATGGCGGGTCTGTTACAGCATATTTTGTCGGCGCAGGCGCTTGGGTATGGGATAAAATATGATGAAAACATTCACCACCAAAGAAGCTGCCAAGCTGGTCTGCCGTGAACTTGAGCAACGGGGCCGACAGTCGGATCTCGTCGTCGTTGAAAACGAATCCGGCACCATCCAGATCGAAGCCACGATCGATGAAATCGAAGACTTCGAGATGGTAGGGAATCCCCCCATCGACAGCGATGTCATCCCCGACGAGCTGATGACCGCCCTCCTTGGTCATCTCGAAGCGGAAAAACTTCTCGAGGATGCGGAATCCGCTCCGACAAGTTCCTGAGTCGGTAGCGATGTCGGATGCCGTTCCAATCCAGACCCGGGACTTTTGGGTCAAGGTCGTCGAGATGCTCCAGCAGAACTGGGCATTGATCGAACCCAAGGGAAGCAAGGTAACCATCTACTTCCTCCACGATCTCGGAGGCGTCTTCGACGAGCTAAGCTATTCCAGCCTCCGCGAGGCGCAGGCTGCGCTCCGCCTCAACGGCTTCCGCCGCTACGACGAAGATCCGAGCTATTCCGAAATGTTCGCCCGTCCCGAATCGCCATTTCGCCGCGAGCAGCATCCCAACGGCACCATCTACTCCTCGGGGGAGTTCTGGTCGGATTCGT
>JAGYJE010000007.1 GCA_018402305.1 Puniceicoccaceae bacterium | reverse complement strand
ACAGGCCATTATCCCCACAATTACTATCAATGAAAGATCTGAGTTCGTCGGTTAAAGATAGATTGATGCTGCTGCTCATGATTTGTTTTTAATTACTATTGTAATTCTTGAATTGAACGATGTGTCAAATATTGTCAATATTCGACAAGATGAATAAAGGACACTCATCTTTTCAGGATGGGCCCCTCGCTTTTACGCAAGTGGGTGTCTTCTAGTTTCTTGTATAAAGTGAACAAGGTTCCAGATCCCTATCACAACAGGAAGCGCCAGACCGGCACGATCTCGACGGCTTTGGGAATGGCCATGCCGAGCGGGGCGTCGGTCTCACTGACCAGAACCTGGGCCGCATCCGGAAATTCCCTTCCCGCCTCGGTCAAGGCCCGGATTTCGCGCTCACAGGTCGCCGGTGAGGCGATGTCCGCCGCCACCTGCACCAAGCGGCGGCGGCCCTCGAAATCTGTGGCGAGAAAATCCACTTCGAAACCCGAGGTGGTTTTCACATAGGCCAGTTCACGGCTGATGCGCGCCAGCTCGCAGGCGACGATGTTTTCGATCAAACGATCACGATCCAGTTCCGTGACTGGGCTGAATGCCTGAGCGAGACCGTGGTCGCTGAGGTAGAGTTTGCGCGGATTGACCTGCCGCCGCCGCTCCGAGCGGTCGGCCAAGCTGATCGTGAAAATGAGAAACGCATCCTCCAGGTGGTCGAGGTAACCGAGCAGGGATTCCTTGGAAACCGTGATGCCCCGCGAGCGGAAATCGGCATATAGCTTACTCACGCTCAGCAGAGTCGCCGGGTTGCGCAGCAACTGGCGGACGAAGGCCCGCAAGGCTGGCAGGTTTGAGACCTGGTGCCGCTCGGCCACATCGCGGAACAGCACCGTATCCACGTAGCCCTGCAGCAAAACGACCCGGTCGCGCACGAAGGTAAACGCTCCCGCCTCCGGGAAACCGCCCGTTTCGACATAGCTGTCGAAATGAGCCCGCAGTGCCGAACGCTCCGCACCCGAGAGCAGCCGGTCGGCCGCGCCAGTGACCGCGTCGCGTGCACGCAGAAATTCGCGGAAACTGAAGGGGGTGATCACGGTTTCCATTGCCCGTCCGCGCATGCTCGTGGCCACTTCCCGACTCAACATCCGGGCCGATGACCCACTTAAAAATAGCTCCACGTTCTCCGTATCCAGCACCCTCCGGACAAACCGCTCCCAACCCGGAACGAGTTGAATCTCGTCAAAGCACCAGGTCACTTGGACCTGCTGCCGGAATCTTGGATACTGCCGGTAATACTCCTCAATGATCGTCCCGAGCTCCTCCGCTTGCAGCGAACCCAGTCGCTCGTCCTCGAAATTAAAATAGATCAGCCGCTCCCGCTCGATACCCCGTGCGTGACGATCTGCGAGACATTGCAGCAAAAAATACGTCTTGCCCGCCCGCCTCATCCCGATGACTGCCTGCGCCTTTCCGCGCAGCAGGCCCGGCTCAGCGTCGCGCCGGACCATTGCGGGGAAGGGTGCCGTAATCGCATCGCCCAGCTTTTGACGGATCGTTTCTATAAAACGGTCTTTCATGGAAACCACTATCGTAGAAAAGCAGTCTTGTTTCAAGACCAAACTTCGCGGAAATTTGTGAGTTCCTGAAACTCATTTAGCCTAAGAGAAGCTCCAATCGGTCCATTACTAAAGCATCATATTGCAGAGCAATTTCCACCGGCAAATGACTCCCTGGAATCGTCCGATTCCAATCCGCTTTTTTGAGCTGATGGAGGGTTTTTTCGATCATCTTTTCATTCACCCCGCAGACGTCACGACCGAAGTAATCGACTAACAACTGGCGATTCAATCCGCTTTTCCGATCCGCTAAGGTCAGTGCACTCTCGTCTTCATCATTGATCAGGAGCTTCGTATTGAGCAAATCGTAAGCAGGGGCGAGCTCGATCAAGGGACCCTTTTCGACCAGCGACCAGTTTTTCAAATGCATATCCCCATTGCCCGTGACCCAACAGAAGAGGACACGGTGGAATAATTTAACCAATTGCAATTTGGGATTGCTGCAGTGCTCACGAATGACGCGAGCCAGTGTTTCCAAATTCCCGGCGTATTTCCAAGAGGACGGAACCTCCAGCAATTGGCACATATCTTCGCAGCGAACCCGATTGCGATTGGCCGCACCCCAGCGGTCGAAGCGCTCGATCCAGAAAACGCCGGGGCCATCTCTGGCAGGTAAGCACCCACAAAGTGGCACCTCAATACCCGCCGCCCTGGCAAGTTGCATGGTCAAGGCTTCGTTCTCTGCTGCCCCCGGAAAGGCCTGGGGCGAGGGCTTGAGGATGTAGCTTCCGTTGGCCTCCACCACCTCGAAGCAATGTTTGGATCGGGAATAGATGGCCGATACCTTCGGTTGAACGCCTGAGAGCGACATCCGCAGCTTATGTTTGCCATGATAGGCGACCAATTCAGCAATCGTATAAGGCAATCCATCCTCAGGCGGGGCAATCGCCACCCGTTTGCGGGGAGATTCACCGGGCATCGATCTGCCAATCGGTTGCCCCTCACCCTCCGGAAGCACGGAGACAAAGCCGGTCAAATCCTGCCCGACAGCAGTCAACTGCCCCCACTTGTCCGCACGATCCAGTTTATGCTTGGCCAAAAGCTGATCGAGAAGCACCCCCTCAGGCAAAAGGCCGTCAAAAGCAGGCGGAAAGGTATCCCATTCTCTGGGCGGATGGGTCCTATCCCATCCAAGAAAGACAGGCGGTCCCTTGTAGTCAGCAAGATACTCGAAACGATGCACCGCTTTTTCGCGTAGTAAATGACCCGCCAATTGGGCACCGACAAAAACGCGCAGCTTATCCATTAAGCCGAACCTCCTGACCTAAAGGACTCTTCGCCTTGAGCTCGATGCCCAAAGCGTCGGCAACTGCCAAAAGACTGCCGAAAGCGATGTCGGTCCGTCCCTTCTCTATCTTATAAATCACTGAAGCACTCACGCCGCTGAGATCCTGCAAGTCCATTTGACTCAGCCTCTGCGCCTTCCGTGCTTCATTGACCATCTGACCTAATGAATCGTTATTCATTTCTTTTATAATGATTTAAGCAAAAGTAAGGCTCAATGGAAGAGAAAAGTCAAACAGTTTGTCTTTTTTAAGCAGATATCTACTGATAATTTAATGAATAAAGGAAACCCATCTTTTCAGGATGGGCCCCTCCCTTTTGCGCAAGTCGGTGTCTTCTACTGACTCCAAAGCATAGTAACCGGAAGCTCGCAGAGCTCCACCAGAGTCGGATACAAATCCAGGAGGCTGACGACGCGATCAGAACGGGTGCCTGGCTCGATGCCCGGACCGGCGAAAACCAGCGGCACATGTGAGGAGCGCTCCCACAGCGTTTGCTTTTGGAAGATGTTCTTTTCTCCGATATGGTAACCGTGATCCGACCAGAGGACGATGATTGTATTTTCCTTGTAGGGGCTATTCTCTAGGGCTTCGAGCACCCTGCCGACCTGGTGATCAGCAAAACTGATGCAGGCCAAATAAGCGTCCAGGATATTCCGCCATTGATCCTTTTCAATCGCCCAGTCCGTGCGCGGATATTGCTTCAGGACGCTGATCCGTTTTGCCATTTCCGAGACATCGTCGAGATCATTTTCTTCGAAGGGTGGCAAGGTGAGTGCTTCCTTGTCGTAAAGATCGAACCATTTCTCGGGGACATACCATGGAACGTGGGGCCGAAGGAATCCCACCATCAGCATAAACGGCTTCTCATGGTCCTGCTGTAGTTGTTCGATGGCCCAGGTTGCGGCGTCATAATCAGGGAGCTGCTCATCCCGCTCCGGAGCCATCGCCCAGTCGGTGAAGGTTCCGTTCTGATGCCAGTTTTGCCTCAGCCTGCCGGTGCCCCCCTGAAAATTACCCCGGCCTCCGCTCGCATCGACGCTGCCTTTGGGCACATGGTGATGAAAAATCTTTCCGACAGCGAGCGTCTCGTAGCCATGGTTTCCGAACCAGGTGTACAGGAGTTCCGAGCCCAGATTCCGGGTTCGGTTGGCAACGGCCTCGTCCCGTATGTGGTTGTCGAAGCCAAGCGTCGAGGGAAGCAATCCAGACATGATGCTGGCGCGCGAAGGGCTGCAAAGCGGGAATTGACTATGGGCGTTTGTAAAAACGATTCCCTCTTCGGCCAAACGGTCCATGTTCGGCGTCCGGGCATCTGGATACCTCGGAGCAAACCCTGGAAAATCGTTCAGATCATCGACCGAGATGAATAAGATATTGGGGCGGTCCGCGCCACGGAGGACGGAGGCACACAGTGCGAAGGCAACAAGCGATAATAATAGCTTATACATTATGGAGTTGGTGTGTGCTTTCAATTTTTCCGTGAGTGCGTATCCTGCGATGTCGGCTCTCGGAAGCGCATGTTGATTGCGTTCAGTTGATCCATGTCCACTCTAATCACCTTACGGTCGAAGGTGATAAAGCCGTTGATTCCCTTATACCAATCCGTCAGCTCGGTGTAGACGATGGCACAGAGGTTTTTGGTTCTCACGCATTTCGCAGGCCTGATCGACTAGCTTAGCGTAGTCCGCATTATAGCGTTCACGCCCGAAATCACTGGGCCAGACGCTGGTGAGGGTCTGCAAGGAAGAGCCGCCGCCAACGACGCGCATGCATCGTAGGCGGGAGCTGAATGATTCGATGCGGCCATCGCTAGCCATGTGGCGTCGCGTTGGTAGTGTGCAGGCCTTGTTTAGCGGCGGTTCCGCCGAACAATGCGGCTACCGAGGACAACTAAAAGAACCGCGCCGACAAGCGTATCCTGAGAGGGCTCCGGAATCGGAGAGACGGTCCCCCGAACCTTCACGTTATCGATTCGAATACGCTCGGTACTCTGGTTAAACCTGTCATCGCCCCATCCATAGATTCGGAAAGTGATGCTGGAGCTGACGTTTTGAAAGTTAGCGTCTGAAGAAAGGTCGGCTACCAAGCGTTCAACTACTCCCGCACCCGTGCCTGCAGACTCGACATCGAGGACCTCGGCAACGTTGGAAGAGAACGAGTCGAGGCTTGAGCGAATCGCCAAGCTATATGCATAGCCTGTATCCTCGCCACCATAATCGAAAAAGACATCACTAATATCGAGTTCGTTACCAGCATCGGGAGAGAGTGAGAATTCGAAGTATTCATCGCCGGGAGCTTCATCGTTCGTTGCGCCATTAATAGTCGCATTGTTAGCTTTTGCTGAGAAGCCCGTGCTTCCGCTATTCGCGAAATTGGAAGCAGACAGGCCGGCGGGTAAGCCCAATGGGGCAGTGCTTGCACCGGAGAAGGTGTAGCGGACAACCTCAGCCTGCCCGTTGGCAGCCCCGGCGAGCAGCGTAAAGGCTGCGGCCGCAGCGATTTGTAGTTTCAGTTTTTGAGGTATTGTTTTCATCTTCTATGTATGGGTATGTGTGCGTGATATATATACGGTAGGATCCGGAAATCGGAAACTAAGAAAACAAGTTGAAGAAACGACCATCAAAGGGCAATAGTCCAACTAATTGACACTGTTCAACTTTATCGAATATTCTTGGGTGATAGGTTATTTATGAATGACTAAAACTATGCCCATCCAGAACAGAGTCTCTATCCGCGACATCGCTACCCGCCTCAATTTATCGCACGGGACCGTGTCGATGGCATTGCGCGATATCTCCAAAGTTTCCCGGGCGACGAGGGTTCGCGTTCGCAAAGAGGCCGATGAAATGGGCTACGTCCCGGACCCTAGTCTCGCGGCTCTGGCATCGTACCGAAATACGAAAAAATCGGCCAGATATCAGTCGACGCTTTGTTGGCTCAATACATGGCCCGACCGTGCCACCTACGATTCGTTCGCGGAGTATGTCGCTTATCGTGATGGAGCCCTCGCAGAGGCTAAGCGGCTTGGGTATGAGCTGGAGACCTTCGACTTTCTCCCTTTGGAAACTTCACAAAAACGCTTTTTTAACATTTTGAGGAGTCGTGGTATTCGTGGCATCGTGATCCCGCCCGTGGGGAAGGGGTCGATTAAATTCGAAGATGACTTTTCGAATTTTTCCACGATCTCCATCGGTAGCAGTCTCCGCAGGCACACGTTCCATTCCGTCGCTACGGATCAGTTTCAAGCAGGCTTCGATGCCTACGGAAAACTTTTGCAGATGGGCTTCAAGAAGATCGGTTTTGTGATCAGCGAGAATCAGGACGAGCGCTCCTTCTTTCGCTATCGAAGCGGGGTCCGTATGGCGCAGGAGGTGAATAACCCGAAGGCTGCGCTCCCGATGATTCGGCTCGGCAATGATAGTGAGACGGCCCGTGCGCAGTTTTTCGCCTGGAAGAAGGAGGCCAAGCCAGATGCTATGCTCCAAGCGGACGGGCGAATCATGGATTGGGTTGACGACCGCGAGGGCATTGCGAGTATCGGCTTGCTTGACAATGGCCCCGTTCTCTACGGGATCGATCAAAAGTCCGAGGTGATCGGCCGCACGGCGATCAGCCTGCTCTCGGGCATGCTGCACCGCAACGAAGTCGGCGTGCCGGATGCACCGGTAAGGGCTGTCATTCGCGGGAGTTGGCAGGTTACCGAAGATCACTCGAACTGAACCCTTCGAGGTATCTTACTCGAAGGCGAAGAAAATACTGAGTCGCGTCCCCAGCCCATGTAGCGTCCGATACAGTCACGCTGCCCGCACTGGTGCCCGTTCCAGACCAAATGGTGTCCCAGCTAACCGGGGAAAGGGGCCCCGGGAGGGTGTTGGTCCCCTCGACAAAATAATTCAAAGCGGGGTCGGCGATGCGGGTGAAACGGACTTTGAAGTCGGTGGGCTCGTCCGGTTCAATAAGAAAGGCAGCGGGGCTTGGGGCGGTGGGGTCGGTTCCGGTGGCGTATTCGAGGAGATTAACCTGAGAGTCCAGATCGGGGTCGGCGCTGTCGGCCGCATCGCCTGTATCAAAAAAAGACTGAAAATGCTGGAAGCGCCACAGCTCCAGCGACTGGCGGGGGGCAGCGGTATTATAATCGCAAGAGAACTCAATATTACTGGCCAGATTGTAGTCGGTCCCGTTGCCGAAACAGGCGTTGCCCTCGATGGAGAAGGTGCGACAGCCTTCGGCATAGAGTCCTTTCCCCGTGTTATCGATGATATAGTTGTTGATGATATCGGAGTAGCGGCACTCGTAGCCCTTGTATTGGCGAAGAAAAAGCCCGGCCGTTGCGCCGTCGGTCGAAATCTGGCCCTGCAACAAATTCCCCTCAATCAGCAGATGGTGGCAGCCCTGGATGTTTAGATTGATACTCTCGTTTCGATTGATCTTGTTGTTGCGGATAGTGAAGAATCGGGATTCTTCCGCCACGTTGGTGGTGCCTCCGGATAGCTTGATGCCGCTGCCGCCCACCGAATCGTAGACGTGGTTCCCGGAGAAAAGGACCCTTCCTGTTCTTCGGAAATAGATATTGTGGTGGAGTACGGTGCCCCCGTTATCATGGACGCGGCAATCCACCACCGTGATATGAGTCGCTCCCTCGATGGAGAGACCCACGGTGAAGCCAATTGCTTCGACATGGTCCAGCCGTATACGCTCGTTGTAGTAATCGGCGGAAGATCGGATGCCGATGCCCAGCAAGACCGTCTCGTGGTTGTCCACTAGATCCTGGCGGGAAAAATCGCGATCGACAGTGAGGTGTGAAATGACCGCATCGGTGACGGCGCCATTCACCGCGCCGACGAAATAGGGCACTGTGGAAGTGTAGCTGGAATCGCGTTTCAACACGGTCTTGCCCATGCCCTGGCCCCGAAGCTGGATACCACTCTTAATCGTTATTGCTGTGTCAACCAGGTAGGTCTTGGCAAGGAGTTGGACGGTGCCGCCTCCCGCGGTATGGGCTGTGTCAATGGCTGCCTGGATTCCGGCGGCATCGTCTGTAGTCGGTAAATATTCCGTCTCGTGGATCGTGGCGTCGTCGGGAAGCCTGGGAGGGCCATATTTGGCGACCCCTCCACCAAACGGTACCGAGTAAAGCGTCGAATAACCGACGAGCGTGAAAACCAGCCCGAAAAAGAAAGATCGGTTGGTTCGCTGTGTAAACCCCGCCTTTCTAGAAGCATGTATCACTGAGGGTGAGTCGGAGGAAACGACACACTGTGGTTTTTTTAGGACGATGGCCCTCATCTGCAAACAGGTTTGAATGGTTGATTTGATCAAATAGAAGAATCTTTTTAGTGAGTCGGGACGCTAGATGAGATTTGATAACGGGACGAGAGAAGCCCATATTCGCTATTGCAGTGGCGCATTCGAGAACCCAATAAGCCCAAACCTCAATGGGTATCTTCTTTCTGAAGCCTCACCCCTCTGACGGGCCTTCATTTGAGTCAGTTTGTTTGCGATGTCGGATCCAATGTATGAAAAGCCCTATTCCGGCAATGGTGCCTCCACAAAAAAGGAATGAAGCGTGACCCGCTGCAGAATTGGGAATCACCGCAAAAAGACCAATAGCGATGCCATAGATCAGACAGATGTTCCCGATGACCTTAAGCTGACGATCATCACATTCACTATTGGGTCCATGCTCCACGTCGTGATCGACCGGTCGCTTCATGTCCTCGAAAAACGCATCAACGCGTGTCTTTTCCTCACTAGTCGGCTCGCGCGCGAACACAGTAGCCATGAAATACCATGCGGTGCACAGGATAAACAGCGAGGCGGTGACAATACTGAGTTTGAGATCGGCGAGCTCAATCGAACTCAGACCTTGCTCGGTTCCGAAAAAACGCTGCAAAGCAGCCTCGTCCAAGGCAATGTTTAAGGCCAATCCGAAAGCAATGCCGACCAATGAGGTTGACCATGCGCCCCAAGCGGGTGTCCGCTTGACAAAGATTCCGTAAAAAAGCGGAACGGCTGAGGGCAGGCCAACGGTGGCGGCAACCAACAGGATCAAATTAAAAATGGGCATGCTTTTCAGTGTGCTGAAGAAGAGCGCCACGGCGATCATGACGACCCCGAACAGGCCGGTCAGGAATTTTCCTACCAGGAGTTGGCGATCCTCTCCGGCCTGAGGGTTGATGAGGGGCAAATAGACGTTTCGCACCATGATTCCGGCCGCCCGATTTAATCCGCTGTCCATCGTGGACATGGTGGCCGCAAATATGCCACAAACAAGGAGTCCCATTAATCCTTTTGGTAAAACGGTTAGCGCGACAGCGACATAAGCGGCCTCGCTCGGATTATTCAGGTGCGGGTATTCAAGCCCTAAATCCGGGTGTAGAATCGTGGCAGCGATCGCAGGAATCATCCAAAATGGAGTGATCAGAACAAAACCGACGATCTGCACAATCACCGCTTTCTTCGCATCTCGACCGTTCTTTACGAAAACATAGCGGGCTGCTCCCTGCTGAAGACTGTTTATGTTGATGGTCTGGTTCACTATCAGAGTGATACAAAAAAAAGCGATAACCCAAGGCTGAGCAAACAGACTCCAGTCCAAATGGTGCTCAGGCATTTTTTCCAGCAACCCGCTCACTCCACCTACCTTGGGGTGCCCTAGGGCTAAAAAAGCCATGATAATCGTTATGACAACCACCGTAAGGAGCTGAACAAAGTCGCTGGCGATCACGGACCAACTTCCCCCGGATAGTGCCATGAAAGTCACAGTGACTCCGATAATTGGAATCAGCACGGAAGTGGGCATTTGAAATACGGCCGCCATAAAAGTGGCAATTACGTAGAGCCCCACGCTTCCCATTAGGAGAAAGAATGGCAGCGGCAACCAAGCGAAAAACTGCTCGTTGCCTTTGCCGAATCGTTTCGCGACGCCTTCCACCGCAGTGATGATCCGCATGTTCCGGATCCTCGCCGCGACGAAAAAATAGGACACAATCAATGCGGCCACGTTAGCGCCATAGAGCACAAGAAAATAGGTGCCCGTCTCGTAAGCTCGGGAAGCGCCTCCCACAAAAGACCAGGCGCTAAAATTCATGACGAATGCCGATGAACCGACCATCCACCACAACATGGTTCCCCCGCCGCGGAAATAGTCGCTCGAGGTTTTGCTGAAAGTCTTATAAACCGGACCCAGGGCGAGGATAAAAATGAAATAGAGGGCGATTACAATGTAGTCGATTGAGGTCATGGTCTAAATTCTATGAATACTGGGTCTCGTTTGTTTTGATACGCCGACTGCCTGACCTTGGTGGACTTGAAATCACGGTGTATTATGTCATACTACGACGCTTACCTCATCGTGTTTGGATTTCCGTCTCCTATGTTTTTACTCTCGCAGCTCAGCACCTGCCCGAATGCCAGCAATTGTTCGCGTAGCTGAGAATACGGCACCTCCTGAACCGTGCATTTTTCTTCCAGTGCAATGCAGGCCGCCAAAGCTGCCGACTCCCCAAGGATCATAAAAACGGGCTCCATCCGCACTGAGCCGAACGCGATGTGCGTGGCGGATAAACAAACAGGGACCAGCAGATTGACGCACTGGCCCCGGGCTGGAACGATCGTGCGGTAAGAAATCTGGTAGGGGCGTTCTAACGGATGCTGGACATCTCCCTCGTTGACCAAAGCTCCATCGACCACGCAACGCCGACAGTGATGGGAGTCCATTTGGTAGGCCCCCATCCCAATCGGATCCTCGCAAACGCCTCCGCTACGGCAATCTACTTCGGTCTGCACCCGCTCCCCCAACATTCGGCGCGCCTCGCGAATGTAAAGCTGTGGTGGCCAATTCCCTGACGCTTCAAATTCATCGCGAGCGAGGCCCCACTGGGCGTACTCCTCCCGAATGTCCGCCGGAACCGCGGGATCATTGGCCAGAAACCAGTGCAAGCCCTGCTGATACCTTACGTGTTCTTGAAACAGCACTTCCCTCTCTTCATAGCTTGCCTCAGGCCATGCATAATTCGCTCCCACAAAATCAGTCGAGACTGCTCCGTGGTTATTGGTGTCGGTTTTATTTCCGGGGATCGCGTCAAATTTCTCGAATATATCGGTAGACGTTTTGCGCAACCAGCGCTCCGCCAGACGATACAGCTGCGGGTCGTATCCTTCCGGCTTGGGAAATGGTATTCGATTGTTCGCTTCTCGTGTCATGCACACCCGAAAACAATAAGCCTGAATTCGGCCGTCTCCAGATCCAATATCTGCGGGAGGCTCAGCGTCGATGCCTGGCAGCAGCCCACTTTTCGGAACGCCTTCTTTAACATAAGGATCCACCTGGCAATCGAACTGATGGGTGGCATGCACTTGAGCCCCATTCGACGATTCGCCGTATTCCTCAATACTTTCACGACCCACGCGGTAAGCGACTCCGGCTCTGGCCAACAAATCACCTTCGTAGCTTGTATCGATAAATATTTTCGCGGATATCTTCAGTCCGTTAAGCATTTTAATCAAATGTATCCGCTGCCCCACTAAATCCGCAGATTCCACATAGGCATGCGAGTAAAGAGCGACGCCCGAGTCTTCTATCCATTTTTGAAAAATCCGCAAGGCCACATGCGGTTCGACCGCCCAGCTTAAATCCTCGCCATAATGTTGTCCGGCCACACGGTAAAATTCCCGGGAGAGCCCACCGATCGCGTCAGCATTGCCCAGGTCCGTGTAACTCAAACCTCCAGTGGTCATCCCGCCCAGATGCGCTCCCGGATTGAGCAGTGCAACGCGTTTCCCGCGACGGGCGGCTGTGACCGCAGCAACCACCCCGGCGGACGTCGCTCCATATACACAGACATCTACGTCTACTGTCTCATCTGACTGCACCAGCTTCTCCGGTCGATAATAATACGGTTTACTCTTCATAACTTTGATAAGAATTTGGTTTGGAAGCGTCAGCTACTGAGGGACGAACGTTAAAAATCAATGGCCAACCCTCACAGAGCAATCGCCTAGTTAATTGACACTGGTCATATGCCGCCAGTCCTGATCAGTTCTTCCTTGCCTCGTTCGATGTATGGTCGCTTCGTTTTGTAACCTGTCAGGTGTTTCGGTTTTTTTGCTCAAGGATATATTAGCCACTGAAGCCCAACAGGCTCCACCCTATGAAACATCCTCATATTAGCCTTCTGAAAACCAGTCTAATCTGCGCCCTCGTGCTCTGCCTGTCCAGCTTATGCGCCCATATGGAGGCCAGCTCAAAGTCAACATCTCCCGCTTCGGTCGCGGGCTACGGCAAAGACCACTTCGTCATTGGTGAGCTACTCTACGAGACCGATTTCAGCGACAAAGAAAACTGGGTCATACAAGTGGAGCAAAAAGACGAGCTGAAGCTGAAAGAACGAATTCAGATAGAAGATGGCATTCTCGATCTCTATATGCCGGGCAAGGGTTGCACCGCATGGCTCAAGAAAAAGTTTAGCGGCCCCATTACAATCACTTACGAGGTGCTCTGCCCGATCGGAACCGATAATGGCGACAGCATTCAGGCCCGCGACATTAACAATTTCTGGCACTGCTCTGATCCGAACAAATTCGATGCGATCTTCAAATCGACTGACACTCTATATCATGGAGGCTTCGCCAGCTACCATAATATGCACGGATACTACGCCAGCACAGGTGGTGGCGGCCACGTAGGTAATCAAACCACCCGCTTCCGTCGTTACCCCCGCCACTTAAACGGCAAAGATATTCCACACATCTCCCTTAATGACAAGGACGGCAAAGAGGACTATCTCATCACTCCGGGTAAATGGCACACGATTCAGCTAGTCGCCTACGAGGGCATGGCGCAATACCTAATGGACGGCAAGGTCCTCTACGAAATCAAGTATGGCGATACCGTCGCGGTGGAATCCCGCGAAAACGGACAGCGAGTCACCACCGAACAGACCTACACCCGCGAGGGTTTCCCCGCGTATACGGAAGGCTTTTTTGGCTTCCGCCTCGTGGGCACCCACCACCTCTACAAGAACCTAAAGGTCTACCGACTGGAATCGAAATAACGGAAGGTCGCGACATCGGCGTATTTCAAAGGATTTGGACTGATCCAGCAACTTGTTTGAACAGTGTCAAATAGTGCTGTGTCGTCACCGATCAGCAAGTCCTCCAGCTTCGTCCTTTCCGTCGTAGCTACCTTTTCCACCACATGATCTCATCCTTTAATTACCTCGTAGATGCTTTCTACTACCTGATGTTCATTTTCGGCATCGGCTTCATCTTCGGAGCGGGCTTATTTATCCGGCATTTCGCGAAGCGGAAAGCGGCGCAAGTCGTGCTGAGGAAGGAGGTTCTCGATGCCACGATTTAAAGCCGCGTTTTTCAGCGACGATTTCGATTGCTACAAAGGGAATGCGGAGCATGTCATCGACTATGTCTTTAGGCCAACACACCGCGAGCGGATCGCGGCACATGCCGAAATGTATCCAGAGATTATTTCGGCAGCCAACTTCGATTCGCATGCTGAGGCACTTTCCCAGATTGATTTTGTTTTTGCTACATGGGGTATGCCCTGCCTGTCCGAGGAGCAGATTGGCGAGCTTACGCAGCTCAAAGCAGTCCTCTACGCGGCAGGAGCTACGCGACAGTTTAGAGAGCCGTATTTAAAGCGTGGCGTGAGGGTGATTACCGGTGCCCGTGCCAACGCGATTCCAGTGGCAGAGTTTTGCCATGCGATAATCATCCTATCAATGAAGGGCTTTTTCCGCAATGCCCGTGAAGCCGTCGATGCGGACTCTCTAAATCAGGTGCATGGGTTCAGAGGCTCGGGAAGTTATGGAGGTATTGTGTCTGTTATTGGGGGTGGCGCCGTCTCCGGCGCACTACGAGAAAGCCTGAAAACTGTCCGCCTGGACGTGCGGCTTTACGAACCTGGTTTCAACTCGGTTGATCGGGCTCAGTTAGCGGAGCATTTTAGCGAAGCCATGGTGGTGAGTAACCATCTGCCCAACATTCCGCAGACGCGGGGCGTTATCGATGAGTCCTTGTTTCGCTGTATGCCCGAGGGAGCGACCTTCATCAATACCGGCCGCGGTGCGCAAGTTAACCACGCAGATCTGATTCGTGTTTTCAAGGACCGCTCGGACTTAACTGCGATTCTGGATGTTCAGCAACCCGAGCCACCGCCGAGTGATTCCGCTCTCTACCAACTCGATAATGTGATCATGACGAGCCACCTCGCAGGCGCAAGCAACGACGAGGTTGCAAGAATTACAGATTACGTGCTCGACGACTTCGAGCGTTTTATTCGAGGCCATGCACTTGAGTATGAAGTGGATATGATGATGCTTTGAAAATACGACAGCCGCACGGATTCAATAGTTTCCAGCTACTACCAAAATTCTCTAACCAAACCTCATGATTATGATACGACTATTTAAAATCATTAATTTCTTTATCGCTCTTACATACACGTGCGCTACAGTTGTTGCTTCAACTGAGACGCGAGCTTTATCTGAGAACACCACTGAAGACACTGTCTGGGTCGATAGTTTGGACAGTCTGGCAGAATATGCTGCGCGAGATGATGTGACGGTTCGGATGATGCCCGGGACCTATATTTTAGAGGACACATCCACCGCGCAGGAGTTAGACTTAGTGAGGCATGAAAATGGTGGGGCGACTAGTGATTATCCGGTTGCATCTTTGATCCATTTTTCGGGTAGTAACAGCCACTATGATCTGACTCACGTCACAATTCTAATTGATAGTCAACTGCACCAGGCTTTTGGTGGGCGGCACCTTTTTGAAATCTTCGTGAGTGGCAACAACAACGTGATTGAGGGGCTTACTGTAAAAGATGTGGGGGATACAGCGCCCCATCGCGGTGCTATCATGATGCATGTCATGGGCGATGACAACATCATTTCAAATGCAGATCTCTTCATTCATGGTTCATACCCTTATGGGTATGGGCATTTGCTGGGCAAAGGCGGTAACTCACTTGTTCAGCTCCGCAAGCACTCATCTTTACTAGTCAGTGGTCGAAATACAAAACTCCTAAGTTGCAAGGTAACGACTCATGCCTTCGGACACGGCATTGTCATGCAAGGTGCCGTCAATACCCTGATACAAGGTTGTACGGTTATTGGCGAAATGCGATCAACGGATGCGATGCTCGCAGAAACAAGTGGTCCTGCACATAGCGTAGAGTTTCGGAGCGATTATCCTCCTGGCAAGATAGTGCCAGGCGAAATGAAGGCACTCGCCGAGGACGGTATACGATCCTATCGCTGGGGCCCCGCGGTCGGGCGTCAAACAGACACAATTACAGTCATCGACTGCACAATCATTAATATGCGTTCAGGTATTGACCTCAGCGCAAGCAGGGGCCCGACAAAAGTGATCGGTTGCACAGTAATCGGTTTCCAGGAGAAGGGCTATTCAATTCCCAGTGGTGGCGTGATCGAAAAATCAAGGGGCGATGTAATGTATGGTCCGTTGATTAGTTTCCCTGGTCGTTCAACTAAAGATTGCAGGGTGGAACTGGAGCTTATACCGACAACCAGTGATTACCCCCCCAGTCGCATTGCTGAACTGAATGGAAGTGGTCACATCATAGAGCTTAGAAGCTACCAAAATAAGCCCTGCGAGGACTCTATCCCCATCGTATTTGGTGAGTCGTTCTGGGCCGACGTTCATCAATTTCGCGACCCCGAAAGGAGTATGGATAGCCTCGCCTTTGCGAATAACATTCAGTTGATCAATCATACGGGCATGCCCGTGATCTTAACCGAGCGGACGAGTAATTGCCAGGTCACAGGTAATGGCAGGATACTCAAAGACGATGGGACGAACAATATCACAAGAACGCTTAGGTAAAATCGGGCTCGGTCCCCTCGTGCCCCGCACAGTAGTTTTCCTGCGTAAGTGCCTCTTACCTAGACGTGAACACCCGCCAGAGGTCACTTTATGCAGTCTCCCAAAATTTTTGTCACTTTCGAACACGCCCTAATTTTATGAGATTCCAACCCCGCGCGAGAACCACCGGCTTCGCCTTGGTCATTGCCCTATCTTTGATGGCTTTTATTGTCTTGCTGCTGCTTTCGATCACTACGCTTGTCCAAATTGAATCGAAAACTGCTGGCAATTCGCTAGCGGCCACCAAGGCGCGCCAGAATGCCCTGCTGGCGCTGAACATTGCCATTGGTGAGTTGCAAAAGGACACGGGCCCGGATCAACGTACGACAGCCCCGGCCGCAATTAACGAAAGATCCGGTCCACCAGTTTTTCAGCCCCACTGGGTCGGTGTTTATGGGAACGCGCAAATAGCCGACTATAGTTTGCGGCCCAACGAGATTCAACCTTCGGAGCCCATCCTGCTTAACTGGTTGGTTAGCGGAAACGAAGGCGTCCAATACTCGTTCGCTGCGAGTGGTTCTGAGTTTGGCCAGATCACCAGTCCGCCATTGGAGCTGCGATACGAACCCACGGATACAGTTTCCGATTTGACGGCTGTGAATGCCAAGTCGGAGATTCAGATCGCGAATGTGGATGCGGCTTTGCTGGTAGGGCCAAATTCAACCGACGACACCCAAGCGGCGCAAAATTTCGTCGTCGCTCCAATGGTTGAGATCAACTCAGATGCCGGCCCCGGGGGGCGCTACGCATGGTGGGTGGGCGACGAGGGAGTTAAAGCGAAAGCCAATTTGCGTCCGGGCTACCTCGAAGGTGAAGCGGCAGAGGCTAGCATTTATCAGGGCTATGCATTCCTGAATGCTCAACGATCAGCACTTGAAGTGATCACATATGATGACTCCGGCACCGTCATCGGCACTGACTTCGACTTTACCGATCCGGCCCTAGCAAAGATCCAAGATCTCGACGGCATCGCTTTTTTAGGTGGAACGGGAACCTCCCCATTCGAGCATCTTGCCAAGAATCGTTTCCACGATTTGACCGCTCACGGGCATGGGGTTCTTGCGGATGCGTTCGTGGGCGGCTTAAAGGAAGACCTAAGTGCTGATTTCAACGGAGCATCCAGTCGACCCGCCAGTGAAGCGCCCATCTTCCCGCCTTTGCAGTCCGGCGATGCTATACCGACATGGGGTAAGGCGCGCTCGCTCGTCAACCCGAACATCAACTACGCAGTCGGCAATTCGGGACTTCTCATTCCTAAAGCAAACCCGGTCCTGCCCTCGGAAACTGATAATGGCCTTTACCCTGTCTTTAGCATGGCAAGCTTGGGATTCGACTTCTATCTCACCGGACCTTTTTCTGCCGGGGGGCTCGGCTCGGACGACGTGTATTTCCAAGTTCAGGCTGCGATCATCCCGGCCGTGGTCTTGTGGAATCCCCACTCCGTCGCCATCCATCCGACCAACTACGAAGTCGGCCTGCGCATTCATGGAGAGCAGGGTAAATCGCAGGTATGGATCGATATCAGCTCGAATAGCGGTTCACCTCCCAACGAAAGCGACCAAGCCGATGTTTTGAATCTCCACATTGGAAGCTGGGAGTCGGATGCCTCCGTCAACAACAATTTTCTGCGCTTCCGGCTGGAGGGAGAGGAAATTGCTCCGGGGGAAAGCCAGCTCTACTCACTGCCAACAAATGGTGATGTCTACGAACCCGGCACCAGCACACTGCGGATCTCCGATGAAGACGTCGATAACATCATCAATCATGCCACCTATACCTCGCTCAACTTGCGAATCGACGCCAGCGGTCCGCCGGACGCGAATGGATTCTACGACCTGCCGCAGATTCGCGTTGGGAGCCAAACCACACTCGCCAGTGATAACCGGCAATGGTTTGACCTTGTCCTCGCCGAGGAGGGCGGCCTCAGCAACTTAACTGATCAGAGCCAGTGGTACACCTCGGTTCAGGATGCCCGCCTTTATCACCGTGGCGACCGGCGTGACGACAGTCGCGCTTTTGGTGGCGAAGCCAACGTCTGGTTGGATCCGGACGACTATTTTAATGACCTGAATCAACTCGTCCTGTCCCCCGATTTCGTTACTGGTGAAAACATTAGCGTCTACCGTATGCTGATGCCAATGGAGCGGCGTGGGTCCGTCTCGAACAACTGGTTTGTGGGAGCGTTTATGGAAAAACACGACAACGCTGGAGGCCGCCTCCGCTGGCTGGTCACGGGCAACCCGCGCGCACCGGTCGTTCGCAACACGAGCGTTGAGAACAACGTCACCTTAGCGGGAAATTCGCTGTTTGGAGCTATTCATTTCAGCAATGGCCTCTCGGATAGCCGGGCCGGTGACGACCTTTTCTTTCCCTTCACGAACTCCACCAACGGAAGCCGCTTGAGCGCTGGCCGGGGGCAGGCGGGGGGCACCCAAAACTACGGCATTGCAGTGCTCTTTGATCACCTTGACACCACGGAGCAGTTTGTCTCCCTGGGGCAGTTGCAGCACTCCCTTTACGGGGAGTATGGCTTCTACCCAAGCTATTCGTTTGGCAACTCATGGGCGGATGTCCGGATCCCACGAGACCAGCATTACCGCCCCAATCTATTCAGTGGATCCTACGAACCGAGCCAAAGCCAAACCTTGTATGACTTGTCTTGGCACCTGAACCGAGCCGTCTGGGATCGCTACTTTGTCTCCACCGTTCCGGCGGACTGGAGCACATCGGACATCGAAGTAAAAAAGCCCCTGCCCAATAACCGCATGAGCTATTACAAAACACCCGAAACCGATTCGATACGGGGTGACGACGCCTACGATGAAGCTGCCGCTAATCTTTGGGTCAATGGCGCATTCAACATCAATTCAACTTCCGAACAGGCTTGGCGAGCCCTCCTGAGCGCGACCCTCGGTATCCCGGAAACTGCCGTGACCGGAGGAAGAAGCTTCGGCGATAGTGGCGATAATGTCGATGAGATTGCGCCGATCCCCCGCTTCGTCCGTAATCAAGGTCAGGTGGGATATAATAATACCAACTTCCGCAATAGCATGAAGAGCCAGGTATCCAGTGGAGCCCTCAACTTCAACTATATTGGAAATCGTGGCCTCAGGACGAGTTACAACGGAGTGTTCAATGGTGAGGTGAACGAGATTGTGGCTGAACTCGCACGGACGATTGTCAATGAAGTTAAGCTTCGAGGCCCTTTTCTATCACTAGGTGATTTTGTGAACCGTGCAATTATCGAGCAGTCAAGCGATAGCGATTCGATTGGAATCAAAAGCACGCTACAGGCGGCGATTGATAAAATGGGTATGGACGAAAATGGAAACGATACCCAAGCTCCTCGAATCCACACCAGACAATGGGTCGCAGATCAAGGAACGAGGGATCGCGATGGCGTGAGAGCGATGGTGGGCAATGAATGGATAGTCGAACACTTCCTCGGAGGTCCCGACAAGGGATCGTCCGAAAGCGCGGGAGACGAAATGCCTTATGCGAGTACCGTGATCGGCAGCCCTTCGACCTTGAGTCCGGCAGACCTGCTTACGGTGATCGGCCCCGCCATCTCCGCCCGCTCGGATGTCTTTCGCATTCGCACCTACGGCGAGAGCCTAAATCCGATAACCCGGGAAACAGAGAGCCGTGCATGGTGCGAAGCGATCGTGCAGCGACTGCCCGATTACGTGGACCCGAGCGACCTCCCTGACGTTGACCCCGTCGCGCTCAGTTCGAGCCTCAACACGCAATTCGGGCGCAAATACAAAATCCTATCCTTTCGTTGGCTCGATGTCTCCGAAATTTAAAATTATGCGATCAAAGCTTAAAGTTCTCTCCGTATCGATATTCGCTGCTGGGCTCATCCTTGCTGGCAGCCATGTTAACGGCCAAGAATCTAAATCCGGGGGAGGAACGTTCCGTATACTTCAAGTCGGATCTATTGACGACGAATCCCTCCTGACACAGGGTTCGATCGAGGAGTCGCTTCCGGATGAAATCAAATACGATTCCAAGAACGGCGAGATAGACGTGAAAGTCAGCTCACGCAGGCCCGCTGGACCCTACCCGTTACCTCAGAGCCAAACACTGGAACTTTATCGCTGGCTTCCTGTGCCTCCGAACGCTCCAGAGGGAACCAAGCCGCAGAAGCTGATTTTGGGCCGTATTTCCTTGAAGAATTCCGCGCATCAACTGGTCATTATCGCGCTGGGAGATGACGGCTCCTACCCGATTCGGGGGCTCGCCATCAACGACCTTGATGAGGACCATTTACCCGGGCAAGCCCGCTTGATCAATCTCTCCAGCTACCGGGCTGCGATGGCCTTGGAGGGAGAGAGGGCTCAAGGAGGCCCCAAGACGACTGACACGATTATTCAATTCGCTCCCGGTATGACTGATATTATCGTCGCGATCGAAGTAAGGGAAGGAGGTAGATGGACTATGGCGCTTAGCCGTAAACTCCGACTCAATAGTCAGCTTAGAATTTATACGATACTTTATGATTATCCACCCACTCCGGAATCCCCTTTGCCAGTCAGAGGGACTATCATCACTGAGCCGGTGCGGAGGACCAGCCTGCCCGCTATTCGAGAACGTGGCAACTGATTCCACCTGACCGGAATATCAGTAGAAAATCGAGCCGTTTGAATGGGCTAAAGCATCTAGAATTTAAATCCTTCCTTTAAATCCTTGTCGCCGCAAGCTTCGTATTCGCTCTATTTTTTATGATTTACCCCCTTGTTTGAACCGTTTCGCCCGCTGCGTGCTTTTTGATGAATCACGGCATATTGAATTCGCGGCAGAAAGTGGCCGAAATGATGAATAAAGGAAACCCATCTTTTCAGGATGGGCCCCTCGTTTTTGCGGAAGTGGGTGTCTTCTACTAACTTTGATTTTTGACGTCCGGAAAGCGGGCAGGCTGCGCCAAAAGTAAGTGCCCTCGACGATATCCATGTAGTCCCGGACAGCGGCTTCGCTGGATTCCACCGAACGGGCGATCTCGGAACGATTGATCACGGCCAGTCGGGGCCTAGCTGACGCGCGAGCGTGGTTTTTCCAACCTGACGCGCACCAAGGATCGTCAGGATAGGAAATCTTTTCAGCAATCTGACCGCTTTAGCTTCTGATGGCCTTTTTAGCATCTAATTTCGTCTTTTAGTATCGAAATCGGATGCCTTAAAGATGCCGAGTGTCAATGCGGAATTTTCACAAAGCTCCCGGACTCAATGTTGGCTACCTGGAATCATCATCCCGCTTCAAAAGTTTACCATGATAGGCAATCCAGCTTAGTTACGTCGGCGTTTTTGCACCGCGGTGGCGAGCATGTCAAAGATAGCCTCTGTAGCCGGAAAGTCGATACAGGCATCGGTGATGCTCTGGCCGTAGACGTTGTCGCCATTATCCTGATAGTCCTGACGCCCGGCGACGAGGTGGCTTTCCAGCATAACACCGGCGATGCCGCGCTGCCCCTCGGCGATCTGCTCGGATAAAACGCGGGCCACTTCACTTTGCCGCGTGTAGTCCTTGTTGCTGTTGCCATGGCTGCAATCGACCACGAGGTAGGGCGGGAGTTGGACGGCTTTGAGTTGTTCAAGAATCGGTCCGATGGCCTCGGCTTCATAGTTGGGGCCCGTTCGGTTACCGCCGCGTAAAATGAGGTGCGCATCCGCATTGCCTGTTGTTTCAAAAATCGCCGTCACCCCCTGTTTGGTTACGGACGGAAACCAGTGGGGCTGGGCGGCGGAGCGGACGGCATCGATGGCGATTTGCACATTGCCGCTGGTTCCGTTTTTGAAACCGACGGGCATGGAGAGGCCGGAGGCCAACTCGCGGTGGACCTGACTCTCCGTGGTGCGGGCACCGATGGCGGACCAGGCGATGGCATCGGCGATGAACTGTGGGATGATAGTATCGAGAAATTCGGCACCGGTGGGCAGGCCCATTTCGCAGATGTCGACGAGGAGTTTGCGGCCGATGCGGAGGCCCTGATTGATCTCGAAGCTGCCGTCGAGGCGGGGGTCGTTAATCAGGCCCTTCCAGCCGACCACCGTGCGCGGCTTCTCGAAGTAAGTGCGCATGATGATTTGTAGCGAGTCGGCGTATTTTTCACGGAGGGGCAGCAGGCGCCCGGCATACTCCAGGGCGGCCTTGGTATCGTGGATTGAGCAGGGGCCGCAAATCACGCAGAGCCGGTCGTCCGCACCCTGTAGGATGGCACTGCTCTCGGAGCGACCCCGATCGACCACAGCAGTGGCTTGAGCGGAGAGGGGGACGTCTTCGAGCAGGATGGCGGGCGGGAGGAGCGGGCGCGTCTGAGCGATGCGGGCGTTGTCATGCGGTTTAGTCATAAAAATTGATAGCGTTGTGGTCTAGTCTACTGAGGGACAAATTCGGACAGACTTGTGACGTAGAGCATAAGGAGGCTGAAGCCGTTGAAGAAAGCATGAAACCAAATCGGCACAAGGAGATGACCGCTGCGCTCATAGACCCGGGCGAGGAGCACGCCGACGATCATGAGCGGGACGAAGGAAAAGAGGTTGGCATGCATCAGAGCGAAGAGCGCGCCACTGATCAGTTGGGCGGGGAGGCGTGTCGTTTGGGTCTTAAGGAAGCGGTAGAGGCAGCCGCGAAAAATGAGTTCTTCACTAATCGGGGCGAGAACGACGGCCAACACAACGAGCAGCCCAATCGCGAGTGGGTCACCGCCTTTTTGAAAGAGTGTGACGAGCGCCTGCGGCTCGACACCGTCAAGTAATTCGGCGGCTTCAAGCGCCCGGAGCAGCCCGCCCCAGACGAGGGCGGCCAACCAAATAATCGGCAGGTAGCGGATGAAGAGTACCAGAGACAGTTTGAAAGCGCGGCCAGGTGCCAGCGAGGTCTCTGAAAGTCGCCCGGCGAAGCTCTCTGGATAGAAGCGACGCAGACCGTAAAAAGCGGCCAGCATGGGAAGTTGAAGGAGCAAAACGGCCGCGACGGCGAGCCATGGTGTGAGCTCGCGCGGCGCGTCCGTCGATGGGGGCGCGCCAAAAAAGAGGGTGCCCGCCAAGCTCTGCATGAGGAAAACGGTGGTGATCAGGGTGCAGACAAAGATCCCAAAATTAACCCACCCGATTGGCCAAGCCGGGACGCCGGGCTCCAATGCAAGGCTGTCTTTGGAATACTGCAGGTGGCGCACCCAAAGAAGCAGGCTCGCGCACAGAACCGTGAGAACAAGCACGCTGGCAATGACGAGCGGTGGATCGACGGCTTGTGTTTCCATGGGGGTTCCCTCAGGCCGTAATCGATGCGCCGTCGAAGACCTGACGCCCGCCAACGAAGGTGCCCTTCACTCGGCCCTTGAGCGTGTTGCCATGCCAGGGGCAGTTGCGTGATTTGCTGAAAAAGCGACTGGCATCGACAGTCCAGACGGCGTCGGGGTCGAAGAGACAGACGTCCGCCGGTGCCCCGGGGCTGAGTGTGCCGGCATTCAATTTGCAAATTTCCGCACCCTTGTGCGTCATGAGAGCCACCACCTCGCTTAGGCCAAGGTGCCCGCCGTGGTAGAGCGTGGTCAGCGAGCTGGCCAGTGAGTTTTCCAGGCCAATGATACCGAAGGGGGCGGCGTCGAACTCCTGATCTTTTTCGGTCGGCGAGTGGGGGGCATGGTCGGTCGCGATACAGGCCAGCGTCCCATCGACCAGTCCCTCAATGAGTGCCTCGCGGTCGGCATTGGTGCGGAGTGGCGGGTTCATTTTAAATACCGTATCGTAATCGTGGAGGCAGGCGTCGGTGAACTCAATATGGTGGGGGCTCGCTTCCCCGCTGACCGGGATGCCCCGCGCTTTGGCCCGGCGCAGGATGTCGACCGATGCAGCCGAGCTGACGTGTTGCATGTGGATATGGGCACCGCTCAGCTCTGCGAGGATGACATTGCGTGCCACGATAATATCTTCCGCCGCCTTTGGCCAACCGCGCAGCCCCAAGCGCAAGGACCACTCGCCCTCGTTCATGACCGCTTTTTGGGTCAAGCTGGCGTCTTGGCAGTGATCCATGATGGGCAGGTCGAACATCTTCGCGTACTCCACGGCCCGGCGCATGATTTCATTGCTCTGGACGCATTTGCCATCGTCGGTGACGGCCACGACACCGGCTTTTTTCAGCTGTCCGGTGGGCGCGAGCTGTTCCCCGTTCATCCCAATAGTCAGGCAGCCGGTGGTGTAGACCCGCACCACGGCGTCGCGGGCCACCTTGTCGACAATGCGCTGTATGGTGCCCGCGTTGTCGCAGACGGGGCTCGTGTTGGGCATACAAACGACCGAAGTGAAACCACCCGCTGCAGCCGCCCGGGAGCCGCTACCAATGTCCTCCTTATGCGTCTGACCGGGATCGCGAAAGTGCACATGGATATCGACCAGCCCCGGCGCCACGACCAGCCCACTGGCGTCGACCACCGTGGCGGCGGCTTTTTGCGCATCGTTCAGCGCATCGAAGACCCCGCCATCGACCAGTTTTCCATCAACGGCAAAAACATCGCCGATGGCGTCGCGGCCATTTGCCGGGTCGATGACCCGGCCGTTTTGAATCCAAAGTAGTTCACTCATAAACAGTACGATTAACGATCCGCCCCGGGCAGCTCGATGGACCGGCCGTGTTGCGCGCAATAGCAAAGGTGGAGGACGGCCATACGAACGACAATGCCATTAGTGACCTGCTGGAGGATGACGGATTGCTCGGAGTCGGCCAGTTCGGAGTCGATTTCGACACCGCGGTTAATGGGGCCCGGGTGCATAATGATGGCGCCCGGTTTGAGCAGCTTGGCGCGGGCCTTATTTAAGCCAAACATACTCGTGTATTCACCGATCGACGGAAAGTGCGTGGCGGTTTGGCGTTCGTGTTGAATGCGCAGGAGCATGACGGCGTCGGCCTCGGCGAGTGCAGCCTCCAGTTGGTGGCTAACGCGTACGCCCATGGATTCGAAGCCCTTTGGCACGAGCGTGCTGGGGCCGGCCACGGTCACCTTGGCACCGAGCCGCTGTAGGCAGGCGATGTTGGATCGGGCCACCCGACTGAAAAGAATATCGCCGAGAATCGTGATCTTTTTGCCATCCAGCGGGCCCAGTTTCTCAATCAGGGTGAAGGCATCGAGAAGAGCCTGCGTGGGATGGGCGTGCGAGCCGTCCCCGGCGTTGATCACCGGGATATCGACCACCTTGCTAAGGTAATTGGGGGCACCCGAGGCGGCGTGGCGTAAGACGATGATATCGGCATTGAGGGCCTCCATATTCCGGGCGGTGTCCCGGAGTGTTTCGCCTTTGGTGAGGCTGCTGGCCTCTCCGGTGACCGTGATGGTATCGGCTCCGAGGCGGTTAGCCGCAACTTCGAAGGCCAGGCGGGTGCGTGTGCTTGGTTCGAGGAAAAGATTAACGACCGTGCGCCCCTCGAGGTAGGGCTGCTTTTTATTATCCGCGTTCATCGCCTGCTTAAAGGATGATGCGGCAGCGAAGATGGTTTCGATCTCTCCACGGTCAAGTGGTTCGACGTCGATCAGGTCTTTTCGGTTCCAGTTTAGGCTTTGGCTCATGGGTCTAGATTCGCTTCGACGCCAAAATGTGGAGTCCTGCCGAGAAAGGGCAACGAGAAAGCGGGGTAATTGCGCATCGTTCGCGTTTTCCTAAGGCGAGCGCATCCAAAGGCAACACTTCTTCACCGATGGCCCAACTTGACAGTTTCGCCCCGTACCGTTCTATTTTGGAGGATGATTACATTAACCGACCGCGCAGTCACACAAATCCGCCACCTTGAAAACGAAAAAGCCGCCGAAGGGCAACTACTTCGTATTTTTGTCGAAGCTGGTGGATGCTCGGGCTTCGAATATGGCATGTCTTTCGATGCGAAAAAGGACGACGATCAAGTCCTTCAAAGCAACGGCGTAAGCTTCTTGGTGGACCCTGCCACTTTGAAATCCATGGATGGCAGTGAGATTGATTTTGACGACGGTCTAAGCGGAAAGGGATTCGATATCCGGAATCCCAATGCCTCCAGCACCTGCGGATGCGGGCGGTCGTTTAATTAAATCAGTGCGGCGTCCGGCACTTGTTGCAGAGGCAAACGGCGTCTCCACCGACTACTTTGTAGCGGAAATCCCGCTCTGGATTGCTCTGCTCGGTGGCACCGCATTCCGTGCAGGTGTGGAGCGACTCCGCCGCGTCCGCTCGCCGCTTGGCTTCAAACTGGGCACGCCGCTGGCGGTTTTTAAGGGATTGGCTTAGTTCGCTGCGGCAAAAGATCAGGTAGTTGAGCACCGGGGCGAGGATGATGAGACGATGTCCCATCGTGGGGGCGAAGAGAAAGGAAAAAGCGGTCAATCCGGCGGCGAACCAGGCGAGCCACTTGACCTTGACCGGAATCACAAAAAACAGGAGGAACTGAATATTCGGATTATAGGTGGCGAAGGCAAAGAAGATGCTTAGGCTGATGGCGTAGGAGGTCAAACCAAGCACAGCGCCGGGTGAAATGAGTTGGCCGAGGAGGGTGCCCGCGATGCTAAAAGCGATGCCGAGCAGGAGGAATGCGTTGAATTTAAAGACACTCCAGACCGACTCCAGCGCCTGGCTCATCATCCACATAATATACCAGAAAAAGGCGAGGAAAACGGCCTGAAAGAGAGTACCCGCGAGGTAGGGTGGCGCGATTAAAAAGGTGAACAGACGCCACCATTCCCCACTTAGAACGGCGCGAGCGTCGAGCACAACGGCTGCGAATTCCACGCGCCCCGCCAGAATGGCCGCATAGATAAAGAGCTGTGCCATGACCAAAATGAGGATGACATTGGGCACGGCCAAAAAGCCGAAGCGCTTCTCCAAGCTATCAAAAAGTTTCATAGTGGGCAGCTTTTACGAGGCGGGCTCGGGATGCAACTCGATCATGGGCAATTCCCAGACTTTAACGGATGCGTCGCTTGCGGTGAACTGAGTCGCCCAGTTGCGGGTTAAACGACCCAGCGTTTTCAGCTCCGGCTCACTCCAGCCATTTGCATCGATTGTATACACCTGAAAGCGGGCCCCACCTTCCGGCGGTCGCGTCACAAGGTAGCATTTTTTAATGTGGCTTCCCTCGCTGTGTGGCAGGAGCACCGCCGGATTGCGCTCAAAGGCGAGCTCGAGGATTTTACGCCCATCATCGCGTGCGGTATCGCGGGCAAAGCGTTCGTCATCCCGCGCGTCCCGGCGACTGCACCAAATGAGCTCATTGGCCTGCCCCGATTCGGCCAACCGGGCGCTCAACCGGAGAAAGTCACCATTAAAAACCGGCAGGGCGCTTTTCACTTGTTTGATAAAGTTTGCCGTGGCGACCGGTGCCGGCTCCGGTGGGTCAATGAAGGCGACACCATAGCCATCGATGGCAACACGGTCGTAATCCTTCGTAAAGACTTCGCCCCAGGGATTATAAAACTGTAGTTCCTCCCGGCGGTCGTCGTAACCAACGATCACGCAACCGTGACCCATCGTTCCGAACACACCCGGCCGAAAGGAAATGTAGATGGGGCCTGTCTCAACCAAAGTTCGGCGAATTTCGGGGAGGAGGCGGGCTTGGAAGTCTGCACTTTCCTGCCAATTGACAATTTCTCCGCTGAAACCAAGTTTCTGCATGGCGAGCAGCATATCGCCCGGATAGGTGCCTTGATTACCTTCAGACATGGCCGAGGACAAGCGGGCCACCTCGTCCTGATCGGTTTTCAGGCCATGAAAGCCTGCGATCATACTGGCGGAAGCGGGTACGCAGAAGTTCCCCTTTTGCTTCACCATTGGGACACCTTTAAGCGCAAAGGAGTCGGGTAGCGGCTGGCTTCGTTCACCTTCACGTGCGTCGGCCCCCGCACTGGCTGCGCTGCTTGCAGCGGCCTCATTATCGGCAGTGGAACGCAAAAGTTCCTGATCATGAGACGCGAAGCGATCCCAGTCTACCACGAAGCGGAAGTTGTCGGCCCGCGCCATCCGCACGGTGCGGGCGTCGGCATCGATTTCGAGCACCCGGGCTTCGATGGTGCGCCCGTCCTGACTTGTCCAGTCGCGCAGGGCGGCGAGGTCATCCACCGTCACAGTGGCTGCGACGAGTCCACACCCGCAGCCGAGCCAAGGCAATAAAACAAGCGAGCCCCGAATGCAACCAAGCTCCATGCAGTCAGACCTAGTGGTGGATGAGGGCAACTCCTTCGCGCAAATTTAAAACGCGTGCCAAGGTGTACTCGAAGACACGCGGGTCTCCATGCTGCGCCACCCAGGAAAGGTGCTTCCGCGCCGTATCCGTCTGGCCCTCACTGCGCAGCTTTAGCCCAATGTAGGTGTGCGCTTCGGTTTCTTGAGTCGTATCGGTTACGTAGCTGATGAGCGCGTTTTGGGTGATTGTGCCCTGCAGGTAGTCGACCACTGGCGAGGGCCACTGGTTGAGCGGCTTATTCTCCGCGGCGTAGCGCAGGGTTGTCTGGGCGTTCCGCAGGTCACCGGTCTCCAAATAGGAAAAATAGGCAATGAGCAGCGGATAGGCGGAGCTCTCTTTATTTCTGTGATACATCAGCGTCGCCTGCTTAGCCGACTTTGCCGCCTCTTGAAACTGCCCCTGGCACATCAGCGTCCAAGCCAGTGACTCATAGAAAAAACCGTTGAGGGGTTGCTCGGCCGTCGCCTGTTCAAAAGAAAGCAGCGCCTCGTCAAAATTCTCCAGATTGAAAGCCGCCAGCCCGCGGCCGTTCCAGGCGAAGGCATGGCGCGGATGTTGATCCACGATCGTGTCGAAGGCATTGAAGGCATCGGTATGCCTCTGTTGCTCGGCAAAAATCATGGCCTGCCCAAGGCGCGCGGAGAGGTCCGCGGTGTTTTCTTTAAGGGCGAACTCAAATTTCTCCAGAGCGGCGGCCGTATTTCCGGACTCAAGCAACTGGTACGCCTCGGCTGTTTTTGAATGGGGCGCACTCGGCGGCCGACCGGCAGGAATTTCTTTTTTTAGGGCGACGGGTGCCCCGGTGTCCAGCGAAGCTCCGGTGTCCAGCGAAGCTCCGGTGTCCAGCGAAGCCCCGGGCCCCCTTGCATCTTGCGCTTGCAGGCCCTGCGCGCAAAACGTGCCGCAGAGGGCCGTGCCGATGAGCAACAGCCGGAATTTTCGTAAAGGGAGCGCGCGTTCCATTATTGAAACATAGCTTCTGTCCTATTAGCCACAATGTCAAATTTCACCAAATTACGCTCACGTCTGGCGGCTTGCAGGAGGAGGGCTTCGAAGCGGGCAATCGTCGTTTCCCATGGATAGTCTTCTACAGTCAGGCGGGCCGCACGGCCCAGCGCTTTGATGCGGTCGACGTGCGTCACGGCCTGTCGGCATTGTTCTATAAAAGCCGTCCGATCATTAAGCGGAACGAGCAGGCCGTTTTCATCATGGCGGATAAACTGGCGCCCGGCGGCGTAATCGTAGGTTAGGACGGCGAGTCCGCTGGCCATGGCTTCGATCACCACATTACCGAAGGTTTCGCTGGTGCTGCCAAAGACAAACAGGTCCGCCGAGGCGTAATGCCGGGCCAAGTCGGCATCGTAGCGCATACCGGCGAAGTGCACATCGGGCCATTTCACTTGCAGGCGTTTACGCACGGGGCCATCGCCGACCACCACCATCTTTAAGTTGGGACAGCTTTTCTTTGCGGCGGCCCAGGCCTCGAGACTGAGAGGAATATCTTTTTCTGCGGCGGCGCGCCCGACGTAAAGCGCGACGAGATCGCCATCGCCGGCGCCCCAGGATTTGCGGAGTTTCGGGTCGCGTCTTTCGGGGTTGAAGAGCTGGGTATCCGCGCCGCGACCCAACAGTTCCAGATTGCGAATGCCCTCGGCCTCCAGGCGCTGGATCAGGCTGGGGTCCGGAACTGTCGTCAGCGCACACTTATTGTGAAACCAGCTCAGGTAGCGCAGCATGGCCCGGCCTGCGAAAGCCGCCCCGTAATCGGCGCAGTAGTCCTGAAAGTTTGTGTGGAAGGTCGAGCTGATCGGGATGCCCAGCTTGGCGGCGGCAGAGAGCGCGGAAAAGCCGAGCGGCCCCTCCGTCGCAATGTGCACGACATCCGGGCGCTCGCTTTCAAAGAGATGCTCCAGCTCGCCGGGGTGGGGCAACCCTAGCTTCAGGCCGGCGTAGTTTGGAATGGGAATTCCAAAAACCTCATGAATCCTCTGCGTGGGAGCCTCCGGTGGCAGGCAGTCCTTGCGCTTGGGCTTGATTAGGTGGACCGTGTGCCCCTTCCCGATCAGCCCTCGCACGAGCCGCTGGTTCGTCATGGCCACCCCGTTGACCTCGGGCGGGAAGGTTTCTGTAACAAGTGCAATGTGCATCGCTGGAAAACTAGGCCCGACGTCGCGGGGTGCAAGCTCGTGATTGTGATGTTTTAGCTCAACGCTTCTTTTCTTCTGCAAGCCTGGCCCTTATCTCTTTGATCGTGAAACGCTGCGTTTGAAGTTGACGGATTCTAGCGACCCTATCGGCCATCTCTGGAGCATAAAGCTGGTAGTTGGCCTCAGTCGTGTCCGCAACTTCGAGAAGGCCTTCCTTCGTCCAAAAGCGCAGGGTTGCGTTGCTCTCTCCAGTTGCCTTCGCCAACTGACCAATACGCATGAGTGGCTGGGCGGTTGAGGCCGCAGACACTTCATCTGGACGGTCGCTCAAAGCCTTCAGGTAAATGTCCAGTGAGCGATCCACGGCCGCCGCAATAATCCTATAGTAATCCTCTTTGCTTCCCCCAATTGGGCTTTTTCCAGCGAGCCGATATAGCGCAAGCGATCGCTTGCGGGATCAAGGCAGGCGGGAAGCCGTGCTGCATCAGTATGAGATTCATAAGCAGGCGTGCGGTCCGGCCATTCCATCCACGAATGGGTGGATCGTCACAAGCTGATAGTGAGCCTCTGCGGCCAATTCAACGGGGTGTACCTCACTTCCCGCCGTTATGGTCTCAATAAATTCAGCCATCAGGTCGGGCACTTTACGCGGGTTTGGCAGAATAACTTCGGAGCCTGAAATACGAACCGGCACGGATCGATAATGCCCGGCATTGCCATCATCAATCCCGCGCAGGATGGTGTGGTGTATCTCCAGCACTGTGCGCTCACTTAGTTCGCTGGTTTTGCCACCAACAAGCTCCATAATGCCGCGCAACGCAGCGGCATGGTTGATTGCTTCCAGATGCTCTACCAGCGATTTTCCGCTGACGGTGAGGCCTTTTTCGACAACGACGGCGGTTTCACGCCTTGTCAGTGTATTGCCCTCAATCGCGTTACTGGTGTAGGTCAACTCGACCAAAAACCATTGTTCAAGGTTCTGCACGAACTCAGGCGACAAGGGGCGATGCTGATCGAGTAGCGCTTTCTTCTTTGTAAGTTTGTCAAAATTCATGCGTAAACCGTAAAGCATTACTTCACGGTTTTCAAGAAGATTGCGTTGTGCCCAAACAGGTAGCCGAACGCCTTCGCGTTTGGGCAGTCGGGGCCTGCTCAAAGAGCTTGCGCGGCGCGACGGATCGTCTGGGCATGGAGTGAGCCGGTTTTTCCGGGGGAGCGGTGGTAGCCGCCACCGTAGAGGACGACAAGGGAGGCCGCAGGGCGGTGGACGCGCTCCAGGTCGGCCCGCGTCAATTGCATAGGCGGGCGCACGTCGACGGCATCCCGCAGCAGGGCGTGGGCATCGGGGAACTTTTCCATGAGGAAGGGGTGCCCTGGGGGGAAGGGTAGATAGTAATCCGGATGGTAGGAGCGGGGGAGTGGCACAGCGGGCAGTCAATGCGCGGTTCAATTCCTTGCAACCGATCTCCGTCCGTTTTCTGGATTGCCTCTGTTTTCCGAGGTGGCAATGACTGTTGGCTCTTTTTTCAAAAACAAACAGATAGACTATGGCGACAGGATTACTTTTTTCCGGACAGGGTGCCCAGACCGTGGGGATGGGGCGCTCTCTTTACGATAACTCGGCCACGGCGCGGGCCCTCTACGATGAGGCCAACGCCGTGCTCGGCTGGGACTTGAAATCGCTTTGCTTTGATGGGCCGGAGGCGGCGCTGACAGAAACCAAGGTCTGCCAGCCCGCATTGTATGTGCAGGGCTACGTGCTTTTCCGCATTCTCGAGGAGCGGGGACTTCTGGGGGGGCTCAAGGCTGCCTGCGGACTGAGTCTTGGTGAGCTGACCGCTCTGGCGGCTGCCGGGGTCTATGATTTTGCGACCGGCTTACGGCTCGTTGCCGAGCGGGGTCGCCTGATGCAACTCGCCTGCGATGCGACAAAAGGCGGCATGGCCGCTGTGATCGGGGGCGAGCCCGACGCGGTGCAGGCGTTTTGCGAGGAGTTTGGTATCGAAATGGCCAACCTGAACTGCCCCGGCCAGATCGTGATCTCGGGGGATCACGCCAAGGTCCTCGAAGCCGTTGAGGCCTCAAAGGGGCGCTTTAAGCTCTGCAAGCCGCTCAACGTGGCCGGCGCCTACCACAGTCGCCTCATGGCACCGGCGCGCGATGCTTTTGCTGCCTTCATCAAAGACGTCGACTTTGCCGCGCCGAAGATTGCGGTTTATACGAACGTGACCGGTGGCCGGATCAGTGACCCCACGATGATTAAGGAGGCCCTCGTCGCCCAAGTCGTCTCGACGGTGCGTTTTGAGGATAACCTGCGGAACATGGCCGCGGAAAACGGGATTGACCGCTTCTACGAATGCGGACCGGGCAAGGTCTTGGCCGGTTTTGCCAAACGGATCGATAAGGCACTGATCGTTACGCCGATGAGCGAATTCACCGAGATTCCTGCCTAGGGCAGCGCGCTATGCGGATCTACTTCATGGGAATCTGCGGCACGGCCATGGGCAATGCCGCGCTCCTCGTCCAAGCGCAGGGGCATACGGTGCTGGGGTGCGATGCGGGGGCCTATCCGCCGATGTCAGACGTCCTCTCGGATGCGGGTATCGAGCTGCTGGAAGGCTTCGATGCGGGACGTTTGTCGGCACTGGCACCGGATCTGGTGGTGGTGGGCAATGCCATGAGCCGGGGCAACCCCGAGGTCGAGTGGTTGCTCGATCAATCAGCGATTCCCTTTGTTTCGCTGCCGGCTCTTTTTCACGATACGGTGCTGGCCGGGCGGCGGCCTGTTGTGATTACTGGAACACACGGTAAAACCACCACCTCGACGCTGACCGCTTATTTGCTGGAGGCAGCCGGCACCCAGCCGGGTTGGTTGATCGGTGGCGTGCCGCAGGATCTGCCCGGCGGGGCGAAGCTCGGCAGCGGTCGGCCCTTTGTCATTGAAGGCGATGAGTATGATTCCGCTTTTTTCGACAAACGCAGTAAGTTCATCCACTACCGGCCGCAGATTGCCGTGTTGAACAATCTGGAATTTGACCATGCGGACATTTTTCGCGACCTTGAGGACGTGCAGCGCAGCTTTCGGCACTTTCTCCGTATCCTGCCGGCCTCGGGCTACGCGCTGGTCAATGGGGACGATGCCAATATCGCCGCGCTACTGCCCGCCCCCTGGACCCATGTCCTGCGGGTGGGGGTGGGCCTTGCCAACGATTTGGTGATCCAGGCATTTGAAGACGGCCCGGAGGGTGCGTCCTTCGAGCTGGTCTGGCAGGGGTCGCCGTGGGCGCGGGTGCGCTGGCCCATGCACGGGCTTTTCAACGCGCGCAATGCCGCCATGGCTGCGCTCGCGGCCGCGCTGGCCAGCGGCTGTGGCGACCCCACTGAGTTTGACCTCTCCGCGCTGACCCGCTTCCGCGGCGTGCGGCGTCGGCAGGATGTGCTCCACGCCGGGGAGGCGGCCGTCGTGCTGGAGGACTTTGCACACCATCCCACCGCCGTGGCCGCCGCCATCGAGGCCCTGCGGGCCGCTTACCCCGGCCGCCGCATGACGGTTTGCTTTGAGCCGCGCAGCAATACGGCGGCAACGGCCCGCTTCCAGGCAGAGTTCCAGGTGGCACTCGGTCAAGCCGACCGGGTTTGTTTCGGTGCGGTCCATCGCGCGGAGCGCATGGCCGAGGGCGAACGGCTCGACACTGCCGCGATGGCGGCCGCCCTCAACGCCGCCGGTGGCGAGGCCGTGGCTTTTACGAAAAATGTCGACCTCCTGCACTACCTGGAGCGAACGCTCATTGCAGAAGCCCGCGAGCCGGTTTCCGACCGCGGCGAACTGATCGTTTTCTTCACGAATGGATCGTTCGATGGGCTGCCGTCTTCGCTCGCCGCAAGTTTGGCTAATCGTTGAATTGCTGTAGGTAGCCAGTCAAGACCCGCGCAAGCCCCAGAGGACTTGAAAGCGTTGTCCCATGTTGGCGGGGTGGATGAGTTCCATCAGTGTCTGGCGGTCCGGGCTGAAGCTGCCCGCGCTGCCCGCCACGATGGCCTCGGCGGCGCGCCCGGCGCGTTGCACGAGGAAGGATTCCTGACTCTCCAAGGTAACGGACCGCAAACCTGCCGCTTCCATCTCGGCCAGCAGAGGGGTCCAGTTCACGTCGCAGGTGATGTCGCGGCGCCCCGGGTCCTCCAGAAGATCACTGCCTTGGGCGTGGGCACGGTAGGTTCGGGCCGTGCCGCTCGGATGATCCTGGAGCAGGGATTCCCAGGTGCGCCCGTAATCAAAGAGGAGGATGAGCCCGGTCCAGTCTTCTCGAAGCAAGTTGGCCAGAACTGTCTCGGCTTCGAGCGGCCAGTCGAGCTCGTAGCCGTCTTCGATCTCTTTCGGCAGGCGGGCAGCCGCGGCCTGCACGGGCGGCGTCCATTCGTCGAGTAAAACAGAGTCCAGCGAATCGTTTGGTCCAAGCGCAACGCCGCGCTCCCGCCAGCGACCATCCTGGAAAATGAGCCGGTGAAAGGGGAGGGCATCGAGCCACTCGTTGGCGAAAATGACGACGGGTCCACCGGGATTGATCGGCTCGCCCTGGCGAATGACGCGTTGCCCGGCGAAGGGGTGCTCCGGCAAATAATCAAGCAGGGCCTTATCCGGCTCTGCGGCGATTTCGATGAAGGTGCTGGTCTCGGCCTGTCCCGGAGGCAGCAGGTCTTGGGCGGCGGTGGTCACGAGTTGCGCAAAGACGCGGCCGAGGCTCTCGGCCGTGTAGAAATCGCTTCGCGGGCTCCGGCCCACACGGTCCCGGGGCTGGGTGTAGTAGCCGACATGCTCGGCGTAGAGCACCGTCTCAATATAATCCCGGTAACTGATCGGGCCCGACTGCAGGCCTTGGCGGAGCCGGGTCAGAAGCCGGGGCAGGGGGTCTGGAGGGGCGGCGTTCATCAAGGCCTTGCGGTGGGCGGCTTGCGGCGTGCGGGGGGCGGAATCAGTAGGAATCGGTTAAAAAATAAAAAGGCCCCGCATGTGCCGTCTTAAGGGGAGATCTTAGCCTTTTGCGTCTAAGGTGGGTGCTTCCTCGCTGACTTTTGTCTTCCGGTTGGCGGCTTGACAGCGGCCCGCGAGGGTCAGCTCCCGATTGCTAAAGAGTAAAGGACAGATACTCCGTTAATTCTCGAACACTGCAGGGTTGGGAATGAATCTAGCTGGACATCGTGGGGAATCAAACGGAAATTGAGAAGAATGATGAAAAGATTGCCCCAAGAGATCATCGCCCGCAAACGGGATGGCCACCAACTGGAACGCGAGGAGGTGGAGGCCTTTGTCTCGGGGGTCGTCTCCGGCGAGTTCAAAGACTACCAATCCAGCGCGCTGCTCATGGCGATTCTGCTACGGGGCATGACCCATGAGGAGACCGGTTGGCTGACCGAGGCCATGATGCGTTCGGGGCGGGTGGTTAAGCTGCCCGAGATCACCCGGCCCAAGGTTGATAAGCATTCCACCGGTGGGGTGGGCGATAAGGTCTCTCTGATTTTGGCCCCGCTCGCCGCTGCCTGCGGACTCTGCGTGCCCATGATGAGCGGACGCGGGCTTGGGCACACCGGCGGCACCTTGGATAAATTGGATGCGATCCCTGGCTTCAGCACACAGTTGGATGACGCCACCTATCGTCGCCAACTTTTGGAGATTCACCAGGCGATGATTGGCCAGTCGGCGGA
This sequence comes from Puniceicoccaceae bacterium, assembly GCA_018402305.1. Classification (GTDB taxonomy): domain Bacteria; phylum Verrucomicrobiota; class Verrucomicrobiia; order Opitutales; family Coraliomargaritaceae; genus Thalassobacterium. The sequence continues at coordinate 127,209 of JAGYJE010000007.1, read as the reverse complement.
TATGGTGCCCGCCGACCGTAAGCTGTATGCCTTGCGCGACGTGACGGGCACGGTTGAGAGCATTCCGCTGCTCTGCGCCAGCATTCTGAGCAAAAAGCTGGCAGAGGGGATCGACGCCCTCGTGCTCGATGTGAAATTTGGTCGGGGTGCCTTTATGGCGAACGAGGCGGATGGGCGGAAGCTGGCGCAGTCATTGGTGGCGATTGCCAGCAGCATGGGGCAACCGACCTCGGCTTTGCTCACGCGAATGGAGCAGCCGCTGGGCCGGATGATCGGTAACTCGCTGGAAGTCATCGAGGCGATGGATTGCCTGCGCGGAGAGGGGCCGGAGGATTTGATGGAAGTGACCTACGCTTTGTGCGCGGAAATGCTGCGGCTGGGTGGGCTGGAGGCGGATGCGGCCGCCGCCCGCACGACGCTGGAAAAGGCGATCCAAAGTGGCGCCGCGTTGGAGGCCTTTCGCCAGTTGGTTGAAGCGCAGGGCGGCGACCCCCGTGTGGTGGACGACTATGAGCGGCTGCCGTTGACTGACCACTGTGTTGAAATCGATGCGGAGAATGCAGAGCCCCTCTATTTGGCCCGCCTGGATGCCCATGGCTTTGGCCAGGCGGCCTGTGTACTCGGGGCCGGGCGCTCCAGTATGGAGGCGGTGATTGATCCGGCCGTCGGATTTGAGCTATTAAAGAAAGAAGGCGATCTCATCGAACCGGGCGAGCCGCTCGTCCGTATCCACTTTAATGATGCGACGAAAGTCGACAGGGTCGTCGAGCGGCTGCGTTTGGCAATCGGCCTCTCTCCTGAACCGGTTGCGCCGCAGCCGCTCATCGTGGATCGGATTGTGGGGTGACGCCTCCAAAAAATAACCAAAATAATGCAACTACCAGAACTACCCGAACCACTCGCTTCCTTTCAACCCGAGATTGGCCTGATCCTCGGATCCGGGCTGGGCTTTTTCGCGGACGATCGGATTGAAGTCGCAGGGCGCCTGCCCTACAGCGAGATCGAGGGCTTCCCCGTGTCCACGGTGGAGGGGCATGCCGGGCAATTTGTTTACGGCACCGTTGAGGAGAAGCGGGTCATTTGCATGCAGGGGCGCTTTCACTTTTATGAGGGCTACTCGATGGCCGAGGTTACAAAGCCGATCCGGCTGATGCATGCGCTCGGTGTCCGGACTCTGTATATCACCAACGCGGCGGGTGGCATTCACCCGGATTTTGTTTCAGGTGATTTCATGTTGCTGAGCGATCACATCAATGCCCTGGGTACGAACCCACTGATCGGCTGGCAGGGCAAGGAGGGCGTGCCATTCCCCGACATGACCGAGGTCTATGACCGGTCATTGCGCAGGGGCTTGCACGCTTGGGCTGCGTCGCAGGGAGTCGGGCTGAGGGAGGGTGTCTATCTGGCGACCACCGGCCCCAGCTTTGAAACACCCGCTGAAGTACGCGCCTTTGCCAAGCTCGGTGCCGACGCCGTGGGCATGTCCACTGTGCCCGAAGCCATTGTGGCCCGTAAGCTGGCCATGCGCGTGCTCGCTATATCCTGCATCACCAATGCGGCGGCGGGCATTTCGAAGACACCCCTGACGCATGAGGAGGTCACTGAAACCGCTGGCCGGGTGCGCCCGCAGTTTGCAGACTTGCTCACCGCCGCGATTGCGCTAGCATAATGAAAATGATTCAAGATCTATCCGACCATCCGCTTGTTCAGCACTACCTGACGATCCTCCGTGATCAACGGACACAGGCTTCGGAATTTCGGCGCTGTAGTCGGGGAATAACGGAGGTGATCATGGTCGAAGCGGCCCGCTTGCTCGCGCTCGAGTCGATGGAAGTCACCACACCGCTGGAGGTGACGCAGGGAGCCCGGCTGAGCCCGGGCGTCGTCTTTGTGCCCATCCTGCGGGCCGGTTTGGGTATGCTGGAACCGGCTATGAGTATCATCCCGGGGTCCAGTGTCGGCTACATCGGGCTGGAGCGCGACGAGGTCACTGCGGAAGCGAGTTGCTACTATGCAAAAATGCCGGATCTGAGCGCCAGCACTCAAGTTTTTGTACTCGATCCTATGCTGGCGACCGGTGGCTCGGCCGCCCAGTGCGTGGCCCAAATCAAAGCGCATGGAGCGAAGCGGGTCTGCATGGTTTGCGTCATCGCGGCACCCGAGGGCCTCGCTGCCTTTCAAAAAGAACATCCGGATGTGCCGGTCATCGCCGGCAAGATCGATCGGCAACTTAATGAGCGAAAGTATATCCTGCCGGGTCTCGGGGATTTTGGCGATCGTTTGTTCAATACCTGATAGGGTGATGATACGGTTAGAAGATGATTTTCACGACGTTATCGGCAAAGCCATGGCCGGGCTCAGGATTGGGTCGGACGAGTTGGCTGTCAAAAGCGGCCTGGATAAAGCGGCCGCCGAATCGTTGTTGAATGGAACGTTCAATGCCCAGGCGCTGCGCGCCGTCGCCTTGGCGCTTGGCCTCGCGCCCGAGCCGCTTGTGGCCATGGGGGAATCCGCCTGGTATCCCCAGACAGCCCTGCCGGACTGGGTGCGGCTTTTTAATACGTCCTTCCCGGTGCCTGGGTATGCGGAAATGACGGTCAACAACTATATCTTTTGGAACGGCAACGAAGCCTTTGCCATTGATACCGGCGCCGATGCGGATCCGCTCCTGGCCGAAGTCGAAAGCCGGGGGCTGCGCCTGAAGGGGCTTCTCTTGACGCATACGCACCGCGATCATATCGCGGCCCTCGATGCGGTGCGGAGGGCTCATCCGGACCTTTCTGTTTATTGTCCTGAGGGTGAGCTCATCGACGATACGGCTCCCCTCACGGCGGGCGAAATCCTGCCCTGTGGGGAGCTCAATGTGGAGACGCGCTTGACGGCCGGACACTCGCCCGGAGCTTTAAGCTACGTGATCTCCGGCAAATCGGGAACCCTTGCTTTTGTCGGCGATGCGCTCTTTTGCCTCTCCATGGGAAAGGCCGCCCACAGCTACAAGACGGCAATTCAACAGATACGCGAACAGATTTTGAGCCTGCCGGGCGCAACGCTGCTTTGCCCTGGTCATGGCCCAGTCACAACCGTTGGCAACGAGCGAACCCGAAATCCCTTTTTTGCCTAGGTTGTGTTGTTGTAGTGTCCGCGCTCGCGCGGGCTTGCGTAGGGTTTGTAGTGTCCGCGCTCGCGCGGGCTTGCGTCCTGCCAGGCTGCCTAGCCTTGACGGACGGCCAACAACACTGCGAGCCCGAGCGAGCTCGGACGCCACCTAGGATTTGTAGTGTCCGCGCTCGCGCGGGCTTGCGTAGGTTTTGTGGTGTCCGCGCTCGCGCGGGCTTGCGTCCTGCCAGCCGCCTAGCCTTGGCGGACGGCCTACAACACTGCGAGCCCGAGCGAGCTCCGACGCGCGCTGGACGTAGTGTCGCGCTCGCGCGGGCGTCCTGCCAGCCGCGTTGCCTTGGCGGACGGCCTACAACACTGCGAGCCCGAGCGAGCTCGGACGCCACGTAGGTTTTGTGGTGTCCGCGCTCGCGCGGGCTTGCGTCCCGCCAAGCCGCCTAGCCTGGCGGACGGCCAACAACGCTGCGAGCCCGAGCGAGCTCGGAGACTACAGGTCACGGTCGGCATCCACCAGAGCTTGTGCGGTATCGGGAGTCTCGAGCCATTCGGGCGGGGGTCGGTTTCCTTTGAGTAAATGAGCTGTGAATTCGGGACGGTGGTTTTTGTTAAGGATCCAGTGTGGCCATACTTTGTCTTTCTGGAGCAATCCTTTCCGGTAGGGGTTTAGGTAAATATATCGGGCAAAACTATCCATCGAAACTATGTAGCGAAGGCGGTGCTCATGATAATTCTCCTGCCACGCGATTGCTTGAGTCGCCAAGCTGGCCTTCGTTTTTGATTTTATCTTAGCCTGAACCTGACTGAGCGAAAGTTGCTGACCCAATCGATAAAGTATATGGAAATGATCCGGCATTGTTGTTGCACAGATAACCTCGATGTCCCCTTCAAGGTGCATGGAGCGCAGTAAGCAGAGAATTGAGTTTGGTAGGTCTCCAGAAGTTAGCTTCGGCACGCGATCTTCCACACACATTGTTATGAAATAGCGGGCAAACGGTATTGAAACACGCCCTCTTCGTAGCTTGTCCTTACCTGTATGTGACCAAATTGCCATATGAGTAAGCTGTTCGATGCTCGTTTTTGAGTGAAGCTAATTATTTTTGAATTGTGTGTTTTGGTTTATGCTGTCCGCGCTCGCGCGGGCTCGCCTAGGTTTTGTGGTGTCCGCGCTCGCGCGGCCGTCCTGCCAGCCGCCTAGCCTTGGCGGACGGCCTACAACACTGCGAGCCGATGCGGCTCGGACACCACGTAGGGTTTGTGGTGTCCGCGCTCGCGCGGGCTTGCGTCCTGCCAGGCGCCTAGCCTTGGCGGACGGCCTACAACACTGCGAGCCCGAGCGAGCTCCGACACCACGCTGGTTTTGTAGTGTCCGCGCTCGCGCGGCTTGCGTCCTGCCAAGCCGCGTTGCCTTGGCGGACGGCCTACAATACCTGCGAGCCGAGCGGGCTCGGACGCCACGCTGGGTTTGTAGTGTCCGCGCTCGCGCGGGCTTGCGTCCTGCCAGGCGCATAGCCTTGGCGGACGGCCTACAACACTGCGAGCCCGAGCGAGCTCGGACGCCACGCTGGGTTTGTAGTGTCCGCGCTCGCGCGGGCTTGCGTCCTGCCAAGCCGCGTTGCCTTGGCGGACCGCCTACAACACTGCGAGCCCGAGCGAGCTCGGACGCCACTTGAGAAGGAAGCCAACCAAAGTCACCGCCTAGGATGTGTTGGAAATCAGTTCAATTCCGAATTGAATATCCCGCCGACTGCGGCACGCTCGTTTCGATGATTATCGAATCCCAGGAACTTCCGCCTATCGGCACCAATGCATTTGCCTTGATCGACACCGACTTGAAGGCGTGTGTCATTATCGACGCGCCCACCGAGGCTTTTGAATGGGCCACGCGAACCGCAAAAAAGCACGACTGCGCAATCGTGGCCTTAATCCTGACGCATGGACATTGGGACCACATGCTGGACGGCTACAAATTCGCCAATGCCGGGGTGCCAGTTTATGGGCACAAAGCGGATGCGCTGATGTTTGCCAATCCATCGGTTATGGCAAGCTACGCCATGCCGGAACTTGAGTTTCAGGCAGTACCCATCGACCATTGGATCGCGGGGGGCGATGTTCTCAAACTGCTCACTACGGAAATGGAGATCCGTCATGTGCCGGGGCATTGTCCGGGGAATGTATTGATCTACCTTGGCCGGGAATCAGCGGCCTTTCCAGGCGACGCTATTTTCCGGGGCAGTGTGGGGCGCTACGACTTGCCGGGTGGGGACGTGGCGGTGCTCTCGCAGTCGATCAAGAGCCAGATCTATACATTGCCCGACGCAACTACCTTGTATCCGGGACACGGCCCTACTACAACGGTCGCTGCCGAAAAGTCTGGTAATCCCTTCGTCCGCGGATGAGCGAAGTTAGGCTAGACGATCGGTATTTCATGCGTCGCGCTCTGGAACTGGCGCGGCGGGCCTGGGGACAAACGCACCCGAATCCAATGGTGGGTGCTGTCATTGTCGAGGGAGGCGCCGTCGTGGCAGAAGGATGGCATACCGCCGCGGGGCAGGACCACGCGGAAGTCGCCGCCCTCAAAGCCCTGGGACGGCGACCCGATGCGGGGGCCTTGCTCTACGTAACGCTGGAACCCTGTAGCACCGCCGGTCGGACTGGGTCCTGCACCAACGCCATTATCGAGGCTGGCTTTGCGCGTGTCGTGGTGGGTGTGGAGGATCCCAATCCAGCTCATGCAGGGCGTGGACTCTCCATTTTGCGCGAAGCGGGCATTGAAGTCGTTTCCGGTGTCTTAGGCGACGATTGCACCGACTTGAATTTGATCTTTAACCACTGGATCACGCGGGGCACGCCGCTCATCGCGGCGAAGATGGCGCTCACGCTGGATGGTAAATTCGCCGCCGCATCCGGGCACTCCAAATGGGTGACAGGTGAGGCCGCGCGGGCGGACGTGATGCGGTGGCGTCGTTACTTTCCGGCTATCGCGGTGGGGGCCAGCACCGTGCTGGCTGACGATCCCAGTTTGACCGCGCGACTGGATTCGGAGGTCTGGTGCCCGGTGCGTTTCGTCTTCGACCATTCATTGCGCACGCTGGATCAGAATCCCTTGCCGAAACTCTACACCGATGCCTTTGCGGATCGGACCGTTGTTGTCTGTCAATCCGAGGTTGCGAAGGCCGCCAAGGGCCGTGCCGATTCACTCGGCTTGCGGCTCTGGTGCTTGCCTGCGAAGGGTGGGTATTTTGATTGGTCTGCCTTCCGGCAGTGCTGTGCGGAGTCCGGGCTTTGCGGAGTCTACATCGAAACGGGGCCACAGTTGGCCACTTTTCTCATCGAAGAACGGCGGGCTGACTATGCTTTTGTTTATCAGGCACCAAAGTTTCTTTGCGATGCGGCGGTACCGGGCATCGGCTCGCCGCGTAATACAGATACTATAGATGCTGCGATTCACTTGCGTAATCTGAAAATGGATACGTTCGGAGAGGATCGCCTCATCCGTGGATTTATTGAATAATGATGAAACAGCTTATCGTCGCCACGGGAAATTCACACAAGGTTGAGGAGTTCGAGAGCTTGCTCGCCGGATGTGGATTCGAACTTTGCTCGGCCTCGATTTGCGGGGGCATGCCGCTTGTTGTCGAGGACGGAGTCAGCTTTGCGGCGAATGCCGCAATCAAAGCTCGGGCGCTGCGGGGGCTTGCACCCGCAGATGCCTGGATCGTGGCCGACGATTCCGGACTGGAAGTGTATGCGCTTGGCGGAGCGCCCGGTATTTATTCGGCCCGCTATGCCGGCGAGTTGGCATCCGACTCTGAGAATGTCGATAAGCTGCTCAAAGCTTTGCAGGGCGTGCCTGCCGGTAACCGCGGCGGGCGTTTTCGATGTGCGCTCTGCTTGATTGATTCCGACGGCAACGAGCATTGCTTCGAGGGTGCCTGCGAGGGACACATCGCAGAGGTACCCTCAGGTAGTTCTGGCTTCGGCTATGATCCGGTCTTTGTGCCGGTGGGTTATCAAAAAAGTTTTGCGGAACTGGGGGATGCACTGAAAGCTTGTTTGAGTCACCGCGCGAGGGCAGCTCATTCGCTTCGGGAGTTCTGCCGTCCGCCAACAAGGCCGTAAGCCCGAGCGAGCTCGGACGCCACGCTGGTTTGGTGGTGTCCGCGCTCGCGCGGGCTTGCGGTTTGCCAAGCCGCCTAGCCTTGGCGGACGGCCTACAACACTGCGAGCCCGAGCGAGCTCGGACGCCACGCTGGTTTCGTGGTGTCCGCGCTCGCGCGGGCTTGCGGTTTGCTGGTTCGGTTGGCTTAGCGGACGGCCTACAACGCTGGGGGCCCGAGCGAGCTCGGACGCCACGCTGGGTTTGTGGTGTCCGCGCTCGCGCGGGCTTGCGGTTTGCTGATTCGGTTGACTTAGCGGACGGCCTACAACGCTGAAGGCCCGAGCGAGCTCGGACGCCACGTTGGTTTTGCAGAGCAGTGCAGCTATAGGGCCGAGTCTCAACAAACACAAAAAAGCCCTCCTGCTTTGGCGGGAGGGCTTTGTTAAATTTCCCTTGTCTCTGTCTTATTTGAGCGCGGCTTGCGCAGCGGCCAGACGGGCGACAGGCACGCGGGGTGGCGAGCAGCTCACGTAGTCGAGCCCAACGTTGTGGAAGAACATAATCGAGGCAGGATCGCCACCGTGTTCACCACAGATTCCGAGCTTGAGATCCTTCTTTGTGCTGCGGCCCTTCTGCACACCGATTTCCACGAGCTGACCCACACCAGCGGCGTCGATCGAAGCAAAAGGATTCTGCGGCAGGATGTCGAGGTCCTTGTATTTACCGAGGAAGGAACCGGCATCGTCGCGGCTCATGCCCAGACCCGTTTGCGTCAGGTCGTTGGTGCCGAAGGAAAAGAACTCTGCGGTCTCCGCAACTTCATCGGCGGTCAATGCGCCACGGGGCACTTCAATCATCGTGCCGACGAGGTATTTGAATTTAACCTTCTTCTTTTCCATGACCTCCGCAGCCACACGGTGGACCACGGCGACTTGATGCTTCAACTCGTCGGCAAAGCCAACCAGTGGAATCATGACTTCGGGGATGACCTTGATGGGCTTCTTCAGCTTGTAGCAAGCCGCAGCCGCTTCGAAGATAGCGCGGGCCTGCATTTCAGTGATCTCCGGGTAGGAGATGCCGAGACGGCAACCACGGTGACCGAGCATCGGATTGGCTTCGTGCAGAGCGTGCACACGGCTGGAGATGACATCGATATCGACACCGAGCGAGTTGGCGAGCTCCCGCTTGGAGGACTCGTCGTGCGGCAGGAACTCATGCAAAGGCGGATCGAGGAGACGCACGGTCACGGGCAGACCGCCCATGGCTTTGAAGAGCCCGGTGAAGTCTTTGCGCTGGAAGGGCAGGAGTTTCTTGAGCGCACTGCGGCGCTCGGCCTCGTCGGATGCGAGAATCATCTGGCGCATGAAGGTGATGCGGTCACCTTCGAAGAACATGTGCTCCGTGCGGCATAGGCCGATACCCTCGGCGCCATAGGCGATGGCGGAAGCGGCTTGGTCGGGCGAGTCTGCATTGGTGCGGACGCCCAGCTTACGGTACTTATCCGCCCAGGCCATGACTTGATTATAGAGCTGGTAGGTGTAGCTGTTCTTGGCTTTCAGCTTCCCGTTGAGCACTTGGTCGACCTCGGAGGGGGCGGTTGGAACCGCACCCGCGAAGATCTCACCGGTGGTGCCATCGATCGAGATGTCATCGCCATTCTTGAAGGTCTTGTTGCCAATGGTGAGCGTTTGTGCGGCGTAGTTGATCTTCACTTCAGAAGCACCACAGACGCAGACCTTGTTCATTTGACGGGCCACGAGCGCGGCGTGCGAGGAAACCCCACCGCGTGAGGTGAGGATGCCTTCCGCAGCAATCATCCCGCGCAGGTCTTCCGGAGTGGTTTCGACGCGGCAGAGGATGGCGCGGCCACCCTTGGCTGCGACGGCTTCCGCTTCCGGTGCGGTGAAGCAGATCTTGCCAGCAGCGGCACCGGGGCCGGCGGGCAGACCCGTGGCCAGGACCTTCGCCTTTTTCACGGCAGCTGGGTCGAAGACTGCAACGAGCAGCGACGAGATTGAGTCAGCCGGGATCTTCTTTAGTGCCGTCTTTTGATCGATCAGTTTTTCCTTAACCAACTCAACGGCGATCCGCACAGCGGCGAGGCCGGTGCGTTTACCGTTACGGGTCTGGAGCATGTAGAGCTTGTTGTTCTCAACTGTGAACTCAAAGTCCTGCATATCCTTGAAGTGGCGCTCCAACTTCTTGCGCACCACCTCGAGGTCGGCATGTGCCTTGGGCATCTCATCTTTAAGCTGGGCTATTGGCTTCGGTGTGCGGATACCAGCGACGACGTCTTCGCCCTGGGCGTTGATGAGGTATTCGCCGTAGAAGACCTTTTCGCCGTTGGCGGGGTCGCGGGTGAAGGCCACACCGGTGGCACAGGCATCACCCATATTACCGAAGACCATGGCCTGCACATTAACAGCCGTGCCCCAGGCGGCGGGGATGTTGTATTTCTGGCGGTAAAGAATCGCCCGTTCGTTTTGCCATGAATTAAAGACAGCACCCACAGCGCCCCAGAGCTGCTCGTAAGCATCCTGCGGGAAGGCTGCGTTTGTGCGCTTCTTAATGATGTCCTTGTAGCGCTTGATCAGCTCCTTGAGGTCGTCAGCGGAAAGCTCGTTGTCGTTCTCCACGCCCGCTTCGCCACGAAGTTTTTCCAAGGCGGCTTCGAAAGGGCAGTGATCGTTTTCGTTGACAGCTTGCACGCCCATCACGACGTCGCCATACATTTGAATGAACCGGCGGTAGCAATCGTAAGCGAAAGCCTCGTTGCCTGACTCGCTGGCCAGGGCTTTGACCGTCTTGTCGTTGAGACCGAGGTTGAGGATGGTATCCATCATGCCCGGCATGGATTCGCGGGCACCCGAGCGAACGGAAAGCAGGAGCGGATTCTTTTGGGCACCGAGCTTTTTGCCGAGTTCTTTTTCGATCTGAGCGACCGATGTTTTCACTTCGCTTTCCAGCGACTTCGGGTATTGGCGACCGTTATCGTAAAAGTAGGTGCAGACCTCAGTAGTGAGGGTGAAACCGGGAGGGACGGGGAGGCCAATGCGGGCCATTTCCGCGAGATTGGCTCCCTTACCTCCCAGGAGTTCCCTGAGCTTGGCGCTACCGTCGGTCTTTTGACCGAAGTCGTAGCTGTATTTAACCGCTTTTACGCTCGCGCGCTTTACGGCCTTTTTAGTGGCTTTTTTTGCTTTTTTAGCTGGCATATTTTGACGACCTTTTAGGTGGATCGGATTGTGATAATTTCGCAGCATAAAGGCTGCGGCTAAGGAAAGAGGTGGAGCAAATGCATTTACCCATAGCTGTCAACGGATTAGAGCACCAATGAAAAAAACGGCGTTTCAGGTTTGCCCGTCACCTGAAAATGAGGCTATCACCTAGCAGAAATGAGAAACGACCCGAAAAGCGACGAAAAACCGGAGGACCCCTATGAGGATGAGGCGCCCGAAGGGGGCATGAGTTTCCTAGAGCATCTGGAGGATTTTCGCTGGACGGTCGGGCGGAGCCTAATTGCTTTTTTTGTCGGGATCGCTCTGGCCACGGTTTTTATCGGTGACATCGCTCAGTGGCTGAAGTATCCCATTGTGGCGGCTTATGGCTCGGCCGAATTGGCCGATGAGAATCTTATCACTTATCGGCCCATGGGGGTGATCTCCGTTTTTATTCAAATAGCCTTTTTGTCGGGCCTGACTTTGTCGATGCCTTTTGGACTCTACTTCCTGGGCGCATTCGTGGCGCCGGGTCTGACCGAGAAGGAAAGAAGAGTTCTGGGCCCTGCCTGCTTTGCCGCGTTTCTGCTCTTCCTCGCGGGTGTGTTTTTCGCCTTCTTTGTCATTCTGCCGCTCACCCTTACTTTTTCCGTGCGGCTTAACATGTTTTTTGGCTTTGATCTGTTTTGGGCGGCCTCGGATTATTACAACATGGTGGTCTGGTTCTCCCTGGCCACCGGTGCCTTCTTTCAATTTCCGCTCATTATTGTCATTCTGGTCTATCTCGGCGTCATTCCGGTGGAAAAGCTTAGAGCCATACGGCGGGCGGTCTTCGTAGGCCTCATGGTTTTCTCAGCGTTTATGACCCCGGGGGGCGACTTTGTCTCTTTGCCCATTACGACTGGCTTCATGTATGCCCTTTATGAACTCGCTATCTGGGTGGGCGCGCGGGTCGAGAAAAAGCGCCGCGAAGCCGAACTGGCCGATTGGGATGATCTCGATTAGGGTATGTGACTCGTTCCGCTCGCGTTTGCTGGCTTGACTGTCGCCGTAGTCCTGTCTGCTTTTCCAACCTTTCCTCATGATTGATATTAAGTTACTCCGCGAGCAACCGGACTTCGTCCGCGCTGCCATTGCCCATAAGAAATTCAAGACCGATATCGATGCGGTCCTGACTCTGGATGCTGCCCGTCGCTCAAAAATCACCGAGGCCGAGCAAGCCCGTGCCGAACAAAAGGCCGCGAATACTGAGATGGCTGCGCTGGCCAAGGGCTCGCCGGAGTTCATGGAGGCCGTCAAACGTATGAAGACCATCGCGGCCCGGGCGAAAGAGCTCGAAGCAGAGGCGAAGGCCGCCGACGAGGCCTTTCAGGAAGCCTTTCTGTCCATCCCCAATCTGCCGGATCCCTCCGTGCCGGTAGGGAAGGGGGAGGACGAGAATGAGGTGGCTTCGACCTGGGGCGATGCCGATGCGGCCTTTCCCCATGCGTTGCCGCACTTCGATATCCCGTGGTTTGAGTCGCGGGTTGATTTTGCGCGTGGCGTCAAAACAGCCGGCGCGGGATTTCCCTTCTATGTTGGGGAAATGTCGCGGCTGGTTCGTGCGCTGGTCAACTTTTTCCTCGAAGAGGCCCGGGCAAATGGCTACGAGGAACTGCTGCCTCCGATCGTTGTCAACGCCGACAGTGCCACGGCCACAGGCCAACTTCCCGACAAGGAGGGGCAAATGTATGTCGATGAAAATGAGGGGCTCTACCTGATCCCCACCGCCGAGGTGCCGGTGACTAATTTCTATCGCGACGAAATTCTGGATGCGGACCAATTGCCGATTTATCGCTGCGCTTACACACCCTGCTTCCGTCGTGAGGCAGGGAGCTGGGGAGCTCATGTGCGCGGCCTGAATCGTCTGCACCAGTTTGATAAGGTCGAGTTGGTCAAGTGGACCGCTGCCGAGAGCTCAATGGAGGAGCTGGAAAAGCTTCGGAAGAATGTCGAAGCCCTCTTGCAAAAGCTTGAGTTGCCCTACCGCGTGCTCCGCATGTGCACCGGTGATATTGGCTTCCCCCACGCCAAGCAATACGACCTTGAAGTTTTCGCGGCTGGGCAAAAGCGCTGGTTGGAGGTCTCCAGTTGCTCGAATTTCACCGACTTTCAGGCCCGGCGGGCTGGTATCCGCTACCGCGGGCCGGATGGTAAACCCATGACCGCTCACACCTTGAACGGCTCCGCTCTTGCGGTGCCCCGGGTGCTCGCAGCCATCCTGGAAAACAATCGGCAGGCCGACGGCCGCGTCAAGGTGCCCGATTGCCTGCAATACTGGATGAAACAGGACTTTATCGGCGAAGCAGAAGATGGACGTTAAGGTTGGCGGGATCAGCCAAATAAGCTTAGCCAAATCAGCTCAGCCAAATCAGCTTAAATTAAAAGCTGCTTCTTGACGTAGGCGATGAGCTGACGTGCGATCGGAATCCGGCGATAAACAATATCATTGGGTTAGTAATTCTGGTGGAAGATCACCTTACCTTCTGAGTTGAAGCGCATATGACTCACCCCAATCGACACCTCAGGTATTGGGGGGGGAGTTTGCAATCCCAGCGCATCGTCCAGTCAAAGCGCAGTCGCTCCCACTGCGGGGCCACCTGGTTAAAGAACGAACTCTGCATTGAGTTGAAGAGGAGCGAGTCCACCACAGCCTCTATACAGATAGCCTCAGCCCCGCGCTGTTCAGCGAAAGCATCGATAAACCTCCACTCAGCATACTTCAGTCAAGTGCTTCCAGATTCTCGCGGGTGTAATGACTAAACAGCTGCTTAACTCGCTCGATCATCTTGCCTCGCTTTCCGCTTCCACAGGTTTTGGGCGCATTCCTAAGAGGGTCGCTGCTTCGCAGTGCTTGTAAATAAAAGTCGTCAGGGATGGTTTGTGTGCATAGTTTTATAAGAGCTCGCGCAACCGCTAAAGAGGATGCAAACTGACTGAAGTGAACTTAGGAAGGTGTGAGTCATGATCAATAAAGCGTTCAAACGGTCTAAAACTTACATGGGAAGACACTGACCAAACTTTGCCATCTTTCCTTTGCTGCACCATGCAGAGTAGCCCATCAATAAGGGCTTCATGGAATTCATCCCCGGACAGGATTGGCGGGCTTTTGCTGGGCGGCACAACCTTCATTGGACCTGGATCTTCTGGATGTTCCTTTTCATTTGCAGACTCAGCTCCCTTTCGCTCACATCCATCTACAGCATGCAGAGGTCTTCTGATGTGCCTTTAGATCCACATATCAGCTTGTTTGCATTGAAACCTCCGCTTGCTCTGCCGAGCCTTTAGCGAGTTGACTGTAATCCTGTGAGCAGTAAGCGCTAACGATTGCCCGTGTCATATTTTGCCCTTATGCAATAAAAACGGCAGATAAACCAGAAATCACTATGGGACGAATTATGCCGCTAGGGAACTAAGAATATTACATGAATAAAGCCCCCCAAAAAAATTGGAGGGCCTCAAATGGCTGCTCAGGCTGGGATCGAACCAGCGACCAAGTGATTAACAGTCACCTGCTCTACCGCTGAGCTACTATGAGCAGTGCAATAAGAGTGCGAGAGTAGGGTCGGCGCTTCCGACTGTCAATGGTTCTCTGAGAATTTTGGTATGCCGCCACAGCTAATTCAGGCATTGCTGGATTTTGCTTTTATCTTGTGCCTGATTTTGTTGGGCTAGCGTTTCCGGTCATGGAAAAATGCCTTTACTTATGCTTGGGTTGCCGAAGGGGGCGCTTGCAGGACGCCACAATTAACCTGTTGGGAAGGCCGGATTTAAAATTTCGGTGAGTTCCGCTCATCGCCCCTCGATTGATGACGGCGACGAACTGGACGGCCGCTTTGTTCGTGCGCAGGAGGTTATTCACTACCGTCGAACATGATTTATTTTGACTGTGGCCTCACCGGCCAGGACTGGGTGTGCGGGAGAACGCCTCAGACGTCGTCGAGGTGTGCGATCTTATTGCATAGTCGTGCATCGAACAAGCGCTCGAAGTGGATTATCGCGATTGCCCGGGCATCGCCTGTAAAGTGAAGGATCTGGAGGAGCGTATCGCAACCGAGGTGGTCAACATCACGCGCCAGTATCCTAAAAGATATCAGGGTCAATGCAGAGGTCGGTTTTCTTGAAGTTGCGACAGAGGTCAGGTGCCCGATCTGGTCGATGCGATCGTGGATTTGACGGAGACGGGTAATTCGATTCGCGCCAGTAAACTGCGTATCGTGGACACGCTGCTCTACACAAACACGGTTTGATTGCCAACAAGACTGCGTGGGAGCAACCGGAGAAACGCAGGAAAATCGAGAGCATGCCTGCTCCTTAAATCCGCGCTCGAAGCGCATTCCAAAGTGGGCTTAAAACTGAATATTGAAAAGTCGAAGCTCGATTCGATCCTGGCAGATTTGCCAGCCTTGCGGAATCCGACGATTAACCAACACGACCAGGCCTGGGTGGCGGTGATACGATCATCGATGAAACGGTTGTGCGCGAGATCTGTCAGAACTGAAGAGAGCAGTTGCGGAGGGAGTGTGGATATCCCCTGAACAAGGTTGTTTATTGATGGGGGCTGAGCGGACCCAGTTCGTATCGCTCTGATTCAAGGGCGGGGAGCAGGGCAGTGCGAGCGCTGATCTTGATTATACGGTAAAACGCATCCGTGAAGCAGCAGCCGGCGGCGTGCAAATTATCTGCACCAGGGCTGTTTAACACCCGTATTTTTGTCGTGTCCAGGATCGGCGCTTTTTGATTTGGCGGAGCCCATTCCGGGACCGACGACGGATCGTCTCGCGACGCTTGCCGCTGAGCTTCGGGTGGTCATCGTGGCGGCACTTTTGAACGACGGGGGCCGGGGTTTACTGCAATACCACAGCTGCGGTCATCGATGCGGATGGCCGCTATTTGGTAAATACCGAAAATGCACATTCCTCAGGATCCCAGTTTTGAGGAGAAATTCTATTTCACGCCCGGAGATTTGGGCTACAAGTTTGGGATACGAGCATAGGCGTATCGGGGTGCTTGATTTGCTGGGATCAGTGGTATCCGGAGGCGGCCCGCTTGTCGGCCTTGGCTGGAGCGGAATCCTCTTTGCAAACGGCTATCGGTTGGCTGCCTCCAAGAAAGAGGCTCTCGGTGAAGCGCAGCACACGGCATGGGAGGCTGTCCAGCGGGGCCATGCTGTGGCTGCTATGGCTGCTACGTGGCGACTGTAAATCGGACCGGCACGGAGGAGAAACAGAGTTTTAAGGGCAGAGTTTCATCGCTGATTTCTATGGCCAAATCATGGAGCAGGCGCCGGTGGCAGGAACATATTGCAGCCGCCGATTGCGATTTGCTTGAGAACGCTGGAGGCTATGCACATCACAGCCCCTTTTTCAGGACCGCCGGATCGACAGCTACGGCAATCTAACCAGACGCCTGATTGATTCCTAGCCATGCCCGACTCAGAAACGCCCCACGACTTAAGTTCGCTTCCCGCAGAGTGGGAGCCACAGGGAAGCGCAATCTGGTTCCTTCCGCAAGCGTCCGCAGAACACTTTGGCCGGATTGCTTCGACCGGTTCGTGAGCAATTAGCGGCACTCTACGTCTTGGCCGCTCGCTTCCAGCCGGTTCGGGTCTTAGTGGCGGCGGCTGAACAGGACGAATTGCGACGAATGATGGCGGCAAAGGAGATGCTTCGGGGTGGAGTTGTATATGATTATCAGACGGACGATGTGTGGATTCAGGTTTCAGGCCCTTTTTCCTTGTACAGGATGCTCGGTCTGAAGTCTGCATAGCGGATTAGCGCTACAATGCATGGGGCAGGGAAGTTTCCTGACCAGGCTAAGGGATGATGCCGCGTCGCAATGGATGGCAAAGCAGCTTGGGCTGCGCTGTTTTGCATTGATGCCAGGTTCTGGAGGCCCGTTGCTGTGGAAAGTAATGGTGCCGGTTGCCTGCTCACAACCGAGGTCGTTTTGCTCAATCAAATCGCAATGGCCCGACGACGGTCAAAAACCGTTGAAAGCCAACTCCAAAGTGGATTGGGATCGAGACAGTGCTCTGGCTACGCGCTGGTCTCCACGGGGACGATACGGATGGACATATTGATAATTTAGCGCGCTTTTTCAGTCCTGAAGGAATTTTGATTGCGGAGACGATGGACGAATTGCAGATCCAAATTGCAAGCGTTGAAGAAAATCATGCGAGGCTTTGCGATTTCAGGACGTCTGCAGGTGATCCCTACGACGTGGTGCCGCTCCCGCTACCAGACGATCATCCTGGCTGTGAACCTCTCGCAGCGAGTTATCGCAATTTCATCGTTTTAAATGGCGCTGTCTTGGTCCCCACCTACCGTCAGCCGGAAAAAGATTGCCAGCGCTGGCAATACTGGGGCAGTGCTTCCCGGGGCTTGAGATCCACGGGGTTTGACTGCACGGACATTGTCAAGGGGGCGCACTGCATTTGCATAGGCCAACACCAGCCCGCGGGCTCAGCAAAGCGCTACATCGTTTCAGGGGCTGAATTCCCAGAAGCTCAAGTCCCGTCATCAAAACAGTTCGGGTGCGGGCGCGAAAGTCAACCGGCGGGCCCGGACGGCAGCATCGTCGACCATTACTTTATCCGAGTTGTAGAAGGTGCTGTAGGCGCTGGTCAGCTCGTAGAGATAAGTGCAGAGAAGTGAGGCGGAGGTCGTTAAGAGTCAGTTCAAATTGCCGTCACAAAGCCATTAGCTTCCGCGCAGGGCGAGCTCAGAATCCGTTTCCGGGAGGCTGGCTCCCGCTATCGGTGCGTCGGGGCTCAGATCAACTTTGCGGAAGATGCTGTTGATGCGTGCAACCGCATGAAATGCGGTAGGGTGCGGTATTGCCTTCGAAGCTGAGTAGCCGTTCCCAGCTAAAAACGTAATCCTGCGTACGGTTGCTCGATAAATCCGCATACTTGACCGCCCCGATTCCAACCGCTTCCGCAATTTCGCGACGCTTCGCCTCCGGCAAATCCAGGATTTTTCTGTGACAACCGCGTAGGCGCGCGGCTCCGCGCCTCGTCCAAGCTGGGCCCCTGCA
The DNA here is from genome assembly GCA_018402305.1 of Puniceicoccaceae bacterium. Taxonomy (GTDB): domain Bacteria; phylum Verrucomicrobiota; class Verrucomicrobiia; order Opitutales; family Coraliomargaritaceae; genus Thalassobacterium. The sequence goes on along the minus strand of JAGYJE010000007.1, from coordinate 109,698 downwards.
ATTTCACAGACTCGCCTGACTTAGTCTTAAGGCCTTTATCAGAACCCAAAATAGTCCCCCAAAAGACATGCCGGAGTTCAGGTGGTAGGTAGCCCTAGCCTTAAACCACTGCGCGGTCAGAAGCCAAGCTGCTGGAAGTGGTCTTGCTGGCGTGCGTCGGTCAGGTGAATGACTTCCTCCGCCTTGAACGTCAGGACGGTAAGAAGAATCGTCGCTAAGGTCCGTCGACGCATGGTTGCTGGCCCCGTCCACTTACGAATATTAAAGGGGTAGGGGCGTTCGCTGTCGCGGGCGAATTTCTTCACCTCATCATTAGCAGACCACCAGAGCACCATCACTCTCTTCCGGTAGGCGATATCTTCAGTTCGCATAAACACGATCGACTTTGTCGAGTAAAGACTCTCCCAGAGTCCATCTGACCTCGACGCCGAGTTGAGCAAAAAGTTTGTCGAAGGCTGCTTTAGAAATCTCTACAATTTGTTCCCCCAGATGACCGTGTTTTCTGAATCGCCGTTCTGGAGCTTGACCAGCTCGTTTCGGGAAATGTCGCGTAGTTCGGGCTGAGCCGCTTCTTCAGCAGGCCCTTTATGAACTTCGTCCAGTATCACGAGCGCGTGGTCACCGGGGGTGCTGGGGTCGACGGCATCGCTTGATCTTCATGATCAGGGTACCGAAATTCGTGCCCCAATCTCAATGTGATTGTCACGTATCCAGCTCAGCGCCGCAGAAATCGAGCAAGCGGGCAATCGCCTGGCCAATGACCATTGGGCGCAGGTGGCCGATATTGTGCCTGCTTTGCCGTATTGGCGCTCGGTAGTCATTGACGATTGCCGACCATCCTTTCCAATGCCCTTGCACCCGTGCGGTAGTCGGCCTTTGTGGAGTAGGCCAGTTGCCATTCCCATAGAAACAGAGGCGACAGCTTGAAATTAATGAAACCGGGACCGGCGAGCGACAGTTCAGCGAGGCCGGATCAATTTTTCCGAGGCTAGGGCAGCGTTGATCAGGCGCTGAGCGAGTTCAGCGCAGGTTCCTCCCCGCTTTTTGGCGAAGCCCAGAACACCATTGCCCTGATAGTCTCCAAACTTGGGATCTGCCGGACCGGACGCCTGGCTCAAATGCTTAGTATCAAACCATCCGTTTCAGCGGCGATTTGCGAAGAATCTGCTCGATTGAGCGGGATTCGCAACCAGACAGTCATGGCCTGAAGAAAATACTCACACTCTACAGGGTCAAAGCTCTATATCTAGTAACCAATATAAATACTCTGTTATTTATATATTTGTGGCTCTAATACCTATTTGTTGCTAAATCGGGCTTTATGCAAATCGAAGACGGTTACTTTTAGCGGATCGGCCGACGATCTATCATGTGATGAGTCGGACGGCTTTTCAACAATTGCGCTTTGGGGATGAGGAGAAGGATGTGGCATTGCGCGTGCTTTTTCTGGCGGCTTTTGCCGGGGATGATGTATTAGGCTTATTGCGTGATGGGGAATCACGTCCCACTTGCTTATTCGGGTCCCTCCGATTGAATCGCTTCCCGATGAAGTATTATTGGAGCGTTATTGCAGCTACTACGGCTTGGAAAAACGCCACGTTCGACTTATTCGCCCAAAATTAAAAGTCATTTTGGCGAAAAATGGTGCACGGGCCAAGTCAGCCAGGCAGCGCATTATCGCTCGGATGGGGGACTTGCCCGCCTTCATGCGGGAACTGAAGCAACGCTTTACAATTTGGTATAACCATAAACACGACAACGCAGGCACGATTTGGGCTGCTCGCTATAAAGTGTGCTGGTCGAGGGACTCACCGGCAAGTTTGACGCAGGTCGCAGCTTACTTGGACCTCAATCCTGTTCAGGCAGGGTTGGTCAAAGACCCGGGTGACTATCGCTGGTCCGGGCTATGCAGCGGCCTTGGGTGGAAATCGCTTGATTCCTTTATGCGCTGGCGCAAATGTTTGGCCACGGGACGACTGGGGACGCATAGCGGTACCGAGTCCTTTTGTTTGGTAAAGGTGCGGCGGGCAAAGCGGGGTTTGCCCGTGGGGTGGGAACCATTCCGGCGGATAAGCTGGAGTCTGTTTTAAAATGCGGAGGCAATATTCCGCCGCGCATGAACTCTTGCGCATGCGTGTCCGCTTCTTCACCGACGGTTTGTGGTATTAGGCTCCCGGATATTTTGGAAACGGTTTATTTGGAGTGTCGAAATTGGTTTGGCCCTCAGCACACAGGTAGGCACCGCCCTTCCTGGGGCAGTGTGGGGGAGCTCTATGCAATGCGTAACTTAAAAAACGTGTTTATTCAGTTTCCATTAAATAATAAAATCAAAACGAATGTCTTCCGATATGAAAATGCATAACGAATGACGGATCGACTTTGCCAAAAAGGGCCCAGAAGAGAAAAGCATGAACACGGAGCAAATTAACCCAAATATTCACAAGAATACAGGCGTGAAGCGTGTCTTTAAGGCGCTGCTGTATTCTTTTGATGGATTAACATCAACATTAGGCTTGCCAGAAGCAGCCTTTCGGCAGGAGGTTTTGCTTGCGGCCAGTTGCAGTCCCGGGCTCGTTTTCTCGCGTGCCTCTTGCTCAGCATTTGGCCTTATTGCGAGCGTTCTGCTTGTCCTCATAGTTGAGTTGCTCAATTCAGCCATTGAAGCGGTCGTGGATGACATATCTCTTCGTGACCGCCCCTTGGCCAAAGCGCCAAAGACATGAGGCATGACTGTCCACCGCGGTTTGTTGAATTGTTTTAATCTGCTGGTCCTCTGTTCTTGCGGTCAATTGGTCCTCGTTATTCGCCTAACGGATGCTGCACATCGTTTTGTTCAATCGAGATACCGCGAAATACGGGTAACATCGGTCAGCTTTGCGCGATCACGGAGAGTCGTCTACATTAATCCATCCGCTGGGGTTCACCATCACTGACAAGCATCTCAAGCGAAGCGGGATGGACTACTGAAGTTCTCTGGACGTGCCACCATCACGAGAAACTGGGACGCGTTTGGGGCGAGTCCACATTCAACAAAGCGCCTCTGGCTACTCACAGCAAGGTGGATCGCGCCTATTGGGATGCAGGTTTATGGATGGAGACGGATTGGTTTTCGGGAGTGAGGGACCACGATTGTCCCGGACTGGCTGCTGAAGCTAATGGGCCAGCGACTCACAATCCCCGCATAAAAAACAGCACGCTGCGCTCACTCAATCCTGTCGACCTCGGTGGGCATCGCTGAGCCTACGAGTTTTGCGGCTCAGCTCCGATAGTTTAATGTCTTTAATCAATCCGCAAGCGCAAGAGGTGGATAACGAGATCCTGTTGCGCTTCACTCAGATACGGATGAAAAGGCAGGCTATGTAACTTCCCGCGCAACTTGTTCTGTCACTCGGTAGCTTGCTTTAGTGCTGGGCAGATGGGCGAAGACGGCTTGTTGATGCAGTGGATGGCGGTAATAAACGGCACTGGGAATATTCTTTGCTCTGTAAGCCTCTCTCCAAGCTGTCTCGGTTTTAGGAGCCGGATAGTGTATTGTGCGTAAATATGGGAGTTGCCCGGACGGATGGCTGGGTAACCGGCAGCCTTTGGGTGCATCGGTGTAGCGTTGGCCAACTTTTTTGGCGTCGCTCTGATCTCACGTCCCGGAAGTTTTGGGAATTTGGCTGGATGATGGCTGCCTGCAGGCTATCGCAGCGACCATTTGTACCAAAGGATATAGTGAGCTTCGATCTTTACACCCATGGTTGGTTACGGCGCAGATGGTTTCCGCGAGGCGGCGTCTTTGGTAAAAACGGCACCTCCGTCGCCGTAGCCGCCAGTCTTTCGCGGAAAAAGCTGGTGGTGGCGACCGCGCCCATGGTCCCTGCTTTGCAGCCGTTTTGTTCAGCGCCGAAGCTTTGGGCGGCGTCTTCGGTGATTATAAGGCCGTGCTTGGTGGCGATGGCCTCGAGGGCTGGGTAATCGGCCATTTGGCCAAAGAGATCGACCGGAATGATGGCACTTCGTCTTAGAGGTAATGGCTTTTCCAACCTCCTTAGGATCAATAGTGTAGGTGTCGGCCTCGATATCGGCAAAAACCGGCGTGGCTCCGACGAGGGCGATGGTCTCGGCGGTGCTGATCAGGTGAAGGGGGTGGTGATCACTTCGTCGCCCGGGCCGATTCCCAGGGCACGAAGAGCGACTTCGAGTGCCATCGTGCACTGGCTACAGCGACGCAATGCAGGGGTGCTCTGGGGGTGAGGGAATTCTCAGGCATGGCTTCAACTGATAGACCTCAGGACCGTTAATGTAGCGGCCGTGAGCAAATACCTCAGCAACGGCCGCGTCAATTTTGGCAGCGCTGCGACTGTGGATAGCTTTGATGTCGATGGGTGCATGAATTGGTCGCTTCCGGTATATTTGGCAGATTTGTGTTGATTCAGCTGGTCAATGGGTTCAAGGGGCACTTGCTCCCTCAAATTAGATGTGGATCAGCGTGATTCAGCAGGATGTTCCTTATTGTTACTTTTTCTGGTGGCTGCGGCAACACGGTCCAGGAGCTTGCTATCCCGTGAACACCAAGCGCTCCCGAGCTGCGATTCGATCAAGTTTATGCCTTATGGTAGAGTGGCGGCAGCCAGATTGAGGCAGTTTCGTGTATCGACAATCGGGCAGGTAAACCCGGAAAATCGAAGGCTCCGTATTCACGATGGTGCGTTGCCAGGAGGATTAGGTCAAAACGGTCTTCAATCTCGACCGAACGGCAGCCTGCGAGGTGGGCGTGCTCGCGGGTGGCTTTGATTTCCAGGATATGCGGGTCGTGGTAATCGACCTCAGCACCGAGGCCTCAGGCTTTCCATCAAAACGTAGCTAGAATTCGCGGTCGTCATCGACATTGGGTTTATAGGCAGGCCGAGGATAAGGATACAGGCGCCGCGTACAGCTTTCGACAGATCATTGAGGGCGTGGTGACCTGCCGACGACGTAGTCAGGCATCGATAATCGCCCGCCAGTTCGATGAAGCGGGTATTGACCTCAGATTATGGCTTTCCAAGGTCAGATAGAAGGGTCGATTGGGATGCAATGTCACAGACCCGGCCCCAGTAGAAGAATAAAGCCAAGAAAGACTTGGTCTTGGCTGCCTCGATGACCTGCCAAATGTCGATCCCCATTTGTCATAGATAACCTTGAGCTCGTTGACCAAAGCAATGTTAACGGAGCGGAAGATGTTTCCAAAGAGCTTGGCCGCCTCTGCGATTTGACAGCTCTCTACCGGGACAAGGGTGTGGATGGCATGCCCGTAGAGGGTGAGTGCCTTCTCGCGACAGGCGGCAGGTGAGGCCGCCGACCAGTTTTGGGATACGCTCGACCCGACTGTCCGGGTTGCGGATCTTCACGCTCAGGCCGAATGACTAAATGGAAGTCCACTCCGGCGGTCTTTCCCGAGCCGGCTAAGGAGCCAGCGGAGGTCGCCTTCAGTCGTGCCGGGATAGGTCGTGGATTCGAGGCCAGACCAAGGCCTTTCCCGCGAAGATGCAGCGCGGGCCATTGCGGATTCGAGGACGTAGGAGGTCCGGCTCGCGGTGGGCGAGGTGGCGTGGGCACACAGAGCAGGATGGCATCGGCCCACACACCAGGCCACGGAGAGCCAAAATTGGTGGTTGCTTGGAAACGGCCACTCGTGCGGAGTTCTTCGATCCAGCTTGCGGGGATGTGCCCGATGTAGGAGCGACCCGCTTCGAGCTGTTTGATTTTTAGAAGGATCGATATCGATCCCGATGACCTTGAGTCCAGCTTTGGAAAATTGAATCGCAAGCGGGAGTCCAACATAGCCTAAGCCAATAATGGCAACAGTGAGTAACTCAGTGCTGGCATTAATTGCATAATGGGTCTTTGAGGAAGAGGCATAGGGGCGAAAGGTGGTGCTTTGGCTTTGCTTTGCCAAGTTAAATCATATGAATTGGTAGTGCATGAGCGCGACCTCAAAAAGTGGCGGGAGGTGTAGGTCTGCGTTGTGGGCGAAGCTTTCCAGATCGCTCATGAGTTCGGGCACCTCATCGGTGGTTGGCGGAACGTTCTTCCTTAATTTCTTCCTCTGGCAGGACCGCCTCTTCCATTTCGATGTGCGTATCCTCAAGGTGCGTGATACGCGATGCGTGATATATCAGAGTCCAATCTTACTGGCTCCCAGCCCGCTGTAGTTCTCCGGGTGGCAGGAGAGGGGGAGGATTTTGAGGGATGGCGAAGATGGAAGATGGGGGTCGGATTGTGGCGTAGTCGGGTTGCTGTTATCGGAGTCAGGGCATCTTGCCCAGATTTGCGGGGGTGTTGTTGAGTTGGGCGGGGATAACAGGGCAGGATGCCCTGTCTCCGTTTGAATAGGAGGCGCGTGGGGGCGATAGCCCCTTTACGCGGTTTCTCGGGCGTCGGTGATTCTCGAGTCGATGCTTTCGAAGAGCGGGTCGATTTTGGCCTTGCGGGTCTCGGGAGTCTGGCCGCCGACGAAATTGGCGAAGGCACTTTGGAAACTAACAGCGGACTGGTTGAAGCAATTGACCCGCACGGTGGTGAAGCCGCCGGGGCCGGCCTGGAAGAGGCGTTTGATGACTTTGATTTTGCGCTGGCCTAGGAAAGGGGAGGCCTTAGAAGGGGATGTTTTGTGGGTAGTCTGCCTGAATTTAGAACCCTGAGTGTTGTTGTGCGCGCCGCGTAATGTCGTTTTTATGAAGCGTCTTTTCCCAGTTCTCTGCCTTTTGTGTTGCCTCCTTGCTGTGTCGAAAGCGTTTGCCTTGCCGCCTGCGGCGCCGTCGAATGCGGGCGCGACAGTTCTTAGTCGGACTGAGTTGCAAATCAGCTGGCAGGATAATTCGAATGACGAAGTCGGTTTCCAAGTATTTACCTACGCGAACGGCCGGGTGGGGAGCTTTTTGGGCACGGCTGCTGCGAATTCGACCTCAGCGACGATCATCAACTTGACCGGCGGGCAAAGCGTGCAATATGCGATTTTTGCGGTCAATGTGCAGAATGAATCTTCGGGGGGCATCGTGACACCACCGGTCACGATGCCGGATGTTTTAACCCGGTTCGGGCATGAGGCGACAGTCGGGGTGCCGTTCTCGGCTGAGCTCTACACGGATGCGTTCGATTTGCAAAGCACTGCGCAGGTCACGGGCTTGCCGGCGGGGGCGAGCTTTGACCCGGCCACGCGGACCTTTGCCTTTACCCCGGCGGAACCAGGCAACTTTTCGCTGGATGTGCAGGTTAGTTATTCGGATGGATTTGCGATCAATGCAACCGTGCCCATTCGGATCTTGCCGGCCGCCTCGGGTCCGGTTGCGGCTCTGTCGCTGCCCGGCGTGGCGGCCAATCCGAACGGTGCGGCGGCGACGATCGATTTGAACAGTTATTTTACGGACCCGGATTGTTCGCGGGCGGTGCGCATGACTTATGGGCTCGGGGTGGTCGACGTGATCCTTTATGAGGCGGCGACGCCTGCCACGGTGGCCAACTTTCTGGCCTATGTGAATGGGAGCGGGCAGGGCGCCTACGACGGTGCGATCATTCATCGCTCCATACCGGGCTTTGTTCTACAGGGGGGCGGTTACCGTCCAATCGGGGGCAGTGCTTTTGAAAGTGTGACGGATCTGGCGCCGGTGTTGAATGAGCCGGGCCTGGAAAATTTGCGCGGCACTTTATCGATGGCGAAAGTGGGCGGAGATCCAAACAGCGCGACGAACGAGTGGTTTGTGAGTCTGGCCGACAACCGCGCGAACCTCAATTTTCAGAATGGTGGGTTCACGGTTTTTGGTCGGGTGGCCGGCGATGGCATGACGGTGGTCGATCGTATTGCGGCGCTGCCGAGAGGGAACTATAATAGTATTACAGTCGATGGGTCGGTCCGAACCGGCTTGCTTTCGGACTGCCCGATGGATGCGGCGACAGCGCCAGTGGCGATGGACCAGGACAAGCTGGTGCAGATTCTTTCCGCGGCCGAAGTGGCGCCGCTGGCTTTCGCGATCATCTCGAATTCCGATCCCGCGGTGGCAGCGGCGAGTATTGTGGACGGCGTGCTGACGGTCACGCCGCTGACGGCCGGGACGAGCACGGTGCGTGTTCGGGTGGCGGATCTGGATAACAATGTGATCGAGCGGGATGTGAGTGTGGAGGTGGTCTGGACCTTTGCTGACTGGGTGGCGGCTTCCGGGGTGACGGTTGAGAACAATCCGCTGGACGACCCCGACGGGGACCAGTTCAGCAACTTTCTCGAGTATGCGCTCTTTGGTGACCCCGAAAGCCCGGATGCCTCACTGGTAGCGCAGCGGCAGGTCAGCTTCGGCACGCCGTCCCCGCTTGATTACCTAGCGGTCGCGTTCAGCACGCGTCGTGGGATCGACGATGCGGTGGTCTATGTCGAAGCAATCAGCGATCTGAACAATTCCTCAACCGGCCCCGGATGGACGGAGGTGTGGAACTCAAGCGAAGGCGCAGCGGCGGTCACGGTCGATTCCAGCACGGTGGGCAGCGACCATGTCGATTGGGTGATCCGCGATGTGCAGGCAATCGATGCGAGCCCCCAGCGCTTTATGCGGGTGCGGGTAGCTGATGACTGAGGATCCGGCTACTTTTCAAGCTAGGCAGGACGCGGACGCATGGACGAGGCGGCTGCGGCGGGGGGAATGAGAAGAGAGGGGAACATTGAACGTCCAAGGTCCAACGTTGAATGGAGGGCGCTTGGAGTGTGGCAGAAGGGCGATGGAATCTATCGGAGTCAGGGCATCCTGCCCTGATTTTCCCGGTGTCTTCGGCTTGGTTGTGCTCTGAGGAAATGGGCAGGATGCCCGTTCTCCGGTTTTAAGCGCCGCGTGGGCGGCTGGGTCTTGCGTCGCTCTGCCGGGGATGCCGCTGTCCTACGAACAACCCAGACTCGTGCCGCAGTTGAGGCAGCAGGCGCAGGTGCCAGTCACATTAACCTTGCCGGAGCCGCACTCGGGGCAGGTCAGGTTGCCCTCACTCTGGGTCAGGAACTGCAATTGCTCTTCGTCCACTTTGGGTGCCTCCCGCTCAATCGTGGTCGCATTCGGGTTTCGATCTTCAAAGCTGTTGTCCACTTGCAGCGCGGGCGACATTTTTGCTTTGTAACCGGGGATAAACTCCATGCCGAGTTCGCGGGCCACGTAGTCGATGACGGACTTGGCAAAGGGGATGTGTGGGTTTTTGGTCATGCCCTCCGGTTCAAAGCGGATGTGGCTGAATTTCTTGACGAGGGTTTCGAGCGGCACGCCGTATTGTAGACAGAGCGAAACAAGGGTGCCCACCGTGTCCATCAAGCCGTTGATGGTGGAACCGGCCTTGGCCATCTGGATAAACACTTCCCCGGGTGCTCCGTCTTCGTATTTACCGATGGTGATATAGCCCTCGGATCCGGCGATGCTGAACTTGTGTGTAAGCGCCTCGCGTGTGTCCGGCAAGCGGCGGCGGTAAGGCTCGGTTACGACCTGGATATCCGGCTTCTTCGTCCCGTCCTCGTCCTGGCGGGTCTTCACCGGAGCAGACCGCTTAGAGCCGTCGCGGTAGATGGCGATGCCTTTAATACCTTTGCGCCAAGCGTGGATATAGGTCTCACGGATCTCTCTGACCGTGGCCTCTTCGGGCATATTGACAGTCTTGGAGATCGCGCCGGAGAGGAACGGCTGAACCGCGCTCATCATATCGATGTGCGCGGAGTAGTGCAGGTAGCGCTCACCCAGGCCGGAGCGAAACGCGGAATCGAAGACGGGGATGTGTTGATCTTTCAGACCAGAGCGGCACTGATTGCCGGCTACCTCGATTGTTTCGACAGTTCCGAATTCCTTGACGTGGGCACAGACCTTCTCAATCGCTGCTGCGTCGTAGCCCATTGTCTCCATGGCAAGCGGGATTGACTTGATCGGCAAGGTCATCAGCCCGCCACCGGCCAGGGTTTTGTAAGCAACCAGCCCGATGGCGGGCTCAATGCCGGTGGTATCGCAATCCATGAGGAAGCCGATTGTGCCGGTCGGTGCCAGCACGGTGACCTGTGCATTGCGAAAGCCGTAGCGTCTACCGAGATCGGCGGCTTCTCGCCATGTCTGTTGAGCGAACTCCCTGAGCGGCCCCGGTGAGCTGCGGTCAAGCGCATCGGCGTGGCTCTTGTGCAGATTGATCACCGCGTGCATTGAGGCCACGTTGTCGGGCTCCGGTGGGTGCGGCACTCCGTAGTGCGCGGCATCGTGGTAGCCAGCGAAGGGCCCCTTGAATGCGGCCAGCTCGGCGGATGTTTTGTAGGCTACTCCGGTCATGATGGCCGTGATCGCCTTGGCGAGGCCGAGGCCTTCGTCGGATGCGTAGGGATAGCCGTGGGACATGAGCAGGGCACCCAGGTTAGCATAGCCCAATCCCAGTGTGCGGAACCAGAGGCTGTTGTAGGTGATGCCCTCGGTCGGATACGATGAGCGGTCGACCAAAATGTCCTGCGCGATGATAAATATCCGCGCGGCTGCGGCGAAACGTTCCGCATCGAGTCCCGCCGATGTTCGGAATTTCATGAGATTCAGCGAAGCCAGGTTGCAGGCCGAGTTATCGAGGAAGAGGTATTCGCTACAGGGGTTGGTGCAGTTCTGCCGACCGGAGCCCTTGCAGGTGTGCCATTTGTGAATGGTGTCGTCGAACTGCATGCCCGGATCGCCGCAGATGTGCGTGCCTTCCGCTATCTTGTCAAGCAGGTGGGACGCGTCCTTCTCCTCGCAGGGCTGACCGTCCGTCACGCGGCGGGTCCAGTATTTGCTGCCGCTTATGGCTGCCTCCATGAAGGTGTCGGTGGCGCGGACCGAAAGATTTTCGTTCTGGTATTTAATCGATCCATACGCGTCGCCGTTGAAGGAGGGATCGTAGCCTTGTTCGATGAGCGCCCAGGCCTTCCGCTCTTCAATCTGCTTGGCATGGATGAACTCCTCGATGTCCGGGTGCCAGTCTTTCAGCACGTTCATTTTGGCCGCGCGCCGGGTTTTGCCGCCGCTCTTGACCACTCCGGCGACAGCATCGTAAACGGCCAGGAAGGAGAGGGGGCCCGAGGGCTTGCCGCCGCCGGAGAGCTTCTCGCGGGTTGAACGAATACTGGACAAGTCGGTGCCCGATCCGGAGCCGAATTTAAAAAGCATCGCCTCGGCCTTGGCCAGTTCCATGATCGAGTCCATGTCGTCATCGACGTGTTGAATAAAACAAGCCGAGCACTGCGGGTATTCATATTGGCTCTCGGCCCGCATGACCACCTCGTGCGCCGGATCCCAGTAGAAATTGCCTCGGCCGGAGGTTTTACCGGTGCCGTATTTCTGGTAGAGGCCGAGGTTGAACCAGACCGGGGAGTTGAAGGCGCCATATTGATTGGCCAGCAACCATTTCAGCTCGTCATTAAAAATCCGGGCTTGTTCGGCGTTATGAAAATAACCGTCAGACTGGCCCCAATCCGATAGTGTGTCTGCCACCCGGTCGACGACTTGCCTGAATGAAGATTCCCGGCCACCCGTCACTGGATCGGTGCCGTTCTCGATGTCGCCGTAAAAATACTTCGAGGCCAGAATCTTCGTCGCCAGATCGGAGAACGCTTCCGGCACCTCGATACCTTCCTGTTTAAAGATAGCCTTGCCTTTGTCGTCGGTGATTTTGGCTGTTCGGTAGCTCCAGGGGATCGCATCGTAGGGGTGGACGTCTTCTGAGGAGAAGACCCGGGAAATGATGGGACCTGCTTCCGGGGGCGCGTTTTGCGCGGTGGGGTTGGTTGGGACGTTTTGACTTTTCATTATTTGGGTGTCTTTACCGCTTTTAGAGCTGGATGTCGTTTTCCGATGTCTAAAAAACAATTAGGATCGGGGCATAACAAAACAGTGCCAAGGAATTCGGACACGCCAAAAAGTGCTCGTCCCCAACGAAAAGAGATGCCGTTTGAAGACCAATAAGAGGGTCTTATCTCAGGCTGGGCAAACCGGATTCAACAGGTGCACGGACCGGGGCTTGGCGGTCGGATTTGGCAATTGCCAATCCTTAACGCGAAAGCGTCAAACCTATTGAACCATCTTATGCAACTTGTGCTGGCGGACGGTGAACAGGGCGTAGGCGGCGATCACGACGAAACAAATGAAAGGAAGGAAAAAAGAACCCCGCACACCGGTGGTGCCCATAAACGTTTCCATATCCATAATGCCGCCTTGCAAGCGCGGCATGAAAGCACCGCCGACAATCGCGAGGATTAGGCCCGCAGAGGCAATCTTCGCATCCGGGCCGAGGCCATCAAGCGCGATGCCGTAAATCGTGGGGAACATGAGGGACATGCAGGCCGAAATCGCCATCAGGCAGTAGAGCCCCGTCATTCCTTCTATGTAAATAGCCCCCAGCGTCGCCGCCATCGCTGCCACCGAGAGCGCGGCGAGCAGCGCACCGGGGCTGATGAAGCGAAGGAAATAGGTGCAGATGAAACGCCCGCTGACGAAGATCACCATAGCAGCAATGTTGTGGTTCTGTGCTGTGGATTTATCCATACCCAGATTCTCCTGCGCGTATTGGATGATAAAGGTCCAACACATGATTTGCGCGCCCACGTAAAAAGTCTGGGCAACGATGCCACCCAGGTAGAGCGGGTTTTTCGCCAGTCGCGCCAAAATATCCTTGAGTGGCGAGTGCTCCCGCTCGTCGTTTACGTCTGTTGTTTGGGGCAATTTGTTGACAAGAAAAAGGACCAACACACCAAGCACAACAAAGCCGATGACCATGTAGGGAGTGGAAACGATGTTGAGGTCGTTGTTCTGCATTTCCCGGTGGGTCAGCCCATTAAAGGTCGTGAGTGTGCCACTCTTATAGTCGGCAAGGGCGTCGTCGAGCGACGCTCCGGGGTTGGCACGGACGTATTGCGCGAGCACCGGATCGTTTATCGGAGTGCGTTCCCTGGATTGAAGAAAGGGGAGCACCTTATTCTCAAGCTCGGCCGTCTGCACGATGCCCTGATCGATCTGGTGGGCGGTGAAATCGGTACGGAAATCCTCGACCTCGAGGCTGGAAAGGATGAATAGACTGGCGATGGTCATCCCGGTCAGCGAGCCGATCGGATTGAAGGCCTGAGCCAAGTTGAGCCGGAAGGTGGCTGTTTTGGCCGGTCCCATGGAAAGGATGTAGGGATTGGCGGTCGTTTCCAAAAAGGCCAGACCGAACGTAAGCACATACAGGGCGACGAGAAAGGTATTAAAGCTCGCCATGTTGGCGGCGGGGATACAGATGAAGGCGCCGATAGCATAGAGCGAAAGACCGACAATGATACCCGCACGATACGAATAGCGACGGATAAAGAGGGCGGCGGGAATGGCCATGGTCCCGTAGCCGCCGTAGAAAGCCATCTGAACCCAGCTGCTTTGTGCATTGTTGATGACAAAGATGTCTTTAAACGCCGCAACAAGCGGATTCGTGATGTCATTGGCAAAGCCCCAGAGGGCGAACAGAATCGTGACAAGCACGAAGGAAAAGAGGAATTTCCGTGGAATCGCAGGGGCGGCGGAGGTATTAGACATGGGACTTAGAGGAGGGGAACGTTGAACATCGAACGTTGAACGTCGAACGTTGAACATCGAACATCGAACGTCGAATTAGGAAGGCGAGATGAATACTGAATATTGAATGTGACGGGAGGGAACCTTGAACATTGAAATCGGGGTCGGTCAAATTGAGCGTTGAGCGTTTGATGTTCAACGTTCGATGTTCAACCGAAACGTCGCTACAGCTTCTTACCGGCTGCATTCGTGCCGCAAACATAGACCTCCATGCCCATTTGCTTGGCCAGTTCGGCTTTTGCGTAGAGGCAATTATCGGCTTGTTTCGCATCGGTGGCGTAGGCGACGTTGATATGGTTCGCCTTGTGCCGGGCCATCATTTGATCTCGGCTAACACCATAGGTGACAGCATGCATGATGGGCCATTGTGGCGTCGTCTCTTTCAGCCGACGCTGGGTTTCCGCCTCGGGCAACTCGATCGCCTTGGCACGGCCCAGATCCATCTTGAGCTTACCGTCTTCCACGAAAACGCGGCTCCAGACGATTTCGCCGGGTTTGGCGATACCGTGCAGGGTGCTGCCGCCTTGAGGAAAATACATGGCGGGCTGTCGATAGCCGTGGCTGCCTTTCCATCCACCCACATGGTGCTCGATCGGAGCAGAGCCGGAAATGAGGAAGACCCAGACGTAGTCCTTGGTCGTGCCGGAGGCATCCCAATCGCCCCAGCGAAGATCGTGCAGGGTGGTTTCGGTCGGCTGCTTGAGTGCGGCGTGCACCCGCTTGGTCATGAGTGCGTCCAGTCCGCAGCATTCATCGACTTCATTGAAGTGAGGGTAGGTCTCACCTGCTTTGATGATTGCGCCTTTGGCATTTTTCACCGGCGGGCGATCCGTACTGTTCAGCATGCCTTCAACCAAGTCAGACGCGGGGCAGAGGTCTTTGAGACCCTGTTGGTATTGAATGCCGAGTGCATCGCAACCGAAGGTGTCACCGATGCGGCAGGCCGCGATATACATTTTGCACTGCTCCAGCACTTGAGCCTTGGTCAGGCCGGTTTTGGCATTGCGCCCGTAGTGGAAGTTAAAGCCCTTACCGACGATAAAGTTGTAGACTTCATCGGCCTCTGCCTTGCTGACCGTCTGCATTTCTGCGAAGAGGGCGCTTTGGGAGAGTTGTTCTTTGAATACGCCGGTTTGGAAAAGTAGCTCGTCCGGAATAACGGCATTATACATACCCATGCAAAACTCATCAAAGACCCCGAGGATCGCTTTGTTGCGGTCCAGATCATCGCGGATCTGGCGGGCCGCGTTCTTCAAGCCCTTTGCCGTCTCCTTGCTCTTGTATTTTCGAACATGAGCGGTGGGGTGGCTTACCGAACCCGTTTCGAGCCACTTCTTGAGCTTTTTTTGGAAACGTTTGTCGTTGCTGAAGTCCTCACTCCACAAGGTGGAGTAGTGAACACCTGCTTTGGTCAATGAACCGTTGAGGTTGAGCATACCAACGAGCCCCGGCCAGGTGCCGCTCCAGTTGGCCACCGTGAGGATGGGCCCCTCGTGCGACATGAGGCCGTGCAGCAGGTGGTGCGAGTATTGCCAGACCGCCTCGGCGACAATGAGCGGCGCCTTGCGATCAATCTTCGCGAAAATATCCATGCCCTGCCGCTGACTGGAGATAAAGCCGTGCTTCACCTCGGGGTCGTATTTGTGGGCCCGCTTGAGGTCACCCCCCAGTTCCTTGAGCACGCTGCTTAGTTCGGCCTCCATGGCTTCTTGCTTGGCCCAGCAGTTTTGGTTAGCGGAGAGACGTAGATCGCCGTTGGCGACGAGCAGGACAGTTTTATTCTTAGGCATAATGAAAGGTTATGGGGGTGTGGATGTGGTGACAGGACTCCGGATCGACTGAAGTTGATTTAAATCCGAATGCGTAGAGGCATCAAGATCAGCAGCCAATCATCTTTTTAATAAGTTCTAGATGTTGGCGAGCCCTTTTCTGAGGATGATGTTTCCGTATTTTGCCATTTCGCCGGTTATGACGATGGCAAAGCAGCCCTTGGCACGCTCGTAAAAGGCGTAGCGCTCGATGCGCTCGATGGGGCCGTCGGCGTTCGCTCCAGCCTGACCGATAGCTGTGCGGTAGGCCGCTTCGACGTTTGGGTCGAGCGCGTCACCCGGCACCGCTTCCATCATGGAGATGGGCGCGTCGACGAAGGTATCGAGCGGAAAGAGCGGCAGAATGGCATTTAGCAAATCCGGAGTCTTCAGGCCATCGGCACGAATGACTCGCCGACCTAATCGATCACCCGGGAAATGAGCATCGGCGAGGAGAATTTCGTCGCCATGCCCCATGCGGTAAAGGGCGTCGAGCAACTCGGGAGAGAGGATAGGGGGGATTCCGTTCAGCATAGAGTTTAGCGGATACAATTAAGGGTTTTAAAGGCTTCCTCGCTGAGTGTTCTTTGACGCTCGGCGTGTTCGGGGAGACTGAGGTCTTCATCGTAGGAGGGCACCATGGCCTTCATACGTTCATGGCCCTCGGGAGTGGCCAGTTTCTCGGCGAAGCAGCGTTTGACGACCTCAACGATGATGTTCGTCGATACCGAGGCGCCCGGGGAGGCCCCCAGCAGGGCGGATATGCTGCGGTCCTGAGAGGTGATGACCTCGGTGCCAAAGTGAACGATACCGGCGTCGCCGTCCTCCTTCTTGATTGCTTGCACGCGAATGCCGGCATCAATCAACTCCCAGTCCTCGGGGTTGGCGGCCGGATAGAATTTGAGGAGTTCGCCCATGCGCGTCTTCATGCTCTGGGTTCCCTGTTGAATAAGGTAACGCACCAGTGGGATGTTGTGCAGCCCCACCTTGACCAGTGAGGCGATGTTGTCCGTGCGGATGGAGGCGGGCAGGTCGGTGATACTTCCCTTGACGTGGAGGAACTTGGTCGTCCACGCCGCGTAGGGGCCAAATAGGAGGGCCTTTTTTCCGTTGATGACGCGGGTATCAAGGTGGGGTACCGCCATGGTTGGCGCGGCACCGGGCGACATACCATACACTTTAGCCATGTGCTTTTCCACGATTTCCGGTTTGTCGCAAACCAGCCACTGGCCCCCGATGGGGAAGCCGCCGAAGCCCTTGGCCTCGGCGATGCCGGACTTTTGCAGGAGTGGCAAACTACCACCACCTGCACCGATGAAGACAAATTTGGCTGTATTGGTAAAGACACGACCGGAATCGAGGTCCTTAATCTTCAGGGTCCAGCGGCCATTTGATTTTGTGATGTCCAGCACGCGGTGGCTTGTGGCGTAGCCGGCACCGGCCTGTTTGCCGAGCCATTCCACGAATTTCCCCGAGAGCGCACCAAAGTTCACATCGGTGCCAAGCTCCATCTTGGTCACAGCGATGGGTGTGTCGTCGCGGCCTTCCACGAGAAGGGGGGCGAGCGCCTTTATTTCATCGCGATCTTCTGTGTAGGTCATCGCTTCGTAGAAGTGATGCGCCTTCATTTGCTTAAAGCGGGAGCGCAAAAAATCGACCTGCTCCTGACCATAAACGAAGCTGAGGTGCGGGACCGGGTTGATGAAGTCTGCGGTGTTCGAGAGCATGCCCGTGCGGACCGCGTAGGCCCAAAACTGCTTGGATTGCTCGAATTGGTTGAAAATCTCGATTGCCTTGCCAACGGCGACCTCTCCGTCGGGCCCGTAGTCAGGCGTGTAGCTAAGCTCACAGAGCCCGGCGTGACCCGTGCCCGCGTTGTGCCAACCGCTGGAGGCCTCCTCACCGAAGCCCTCGGTCATCTCATAAAGCTGTATCTTCAGGGTGGGGTCCAGCTCTTTGAGCATGGCGCCCAGAGTGGATGACATGATGCCCGCGCCGATCAATACGACGTCGGGATCTTCGATGTGGTGTGTACTTTTCATGGAATTGCTTGGGTTGTGGTTATTTAGGAAACGTTGGAGTAAGCGGCCAGTGGGTTTGCGCTGACTTTTGGCTTAGCCCTTTTTTGCAGTTTTTTGATTTCCGATTCGGCTGAGCGAACAGCCGTCTTTGTATCCAAATTTTCGATTCTTATTTCGGTCGTCCGTGACTCACCACCACCCAGCACGAGGACGCGGCCTTTTTCCCGCTCAAAGCGCCGGGTATTGGGGTAGCTGGTCGCGGGTTCCAGCCCCGTCACGTAGCCATCGGCCGAACCCGCGGTATTTTTCCAGAGCGTGAAGCAGGGGAAGTCGTTTAGTGAAAAGCGGAGCAGTGAGGCTTGGTCACCCGCCGCATTGCGGAGCAGGGCCATGGTCTCCCGGCTGCCGCGTTGCCCAAGTAATTCAAAATAGTAGGCCTGCTCGACGAAACCGACCTGAGGTGGACCGTAGTGGTCAAAGTCACCAACCCCCTCAGCCGAGCGGGCGTCCCGTGGGGCGACTTGCTTGAAGGGGGCGAGTAGGCGTGCGCCTTTTTCCAGCAAGGGCGCGCCGTAGTTAATATGGTAGAGCATCTGGTGCTCGACAGGGTTATTGCCCAGATTGGTTACCGTATCGGTAACGGTCATGGATCCCGATGCGAAATCGGTTCGTATCTCTGTCTTTAAACGCAGGGCAGGACCGAACATCATGGTCTCATCGATCTCCCCGCGAAGTAGGATGGCCGTCTCGGTGACTTCCAGTTCGACAGCGTGAGCCGGTATGTTGGCGATGTTGCCGTGCAGGGTCAGGGGCACGTCAACGGCGTTGCCGCTGTAGTCCAGAACGGTATCCATGCCGGGAGCACCCATGCTGTTGAGGCCGCAGCGCACGAACCACTCGTTGAAACCCTTCAGCCAGCCGAGGCCACCGCGCTCTTGTGAATTGATGAAAGCGGGGTGCACCGGTTGCTTGACAGGCGACTCCCAACCAAGCGGTCGCTTGCCGCACTGCGCCTTCCAAATGCCCATGCCGCGTGTCGGGAGCACAGCGAGGCGGAGCTTTCCGTTATAAATTTCGACCACGTCGACGCCATCCTGCAAGCCGCCGCGCAAGGTGTAGGATTGCACGCTCCAACTGAAGGGTGTGTCCTCGTCCTGAAGACTTAGGTGCAGAAAACCCTGCCGGGAGTCGGGCTGCAGAAGAGGGATTTTGAACGGTGGCGTCATGGTTGGGTGGGGTCTTTGGTTTGAATGTTTTGGGTCGGCTCAGTGGTCGCGGGCTTTTTCGATTTGCGCGACGAGTTCCCCTTTGGTGGGGGCGGCGGCGTGGGTCACGAAGTACGCCGTTGCCGCATTGGCGATTACAAGCCGCTCTCTAATGGGAATTTCGCCGAGGGAAGCGCAGATGTAACCGCCGTTGAAACTATCACCGGCTCCGGCAGAGCGTATCACCTTGGTCTGGCGTTCCTGCAGGGCATGAGCCTCGCCGTCGGCCGTGCTGGAGGCCGCTGCAAACTCCGGAGTGTGCACGACGAGTTCATCGAAACCGATCTTCTGGCGGGCGATGGTCAAGGCAGCGGCGACCGCCGCCGGGGCGCGATCCTGGCAATCGACGCCTGTCCGCGCAAACAATTCAAAGACCTCGTGCTCATTCAGGCTTAGAGTCATGGGGATCCTCGAATTAAACGACGCAATCAAGCTCAGGGATGCCATGAACGACTCGCTGGATTTTTTCTTGATGTCCGCAAAATCGAAGAACATCCGCTGCGGGGCCTTCAACGACTCGTATTGCTTCATGAAGCCTTTGAACAGATTGTCGAAGTCGGCCGTCAGTGACCAGTAACCAAGCCCCAGAATAGCGACATCTGAAAACAGCTCACGAAGCTTTTCCGGGCCAAAAAAAGCTTCAAAATCATCCCAGGTCAAATTCGATACTGCCTGAAGATTACTCATGAGCACCTTACCATCATTGAACTCCAGGGCAATGGTCAGGGCGGGATCGCCGAGGGAATAAAGATGGCAGGAGTCCTGAAATTCTTCAAAAGCCGGATCGATTGCGTTCTTTCCGTAGAGCCCGGGCAGGACGGGTTGGAGCCCGAGAACAGCGGCGAGCCGAGCCGTATTGACTCCGAAGCCGCCTTCACAACGTCGCTTGGGAATGAGTTCAACCCCGACGCCGCCATCCGCCCGATTGACCAAAAGCTCCCCGAACATCCGGAGGTTCTGCATGGTTCTGACATCGGCGAGACTTTTTCGTTCTTCCACGATCTCATAGGTTTCGTCCACAAAGCCGTCGCAGCCCAAAAGAATCTTGCCTTTAATTTGATTGAGGTAGTTGAGGTATTTTTGGTTCATGAGTCACTCAGTTTCTAACGGATAGACATTATTTTGTCGATGATGGTCGTCGGGTAAACGAGGATATGAGAGCGTCTTATGGATTCACTTAGAGAGCGGCAAAGCGTGCCTTCACGGCATCCCAGATCTGGGTGTCCTTCGGTTCGTAGGATTTTACGGCAAAGGAACGCGCAACGATCGCGCGGCCCTCAGATAAAGATTTGATTTCTCCGTCGGCCATCATTTGTGCAAGAATATTACCGAGTCCCGTGGCTTCGACGGGGCCGGCGTGAACGGGAACCCCGAGCGCGTTAGCGGTAAACTGGTTAAGCAATTCATCCTGGCAACCGCCACCGACTACATGCAGGCAATCAGGTGCGATCTCGGTGTATTTCGGGAGTTTCATCCAGACTTCAGCATAGCGCAGCGCGAGGCTCTCATAGATGCAGCGGATAATTTCACCGGGTGCTTCCGGAACCGGTTGCGCTGTCTCGCGACAGTAGTCACGAATCCGCTCCGGCATGGGCCCGGCATCCGCAAAACGCGGGTCGTCCGGATTGATAAGCGATCGAAAGGAAGAGGCCCCTGCGGCCAGCCCCGCCATTTCGGCGTAGCTGAAGTCCTGCCCATGATTCAGCCAGTAGCGTCTCGACTCCTGTATCAGCCAAAGGCCGCAGATATTTTTCAAAAAACGAACCGTGTTACCCACTCCAATTTCATTGGTAAACGCATCGGCGTAGGAGTCATCGGAAATAACGGGCGCTGGTAGTTCAAGCCCCATCAACGACCAAGTGCCACTGCTTAGATAGGCGGGTGTATTCCCGCGCCCAGGGACCGCGGCGACGGCACTGGCTGTATCGTGCCCACCTACGGTAATAACTCTCAAGCCATTGAGTCCCGTTGTTTCCTGGAGTGGGGCACGGAGTTCGCCTAAAACCGTCGCAGAGTCCCGGATTTCTTTGAACAAATGCGTCGGTAGCCCCAGTTGCTCAATTAGGCCATAGTTCCAGTTTCTGCTTTGTGGATCGTAAAGTTGGGAGGTGCTGGCGATACTTCGCTCCTGCACTTTGCGACCGGTGAGCCAATAGCCGAGCAAGTCAGGAGTAAAGAGAAGATCCTGCGCGTGCTGCAGCACCGGGCTCCGCTGTCCGGTCTCGGAGAGCAATTGGAAAGCGGTGTTAAAAAACATCATTTGAATCCCAGTCGCCTCGTAGAGCGCCCTGCGAGGGATGATCGAGAATGCCTTCTCCATCATGCCATCCGTACGGTGGTCGCGATACTGAAAGGGCAGGCCCAGTAAATGGCCGTCCGCATCAAGCAAGCCGTAATCGACACCCCAAGTGTCGATGCCCATGCTCGTGACACGGCCTCCAAAGCGTTTGCCCGCGATTTGCAGGCCCTCAAGGATTTTGAGATAGATGCCGGTGACGTTCCAGTGCCGGCCATCGGGCAACTCAAGCGGCGTGTTGGCAAAACGATTGAGCGCATCCAGTTCAATGCGCTCGCCGTCGTAGGTCCCCGCAAGCACGCGGCCGCTGCCGCCACCCAAATCGACTGCCAGATAGATTTTTTTTTCTTTCATAAATTCGCAATGGTAACGGTGCACCCGCGTGTGCGGAGATCTTCGACAAACTCGAGGTCGGCCGCACTGTCGGTGATGATCTCCGATATATCGGAGAGACTCGCGAAGAAATACTCCGAACTCCTCTTGAATTTGGTCGAATCGACCAGCAGCACCACCCGCTCCGCCAGTTGAACCAGCACTTCCTTGAAAACCGCCTGTTGGGCAAATCCCTCACTCGGTCCACGCTCGTGGTCGAGCCCGATGCAGGAGACGAAGGCGCAGTTAATATTATGCCGACGGAGCACGCTGTAACTGTCGCCGCTAATAAAGGTCTGCGTTTTAGGATGGTAGGCGCCGCCCGTTGAAATCAACTCGATTTGTTCCTTGGATACGAGCTGATCCAAAACCGCATAGGCGTTTGTCAGAACACGGAAGGGCAGGTCGGGCAAGCGACTGACCAGAGCAAAGCCAGTTGTGCTACTGTCAAAGGCAAAAGTCTGCCCGGGTTCGATGCTGCTGAGTGCCACTCGGGCAATCGCTTCCTTCTTATCCACTTCAAGAAGGCGTCGTTCCGAGAAGGATTGAAGCTTTGGGCGCCCGATTAAACTGCTGGCCCCGCCGTGGATGCGGTTCAGCTGTTGGTTCTCCGCTAAAATTTGAAGATCCCGGCGAATCGTTTCATCCGTTACTTGAAATTCCTCGGCGAGATCGATTGTCCGAACCGTGCCCCGCTCCTCCAGGAGGGTGAGTATCTGCTGTTGGCGTTCTGGGGCTAACATTAGGAATATCTTTGGTTTTTTATTGAATAATGCAAGAAATATGTTGACTTAAGGTCAAAAAAAAGAAACGAATCCCAAATAAACAAAGATTTAGCCAAGCAACTCTAATGACCCAAGAACCTCTCAACCGAGCACACATCGAGCAGATGGTGCGGCAAAGCCTCGCTCGCCACACGGGTCGCCCGTTGGCACCAGGGGTGGCCGGGGCAATCGGTCACCGCCAGGGCTCGGACCACCGCCAGGGCCCGGACCACCGCCAGGGCCCAAATCCACTGGTGGTCAATATAAGTGCCCGGCACTGTCATCTTTCTCAGGGATCGGTGGAAACTTTGTTTGGCAAGGGCCATCAGCTCACTCCGAAGAAATGGCTTTATCAGGAAGGTCAGTATGCGGCGGAAGAATCCGTCACGCTGATTGGTCCCCGCAGTCGTGTCATTTCAAACTTACGGATCCTGGGGCCTTGTCGTGATTTTGATCAGGTTGAGCTGGCGGCGACCGATGCAATCTCCTTGGGCTTTAAGATCCCGGTTCGTAATTCGGGAAACATCGCCGGCACGCCGGGCTGTATGCTGATGGGCCCTGCAGGTTTCCTCCGTATGGACGAGGGCGTTATCCGAGCGGCGCCTCACGTGCACATGGCTCCTGAGGATGCGGCCTTTTACGGAGTCGAAAACAAAAGCTTCATGAAGCTCCGCGTCGGCGGCGACCTCGGCCTGACTTTTGACCGCATTTTTGTACGGGTCGATCCGTCCTTCAAATTGGAGGTCCATATAGACACCGACGAGGGCAACGCCTGCGGTTTCACCCAAGAGAGCCCCTGCGCGCTTGTTAAGTAATCTCATAATTCAATACCAAATCAACCCACAAACATCATGAGTGAATCCATCGGATTAGTAGAAACAAAAGGTCTTACCGGCTCTATTGAAGCCAGTGATGCCATGGCCAAGGCGGCCTCGGTCAGCCTTGTAAAACAAATCTCCATCGGCGGCGGTTTTTTGACTGTTCTCGTAAAAGGGGATGTTGGCAGCGTAAAAGCTGCCGTCGAAGCGGGTGCTGAAGCCGCCAACCGCGTTGGTGAACTCGTCGCCTCCCACGTCATCGCGCGTCCGCACGATGATTTATTAAAGCACTTTCAAGCATAACCCAAATCAGGGATCATTATTATGGCAAAACAAGCAATTGGAATGATCGAATGCAAGGGGCTCGTGAGCCTCATGGAAGCATCCGATGCCGCACTTAAATCAGCTGATGTCGTCATGACCGGCTACGAAAAAATCGGCAGTGGCCTCGTCACTGCCTTCTTCACTGGCGATGTCGCCGCCGTTAAAGCCGCGGTCGAAGCCGGTGCGGACGCAGCGGGTGCTGTCGGAGAGGTGGTCGCTGTGCAGGTGATCCCACGCCCCCACGACGACCTGAGCAAGCTCGGTAGTTGGATTGGGTAGCTTCGCTGCGCGGTTATCCGCTTCGCGCCATGAAAATCCTCATCGCCAACCTCGGTTCCACCTCGTTCAAGTATCGACTTTTCGATATGGACGCGGGCCATGCTGTGCAGCTGGCCAGTGGTGGATACGAGCGGGTCACCGACTACACGAGGTGCATCACGACGATGTTGGAGACGCTGGTCGGCGACGGACATGTTGAGTCCGGTGAAGCCATTGGGGCCGTTGGTTTTAAGACGGTCCTCGGCAAGGATTTGAGCGGTTGTGTCGCAGCAGACGAAGGTGTTTTGGAGGCGCTGAACGGCTTCAAGGAAGTGGCACCCGCCCACAACCCAGCCTATGCGGCAGGCATTCGGTGCTTCGCAGAGATGCTTCCCTCGGTCCCGAGGGTGGCGCTCTTTGAGACCGCCTTTTACCAATGGATGGAACCAGCGGCCTACCACTACGCGATTCCCGAAACCTGGCGGAATCTGGGTATTCGGCGCTACGGGTTT
This sequence comes from Puniceicoccaceae bacterium, assembly GCA_018402305.1. Lineage (GTDB taxonomy): Bacteria > Verrucomicrobiota > Verrucomicrobiia > Opitutales > Coraliomargaritaceae > Thalassobacterium. Next base: position 85,674 of record JAGYJE010000007.1, on the reverse strand, counting down.
CACGGTGCCAGCCACAAATTCGTGGCTGAACGCTCGGCCGATTTGTTGGGCAATGAGGCGGTTGCCGATCGGGTTCGCCGCCTCTACACCGACGGTCCGGGCAATTATTGCGGCGCCCCTCTGCGGGTGCTCTCCTGCCACCTTGGTGGGAGCAGTTCCGTGACGGGTATTCAGAACGGCCTCGCCGTTGGGAGTAGCATGGGCTTCAGCCCACAGAGTGGCCTGCCACAAAATAACCGGGTGGGGGACCTCGACTCAATGGCTATTCCCTACGTGTGTAAAATGCTCGGCCTTTCACTTGAGGAGGCAGAGCGCCAACTCAACAAGGAGAGCGGTCTCCTTGGACTCTCCGGTGTGAGTAACGATGCCCGTGATATCCGGGAAGCCGCCGAAGCGGGCAACGGCAATGCAGCCCTAGCCACCGAGGTCCTGGTTGATAGCATCCGCCATTGGGCTGGCTCATTCTTTTTCAAAATGGGTGGGGCCGAGGCCATCACCTTCACTGCAGGCATCGGTGAGAACGACGCCGATCTGCGTGCTGCAGTCTGCGCTGGCCTTGAGGATTTGGGTGTACAGATCGATCCCCAGGCTAACACAAAGGCGATTCGCGGAACCGAGGGATTTATCAGTACCAAGGATTCGAAAATCAAAGTCATCGTCATCCCGGCCAACGAGGAACTTGTCATCGCCCGGGAGGTTTTTCGTTATGTGCAAGCCAGTTAATATTTCAACAAACAAACCAAAACCACCAATCTCATCATCAATCAACCCACATAAAATCATGGCAAAACAAGCAATCGGAATTCTCGAAACTAAAGGGCTCATTGGCCTCGTCCAAGGCACAGACGCTATGCTGAAATCAGCAAACGTCGAACTGGCGGGCCCGATGAAAGGCGTCGGCAGCGCACTCGTTAGCGCAATTATCACGGGCGATGTGGCTGCCGTCAACGCGGCTATCGAGGCCGGCGCCGAAGCGGCAGGCCGCTACGGCGAGGTGGTCAGCGCACACGTTATCGCGCGTCCGCATGAAGATGTTGAAAGCATCGTTCCATCGCTCAAGTCCGCTCCCAAGCGTGCTGCAAAATAAGCCCGATGTATCTCGGAAAAGTCATAGGCTCCGTCGTCTCGACGAAAAAGGATGCCAGCATGCGTGGCCGTAAGCTGCTTATGGTGCGCCCCATGCTGGTTGATCCGGAGGATCCCTCCCGCTTCAAGCCGGGCAGCAATACCATTGTGGCCATCGACACGCTCGGGGCGGGGGAGGGTGAACTCGTCATGTTTTCGCAGGGCAGTTCAGCCCGCCAGGCCGAGGGATTGAAGGCATTGCCCGTCGATGCCGCAATTGTTGGCCTGATTGATACAGTGAGCATTGAGGGCAAAAAGACCTATGAAGCCCGGAACAGCTAATCTTAAAAAACTGAACGAATGAGTCAAATAAACGAATCCGCCATCCGCGACGTCGTGACCGAGGTGCTGAGCCAACTCCGCGCTTCCGGGACTATTGCCAAAACACCCGCCATTCTTTCCGGTACCGGGCGTCACGGAGTCTTTGCCGACGCTGAAACAGCGGCTGCGGCCGCCCGGAGCGGGTTTGAACAGCTTTCCAAAAAAGGCTGGGCGGGCCGGGCAAAGGTTGTGGAAATCATCAAGTCGATGTGCACGGCCAACGCCGAACGCTGGGGCAAGATTGAGTTTGATGAGACCCGGATTGGACGCCTCGATCACAAGATTGCCAAGTTGCTGGGCATCAAGAATGTCCTGGGCACGGAGTATCTCAAGCCCTACGGCATGAGCGGTGATGCGGGCATTACGATGGACGATTCAGCTCCCTGGGGCGTTATCGGCAGCATTACTCCTGTAACGCACTCGATCCCGACAATTTCCGGAAACATCGTGAATATGGTGGCGGCGGGTAATGCGGTGGTATTCAACCCACACCCGGGAGGTGCGAAGTGCGCGGCTGTTGCGATCCATGAGTTTAATGAGGTCATCAAAGCGGAGCTCGGCATCACCAACCTGATCTGTACCGTCGAGTCCCCGACCATCGAATCATTTAACGAGCTTTGTGCCTCCAAAAATGTAAACCTGCTTTGCATCACCGGCGGCCCCGGGGTCGTCGATGCAGCCATGAAGACCGGCAAGCGCGCCCTTTGTGCTGGGCCGGGTAATCCGCCCGTCGTGGTGGATGATTGCTCCGCACTCGATTTTGATAAGGTCGCTCGCGATATTATCTTTGGCGGCGGTTTCGATAACAATCTGCTCTGCATTGGTGAGAAGCAAATCTTCGGCGTGGGGAGTGCCTACCAGAAGACCATTGATGCCTTTAAGCGCCAAGGTGCGGTGCTGCTCACACAGCAGCAAACCGAAGCGATCAAAAAAGAGGTCTTCGACATCAAAGACGGTGGGGGCGGCTGTTCACATGCCGTAATTAACCGGAAATATGTTGGCGCGGATGCCGCCGTGCTGGCACGGGTCGCCGGGCTCACTATCGACCCGAAGGTTGAAATGCTCATTGCCGAAACTGAGGCCGATGATCTTTTTGTCGAAGAAGAGCAAATGATGCCGCTCCTGCCGATCGTTCGGACAGGCACCTTCGAGGAGGCCGTACAACTGGCCAAGAAATCCGAGCACAATTACAAACACTCGGCCATGGTTCACACCATGAACGTTTCGAATATGACACGTATGGCCCAGGCCATGGACACCAGTATTTTCGTGAAAAACGGCCCCTGTACCGCCGGTCTAGGAATGGGTGGGGAGGGCTACATCAGCTTCTCCATCGCCACCACCACGGGCGAGGGCATCACCACCCCCCGCACCTTCACCCGTTTCCGCCGCTGCACCCTGGTCGATCAACTCAATCTCTTCTAAATCCCGTATAATGCTCCTCGCCCGTGTAGACGGCCATGTTGTTATCAGCACTGGTCACCCCAGCCTCAAAGCACAGAAGATTGTACTTTGCACGCCCGTTGACGAGCAGGGAGCCGACACGGGGCCACCGTTCGGGGCGGTCGATCCGATTGGGGCAGGGCGACACACACGCGTCTTTGTCACGACGGATGGGTCCTGGACGCAAAACACGCTGCACGACATGACATCACCAATCCGCAACCAAGTTATGGGCCTCGTTGATGCCGAGTCGATCCTGCCATGAAAGTGGGTAAAGTCATCGGAAACCTCACCCTCAGCCAGGCCGACTCCGGCTTTCGTGGCGGACGCTTTATTGTCGTCGCGCCGCAGGGTAAGGACGAGTTGTCCGGGAAAAATCCCGACGGCCACTCCGATGGGTGGACCCTTGTTGTCTATGACAACATCGGAGCCGGGCTGGGCGATGATATCCTCTATGTGGAGGGCGCCGAGGCCATGCAGCCCTTTGACTACCGAACACCCCTTGACGCCATCAACGTCGCCTTGATCGATCACTATCAATACGAACCACCTATTTAACTGAGAACTTTCCAACCAAAAACGGATACACTTCCCAACTTCCTTTCATCATGAGCAAACTTTACACTGCAAAAGACCTCGAAAAAATGATCGAGCAGGGCCAATGCCTCAGCTCGGTGCCTGCCGATGCCAAGCTGACACCCATGGCTCGCGACATCCTGCGCCAGCATAAGGTGAAGCCCGCTGCCGTCGCGAAAGCCGGCGCAGGTCCCGTGGCCTCAAGCAATCCCCGCATCCACGATCCGAAGCTCCCCGATGCCGAGTATAACTGGAAGCCAGGAGGCGACCCCAAGTCAGCGGCGGAGCTCGAAAAGTTTTTCTACTCCCCCGAGATCCAAGCCCTCAAGGAGCGTATCTGCCACATCGGCCAGCGGATCTGGAACAAGGGCTATGTCGACGGGAACGGTGGTAATATCACCGTGCGCGTCGGAGATAACCTCGTGCTCTGCACTCCAACACTCATTTCCAAGGGATTCATGACTCCCGACGATATCTGCATGGTGGATCTCGACGGCAACCAGGTGGCAGGCACGCGCCCCCGGACCTCTGAGGTGAATACGCACTTGGGAATCATGAAAAACGAGCCCAAGGCCAAGTCCTGTGTACACGCACACCCGATCTACGCCACCGCATTCGCCGTGGCTGGGGTGACGCCACCTTCCTGCCTCATTCCGGAGCCCGAGGTTTTTCTCGGCGAGATCGGGTTTGCCAGCTACCAGACTCCGGGCACCCCGGAGAACGCCGCCGAAGTGGGGCAGCTCGCGAAAAAGCACCAATCCATCCTCATGCAAAACCATGGCGTCATCTGCTGGGGCAAGGATGTCGAGGACGCCTACTGGAAAATGGAGAACACCGACGCGTTTTGCCACACCGTCACAGTCACCATGCAAATTGGTGGTCCAAAAAAATATGGTCCTGAAAAGCTCCGTGAGCTGATCGAGCTCCGCAAAAAACTTGGCATGCCCGACCATCGCCTCGACGAACTCAAGGAGTGCGAACTCTGCGATGCCGGTGAGTCCACCATCAACACGGCCCCCCAACCATCCGTCTGCGGCTGCGGTAGCGCACCCGCCACCGGCGATGTTGACGAGGCCCTCGTCCAGAGGATCACCGACATGATCATGGAAAAACTCGCGTAACGAGTTTGGCCATGATCTTGTCGGTTGTTCGGTTTTCGATTGTTCAGTTTTCGGTTGTTCAGTTTTCGGTTGTTCAGTTTTCGGTTATTTGGTTCTCAGTTGTTCGGTTCTCGGTTATTTGGTTTTCAGTTTAGCAATGGCCACAATAGAAAAATTTGAAGACATTCAAGCTTGGCAGAAGGCACGAGAGGTTTCCGCTGCCATTTATAGGCTTTGTAAAGATGGCGATCTGGCAACTGACTTTGGCTTGCGTGATCAGATTCGGCGTTCGGCTGTGTCCACTCAATCGAACATCGCGGAAGGATTTGGCCGCGAAGGGAACAAAGAGTTCATCTATTTTCTGCGCATCGCTAAAGGTTCCGCATGCGAGTTTAGGAGCCAGCTGTATAACCTTTTGGATGCTGATTATATCGACGAAGCGACATTCCAAAGACTCTACCGACAGTCCGAAGAGACTGAGCGCCTAATCGGCGGCTTCATCAACTATCTCAACAAATATCGAGCCGCAAAGCAGTAGCCAACCCAACCGAAAACTGCTTAACCGAAAACCTCCTAACCGGGAACCCCCCAACCGAAAACCAGCCAACCGAAAACTAGAAAACTATTTTTATGAAACCAAAATCCCCCATACGTATCGCTGTCACAGGTGCCGCCGGTAATATCGGCTACGCGCTTCTCTTTCGCATCGCCTCAGGGCAGATGTTTGGGCCGGACCAGCCCGTTGCGCTCAACCTGATCGAAATTGAGCCAGGGATGAACGCTTTGCAGGGCGTCGCCATGGAGCTGGATGACTGTGCCTTTCCTTTGCTAACAGAAATTGTGCAAACTTCGGATATGAGTGTTGGCTTCAAGGACGTCGATTGGGCGCTTCTTGTCGGTTCAGTGCCGCGCAAACAGGGTATGGAGCGCGCTGATCTTCTTGGTATCAACGGCAAGGTCTTCGTGGGTCAGGGCAGGGCAATCAACGACCATGCCAAGAAAAGCGTACGCGTTCTCGTTGTCGGCAACCCTTGCAATACGAACTGTCTCATCGCGATGAAAAGTGCTCCGGATATTCCCAACGAGCAGTTCTTTGCTATGACCCGTCTCGACGAAAACCGCGCAAAGACACAGTTAGCGCAAAGAGCGGGTGTGCCCGTGAAGGACGTGACGGAACTCTGCGTCTGGGGTAATCATAGCCCCACGATGTTCCCCGATTTCTACAACGCAAAAATCGGCCGCCAAAATGCGACCAATGTTATTGCTGATGATGCCTGGCTTAAAGAAACTTTTGTCCCGACGGTGGGTAAGCGCGGGGCGGCCATCATCGCCGCACGCGGTGCCTCTTCCGCTGCCTCGGCCGCAAATGCGGTCGTCGACACGGTGGTCGATTTAATCACGCCGACCCGCGGGGATTTCCACAGTGTTTGTGTCCTTTCAAAAGGGGAGTACGGCACACCCCAGGGCATCATCACTTCATTGCCCATTAAGGTCGATGCCGTGGGTAACTGGCGGGTCGTCGAGGGCATCCAGCTCACCGATTATGCCAAGGAGCAAATCAAGCTCTCAAACGACGAGTTACTGGAAGAGCGCCGTGTCGCCTTCGGGCAGTTGGGTCTGAGCATTTAAAAAAGTGGAGTTCGTTGCTTCCTCTTTTGCTGGTCACCGCCCGTAGAGCGCAAGCAGTTCGCGGAGGTAGGGCGCACTGTCGGCTTCCAACCGATCAAATACGAGGGCTTTGGCAAGGCGATGTAAATTAGTAGCAACGCTGGAAGCGTCAAAGCTGAGATCAGAACCACGCCCTAACCGTCCTTGCGCAATAATAGCCGCAATCAGGCGCAACACATCAAGCCCAGGTAAATCGGCAGAAGCTGCCGCGTAGTTCTGAAAATGGAGTAATGAAGGCAATCCCAAACAGAAGAATGCCGCTATGAACGAGCAAATGATGCAAATGACAATGGCGATGGTTGCTTTCATTTTTGTTCTTTCTTCGCTGTTTCAAACGCTTCCTGGCTGAGGACGCCTTGTTCCTTGAGCTCGGCCAGCTTGGATAATTCGTCAGATAGGCTCATTTTATTTTCAGATAGTCATAAATTTCGTAAATCAATCGGTATGGTGAATAGGGTAGTTCTCTAAGGAACTCTTGATTTTCTTCAGGGACGATTCGCCCAATTCACAGAGACTCACCTACAGACTCGATCTTCTCGATGATGGCTAATCCAACGTTCTCGCCTGCAGCGGAATTATCTTCTGAGATATACACGGCTTGCGAATAGCCGCTAACGCCAATTCTTTTTGTGCTCATGGCGTTAGCATCTGCATTTAGCAGAGATTTCAACCTTTCTTTTTCGTTGTTTCACACAGGTGGACACGGATGGCTTTTCTCTCCTTCATTCTTTTATCCGTGTGAATCCTGTTCATCCGTGGTTCAAGATTCATTTTCTTCACAACCGCTAGAGAGCCCTGAGCCTGTCGAAGGGCGGGCGTGGATAGGGAGGTGATTCAGCCGATAGCATTGTCCTTTACTCTCCCTTCCTCCCCACCTAGCGCTAGCGATTGTATAATCCATTTCCTTTCCCATATCCAGGTGAGGATCTTCTCGCTTTCAATGGAAGCTTGTTTGCCGTAGTCGGTGTAGGAAAGGCTGAAACGCAAACGGCTGCCGTTTTTGGTTGAGCCGACACGCCGAGTTGTATTTGCCTAGCTTCCGATGAAATACCCTACCTTTGCTTCGGCTTCTGATCGGGGTCTGGTTGCGGCCTCTTTGCTATTTGCTTTCCTGGAAACCTGCGGGGTCGGGGGTGGCGGGTGGTGCGGCAACTCAAGGTGGCCCATAGCCTACCTGTGAGCCACCCGGTGCATGCCGGGATTGACACTTCGCTGGGCAGATTTGGCTTTTATTCGAATGGTCGCATCCGGCTGGACATTTTTTCCCGGATGGGCAGCTGGGCAACGAGACTCAGACCGTGGAGCAAATGCAGTCCGGCACGTTGGATGCGGCCAAGGTGGGTGGGGCGACCCTGGGCAGCTTTATCCCGACGGCGAAAATCTTTAGCTTACCGTATTTGTTTCGGGATAGTGATCACTACTGGACCGTGCTCAACGTGAACTGGGGCAGGAGCTGTTGGATGCTCTGGCGACGGCGGGCAGCAGTCGCCCCAGCGGAATTTCGCGGGCTGACCCATTACGATGCGGGCAGCCGCGGCCTATGCGCAACCCCATTCTGCGCCCGGATGATTTACGTGGCTTGAAGATCCGCGTCATGAACGATCCGGTGGCCATTATTTGATAGGCCCAGCTTGGCGCGCACCCGCCAGATTTCCTGGGGGTGAGACTCTACACAGCACTCCAGCGGGGGGTGGTGGACGGTGCGGAAAACAACACGCCGAGCTTCGTGTCGTCACGGCACTTTGAAGTGTGCAAGGTTTTCACTGAACCACCATTCGAGAGTTCGGATGTGCTCATCATTTCGGATACGACCTGGGCGACCCTCACTGAGACGGGCGCGGGTGGTTGGAAAGGCGGCGGCGGAGTCGAGGTGTCTTTCAACGGGGCATGGCTGCCGGAGTCGCTGAGGCCTTGGAGGTTATGCGGGCCGGAAGGCGTTACGGTGCACGAGGTCGACACGGCTCCCTTCATGGCAACGACGAGTCGGTTCCGGGACCGCTATGCGAGCGGCGAGGTAAAAACCCTGGTGGAGCGGATTCAATCCGTTGAGCGAATGAAATTTCGGACCTACTTCGTTCGTTGAACGGTTCGCTTTCGCGCGCGCTACAGGGCCTACTCGTGAGCGTTTTCCTCATTCTTGTGCTGGTTGTTCTCTGGGGCGTGGGCGGTCGCTACCTGTTTGGCACGCAGGCTTCGTGGTCGGAGGAATTGGCCCGGCTGCTCATGGTCTGGCTGGCTCTCCTGGGTTCGGCGCTGGTCTGCCGCGAAGAAAACACCTCGGGCTCGACGTCGTCGTGCGCCTGGCCGCAGGACTTGCAGCGCCTGGCCCAGTTGTTCGGCTACCTGGCGATTTTGCATTTGCCCTCCTCATTCTTGGTTGGGGCGGTTGGCAACTGGTCGGTCAACGCTTCGACTCCGGGCAGACCCTTCCGGCGCTGGGGATATCCAAAGCCTGGTTTTACGCCTTTTGCCGGTGGGGGTTTTTTGACCGCTCTTCATGCTTGAGCTCTTTCTCAGGTACCTCCTGGGAAAAACCAATGTGCCAACGGAGGAGGGAGGCCTCGTCATGAGTCAGGGATTAGCGATCATGCTGGTTTGTTTTGTTGGCCTGCTTTGCCTGCGGGTGCCCATCGCCTTTGTTCTGGGGCTGGTCACCTTGATTGCTGCGGAAGCTTTCGGCTACACTAATATTCCGCTCTCGCTGGCGAGTGATTTGGGCAATGGAATCGATAACTTTGCGCTGCTGGCGATACCCTTCTTTATCCTGGCCGGGAGCTGATGGGGAGTGGGGGATTGGCCCGTCGCCTGATCGACCTCGCCACTGTTGTGGTGGGCCGCCTGCCGGAGCGGGCTCGCACTGGTCAATATCATGACCTGCATGTTCTTCGGCGCCATCAGTGGCTCGGCCGTGGCGGCGGTTTCGAGCGTGGGGGCACACTGATTCCAGAAATGAACCACGGGAGCTACGAGAAGGATTTCAATATCGCGATCGGCAACCGCAGCGACGACCGGCCTGCTCATTCCGCCCCAGCAATGTCATGATCGTCTATGCGCTGGTTGCCAGTGAAGTGTCTCGTGGCGCGCTCTTGCCTTGCAGGTATCCTCGGGGATCTTTATTGGTCTGGGTCTTATGGTAACGGCGTTTGTCATTTGCCGGGCCCGTGGCTGAAGGGCAGACGCTGGATAGCGCCACCGCGCTTCTGGCCGGCGCTTTGTGGTGCGCTGCCGAGCCTTTTGCTCGTGATCATTGTCCTTGGGGGCATTCTTGCGGGGGCATCTTTACCTGCCGAGGCCTCGGCGATGCCGTGCTCTGGGCCCTTTCTGCTCGGCGTGGTCTTCTCGCGGATCAAAGCGCTGATTTGACGAAGATCGTGCTGGGCGCTTCACGCACCACCGCGATCGTCCTGTTCCTCATCGCCTGCGCATGCGATGAGCCAGCTGCTCACGCAGGAGCAGATGCCGCAGCAGGTCAGTGAACTCCTGCTCGGGCTCTCATCCAACCCCTTGTTGATCCTGCTCATCATCAGCCTCACACTGCTGGCAGTAGGGGTTTTTATGGACATGACCCCGGCTGTGCTGATCTTTTACACCGATTTTCCTGCCTATTGCGATGTCGCTTGGCATCGACCCAGTCCACTTCAGATTATCATGATCAAACCTCTGCATCGGCTTGCTCACACCGCCTGTAGGGACCTGTCTTTTGTCGGGGCGGGGTGGGGAACAGCGACATCGTGCGCGTATCCAGAGCAATGCTACCGTTCTGAGTCATGATCCTCGCCCTCCTGGTCATTACCTACTACACCCCGCTCAGTCTGATCTTGCCGGAGTTCTTCGGCCAGTAGGGCGCGCCGGTTTCAGCGCCCGTAGAGCGCAAGCAGTTCGCGGAGGTAGGGCGCGCTCTCGGCTTCCAACTGATCCAACTGGTCGCTGGCATAGCGCCATCGCCAATTGCCGGTCTGCGAGCCGGGCGTGTTCAGCCGCGCCTCGCTCCCCAGACTCATGAGGTCTTGCAGCGGGAAAACAGCCAGGTGCGCGCTGGAGCGGATGCCAGCGCGAATCAGATCCCAACTGATCGCCTCGCCGGAAACGCCGAGGTAGCGCCGGATGTGGTCCTGCGTCGCTTCGTCGAGCGCCGCATACCAGCCGAGCGTTGTGTCGTTGTCATGCGTTCCCGAATAGACGACTGTATTGCGATCGTAGTTATGCGGCAGATACGCATTGTCCGCTTCTCCACCAAAAGCAAATTGCAACACAGCCATGCCCGGCAGACCCGTCGAGACACGCAGGGCGTCGACCGCTTCGGTGATCACGCCAAGATCCTCAGCGACCAGTTTGGCTCCGGGGCAAGCCTTCTGAATGGCTTCGAAAAGCTTCAAGCCGGGGCAGGGCTTCCATTTGCCATTGATCGCTGTGGTCTCCCTGGCCGGGACCGACCAGTAGGATTCGAAACCACGAAAGTGGTCGAGGCGGACGATGTCATAGAAATCCAGGTTGGAGCGGATGCGATCAATCCACCAGGCGAACCGCGTCGCTTCGTGCGCAGACCACTCGTAGAGGGGGTTGCCCCAAAGCTGACCGGTCGCTGAAAAATAATCCGGTGGAACACCCGCAACCGTCTTCGGCCGGCCGTCCTTCTTGAGCTGGAAAAGTTCCGGATTGGCCCATACATCCGCACTGTCCAGTGCGACGAAAATCGGCGCATCGCCCATGATTTCCACACCGTGCCGGGCCGCATAGGCCCGCAGTTTAGCGAGCTGAGCATAGAAAATATACTGGTAAAAGGCATGGGCGTCCGCTGCCTCCTGAACCCCCGGTGGCAGGGTTTGCTTCTTGCTGGCCGCTGCGGACCGGAACCCGGCCGGCCATTCCAGCCAGGACTGACCGTTGAAATGTTCCTTGAGGCCTACAAAAACGCTATAGTCCTCCAACCAGGCTGCCTGCGACTCGCGGAACTTCGCGAAAATGCCGTAGTCCCGAAACGCTTTCTTGCCGGAGTCTTTGAAATGCTCGTAAACCCGACGAAGCACCGGCCAAAGCGTGGTATAGAGCGCACCGTAATCGATATGGTCACGGGGCAGTGAACGCAGCGCTTCAATGTCGCTTGCGGTGAGGAGCCCGTCCTCCAGAAACGGCTGCAGGTCGATGAAATAAGGATTGCCCGCGAACGCCGAAAAACACTGATAGGGCGAATCGCCGTAACCAGTTGGTCCGAGCGGGCAGATCTGCCAGATGGCGAAACCGCTGCGCTCGAGAAAATCGATGTAGCGATAGGCACCCGAACCCAGATTGCCGATTCCGGTGTCCGAGGGCAGAGAACTCACGTGGAGCAGAACTCCCGCAGAGCGCTCCTGAAGCCAATTAAATAAATTAGACATAATATTTATTGTGCGTCATTTATAGGAAAGGCATGCAAGTGTTGGTGGTCGTCATCTTTAAAACGATTTGATCTAGGTCGGGCTAATTCACGGGAGCCGAATTCGCACGGTTTTCCGGATTCCCGGCTCCGACTCTCAGCTCGACTCCCAAGTTGGCGGAGAGAGAGGGATTCGAACCCCCGGAGCCTTTCGGCTCAATAGTTTTCAAGACTACCGCAATCGGCCACTCTGCCATCTCTCCCTATGCCGCCTAACTGTCTAGGATGACGCTCGGGAACTGCAAGCCGTTTTTCAAAAACCTTGCACACTGACGGGAGCTTTTTTTTGCAAGTCGCTTTCGCTCAACTCCGCAAGGCTTTCATCAATATCCGATTCGACAAACAAGATCGCGTCGTTGCCCAATTTTTTAGAACGGACACTCGCATCGTCCCGAATCATATCGACGCCGAAAGCCGAGACCATCTCCCCTTTTTCACTTTGCTCCAATACGCGCCAAAACGAGCCTTGGCTCATCTGCACAAGTAGATGGTTGCGCTCATGCTCCGACAAAGCCTGGCTGCGCTTGTAAATCTCGAGAACCGATATTCCGCTCACATAAACCACGTGTAGATCCCATCCGGCGCCCATTCTCCTTTCGTCGAGTTCGGAAGACGTGGGGCTTCGACCGTCGGCTGTTTTAAAATAAATCCTCACCTCTGCCGAATTGCCGAGGAATTCCATGTATCGTAAATAGGGCATCCCTCTCTGGCGATTTTGCCGAAGCACTTCGTCGCGATAAACAATACCTCCGGCGTTTAGAAGGCGCCGCTCAAGGGATTCGCGCCGCTCTCCGACACGGGCGTCTGCAAAGTTAGCAAAGCAAGGGGCAATCAAGCAGAAAAACAGAAAGAATCGGATCGCAGAATAAAAGCCGGGAGATTTCATGATTGAGACTCAAACGGCACCGCGTCTTAGTGTCCAACCAAAACCTCCATAGCACTATGCAAAACACGTTTTACACCTCCTTCGATTTTGAGCGTTTCCCGGAAACACCCGCTGCAGACGACGATTACCGGACATCCTTTCAGATTGAGCGGGACCGTATTATCTTCTCCTATCCCTTTCGGCGGCTTCAATCAAAGACACAGGTCTTTCAATCGGGTGAATATGACTTTTACCGGACCCGGTTGACGCACTCGATTGAGGTCGCCAAGGTTGGTCGATCCATCTGCGAATACCTTCTCGCGGCGTCAGACCTGCTGGATGCGGACTTTCATATCGATGCCGACCTGACTGAGGCCATCTGCCTCGCACATGATTTGGGGCATCCGCCTTTTGGCCACATCGGCGAGCGCAAACTAAACGACCTGATGGCCCCGCACGGCGGCTTTGAAGGAAACGCCCAAACGCTGCGCATCTTAACCGAGTTGATTTACGAACGTCCCGGACGCACGAAGGGCATCGCACCGACGCGGGCCTTTCTCGACGGCGTCATGAAATACAAAGCCACGCAGGCGGAATGGATCACACCGACCGGACGGATGCCCGTGCACCATTTTATTTATGACCCGCAAGCCCACTGGCGGGAGGTAATTTTCGCAGGCAATCCTGTGCCGCAGTCGATTCAATCGGCCAGAGCAATGAACGATTTCAAGAGTATCGAATGCCAGATCATGGACTGGGCCGACGACACCGCCTATTCGCTGCATGACATCGTCGACGGGATCCATGCCCGTTATATTAGCGTCGGAAGACTAATGGATTGGGCCGAACGTCAACAGCTCGATACGGCTCAGGCGACACTCGTTGAAAAACTCTGCCAGAAAATCAAATCAAACAGCTACGAGCCGTACTTCGGCAGTCGGGTGGGCACCTTTGTTCATGCCTGCAGCCTTCGCCGGCGAGGCGGCTTTCTCAGTGAACAGACCCAGCGCCATGCGTTCGATCTGGTGATCGACCCCGAGGTGAAGGCCGAGAGCGCGCTCTACAAAAAAATTGCACTCGACCTCATCTTCAAATCGCCCCAGCTCCAGCAAATTGAATTCAAAGGGGGCTTCATTCTGGAGCGGCTTTTTGAAGCGCTAGGCACCCACTGCGCCGAACCAGAGCAACCGCGCCTGAATCTCCTGCCCGCCGCCGTGCAAGCGCTTCTTAATAGCGAAGCCACCCTCGCCGGCCGCTACCGCCGCCTCTGCGACTACATCGCCGGCCTGACGGATGGTCTGGCCGTGCGCACCTACAAGCGCCTCTACGATGCCGACTTCGGCTCCATCGCGGAGCTTCAATAAAGCGGTGCATCGCATCGTACAGGTAACTGAATGTAGGAACGAAAATAGGTTGCCGAGGAACCACTGCTAATTTTCACTCTCACTTTTTTCACGCAACACACTGCACCACTTCCAAGCTCGAATCCTCACATTCGCCCGGCGCACTTCCGCGTCGCAATTTTATGCAAGCCTCACCCAAGACCCTTCAAGAACTCAAAGAAAAAGCCCCCTCTGCCGGATCGAAAAAGGTCCTCGTAGGCATGGACGGCTTCGTTGACATTATCGTGCACCCGGTCGATCAGCGCTCTGGACCCGGCGACCAGTTTCGCGCCATTCCGACGATTACTGACTTCGCCAAGCGCATCGCCTCCGCTGCGGGAAAAAGTGCCAACATTGAGCTGGCACCGGTCGTAGAAAAACTGGGCGGCAACGGCCCCATCATGGCCAATGCGCAGCACGCACAAGGCCTCAACGTGCGCTATCTCGGGGCGCTCGGGCTTGAAATCATTCATCCCGTCTTCCAGGAATTCGCGGCAAAGACCGGCGCTATTTCGATCGCCGATCCAGGTGTGACCCATGCCGCGGAATTCAACGATGGCAAAATAATGCTGGGTTCGATGGCCAGTCTCGACAAGATCACTTACGGACGACTCTGTGAACTTCCCGGCGAGGCAAAACTCATCGAGATCTGCGATCAGGCTGACCTCATTGCCATGGTTAACTGGACGATGATTCCATTTCTTACCGACGTCTTTAATCGCTTGCTTGAAAAGGTGCTTCCAGCCTGTTCCTCTGATAAAAAGCGCTGCTTCTTCTTCGATCTGGCCGATCCCGAGAAGCGCTCCGATGCGGATATTCGCGAAGTGCTCCAGATTTTCTCCAAGTTCAGTGCCTTTGGAGAAGTCATCCTCGGCCTGAACCTGCGTGAGGCTGAAAAAGTCGATGCGCTTCTCGGCTTCGAACCGCTCGAGGCGACGCCCGAAAACCTTCAAGTCATGGCGGCCCGCATTCGGGAAACGCTGGCACTCGACACGGTCGTGGTGCACCCAGTGACCGGTGCCGCCTGCGCCACCAGCGAGGGCAGCGTCTACGCGGCGGGCCCCTTCTGCGAAAAGCCTCAAATCACAACCGGAGCGGGCGACCATTTCAACGCCGGGTTTTCCACGGCTCGACTCCTCGGGCTGTCCCCCGCTGCCTCGCTGACGGTCGCTGTAGCCACCTCCGGTTACTACGTGCGGACCGCGGAAAGCCCCTCGCTCGATACGATCGCCGAGTTTATCGCTTCCTGGTAATGGCCGGACTTTTTATCACATTCGAAGGGGGTGAAGGCTGTGGTAAATCCACGCAAATCGCCCGGCTCAGGGGTCGCCTGGAAGCGGGTGGCCACTCGGTCCTGCAAACCCGCGAACCGGGCGGCACCGAGTTGGGTGAATCCATCCGTCAACTCCTCCAGCACGATTCCGCCGGCCATGGCATGGTGCCCGAAGCAGAGTTGCTCCTCTTCGCCGCTGCCCGCGCCCAACATGTCCACGAGACGATTGCTCCGGCCCTGGCAGATGGCTCCATCGTGCTCTGTGATCGTTTCATGGATTCGACTACCATTTATCAGGGCGTGGCCCGTGCGGTCGATCCGCGGCAAGTCGATGCGATCAACCACTTTGCCGTCGGCGCGACTCGCCCGGATCTAACCATCCTGATCGACCTGCCTGCCGAGATGGGCCTGATCCGAATCCGCCAACGCGGCGCTGGCCAACTCGATCGCATGGAACAAGAGGCCATCGAATTTTACCAGGCAGTCCGCCAGGGCTACCTCGATCTGGCCGCCCGTGAGCCGAAGCGCTTCGTCATTCTTGACGGGAGCCAAGAAGTCGAAACCCTCGAAAACCAAATCGGCGCCCTCGTAGAGGCGCGCCTTTAAAACAGACAATTACCAGACGGCCATGCATTATAACTTCGACAGCTGCCCTGACCGCGAGGGCTTTGGTAGCCTCAAATGGGACAAATACAGGGGCCGCGACGTTTTGCCGCTCTGGGTTGCGGATATGGACTTCACCTCGGCACCCGAGATTCTTCAGGCCCTGCAAAACCGCCTCGACCACGGTGTATTCGGCTACACAATACCGCATGCCGCCCCGACCGAGGCGGTGCTAAACTATCTGCAACGCGACCATCAATACGAAGCGCGGGCGTCCTGGCTCAACTTCCTTCCTGGGCTGGTCCCTGCGATCAATCTCTGCTGCCACGCCTTCACCCGTCCGGATGAGTCGGTCATGACGGCCACACCGGTCTACCCTCCCTTCTTGAGCGCCCCGGACTACGCCAAGCGCGAGTTGATTCAAGTGCCGCTCTGCCTCAATGCTCACGACCAGTGGACTCTGGACTTTGAGACCATGGAAGCCACCATTCAGCCAAACACGCGGCTATTCATCCTTTGTAGCCCTCATAATCCGGTCGGGCGTGTTTTTAACCGGGCGGAACTCACCGCGCTCGGGGAGTTTTGTGAACGCCATGACCTTATTCTGATTTCCGACGAGATTCACTGCGACCTTGTCTTCGAGGAAACGGTCCGCCACACCGTCACCGCAACGCTCAACGAATCGATTGCCAAGCGCGCCGTTACGCTCATGGCACCCAGCAAAACCTACAACCTGCCCGGGTTGGCTTGCGCCTTTTCCATCATCGAAAATCCACAGCTCCGCAGTCGCTTCGAGGAGACGATTCGCGGCATCATCACGGAAGTTAATTGTTTCGGCTATGCCGGCCTAACCGCCGCCTACAATCATGGCGAACCCTGGCGCCAGGCCCTGCTGGCCTACCTGCGCGGCAACTACCAGTTGATTTGTGATTTCGTTCGTAACGAAATGCCCGAGATTACCTTCCGTCCGATGGAGGCCACCTACCTTGCCTGGTTCGACGTGAGCCCGCTCGCTCTCAAAGCGCCACTGGCCCACTTTGAGCGGCACGGCGTCGGCCTCTCGGACGGCACCCCCTTCGGCGCAGCCCAGCACCTGCGTCTCAATTTCGGCTGTCCCCGGGCCACGCTCGAGGCGGGCTTGGCCAGGATGAAGCAGGCCTTGGGCGGCAGCTGAGTAGTCCCCAAGCCTGCGGGCACCCCTCCACCGCGCTGCGCGCGGTCCCCCTCCCCTCGGAGAGGTGAGGAATTACGGCAGAAAACTCCTTCCCCTCGGGGGAAGGTCACCTGGCTCTCCTGAGCAAAGCCGAAGGGCTTGCCAGGTGGGAAGGGGCCTGCTCGAATCACGCCAACCAATTCGGCATCGATGACGAAAGTGCCGCTAGGCCAAGAGGCCTTTGATATCCTCAAGGCTTACTTTGCTGTTTGCCGCTTCGGACTCCTCAAATAACTCTTTCAAAATTTCAGCTTTTCGTTCCTGCAACTCCAGCACTTTTTCCTCCACCGTGCCGGCCGCAATCAGCTTGATGCTCGTGACTACTTTTGTTTGCCCGATACGGTGGGCGCGGTCCGTTGCCTGCGCCTCCGCGGCGGGATTCCACCAGGGATCATAGTGCAGTACGGTATCGGCCCCCGTCAAGTTGAGCCCGGTCCCGCCCGCTTTGAGCGAGATGAGGAAAACGGGGATACCGGCATCGTCGTTGAATTGATCACAGATCGCCAATCGGTTCCTGGTCTTCCCGTCCAGGTAGCAAAAGCGGTGGCCCTTTCGCTCCAAATGCTCTGCGAGGAGCTGCAGCGCTGTGACAAAGCTGGAAAAGACCAGCATCCGGCTGCCCGCATCGAGGCACTCGTCCAGCACCTCATCGAAGGCGGCCAGTTTGGCCGAATGCGTTTCCGGGAAGGTGTCGTCCAGAATGCGCGGATCCACACAGACCTGGCGCAATCGAAGCAACTCAGTGAAGGCGGCGAACTGCACGCGCCCACTGTTAGCCCCCGACATTTCCAGATTGAAGATGTCGCGCCGGGTCTTTTCCAATGTGTCCTGATAAAAACGCTGCTGCTGACTGCCCAGTTCACAGAAAAAGGTCTTCTCGATCTTGTCGGGCAGTTCGGGGGCCACTTCTTTTTTCGTGCGCCGCAGGATGTAGGCGGCGGCACGCTCGGTCTGGCGCTGGCTGTGCCAGGCCTTGTCGTCCTGAGAGAGCTTACCTCCAGGATTTTGCAAGTAACCGGGCATGAGAAAGCTGAAGAGGGATAGCAGGTCGTCGAGCGAATTTTCCACCGGCGTGCCCGTCAGGAGGAATCGCCCACCCGTGTGCAGACGGGTCAGCGTGCGTGCGTTTTGACTGCGGCGGTTCTTGATGTGTTGCGCTTCATCCCCGATGACCACGCACCAGTCCATCGTACCAAGGAGCTCGGCATCCTGCCGCAGCGTCCCGTAGGAGGTGATGACGAGATCGCAACTTTCCAGCCGGGCCGGCTCTTTCGCACGCTTGGGCCCATGATGTTTGATCGCACGCAGCCCCGGCGTGAAGCGGCTTGCCTCCCGCAGCCAGTTTTCAACAAGACTGGCTGGACAAACAACCAGCGCCGGCTGCGCCGTATTTTCCTTACGGATACATTCGATCAGCGCGAGTGCCTGCAGGGTTTTACCAAGGCCCATCTCATCTGCCAGAATCCCGCCCAGCTCATGGCGGTAGAGGTGCCACAGCCAGGCCACGCCGATGCGTTGATACGTTCTCAAAACCGCATCGAAGCCCGGTCGCACCGGCGCGGCTTCAAGTGCGCCGACCTCCTTGAGCGCACGGCTTCGCGACTGCCAGGCCTGGGGTGGTTGCCAGCCGGCACAGAGTTCATCGAGCAGCTCTTCCACATCGGCGAGGTCCTGCGTTTCGATACGTTTGCTAAAGGTTGGCGTAAAGGGCCGGTCCGCCTGCCCACTCACCGCCCGCTCGATTTCGTGCAATTGATCGACTGATTTGCTGTCCAACAAAGTGATCTCGCCCCGCTCGCCTTCCACGTAATGCTGCCCGCTGGCCAGCGCGCGCCGGAGCGCGGTTTCATCCGTGCTCTGACTGAGGCGAATATCGAGCGCGAACTGACCCGCATCCTCCTTCGCTTCCACGCTGAGCGCCGAAATCGACACGGCCGAGAGCTTTTCGCGGAAGTTCTTCGTGAATACAGCCGCCCAGTCCTGCTCGAGGGCCTTCCAGTGCGCGGCGAGAAAGTTAAGCGTCTTGTGGCGCTCGCG
Organism: Puniceicoccaceae bacterium; assembly: GCA_018402305.1. Taxonomy (GTDB): domain Bacteria; phylum Verrucomicrobiota; class Verrucomicrobiia; order Opitutales; family Coraliomargaritaceae; genus Thalassobacterium. Next base: position 66,655 of record JAGYJE010000007.1, on the reverse strand, counting down.
CAGCCACCACTTGCGGTTTCCCGGTTCGAGGAGAAAGCCCTCTTTCTTTAGGAGCGTGCGCAGGGTTTGCGTGGTCTCGGCGTCGCCCGATGGCAGGCGAATGGCGATGTAATTCGTCGATCCATCCACCACCACGCGGTCTGCGCTGTAGCCCTCCATCGAGTCGGCCACTGCCGAGGCAGCGGGAAAATCCTCGCGCCGTGCCTGCCATAGCTTCGGGCCTTTCGATTCGGCCATGCGGCGCAGATTCGGCTTTGCCTTCTCGCGCAGACTCACCCCGCTTTGGATTCGACTCGGCGGGGCCGACTCCGGAGTGCGCCGTTCCGGCTCCGGCTCCATGGCCACCGGCTCCGCTGAATCCAGGGCCTCGGCGGCGGTCTCGGGCTCGCCGAGATGCTCGTAAACGCCGGGCAGCACGCCGTCCACCCACTCAATGGGCGCATTGGGCTTCTTCACCCAATACACGATAGGCTCGTCGCGAACGAGATCGAGGAGCCGCCGGAGCTGCCCCCCAGTCAGTTGCAGAAGGCTGGACAGCTTGCCGCCGCACCATTCCTCGATGCACTGCAAAGCGCCCAGATAGTTGCTGTCCACCGCGTAGGTTTGCCCCGAATTCACCTTGCCGAGGGGCAGGATCTGTCGACCCACTGCCGCGTCCAGTTTTATGACGATGGCATCGCGCCCGATCGCCGCCTCAAAGTTGGGCGGGAGAAAGATGAGCAAACGCAAGCGGACCCCATCCGCCCGCAAACGAATGGAGCGCAACTTGGGTGCCGGTTCGGGATCAGACGGGGCGGCTTCGGGAGCCGCAGGCGCGGGCTCCGGGGCAGGCGGTTCGACCCGGGCAAACTTCGCTTCCTCTTTGAGGGCCTCGTAGTACAAGGCGGCTGCCAGTGCATGCACACAGACTTTTCCTTTGCTCCCCTCCACACACTGGCAGCTGTTTTTCGCAAAGACCGTCGAGCGCAGGTTGAGCTCGGGGGTGTAAATCGCATCGCCTCCATTGACCAGCCCCTTCAGGACCGGGCTCTCCCACTCTGCCGATTCCACTGCGTGGGCCTCAAAAAGTTGCTCGGCCTGGCGAAACCGCACGCCGCCATCGCCCAGCTCAATGAGAAATCGGCGGTCGAAGGTGGGGGCTGGTTTTTGAATAGACGACATACAGCTCCCAAATCGGACAAAAGATCGCCTCCTAGGCAACCCCGCAGACTTTAATTTTTCGAGTCTTGCAGCCCCTACGGATTACCTTATTCCGTGAAAGTATGAAGATAAAAGTCGCTGTTATTCTTTCCGGCTGTGGCTATTTGGACGGCTCGGAGATCAATGAATCGGTCCTCACCCTGCTCGCTTTGGACAAATCGGGTGCCGACGTGCAATGCCTCGCCCCCAACATCGCCCAGAAGCATGTTATCGACCACAGTAGCGGCGGGATAACCGAGGATGAGGACCGCAATGTGCTGACCGAGGCTGCGCGCATCGCCCGCGGGGCGGTCCGCTCGCTCGATGAGATCCGCGCGACCGACTTTGATGCCTTCATTTATGTGGGTGGTTATGGGGCCGCGAAAAACCTCTCCAGCTTCGCCTTCGACGGGCCTGATTATGATATCGATCCCGCCGTCAAGGACCTCATTCAAGCCGCACACGCCAAGGGCATCCCGCAGGGCTTCATGTGCATCGCTCCCGTTCTGGCAGCCCATGCACTCGGGAAACAAAAGGTGCTCCTGACGATTGGGAATGATGCAGACATCGCCGCCGCGCTCAAAGCGAAAGGCGCCCAGCATCAGGAATGCCCGGTCGACACGATCATCGTCGATCAGGGAAACCGCGTCGTCTCCACCCCCGCCTACCTGCTTGCCCAATCCATCACGGAGGCCGAGGCAGGCATCAACCGGCTTGTCGCCGCTGTCCTGCAGCTCGTCTCTCAAAAGTAATCCGGCACACGACGTTCGCTTACCACTATGTCAGAACCAAAACCCGTTAAAAAAGTCGCCCTGCTCACCGCCGGCGGCCTCGCGCCTTGCCTCTCCTCCGCCGTCGGTGGCCTCATCGAGCGCTACACCGAGCTTTACCCGGATATCGAGATCATCGCCTACCGTGGCGGTTACAAGGGACTGCTCCTCGGTGATAGCATCGAAGTGACCGAAGCCGTGCGCGCCACAGCGGGCACCCTCCACGCCCACGGCGGCAGCCCGATTGGCAACAGCCGGGTCAAATTGACCAATGTGAAGGACTGCCTGAAGCGCGGCCTTATCCGGGAAGGTCAGGACCCGCTCAAGGTTGCTGCCGACCAGCTATCCAAGGACCGAGTAGACGTGCTCCATACTATCGGGGGCGACGACACCAACACGACCGCTGCCGACCTCGCAGCCTTCCTCGCGGATAACGACTATGATCTGACGGTCGTCGGCCTGCCCAAGACGATCGACAACGACGTCTTCCCCATCGCCCAGAGTCTCGGCGCTTGGACCGCTGCGGAGGAAGGGGCGCGCTTTTTTGAAAACGTCGTGGCCGAGCACAATGCCAATCCCCGCATGCTCATTATTCACGAAGTCATGGGGCGCAACTGTGGCTGGCTGACGGCCGCCACGGCGGATGCCTACCGCAAGCGACTCGACCGCCTTGAGTGGGCCGAGGCAATCGGTCTGACCGAGGCCCGCAAAGAGGTGCACGCCATCTTTATTCCGGAAATGGAAATCGACATTCAGGCCGAGGCAAAACGCCTCAAGGCGGTCATGGACACCCACGACAACGTCAATATCTTCATTTCGGAGGGGGCCGGCGTGGAAACCATCCTTAAGGAAATGGAGGCTGCCGGGGAAGCAATCCCGCGCGATGCCTTCGGCCACGTCAAACTCGACGCGGTCAACCCGGGCAAATGGTTCGGCGAGCAATTCGCCCGCATGCTCGATGCCGAAAAAGTGCTCGTGCAAAAAAGCGGCTACTTCGCCCGGGCCGCCCCGGCCAATGTCGAGGACATCCGCCTCATTAAAAGCTGCACCGACCTCGCCGTCGATTGCGCGGTGGTCCGCGAGAGCGGCGTGATCGGCCACGATGAGGACGACCGCAACATCCTCCGCGCCATCGAATTTCCCCGCATCGCCGGTGGCAAGCCGTTCAATATCGACACCCCGTGGTTCGAAGAGCTCCTCGAAGCCATCGGTCAGCCGAAAGGAGCCAATATCGCCCAAGCCGGGCATTAGGCTTGCCAACTACGTAGGCAGGTTGGCTCCGCCGCCTGCCCCGAGGGTATCAACGATACCGAAAACCCACACCACTGCACCGAGCGGCACAGCTAACCCGGCTACTCAAAGACCTAGCGAATTTTGCACCTGATCAATACTTAACCCTGCCCCATTTCTCATGAGTGATTACAAAACCGTCCAGGAACTGAAGCAGTTGGACCCCGACATGGCGGTCCCATTTCGCAGTATCTTCATACTGCGCCGCAAGACCGTCAAAACAGCGAAAAACGGCAACCCCTTTCTCAGCGTGGAACTGGGTGATGCCAAGGGCAGCTTTACCGCGAACTGTTTCGGCGACTCCGCCGTCTATGCCGCCTTCGATTCCGTGACCGAAGGTTCGATTGTGCGGGTTTCCGGTAAAACGGAGTATTACCAGGAGCGTTTTTCTCCGCGACTGCAAGCCGCTGAAGAAGTCAACGCGGACGACGAAGAGGCCCGCAGCATGCTCAGCCAACTCGTCGAAGTGCCGCCGGAGGCGCCTGAAGCACTCTGGGCGCATGTCGAAGACGCCATCGCGGCGATCAGCCACCCACAAATCCGCGAAACGGTGGAGCGGGTCATGGAGGACCTTGGCGACCGTTTCCGCACGGGAACCGCCGCCATAAGCATGCACCACGCCTACCGCCACGGCCTGCTGGAGCACACCACCCACATGGTGCGCGCCGCCCGGGCCCTCCTTCCGCTTTACCCGGAGGTCGATGCCGACTTGGCCATTGCCGGCATCCTTCTGCACGACATCGGCAAACTAGAGGAGTATGAGGGCGACTTCGCCGCCAAGGTCAGCCGCATCGGCACCCTGCATGGGCACGTCGTGCTGGGCTTCCGCACCGCCCGCAAGGCGGCCCTCCAGAGCAAGCTGAACGCCGATCTGACCGAGCGCCTGGAGCACATCATCCTCAGCCACCAGGGCGAAAAGGAATGGGGCGCGGCCGCCATGGCCGCCACGCCGGAGGCGGTCTTTGTCTCCATGATCGACAATCTCGACGCGAAAATGGGCATGGTCCAACGCGTCCTCCGCAACGCACCCGAGGGTGACGCCTTTTCGGACTATCTCGCTGGCCTGCAAACGCGGGTGCTGCTCACCCCGCCGGACAAAAGCTGAGGCGGTAAACGCAGCGTATCTGCGCGGGTTACTGTCGCCGTCCTACTTTTTCTTCGCGGCGGGGGCGACGGCTTTTTTGCTGTCGATCACGCGCTGTCGTTCTTTTTGCACCGCATTGGTTTTGCTCTGCTTTTGGTTTTGATTCTTCTGTTTGGATTTTGGTGATTTATCGCCCATAGGTTTGAGTAGCTGGTCTGAATAATGATTGTGGATATAGTGAGGGAAAATTAACGGCTCGGCGCAGAGCCATCTGCCCGGAGGGCCGCGAGGAGCGGGGCCAGCGGCGAGGTAGCGATCACCGTGGCGCGGTCGCTAACGGCATAAGGCAGCACGAGGGTATCGCCGTGAAGCATGGCCCCGCAGCTATAGACCACATTGGGCACGTAGCCCTCGCGCTCTTCCCCCTCGGCGCAGAGGAGCGGCTCGCGCAGGCGCCCGATCACGCGGGTTGGGTCGTCGAGGTCAAGCAGCGCGGCCCCGATCGAGTATTCGCGCATAGGACCGACTCCGTGCGTGATGACGAGCCAGCCTGCCTCGGTCTCGATGGGCGAACCGCAGTTTCCGATTTTAACCGCTTCCCAGGGCTGTTCCGGCCGCAGGATGACTTTGGGATTGCTCCAGTGATGGGGGCTCTCGGAGAACATAATGAGCAGGTTCTCGTCGTCCTGCCGCGAGAGCATGACATAGTGCCCCCGAATACGACGCGGAAAGAGCGCCATGCCTTTATTCTGCACACCGTCACCGTTGAGGGTAAGGATACTAAAGTGAAGAAAGTCCTTCGTGCGAATAAACTGAGGCAGGATATTGTGGCCATTGTAGGCGGTGTAGGTGGCGTTGTAAGTCACACTGCCATCCTCCTCGGTAAAGCGGACGAAGCGCGCGTCTTCGATGCCCTTCGACTCGTTCAGGGAGACCGGAAAAATGACGCGCTCGCTGACCGCCAGTTGATCGGAAAACTGGATGTCGTAGTTCGAATCGGCGAGCCATTTGATAAAAGCCAGAGCTTCATCGAAATGCAAGGAGCGGGCGTGGGGTTTGCGGCGCATCTCGGTGAGGTTTCGCTCGAGTTCACCGAGGGTGAAGTGCTCTGGCAGTGAGGCAAGGGCGTCCAATACAAAACCGTGATGCAGACCCATTTCGCCCAGCTTAAGCGTAAAGCTGGGTTTATGGAAGGTAGGGTCTGGGATGATCTCCGGCGGGGTCACAAAGCGCGACACTTTGTCAAATGAGATTGTCCCTGATGCCGAAATGGTGCCCGCACGAAACTCAATCGAGGAGATGTGGCCCTCGCCGGTGGCACGCAGGCTCATGATGAAACGCAGGCCCCCCTTCGGTGCCTTCGTTTGGTCGGGATGCGCCACTATGGAAGGGTTGAAGAGCGCGGCGGATTCAATCGAATACTCGCCGGAGAAGAGAGCGCCTATGAGCAATTTGCGAGGCTCGGAAAGCACCTTCTTCTGCTCGGCATATTCGCGCACTTTTCGGTAATGACCCAGTAGCTGTGTATCAATCTGGTGATGACGCTTGGCGAAATCATGCTGGATTTCTTTGAGCTGGCCCGCGACAGCAGCGTCGTCAAGTCGGGCGACCCGCTCAATAATTGCCTTTATTTTGTCCGAATGGCCCGGAATAAAGGGTCGAAGGATGACTCGCTTGTGGGAGGGCAGAAGTTTAACAGGATGCTGTTTAAGGTGGATCGTTTTCATAAGCTCGTTCGCTTCGTCTCCACCGGGTCCTGATCAAACTCCAGGTCGTTCATGTCGGTCAGCGAAAGGTGAAAAGCGAGACTGGATTCCGCGCCCTGGTTATGGCTTACCCGGTCCGCGTGGAGACCGTCGGCACAGCCTCCCGAGGCGAAGTCGTAAAGCGGCAAACCCAAATCATTGCGCCCGAGGAACCATTCAAAGGCACGCCTTGCTTCCTCTAGCCAACAACGGTCACCAGTTGCCCGCCAAGCGACTCGGCAAGCGGCCACCATGGCTTGAGCCTCAACCGGTTGTTGGTCAAAGTCGGCCCGGGTGCCTTCTTTCTCATAAAACCCGTTACTCCCGATAGGCCGAAAGCGCCCGTCTGGAGTCGTTTGGATCGAAGCGAGCCAAGCCAGTGACTTCAGGCCGATTTCGAGGGCCACAGTATCATTGCTGCGCAACCCGCTGCGTATCATCGCCTCGCAAAAGCGGGCGTTTTCATAGGTTAGGCTGTGCTCGAACCAGTGCCAACTTGCGCTTGAATGGGCCAACCACAGTTTCTTGAGCCGATCGGTTAGCTGGAGCCGCAGTGCCTGCGCGGGAGCATAAGCGGGCTCGCAGCGGAGGAATTGGTCCATCCCAATGAGCGCGAAGGCCCAGGCACGCGGCGAGCTGAACGATTCCACTACGGGCAGGCCGGCCCGAAAGAGTTGGGCGGCAAGCCGCCTGTAGTGCGCATCTGCCGCCCGCGCGGCTCCCAGGCCCGTGGCCCAGAGACTCCGGCCGTGGCTGTCTTCGCTCCCAGCGTGTTCCAGCCACTCGCGCTGGAAGCTCATGAAATTACGAAAATGACCGGTCTCATAGTCCAATGCCGCAGCCAGGAAGGCGAGGTAAACGGAGGTCAAACTGGCTACCTCCGGGGCGCTTGGAGCCGCTTCCTTTTCCGCCATCAAAACCGCTAGGATAAAGGCCCGCGCGTTGTCATCCACACAGTAGCCCTCTTGGAAGTTGGGCACGTTGTAGATGGCATGCTGAAAAATCCCGGTTCCGTCGCTCATTCGGGCAATATGCTTGAATTGACGTTCGGGCAGTGGGCGTGGCCGTTTCTCCAGCGTCCAACCCGCTACGGCGGTGCGGGGGGTGGCTCTTCGGTCCGCACAAGCGCGGGCGAAAGATTGCAAATACTGCTCGGCCACCGCGGACCAGATCATCATGCGGCCTGCAGCGTGGGCCTGCTGGCGCATTCCCTCCATCCGAGCAGGTTCGTCGAGCAGGTCGATAATGGCTCCGGACATCGCTGCCGGATCCTTGAAAGGCACCAGTGCGCCCCTACCGTCGGCAAGCAGTTCCTCGGCATGCCAATAGGGTGTCGATACAACAACCTTTCCCGAACCATACGCATAGGCCAGCGTCCCGGAAGTGATTTGCGATTTATCCAGATAAGGCGTCACGTAAATATCCGCCGCGCCGAGGAAGTCCTGTAATTCGTCAGCAGAAACATAGTGGTTGTGAAAGATCACGTGCTTCTGGACCTGATACCGTTCCGCCAGGCTGATCAGACTCAGTCGATAGCGTTCACCATCACTTGCAATCAGTTTTGGATGAGTCGCACCGAGTATGACATAGACCACATCGGGATGTTTTTCAATGATGGCTGGAAGGGCCTCAATCACATGCTCAATCCCCTTCCCCGGCCCGATCAAGCCAAAGGTTAGAAGCACCTTGCGGTCGGCGATACCCAGTTCCTCTTTATAAACGCGGTCGGATGCAAAGTCCACCTCCGGAATGCCATGGGCAATCACATCAATTTTCACTGGATCCACGCCATAAACTGCCTGCAGTAGCTCCCGCCCTTTGCAACTCATCACGATGATGCGCTCACTCAGGGCGGTGAGTGACTGCATGACGGCATCCTGCTCCGGCGTCGGGTGCTCCAGAATGGTATGCAGCGTCGTCACGATCGGCATGCGGACTTCCCTGAGCAATGAGAGCACGTAACTCCCGGCGGAGCCGCCGTAGATGCCGAACTCGTGCTGCACACAGAGCACATCGGCATTGCTAAAATTGAGGCTATCTGCGGTTCGCCTGTAAGCGCGCAGATCCTTCTCCTGAAATTCCAGGCGCACCGCCTCTGGATAATCATAGCCCTCCGCCGTGTCGGTAACCGCTGCAACGTAGCAGTCGGAATCCTTCGCGGCCGTATTGATGGCCTGATACAAATCGTGAGTAAAGGTCGATATCCCGCACAAGCGCGGTACGAAATTCCCTAGAAAGGCAATGCCCTTGGGGCGGGTTGGAGCACTCAAATGAGCTCCTCAATAATTAACAGCATTTCAGAATCTACGACCGCTCGCAGCACATAGCAAGCGAAACAGCCCCGTATTGCGAAATTAAGAATACTAGGCCAGCTTACCAAGCGCTTTTTGCCGGAACGCTTCAAGCTTGCCCAAAACCTCTTCGGAATCGCCGATTTGCAAGACCTCCTTAACGAGTGCTTCGGCGTCCGACTTTTTTATGTGCCGGATAAAGTATTTCACCTCGGGGAGCAGGCTTGAGGTCAGGCTCAACGAATCCGCCCCCATGCCCAGAAGCAGGCCCGCATAGATCGGATCACCGGCAATTTCACCACAAATACTGACCGGTGTGCCCGCCGCATTCCCGCCGTCGATGATGGCCTTGAGGGTGCGCAGCACTGCCGGATGTGCCGGGTCGTAGAGGTGGGCCACTTCGTCATTCAGCCGATCGACCGCGATTAAATACTGAATCAAATCGTTTGTTCCAATACTCAGGAAGTCGGTCTCTGCCGCGAGCAGATCGACGATCATCGCCGCGCTGGGCACTTCCACCATCGCACCGACTTCAATGTTAGCAGCAAAGGGTATCTTTTCCCCGAGAAGCGACTGCTTGACCTCAGCAAGCACCTGATTGGCCGCTCTCAACTCGTTCAAGCCGCTGATCATTGGATACATGATTTTTACATTGCCGTGCACACTGGCCCGTAAAATTGCGCGGAGCTGGGTTTTGAAAATGTCCACATTGCCCAGGCAAAAACGAATCGCCCGAAAGCCCATGAAGGAATTATCCTCTTTAACGTTCTCATCGCCAATCAACTTATCTCCACCGACATCCAGCGTGCGAATGATGACCGGTTGATCGCCGGCCGCCTCCACAACAGCTGCATACTCCTCGTATTGCACCGATTCAGGTGGATAGCCGTGATGGCGCAAAAAGATGCCCTCTGTCCGGAAGAGCCCCACGCCCTCCGCATGCATCGCCTTCACCTGCTCCATTTCCTGGATGCCCTCGATATTCGCCATAAGGCGGATCGAAGCCCCGTCCGCTGTCCGGGCCGGTTCCGCAATGAAACTATTGAACGTGGCGTCCCGCTTCTTTCGTTCCGAGGCAAGCTTTCCGTATTTAAACAGTCGGCTCTCCGAGGGGTTGATTACGATGATGCCCTCGTAGCCATCGACTAAAATAGGATCACCACTGACGATGCGCATCGTGGCATCGTGCGTGCCAACCACGGCCGGTATCCGCAGGGATCGCGCCATGATGACCGAGTGACTGGTCTTTCCGCCGCCGTCCGTGACAAAGCCCAGCAGCTTGGTCCGGTCGAGGTCCGCTGCGTCGGAGGGTGAAATATCCTCAGACACGATAATACTCTCGGCCGCCAGCTGACCGAGGTTGACGGTTTGCATACCGATAAGATTGTGCAGGAGACGCCGCGAAACATCCCGGATGTCCGCGACGCGCTCGCGCAAATACTCATCTTCCATCGAGCGGAAAAATGCCATGTAACGCTCCGCTACCTTGTTGAAGCAAAACTCAATGTTTTTGCGGGTGCTTCTTAACTCGGAAGTGACCTCATCGAGCAGGGCGTTGTCCTCCAGCACAAGAAGATGCGCATCAAAAATCCGAGCCTCTCCCTCTCCCAAACTATCGGCGATTTTATCACGAACCTTGCTGATTCCTATCCGGGTCTCCAAAATCGCCTGCTCGAAGCGCTCCAGCTCCGCTTCGATCTTCGCCTCGGGAATGTCGTAGCAGGGCACATCCAGCTGCTTCTGTAAATAGACGACCGCACGCCCATGAGCCACCCCCGGCGATGCGGCAATGCCCTCAATGATGATCTCTTCACTGGGTGTTTTTTCAGACAAAATATTTTGAATTGGGGTCGATTCTCAGAGCGGAGCGAAGCGTCCGGATCCTTGCGGCACGCCATATTTGTTTCAAGCGAGACATGATTCAACAAAAAATACGTCACTTCCCCAAGCATGCTCGCATCGCTCTTTTAAAAGAGCCAAATCCGTGCCATCCTCGAGAAGAGCGAAGCAACAACTCCCGCTCCCGCTCATCAGGCAGGCAAAGCCCAGTGCCCGCAGTTCTTCCAGAAGACAGGGTATCGCCAGATATTTGGCGCCTACAGCCGCCTCAAAGCTATTAAAGAGAAGATCCCGAAGTGGCCCGCCTCTGAAAAAGCGCTTCATGCGATCCTCCGCCGCCTCGGCGGACTCATAGTTCGCTGGCGCGTCCGCTCGGAGCCGCCCATAAGCCCAAGCCGTGGGCACGCCGAATGGAGGACGGAAGAGTGCGATGCGCTGCCCGGACAGCCGCTGCCGAACCGAACCTGGCAGCGTTTCGATGACGTCGCCCCGCCCGGAAACCCGGGCACTCTGCGCCTCGATAAAAAAAGGGCAATCCGAGCCAAGCACCGCCGCCATCCCAAGGAGCTTTTCCTGCCCGAGGGGAGCGCCGGCCAATTCGTTCATAGCACACAGAGCGACGGCCGCATTACTGCTGCCCCCGCCCAATCCAGCACCCATGGGAATACGCTTCTTTAAATCGAATGCAAAATGCTCCCGAACCCCCGACTCACGCCGAAACAGCTGAGCGGCCCGCAGTATCAAATTATCGTCGCCTGTCGGCACCTCGGCGTCGTCACAGTGAAGGCTATCCGCCGACCCCGGGCTGAGCGACACCTTCAGCCGGTCTCCGAAGCGGAGGCCAGCCATCAACGAAGTCAGCGTATGAAATCCATCTGCCCGCGGCCCCTGCACGGACAACATTAAGTTGATTTTGGCTGGGGAATGGATGGTCACAGAACTCATGGACTGCACGCAGTAAACCATTTAACCCGGCAGGTCCACCTCACATATTCGGATATTTTCACTTTTGCTCTTTGCCAACCCGATGCCAGCCGTCCTATCCTCACACCATGTCACCACCCGCACAAGCACCTTGCCAACTCATCCTCGCGCTGGACCTCGAAACCCGTGAAGAAGCACTCGCCATGCTCGACCGCTTGGGCGGCTCACTAAAATGGGTTAAAATCGGCCTTCAGTTGTTCACCGCTTACGGCCCGGATTTCGTGCGCGAGGTCGCCAGCCGGGGCTACCACATTTTCCTTGATCTTAAACTGCACGACATCCCCAATACCGTCGCCAAGGCGGTGCAGAGCATTGCCGCTCTGCCGGTGGATCTCCTCACGCTCCACGCCAGCGGTGGCCGCGAAATGCTGGAATGGGCCAACCGCGCCCGGGCGGATCATGCGCCGGGCTTGAGCCTGCTCGCTGTCACGGTTCTCACCTCGATGGACGAGACACAGCTCCGCTCTCTGAATATCGACAACACGCCGGAAGGTCAGGTCCTTCATCTCGCGGACATCACCCTCCAGACCGGAATTCAGGGGCTCGTTTGCTCCTCGCTTGAACTGGGGCCTCTGCGCTCCCGCTTCGGCCGAGAGCCCATAATCGTCACACCGGGCATTCGCCCTGCCGGGTCCGCCGCCGATGAGCAGAAGCGCATTATGACGCCGGCGGCCGCCGCTGCCGCTGGTTCCAGCTTCATTGTTGTCGGCCGCCCGATTCTCCAGGCCGCCGAGCCCGCCGCTGCGGCTCAGGCAATCCAAGCCGAGCTCCAACCGTCCCGATGAATTCGACGGTCCTATTCCTCGCAGCCGGCAGCGGCCAGCGAATGCAGGGCAGCGTCGCCGACAAAGCCCTCGCTCTGCTCGCCGGGCGCACCGCCATGGCTCACTGCATCGATGCCTTTGTCCACGCCGGACTCGCCGAAACCGTGGTCATCGTCTACCGCGACACCGCCCAAAAGGCCGCGCTGCAAACCGCCATCGCGCCGCTGCTCCCAGAATGCGGCGACGTCATTTGGGTCGCAGGGGGCCGCGAGCGTCAGGACTCGGCTTGGAATGCGCTGCTCGCACTGCCGGATGACAGTGACTACGTATACATCCACGACGTCGCCCGCCCCTGCATCCATCCGGAGTCACTCAAAGCGCTCCAACTGGCTGTTGAGCGCGATGGCGCCGCCGCACTGGCCCATCCGGTGGCCGACACGATTAAGCGCATCGCCCATGCCAACGAGCTCCGCTCGGTCAACCTGGAGGACCTGGACCGCAGCCGCCTCTGGGCCATGGAAACCCCGCAGGCTTTTAAGACGGAAAGCATACGTGCCGCCTACCAGCGGGTCCGCGACAACCATTGGACGATCACGGACGACACCGCAGCCGCCGCTGCAATCGGCTTAAAAACCACGCTTGTGCCGAACCCCTTCCCAAACCCCAAGCTCACCACGGCCATTGACATCGAATACATCGAAACCATCCTCCGTCGTTCGGCTGGTTCGCGCTAGCCCGAGCGGCGCTCATTGAGGGCTCCAAGTGGGTGCCTTGTGCTGCCCGGGGCCGCTTGCTTGAGCTGCCCCTCCCCCCAAAAAAAAGTCGTTTTAATCCATCACAATCAAATACGTATTTAGACACGGCAGCTCAAGCCGCCGTTCCCAGTGTTGGCCATGCTTCTCAGCTATCGTAATCTCACCGTCTCTTTTGGCGGCCCTAAACTCCTCAACGACGCCGGCCTGACCATCGCCAAGCGCGAGCGCATCTGCCTGCTCGGGCGCAACGGCGAAGGCAAGTCCACCCTCCTGCGCATCCTTTACGGCCAGATCGAGGCCGACAAGGGGGAGGTCGAAGCCATCCCCGGCCTGCGCGTTGGAAAGCTCGACCAGGAAGTGCCGGCCGATCTGGAGGGCACCGTCTTCGAGGTGGTGGCCGACGGTCTTGGCCAAGCCGCCCGCACCATCGCCGAGTACCACCACCTGCTCCACGAGTTGGGCGAGCAGCCGGACGATGCCAAAATCGCCGACCGCCTGGACGACATTCAACACGAACTCGATCAGACCGACGGATGGGCCCTTGAACACAAGGTCGAGAACATCCTTCAGCGCACCGAACTTGACGGCGATCAAACATTCGCCGCCCTATCCGGTGGCAACAAGCGCCGTGCCCTCCTCGCCCGCGCCCTCATCGCCGACCCCCACATCCTTTTACTCGACGAGCCGACCAACCACCTCGACATCCCCGGGATTCGCTGGCTGGAGGAGTTTCTCCGCAAGGCCGACATTGCCCTGCTCTTCGTCTCCCACGACCGGGCCTTCATTCAACGCGTCGCCAACAAAATCCTCGATCTTGACCGCGGGCAATTAACCCGCTGGGAATGCGATTACGATACCTACCTCGAACGCAAGGCCGAACTCCTCGCCGGCGAAGCCAAGCAACAGGCTGTCTTCGATAAGAAACTCGCCGAGGAGGAGGTCTGGATCCGCAAGGGCATCCAGGCCCGCCGTACCCGCAATGAGGGCCGGGTTCGCGCCCTCAAAAAACTGCGCGAAGAGCGCGCCGAACGCCGCAACCTGCAGGGCAAGTCCAAGCTCGACTTGAATGATGCCCAGGCCTCCGGCCGCAAGGTCGTCACCATCAAGGAAATCAGCTACAGTTGGGGCGAGCGCAGGCTGATCGAGGATTTCAGCACCACCATTTGGCGCGGCGATAAGATCGGCATTGTCGGCCTCAATGGCTCCGGAAAAACCACCCTACTCAACCTTATCCTGAAAAAACTGGAGCCCCAAAGCGGCAGCGTCACGCATGGCACCAAGCTGGAAGTGGCCTATTTCGACCAGCACCGCGCGCAGCTCGACGACAAGCTGAGCGTCGCCGAAAATGTCCACCCCTCCGGTGAAATGGTTACGATCAACGGCAAACCGCGCCACATTCTCTCCTACCTGCAGGACTTCCTCTTCACGCCGCACACCTCGCGCTCCCCCATCACCAAGCTCTCCGGAGGCGAGCGCGCCCGCCTCCTCCTGGCGCGGCTCTTCCTCCAGCCCGCCAATGTGCTGGTGCTCGACGAGCCCACCAACGACCTCGACATCGAAACCGTCGAACTCCTGGAGGAGCGCCTCCTCGAATACAGCGGCACCCTCCTCCTCGTCAGCCACGACCGTAGTTTTCTCGACAACGTGGTGACCAGCACCATCGCCCTCGAAGGCGACGGGGTGATCGAGGAATACGTCGGCGGTTGCGAGGAGTGGCTCCGCAAAGAAGACGTCAAAAAAGCAAAAGCGGCTCCGACCAAGACCGCGCCGGTCACCACCGCCGCCGAAGCGCCCCCTGCACCCCAACGCAAACTCAGCAACAGGGAGCGCGAGGCCCTTAAGGCCCTTCCCGTTGAAATCAAGCGAATGGAAGCCGAACTCGCCGCGCTTTCCGAGAAAATGGCCTCCGCCGAATACTACCAGGATCCGGCCAGCGATCTCACCGGGGACGCCAAGAAGCTCGAAAAACTGGAGGTAGACATCCTTGAAGCCTACGAACGACTTGAATCGCTGAGCACGCTTTGAACATCGAACATTGAACGTCCAACGCTGAACGTCGAATAGATGGGAACATGGCTAAGTTTGAGATAGAAAGTAATTCAACGTTCGATGTTCTGCGTTCAACGTTCGATGTTCAGCGTTCGTCGTCCGATGTTCACTCAATCGCCATCATCGGCGGCGGCGCGGCCGGTTACTTTGCGGCGATCACGGCGGCCGAAGCCAATCCCGCGGCACGGATCACCCTCTACGAGCAGAGCAAACGCACCCTGCAAAAAGTCAAAATCTCCGGCGGCGGCCGCTGCAATGTGACCCACAGCTGCTTCGACCCCCGCGACCTCGCCGCCCGCTACCCGCGTGGCACCCGTGAGCTGCGCGCCGCCTTCCACCGATGGCAGCCGCAGGATACCATCGACTGGTTTGCCGAGCGTGGCGTCGCCATTAAGACCGAGCCCGACGGCCGCATGTTTCCCACGACCGACGATTCGCAAACGATTATCGACTGTTTCGAGCGGGCCGTGCGCAATGCCGGTGTCCAGGTCCGCAAGGACTGTGGCGTCAAACACCTCAGCGCGAAGGCACCGTTTACCCTGCATCTGTCTGACGACACACAGGTCGAGGCAGATAAGGTGCTCATTGCCGCCGGTTCGCTCAAAGCCTCCCCGCTGGCCCGTGCCCTCGAAGCCCACGGCCACACGATCGCCCCCCTTGCCCCCTCGCTCTTCGCTTTCAATCTGGCCGACAAGCGCACCCACGATCTTGCCGGCCTCTCCGTGCAAAACGCCCGCGTCACCCTCGTGACGGCCCCTTCGTCTGACGCGAAGACTGCCACCCAAACCGGCCCCGTCCTCATCACCCACCGCGGCCTCAGCGGCCCCGCCATCCTTCGCCTCTCCGCCTGGCAGGCCCGCGCGCTTCAAGCGGCTAACTATCACTTTACCATCGAGATCAACTGGCTCGGCGACGTATCCGAAAACCAGCTACGCGAGGAATTTAATCGCCTGCGCAAAGGCAAAACACAGGTTAAAACAAAGGTCTTCGAGGCCGTCCCCCGCCGTCTCTGGGAACGCCTCGTCGAAACCGCCGGCATACCGGATACCATGAAATGGGCGCAACTCCCCAAAGACCGCGAATCCGCCCTCGTCACCGAACTCACCGCCGGACGCTATGCGGTGCAGGGTAAGACGACCAACAAAGACGAATTTGTCACGGCGGGCGGGGTCAGCCGCAAAGAGATCAACTGGCGGACCATGGAGAGCTCCCGCATCCCCAACCTCTTCTTTGCCGGCGAATGCATCGACTACGACGGCATCACTGGAGGGTTCAATTTTCAGGGAGCCTGGACAACCGGGCGGATTGCCGGATTGGCCATGGCGGAGTCCGGCACAGCGAAGTCAGCTGATTGAACGGTTCTTTTCCAACACATACGCATTGAACCAAGCCGGAATTCTCTCTGTTTTAAACTCCAGAGACTCCCCTTCCGTTACTTCGGCAAACCAAGTCTGCTCACCAGGTGCCCCCGAATTATCAAACAAATAAGCACGATTTGTAGCACGAATTGCACGAAGCAGCAGCTCCAGTGAACGTTTATATCTAGAGGTAATTTTTTTTAGCGGAACCGTTCGGTCCCGCAAACATCCGAATACGAGGAATGTTCATGCTTTATTATGGAATACGAACGGTCACGCCAGACTTCACAATTACCGGTGTCGAAACCGTTTTAATAAAATCCTTCCTGCCATCAGGATGCACGCGATAAAGAGCACCGTCATGAACTTGCAAAACACTTTCACCAACTCGCAAGGCTTGCTCACAAGCTGAACTAAAGGCAACTCCTGACAACGGCGCAAAAGCAGTTTCGATAGTTTCTGAGTATTCCTTAACTGTCATATTTCATAAAATGCCTTCTTTTCACTGAAAAATCAACCGAATCCTTCGTTGGGAATCAACAAGGGGTGCATAACAAATTTTTTCCAAAATTGCTTAGCAGAAATAGTTGTGCTTGCAGTATGGTCAAAATCGGCTGACAACCGAGGGCCGTTTCCAATAACGAGAATAGCATCGGCCCCCTTCTCAGATGGGAAAACATGCTCTGTGATTGTCGCGCATAGGCGCAGTGGCCTAGAGGCTTCAGAAGGAATGCCTTTATAGTTGGGAAACAGGCACTTGGCGTTCTACGTGGAGCCCCATTTGCTTCAGCTCATAGGCAAGCGCCGCCTCGTACACAGATTCTAACAGGCCAGGCCCGAGCTCACGGTGAACTTCAATTGCAGCCTCGATCAACTTGGTTCCTATTGTATTTTCATCCGTCCACTAAAACCTCTGCGCCACTGCGCCTCTGCGCGAGACTGAATTTTCAAATGTCTAGTTCCTAGCCATTTTTAATGCTCAAAATGAAGGCATTTATTCAGGTTGGAAAAAATTTGTTATGCACCCATCAACAAGACCTCCCTCGGGGGTCACCAATAAGGAATTTGTCGCCGCTCGCAGACAAACCACTCAAATATCGGCGACGTAAATGAGGCGAACCTCCAAGCGCCGCTCCTGCACTCCCTCAGTCACCGGGCCCCAAGTAAAAAAGCCGATACTCCTGCTTGAAATCCGCTTGTTTTCCAACACGCTCCGTTTTTTCAATGTTTGCTCGCATCCAACAACGCTCTGGCGACTACAAGCCATGGCTCTTCCTTTACTGTATCTTTGCGCTTTGCTGGATCACCGTTTTGCTTTACGCAGGTGGATTCACCACCAGTATCAAGGCAGGCATGGCCTTCCTTGATTGGCCCCTCTCCAACGGATCAATCAACCCGGAGGGCTGGTTGACTGAGACCGACAAACTTGCCGAACACAGCCACCGATTGCTCGGCATGAAGATCGGTTTCCTCTCTATCGGCCTTTTTCTCTGGACTTGGGCGCGTGAGTCCCGGTCCTGGGTGCGCACCCTAAGCCGGGTGCTCCTTTGGTTGGTCATCCTACAGGGCCTGCTTGGCGGCGCCCGGGTGCGTTTCGATCAACTCAATACAATGGCAGAGCATAATCTGGTCGCCCAAAGTTTTGCCGTGGCCCACGCCTGCGGTGCCATGCTTGTGCTGGGGCTTCTCGTTGCGATCACACTGGCCTGCTCGCGGCGCTGGATTGAAGGCTCGCACGGGCTCTCGGCAGAACAAGGTGCCAGCGTCAAGCGGTGGGGTGTGCTCGCCACGTCGGTCATCTTCCTGCAGATCCTGACCGGTGCCATCATGCGGCATGCCGATG
Organism: Puniceicoccaceae bacterium; assembly: GCA_018402305.1. Lineage (GTDB taxonomy): Bacteria > Verrucomicrobiota > Verrucomicrobiia > Opitutales > Coraliomargaritaceae > Thalassobacterium. The sequence continues at coordinate 48,704 of JAGYJE010000007.1, read as the reverse complement.
CCGGGCTTGCGCTCACACAGTTCCCCATGTCCGCACCGGGTAGCTGGCTGCCAAACTACTGGAATTTCGCGGTCGGAATACACTTCATCCACCGCGCCGGTGCCATCCTTGTCACTCTGGTGCTACTCATTTTTCTCGGCAAAGTATGGGGCTCACCCAAAGCGCGGCAGGCCCTCGGCTACGGTGCACTCCTCGTTGCGCTGGCCCTCGGGCTGCAAATCTTCCTCGGTGCCCTGACCATTTGGACAGTAAAAAACCCCTATGCCGCCACGGCGCACCACTTGGTGGGTGCTTTTCTCCTTGCCAGCACGTGGGGGCTAACTTTCCTAGCCCACCACCGCAGCGAAACCACAGACGCCAAGCCACCAGCTGATACGCCGGCTGAAAGACCAGCTGATAGACCAGCCAGGGCGCTCCTGAAAACCCTACCCTCCCAAGAACCCATCCAGTCAATTTGAGCTTACCGGGCACAGGCACCAAAGCAAACACCGCCGATTCGGACGAATCGACCTTCTCATTGCGTGAGCGGATCCATGGCTACTACGAGTTGACGAAGCCGAGGCTGAGTTTCCTCTCGGTCGTCACCGCCATCATCGGCTACCTCGCGGCCGATCCGATGCGCGACTTCGGTGTATTGGCCAGCCTGTTGATCGGCACCTCTCTGGCTGCGGGCGGCGCGGCGGTGCTCAATCAGTGGCTGGAGCGCGCGGCCGATGCCCAGATGGTGCGGACGAAAGACCGCCCCATTCCCTCCGGGCAGATTGCCCCTTACAACGCGCTCATGTTCGGGCTCGGGCTCAGCGTGTTCGGGGCCTACCTGCTCTACGCCGGCGCCAATCCTCTGGCAGGGCTTCTCACCGCCGCGACGGTTGCCTCCTACGTGCTACTCTACACCCCGCTGAAAAAGCTCACGACTTGGAATACCCTGGTCGGCGCCGTCCCGGGTGCCCTCCCCCCACTCATCGGCTGGGCAGCGGCCGAGGGGCAGATCTCCACTTTGGGCTGGTTGCTTTTCGCGATTCTCTTTCTCTGGCAGATGCCCCACTTCTTCGCCATCGCCTGGACCTACCGCAAGGATTACGCCAAGGGTGGCTTCGTCATGCTGTCAAATGCCGATACCTGCGGTCGCAAGGTGGCGCTTCAGGCCTTCGCCTTTGCCCTGGCGCTGGCTATCAGCTCCCTCCTGCCCACCCTGCTGGGCTATGCGAGTTGGGGCTACGGGGCGGTCGCCATCATCAGCGCCTGCTACATTTTGCGCCCAGCCTGGCGCTTTTTTAAAGGCGAGTCCCGGGACGTCGCGGCGCGACGGCTATTCATCGCCTCCATCTTTTACCTGCCAGCCCTCCTCATCCCCCTCGTGCTCGATCTCTGGCTGCTCACCTAGCGCGTCATGACCTTTACCGAAGCCCTGCCCACCGTCAATGCCTGCCTCAACGGCGCGGCCACCGTCCTTCTCATGGCGGGTTTCCTCTGCATCAAGGCGGAGCGCGAAAAAGCCCATCGTGCCTGCATGATTTCGGCTTTTTCGGTATCCGTCGTCTTTCTCTTCTTTTACGTGCTGCACAAGTGGCTGGTTCAGGGGGTGCACACGCCCTTTGCCGGCGAGGGCCTCTGGCGGACGGTCTACTATGCGATGCTCATCTCACACATTATCCTGGCGATTGCGATTGTGCCACTGGTGCTGACCACCATCACCCTTGCCATTAGAGGTAATCGAGAGCGCCACAAAAAATGGGCCCGCTGGACGTTTCCGATCTGGTTCTATGTGTCCGTCACCGGCGTATTGATTTACGCCTTCCTCTATCACTGGTGGTAGGCACCCCTCCACCGCGCTGCGCGCGGTCCCCCTCCCCTCGGAGAGGTGAGGAATTATGAGGACGAGCGTCACGGCTCGCCGCTTGCTATTCCGAGGCAAATGATCCACGAATCGGCGCATGCAAATCTCTCTGCTTCTCATCCTAACGCCATTTATCACGGCGGGCATCGGCTGGCTGACCAACTGGGTCGCTATTCAGATGCTGTTCCGCCCGCGCCAGCCGATCCGGATCGTCTTCTGGAAATGGCAGGGCCTGATCCCCCGCCGTCAACAGCAGCTTGCCGGGGAGGCCGCCGAAATTATCGAGCGCGAAATCCTCCAGCAACACAGCATTCTTCACGAAATTCGAAAAATTGAACTGGGCCCCTACCTCGAGGAGGCCGCCCACAAGGTCGTCTGGGACCGCATCGGTCCGCAGCTCAAGGCAATCCCCTTGCTCGGTGGCTTCATCAACGACAGCACCCTGGCTAAGTTCGAAGTCATCGCCGCCGCTTCTATGAAGGAGGAAGCAGGCCCGCTGATGGAGCGGGTCGCCACCCAATTCGAGGCCTCGGTTAACCTCCGACAAATGATCGAAGACAACATTGCCGCCTTCGACCTCGACCGCCTCGAAGCCATTGTCAACCAGGTCGCTCAACGCGAATTTCGCACCATCGAGCGCCTCGGTGCCGTGCTCGGCTTTCTCATCGGCTGCGCCCAGGTCGCTTTGTTCTGGGCGACGGGAGCGGTTCAATTTTAGGATTTGCTTCAACGCGGAATTCGGTTCCGCTTGGACTGTGACGCACTACCGCCTTTCTCCTGCAAGCCTGCCATGATAACGCCTCAGACAAAAGCGCTCCCCTACTGCCCGTCCCGCTACCAGGTGCGGCGCCGCGTGTCGCGCGCGATCAACGTGAAATCGTGCTTCCGGCGCTCGATCGCAAGATGTCGATAGGCTCGACACTCGACAAAGTGCTCGCTTTGGCTAATATTCAAACCGAATGGATCTCCGCGCACCGCCACGAGGCCCAACTCACCAAGCATATCGAGCCTTACCCGGAAGTCGCCGAAAATACCGCTGAATACAATAAATGATCGGCTCGTTCGCAGACAAAGCGACTGAAGAACTGTGGGTGAAAGGCCAGTCTCGAAAATTCGGCAAACACCAGCGCGTTGCCCTGCGAAAACTTATCCAACTGGACTCAGCGGAACAGCTCTCGGATTTGAAAACACCGCCGGGAAATCGACTGGAAGCGCTTTCCGGAGGCCGCCAAGGCCCGCATTCAATACGCGTTAATAAACAATGGAGAATTTGCTTCATCTGGAAAGACAGTTCCGCTACGCAAGTTAATCTCGAAGACTATGACTGACCCGACATGAACCAACTCGACGCCACCACCCTCCCCTACTGCCCGTCCCGCTACGAGGTGCGGCGCCGTGTTCGCGTGCCATCAATGTGGGCGGCGTCTATGTGGGGGGCGACCAGCCGATCCGGATTCAATCGATGACGACGACCCATACGCAGGACGTCGAGGCGACGGTCCGGCAAACCCTTGCTCTGGCCGAGGCCGGCTGCGAGATCGTCCGCATCACTGCTCCGAACAAAGCCGCCGCCGCCGCCCTTGGCGAAATCTCAAAAAAGGTGCGGGCCGCCAAGTGCGATGTGCCCCTCGTCGCTGACATCCATTTCCTACCATCCGCTGCAATGGAGGCTGCCAAACACGTCGAGAAAGTCCGCATCAACCCCGGCAACTACGCCGACAAGAAAAAGTTCGCTGTGCAGGAGTATAGTGACGCCGCCTATGAGGCTGAGCTCGAACGCCTCCATGAGGCCTTCAGCCCGATCGTATTGCGCTGCAAAGAACTGGGCCGGGCCATGCGCATCGGGACCAATCACGGCTCACTTTCCGACCGCATCATGAATCGCTACGGCGACACGCCGCTGGGCATGGTGGAGTGCGCCCTCGAATTCATTCGCATCGCGGAGAGCCATAACTTCCACGAAATCTGCCTCTCCATGAAAGCGAGCAACCCAAAGGTGATGATCGAGGCCTACCGCCTGGCCGTCGCCCGTATGGATGAGGCCGGCATGAACTACCCCCTCCACCTCGGGGTGACCGAGGCCGGCGACGGTGAGGATGCCCGCGTCAAGAGTGCTATCGGGATCGGCACACTGCTCTACGACGGGCTGGGCGACACCGTCCGCGTTTCCTTGACGGAAGACCCCATCTACGAGCTGCCCGTGGCCCGTGACCTTGCTGATAAAGCCATGGCGCTCTGGAGCCGGTGCGCTGATCAACCGCCCGTCGAGCCGACTCACGACAGCATCGATCCCTTTCAATTCGAAAAACGCAGCACTCGTGCCATTGAGTTTGGACCGAAATGCACCATCGGTGGCGAAGCGCCTCCGGCAGTCATTATCAAAACAGCCTCGGCAATCGAGGAGACACAGGCAATCATCCAAGCCGTCTGCGCGGCGCAGATGACGCTGAGAGACAGCAAAGTGGAAGGCCTCCTCTTACAGATCAAACAGCCGCAGGACCTCGCCCACTTTGGTCCGCTACATGAGGCCCTGCACAGTGTTGTGCAAGGCTTTGTTCTTGAGCTTGGCAGCGCCATCGACCTCGCCGACCTGGAGACCTACGACTGGCCCACTGATGGCTTGGCCGGGATCCTGCTGGTGCAAATGATAGCTAGGGAGGACGCCTACTACGCGGCGCAGCTACTACAATTTTGCCGGGACCGCCGCTTCATCTGCGGGATCGACTGCTCGGCTCAGGCACTCCGTGAGGAAATTGGGGCGCAACTCGCACCCATGGGTAGCGAGCGATTGATCCTGAGCTGTGCTTCAGGCACCGCTGAAGAATCCATCCATCCGGTCGGCCGCTACCGAGCCCTGGCCGAAGCAGCACGGGAATTCCTGCCCGATGTGCCGATCTGGATTCGCAACTCAGAAGACAACACATTGGCACCGAAAGACTATTTCTCGGATCGGCTCCTCGAGAGCAGTATCCTCAGTGGTGCCCTGCTCTGCGACGGCATCGGTGACGTCATCAGCATCGAGACCGAACCCCTCCTCGACAAGGCGACGACCCTCGCCTACAACGTCCTGCAGGGCGCGCGCGCCCGCATCTCAAAAACCGAATTTGTCGCCTGCCCAAGCTGTGGACGCACCCTTTTCGATTTGCAAAGTGTCACTCAAAAGATCCGCGCACGGACGGATCATTTAAAAGGCATCACCATCGCCATCATGGGCTGCATTGTGAATGGGCCCGGTGAAATGGCGGACGCTGATTTCGGCTACGTCGGCGGTGCTCCCGGAAAGATCAATCTCTACGTCGGCAAAGAATGCGTCAAATACAACGTCCCTGCGGAGGAAGCACTCGACCGACTGGTTGATCTCATCAAAGAGCACGGCAAATGGGTTGAGGCTCAGCCAGGGGCCGAATCTCTTTAAAAAGCTGATCGCGATGAGCTTGAGCGACTCATCCCAACAACAACTCTTGGCGCAGCCCGGAGCGGCGATGGCTGCGCGGGAGTTGGGTGCCCAGAAGGCTTTCGGGCAGGACGAGAGTGACACCCGACTTTCCCCGGGTGATGGCGGTATAGACCAGCTCCCAAGTGATGAAGCGGCGTTTCGTTTCGGGTAGGACCACAACGACTTGATCGTATTCAGAGCCCTGAGATTTGTGGATCGTCAGCGCAAAAGCAGGCTCCCAATCGGGCAGCGCATAGGGATTGAGGCGGCGGGGCTCAGCCTCCTCGGGCCCCGGCGGCAAGAAGGCGCCCAGTTCTCCATCCACATCCAGTCGGAAGATCCCGCAATCCCCGTTGGCAAGCTTCAGGTTGTGGTCGTTGCTGCGGATCATGAAGGGAAGCCCGTCAGTGGGCTGGCCAGAGAAGACACCGGGCCCCAGCACGAAGTTGCCAAGCATCCGGTTGATTCCCTCAACGCCTTGGTCGGAGCGCCGCACTGCGCAGAGAATACGGACGCGTGCAATGACCGCAAGTAGCTCTGCGGCGCTTTGGCCCGAGGTAAGGGCCGCCTTGTAATCCGTAAGCGCGCCCTCTAGGACGGCCTGCCAATCCTCCTCAAAGCTATGGCAGGGCACCGACTCCTCCCGCATGGGCAGGCGGCCCTCACCGAGAAGTAAGCGGGCAAGGCTGCCGACAGCGGAATCACTTTGGAAGCGGTAGCTGTGCGTCAACTCGACCACAGCGTCGCCACAGATCGCAGCGGGAAAATCCTCCGCGGGCAGATCCGTCTTGCTGAGGGCCTTGAATCCCTGGTGAAAGCCCGCACTGAAACTGTTAAGCGAAACACTATCGGCAATCCGTGAGCCAGTCAGATCGCTGAAGAGATTCCCCGTGCCGACCGCGGCGAGCTGTTTTTTATCGCCAATCAAAACAAGGCGACAAGCTGCAGGCAGCGCGTCGAGCATGTAAATAAAGAGCTCCAGATCGACCATAGAGGATTCGTCGACGATGAGAAGATCACAGTGCACCGGGTTGCCGGCGTGGTGCTGAAAACCACGTCCGCCCCGGCTACCAAGGAAGGCATGAATGGTCGAAGCGGGAGAGAGCCGCTCCGCCGTCCTTTCCCGCAATACATCGGCCTGCTTTTCCGGCAGTGCGTTGAGCATCGCTTCGAAATTTTCAGCGAAGGACTCGCGCATGCGCTCGGCGGCCTTGCCCGTCGGGGCGACCATGTGCATCGCCAGCGGACGCTCGGCTTCAGGCAAGCTGAGCAGAAGACCAACGAGGCGGGCGACCGTGGTGGTCTTTCCCGTGCCGGGACCGCCCGTGATAATGGAAAAAGAGTGCCGCAGCGCTGCGAAGCAGGCCGCGGCCTGCCAGGGGTTGTCGGTTAGTCCCGCAGGCGGAAAAAACTGCTGGAAGGTGGCGTCGAAGGTATCGGGCAGGGCAGCCGGCAGCTGCTGCAAACGCTTTCGAACAAAGGCGGCCACCTTTTGCTCCATACTATACCATCGCTGAAAATAAATCAGCGCGCAGTCCGGTCGATAAACGAAGGCCGCCTGTGGCAACTCAGCTAGATGGGCATCGCTCACCACCCTTTCGGGAAACTCTCGGCAAAGGGCATCGCCCGCGCCCAGCAAATCGACAATGCGTAGAGCGGCTTCGGGAAAGGGCTTGTCCGGCGCATCGAAGAAGTCGCTCAACAGAAGCTCCGGATCAAGGCTGAGACCGCTGTGGGCTTGCCCCTGCGCATAGCTGGTCAGCGCGGCCAACCAAAAAAGCCGCGCCTCGGGCTGAATTAATTCAGACAAGGGAGGACGTGGGCTGAGAGGCGAGCCACGCAGCAGCTTCGTGCCGAGGGCAAGGTCTATGGGTCGAAGTTGCTCCACCAGGGCCGCCGCCAGTTCGCGGGTCAATCGCATCGTGCTTTTCATTTAAAGGCCTCCTTTCGGGAATGCCTGCAGCCCCAGTGCCCGGCCGGCCTGCCGCACCTCGTCTTGCGAGAAGCTCTCGTGGAGCCAGCCACTCCCATGATCGAGACCCCGCACAAAGCAATAGATGAAGCCCCCCATGTGATCCGCCCAGTTGAAACGTGCGCCGAGGCGGGCGCGCAAATAGGTGGCAACTGCGACCGTGTAGATGAGCGCCTGCAAGTAATACCGCCCGTGCACCATATGCGCATGCATGCCCGCCCGGTCGTAGCTTTGACGCAGAGGCGCCTGCTCGCGCAGGGGTCCGTTGGTCTTCCAATCGAGGATGTAAAAACGGCCGTCCTGCTTGAAAAACAAATCCACGCTACCGGTCAGGAAGCCGACAATTTCCCTCGAATGGTACCGAACCGGCGTGTAGGCCAAGCCCACCCGCTCGCCCCAGGACTGCAGCACGGCCTCCAAATCCGACACATCAACCTGATCAACCGGGAAGTAAAACTCCATTTCGTGAATGCAGGCCCGTGGGGCCAGTGCCGCCAAATCGAGCGCGGCACCGTTCGCTCCCGTTTTTGGCCTTGCGATTAGGACACGCAGAAGCGTGAGAGCCTCATTAACCCTTCGGTCCAATGCGGCGACACCCCCGTCCGGGAAATGGCGGCCGATGGCGGCACGCGCAATGCGCTCCCAGGATTCCGGATGCGTAAAATCGCTGCGCTCCAATAACTCGTGGATACAGGTGCCCGTGCGCACGCCACCGGGGAAGCTTTCTAAAAGTAGGTCCGGCTCGACAGACGAAGCGTCGACAGAGGATTTGACGTCGTGTGCTTCGATGGGCTGGTCCCCCATGCCACCGCGCCTGGAAGGGTCGGCAGGCTCAGGGAGGTTTTGGCCCGTTCGTGCGAGGGCGCTGTAGGAAGTGATCTGATAAGCGAGTGAGATTTCCCTCCTCAACTCGCGGGGCTGTGGCTCGATTGCCTCGTCGGGACGCTCCAGCGAAACGGCTGGAGCCTCGCTTACTATTTCCAGGAAATCCTCGTGTGCCTCCGTCGGATAGCCGCCACCACGCTGCTCGCAAACCCATTGATCGAACCAGCCGTTGGCTTGGGCGCTTGAAGGATGCTGGCTCTCCAGCCAACGGACATTATAGTAAACCGTAAAGTGCACGGCGCGCGTCAGGGCGACATAACCAAGCCGCAGATTCTCTGCGCTGGCGGCGCGAAGCACCGCTTCCTTGTCCGAAGCGAGCCCAATGTAGCAGTCCGGATCGTCCGCGACGCATTGCAGTCTAGCTTCCTCCTTTGCGGCCTTGGAGATCCCCCTTTGCCAAAGACTGGGCAGAAAAACGACGGGGAACTCCAGCCCTTTCGCGCTGTGCATCGTCATAATGCGAACGGCCCGGGCATCGCTCTCCAGGCGTACCAGATATTCTTTTTCCGAATCACCGGAGGGCACAGCATTTTCAATTTCAATCACCTCAATCAACCGATCGCAGAGTCGTTCCGGACTCAGCCGCTCGCGCCGCTCCAACTCCTGGGCAAACTCCGCCATGTGGAGGTAATTGGTCAACATTCGTTCGCCCCCGACTTCGGCCAGGAGGCGCTCCCGAACATCCAGATGGTCGAGGAGTTGCATCCAGATTAGACTAACAGCTGCACCCTCGCGCCACTGCTTGCCCAGCAAGGTGAAGCGTTCATAAATTTCCCCGCGCTCCGTATCCGGCATTTCGAGCATCGTCTTGGCGGTTTTGCCAAAGAGTGAACTGGCCAAGAGACGATTGATGACCCGCTCTCTGGGATCCAGACAGGCCATGAGAAAATAGAGGAAGATTTTGGCCTCATCCGTCTTCACCAATTTCCCTGCCTTGGATCGCACCGCCACGATGCCGAGCGCCTGTAGAGCTTTCTGGACCTCGGATGCATCCTTATGGGTGTCGACCAAAACAGCAATATCTCCAGGATTTATTGCCCGGCGGGCTCCCGAATCGGCGGCTTCGAAATACACCTTGCCCTGAGCTGAGAAATCAAGCAGACGCTGAATGTCCCCGGCTGCGAGGGCGACGCTTTGCCGATGGGCGGTCTTTGCCTTGCCATCGTCCGGCAATTTAATGGCACGCTCATAGAGCGCCGAGACGACCCCCTCCCCAGAGAAGACCAGCCGTTCCTTTGTTTGATCCGCCGCCTCCACCGGCGAAAAAGGAATCGATTCCGCTCCGCTTTGCTTAAGCACCGCACCCAGATCCGCATTTTTAAAAAAGGCATTGGTGGCCTCGACCACTGAGCGCTCCGAACGATAGTTCACCGGCAAGGTGTAGCGATGCGCCGCCGCCTCGCGCGCCTCCAGGTAGGCGCGAATATCCGCCCCGCGGAATTCGTAAATGGACTGCTTCGGATCGCCGATCATAGCGAAGTAACGATCCCCGGTCTCAGCCGTGCCGAAAAGCCTGTGGAAAATTTGATACTGCCGGTCATCAGTATCCTGAAACTCATCCACCAAGGCAGCGCGATAACGCTCCCGAAGCTGCGCCTGCAGGGGGCGCGATTGTTTGAGCGCACGCTCCAGGTCGAGGACCATATCGTCATAGGTCATGATCGCGCGCTCCGATTTAATCCGCTGAATGGCCTCGATGAACCAGGTGTCGAAACATCTCAGAAAGTCCGCCTCCAATGTGCCTTTGGAGACATCCAGTTCCTGGCAGGCTTGAAAAAAACCACTTTTAAACTCGGTTGCCTTAAATTCTTTTTTAAACGCCGATTGAATTTCATCCTTTCGTAATTTGTTCAAATCGGCGGCCAATGGATCGACCAGCACCGCTTTTAGGATGCTTGGGAAGTCCTCGAAAATCTTTGATTTGTATTTATTCGCTCTAAGCTTCCCTTGGAAGCTTTTAAACTCGGCCACGATGCTTTCGGCCTCATCGTTGTAAGCCTGAATGGCACGAATTTTCGGGGTCAGTTCCGCGCCAACGCTTTTCAAGCCGCCCAGGTGGGGTTCCTTGATTCGAAGTTTATTAGCCAGTTTCAAGCCGCGCTCGGTCAGGTCTTTTTTCTTGGCAATGCCCGGAGGTGGCAAGCACATCTCAAGCTGGGCGCACCGTAGAAAATCCATTACACAACTCTCGACCACCGGGCACAGATCCGTGCAGAGCTCAAAGTCAAAATTGGCATCGGCGGCAAAAGCATTCTCCTGTAGGGCGCGCTGACAAAAGCCGTGAATGGTGTAGATGGCCGCCTGATCGATCTCCAACAGGGCCCGGGAGAGGATCCGGCGAAGGGCCGCCTCACCCTGACGATCCAAGGCACGCTTCAGCACTGCCTGAGTTTGCGTATCACCGGACGCACCGGTCAGAAGCATGCCATGCACTTGGGCAAGAAAGGCCTGCAGGCGGTCCGACAGCTCCTTTGTCGCGGCTTCGGTGAAGGTGACAATTAGGATCTCGGGCAGACGGAGACCTTTGAAAAGAAGGTCGAGGACGCAATATTGGATCGTAAAGGTCTTCCCCGTGCCGGCACTTGCCTCGATCAGGCTGGTCCCCGGCTGCAGCTCAAAATCGGCCACATTGAGCCGTCTCGGTGCTACGGGTGCATTTTTTTGCGCGGTCATCCTAAGCGCCTCCTTTCGTCGTATGAGGGCGAATCGCCCAGTTAATCGGCCCTTCAAAAACGAGGCGTGCGTTCCTCATAAAGCTCTCCCTCAGCTCCGGCGAGGCCTTAGGGGCGGCGGGTGAGTCCTGCTCAAAACAGAGCAACTGCGCATCGGAACAATCCTGGTCATACACGTTGTAGGTCGTCCATTTCGCCTCGTAGGCCTCATTGAGCCATTCCAGCGGCAGCTTACGCGGCGCGCTTTTCCCCTGCGTGCAAAGTTTGTTGGCAAAGTAATAAGCGATCTCCATGGAGAAAGGAACCGGCGCCCGGGTGTTCTCAACCCAGAGCTCCAGCACCGGTCGAAGCCATTCATAGCCGTAATCCGTTCCCAATTCATCGGCATCGGCAAAGCCCGGCCATTCGGTGAGACTCTGATCCTTGAGATTCAAGACAAAGCTTCCTTTCAAAGCACCGATATGCTCAGTGAAGGCCTGCAACAGATACTTTGGCTTTTTCGGATCGCCATTGATGAAAATAAGACGCCGCCCGTCCGCACACTCCCAAAACTCGTTTTCAAAACGCACGGATGCAAGGGTCTGAGCCAAGCCCTTCTTTTGAAAGATTTGGTCCGGGAAAAATTTCTTTAAACCGACGAGAACCGGCTCAACGCACTCCCTCCAGATCTGGTCGCCGGCGTGTCCGGGGGGCAGTCGCCAATTTTTTTGCCAAGCCGACTTGAGAGCGGCCGCAAAGCCATCTGCCAGTTGCCCCGACTGCTGGGCTTCTAAAAAGGCATCGAGAGCCGCGCTCCGTAAATCCCATTGACCCAAACCATCCAACTCGAAGGTTTCCACATCCTCTGGACGGTCTGCAGACTGAAGCAGGTCGAGCCGGAGTTCTAACTGTTGCTGCAAGTAGTCTTTGGCCGGGTCTTTCAGGAAATTAAGCAACTGGCTCGCCTTCAGCGAGCGGGATTCACCTGCCAGGAGCTCCTTTACGGCGACCGCCGAATCAAGAAAGGACGCGGGCGGGCGGATTTGAACGGGCGCCATGCGGGCATAAGCCGCGTTGAAGCTAAGGGGCACCGGAGGCTCACCCCTCTTGGGCTGCGCCCACCGGAAATTTTCTCCGCTCCAATCCTGTAAGGGATGACGGATCCGAATCTGCTCCAGGCGAGAGGCGCGTTCCCCGCTCCCGGAATCGTCACCGGATTCAGTGCGCCCCAGGAACTGAAGCAGCTCACTCACTAAAATCGAGGGCGGCAGTGTTTCATTGCTCTGCTCGGACTGGCCAATGTAGCTGATGTAGAGACGATCGCGGGCATTCGCCAAGCAGTCCATAAAGAGTTGGCGATCCGCCTCGCGCACCTCGCTATCGCTCAAGTATTCCAATTCCCCATAGTGATAGGTGGTGCCGGTAAGTTTCCTCGCATGCCGGCGCTGCCAATCGATCAGATCAAACTCCAGCGACTTCGCTCGGCGCGGATAGGACCCTTCATTCAGGCCCAGTAGGCAAACCACCCGGGCTGGGATGTGGCGCGCCGGTTGCATCCTGCAAAAGGTGATGCCGCGGCGCAAAAGACCGGACGGTCCCGATGCGTCCTCAGTGCCCTCTTCCAAAATGGCGCAAAAAGTATCCAAACGAATCGGCACGTCACTGGCCGCTTTGCGCAAATCACCAAGGGCAACCGCGATCACCCGCATCCACTCACCGCCGCCATAGCTGTCGCCCAGAATTTGCCGCAGCACAGCAAGTAAGTCCTCCGACCAATCGACAAAGCTACGATGCTCCCGCCCACGGCGGGCAAGCGAGAAGACCGGACCCAACAGCTGTGTCAGAGCACCCAAAGCGCCTTCCATTTGACCCGAAATCTGCGCCGCTCCGATCTTAGAGTGGGCGCTCTGCCCAAAGATCATTGCATCAAATAGCTGCTGCAAACCGTTTTCCCAGGAATACGCATCGTATTCGGGTAGTCCTTTATCCCGGCGCTGAGGACCGTCGATCCCCCAGCGGATGCCCTTTTCCTGCAAGAGCCAGCGCAGTTCCCCAAAATCGTCGCGGCTGAGACCCAAGCGCCTACAGACGGGATCAAAGTCGAGCAGGGTGGCCACTTCAGAAAACAACTGCCGCCCCCTTAAGACTGCAAGCAGAGCAGAAAAAAACTGCCAGCAGCCCGCATATTCGGCATCCTGTTGGTCGGCGATGCAATAGGGCAGGCACCGGGCTGCGCCCCCCGCTTCCACCACGGTGCCCGTTGTGAAAACCGAATGGATCGCATCGGCATAGTCATCAATTTCGGGCACCAGGACCATGATCGCCTCCGGGCGCAAATCAGGATCCGCGGCCAACATGCCCAGCAACTGCTGTTGCAGGACCTGGACCTCTCGCATCCGGCTGTGGCAACTATGCACGCTCACGCTCCCATCGCCGGAGAACACGCAGTGCCCCTGGTTCAGGCGGACCGACTGTTGAAGGGCCTGCAAATCCGATTCAGGCGCATCCACTTGAGCCTCCGGCAGCTCCCCAACCGGATAATCCAAAGCCAGTAAAAGCGATTGAAAGCGGGCCGCAGCCTGCCCGTTGGCGACCAACAGCGGATGCTCCAGATCAGCCGCAGACTCGCCGACGTCCGAGCCCTGCTCGAGATGGGCCAACAAGTACGCACGGTGATTTTTGGGTAATTCACCAAGATAGGCTTCGCTCGGGATAAGGTGGTAGAGATAGACCTCACGCCGCGCGGACAGAATCTGAAAAAAGCGCAAATAGGCCGCCGGAAATGTTGAAATCCCGAATACATGGAGCGGCACCTCCACATGCGGCAGGTTAAGGGGGCTGGAATTGGCGCGCCAGAGCGCAAGCCCGATCCAGGAACGCTCAAGGTCCCCGTAGGAAAGCCCCATGCCTCCGACAACTTCACGCAGTAATCTGGCCTGCCATCGTAAATGGGCCATCGGGGCATCTTCCGAACCTTCCTTTAACCAGCGTTTGACCCACTCGGGCCGGTGCATCGCATAGCGATCATAGAGCACAGCCAAACGCCCGGCCAACGACCAACGACGACGCTCCACCTGCGACAGCTCCGGATCCAAATAACGTGTCAAGGGTCCAGCATCGTCCCAGGCAGCAAAGTTCGCCTTCTGAAAGTAATCAAAAATGCCCCAGCGGAGGCCCTGCGGCCTCACTTCCTGCCAGCGGTCAAAGCGCCCCTGCCGCTCCAGCTCGCGGCTGATAAAGGACTGCGCAAAAGGCATTTCTACCGCCGCGGAAATACCACAGTGCTTCGCATGCCAGAGACGCAGCCAGCGGCCCAGCCCGGCATTTTGCACAACCACCGTTTCCACGCCCAGCGAATCCTCCAATATCGGCGATACACCCAGACGAGCAACCAAACGCTCAGCCAGTACCTCCTGCCGGGTGGATTCAATCAAATGAAGGGACATGCGGAGGAGGTAACCGCCAGTTGTTGGCGAGGGAAAGGCTAAAATGGCAACTCGACCCGTGCTTTGTTACGATGTTTTCCTGAAAAAGCGAATTTGGGCCTTGTTGCTTCCTCTTCTTATGGAGCGGTTAATTTTAATTTTCGTTTTTCGGGCACACCGATCGACTACAATCCGGACGATCTTTCGGCGGGTTCTGTCGGGACCGGAGCCATCTTCCAAAACATCAACTTCGACCTTGGTCAAACCGCGGGTGGCTCGCAGAGTTCCGGAACCCTCAACGATTGCTTATCTTCTCGGTTTCCTGGGCGCACTCGCTCTGCGTCGACGTGTTTCTCGTGCCTAACCTGCGAGAGCGAGGATCTTCTTATCCGCTTTCCTATCGGTGCGTAGCTCAAGGACTTGAACGCCGTCGGTGCCGACCTGCTCGATTGCCTCGACAAAAGCAGCCCAGCTTTTGATTGCCTGATGCCCCACCCCGTGGGCACGGCAAAGCCCCTCGAAATCAATCGTCTGAGGTGTTGCAAAAAACGGCTCAAAGAGGGAATCCATCGCGGCGACCGGCAAATGCTCAAAGATGCCCCCACCGGAGTTGTTGATCAGCACAACAGTCAAACTACCCTTCAGCTGACTCGCGGCGAGCAGTCCGTTACTGTCGTGCAAAAAGGCCAGATCCCCCGTCAACAAAACGGTAGGCTTGCCCTGGTGGGCCACACCGAGGCTGGTGCTCAGCGTCCCGTCGATACCATTGGCCCCACGGTTGGCGAATACCGAATAGGCCCGACTACTGACCGGCCAAAAATACTCGGCATAGCGGACCGACATGCTACTCGCCAGGAAAACTGAGCTGCCAATCGGCAAATGCCGTCCCAATAACCAGGCCGCCTTCCCTTCAAAGAGTGTATCCATTGCTTCCATACAGGAGTCAATCCGCGCTGAAGCCCCCTGCTCCGCTGCCATCCAGGTATTCGCCCATACATCCAATCTTTTTTGCTGCTCAAGCTGCTCAGCCAGAGCATGGAGGTCCCCGTAGAGCGGCGTGGCGATGCGGTGGAGCGGATCAGTATTGATCGGCCGGGGCGTGCTGAGAAAGGAGACGGCGTCGAGCGATCCGAGCCAGCCACGGAGTACCTTGCTGGTAGGTAGGCTACCGATCTGTAAAATGGCGCTTGGCGTGAGCGCCTCCGCATGGGTGGTTTCGCGCAGAAAACTGTCGTAGTGAGCCACGATTAGGGCGTTCTCTCCGCCGTGGTGCCGCAATGGATTGAGCACATCGCTCAAAACCGGCCAGCCAAGTTTATGCGAAATCATGGCCACCGCCTCGGCAAAGGCCGCATCGCCCGCAAATGGATGCGCACTCCCCACCACGATGATCCCTTTCGGGTGGCTGCTGAGGCGCTCCAGTGCCACCGCATCCAAACGGGCAGCCCCGATGACCGATTCGCAGGGCCGTGTTTGCACCGTTGCTGCCGACTCCAGGAGGGCGGCGGAACAAAGGTCCGCCTCGGCGGAGGCGTTCGGTACGAGGGGGTCGCGGAAAGGCAGGTTCAAATGGACCGGTCCGGCATCGGGTCCCAATGTGGCGTTAACGGCATGCACCAGGGTTTGCCGCAGGTAGCGCAGGAGGGACTCCGAAGCCTCCGGCAGGGCTAACTCGTGAAACGCCCGCACGTAATCACCATAAAGTTTCAACTGATCGATGGTCTGCCCCGAGCTGCACTGCCGGAGCTCTGGCGGGCGGTCTGCGGTGAGCAAAAGCAAGGGCGTTCCGCTCATGGACGCCTCCACGACAGCAGGCCAATAGTTGGCGGCTGCCGACCCTGATGTGCAGACGAGCGCGACTGGCCGGTGGGTCCGTTTGGCCAGTCCCAGGGCGTAAAATGCCGCCGAGCGCTCGTCCAGAATCGTTAAGGCCTCGATGCGCGGGTTCCGCGCGGCGGCCACAGTCAAGGGCGTCGAACGCGATCCTGGGGAGGTGATCACGGTTTCCACCCCAAGGCGCGCCAGAACCTCCATGATGAGGGCTGCCCAGGCAGCATTCACGGTCGAGCGCGCGAGTGCGTCGAAGGGCTTTGACTGATTCGTATTCACCACACCACAAACGTTTCGCGCACCGCCCCATAAGTCAACACCCTCAATCAAATGGCGGCTTGCCAAGATTTCACGCGTCAGTTGAACTCGATGCCATGCCCAGTCCGCACAAAACGATACTTGCCCCTTCCCTGCTGGCTGGAGACCATGCGAATCTGCGCAGCAGTCTCCAAGTCATCGAAAGCGCCCCTCTGGAGTGGGTGCATCTCGATATTATGGATGGCCATTTCGTGCCCAATCTTAGTTTCGGTCCGCAGACGGTGAAGGCGCTGCGCCCGGATTCCAAATGTTTCTTCGATGTCCACCTCATGTTGGACAATCCGCATCGCTACATCGATGCCTTCCTCGATGCCGGTGCCGAGCAAATCACCATCCACGTCGAGCCCGATTATCCGGTCGAAGCAACGCTCCGCGAAATCAAATCCAAGGGCTGCCGCTGCGGGATCGTCCTCAACCCGGATACCTGCGCCGACGCGGGCAAGGCCTATCTGCCGCTTTGCGACATTGTTTTGCTCATGACAGTCCAGCCCGGCTTTGGCGGGCAGCGCTTCCGCCACGACGTGCTGCCAAAGATTGAGCAGTTCGATCAATGGCGCTGCGAACTGGGCCTGAACTACCGCCTGGAAGTCGACGGTGGGATCGATCTTGAAACCGCCGCGCTCTGCACCGCCCGCGGTGCGGATACCCTGGTCGCAGGCACGGCCTTTTTTAAAGCGCCGGACCAGGCGGCTTTCATTCAAACCGTGACGGGAAAATAAGCCGATGAACCTTCGGGAACGCCTCGAGACCTACCTCGACCAAAAACCGCAGATCGACCCCAGCGCCTACATCGCCGCTGGCGCCATCGTGATCGGGGCCGTCCATTTGGCCAAAAATACCAGCATCTGGCACAACGCCGTGCTGCGGGGTGATATTAACACGATCCACATTGGCGAGGGCTCCAACGTGCAGGATGGAACGATCGTCCACCTCGCCGACGACTTCGGTGTGCGGATCGGCCGTTACGTCACGATCGGGCACGCCGCCATGATCCATGCCTGCGAGATCGGCGACGAGTGCCTCATCGGGATGCAGGCCACCGTGCTGGATGGCGCGGTGATTGGAGCCCAGTCCATCGTCGGCGCCGGGGCGCTGGTAACCAAGGGCACTCAAATCCCGGAGGGGTCCCTCGTGCTCGGCTCCCCCGCCAAAGTCGTGCGCACCCTAAACCCAAGCGAACGCGACGGCCTCAGGGGGCTCGCTGAGAAATACGTGGCCGTGTCGCGGGGGCACAAGGCACGCTTTAGCTGAAGCCCTAATGAGACACGCTCTCATTTCGATTGACAATGTGGTCGCGGCTTGAGTTGCTCTGGGTTTGCGAACCAAAGACTGAACCATGCGACTCGACGAGATCCAAAGAGGTGGCTTTTTCCAGGTAAAGAACCTAGACTGCTGTAACGAGTGCGTCCAGCGGCTCATGTCGATGGGCCTTCTTCCGGACCAGGAGATTCGGCTCGTCCACGAGGCCCCGCTGGGGGACCCGATTGCGGTCGAGTTTAATGGCTGTCAAATCAGCCTTCGACTGCGCGACGCCGCCCACGTCGAGGTGGAGGCGATCCGATGAGCGAAGCCCTGAGGCCGCCGCTGCGCATCGCGCTGATCGGCAATCCCAACACGGGCAAGACCTCCCTTTTTAATACGCTGACCGGTCTGCGGCAGCGCGTTGGCAACTACTCGGGAGTTACGGTTGAGAAGAAAACGGGGATCTGGCAGATGCCCCAAAGCGGCCAGGAGGTGGAGCTGATCGACCTGCCCGGGACCTACAGCTTGAGCGCAAACTCCCTCGATGAGCGGGTCGCGGTCGACGTCATGACCGGTCATGGCTTGGCTGGGAGGGCACCCGACCTGGTCGTCGTGGTGGTCGATGTGGAAAATTTGCGGCGCAATCTCTTTCTCGCGTCCCAGGCATCGGAGCTGGGCGTTCCGATGGTGATTGCCCTCAACTGCTGGGATGTGGCGGAAAAAAAGGGGCTGCAGATCGACAGTAAACTACTGGCGCAACGGCTCGGCGTGCCCGTGGTGCCGACCGTGGCCAAGCGGAAAAGCGGCACGATTGACTTGGGCAAGGCAGTCGAGCAGGCCCTGCATACAAAACCGCTCATGGCACGCCCGCAGTGGCCCAAGGCGGTGCAGACGGCACTCAAATCGCTGCGCGACGCGCTCGTGGAGACCCACGGGGAATCGCTGCGCGACGGCGAACTCCAGCGCTTGCTCTTTGACCGAAACAGCGCCGTGCGGGACCGCCTGCAGAGCCCGTCCGCCACGCACGATCCAATCATCCGGGCTGCCCGCGAGCAGCTCTACAAAGACGGCTTCCAGCCCGATGCCGCGGAATCGACCCTCCGCTACCGCTTTTTGAACCCCCTGCTCAACGACGTGCTGGAGCGGCAGGCCCTCATGAAAAAGCGCAGCACCTCCGAGAGCATCGATCAGTTGCTCCTGCACAAATTCTGGGGCCTGCTCGTTTTCGTGGGGATGATGTATGTCGTTTTCCAATCGGTCTACAGCTGGGCCGGCCCGGCCATGGATTTGATCGAGGGTGTCGTGGGCTGGCTGCAGGGCATCGCTGCCGGCGCACTGGTGGGCACTCCCATGCTACAGAGTCTTGTTGTCGATGGGATCATCGGGGGCGTGGGTGCCTTTCTCGTCTTTTTACCGCAGATTCTCGTGCTCTTTTTCTTCATCGCGCTACTCGAAGCGACCGGCTACATGGCGCGCGCCGCCTTCCTTATGGACAAGTGCTTCCAGTGGTGTGGCCTCAATGGGAAGAGCTTTGTCCCACTGCTCACAAGTTTCGCCTGCGCCATACCAGGCATCATGGCCACGCGCACGATTAACGACAACAAGGCCCGGCTCATCACGATCCTCGTTGCCCCACTCATGAGCTGCTCCGCCCGGCTCCCGGTTTACCTGCTCCTCATCGGTGCCTTCATCGAACCGGTCTACGGACCAAGTGTGGCGGGCACCGCCCTCTTTGCCATGCACTTCGTGGGCGCACTGGTCGCCGCACCGCTCGCCTGGCTCTTACACCGCTCCATCGACAAAGGCCGCGCACCGATGCCCTTTGTCATGGAGCTGCCCCGCTACCGGGTGCCGCAACTCAAGCTCGTTCTCCTGCGCATGTATGAGAGCGGAAAGGAATTTGTCGTGCGCGCCGGAACGGTCATCTTCGCCATGACCATTGTAATCTGGGCCTTGCTTTACTTCCCTCGCCCCGAGTCGATTGCGGCGGATACCCGGACGCAGTTTATCAGTCAAATAACCGAAGGGCGCCTCAGTTCACAAGAGGGCAAAGCGAGTCTCGACGAAAGCCAGCAGGCCGAATTGGACGCACAAATCGCGGCACGCTACCTCGAGCAAAGCTACATGGGCCGCTTCGGGAAAATGGTTCAACCGATCTTCGCACCCGCTGGCTACGATTGGAAGATCACCGTCGGGGTGCTGGCGAGCTTCCCGGCCCGGGAGATCATTATCTCAACGCTCGGCATTATTTACGCCTTGGGAGACGAGGTCGACGAAAACTCAAGCGACCTCCGCACGACCCTCAGCAACGCCAAATGGGATGCCGGTCCCCGCCAAGGCGAGCCGGTTTTCAATATCCCGGTGGCGCTCTCCATTATGATCTTTTTCGCGCTCTGCATGCAATGCGGCGCGACGCTAGCCGTGATTGCCAAAGAGCTGAATGGGTGGTGGTCGGCAGGCAGCTTTTGCGCCCTGACCTTGCTAGCTTGGGTTGCGGCGGTGGCTGTCTATCAAATCGGAATGCTTTTCTAAACCACGCAATGAATCGCTTAGACACAGTTCTGGTCGCCCTCTGCATACTCGGTGCCATCGCCTACCTCTGCCGGGTCTTCAAGCCGAACCACAAGACCGGAAAGCGCTGCGCCTGCCCGCGTGCCAACTGCCCGGCCAACAAACCCTTCGGCAAGTCGTAATCCTAGAGCGGTCAGCAGCCGCGTTGAAACGCTTTTTAAAGAAACGGTTGTCAGCGCCGTTTGCTGCTGGCAGGCTCGACGATCAATCCATCAACACCGCATGTCTTACCAAACCACAAGCACCCTCCTTCAAGAACGCTTTGGCTTCGATGCCTTTCGCCCCGGGCAGGAAGCCGTCATCGACGCCCTCCTGGCGGGCCGCAGCGCGGGGGCGATCTTTCCGACGGGCTCAGGCAAAAGCCTTTGCTACCAATTGCCCTCTCTCCTGCTGCCCGGGCTCACGCTGGTGATTTCCCCGCTCCTGGCGCTGATGAAGGACCAGATCGACAGCCTCCGCGTCAAAGGCATCCAGGCGGAGCGACTCGACTCCAGCCTGGAGGAGGACGACTACCGCCGTGTCACCGAGGACATCCGCGCCGGACGGGTTAAGCTTCTCTTCGTCGCACCGGAGCGCCTGAGCAACGAGCGCTTCCTGAATCTGATCCGAGGACAGACGATCAGCCTGCTCGCGGTCGACGAAGCCCACTGTATCTCGGCATGGGGCCACAACTTCCGGCCGGACTACCTGAAGCTGGCCGACGCCGCGAAATCGCTCAAAGTCGAACGCGTCCTTGCCCTCACCGCCACCGCCACACCCCAGGTGGCGCAGGATATGGCAACGGCCTTTGGCATCGCCGCCGAGGATCTGGTCAACACGGGCTTCTACCGCTCCAACCTGGAACTCCGCGTCACGGCCTGCCAGGACGCGGACCGCCCGGACCGACTCGTCGAGCGCTTGCGGGCGCGGCCTCTGGGGGCGACAATCGTTTATGTCAGCTTGCAACGACACGCCGAGGAAGTCGCCGAGCATTTGCAAAAATCCGGCTTCAATGCGGCCGCCTATCACGCGGGCATGGCTTCGGAAAAGCGGGTCGCCGCCCAGGAGGCCTTCATGGAGGGCCGCACGCCCATCATCTGCGCGACGATCGCCTTTGGCATGGGCATCGATAAGGCGGACATCCGCTACATCTACCACTACCACCTGTCGAAGGGCTACGAAAGCTACATGCAGGAGATCGGCCGGGCGGGACGCGACGGGCAGCCTTCGATTTGTGAGCTATTCGCCTGTCCCGACGATGCCACTACTCTGGAGAACTTCGTCTACGGCGACACGCCGGACGCGGAAAGCCTCCGCAGTCTGCTCAATGAGCTGCTGCTCGGTGGCGACGAGATCGACATCGCACTGACGGATCTTTCGCGGCGCTTTGACATGCGGCCCCTGGTGGTCAGCACCCTGCTGACCCGGTTGGAGCTGGCTGGAGTGATTCGCGCCAAAGGCCCCTACTACGGCAGCATCCGCTTTGCGCCGAAGTCGGATAGCCGCGCGCTGCTCAGCCACTACGAAGCGCCCCAGGCTGCCTTCCTGAAGAAGGTCTTCACCTGCTGCCAGAAAGCAAAAAAATGGATCACCCTCGACATGGAGCAAGCCATCGCCACCACCGGACAAAGCCGGAGTGTTATTTTGCGCGCCCTCGAAAGCATGGAGCAGAAGGGTCTGACTGACCTGCAACTGGCTGGCTACCGGCTCCGCTTTGAACGCCTTCAGGCAGACCCGGATACCGGGGCGCTTTGCGAGGAGATGGCCGCCCGCTTTGCCGAGCACGAGGCTATGGAGATTGCCCGTATCCATCGTATGCTGGACTATGCGCAGGGCCAGGGCTGCCTCACCGCAAACTTACTGGCGTATTTCGGTGAGACATTGGATGCCTGCGGGCATTGTAGCGTCTGCCAGGGTGAGCCACCGGAGGCCTTGCCTGAGCGCACCACCCCGAGCCTGGGCGCTTTCGACCTGACGGGCTTTGATGCCCTCGTGGCCGCCCACTCCACCGCGCTCGCCCGGCCCCGGCAGCAAGCCCGCTTCCTCTGCGGCCTGAGCTCGCCCGCCGTGTCTGCCGTGCGCGGCCTGCGCGGCAATCCCCTCTTCGGCCACTGCGCCGCTGTGCCCTTCGCCGAAGTGCTGGCGAATCGCTGAGGTCGATGCTCAAAAGGCCTTGACTTAGTCATCAACATGGTCATATGTTCCAAAACATGACCACAATTAATATCAACGAGGCTAAAACGCATTTGTCCCGCTACGCGAAACGCGTCAAAGCGGGCGAAACGATCATACTTTGTGACCGCAACCAACCGTTTGCGGAAATCCGTCCGCTAAAAAATACAGCTCCCCAGAAAAAGCGAATACTTGGTCAACTGAGTGGTTGCGTGACGTTCAACGATTCTTTCTTTCAAAGTGACGAGGCGATTGAGGCCGATTTCATGGATAGTCAGCTTCCGCACGCGCCATGAAACTTCTCTTGGATACCTGCTGCTTCTTGTGGCTGATTGATCAAACGAAGCACTTGAGCGAGGCCGCCAAAACAGCTCTGGAAGATTCCTCAAATGAGTTGGTTCTCAGCCAAGTCTCCTCATGGGAGATTCAACTAAAGTATCAAACGGGAAAGCTGGACCTAAGCTTTCCTCCGAAAGAGTTAATAAGCAGAGGTCTCAACTGTCACGGCATCGACTATTCACCCATCGATGATGAGGCGATCTGGCATCTCGCGAAATTACCCGCTCACCACCGGGACCCCTTTGATCGGCTACTCATTGCCAGTGCGCTTTGTGGCGGCATGCGCTTGGTCACCCCGGATCCGTTGATTCACAAATATCCAGTTACGGTTCTTTGGTAGGCCAACCGCCCGAGGCCAAAACTCACCCGAAAACTCACCCGTTCAGCAAGTAATCGAAATCGTCGCGACTGAGTCCGGCCTTGGCCGACTGGGCGCCGGGCGCTTCCACCAGTTGCCGAAACAGCTCGGCCTTGCGGGCCTTTAGCTCTAACATGCGGGCTTCGATGCTGTGTTGCATGATGAGCCGCTGCACGAAGACCGCCTGGGTCTGGCCGATCCGGTGCGCGCGGTCACTGGCCTGGTTCTCCACCGCCGGGTTCCACCACGGATCGAGGTGGAAGACGTAGTTGGCGCGCGTTAAATTGAGCCCCACGCCGCCGGTCTTCAGACTGATGAAAAAGAAAGGCGGGCCATCGCCGCTCTGGAAGGAGCGAACGATTTCTTTGCGCTTCACCACCGGCGTCTGGCCGTCCATCCGCAGGTATTGGATGCCCCGTTCCTTCGCCACGACCTCCATTTGGTCGAGGCCGCCGATGAACTGACTAAAGACCAGTGCGCCATGCCCTTCGGCGTTCAACTCTTCCAGGCGGTCCGCCATGTAGCTGAATTTGGGCGCATGATTGGGCATGTGCTTACCCAACAACTCCGGGCTAACACAGACCTGCCGCAGACGCAAAATCGCGGCCAGCGCCACGATCCCTGCCTGCTGCTCGGGTCGGCCCTCGTAGGCCTCCGCCACCTCGGCCCGGACCTCCGCCACCGTGCGGGTGTAGATCTCTTTTTGAAGTGTCGACATCTCGAGGAAGAGTTCATGCTCTTCTTTTTTTGGCAGTTCCTTGAGGATCTTTTCCTTGGTCCGACGCAGAATGAACGGACGGGAGCGCCCGAGTATCCGGTGCGGTGCGCCGCGGTAGGCTTCTTTGAATTCCTTTAAGGTCCCGAATATCCCCGGCACGGCAGCGGTCATGACCGAGTAGAACTCACTGGCATTGTTCTCCACCGGCGTCCCGGTCAGGCAGAGCGTGAAGCGCCGGTCGATGCGGGCCGCCGCTTTTGTCCGCGCAGCTGAGACGTTTTTCAAGTTGTGCGCCTCGTCAAAGACCACGATATCGAAGCGGTGCGCCCGCATGGCCGAGAGGTCGATCCGCACGCGGTCGTAGGTCGTCAGAATAATCTGAGCCTCCTGCAGTGCAGTCTTCCAGCGACTTTTACTGAGGCAGTCGACCACCTTCAGTGTGGGCGCGAAACGCTCAAACTCTTCCTGCCAATTGAAGACAAGGCTCGGTGGCAGGACGATCAATACACGGGCGTCCTGCGCCTCGGGGTTTTTCTCAAAATAGCGGGCCAGAAAAGCAATGGTTTGCACCGTTTTACCGAGCCCCATGTCGTCCGCGAGACAGGCCCCAAAGCGGTGCCGATAGAGAAAATCAATCCAGGCGCAGCCTTGCGCCTGATAAGGCCGCAAATCAGCCTGTAGACTGGCAGGCTTTTCGAAAGATCCGATCGCATCAAACTCGGCGAGGCTGGCGAAAAGCGACTCCGCTTCCGGCGGCAACGTTACCCGCACGCCGTGCTTCCGCAGCATAATCCAATCGAGCATTTCCAGGCGGGAGACCTGCAGCGTATCATCGCCCGCATCCTTCCCTCCACCGGACTTTTTCCGCCGCGGTTGCAGAAGGTCCGCCAATAACTCCAGCCCGCCCGCGTCGCCTTCCAATCGGGGCACAATCAAGCTGCCGTCTTTGTCCTCGATCAACAACTGCCCGAGGATAAGCTTCTGCCACTCGGTCTGATCAATCGTCCGGTCGCCGCAACGAATGGAGGGATGCAGCCGAAACCAGTCGATTTCCGAAGCGGCTGTGAGGCTTTCGACTTGAATCGTGAGCGGCTCGGAGCGAATGGGCTGCTTGTTAAACTGCACCCCCACGCCGAGTGCGCGGCCCACGGATACGATGCGCTGCAAAGCCTCTGAGCCGGCCTCGGGATGGGCCAGTCCAATGCTGCCACCCGCCAGCGCACCCAAATCGGAACGGCTGTTCACATCCGACATGCTGAAGAGCAGCATGGCAATCTTCCGAATGTCAAAATGACCGCGGATCCAGCGGGCCTGCCCCTCGTCGGCCAAAGCGACCGGGCACGCCGCACCGAAGGCGTCGAGGAGTCGCAGCAATGCAGGCAGGGTCTCTTCAACAGAGGAGGCGTTTTTATCGGAAAAAAGCTCCGGGTAATCGTCCGCATAGGCATCCAGGTCCAGATCCGCACTGGAGCACTCTGAGGCCAGCACCCGGCGAACCAAAGCAAAGAAGGCCTGCACCCGGCGCTTCGCCGTGAGCAGCTTTCCCGTGGGCGGCACGAGGATGGGTGCCAGCAGGATTTCCTGAAGCTGGTTCAAATCCGCTCGGCAACCATCGAAGTTCAGGAAAAGATCAAACTCGAAGGCCTCCCATTCCCCAGCCGCATTTTCCATCGCGGTCAGATCAATTTCAATCAAAGCGGCCGCCTCTCCGGACTTTTTCGGTTCGACCTTGCGCTCGCCGACGAAAAAGAGCGCCCGCTCGCGGGCCGCACTCGGCGTGAGGCTTTGTTCGTTAAAGGAGTCCACATCGATGCGAAACCCACCCGCGCCCAAGTCCTTCAATGCCAAGGAATCCTTCGCATCGATGGGGTGCAGGCGCCCATCGGTCGCCAAAACATAGCCGCTACCGGGAATGTAGGTGAACACGTCGATCGCTTGCTCCTTGCCATCGAGGAAAAGAACGGATCCCTCGACCTGGTCCCCGCGCAGCACGAATTTGATTTCAACCGTCAGCGTTTGCGCCTGCAGCGACAAGGCACAGGGGCCCTCATCCAGCACCGCAACGACGGAGTAACCCGCCGCCTTGGCTCTTTCCAGAAAGGGCTTCAACTGCTCCCCCGGCTCGTCCAAAATAAAGTCACGCTGGTAACTGAACCCGTAATTACCCTCCAGTTCGACCCCGAAGGCCCGAAGGAAATCAGCCGGCAGGCGGCCATCCACGAAGAAGCTCAGCTCCCCGCCCCGCTCGATCTCAGTCAGCACGATGGTCGTGCGCTCGCCGTCCAGCGGATCATCCGCCTCATGGCCCCCGCCGCCGACATCGCGGTATTCCAGCTGACGCCGGAGCTCCTGAGCATAGTCATCCGGCATGGCGTAGCCACCGGCGCTCTTCCCCTGCACGGCCAAAAACATGGCCGCCATTCCCGCCACGACGTGCACGCAATCCCCCTGCTTTGCCCAGGTGGCGCAGTCGCAGCGGTGCTTGAGACGCCCATCTACCACCTGAAGCGCGACCTCATTCGGATAGCGGCTACCGCCCGGCAGGCAAGCCGTCAGCGTCTTTTTAGCCGAATCCCAGCGGAGTTCCTCGACGGCAAACTGACGATAGAGCGCCAATCCCCGGTCCAGATAAACACGGTTGGCCACGTAATAAAGTTCACCCAGCTCGAGCTTCTCGAAGCCCTCTAAACCTTCAGCTTTTATGTCCTTGGGAGTCGCCATTGCAAACCTCCAGACGAAATCCGTATCCCCGCCGGATACGAGCCTTAATTGAAAAAAGAGCGCTTGGTGTTTTCGCAGCGCCGTTGTCCGGCGCATTCCCTGGCCTCCGTAGCCTTTGGCGGAGGAGGCATGCCGGCCCCTGAAGCTCCACCAGCTAAGGAACCACCTGCAAGCCGACCAAACTTGCCAGCTTGCGCTGCCGCTCATCAAAGGATGCGAAGACCGTCAACTCCGCGACTTGAGCACAGGCAATGTGCATGATATCGAGACTTCGATTGCCGGAAGTCGCAGTAAATGTGCGGGAAAGATGCTCAGCCACCGCGAAAATTTCATCGCTCGCAAAAACCAAAGGGTATAAAAACCCACCGCACCCGTCGGACTCAAAAAGGGATTGAACACGCCGCTCTTGGTCTTCCTCAACCCAACCGCGGAAAACTGCCAGCCGAAATGCGTTTCTAACTTCAAGTCCAGCAAGACGGCTCAGCGCGACACCATCCGTGTGCGACTCAATCTCCGACCGTGCCGCTCGAGAATTTCCGTCTCGCAGATAGAGCGACACCAGAAAACTACTATCTGCATAGATCAATAACGCCCTCTTTCCTCAATAATCAAATCAGCTCCAGTTGAACCAGTGAGTGCCTCAGGAAAGATCGCTCGCTGGCGGGCATCAAAATCCGGAAGCGGCCCTGTATTTGCATCCTTTGGAGTGGCCGCGATCAAGCGAAAAAGAGGCTTCGAACGTTTCGTAACAACGACCGTTTCGCCTGCCTCAACCCATTTCGCGAGGAGAGACGTTTCATTGCGCAATTGACGAAGCGTTGCCGTTTTCATATGTCCACATAATGTCCACATTTTTACTTTAATCAAGCGTAGAATCGCGATCAGGTCACGCATCCGCCGAGGGTTTTTCCCGATCCGGTGGCGATTCCTCCGGCTCCGGTAAGCCATAGAAATACGCCATGGACTGCCATAAGCCGGAGAGTCCGGGCGGAGCGTTTTCGGCGCCCGCTTCCGCTCGATAGGGCGTCGTCAACAAACGCCGCCTCCGCCCTGCCCGCTCCGCTCCAAAGCGCTGGGGACAACGGGTGAGAAAGGCCTCCAAGTCCGCGCCAAAGTCCGCGGCGAGCACCCAATAGGTGTCGGGATACTGCGAGCGCATTTGATAAAATTGAAGCAATCGGGAAAGTCCCGACTTTGGTAGTGGGACGAATCGATCCGCCAGCTCTGACTCCTCAACCAATGACTGTAGCCCACCCTCCCCGATCAAAGTGAATTCGAAGTCCGGTCGCGCGGCTCGGATTGCCCGCAGGACGGGCAAGGCATCAACCACCTCAGCCCGGCTATCCGGCAGTCGGACCCAGAAGCGCACTTTTCTCGGCAACGCGTCGCGGCCGTGCAAGGCATTCGCGCGTGCGATTTGATTCCGCTTCTCGGACAGGCGGAAGCGTTTGCGGGGCTTGCAGGCGAAGTTCCAGCGCTGATGCAGCCAGAGCCAATCCGCCGCCGTTTCCGCATCGCGCCGCAGATACGCCTCCAGTGCATCGTGGGCCCGGATTGTCACGTCCACCGGCTCCTCGCCCAGCGGGATGGGCCTTAAGGTCAACTGAGCCCTCCAAAAGCTCTGTCGCTCGGGGAGCATGAGAAAGACATCCGCGCTGAAACGATGCGCCATTAGGGCAGGCAGATCCGTCGCCGAAACCATACGGTCCATGAAGGTAATCACCGACCCACGACTGGCCGCATCCTGATCGAAGAGCACAGCAACGATTTCTCCCTGCCGCAGGGCTGCCATGGCATCGTTGTGCCCAGCCCGCCGCGAAATCATTTTGGCACCAAACCGTTCCCGCTCGCGCGTCACCCAGCGGTTGATCGCTGGCTGGTTGAGCGGACGAAAAATGACATGCACCGGCTTTAAGCCCGATACCCGCCCCGGCAGCATGGTCGCCGCTTCCGACAGGGTCATGTGCGGCAGCATAATCACGACCGGCCGCCCATGGAACCGCCCGCCCTCCCGATAATCTTCGATAATCCGAGCAGCTTCCGGCGTGAGTTCAAGCGTCTGCTCCAGCCGCTCCGCGCTGAAGTAGGCCGAGGCCAGCCGGAAAAGCCCCATCTCCGCCAACCGGGTGCAGGACTCCCGGAAGACCCCCTGCCGCCAAGCCTCCGTTTCATCCGGAAATGCATGCGAAAGGCTGTTCAGCGTGCTCCGACTCCGGGTCGCCAAAAAAACACGAACCAACAACCCAATAAAACGACACAGCATCGCAGCCAGGCTCGGCGGTAACCAAGCCAAAAAGCGGGCAGAAAGTTTCAGAAACCAAAGCAAAATCTTTAATTTTTCGTTCAATAAAACGGATAAACGACGCGGACACCAGCAAAGTCCTGCCCGCCGCTCAAATACTCAGTCAGCCAAAAGCCAGTCAGCCAAAAGCCAGTTTTCAACGCGCAAGCCATCCACCCGCTCGAATTCCTTGGTATTATTCGTCACCACAAAACACGAACTCCGCCAAGGCGGCAAGATTCGTCTCTGGTTCCCGGCTTTTGAGCGCACCATGGCAAAGTTCCGAATGGGTGACTGCAGAAACCCCCACGTCGCCAGGCACTTGCTCCCGCAATTTAGCGAAAACAGACTCCGGTTGCCTTCGTATCATAAAGATGCAGATTTCTGTATCCAATAGATACGTCACTCGAAGCAGGCCTCCCGCTCTTGCTCGCCCCCTTGATCACGCGTTTCCATGAAATCAGTGGAAAACTTTGCCGTGCTCTCGATCAGGCTCTCCCATAAATCCTCATCCGGAAGCAAAACGATTCCTTTTCCGAAACGTTTAATGAACACCTTTTCGCCGAAAAACCGGTAGGCTTTGGGCGAGCGAACCGCCTGACTCCGCCCATTTTGAAACAATCTCGCTGCCTCCATTCTTAAACGGATATACCAACAGTATATATTGTCAAACAAAATCACAGCACCCTCAAAGAAACGGATGTTGACATCGAAAATTAGACTATGGCGACACCGAGTCGCTGAGTTACCTGGAACCAGGCTGATGCGAGCGTAGCGTGGAAATTTAGCATCATAAAGGCGCAGGAGGTCTTTCGTAGAAGTCCGATATTTTGTGGGCGCATCGCGTAGTAGGCGTCTTTCTGGCGGCCAGCGAGGATCGTCCACTCCACGTGGTGTTTCAATAGTAACTTTCGCTCTGCCTTAAAGACATTCAGAACCTCAATACCAAAAATCTCCGTTTTGTCCGCGTTTACTAAAAAACGCACCCAAGTCCGCCCGCTTATCGGATAACTAGTAAAAAAATTCTTTTGCCTCGAGAAGAAACATGCCCATTTAACGAATTTGATTCGATGGTTACTTGCTGTCCTTTCCATTGCATCTCAAACTTCACAAATTATCCCAAATTTCCACACAGAAAAAAGCCCTTTTTTCGGGCGATTCCCTCAAAACGTCCAATTATGCGCTCTTTTGAAGAGCGGTTCCCACTCGACTTTGAAACATTGAAACAATGAAAATCAGCGCAACCGTCATTACTTTCAACGAAGAGACGCATATCCGAAAGTGTCTGGATTCGCTCGACAAAGTCGCCGACGAAATCGTGGTGGTTGACAGCTTTTCGACCGATCAGACCGAGTCGATTTGCCGCTCTTACGAAAAGGTCCGTTTCGTTCAGAATGCGTTCAAAGGCTATATTGAGCAGAAGCATTACGGCTTGAATGAGGCGAGATACGACTGGGTGCTTTCGCTCGACGGCGACGAGTGCTTAAGCCACGAACTAATACATGAAATGAACGGAATAAAGGAAAAAGCCCCGCCTGGTATCGAGGCCTATTCAATGCCCAGACTTAATAACTATTGTGGCCGCTGGATCCGACACAGCGGGTGGTATCCAGACCGCAAAGTAAGATTCTGGAACAAGCAGTATGGAAGCTGGGGGGGGAACAACCCACACGACACCGTTCAACTCGAAAAGGGCGCCAAAACCCATCGGCTCCGTGGGGACATTCTCCATTACACGATCCCCGACCTGGAGGCCCATGTCGCGCAGAGCAATAAATTCTCAACGATCGCCGCGCACGAGCTGCTCAGAAACAGAACGAAACGCTTCACAACACTTCGATTGCTTTTCAATCCTCCGTTCGTCTTTTTAAAACACTATTTCTTAAAACTCGGCTTTTTGGACGGATTTCGCGGTTTGACGATCGCAGTCGTCTCGGCCCACTCAAAGTTCTTGAAGTATGCCAAATATAAGCAGTTAACGTCCGGACATGAGGATTCTGCATCTTAGCTCCGAATCGACTTGGCGGGGCGGCGAGCAGCAAATCGCTTACCTTGTTGAGAAGCTGGAAACCAAGGGAATCCAGCCGCTGGTCGCCTGCAAACCAGGATCTGAATTTGAAAAATTCTGCATCGCTCGGGACTGGGCCTTTCACCCCTTGCCTATGCGGCACTCGGGAGACATTCGCTCGGGATTGGCGTTGAAAAAACTTTGCGAAACACTGTCGGTTGATATTGTGCATGCGCACAGTTCCCACTCGCACAGCACAGCTTTTCTGGCATATCTTCTCGGCAATAGAACGCCGGTCGTTCTAACCCGAAGGGTTGATTTTGAACTCAAACGCAATTTTTTCTCTCGATATAAATACACCTTTCCCGGCATTCGTAAGATCGCTTGTGTCTCCAATGCCATCAGAGAAATAGTCACTAGCGGAACTGGCCGACCAGACCTCTGCAGCACTATATACAGTGCGATCAACCATAAGAGGTTCGAGCCCCACATCGGGAACAATTTCCTTCGGACGAAGTATCAACTGAAAAAAAACCTCACCCTTATTGGAAACACCAGTGCACTCGCACCTCACAAGGACTATGCCACTTTTATGGAAACCGCAGCCCATTATGTGCAAAAATTTGACCGATTTGTTCGTTTCTTCATCATCGGCTCAGGCGAATTGGAATCCGATCTCAAGGCCCGAGTGAAGGCGCTTAACCTGAGCGATTATTTCATCTTTACCGGTTTCCTGGATAACATTGAAGAGGTGCTACCATCGCTGGACATTTTCCTGATTACCTCAAAGACAGAAGGACTCGGGACGAGCGTCATTGATTCCTTTGCCGCCAAAGTTCCAGTCGTCGCCACCCAAGCAGGGGGAATCCCGGAACTGGTTCAGCATCGGAAAACGGGTCTAAGTTCCAGCATTGGAAACGCCGCCGAACTGGCTGACCACCTACGTGCACTCATTACAGACCCGAACCTGAAGTCTGCAATTACAGAAAACGCATACAATTATTCGTTGCAATTTAACACTGATTCCATGGCTTTGAGCTACCTAAGTCTTTATGAGGAAGTCCTTTCAGGAAAATAGGGTGCACTCGGAAACGCTCCTCTGGAAGATTGCGTTAGTGGTCAAATCTCTCGATCCTGACCGTGGCGGGCACGAGAATTACATTAACCGGCTCCTCCGCGGTCTGTTGGCGGGTGGCTGCGAGGTATGGTGCTTCGCGGAAAGCTTTGGCAGTCGATCTGTTGAGCATGCTAACCTCAATAAGATCAAAGTCAGGCCGCTCAAGTTGACCCCTTCGGCCCGTTTGGTCTGGTTCAATTACCGAGCACAAAAACTGATCCGAAAGCACCCGGTAAATTTTGATTTTGTCTTCACCACCGGAAACGTGAGCTTTGGCGATGTCTACCGTGCCGGCGGCGGCGTGCACGCAACTTACATGGATAATTGCCTGCGACCCAGCGCCCGATTCCGTCTGAAGCATCTGACAGCGAGACGCTTACAAGAAAATTTATTCAAGAAAAATACGCCGCAGTTGCTGATCACCAATTCGAGCATGGTGAAGCAAGACATTCAAAATCGGTATCAAGTCCCGGAGGAGCGCTTGCGGGTAGTCCGCAACGGGATCGATCTGAGCCGCTTTAATCCGAATGTTGCAAGCAAGATGCGCGATACTATCCGCCGCCAACATGGATTTTCGACTGACGACTTCGTCTGCATTTTCACCGCAGGCGGAGGCGGTCGCAAGGGCTTGCAGGAGCTGCTGGAGTCCTTTGCCGGAATTCACAACAAGCGCATTAAACTTCTGGTCGTCGGCCGGACCGATGCTTCCAAACTCCGCAAGTCACTCGAGAATCTCGACCTGCTGGACCGTGTCGTTTACGCCGGTTTTCAGCCGAAAATTGAGCATTATTATGGCGCTTCAGATTGCCTGGTCTTTCCCTCAAAATACGATGCCGCCGCGAATGTTGTCTGCGAGGCGCTCGCCTGTGGAGTCGCGGTGATCACAACGGCAACCAATGGCAGTGCCGAACTTATAAAAGATGGGCGAAACGGATACGTCATCCCGACCGCTCATGATTACGATCTAATCAGGGATCGCATTCAAGATTTGGCAGCGTGTCCAAACTTCCAAGAGATCCGCAACCATGCGATTTCGACAGGACAGGAATTCTCGATGGAACGTCATATTCAACAAATCGAGGCCGCCGTAAATGACTTCCTTGACCGCAGAGAAAACGCGCCTAATTCCTAAACCCTTCCGTTTAACCGCTTAAATGATTCTTCGTTCGACCGCTCCCGAGATACCTCAGCACCTCTGCAAGCTCAGCTATGGAGATGTTCGAGCGCTTCACGAAAACGGAGAAAAAATCCGCCAGGCAAATGACCAAGACGTTCGGAGCTGCCGGATTGGAGGCAAAAGCTTTGTCATTAAATGCTACCATCCCCACGGGCCCCTCTTCGCTTTGCGTATTCTCACTCGCAGTTCGCGCTCCCACCGATCGCTTCGCGTTGCCCACTACCTCCGGTCTAATGGTGTCCCTTGTCCGACTCACTTTCTAATCGTCGCCCGATGGAGCATCTGGTCCGCACGCTCGTATCTTCTGATGGAGCATGCGACTGGTCTTAAGCTGCATGATTACCTCTATTCGGAAAAGCCTGGAAAACTCTTGGATGAAACAGCTCAAGCAGCCATCGATACCATCAAATCGCTCCATTCGCTTGGATTGAGCCACGGTGACCTACACACACAAAATTTGATTGTTGAGAATGAATCAACCGTTCAGCTGATCGACCTGGATAACGTCAGAAAAGCCCGTCGGCGTCAGCATAAAGACATTGCGAGGTTCAGAAAGTCGGTTGCAAACGGAAACCAAAATACGGATACCTTAATGAAAAAAATAGCGGAACAGCTGAAAGCTTAACCAAACTGAGTATTAAAACTCTTTAGCATTACTTCGAAAATCGTCTCGTAATTCCCGACTTACATGACCAACCACCAGGATACGTCGAAATGATTCAACTACGGCAACAGCAATCCCGGAAAATTGCTTTTTATAGCCGCGGTTTTGCCGAGCACTTTTTCGTCCCCAATGCCTTCTATCGTAGGCGTCTCCGAGCTTGGCTTCAACTTGTGGATCGTTATCCACCCGAAGCCATCAATCGAAGGGTCAACTACTACAACAAACTGAACAGCAAATTTCCTGCCCCTGAAGAAGCCTTGTCCATCGCTTATATACCGAAAGCAAAAACGACCTATTTCTTCGATTTTCGCAGGTTACTTCGTCACTTCCCATCGCAGGTGAAGACCTTCTCACGATTTGGCGACAAAACCGACGTCACCGCTGTGCCGGGTTTTGTCAAAACCCGACCGATCAGGATACCCAACGAAAATAGCGTCCTGCTGCGCCTGAATAGCATCCGTCACTTCCGCCCGATCACGGATAGCTGCCCCTACCGCCAAAAAAAAGACAGCCTTGTCTGGCGCGGCAGAGTCAATCGGGACCACCGCAAAGTGCTTTTCAAACGACACTTCGGAAATCCTCGACTCGACATTGGGCTGACGAATGAGCGTCCGGTTCCGGAACTGCGCCCTTGGCGCAAGCCCTATCTTTCAATTGCCGAACAACTGCAACATAAATTCATCCTCTCCATTGAGGGAAATGACGTAGCCACCAATTTGAAGTGGATCGCCCAATCCAACTCGCTTTGTTTCATGACAAAACCCAAATTTGAATCCTGGTTTATGGAGGGGACTTTAGAAGCAGGTAAGCACTACGTTGCGTTGCGCGACGATTACGCTGATTTAACCGAAAAGATTGATTACTATCTCGATAACCCCGATGAAGCCGAAACTATCATCGAAAACTTTCAGGATTACTATGCGGATTTCTCTGATCAGAAAAAAGAGCATCTGATCGGTCTGCTCGTGGTGAAGAAATATCTAGAACTCAGCGGCCAGTTGGATGAATCAATCTGCCTCTCCCATCGAAAACATGAATTTTGACGACTACCTGCCCCCCGAGAGCCAACGTCGCGGGCGCTTCGAAAAACTGCGCCCAGCCGGTTACCGACTGACTTCGTTCGCCAGGCACTACCAACGTTTCGTCCAGAGAAATAACCACGATGCGGTCTTCCTTTGGGTTCCCCGGACGGGTGGAAGTAGCTTTTACTTCGCGCTTTGCCAGCACGGCTGCCCGAAACTTCGCCGTCTCGAGCAAATACACTACCGTTTCCCGCAGTCCGGCCTGGTAACTTTTTCACATTGCCACTACCCATCACTACTCAGCACAGGTTTTGTCAGCCAAGCCTTCCACCAAAATGCCCTCAAGTTCGCTATTGTTCGAAACCCCTACGATCGCTTGGTTTCACTCTACCACTACTTTATCAAACAAAAAGACTTACATCCAAAAACCTCTTTCAGGCTCTTCTGTCAGTTGCTTGAGGAAGGTGCGATCGACGACATCGGCCTGTTTAATGTCAACGGCTTGAGTCAGTGCCAGCCCCAAGCCGCTTGGCTTAAAGACGATGGTGGGGCGCTTATCCCCGACTTGATCGGACGTTATGAGCATCTCGATCAATCATTCCACGAAATTATGAGCAAACTTGGAGTTTCTGCGGCACTTACACACAAAAATGGCACCCAACATCGTCCCTTTATGGAATATTACGACCGTGAACTACTGGCTATTGTTGGTGACTACTATGCAGAGGATTTTGAGCTCTTTAACTACAAGCGCCTTTAGATTTCTAGCATCCTGGACCATCGCTCTAGGCTACCCAGGAGCCCGAGGCAAGCTCTGGTCTGAAATTCCGGGGAGGGTTCAACAGACATTCGTACTTTTTTTTATTCCCTGATCCTTTCGGGGACACCCGTCGATATGTCAAAAGCTCCAGCCCGGCAATACGCTCGAAATCGCTGTTTTTCCGTGTAACGAAAGGTCGTTTTCAAAAAAGCGTATGGCAGCCGATCCACAGGTCATTGGTGCCGATTAAGTTACCTGTTGCCTTTAAAAAACCGAAGTTTTTCGCGGTAAAGTCGTACTTTTTGTCGGTTTCGAGCGCGTCCAAAATTAAATCGGAAACCTCGGAAGCCGCCGCCATATTCTCATGCCACGACCGGGCCGTTGGCGCAGTGGTATCTCAATCGGCAGACATCCGAAACTCCCATCTACAA
This sequence comes from Puniceicoccaceae bacterium, assembly GCA_018402305.1. GTDB lineage: Bacteria > Verrucomicrobiota > Verrucomicrobiia > Opitutales > Coraliomargaritaceae > Thalassobacterium. The sequence goes on along the minus strand of JAGYJE010000007.1, from coordinate 12,790 downwards.
TCAGATCAATCTCGCCACCGGCTTCCGTCCGGAAATGGGAATATTCTAAACGACGCGCTGTGCCCGCCTCCAATCCCCGAATGATCTCCTCAACAACAAACCCTTCAAAAAGGTTACCCAGTCGCGGGTAAGTCGCGAGGGTATCGGCAGAATGAATGTTTTCAGGCAACTACAGAGACCTATACTTGACGCAACGCACACTTATGCGATTCTGCTTTTATGCGAACAACAATCGACCTACCTGAAGACGTTTTCCGGGCGGTAAAAATGCGTGCCGTGCAGCAGGGGAGTTCCCTGAAAGAGTTGATAACAAACTACGTGCGCCTCGGGTTATCCGACCCATCTGGATCGGGAGTCGCTTCGGAGCGTCATCGCAGGCCGCCACCTGTGGCTATTCGGAAAAACAGCGACCGAGCCCCGAGCCGCGCTCTAAGCAACAAACAATTAAACAAGCTATTGGAAGATGAAGAGGTCGAGCGTGTCCTAAAACTATCTGCCAAACCGGATGAACGAACATGACCGATCTACTCGATGTCAACGTCTGGCTCGCACTGGCCGATGAAAACCACGACCATCATTCAAAGGCCATCGACTACTGGCAGAACGAGTCTTCCTCCGAGATTGCCTTTTGTCGGGTGACAGCGCTCGGATTTTTACGTCTGAGCACCCACCCCAGCGTCCTAAGCCACCCGCTCACACCCAAAGAAGCCTGGGACATCTACCAACTTTACCGCAGCGAAGCGGGTGTGGGCTACATTGATGATACAGTGGCAGTCGACCCTGATTTCAGGACCCTCTCCTGCGAAATCAATTTCCCGCATCACCTCTGGACGGACCCCTATTTGGCTGCTTTGGCACGCTTTAAAAACTGTCGGGTGGTCTCATTTGACGCAGACTTTAGCCGTTTTTCGCCGCTTAGTTTTTTACATCTGTCTGCCTGAACCCCACCATGCCGCATATCAACATAGTCGCCCGCACCAACGGTGTCGGGCTCGATCAGGACGTCGATCTCGTCCACGGCGCGCTCAAGGGTGCCGGGTTCGAGGTGACGGTCAGTCACTGCCGCGGCATCCCCCCCTGGTCGGCTCTGCTCCCGCGAAAGCCCCGCTTTGATGCCAATATTTTCCTGGAACGTGTCTTCCCGCGCTGGTTGCCCCTCGCCCGTAAAAATTTCCTCATTCCGAATCAGGAGCGCTTTCCCCTCCGCCATGTAAAGCATCTGCGCAAGATCGACACCATCCTCTGCAAGACGCAGCACGCCTTAGGTATTTTCTCAAAGCACGCTCCGGCCCGACATATCGGGTTCAGCTCCACCGACCGTTCGCTACCCGGGGTCGAAATGGACTACGGCCGCTGTTTCCACCTGGCAGGCCGCAGCACGCTGAAGGGCACCGAAACCCTGCTCGATCTCTGGCGGGCCCACCCCGACTGGCCGGAGTTGACGCTTATCCAGTGCAGCGAAAACGCACCCGCCGCCGTTCCGGATAATGTGCGGCTCCTCTCTGGCTACCTTTCCTCGGAAGACCTGGTTAGAGAGTTGAACCGGCATGGTATCCACCTCTGCACCTCACGCTCGGAGGGTTGGGGGCACTACATCGTCGAGGCGATGAGCTGCCGCGCCGTCGTCATCACGACCGATGCCCAGCCCATGAACGAAATCATTCGCTCGGAAACCGGCATTCGCGTGCCCTTCCACCACCAGGAACCCCGTCACCTCGGCACGAATTTCCATGTCGACCCGGAAGCGCTGGCCGAAGCGCTCAACCGCACCTTCCAACTCAGCGGAGCGGAAAAGCAACGCTTTGGCGGCAATGCGCGGGCTTGGTTTGAAACGAATCACAAGACTTTCCTCAACACGTTCCCGGAAGTCATTCAATCCTTGCTCGATTAAAATGCCCCGATCCCCCTCACCAGAGACCGAGCTCATCTTGGGTAATTCCAACCCGAAGTTTTCCGGAGTCACCTCAACGATGCTACAGGTCCTGCAGCATCAGAAACGCTTGATTCCGGTCGCCGTGCTCGGTCGCCACCACCTGCCGGAGGATGTGCCTACGCTCACCTTTCGGGAGGCCCTGCGGCTCTGCCGCGCGCCCCTTCCCGATGGCAAAGCCCGAATCTTTCACGCCCGGCGCAATAACGAAATGCTCCAGGCCCTCGCGCTCAAGAAACTGGCCGCCAGTCCCCTGAAAATCGCCTTCACCTCGACCGCACAACGCCAGCACACCTGGATCACCCGCTGGCTCATCCGCGAGGCCGATGCCGTCATTTCGACCTGCACGGCAGCGGCCAGCTATATTCAGGGCGGAGCGGACGTCATAATCCCCCACGGGGTCGACCTCGAGCGCTACCACCCGGCTAAAGACCGCGCCGCACTTTGGCAAAAACTCGGCTTCCCCGGGAAGTATGGTGTCGGTATTTTCGGGCGCGTGCGGCATCAGAAAGGCGTCGATGTCCTAGTTGACGCCGCCCTGCCCCTGCTCGCTGAATTTCCCGACGTCACCATCGTGATCTGCGGCGAAACCACGCCCCGAGAGCAGAAATTCGAGCGCGCCCTCAGAGCAAAGATCGCTGCCGCCGGGTTCGAAAACCGCTTCGTCTTTCTTGGCAAACAACCCTTTTCCGCCCTACCCGAACTTTTTCGGGCCATGCACCTCGTCACCGCGTTGAGCCGGAACGAGGGCTTCGGGCTCACCGTGCTGGAGGCCATGGCCAGCGGCACCGCCGTGCTCGCCTCTGAGGCCGGCGCCTGGCAGGACATCGTCCGCCCGGGGAAGACCGGTTACCTCGTCCCCTGCGGGGATGTCGCGGCCACTCGTGAGAAACTCAGGACACTTCTCAGCGATGTCCCAAAACTTGAAGCGATGGGCCAAAATGGGCGACAGATCGCCGAGGCGCAATACTCCCTCGAAAATGAAGCCCATACGCTGACGAACTACCTACGCAACCTCCAGGAAGGACGGAAAAGCATCCATTAAAGCCGTGGCGTGTCCGCTCGCGGACGCCCCCCGCACGCCCAGTCAAAAACCGGGCGCTCACCAAATCCCACACCCCAGCCGACCAACCGCACCTTCCCGACGCAGGCGCTCGCGAGCGAGCACGCCACATTCCACCCCCTCAGCCCAATGCCCACACAGCAGCTTTCAACCAATTTTAAATTGTAACTGCGCCGCCAAGCCCTAGCCCTTCTCATTCGTGGACGATACAAAATTTGCAGCATTCAACAAAGAAGGCTTTGTCGGGATGGGGCGGGCTGATTGGCTGGCCTCCCTCCGAGATGGATGCCTGTCCGGCTTGCGCAAAGAGATCGAGACGGCCCAAACCGGTGTGCTGGCGCGAGGTCGCCACCAAGTGGTCGTGCGGGATTTTGATATCGGCGACACCGTCCAATCAGTAGCCGTCAAATTCTTTGGCCGCCAGCAGGGCTGGAAGGACCGCTACGACCGGAAACGCGGCAGCAAGGCGGCGCGTTCCTTTCAAGCCGCCGCACACCTCGAAGCACACGGCGTGGCCACGCCACCACCCCTCGCCTATCTGGAGCGCTGGGAAAATGGACGTCTGATGGAGGCCTACTACCTCTCCGGTTACCTCAGAGGACTGAAAAGCCTGAAAACCGGGCTTTTACAAATCTATGCGGGCAACGGCCCCTGCTCGGTTCTCGTGGATCTCCTGAAACAAGTCGGCGTTGCCATGCGCCGCATGCACGATTCGGGGTTCTACCACAGAGACCTCGGGAATCAGAACATCGAGCTCCTGCCCGACCCTACAACCGGGTCAGATCGCGTCATTTTTCTGGATCTAAACCGCGGCCAAATCCGAAAAAAGCTAACCACAAAACAACGGGCCCTCGATTTTTCTAGACTGCAAATGCCCTCCGCATTCCTGGAAGTCCTTTTTCGAATTTATTGGGCCTCTAAGGCACCCAGCGACTTTCGTAAACAGGTTGCACAGCGACGGCGGCTGTTTTACCTCTGGCAAAAGAGCCGTTCATTACGCCATCCCATAAAAAGCTTCCGCAAAGCCAGTAAAAATCGGGGTAAGCTATCCCTGCGCATGGAAGACGTCTGGATTTGGGATGATCGCTCCGCCCAAGCCGCCATCACCCTTAACAAGAAGGACCGTAAAAACTGCCACTCGTGGCGAAACCACGCAAAGATCGTGTTCGCCAACCTGAAAGCACTGCCCGTGACTTGGAAAAACTACCGGGAACTGTGCTTGACCGCTTTCAAAACCCCGGTGGCCATGGCCGACCGCATCGGCATGTCGCTTGAACCCGCCGACCTCGATTTCGAGCCTCAGCTCGCACTCCTGGAGGAACTGCATCGCGTTCCGGTCCTACTGCGCGTAGGGCACCATCAGGGACAAGCCCAATGGGACCGATCCATCCACTGCATCGAACGCCTGCATCAATCCGGGCACTCAATCGTCGTTGGCATCTTTCAGGATCGCCGCGCCACTCTGGAGCCGGAATCCTGGAAGCACTTCCTTGAGTATCTTTTCGAGCGAATTGACGGTAAAGTTGAGGCGGTCAAAGTCGGACACGCCATGAATCGAGTGAAATGGGGCGTCCACAATTTGAGGGAATATGCAGCCCTCATGCACCCGCTGGTGGACTTGCGGAAGAAATTCCCAGCCCTCCAGATCTGGGGTCCCGCCTGTATCGATTTTGAGCCCTTTCATTCCGTCGCCGCCCTCGACCATTTGCCTGGAGGGGTCCACTTCGGCGCCCTCTCGCACCTCCTCTACGTCGACCGGCGGGGAGCCCCCGAAAACAAACAAGGCCGTTTCGGGACGATCGAAAAAGCCGCCTTGATGAAGGCGATCGCCCGGCACTCCAAGCGCTGCGAGGACCGGCTCATCCTTTCCGAGGTCAACTGGCCGCTGATCGATACCGCCGAGTGGTCGCCCGTGGCGGCCACCTACCTGCCGCCAGGTGCCCGAGGCAGCCGCGTCCACGTCTCGGAAGCGCAGTATGGCCACTACATGATCCGCTACCTCGCTCTCACCATTTGCTCCGGTTTGGTTGAGCGGGTCTATTGGTGGCGTCTCGTCGCCCACGGCTTCGGCCTCGTCGACGAACGGGCCGAGGGCGGCTGGCGCAAGCGCGTGGGCTTTCAAATGCTCCAGACCTTCCTCCGTGAGCTGGGCCCCGCCACTTTTGTCGAGAAAATGGACACCCCGGACGCTGTCTACGCCCTGCGCTTTGAACGCACAAACGACGAGGTCGTCCTGCTATGGTGCAACGGACGCACCTTTAGCGGCCCTTGGCCAATTCACTTTCAAAAAGCCCTCGATTCCACCGGCGAGCCCATTCAATTCGACGAAGTTGGCAACGCCCCGGTTTATCTCATCGCTCCGAAGCCCGAAGCGACTATTTGATCAACCACCGATCCACTTCCGCCCTGAGATCAAAAATCGAAGCTTCAGCGATCTATGTAAAAGCCCCCCTCCGTCGGGACCAACGAAAGGGAAGAGACAAAAAGAAAACTACTGACGATGGGAAGCAATTGCTTGATATAGCAAGGCAACATTATCTAAAACTCTTAGGGGTGTTGGGGGAAACTAACCGAAACCCCTCATTATTATGGTTGTAACGTTTTTGTGACAAACCCCGATTTTTAACTTTATGAACATTCTGATCACTGGCGGGGCCGGCTTCATCGGCTCTCATCTCACCGAGCGTATGCTTTCCGACGACAACGAGGTCACCGTGATCGACGATTTCAATGATTACTATGACCCGTCGATTAAGGTGCAGAATCTGCATGGTGTGCAAAGCGACATCCGTCTCGTCAAGGGTGACATTCGCGACGCCGTTCTGGTCGAGCGCACCTTTGCCGAGGGAAAGTTCGATCAAGTCATCCACCTCGCCGCACGGGCGGGTGTGCGCCCTTCGATAAAAGATCCCAAGCTCTACTTCACCACCAATATCGACGGCACCTTTAATCTGCTCGATGCCTGTGTTTACCACAAAGTCCCCCGCTTCACCTTTGCCTCCTCGTCCTCGATCTACGGCATCAATAAAAAAGTGCCCTTCAGTGAGACCGACCTGATTGAGCGGACCATCTCGCCCTATGCCGCTACAAAGCTCGCCGGCGAGCAGATCTGTTCCAACTACGCCCACCTCTTCGGCATTCGCTGCCAGTGCCTGCGTTTCTTCACGGTCTACGGTCCCCGTCAGCGTCCGGACCTCGCCATATCCAAATTCACCAAAAACATCCTCGACGGACGCCCCATCCAGCAGTTCGGCGACGGCTCCAGCGCCCGCGACTACACCTACATCGACGATATCATCGACGGCGTCTGCGCCGCTGCAAACTACGACGCCAGCGAGTTTGAAATCTTCAACCTCGGCGGCTCTGAAGTGACAGCGTTGAGTCAACTCATCGCTCTCATCGAATCAACGACTGCGAAAAAGGCCATAATCGAGCACCTGCCCGACCAGCTGGGCGACGTGCCACGCACCTACGCTGACGTCTCCAAGGCGGGAGACTTGCTCGCCTACTCACCCCAGACCCAGGTAACGGATGGGATCAAGAAATTCGTCCGCTGGTATCAGGAATCTCGAACTTCTTGAGCATGGCAAACAAACATGTTTTTGTTCCGGAAGGCTCTTTGATCAGTTTCTTCCGCTCTACACAGCGGATGCATCTGGAAGACAAGAAACCCGACTTAAAAATCCGCACTAAAGACGGGAAAAAGCCCAAGACATCATTTCGCAGAGAGGACTGGGACAGAGTTTCAAGAGCCCTGGGAAAGACCTCTTGGCTCTGTCTACTATACTGCACATAAGTGAGACGGGGCCTAAGGGGTTAAATTTAAATCTCAATTTCTGTATGAACAAAACATACAGTCGTATGCCATAAGCATTCACATTGAATGTGATTGAACAGATTTTCCCAAAGGCGCGAGCAGAGCTGCTACACCTACTTTTCACCGACCCTGAAAGGTCGCTTCACCTGCGCGATCTGGGCTGAGAATCTTTGAGAACTTCTTAAAGCCGATACGGCACCCGAATATCGGGCCAGTCCGACTTGAGATCTTTTGTGTTACGGGAGACCAGCAGGCAACCCTCAACCCGCGCTGTGGCATAGACGATGGCATCGGGAATTTTCAAACCATGCTGCTGCCGGATGGAAATGGTTTCGTTGGCAATCGCCGCACTCAACTCAACGACCTGAAACGATGCGAGAAAACCACGCACGGCGGCCTCCTCCTCCGGGCTCGCGCCCACCATCACTTCGATATAGGTGATGACACTGATCTGACGCGTTTGAAAGTGAGCCAGCTCATCCTTGGCCGCTTCGATCCCGTTCAAAAAATCGATTAGGATGTTGGTATCAAAGACCGCTTTCATCGGTCGTTCCAATCACTCCGCAGCTCGCGTTGATAGCGCAGGCCATCCCTCGATTTTGCCTTCCACAAACCAAAAGCACTGGCCGTCTCGGGTGTCGCCTTAGCACGCAAATAAACATCAATCGCCTCACGTATAACCGCCGCCCGCGAGCGCTTTTCTCTCGCCCGGACTCGGTCTAAGGATTCGATAACGTCCTCGGGGACATCGATGATTGTTCTCATATTCGTCATCATGCAGTGTCGTCATGCAGCGTCAAGCATCGAGATGAGCGATAAATTCCCTTTCTATGCCTCATGTTTATGCATTTTATGAGTCATAAGAGGTATCTTCTATCTCTCATGCAATGGAATGGTGCGCCAACAGCGGCGACCTCCAGGACCTTGTTCAAAAGGCTGCCCTCACCCGCACCGGCAAGCAAAACCACCCCTGCCCGCGCTTCTCCACGAAGAGCAGGCTGTCCCCTCCTATCCCGCTGAGCGGGACAGGAGGGGAGTCATTACGCGCAACCCATTAAAACTCCCCTCCTCGGATGAGGAGGGGTGCCCGAAGGGCGGGGTGGTTGCTTTACCTTCCGAAAGACTTTTGAGAAGCAGAATAAACCTGGGTGCAATTTTTTCCGCGGGGCACACATTCCAATCCGTAGCACATCGACGACAGTCGTTGTGAGAAGCCTGCCCAACCGCGTCATCTCCCTGACTCTCGTCAGCGAGCTACGAAGGATCCTAAAATTACCCCGCACTTTTTATTGCACCCTATAAACCTGGCAGAAGGCGATAAACCTTGACATTCCCTAACTCCTAATTCACTACTTTCATCCTGTTCTTTACGACACGTCGTTAATCGAATCTTTAGACGTTTTCCGCCCTCACAACGCGGAAAACACCAACCGGGTTCTTCCACTCATTTTAGCTCATCGCTATCCATTGAGTTCGGAGAGTCGCCACGGTGGTCCAATGATTCGCAGTTTGACGTAACTGAATCCAAGCACTCTCCCGCACGTAGATCGTTCATGCATCCCAGCCAATCCCTTGGCCGATGCGCGGGAACGATCTTTTTTTGTGCCCATATTCCGGATACAAACAGCGGACGGAGTGCGTTTCAACCCAACCACCAGAAAGGAAAACGCTTGATCTGTGCATGGAGCAAGATCTGAGGGAATACGAGACATTCAGCGCACGGGTCGCCTACCCGACGCGCTTTGGCATCCGTATTGTCGCCTGCGTCTACACCTCCCGCCCATTACCCGAGGGCATCAACGAAGCCGACGCCATTGAATACATCAAAGACTTTGTCGTCGCAAAAAAACACAACTGCTGGCTGAGCATCGAAGGCATGCGGACCACTCTGATTCACGTCATGAATCGAAGAGAGGGCATCGCCTTGAAAGACGCGACTATCGAGGACATCACCGTCGAAACCACCTACTACCCACCCAGGTTTATCGTCAACAAGCACTCACTCAATTGCTTCAACCAGCCCACCGAGAGTTACCACAGTGCCTTCGCCAATTTCATCGGCTGCTTCGATCCCGAGACCCGCAAGGCCAAAGTCGACCAGCTTTTCGAAAGCATTCACTCGAAAATCACCCTCGCCCGAGAAACCGCGTAAGGCGCCACCCCGTAGCAGGGTTGCTTCAGCGCCCTGCCGGAAACGCCCGCAAAGTACAGCATTCCCAATACACCCCAACCCGAAGGAAAGACCCGCGAAACCCCAATCCCAACATTCCTAAAAATGAACCGGGCGCTAAAGCAACCCGGCTACGCTCCGCTCTAAACCCTATCTTCCATCTTCGCCATCCCATCTTCTACCCTCCCCCTCAGGTTTCAAGTCTCAGGTCTCATCCCTCAAAATGCTCCTCCTCCACATCCCCCATGCCGCCACCGCGATCCCGCAGGCCGCCCTGGCCCACTACAAACTCAGCCCTGAAGCCCTCCGACAGGAGCAGCTCAAGCTGACCGATTGGTTCACCGATGAACTCTTTACCAACGGATCACAAGACGAACGGGCCATCATCTTCCCCTTCAGCCGCCTCTTCGTCGATGTCGAGCGCTTCGCCAACGACGCCGACGAGCCCATGGCTGCCAGGGGCATGGGCGTGTTCTACACCAAAACCACCTTCAATCCTGCCTGCAAAGACTCGAAGCCCGTTTGTCCAGCTAGACCCCCCGAAGCCACGCGCCTGGCAACGACCGGTTCTTAAAAACTGTGCCATCCCATCACCCATATCCAATCTTCCATCCCCCCTTCAGGTCTCAGGTCTCCGCCCTCAGCCTTCATCCCTCATAGCCCGCTCCCGATTCATCTTTAATACTGAGAGCTGGAAGCTCCCGCCACTTTAAACCTAAATCGTTTCATAATCGTTTCATAAAAAGCTTTATTTAACCGATAAAGCCCCTATAAATCCAGGTTCAAGTTAATTTTCGATTGTTTCATGCCAGCGAATACATCCAGCAGCCAAGATCTACTCAGCTACCTGCAGATCAATGGCCCGACACCCTCCAGTGCCCTAGTCGCGCATTTCGGTATCAGTCGCCCGACACTCTCTCGTCGAGTGCAGGAACTTGGCGACCGGATTGTCAGTATTGGCCATGCACGCGCCACACAGCTCGCGGTAAGGCATGAAGATGCCTCCGGCTCGATTCCGCTCTACCATGTCTTAGAAAACGGCCAAGTCGCGCGGACAGGCCAGCTAACTCCAATCCGTGCCGGAAGCCACACGCAGTGGCTACTCACTTCAAAGAATGCCCTACCGGCCCTTTGCTCCGGTGAGTTCAAAGACGGCCTCTACCCCGGCTGGCCATGGTTCCTCGAAGACTTGCGCCCGACCGGCTTCCTGGGGCGTGCCTTCGGAAAGCGCATGGCTCGCCTTTTCCAAATCAAGGAAAAGCCCGAGGATTGGTCCGACTTGGAACTGCTCACAATCTTGACTGGCTTCGGCGCCAATCTACAGGGTAATTTCATCCTGGGAGATGGTCGCGCCCTCGAGGATTTCCAAGATCAGAAAGTCAAAGCTGCCGACGGCTATTACGCGAATAACGCCCCTCAAATTTCGTATTCAGAATTTGCACAACGTGCCCTCAGCGAGGACGAGGAATATGGCTCCTCTGCGGGCGGCGAACAGCCGAAGTTCACCACCATGGTCTGCGATATGCCGGAGCAGACACCGCGGGCCGTCATCGTCAAGTTTAGCCCCCCAATCACGACGCCCGCAGGACGCCGCTGGGCGGATCTCTTGCACGCCGAACACATCGCCAACGAAGTCTTGCGTGAGGCCGCCATCGCATCCGCGCAGACCCGCACCTTCCGATTTGAAGAACGCGCCTTCCTGGAATCCGAGCGCTTCGACCGTGTGGGTCGCACCGGCCGTCGTGGTCTCATCACACTGCGCGCACTGGATGCCGCCTACATTGGCCAGGGCAGCGGCAGCTGGGCCGACTGCGCCCGCAAGCTGCATGCCGCGAATTGGATTAGCCCAGCAGACCTTGAGCGGATCACTCGGATTTATTGCTTCGGTCAGCTCATTGCCAATACCGACATGCACTTTGGTAACCTCAGCTTCTTCTTACCCGACGAAGCATCCTACCCGCTCGCGCCCGTTTACGACATGCTGCCCATGCACTTCCGCCCCAGCGGCACCGGCGAAGTGGTCGAGCGCAGCTTCGAGCCCAAGCTCCCCAAGCCCGAAGACCAAGCCGCCTGGCTGGAAATGTATCCGCACGCCATCAACTACTGGCAACAAGTGCAACAATGCCCCGATAGCTCCACCGACTTCCAAAAGATTGCCGGGCAAGCCATCACTGCGCTCCAGCACATCCACAAAATCGCCAACTCATAATCATTCATCATTCACCATTCATCATTCACCATTCATCATTCATCATTCATCCCCCATCCGCCATCATTAATCATTCATCCGCCATCAAATTCCCATGAACGAAATCATCTGCCCACACTGCAACAAAGCTTTCAAAATCGATGAGGCGGGCTACGCCGACATCCTGAAACAGGTCCGCAACCGCGAGTTTGACCAGGAGCTGCACGAACGGCTCGAACGCGCCGAAAAGGACAAGCAAGCCGCCCTCGATCTGGCCAGGGAAAAGGCTGCCAGCGAGCTGCAAAAAGCCGCCGCAGCCAAGGAGGCCGAGATCCTCAAATTGCAGACCCAATTGGAACAGGGCGAGGAGGCCCGCAAACACGCCGTGGCCGATGCCCTTGCCTCGGTCGAAAAGGAGCGGGACCAACTGGCCACCGAGCTGGAAAAAACCCGCCGCGAGAGCAAAACCGCCGCCGAACTGGCCGAGCTCCAGCGCAGCAAGGACCTGCAGGAGGCCGCCGCCCGCAAGGATACCGAGATCCAGGAACTGAAGGCCAGACTGGCATCGGTGGAAACCGAGCAGAAGCTGGCCCTGAAGGAAGCCCTTGAGGGGGTTGAGAAGCAGCGCGACGCCCTCGCCAGCGACCTCAAGCAGGCCGAACTGCAAAAGCAGCTGGCGGAGCAGTCCCTCAAGGACAAATACGAGACCCAGCTCAAGGACCGCGACGACGCCATCGAGCGCCTCCGCGATATGAAGGCCAAGCTCTCCACCAAGATGGTCGGTGAGACCCTGGAGCAGCACTGCGAGACCGAATTCAACCGCCTCCGCCCGACCGCCTTCCAAAAGGCCTATTTTGAGAAGGACAACGACGCCCGCTCCGGCAGCAAGGGCGACTACATCTTCCGCGATGCCGACGAGGACGGCAACGAGATCGTCTCCATCATGTTCGAGATGAAGAACGAGAGCGACACCACCGCCACCAAAAAACGGAACGAGGACTTTTTTAAAGAGTTGGACAAGGATCGCACCGAGAAAGGCTGCGAATACGCCATCCTCGTCTCCCTCCTCGAACCGGAGAGCGAACTCTACAACTCCGGGATCGTCGATGTCGGCTATCGCTACCCCAAGATGTATGTCATCCGCCCCCAGTTCTTCATCCCCATGATCACCCTCCTGCGCAACGCCGCCATGAACGCCCTGCAATACAAGGCCGAGCTCGCCCTGGTCAAATCCCAGAGTATCGACGTCACCCACTTCGAGGAAAAACTGGAAACCTTCAAAACCGGCTTTGCCCGCAACTACGAACTCGCCTCAAGCAAGTTTGATGACGCGATTGAGAATATCGATAAGTCCATCAAGCAAATGCAAAAGGTGAAAGAGGCACTCCTCGGCTCCCAAAACAACCTGCGCCTCGCCAACAACAAGGCCCAGGACGTCACCATCAAAAAGCTCACCCACGGCAACCCCACCATGAAGGCGAAATTCGACGCCCTGGAGAGCACGTCCTAGCCACAAAAAGTAGCCGGGTTGCTTCAGCGCCCTGCCCCCCCACCGCAGCCGCCGAAGTATCCCAAAAACCAGCCCAGAACTAAAAACCAGGAACTCCCCCAAAACTCCCCTT
>JAGYJE010000069.1 GCA_018402305.1 Puniceicoccaceae bacterium | reverse complement strand
TTTTCTTCGAATATCGGTCTCGACAAACTTCCCAAGTGAGGCGCGCCTCAGCCCTGCTCAAGAAGGAGGCATGGCATCGCTGGGCATGCGCCAATCTCCGCGGGGAGACAAAGCTACGGATCCGACCTTGGGACCGTCCGGCATGCAGGATCGCTTGAACTGCTGGCTGTAAAAGCGGCGAAAGAAGGTCTCGAGGCAAGCCGCGATCTCATTCAACTGGTAGGCTCCGGCAAAGGCAGCGGCTGCCAAGCGCGCAATCTTTTCCTTGGTAAAACCGTGGCGAACCGAGTGGTAGAGAAAGAAGTCGTGCAGCTCGTATGGTCCGAGGATCTGCTCGGTCTGCTGTAGAATCTCCCCTTCTTCCGAAGACGGCAGAAGTTCGGGGGAAATGGGCGTGTCGCAAATGTCACGGAGAATGGCAGCCGTCTCCCCCGTGAAGAGCGTGTCGGCGCACCACTCGACGAGATGACGCACGAGGGTCTTGGGAACAGAGGCGTTTACGTGATACATCGACATGTGATCGCCGTTGTAGGTGCACCATCCAAGAGCACTTTCGGAGAGATCGCCCGTGCCCAGAACAAAGCCGCCGGATTGCTGGGCGACGTTCATCAGGATCTGGGTTCGCTCTCGGGCCTGGGTGTTCTCGAAAACGAGGTCATGGCTGTGTTCCGGATGGCCGATATCGCGCAAATGTCCTGCCACCGCCTCGTGAATGGGAATATTCCTGCGGTTGAAGCTCAGGGCCGAAGCCAACTTCTCCGCATTGTTTTTCGTGCGGCCGGTCGTGCCGGGTCCCGGCATGCAGACCGCCACGACGGCCGAATCCGCCAAGACGGCAATTTTGCAAGCCCGGGATGCGACCAGTGCGGCAAGGGTCGAGTCCAAGCCTCCCGATAGTCCCAAAACTAGCGACTTGGCCCCGGTGTGCATCAGTCTTTTGGCCAGTCCGGTGGCTTGAATGTTGAAGATTTCCTCACAATGCTCATGGCGACGGGTCGGGTCCTGTGGCACGAAAGGCCGTGGGTCAACTTCCCGCAGGAGTTTCTCGTCGCTTCGTGCCGCAATGGTAAATGGAATTCGCCGGAATTCACTGCCGGCGGTCACCTGGGCAAAGCTACTGTTGCGATTGCGTTCGTGTGCCAGTTTGTCGACGTCGACATCTGCAATGGTCATGGTGGACTGGAATGAAAATCGTTCGGACCGAGCAAGAATGCCGCCGTTTTCTGCAATAAGGCAGTGGCCCGAATAAACCAAATCCGTGGAGGATTCACCGGGACCCGCACTGGCGTAGGCGTAGGCGGCGAGACAGCGCGCCG
>JAGYJE010000068.1 GCA_018402305.1 Puniceicoccaceae bacterium | reverse complement strand
GATTACTCTGCAGAGCGTGCACTCAATCGTAAGCTTGAGATTTTCGCATTGCAATCTGGTCAACCATACCATATTTCTGATTATGGCATGCTAACGCCTCCGGAGGAAGCTCCTGAAGGTAGTGTTGCAGTTCTGCATCTCAACGGTGCCATCATGAAGTATGACCAGTTTTGCGGACCTAGCGGAACATCGACAAAGGCCGACCTTCTGCTTCGCGCCGAGGCGAATCCAAACATCAAAGGAATCGTTCTTTCTATCGACTCGCCAGGTGGCGAAGCTCGTGCCGGTTTTGGCCTTGCACAAGTAATTAGGGAGGAAATTTCAAAGCCTATTGTCGCTTTTGTTGACGATCTTTCGGCGTCTGCCGCCTATGAAATTGCTGCCGCAACAGACCGAATCGTGGCCAAGTCGAAGACTACCCAAATCGGATCCATTGGTACTTACATAACGTTGGCCGATTACGCAGAATACTTTGAGAAACAGGGCATCAAGCTTATTGATGTATATGCCACAAAATCAACTGACAAAAACCGCCCATTCAAAGAAGCACTTGAAGGTAAGCCAGAAGCTTTAAGAGCGGAAATTGACCAGATCAATGAGGCCTTTTTAGAGTCAATTAAAGAGTTTCGTGGGGAAGCTCTTACCACCGAAGAAAAAGTTTGGGGAACCGGCAAAGTCTTTATGGCCGGTAAAGCCTTTGACATCGGATTGATTGACGAGATCGATTCCTTTTCCAACACCATTCAATCAATGATCAATCTATAAATTATGTTCATAGCCAAAGCTAAATACGACCAAGCCGTCCAGGAGCGCGACACAGCTCAAGCTACCCTGGATGCAATTAATGCTCTTTTTGGTGATGAAGCTCAATCGGAAGATTTCGACCTAGTTTCTGCAGTACAGTCATTGGCTGGAAACCAAGAGCCAACCGAGCTTCAAAATCGAGTACAAGAATTAGAACAGGAGCTTCAATCCAAAAACCAGGAGATTGAGGCCCTGAAAAAAAATCCTGCTGAGGATCCGGCCAATCCCGATCCTAAGGCTGATGAAGAAGATGATCAGCCCTTCTCAACTGCTCACGAACTTTTCGAATCCATTAAGTAATGGCAACAATTCACGCAACCCTTAACAACAACGCAGAGAAGTACCGAAAGGATCTTCTCCTTATTCCTTTTCTAACCCTTCGAGAACATGTGCTCCAGCACATGAATTTCCGGAGCAATGTCCAATGGAAAGAAGTCATTGGATTGATTTTTACCGGTGCGCAACTTCGCCCATATGACGGTAACGTCAATGTACAGGCTGGCCTGAATTCTGAAGCTCGCGAACTTGAAGTTCA
>JAGYJE010000067.1 GCA_018402305.1 Puniceicoccaceae bacterium | reverse complement strand
CTACTCCTCGGGGGAGTTCTGGGCGGAGTTGTGACTGGACTGGTCGGGGTTGTGGCCGAGGTGATAAGGTCGAGACCGTGAGGAAACAGCCGCCCAAGCGTCTCGGGACCCTGGAAAATCTGCTCCAGCAAGCCATCCAGCGTGCCTTCAACGGCGAATTGGTATGAGCGCAAAATCACATCGGGACAGCCATAAGCCGGAGACAATGCATCGTTTTCTCGACGAGATGGGCGATACGACTTTTTACGGGACCGGCCGCAAACCCATCATCGGCCAGCAAGGTGTATCGCTCACTTTTGGTTTGGGCATCGTGCGCATCGACCGTGACCTCGAGGAAGTGCGGCGGGAGGTCCGTGCATTGGAAAAGCAGGTCGAGAACGACCCTCTTCTCAATGTGATCCCCAGCGTGAAAAAGCGCCTCGGCACCGGCGGATTCTTTTTCCACGCGTGCAAGGACACGCCGGATGTGCGCACCGTGCTCTTGCATTACTTGCGCGAGCTGCCCTGCGAGGCCGAGATGGTGGTAGCCCGAAAACTCCCCCATATTTTCACCGGTTCCCACGAAGGTCGCGAGGAGGAGTTTTATGCGGACGTCCTTGCCCATTTGATCAAGAACCGACTCAAGCGTGACTCAACGCTGGTACTCAATGTCGCGGAGCGAGGCTCCACCACGCGGGATAAGGTTTTGACCAAAGCACTGCAGATCGCCACGTCGCGGGCTGGTAAAAAATGGGGCCATGACAGCCTCAAGACCCGCGTGGTCTTCAACGTGCAACGGCCGCGACAGGAGCCACTGCTCACCATTTCCGACTACCTTTGTTGGTCGGTGCAGCGCGTTTTCGAAATGGGCGACGTGCGCCACTACAACTATCTTGCCCCGAAAATCCGCTTAGTGGTCGATCTCTACGACCGCGAGCGCTTCGATGGGTCGCGCAACTACTACGACAAAAAGAACCCTCTGACGGCGGCAAATAAAATAGGCCCGCCTGTTACCTAAGCGACTTGCGCCGCGACGTCATGGAGACGACTTTCAGTAACCGCAGACCCACGGACAATATCCATGCCTCTACCGGCAACGTCAAGCCGTACGAACCAAACTTTCCGCCCCCTCTCTTTTAACCGAGGGTAAAAGGGGTCAGGCCTATAATTTAAATCTAGCGGTCTCTGGCATTCTGGCGCCTGACGGCAGAGGCAATTGGCACATCAGCCCCAAGTGCTCCAACCGCGCCTTCTGGGACCGCAAACGCGAGACCAACATAGCCCGCGACTGCCGCGTCACCCACCAACTCCGGGGTAGGGGATGGAAAGTCATCCGCATCTGGCAACAAGCCTTGAATAAACCTGAAACGAAAGTTGAGGGTCTATGGTTGA
>JAGYJE010000066.1 GCA_018402305.1 Puniceicoccaceae bacterium | reverse complement strand
AGATCGCCCGCACCGGATACAAGGGGCGTATCATGCAGTCAGAACTCTACAAGTTGAAAATCACCACGATCGACTTGAGTCCCACTGCATGAACCAGCAAGCTCTTGAAAAATATCTTTGGGGCGCAGCCACTTACTTGCGTGGTCACATCGATGCTGGCGACTACAAGCAGTTCATCTTTCCGCTGCTCTTTTTCAAGCGCATCTGCGACGTTTACGACGAGGAGTTTGCCGAGGCTCTCGCTGAAAGTGATGGCGATAAGGACTACGCGCGAAGTCCAGAGTTCCACCGTTTCGTTGTTCCGAAGAAATACCACTGGAACAAGGTCCGCGAAACCACCACCCATGTCGGCCTTGCTATCCAGGAGGCGATGAGCGCGATCGAGAAAGTCAATCCCGACACACTTGCCGGTATCTTCGGCGACGCCTCGTGGACGAATAAAGACCGGCTCTCCGACGAGACCCTCGTCAACCTGCTGGAGCACTTCTCCGCCCACACCCTCAGCATTGCCAACGTCCCCGACGACCAGCTCGGCAATGCCTACGAATACCTCATCAAGCAGTTCGCCGACGACAGCGGCCACACCGCCGCCGAGTTTTACACCAACCGCACCGTCGTCCGACTCATGACCCTCATCATGGATCCCCAGCCCGGCGAGAGCGTCTACGATCCCACCTGCGGCTCCGGCGGACTACTCCTCAATTGCGCCCTCCAGCTCAAGGAAGCAGGAAAGGAATACCGCACCCTCAAGCTCTACGGCCAGGAGATCAATCTCATCACCTCCGCCATCGCCCGTATGAACATGTTCATGCACGGCATTGAAGAGTTCCAGATAGTGCGTGGCGACACCCTTAGCGAACCCAAGCTACTGGAAAACGACACACTAAAAACTTTCAACGTCATACTCGCCAATCCACCTTACTCGATCAAGGCCTGGAACCGCGCCGCCTTTGAGAGCGACCCCTGGGGGCGCAACCTCTGGGGAGTCCCGCCGCAAGGCTGTGCCGACTACGCCTTCCAGCAGCACATCCAGAAAAGCATCGATCAGGAGAATGGACGATCCATCTCCCTCTGGCCGCACGGCATCCTCTTCCGGGATGCAGAGCAAAACATGCGCCGACAGATGATCGAAAGCGACGTCGTCGAATGCGTCATCGGGCTCGGACCCAATCTCTTCTATAACTCTCCTATGGAGGCCTGCCTGCTCATCACCAATACCAACAAGCCCAAGAAACGGCGTGGAAAAATCCTCGTCATCAATGCTGTCAAAGAAGTGCGGCAGGACAAAAATATGGGCTTCCTCGAAGAGAAGCACATTCAGAAAATTTACCAGGCTTTCCGAAAGTTTGAGGATCAGGATGACCTCGCCAAATTACTCACCCTTGC
>JAGYJE010000065.1 GCA_018402305.1 Puniceicoccaceae bacterium | reverse complement strand
CCAGATGCCGCCATTCCAGCTCAAAAAAGGGAAACACGGGCAACCCATGATTCACGAGCCGCACATGTGGCTTGGAAACGCTTGCGGACATGCCATGACCGGGCTCTTCATCTTGCCTATGGCCACGGGAGCTTGCCTTTGACTACAGTGCTTGGATAAGCCCAATCCTTTCGCAGGAGTCGAAAGTCATGCGGCCGACCAGCAGCGCCGGTTTCCTCGTTGCCTTCGCCGCCGCGGCCTTTCTGGCCTCGGCTGCCCACGGCTCGCTGATCACGTTTACCAACGCCACCACCGTGAACGGCCTTGGCAGCAACGTTGTGTACGGGGTGTATGCGAGCGGGTCGACGGTGTACGCGGCCACCAGCGGTGGCCTGGGCATTTCCACCGATGGTGGTGCGTCGTTCACCAACCGCACCTTTGACGATGGCCTGGGCAGCGACACTGTGTATGGGGTGTATGCGAGCGGGTCAACGGTGTACGCGGCGACCCGCAGCGGTCTGGGTATCTCCACCGATGGTGGTGCGTCGTTTACCAACAAAACCACTATCAGTGGCTTGGGCAGCAACACCATTGGTGGGGTGTATGCGAGCGGGTTGACGGTGTACGCAGCGACGACCGGTGGATTGGGTATCTCGGCCGATAGTGGTGTGTCATTCACCAACAAGACCATTACTGACGGCCTCGGCAGCATCCTTGTATACGGGGTGTACGCGAGCGGGTCGACCGTGTACGCGGCCACCAGCGGTGGATTGAGTATCTCCGCTGATGGTGGTGCGTCGTTCACCACGAAGGACACGGCCGATGGCTTGGGCAGTGACATTGTCCGCGGGGTGTACGTGAGCGGGTTGACCGTCTTTGCGGCCACCGAGGGCGACGGCTTCTTTTCCACTGGCGGCTTAAGCCTGTCCACCGATGACGGCGGGACGTTCACGAACTTCACTATCGCGAACGGCCTCGGCAGCAACTCTGTGTACGGCGTGTATGCCGACGGTGGCACCATCTACGCCGCCACCGACGGTGGTCTATCGATTTCCACCGATGGCGGTGGGTCGTTCACCAACCTGACCACCGTCGACGGCCTCGGCAACGACATTGTAAATGGGGTGTATGTCGACAGCGGCACCGTCTACGCTGCCACCGACGGTGGGCTGAGCATCGGTGCGGTGCCTGTGCCGGAGCCGTCAGCGTGGGTGCTGGGCATGGCCGGAGTCGTCTATGCGAGCTGGCGGGTGTTTCGGCGTCGCAAGGAGTAGGTCTGGCGACCAAATCTGGCCGCTCCTGGCGGATGACCTGACGCCGAAGCTGTTGTTGAGAGGCAAAGGCCACGGCAACAGAACGCATTCATTCTTCTCGTCCGCTGGGAAAAATGGTGGAGCTGGAGGAAACTGGT
>JAGYJE010000064.1 GCA_018402305.1 Puniceicoccaceae bacterium | reverse complement strand
TCACACTTACTGTACAATAAGATTTTCATGAATGTTTGTATTGTAACCCCGGATTTCATTGGCCCTATCAACAATGGAGGCATCGGAACTGCCTGCTATGAACTCGCACGCTTCTTCAGTAAGGAGCGGAATTATCGGGTGACGATTTTGTTCACCGGTCCGATGTTGAACAAAACCTCGCGGGATTGGCGCGAACATTACTCTTCCCGCAATCAATGGGATTTCTTTTGGCTGAACGAGGTGCAGCCCCAAAAACGGGATCTCCATCTCTATAGCAACAGCTCTTGGTTTCTTGAAAGATCCCATCGTGTTGATTTGTGGCTGAGAAACCAGCGATTTGACGCGATTCACTTTCAAGAGTGGCAGGCAAACGGATTTTGTGCAGCCCAAGCCAAGGCGCAGGGGATTGCCTACTTGGACACGCTTTTAACCTGCACCGTGCATTCGCCGCACGAATGGATCAATGAGGGCGCCAGAGCTTTCCCAAGCAAGGGGATCGAGGACCTCTTGCAGCATTACTGCGAACGATACTCCGCTTGCATGGCCGATATCACCGTTTTTCCCTCCGAGCACATGAGGCAGTGGGCGCGGGCCAAGCAATGGGCCCCGCGCAAGGAGATGGTGGTGCAAAACATCTACGAAGGACCGGCGGAAACCCTGAACTCTGCCAAAGAAGTCACAGAGTTGTGCTTTTTCGGCCGGTTGGAGACCCGCAAAGGCCTCGAGGTTTATCTCGCGGCGCTGGAAGAAATCATCCGAACGAGAGGCCCCGCATTTTTGCCCCGGCTTTCGTTTCTCGGGAAAATCGGCATCGTGCGCGGCGGACGGGCTGATCTTTATCTGAAGGATTTCGCCGCCAGACATGGTCTCAAAATCGACATCATGTCATCGCTGGATGCTAGACAAGCTCTAGACTATTTGAAGTCCGCCCCCGGCCGCATGGCGGTCGTGCCTTCGTTAGCGGACAATCTTCCTTACACCATCGTCGAGTGTTTGCAGCAGGGTATTCCCGTAATGGCATCCGCAGTCGGTGGAATTACCGAGTTGATCAAGAGTAGGCAACATCTTTTCGAGCCGCGCCCCGCGAGCTTGGCGGCCAAATTGACCGATGCCATTGTGGGGGGGCTCGAGCCTGTGAGCAGTGGCTATTCTTGCGAAGTTGCCAAGGATAGATGGGGGTTGATATCCCAAACTACCGGAAAAAAAGAACCCAGTAGGACGGTTAAGGCCGGTGACATCACAATATGTGTGGCCTACTATAATTATGGGAAATATTTGCCGCTTCTTTTGTCTTCTCTGGCGGAACAGACGGCACTGGGATTTTCGGTTGTTGTCGTCAACGACGGGTCAACAGATCGTCACAGCAACGAGGTGTTCAGCGAAATGCAGGAACGCTACGC
>JAGYJE010000063.1 GCA_018402305.1 Puniceicoccaceae bacterium | reverse complement strand
ACTCCTTGGCAAGCTTCAGCCCCGCCCCACCGCTTGGAACCTTGAGACGGATACACCGATCGACATGACGCCCTGGAAGAACGCCAAGTGGGCGAGCTTGGGGCTGGTTCTCGTGGTGCTGCTGATCTATGTGGCCTTTGCTTAGAAACAACGCTAAGCGACGCCCATGGTCTTTAGCATGCTGGCGATGTAGGGAATCAGTTGCTTCTTGCGGCTGACGATACCGGACAGCTCATAGATGTTGCTTTGGCCGCGTTGGGGGTAGTTGATTGCGGAGGAAATTTCCTCATTGCCGGCGACCATAAGCAGTGAGTCCTGCGTATTGATATCCGTCACCATAAGGAAGCTGAAGTAGAGGCCTTCCTCCTTTCGAAAGGCTTCCAGTGCGGCGTTCAATTGCGCCTCGCTCTTCCAGAAATTATCGAAACCAAGCTCTTCAATCTGCGAAACGGAGTAGCGAATCTCGCCTGCATCGTAGAGTTTGCAGTCCGACCGGATGACCGCCTCCGGAGGGCTGTTGACCACAACGGAGCCCGCCGTGAAAATAATTTCCGAAAGTGCCTTCGCTTCGATGCCCGCAATCGGAGCCAGCCAATCGAGCAGTTCTTTTTCTAATGGCGTCGTGGTCGGGCTATTGAGCATCAGGGTGTCGGAAACGATCCCCGCCATCATGATACCGGCGATGTTGGGTGCCGGATCAAGCCCTTGCGCGCGGAAAAGATCCGCCACAATCGAGCAGGTCGAGCCCACCGGGCGATTGATGAAAAGGATCGGTTGGTCCGTCGGAATGTTGCCCAGCCGGTGGTGATCCAGAATCTCTGTGATCTGAACCTCGCTGGCCCCGTTAACCGCTTGGCTGAGCTCATTGTGGTCAACCAGAGCGATCCGGGTCTGACTGGGTTTGAGGATGTCGCTCTTGGAGAAGACGCCAATGAGTTGCTTGGAGTCGTTGACCACCGCATAAAGTGAGTCGTTATTTGTCGCGATGCGCCGCTTGACCGAGGCAATTCGATCGTCCGCGCTAAAACAACTCACATCCGGGGCCACCAGGCTGTCGATGTGTGTGGCGGTGCGGATGATCCACGAGGTCGTCGCGGAGTCGTAAGGGCTGATAATCAGGCAGACATTGCGCTCTTTGGCCCGAGCCACGACCTCCTCATCGACCTCCAGATTCCCGGTGATGACGAGCATGCGCACGCCGAGTTGAAGGCAGCGCTCCTGAATATCCCAGCGGTCGCCGACAATAATGATGCTGCGGTCCGACGGCAGGCCCTGTTCTTTGTGGTTATGCCCGAACGAGCGGATGTCCATCGCCCCGATGCGCACATAAAGATCCTCCAGTTGGTCGACCCGCTCGGCGTGCAGCACCTGAGCGTGGAGCGAGTCGATGATCGATTGCACCGTGGTTTGCACCCGGCGCATGGCCTTGGGTTCACGTGGT
>JAGYJE010000062.1 GCA_018402305.1 Puniceicoccaceae bacterium | reverse complement strand
AAGGGCGAAAACCTGATGATCTTTGGTTTCAGGATGGCGACGCTTCCATCCACGATAGCCAACCTGGCCAATCGCAAAAAACAAGCCGGCAATTTGCATCAGAAGGAAGCCTCTCCAAATGGAGCCCGCGGGACTGGCTTGGCCGTTGATAATGGCCGCTCCCAAAACAGAAAGAAGAGGAGGGTAGAGCAAGCGGGGGTTGAAACGGCGCTCCCGCAGTTCGTGAACAAGAATGACGTAGACAGGTGTGAGAATCGAAAAGAGCGCAACCAGATGCGAGGGGATGTACTGGAACGCTTTGAGATAGCACACCGACATCAGGCCAAACTGCAATCCACCGCAAGCGATCAATTTGAGATGACAGCCCGAAGGCATTGCAGAAAAGCGAAGGAAGGGCAGGAAGAGTAGACTGGCAATCGCAAGCCGGGCCGTGGCAATAAAAAACGGATCGATTCCATTCAGCGTATTGCCAATGAGACCAAAGGAAAAAGCCCAGATGGCTGAAACGATTGCAAGATAGCGCATGTCGCCGCAAAGTGATTCAAGAAAAAGAAGCCCCAGCTAACTGATGCAGTACTCCGGAGGGGGTAGTGCTCTAACCGAGGCACAGTAGGGAGGTTTCAGCACCCATGGACTGCCAGTTGCACAGGGGGCAGGAGCTGGAACCGGGCCAGAAGCCGGCCAGAAGCCGGCCAGAAGCCGGCCATGGGCCGGCCCAGAAAACTGAAATTGCAGGCGAATTTAGCTGCCAGATTCCGGACTCACCACAATGATATCACCGTCTTCTGGCGTGATTACGGGTGGAGGGGTAAAGGTGGGTTCGCCTCCACCATCTCCTTCGCCCGCACCTTCCGCCGCCGCGTCAATAACAGAGCTCGGATTGATACCAGTGTTGGCCGCCCCTGCTGCTGCGCCTTGTTGCGAACCAGATGAAGAGGCCGCAGAGACGGCCGCGGTTGCTGCCGCGGAAAGGCCTGCTTGAGTCGCCCCCTGGGTGGCACCTTGGGTGGAGCCTGCCGCAGCTGCTTGCACCGTGACAGCCGGATCCATTCCAATTGCTACAGCAGCTTCAACGGCGCCTTGAGCAGCCCCAGCGGCCGCGGTTTGGGCGGCCGCCGCCGGGTTAGAACCCGATGCGGCGGCGGCCAAAACAGCACCTTGGGAGGAGCCCGATGCCGCAGCATTTGTCAACGAAGCGACGTCCATGTTATTTTCGCTGGCCGTTTTTGCAGCGCCTGTAATAAATCCAACAATGGAAGCCCCTTCGGTGGTTTGCCGGACCTCGGCTTCTGGGGTGACCGCAGCGGTGGCTGAGGCGATGGCAGCCGCGGTAGCCGAGGCGGCATCCTTTACAATTTGAGTCGTCTGTTCGGCATCCGCGCCAATGAGCGCGGCAAAGCGGGTCACACTGGCACCGCCGGCGGAGGAGGTTCCGGTCACGACCTTTTTGTCGAGATTGAGTTCCAACGCGGTTTTTGCCGAACCGGCGATAAATCCGCTGACTGAAGCAGCGAGGGATTCGCTGGTCGCATTGGCGCC
>JAGYJE010000061.1 GCA_018402305.1 Puniceicoccaceae bacterium | reverse complement strand
AATTGCGCGCATCGAAGCCGCCATGTTTGCCCGGGGTAGAGTGGAGCTAACTCCAACAGAATTGGAATTGAAATCAAGGCTTGAATTCATATTCACCTATTGGCTAGACAATCCAATGACCACCCACAAGGCCATGAGGGATTTTGTCCAGGAACAATTTGGTGTGAGCAATATTCAAGCCATGCGCCTTATTTCCTACACCGAAATGCTGTTGGGCAATGTCCGAACTGCGGGGAAAGAGTGGTACCGGTTTATGGTCGTAGAAGGCCTGAAAAAAATCCACGACCGGGCATACGAAGAAGGAGATTGGAAGGCGGCCGCCATGGCCATGGACAAAATCGGCAAATACACCAGGCTTGACCAGAAGGAAGATGAAGAGCTTAACCAGGACAACATCTTTGTTCCGGAGTGGGAGCCCTCTGCAGATGTGTCGGTTTTGGACATTGAAATTCCACCGGATTTTGAAGAAAAACGGCGAAAGCTCATTGAGAAGTACATAGGCGAAACCGAGGATGTAGACTTCACCGATTTAGACGAATGAAGCAAAAGAAGTACTTCAATCGAGGGCAAATCGAGGCCATGATCGTTTCGGCTAAAAACGAGTTTGTTGTAGCCTCCAGAGGTTTTGGAAAATCGGAGGGGATTGATGCCCCAAGGTTGCTCCGTAACGTTTTTGCCATGCCCGGAAGCAATGGAATTTTGCTTTCCAATACCTATTCAAAGCTTCTCCAAAACACGCTTCCTGCAGTCTTTACCGCGCTAAGCCGTCTTGGATATAGGAGGGACGTTCACTATGTCATCGGAAAGCGGCCGCCCAAAAACATGGGGTTCAAAAAGCCCATTTATGAGGTCCTAGACTATAGCCATGTTGTTTCCTGGGCCAATGGCTCAACTCAAACGCTGATAAGCTTTGACCGGCCAATGTCCGTGAATTCGATGTCCGTGGACTACATCATGGGCTTTGAGGCCAAATACCTGAATTATGAGAAGATTGTCCAGGAAGTTATGCCTGCTCTCCGTGGAAAGCGGCAATACTTTAAAAATGTTCCCTGGCATCATGGTATGGTGTTCACAACAGACATGCCTACGCTTAAATCCGGTATGTGGATCCTGGACAAAGAGAAGGATATGGATCCGGAACTAATTGCCGGCATCAAACTGACCTACAAGCAAATTCAGGAGCATAAGGCAAAAAAGAAGATGCTATCCGAGCCTTACTATTCCAATAGGCTCCGTAAACTGACCAACCAATTGGCGTTCCTTCGTTCGAGAGCAACTTTCTATGCGGAGTACAATGTATTTGACAACCTGGAGATCCTTGGTGAAAAATTCATCCGCGAACAAAAGCGCAACCTACCGGATTTTCTGTTTTCGACATCGATCCTAAACCAAAAGCCAAGGAAGGTACCAAATGCTTACTATTCCGCACTTAAGGACGCACTCCATTACTACGATGCGTCAAACCATTCATTTCTGGAGGGCATTGGCTACCCATCAGACTACCTGAAGGCGGAAAGCCGGCATTATGCCGACTACCTTCCGGATAGGCCG
>JAGYJE010000060.1 GCA_018402305.1 Puniceicoccaceae bacterium | reverse complement strand
GTTTGATTTGGTTTTAACCCAAACAAAACCCAACACACCCATGACCGAACAAAACCAAATTAGCCTGCCCGATGAAGTTCTCAACACCATCCTCACCGGAGGCCTTGACGGCCTTCCTGAGGCTGTCTCGCTCCTGATCAACCACGCCATGCTCATCGAACGCCATCGACACCTGGGCGCCGCTCCCTACGAGCGCGTCCCTACCCGCAACGGCCACGCCAATGGCTTCAAAAAGCGCTCGCTCGACTCCCGACTCGGCACCCTCGAGCTGCACGTGCCCCAAGTCCGCGACAGCGATCAGCCTTTCTATCCCAGCGCCCTCCAACGCGGCCAACGCAGCGAGCGCGCTCTGATCGTGGCCATCGCCGAGATGTATCTTCAAGGCGTTTGCTTCGCTTTGCTCACCCCTGCGGGGCTGCCTGCGGCAGGCCATCTCCGCTCCCGCTCCGGTTCCACCCGCAGAGTGACCAAGATCCTCCAGGAGCTCTGCGGGCTGGAAATTACCTCCACCCAAGTCAGCCGCGCCGCCGCCGAGATGGATGCCATGCTCGAACCTTGGCGCCAACGACCCATCCCGCCCATCAGCCATCTCATCCTCGATGCCCGCTACGAAAAGGTGCGCGTCAACGGTGTCGTGCGCTCCTGTGCCGTGCTCATCGCCATCGGCATACGCCGCGAGGACGGCCGGCGCATGATCCTCGGCCTCTCTGTCTCCCTTTCCGAGGCCGAGGTCCACTGGCGTGAGTTCCTCTCCTCGCTCAAGGCGCGCGGCCTGCACACCTGCTCTTCGATCACCAGCGACGCCCATGAAGGCCTCAAGGCCGCCGCCACCAGCGTCTATCCCGGCGTGCCTTGGAACCGTTGCCAGTTCCACCTCCAGCAAAACGCCCAAGCCTACGTGCCCAAGCAAAACATGAAGGAAGCCGTCGCCGCCGACCTCCGCTCCATCTTCAAGGCCGAGGATCTCGCCACCGCCCAGACCAAGCTGGCCGCCATGATCGAAAAATATTCCGCCAGCGCACCCCAACTCGCCGCTTGGATGGAGAACAACCTGCCGGAGGGCTTCACCGTCTTCGCCTTCCCCGAGCCCATCCGCAAACGCCTGCGCACCTCCAACCTCTGCGAGGCTCTCAACAAGCAGATCCGCCGCCGCACCCGCGTCGCGGCCATCTTTCCCAACCCCCAAAGTTGCCTGCGCCTGATCTCCGCCATCCTCATGGAAATCTCCGAAGCCTGGGAAACTTCCACAGCTTACCTCAGCCCAGAACTGCTCAAATAATCCTCAACCATAACAACCAATCACATCACCCAATTCCACTTTTACAGAAAAACTGTTGCTTAACCAAACGGCCAACCCCAGCGCGCCTTCCTTGTCCATTTCCAAGGTCCCGGAAAACGCGTGTTTTACCGGTTCAACAGGCTTGATCGTGCACCCGGTCGATTGTTCGTGGCATGGCTCAACGCGCTGTATCAGAACAAAGCGCTGGCCAGCTTGAGCTGATCAAAAAGATTTTTTTGGACAGAAGGAAACGTAGTCAACAAAGACCAGGCTCGGCGGCAGGTCGATCCGGACA
>JAGYJE010000006.1 GCA_018402305.1 Puniceicoccaceae bacterium | reverse complement strand
GGCTCTCCAATAACCAAAACACGCTGGCGCATTCCGTTGAAGTGGCGAATTTGTGCGGGCTGATCGCCTCAGAAATCGGCCTTGAGCCGGAAATCGCCAAGCGCGCCGGCCTCTTCCATGACATTGGGAAGGCGGTGGACGAGGACTACCAGGGCAGCCATGCAGCCGTTGGGGCCGACGTGATCAAGCAGTACGGGGAGGATGCCCGCGTGGTCAACGCCGCCGCGGCCCACCACCAGGAGGTCCCGGCCGAGAGTGTTTACGCCGGGCTGGTCATGGTGGCCGATGCCCTCTCTGCGGTGCGGCCGGGGGCACGCGCTTCGTCCATCGACGGCTTTATCCAGCGAGTCCGCAGTATCGAGGAGATCGCTGCCGCGGAGCACGGGGTGAGCGAAGCCTACGCCGTGCAGGCGGGCCGTGAGGTTCGCGTCATCGTGGCACCTGACTTAATCGATGACGAGGGTGCCCGGGCGTTGGCGCGGAAGATACGCCAACGCATTGAAGATCAGCTAAACTATCCCGGCACGGTGGAAATCACGGTGATTCGGGAGCAACGCTACACCGAAACAGCCGTATGATGTGCTTCCTCAAATACTTCCTTTTATTTCTCCTCGGCGTGATCTCGGCTCAGGCCAACATCTCTCTGGTCAAGCTGGACAGCGGCGAGCAATTGCTGGGTGAGGTGTTGCCACAGTCGAACGATGCGGTTCTCGTGCTGCGGTCGAACTTGCTCGGAGAAGTGGAATTGCCCCGCAGCCGTGTTTTGGTAATCGAGTCCAGAGAGGCTAGAACGGAACTCGCATCGAAACCGGAAGCAGGCGTCGCCCGCGCAGAGCAGGCATCGGAACCAAAGACGAAAAAGCCTCAGGTTGCTTTAAAAGAGGCTGATGCCGAAGCCCCCAGCGAGGGGCAGAGCGCAGCGGCTCACAAGCCGGATGAGCCCGAGACCGAGGCCGCCGAAGAAAAACGCCGTGAGATCGTGAAATCGCTGCGCGAGTTGAAAGCGCCCGAAATTTGGTCGGGTGATCTGCGTCTCGGAATCAATTTGAGTTCCGGGGATCAGAGGTGGACGGAAACCTACGCCCGCGGAAAGCTCGAAATCAAGCCCAAGCAAAGCCCGCATTTTTATCGGTTCGCCGGCGCCTACACCTACCGTCAGACGGAGCGCAACAATGGTGACACTTTCAAATCAACGGATCGTTACGATGCGGAGTTCACCTATCGTCGCAACTTTGGGGAAGGTGCCTGGTTTTTTCAAAATGCGCTTGGAGGGCGCGTTGACCAAATCAAGGGGATTGAGCATGAAATCCAGGACACCGTAGGGATCGGCTACCGATACAAGCCCTCTAACTCCCTGGAGGTTCTCCTCGGCGGCGGCGGTGGGGTCGAAGATTTGGAGGTAGCCTTCGAGGACACCCGCTCGGGCTTCAATTCCGTTATGAATATTTTCCAGGAAACGACCTGGAGGCCCATGAAGCGAACTTCTTTGGTGCAACGCTTCAACTACTACTGGAATCCGGAGGAACCGGATCAATTCAACTACGTCTTGACGACCGCTGTTCGGGTCCGTCTGACTGACCTGCTGGGTTTTGAGTTTTCGTTTAATAAAAACTTCGATAACGATGTCGGCGATGGGAATGCCCGGGACGACACCCAGTGGCGCAATGCGCTCGTCGTCTATTTCTAAACTAAAATCGTCTCCAGTTCGGGCGCATTGGCATCTTTTTCAACCGGCCCACCGCCGACCAGGGGGTAGCGATACTCGTCGCCACTGAAGTTCCGCATGATAATCGCCTCGTCGGTGATTTCCTTAACGTAGTCCGGATTGATTGGTATCTTTCCACCGCCCCCGGGGGCATCGATGACGAACTGTGGAATAGAGTAGCCGGTGGTGTGACCGCGCAGGCTTTGGATGATTTCAATCCCCTTTCGTGGGTCCGCCCGCAGGTGCGCGCTCCCCGTGATGAGGTCGCACTGGTAGAGGTAGTAGGGGCGCACGCGCATCATGAGGAGGCGGTGAATCAGAGAGCGCATGACCTCGGCATCGTCATTGATCTTGCGCAGGAGCACTGACTGATTGCCGATCGGTACACCCGCATAGGTCAACTGCTCGCAGGCATCACGCAGCGCATGCGTGCACTCGTTTGGGTGGTTGACGTGAATGCTCAGCCAGATCGGGCCGTGCTTTTTGAAGATGGCACACAGCTCCGGCGTGATTCGCTGCGGTAGGAAAACCGGAATGCGCGAACCGATGCGAATGAACTCAAGGTGCGGGATTTTCCGGAGCTCCCCCAGGAGGTAATCCAGCTTGCGGTCCGATAGGAGCAGCGGGTCACCGCCGCTGAGCAAAACATCGCGTATTTCCGGGTGTTCGCGTATATACTGAAGCCCCGTCTCAAACTCCGGGTGAAAATTGTAGTCCTGCGCATTGGAAACCAGCCGGCTGCGCGTGCAGTAGCGGCAGTAGGCTGCGCAGCGGTCCGTCACGAGAAACAGCACACGGTCGGGGTAGCGGTGGACGATTCCGTCCACCGGTTTGGTCGTTTCCTCGCCGACCGGGTCGAGCATCTCCTCTGGCGCTGTTTCCATCTCGCCCGCGCGGGGGATCACCTGCCGCCGCACCGGACAGTCGGGATCCTTGCGGTCCACCAGGTTGAAAAAGTAGGGCGTGATGGCCAGCGCCAGTTTCTCACGGGCAAAGAGGCAGCCGGCCCGCTCGTCCGGGGTCAGCTCCATGTGCGCCTCCAACTGCTCCAGTTTCGTGATCCGGTTCTTGAGCTGCCATTTCCAGCTGTTCCAGTCTTCTGGAGCGACGTCTGGCCAGAGGCCTTGGCCCTGATGCCAGTTCTCGAGAGAGTCGTTCGGATACATAGAAATTCGTGGGATTAAGATTGTCGGCGAATTGGCCGCTTAGGGAGTTGACCAGACCATGTATTGATATACATAAATATGTCAATGGCTACAATGGAAACAAATCCGGATACAGATCAGCTCGCTAAGCAGCTTTGGGCTTTGGGGGATCCGGTGCGTCTCCAGATCCTCCAGATCCTTCCAACTGAGCCGACTTGCCACAACGCCTGCAACGTGTCCAAAATCGCCGAGCGTATCGGGTTTTCCCAGCCCAGCACCTCGCACCACCTCCGCATTCTCCGCCAAGCGGGCATCATCGCTTACGAGAAAAAGTGCCGCGATATGATCTACTGGATCGATCTGGAGGCGGTGGCAGAGGTCCGGTCCGAGCTCGATGCGGTTTTATCCTGAGGCATCTCGGCTGCAATTCAGTCGGACGGCTCATAGCTCGCGCCGAAATAACTCCAGGGCGGAGCGCTGGAATCGCGGTAGAATGTGCCGGGGCACCCAGTAGAGGCGCAACTCGCGGTGACAGGGTTGAGGGCTCAACGAACGAAAGACCAAATCGCGGTGGGCATTGGCCCGAGCGGCAACCCGGGGCGTAAAGGTGAGCCCGAATCCGGCTTCGACCAGACAGAGCAGCGTATCAATCTGCGAACTACGCAGGTGGACGTCTGCTTTAAGACCAACCTCCGCGCAGAAGGCCGCGGTTTGTTGGGCGAGGCAGTGGGAGTCTTCCAACAAAATAATCTTTGCTTCGCGAAGAGCAGATAGATCAATCCGAGCCTCGCCGCAGAGCGGGTGGCTCGCTGGTAGGGTGAGGAGCAATTCGTCGTCCTGAATGAGCAGGGAGTCAAAGGCCGGCTCACCTGCAAGCGGCGGGCTCAGCAGGGCAAAGTCAAGTTCGCTCATGCTGAGGGCCTCAATAAGCGCGCCGGTCTGTTGCTCCACCAGTTCGAGCCGGGCCTCCGGATAGGCTTCCTGGATCGTTCGAAAAAGATCCGGGATCAGGTAGGGGGCGATCGTTGGGATCGCGCCAAAGCGAAGTGTGCACTCAATAGTATTTTGTGTTTCCGCCACAAACTCCTCGGCCGTCGCGACTTCTGCCATGATGGCCTGCGCGTGCTTGAGAAAGGATTGCCCAAGCGGAGATAAACTCACTTTTGAGCGGCTTCGGAGAAAAAGCCGGCCGCCGACTTCGGCCTCCAGCTTTTTAATCTGCTGACTCAGAGAGGGCTGTGAAATGAAACAAACCTCCGCCGCGCGGCTGAAGTTTTTTTGCCGGGCCACTTCGAGGAAATAACGTAGTCTTGGAAGATCCATAAGTATAGGTAATTCCTATGATAGATTAATAAATAAGTATTTCTCTTATAGAGCAGTCCATGTTATTCTCGCTTTTCTTTCGAATAAAACCCGATTCGCCGTTTGGTCGGCTGACCGAAACAAACCTCGAACACCAAAAGACATTATGAGTGATGCATCCCAACCCACTGGCGGCAAATGCCCCTTCCCACACGAAACCACGGCACCTGCTGAATCCGGCAAATGCCCCGTCATGCACGGAGCCAATACGAGTTCCGGCGACCCTAATATGGATTGGTGGCCGAAAACGCTCAACTTTGATATCCTGCACCAGCATGACAGGAAAGTGAATCCCATGGGGGAGGACTTCAGCTACCGCGAGGCCGTCAAGGAGCTCGATTACGAAGGGCTTCGCAAAG
The DNA here is from genome assembly GCA_018402305.1 of Puniceicoccaceae bacterium. Lineage (GTDB taxonomy): Bacteria > Verrucomicrobiota > Verrucomicrobiia > Opitutales > Coraliomargaritaceae > Thalassobacterium. The sequence continues at coordinate 176,377 of JAGYJE010000006.1, read as the reverse complement.
ATCTGCATGATTTCATGACGGATAGTCAAGACTGGTGGCCTGCGGACTGGGGCCACTACGGCGGGCTCATGATTCGTCTCTCCTGGCACGCCGCCGGAACCTACCGCATCGCCGACGGCCGTGGCGGTGCCGCTACCGGCAATCAGCGATTTGCGCCTCTTAATTCATGGCCGGACAACGTCAACCTCGACAAGGCCCGCCGCCTTCTCTGGCCAATCAAAAAGAAATACGGCAACAAGCTCAGCTGGGCCGACCTGCTCGCCTATGCGGGCACCGTTGCCTACGAGTCCATGGGCCTGAAGGTTTACGGTTTCGCTTTCGGCCGCGAAGATATTTGGCACCCCGAAAAAGATATTTATTGGGGCAGCGAGCGCGAATGGCTCGCGCCCAGTGACACCCGCTACACCGACGTCGAGCAGGCCGAGACGATGGAAAACCCCCTGGCAGCTGTGCAAATGGGCCTGATCTACGTCAATCCGGAAGGGGTCAACGGCAAGCCCGACCCTTTGAAGACGGCGGCGCACGTTCGCGTGACTTTCGCCCGCATGGCTATGAACGACGAGGAGACTGTCGCGCTTACGGCGGGTGGACACACTGTCGGCAAGTGCCACGGTAATGGCCGTGCCGAGGACCTTGGACCCGATCCCGAAGCCGAGGAAATTGAAGCGCAGGGCCTTGGCTGGATCAACAAAAAGCGTGGCATCGGTCGCGACACCATGTCAAGCGGCATCGAAGGTGCATGGACGACGCATCCGACGCAGTGGGACAACGGCTATTTCGAACTCCTCCTCAACCACGAATGGGAGCTTAAAAAGAGCCCCGCCGGTGCCTGGCAGTGGGAGCCCATCAACATCAAAGAAGAAGATAAGCCCGTCGACGTGGAGGATCCCTCCATTCGCTACAACCCCATCATGACCGATGCGGACATGGCGATGAAAATGGATCCGGAATACCGCAAGATTTCCGAGAAGTTCTACAAAGATCCGGCTTATTTCTCAGAGACCTTCGCCCGCGCCTGGTTCAAGCTGACGCACCGCGACCTCGGCCCGAAGGATCGCTACATCGGGCCTTTCGTTCCGGACGAAGAGCTGATCTGGCAGGACCCGGTCCCGTCCGGAAGCACCGGCTATTCCATCGCCGACGTCAAGTCGAAGATCGCGGCAAGCGGCTTGGGCGTGAGCGAGCTGGTGGCCACTGCTTGGGATAGCGCCCGCACCTTCCGCGGTTCGGATCTGCGCGGCGGAGCCAACGGCGCCCGCATCCGCTTGGCGCCGCAAAAAGACTGGGAGGGTAACGAGCCCGGTCGCCTCAAACGTGTTCTGAGCGCCCTCGAGTCCATTGCGGCAGAGACCGGCGCCAGCCTTGCCGATAGCATCGTGCTGGCGGGCAATGTCGGACTGGAGCAGGCAGCCAAAGCGGCCGGGTTCGAAGTTGAAGTGCCGTTCACTCCCGGTCGGGGCGATGCCGGCCAGGAGCTGACGGATATCGACTCCTTCGAGCCGCTGGAGCCCATCCACGATGGCTTCCGCAACTGGCAGAAGAAGGACTACGCGGTGCAGCCTGAAGAACTCTTGCTTGATCGAGCCCAACTGCTGGGACTGACCGCACACGAAATGACCGTGCTGATTGGTGGCATGCGCGTGCTTGGCACCAATTACGGGGGTAGCCCGCACGGTGTGTTGACTGAGCGCGAAGGTGTGCTGACCAACGATTTCTTCATCAACCTGACTGACCCGGCCCTGACTTGGCACCCCGTCGGCTCGAATCTCTATGAGATGCGCGAGCGTAAGGGCGGTGCCGTCCGGTGGACCGCTACACGGGTCGATCTGGTCTTCGGCTCAAATTCCATTCTCCGCTCCTACGCTGAGGTCTATGCGCAGGACGACAACCAGGAAAAGTTCGTGCACGACTTCATCGCCGCATGGACGAAGGTTATGGAAGCGGGCTTTAAAGCTTAAACGTGGTGTCCGCGCTCGCGCGGGCTTCGGTTGTGCCGGGTCTGTTGGCTTGGCAGACGGCCAACAATGCTGGGGCCCGAGCAAGCTCGGACGCCACGTTGGTTTGTTGTGGTGTCCGCGCTCGCGCGGGCTTCGTCTGTGCCGGGTCTGCTGGCAAGATGGGGACCCGACAAAAAGGCTCGCTCCGCAGTTTTAGTTTCGTAACGTCAAAGCTGTGAGTGCTGTTTCCATTTTAATCGTTACCCTGGTCGGTTATGTGATTGGGGCTATTAGCTTTGCCGTGATCATCGCCCGCAGTCAGGGTGTGGATATTTTCACGGTGGGCAGCGGTAACCCGGGTGCGACCAACGTGAAGCGCGCGCTCGGAAAAAAGTGGGGCAATCTGACCTTTGCTCTGGATGCATTGAAGGGCTTCGTCGCCGCGGGCTGGCCTCTTCTGGCCTACGGCGGTGACGACCGCCTGGCGGTGATCGGGCTGATCGCCGCCATTCTCGGCCACAGCTTCTCTATCTTCCTGAAATTTCGCGGAGGCAAGGGAGTGGCCACGGCGATTGGAGGCTTGCTGGCTCTTATGTGGCCTGTCCTGCTCATTGGTTTAGCCTTCTGGTTGGTTACTTTCTATACGTCAAAGGTAGTTGCCTTGGCTTCAGTACTTTTTGCCCTGAGCCTCCCGGTTTCGGCCTACTTTTTGTACTTCCGCCCGGACCCGCGCGATCCGCGCTTCTACCTTGGAATTGTCCTGGCGATTTTCATCGTAGTGCGCCACCGGTCCAATATCGTCCGCATGTTTTCCGGCAAAGAAAACCGGTTTTAGCCTCAAATCCCCAGCCAAATCCCTAGCCTTGTAGCTGTTGACTCATTCCGGTCTTCAAAGCGACCGAGAGATACATCCCTGGGATCGATGATGAACGGCCGGCTCAGGCGACTTCAAAGACCGCCTGAATCTCTACGGTCGTGTCTTTCGGGAGGCCGGTCACGGCGACGGCGGCCCGGGTGTGGCGGCCGCGTTCGCCAAGGATCTCAACAAGTGTATCCGAGGCCCCGTTGATCACGGCAGGACTGTCGGCAAAGCCGGGCACGCCGTTAACAAAGCCGTTGAGCTGAACGATTCGCTGCACCCGATCAAGGTCGCCCAAGTGTCCTTTGGCCACGGCCAGAAGATTGAGCGCACAGACCCGGGCGGCGGCTTGGCCATAGGGGATGTCGCGGGTCTCACCGATCTTGCCGGTGTGCGTCATGGCACCGTCCACCAGACAGATGGCCCCGGAGAGATACAGGAGCGAGCCCACCTGCATGCAGGCGAGGTAATTTCCGGCGGGGGCCGGGGCGCTGGGGAGCTCGATGCCGAGTTCGGCGAGACGTTGTTCGGTTTGACTCATGCGTCGATTATTGGAGACCGGTGTCTGCAAGTCCAATCCAGAATGAAAGAATTCACACGTTTGCGGCACGGTCGGTGCGTGGTCATGAGCTCACGCTACTGACCATCGACAAAGGTATCCCGGGTTCCGAACGACTGCTCACCTAGAGGCATGATAGTCTTCGTCGTAAGGCCGTTCGCCCTCGGTGGAGGCGATGGCGACGGCACCGACGGTATCAGAAAAAACATTCACACTGGTCCGGCACATATCGAGGACGCGGTCGGTCAGCCAGACCACCCCGATCGCTTCGACTGGCAGACCCACGGCGGGGAGAATCACAGCGATGGCCACAAGACTGGCGGCCGGTATGCCTGCGACGCCGATGCTGGTGGTCAGGGCGAGGAAAACAACGAGGAGCTGGTCGCCCAGGCCGAGCGCAATCTGCCCGGTCGAGGCGTAGAGCTGGGCGATGAAGAGCACCACGACGCATTCGTAGAGCGCGGTGCCGTCCATATTAACGGTGGCACCGAGCGGGAGTGTGAAGGAACTGACTTTTTTAGAGACCTTGGCGCGGTCCTCGACTGTCTCAATCGTCAGGGGGAGGGTGGCCGAGGAGCTGGCGGTGGAAAATGCAGTCAAAAGGACGGGGGCCATTTCCCGGTAGTGGGTCAGTGGATTCACCTTTGCAACGAACTTCAAGACCAGCGCGAGGTTGATCGCAAAGTGAATGGCCAGGGCGAGCAGGACGGTGATGAAGAACCAGGCCAGCGTCCCGAAGAGATCACCGAGGCGGGTATCGAAGATGACCGGCACAACCAGGCCGAAGACTCCGATGGGAGCGAAGCGGATGATGAAATCCGTCAACTTGAGCATAACGTTCTGCGCGCTTTCCCAGAATGCCTGCTGCGTGGCCCGTTGCGATTCGGGAAGTTTTCCAATGAAGATCCCGAAGAGAATCGAAAAGGTAATGACCCCGAGCAACTGCCCGTTATTCGTCGCGGCATCGATGATGTTGGGTGGAAACATGCGCAGGAAAATATCAAAGAGATCGCTGGAGCTGCGGCCCTCCACCTTGTCCATCAGTCCCTGACTAAGCGAGGTCTCGGCCCCACTGCCGAGCATACCAGCCGCGATCTCGGCATCGACCTTGCCCGGTTGGATGAGGTTGACCATGATGAGACCGATGATCACCGCAGCAGTGCCGCTCAGGGTGTAGTAGAGAAAGGTTTTTAGGCCCATCCGCCCTACGCCCTTTTCAGCGCCGAGGTGCATGACACCACTGATTATTGAGGCGACGATGAGCGGCACGATGACCATCTTCAGGGCATTCATAAAAAGGGTGCCGATGAATTGGCAAAAGCGAATGAACCCGCCGCCAAAGCCCTCCCCGGCATTCGGCAAAAGCAAGGCCCCAAACAAAACGGCCAGAATGAGTGAAAGCAGAATCTGCCAATGCAGGCGCCATTTGATTGGGTTCGTGGTCATCTCCCCAGCGAAGTCGAAGCGAGCACGGGATGCCAGACTGAATTTAAGGCAGTTGTCTGGCCAAGTCCTGCCACCGCTCGATCGGCACTTCCTCCGGGCGTATGGTCGGGCTGACTCCAATGCTCAAAAGCTGGTCGAACCACCGCGCCGCTTGCGGCACAGCTTCGCGCTTGCAGAGGGCACCGAGTTGTTTGCGGCGTTGAGTGAAGATACGGCGGATGCATTCGCGGGCAACCGGGCTGAAGCGGATCGCATCCCTGCGGCGATCGAGGCGGAGAAGTACTGAGTCCACCTTTGGAGCGGGGTGGAAGCACTGGGCGGCAACCAGATGCTTGCTGTGAACCTCGAAGGCCGATTGCAGAAAGATCGAAATGGCACCAAAGGTTTTTCGACCGTGCGTGGCAGCATAGCGTTCGGCGGCTTCTTTTTGCAGCATCAGCACCATACACTCGGGAAGGTCACCCGCCAGCACAGCCTCCATCCAAGGTGTTGAGACGGCGTAGGGCAAATTGGCAACAATTTTAAATCCGCCCTCAGCAACCTCAGCAGGCAAGGCCGCGAGGGGCGCATCCAGGCAGTCGCCTTCGAGAAGATGAAAGGGCAGGGGCTCCGCGGCGAACTGGCTTTGCAGGTGGCGCACGAGGGTGGCATCGCGCTCGACGGCCCAGAGCGTGGCTCCGGTGTTTAGAATGGCGAGGGTCAGGGTGCCCAGACCGGGGCCGACCTCGACCACCGCACTTCCCAACCCAATCTCGGCGAGTTCGATCGATTTGCGGACGATATTTCCGTCTACCAGAAAGTTCTGCCCCAGCTTCTTATTCGGAAAGTGTTCCAGCGCCTCAAGGAGCTCGCGGGTGCTGGTCGGGCTTAGCGGCATAGGAAGCAGTTGCGTCGTTGAACAGCGGTCGTCAAAATTCAATGTCTCGAAATCACGCTGTTTCGATCCCCTGGCAGTTATGAAAGGCCTCGACCAGGGCCTCGGGGTCTTCTGCCCGCATGAGGGCCTCGCCCACGAGTATGGCGTCGGCACCGCAGGCCCGCGCCCGGGCGGCGTCTTCCGGTTCGAATATCCCGCTCTCGCTGATGCGTACGATACCCTCGGGTATCTGTGGTATGAGCTGCTCGGATACGGCCAAGTCGGTTTTGAAGCGCTTGAGGTCACGATTGTTCACACCGATGATTTTCGGACCGAAGCGCAGGGCTTTTTCCAGTTCGCGCTCTTCGTGAATTTCGTAAAGGGTGTCGAGCCCCGCGGCCTCCGCCGCATCCCGCAGGGCCTTGATCTCGTCGTCCTCGAGCGCGCGAACGATGATGAGGATGGCCCGAGCGCCGGCCTCGGCGGCTTCGACAACCTGAATCGGGTGGACCATAAAGTCTTTGCGAAGGCAGGGGGTCTTGCGGCCGTGGCATTCGAGAAACTCGACAACATCCCAAAGATCCTGAAGCTGTCCGCCAAAATAGTCGGTGTCGGTTAGTATGGAGAGGCAATCGGCCTCCGCATTGAGATACTTGCGGGCCTGCTCGACGGCATCCAGCGCGGCATCGCTGATTTCACCGGCGGAGGGCGACTTGCGCTTGATTTCGGCGATGACGGATAGACGGTCGGCCCGGGCCAGAGCGTTCAGAAAGCTGCCCCCTTGCGATTGCATTTGACCGAGGCGCTGAAGCTCCTGATCGCGGACCGGGCGTATCTGATTACGCAGGGCATGCCGCTTGGCGGCCATTATTTCGGAAAGTGTATCCATGTCTCTTTTTAAAGTGGTGACTGCATCAATAAATTCAAGCCACACTTTGTCTCATTTAGTCGTATTGACAGCGGATAGATCAATGATTTTTCTTTCGACTCGATCTGCAAACAACGCTCCTTGATTATGATGAAACTTCTGGCCGCCAACCGCAGCGAAATAGCTGTCCGCATCTTCCGCTCCGCCACCGAACTCGGCTATCGTACCCTCGGGGTCTATGCAAATGAAGATCGCTTTGGTGTCCACCGCTTTAAGGCAGACGAAGCCTACCTGATTGGCCAAGGCAAGGGGCCGGTCGCCGCCTACCTCGATATCCCGGGTATTATTGATCTGGCCAAAAAGAAGGAGGTGGACTTGATTCACCCGGGTTACGGTTTCTTGTCCGAAAACGCTGACTTCGCCCGCGCCTGTGAGGCGAATAACCTTACTTTCGTCGGTCCCAGTGCCAAACTGCTCGCCCGCATGGGCGATAAGATCGAAGCCCGAAAAATTGCCGACGAAGCTAAAGTCCCCACACTCCCCGGTACCGCGGATCCCGTTGCCGATCCAAAGGAAGCCGCAAAAATTGCCCGGAAGATCGGGTTTCCGCTCATCATCAAAGCAGCCTTTGGCGGGGGTGGGCGCGGCATGCGGGTAGTCAAGGCTCCAAAGGACCTCATTCCACTGCTCGAAGAGGCGCAGGGTGAGGCTGAGCGCGCCTTTGGTAACTCCGCTGTCTTCCTCGAGCGCTACATCGGCCGGGCCAAGCACATTGAGGTACAGATCCTCGGCGATAAGCAGGGCAATGTCGTCCACCTTCATGAGCGTGACTGCTCGGTGCAGCGACGTCACCAAAAAGTAATTGAGATCGCACCCTCTGTGGGGCTGCCTGATGCCGTCCGTCTCCAACTGTGCGAGGCCGCTGTTAAAATTGCCAAGTCGATAGGCTACTACAGCGCAGGCACTGTCGAATTCCTCCTCGATCTGGATACGCACGAGTGGTTCTTTATTGAAATGAATCCACGTATTCAGGTTGAACATACCGTAACTGAGGTGATTACCGGTATCGACATTGTCCGCAGTCAGTGCCTCATTGCTTTGGGGCACAGCCTTTTCAGCGATGAAGTCGGTATCCCACAGCAGGACGAGATCCCGAGGAATGGCTATGCCATCCAAGCTCGCATTACAACCGAAGACCCGGAAAAGAATTTTGCCCCTGACTACGGTAAGATCGTCAATTATCGCAGCGCCGCAGGTCTCGGTATCCGGCTCGACGGTGCGATGGGGGACACCGGAGCGGTTATCACACCCTTTTACGACTCCCTTCTTGTCAAGCTGACCGCCTCCGCCCGCAGCTTTGAACTGGCCATCCAGCGGATGGACCGTGCCCTTCGCGAGTTTCGGATCCGCGGGGTGAAGACGAATATTCCCTTTATCGAAAACGTTATCCACCAAGAGAGCTTTTCGTCCGGTCAAGCCACTACCACACTGATCGATACCACGCCCGCGCTCTTTAAATTCAAGCGGCGCCGCGACCGCGCCACTAAGCTCCTCAAGCTCCTCGGGGAGACCATTGTGAACGGGAATGAGCAAGTCGCCGGTCGTGCCGTGCCGCTCATGGACTTGCCCGTTATTCGCCCGGGTTATGACCCCAAATCTCCCAAGCCGGCTGGTACCAGGAACTATCTGGTTGAGCACGGTCCGGAGAAGTTTGCCGAGTGGACGCGCCGGCAGAAACGCCTCCTTATCACAGATACGACGATGCGAGACGCCCACCAGTCGCTCCTCGCTGCCCGTATGCGCAGCTATGACCAGCTCGAAGTGGCCGACGCCATCGCGCAGCATGGGTATGGTCTCTATAGCCTCGAGTGCTGGGGCGGAGCGACCTTTGATACCTCCATGCGCTTCCTCAGGGAAAACCCCTTTAAACGGCTCCGCCGCCTCCGTGAACGCATTCCGAATATTTGCTTTCAAATGCTTCTGCGCGGTGCCAATGGCGTTGGCTATTCCAACTACCCGGACAATGTTATTCGTGGCTTCATTAAACACTCGGCGGAGTGCGGTATGGATATCTTTCGCGTCTTTGATTCGCTCAACTATTTGCCCAACCTAAAAGTTGCCATGGAGTCCATCCGCCAAGACACGAATTCTGTCTGCGAGGCCACAATCTGCTACACGGGGGACATTCTTGATCCGAGGCGCGATAAGTATTCGCTCCAATACTACGTCGACATGGCAAAGGATCTTGAGAAGATGGGCGCGCACATCCTCGCTCTTAAAGATATGTCGGGCCTTTGCTACCCCAACGCTGCCTACACCCTGATTAAAGCCCTGCGTGCCGAGATCGGTATCCCCGTCCACTTTCATACCCACGATTCCAGTGGTATTGCCGGCGCTTCCATCATCAAGGCCGCCGAAGCGGGCGTTGATGCGGTGGATCTCTCCATCGCTTCGCTCTCCGGGCTCACCGCTCAGCCGAATCTGAATTCAATTATTCACGCCTTGCGGGGTGATAAGCGCGACACGCAGCTGGACCAGAAATTCTTCGACGATCTCTCTATCTACTGGGAGGCTATCCGCCAATACTATGAGCCCTTCGATACCAGCCCGAAGTTTGGCTCGGCTGAAGTTTATCGTCACGAAATGCCCGGTGGCCAATACACGAATCTTCGTGAGCAAGCCCGCGCCCTCGGCCTCGGCGCTCGATGGCCGGAAGTTGTCCGCTATTATCACGAGGTTAATCGGGTGCTTGGTGACATCGTTAAAGTCACCCCATCTTCCAAAGTCGTTGGTGACCTTGCCATCTTCCTCTTAACCAAGGGCGTCGAACCCCATGATGTGGTTAATCTCGATCCCGGGACGGCATTCCCCGAGTCGGTTGTCGACATGCTCTCCGGTGGGCTCGGCCAGCCGAAGGGCGGCTGGCCAAAGGAGGTGCAGCGTGTTGTGCTGGGCGATCGCAAGCCCTTTAAGGGACGCCCCGGCGCCCGTGCCGAAAAGGTAGACCTCGACAAAGCACGTGAGACAGTCAAAGCAATCACTCGGCGCAATGAATGCAGCGATGATGACCTCTACGCGTACCTCATGTACCCAGAGGTCTTCAAGGAGCTGGTCAAATATATTGAAGAGTTCGGGCACGCTCGCGTGCTGCCCACACCTGCCTTTTTCTATGGCCTCAAGCCCGGTGAGGAGATTTCCGTCGAAATCGAGGAGGGTAAAACCCTTATTATTAAACTTATTTATGTGAGCGAGCCAAATGCCGAGGGCGAGCGTACACTCACCTTTGAACTGAACGGGCGTGCTCGAGAGTGCGTCATAGCTGACAAGTCGATCAAAACCGAGACCAGAAAGCGGACTAAAGCCGACTCCGCCGATAAAATGCAGATTGGCGCGCCCATCCCCGCAATGGTTAGTGCAGTGACCGCTACCGTCGGGCACAAGGTGAAGAAGGGTGAGAAGCTCGTCATCCTCGAGGCTATGAAGATGCAGACCACGGTTTACGCGCTCGCCGATGGCGTCGTCGAGCAAGTCGACGTCCAAGTTGGTGATCAGGTTGAAAGCAAGGACTTGCTTGTCAAATTGAGGTGACCCAAAAGTCACCGCGCTCTGTATCCGCGGTTTTGACGGCCCAGGTGAGACGCCCAGGTGAGACGCCCAGGTGAGACGCCCAGGCGAGACCCCCAGACGAAATCCTATCCTAGTCCCTAGGCTTTTGCCTGCTTGTAATTTGCCTCGGCAGCCTTCCAGTCGACAACATCCCAAAATGCCTCGATGAACTTCGGGCGAAGATTCTGATACTTCAGGTAGTAGGCGTGCTCCCAAACATCGAGACCGATGACGGGCGTGCCCTCTACTTCGACTACGCCTTTCATGAGCGGGCTGTCCTGGTTTGGAGTGGAGGTCACGGCGAGTGCACCATCAGCTTTTACGACAAGCCAGGCCCAACCGGAGCCAAAGCGGGTAGTTCCTGCATTGGCAAAGGCTTCCTTGAAAGCATCAAACCCGCCCAGCTCACTATCAATGGCAGCGGCAAGATCACCTACCGGGGCGCCGCCGCCATCCGGGCTGAGAATTGTCCAAAAGAAACTGTGGTTGGCGTGTCCGCCTCCATTGTTACGCACAGCACCGCGTTTCTCAGCGGGCACGCCGGAGAGGTCGGCAATCAATTCCTCAATCGATTTGGAGGCATGCTCTGTCCCGGCTAACGCCTCGTTCACTTTCGTTACATATGCGTTGTGGTGCTTGCTGTGATGGATCTCCATCGTGCGGGCATCGAAATGCGGCTCGAGCGCATCGTAGGCATAAGGCAGTTCTGGTAATTGATATGACATAGTTGGTTTTTCCTTGGATTGATTGAGTGAAAGAAAGCATAGACTGGTTAATCCCGCCGCCCCTGTCAAATGATCGATGGAGGTTTCACGCTTTTCTTTGCGTCCCGCTTTCTTTCGAAAAATGCTTTCAGCACGCTGTGATTCAGCGCCTCCAGGACGCCGCCTTGGGACTCAAATTTGTGATTGCTCTCCGGAAGCGCTCCCAGATCCACCGCCCCGCCCACACAGCCCATCTTTGGATCCGGCAGACCATAGACCACTTTGCCTATGCGGGCGATGACCAAGGCACCCGAACACATGGGGCAGGGCTCCTTCGTGACGTAGAGCGTGCAGTTGTTTAAGCGCCAGTCGCCGAGCGTGTTGGCCGCCTGGGAAATTGCGAGGATCTCGGCATGGGCCGTGGGGTCGTTGGTGCTCCGGGACTGGTTGTGTGCGGAGGCAATGATCCGGCCCTCGTGCTCAATCACGGCCCCAATGGGCACTTCGTCCTTTTCCCACGCTGCAAGCGATTCGTTGTAAGCGTGCGTCATGAAATACTCGGAGTCCCGATTGAGTTCGGACGGGTAGCGTTTTTCAAAGGGACAGGACATGGCTGGTGGTTAAATGGAACTGTGCGTCGCGTAGCTCCCAATCGCTACGGGAGACGCGATCCTTTTTTGAAGGGTTTGTAAGCTGAGAGTGTCCTTGACTTTCTTGAGGAATGCGATTTTTTCCCGAGTTTCTTAATTATCTATGGCAAAAGCACAAAGCGAAGAATACGTCGAAGTCGAAGGCAAAATTGTAGCGGTTCTCCCTGGCACTATGTTTCGGGTCGAGTTGGCAAACGGCCACCAAGTGCTCGCTCACATCTCGGGTAAGCTTCGCAAGCACTTTATCAAGATCACAACGGGAGATACTGTGAAAATGGAAATGAGCCCCTACGATCTGGATAAGGCGCGTATTGTTTATCGCCTGCGCAACGCACAGGTTCAGCGGAATGCTCCAAAACGAAGCTACGGGCCGCGTCGCCGTTAGTTTACCCGAGTGGCTCCTTCTGAGTGACTCCTTTTGAGTGACTCCTTTTGAGTGGCTCCTTTCTAGTGGCTCCTCGTTCGCCGGTATTTCAATGGTCAGGCTTGACCCTCGGCAGTCTGCTTTTATTCTTCCGGTTTTTCTCACATCCTACTACAACCATTTGAAATTATGAGTAAAAAGTTTGCTTCCATCGTTGACACCGTGGGTAACACGCCCCTCGTCAGAGTCAACCGCACCGCAGAGGGACTCGATGCCGATATCTACCTCAAGTGCGAGTTTTTTAATCCGCTTTCCAGCGTGAAAGACCGTATCGGCAAAGCGATGATCGAGGCTGCCGAGCGCGCCGGTAAACTCAGTGCCGACAGTATCGTGATCGAGCCGACGTCTGGAAATACCGGCATCGCACTGGCGTTTGTCTGCGCTGCCAAGGGCTATCGGCTCATTCTTACGATGCCGGAAACCATGTCTGTTGAGCGCCGCGTGCTCCTCCGTATGCTGGGTGCCGAAATTGTTTTGACGCCGGGACCAAAGGGGATGCCGGGTGCAATCGCCCGGGCGGGTGAGTTGGTCGAGCAATACGGGCCAAGCGCCTTCATGCCACAGCAGTTTGAAAATCCCGCCAATCCGGAAATTCATCGTAAAACCACTGCTGAGGAGATCTGGGCCGCCACGGACGGCCAGATTGATGCATTCGTCTCGGGGGTCGGCACGGGTGGCACGATCACCGGTGTCTCTGAGGTGATCAAATCGCGTAAGGATCTCTATACGGTAGCGGTCGAACCAGAGGCCAGCCCCGTTCTTTCCGGAGGTCAGCCGGGCCCGCACAAAATTCAAGGTATCGGTGCCGGGTTTATTCCAAAGAACTGTAACGTCGATGTGATTGACGATATCATTAAGGTCTCCAACGAGGACGCCTTCGCTACGGCCCAGGCATTGGCCGAAAAAGATGGCATTCTTGGGGGCATTTCAACGGGTGCGAATGTTTGGGCCGCTATGCAACTGGCCAAACGCCCCGAAATGACAGGCAAGACAATTGTCACTATCGGCTGTAGCTTCGGGGAGCGCTACCTCTCCACCCCGCTGGCCGAAAGGGCCCGCGAAGAGATGATGGCCGCGACCGCCAGCTAGTTAGCTGAATCACCCCATTAGCAGGGTTGAAATTTCCCGATAGCCCCGAAACTTTCACGTTTCGGGGCTTTTTAGTTTACCTTTGCGATGCTCCTGGTCTACAGTTACGATTTCGCTACTAACCTCACAAGACTATGATAATTTCCCACAAAATCCTTGTTTCGGCGGCTTCGCTCAGCGCCCTTCTCTTCGCAGCTTGCGGTCAGCAGTCCGGCGATGCTACCGTTGACCCTGCCGCTGACCCTGCCGCCAACTCGGGCGTCGCTATTCCCGATGAGCCGGCAGCGGCTATTGAAACCATCGCCAAGGAACTGGCCGCGGGGAATGGGGACGTGCTCTGGCAAGCTATGCCGGCTACCTACCAGACGGACGTGAACGCGATCGCCCAACTGGCGGGCTTGAAGGTCGATGCGGAGGTCTACGATCAGAGCTTTGCACTCCTCGGGCGTCTCGCTGAAGTAGCTGACAAACAAAAGGATTTCATCCTGAATACTGAGCTTGGCGGCGCTCAATCTGGAGAGCAGGTCGCCAAATTAGAAGCGGCCTGGCCCTCTATTGTCGGTTTGGTGCAAACCATCGCAAGCAGTTCGATCGCCAGCTCTGCCGGGCTTCAGTCGTTCGATGGCCAGGCCTTTTTTAGTAAAACAGTTTCCGAGTTGTTGGGCCATTCCGAGGCACTTTCCACGTTCAGTGATGATGCGATGCCGCTTTCCTCTTTCAAAGATGTAGTGGTGCGGGCGCTCGAAAGCAGTGAAAATGCCGCTACACTGGAGATGACGGCTCCGGACGGAACCGTTGAAACAGAGTCGTTCACCAGAGTCGACGGCCGCTGGGTCCCGGTAGGCATGGCAGCTGATTGGCAGGAAACAATTGCCAATGCGAGAGGGCAGTTGGAGGCGATCACTGCGGAGCAAGTTGCGCAAAATAAAACTCAAATCTTGCAACTCGTTGGCATGCTGAACGGCGTCTTGAGCCAAATCGAAGCGGCTGAGTCTCAGGAGCAATTTGATCAGGCGCTACAGGGGGCCATGATGCCGATGATGGGCCTCATGATGATGCAGCAAAATATGGGCGGTGGCCAACAGGCTGCTCCGGCTATGCCAATGCCAAGTCAGCCGTAAGCGGTTTCTATCGGAATAATGCGGAACCCCGGTTCAATCCGCTGCGAGTTCCAGCGACCGAGTCTTGGCGGCAGCCAAAGCCCGGTCAATCAGACCGCGAAAATCAGCTGCTTTCATGACTCCCAGCGCGGCGGCGGTTGTGCCGCCGGGAGAAGTCACTGCGTCGCGCAGGGTCTCCGGGTGCTCCCCGCTATCAGCGAGGAGCATGGCGGCACCCAGTAATGTATCGATGGCAAGGGATTCAGCGAGCCCCTCGTCGAGCCCGCAATGAACCCCCGCATCGCGAAGCGCCGCGGCAAATTCGAAAACGTAGGCGGGGCCACTTCCGCTCAGCGCCGTCACAGCATCGAGGTCCGCCTCTTCTACTTCGTGGAAGTTACCCAGAGAACCCAAGATATTTTCGACTATAAGAGTATCCTTCTCGATGAGCTCTCGCAGCGGAGCAAACGCGGTTACCCCTGCCCCTATTTGGCCCGGGGTGTTGGGCATTGTTCGTACAACATTGCGGGCACGGTTGAATGTATTGCTGAGTCGTGTGAGCGGCGTGCCGGCTAAAATCGATAAGATTAGCTTCCCGCTCGCAGCCTCCGCGAGTTGCGGACTCAGCGTGGCGAACTGCTGAGGCTTACATGCCAGCACGATTGCGTCGGCTTCATGCAAAGCGGTGGTTATGTCAGCTAAATAGTGTATACCGGTGGCCTCCGCCAGATCAGGTCCCGTTGAATCGCCCCCACACGTGCAGGCAATCTCGTCTGCTGCATAATGCTCGCGCTCGAGCAGCCCGCTGATGATGGCCGAAGCCATGCGGCCGGCTCCTATAAAAGCAATTTTTGTTGGCATAATGATCTGGAGACGAATGTAATTCAGTGGTCGGGTCGGGGTTAACGCAATCCACCCGAAGAACAGTTTTTCAGCTTTATTTACCAAATCAAGCTCGCGGCTCCGTGTAAAAGCAGATTCTGCCCTAGTGGGCAGCTTTTTTTTCGTCGACCACCGCAGAGCGACTCATCAGGTCGTGGCCCATTTGCTTTCGTTTGTTGAATAAGAGCGGGGCGAGCGTGGCAATCATGCCTATCGGAAAAAAGAAAAATATCGTGAGCGTCTTGATCCCTCCTCGCACAATCCCCGTTAAAATGGGCAGGCGACCAAGCGTCACCGTGCTTACGCTACGAATCCGGCAGATACGCTTCCCGAGTGAGGTCCCGTTAAAGAATGCTTCGCCAAATGCAAAATAAATCCAGAAACAAAGCAGTTGAAGTTCATTGGCGCGCTTTAAAGCCTCTTGGAGGCTCAGACCTGGTTCTGGCACTGACGTTTCTGGAGAAACCGCACGCTGGTCGAGCCAGTCCACTAAAGCGGACGTCCATTCAGTCAGCTCAAGAAAGGCTGTTGGATGCGATTGTGGCAGCACAATTTTCCAAATTAGCAGCGAAGCTACAGCCGAAACGAGGATGAAATCCAGGAAAAAAGCAAATGCGCGCAACCAAATGCCCGCCGGTGGCATCCGTCCGTCGTCCGAGAAAATCGAGTCGAGAGCACCCTCAGAAGAGGCCATAGCCACACCTGAAGCCCTGCCTTCGGTGGGCTTCTTTCCGATGTCCGGGGAACCCATTACTTGTTTTGTGCTAAATGGAATGCGCGGACCGTGTTTTGCATCAGCATTGCCACGGTCATCGGGCCGACACCGCCAGGGACGGGCGTTAGGTAGTCTGCCTTGGGGGCGACCGTAATAAATTCAACATCGCCGACCAAGCGGTAGCCACTCTTTTTGCTGCGGTCCTCTAGCCGATTGATTCCGACGTCGATCACAGCGACGCCTTCTTTGACCATATCGCCCGTAACGAAGTTGGGTCGACCGATGGCCGCGATCAAAACGTCTGCCTGCCGCGTAATACTCGGTAGATCCTTGGTTCGCGAATGGCAGACCGTCACAGTGGCGTTGCCCGGGAGCCCCTTCCGCATCATCAAAAGCGCAGCAGGTTTCCCCACAATCTGGCTGCGGCCCAGGACAACCACATGTCGCCCCTCTGTTTCAATTTGGCTGCGTTTGATGAGTTCGACAATACCCGCCGGCGTGCAGGCAACAAAGCCGCTGGCATCCTCCTGGCAGAGCTTACCGATGTTCAGTGTGTTGAATCCATCGACGTCTTTTTCCGGATGGACCCGATTAAAGGTCGCCGTTTCATTAAGGTGCCGTGGTAGAGGTGCCTGAATTAGAATTCCATTGACCGTACTATCGGAGTTCAAGGTATCTATTTGATTAAAAAGTTCACGTTCACTCACGTCTTCCGGGAAAAGATGAAGCCGACTCTCGATGCCGATCCGCTCAGCCGTTTTTTGTTTTTTGCGAACGTAGGAAACAGATGCCGGGTCTTCGCCAACACGAATGAAGGCGACAACAGGCTTGCGCTCGGTAAAAGCGCTAACCTCTTTGGTCAGTTCTTTGATGATCGCCTCTGCGATCGCGTTGCCGTCGATAACTTGCATGGGTCCGAGCAACTCAAAGCTTCGCTCAATTGGCAACTCCGAAAGTTTGTCTTACACAATCAGAATACCGGCGATGGCCGCGCTGGAAAGATTCGCCAGTGTTCCGGCCATAACGGCCTTTATGCCAAGCTTGGCGATTTCTCGGCGACGGGCAGGGACCAGGCTACCCAGACCTCCCAATAAAATTGCAATCGAGGAGAAATTCGCAAAGCCACAGAGTGCAAAGATCATGATCGCTTGAGAGCGTGGGTTCATCGAATCCTGCACACCGCCAAACTCAATAAAAGCCACAAACTCATTCACCACCAATTTCTGACCAATAAAGGATCCGCCCATGGTCGCTTGCTCCCAGGGAATGCCAACCATCCATGCCACTGGGCTGAAAAGCCAACCAAGGATCAGTTGCAAACTGAGCGCATCGTAGCTGAAAAGGCCACCAACCCAGCTCAATATTCCATTTAAAAGTGCGATTAATCCGATGAAAGCCAGCAGCATAGCTCCTACATTCAAGGCCAGCTTGAGTCCATCCAAGGCTCCCCCGGCTGCCGCATCAAAGATATTAGCGGGGCGATCATCCGGGTTTTCCTCAAGGATGCTGTTGTCAGCGGTTTCCGTTTCCGGAATGAGTAATTTTGCAAAAAGCAGTCCGGCGGGTGCGGCCATGAAGCTGGCTGCCAGTAAAAAACGCAGTTCAATCCCCATTGCTGCGTAGCCTGCTAGGACACTACCTGCAATCGAAGCCAGGCCACCCACCATCACCGCAAAAAATTCAGATCGAGTCATGCGCCCGAGATAGGGCTTGATGGCTAGCGGTGCTTCAGTCTGTCCAACAAAAATATTTGCCGTCGCGCTGAGGGACTCCGCTCGGCTGGTACTCAGTAACTTACGAATCAGCCCGCCGATTAGTTGAACAACCATGGGCATCACCCGGACGTAGTAGAGAACGGAAATCAGCGAAGAGAAAAAAATGATGACCGGGAGCACCTTAAAGGCGAAGACAAAGCCCAGGCTTTGCGAAGGATCATTCAGGCCTCCAAAGAGAAACGAAGCGCCCTCGTTTCCGAAGGCAATTACGGCCGCAACCAAAGTCGAGAGCCATTCAAGGGCGACTTTACCAGTCGGAACATAAAGCACCAGCGCTCCAAAGCCAAACTGAATCGCGATTGCACCCAGTATTGTCCGCCAGTTGACGTCCTTTCGCGAAGTGGAGCAAAGCCAAGCAATACCTACTAAAACAAAATACCCGAGAAGACTAATCAGCATAGACCGGGAGTCATTTCGATGAACGAAGCGAAGGCAAGCATTCCTTGTTTAAACAATAATAAAAAAGACAGTCTTTTTTGTTTGACGTCTTAGCTGATTTGTTTGGTTTGTTTGTATGCGTGAACACAGGATAAAATATTCGGGAGCGATTTACCACTGCATGACACGTGCGGTAGGTGGGGCGCGGCTTTTTAAAAATCGTGAGAAGGAGATGCTTCGCCGTATGCTTTGGCAGGTGGCGGACTTTTCGGGTGGAGAGATCCTGACGTACTGTCTGATGTCCAACCACTTCCATGTGCTGATCCACTTTCCGGAGTCAGGGCCGCTGGCGGACGCGGAGTTAATGCGGCGCTACCGTGTGCTTTATCCCAAGCCAAACAAGTATCAGACGGCCTCGGCCCGGGTTCTGGAGCGCAAGCTGGCTGCGGGAGGGGAGGATGCGGCAAAGATCCGCGAGCAGTTGCTGGCGCGTATGGGGGATGTCTCGGAGTTTATGAAGACGCTCAAACAGCGTTTTTCCATCTGGTTCAACCAGAACCATGGGCGTTTTGGCACGCTTTGGGCGGAGCGCTTTAAGTCGGTCCTGGTGGAGGGGCGGGGGTTTGCACTGCAAACCATGGCGGCCTATATTGACCTGAACCCGGTTCGGGCGGGGTTGGTGGAAGACCCGAAGGACTACCGCTGGTGCGGCTATGCGGAGGCGGTGGGCGGTTCGGCCCTCGCGGTGCGGGGGCTGCAACGAATTTGGTCGGCCTACGGGGGCCCGGTCGATGGTGCCGGTGCCCTGCAGGCGCACCGGATGCTGCTTTTTGGCAAGGGGGCGGAGCCGGATGCGGGTGGGCGCATCAGCCGTGAAAAGGCCTTGCAGGTCCTGGAGAAGGAGGGCGGTGTGCTGCCCAGGGCGGTCGCCATGCGCTGCCGCATTCGCTATTTTACCGATGGTGCCATCTTTGGCTCGGCTGAATTCGTGCGGGGCTTCCGCGATCTCTGGCAGCGTGGGCGCAAACGCCCGCTGCCAGAGGCCGGGCACCCCTTGAAGGGTGCTGATTGGGGCGGATTAGCTGTGGTGAAGGCTTTGCGACAGCGGGTGATTGAATAGATGATTCAATTATTACCAGCGATAATTCGTCGTTATCCCGAGGGTACGTGGATTGGCAGGATCTTCGTAGCGACGGTCAGATTCAAAGTCGAAAGGGTCCGGTGTGCTTGTGTCGAAGCGATTGCCAAAGAAGAATACCCGTTTTTGATAGGATTCATCAAAAAGATTCCTGGCCCAAAGCGTAAAGGTCCAGTTCTCATAGCGATATCCAATACTGGCATTCACTATGGCGAACGCGTCCCGCCTTTCGCTGTGGCTGTTCGATTCGTAGTAGTCGTCTCGCCCGGAAAGTTCGACGTGGCCGAATAGTCCCTTTGCGCCTTGGTAATTGATGCGTGTACTATAATTGAAGCTGGGAGCGTTTGCGAGATCTCTCGCGGCAACGCGACCACCCGGATCGTCGTATGCCTCGCGGCTCGTCTCTAAAAGGCCGAGGGCGGCGCTGATTGACCATTCGGAGTTCAAATAATACGTCGCACTGCCTTCCAGTCCAAAGTGCTCTGCCGTTTCCCCGTTGACGGTAAGGTAGCGAAAAAAGCCGCCCGCGCCCTGGGAGTCCCGCAGTTGCGCATCGTTTCGATGGAGATAGAAAGCGGTCAATTGCGAGACCACGGCACCGTCCAGCCAACTGCTGCGAAGTCCCACTTCATAGTTCCACAGTGTCTCCTTTTCATACGTTAGTGGATCTCCGGGCTGTGTGAAACTGGCGATGTTAGCTCCGCCGGCTTTGTAGCCGCGCGTGACGCTGGCAAATACCGTCTGCGCTTTGTTCAGATCATGCTCAAGGGTTAACTTGCCCCCCCAGAGTGTATCAGATTGCTTGCTCCCTCCGCCGACGGGGGTTCCGTAATTGGCGCCGCTGGATTGTGCCTCAATGGAATGGTGCTCGAGCCGAAGGCCGAGGATCAGCCGTGTCGTTTCTGAGAAGTCGTGTGCAGCCTGCCCATAAAAGGCAGAGGTCTCCGCTTGATAGTTGCTTTGATAAGTGGCGGCGGTGGCATCGAATTCGGTGTAAAGCACATCGGTATCTTCTTCCAGATGATTAAAATAGGCACCTAATGTCCAACGATCAATCCACCCCAGGGAATCGCGGAGCCCGGTTGAGTCCATACGAAGTTCCTGTGTAAAAACCTGGCGGTCGCGTTCTGTTTCGAGAAAACCATCATAGTTGCCATCAGTGGTTGGGTCCGCCCAATCGGCGTCGTAGCTGTAAACTGAGTCGGTCTGAACCAAGCCAGTCGTGGCCGTCACTTCGAACCGGTCATTGCCAAACCAGCGAACTTTCAAACTGCCGGCGGTGGTTTGCTGATCGTCTTCACCCGGCTCATCGGAAGCGGTTTTGAAACCGGTATTCCCCAGTGAGAACTCGTCGTAGCCGTTTTCGGCATCGGCGTAGAAAACCTGGCCGTCAAGTTCCCAATCCTCAGACGCAACCCAGCGGAGCTTGAATCGGGATGTGAGCTCGTCGCGCTGATTGGTGTCGTCCTTGTTCAAAAAGACATTATCACGAAAGCCGTCCTGTGCCAGTCGGTGCAGGGCAAAGCGGAAGGAGAGTTGTTCCGGGTCGTTTTGCAGGAGCGGGCCACCGACGGCGACGCCTCCGGCTCGCAGACTATCGTTGCCAACACTGGCTTCTGCTTGGCCTGTCCAGAAAGGAGTGGGATCTTTGGTCACGATGCGCACGACTCCGCCCGCCGCGTTGGCCCCAAAAGCACCGGCCTGTGGACCACGCAGTACTTCGACTTGTTCCACGTCGAAGAGATTGCCGACTGAGCCGAGACCGGTGAGGTCCAGATCGTCGATCAGGAATCTTACCGAGCTATCTGGCGTTTCACCTTCAAATTGTGAGTTTTCTCCGACCCCGCGAATTTGGATGTAACGCGGCCGCGATGTGGCACCGGTCCAGGTCAGGTTCGGGATCGTGTTGATAACATCTTCGAAGTGCTGCACACCGTTGTTTTCGAGAGCTTCGGCACCGACTACCGTGACACTGGCGGTGGTTTTTTGGAGTTCCGACTCCCAGAGTTCACCGGTCACGACGGTGGTAGGGAGTGTGGGGACGGGGGCTTCTTCGTCTTGTGCGAAGACAGCTGCGGTGGTTGTGAGTAACGCGAGGGCGCAGAGTCTATGTTTCATTTTGGATCTCAATTGTGTGGTTTGAGATCCGGCCTTGGGCGATTGAAGGTGTACCGCTCAGAGAGCGATCCATTCCTTTTCCTACGCCGGTGTCAACCGGATCAGGTTCGAAGGGATCGCCTCTGTCGTATGAAGGAAACGTCTCAGACCCATGCCAGGTCACCCCTAAGGAAGGCCTCAAGAAAAAGGGGTTTGAAGTAGGGTTGTCAAGCTCTACCCGGAAAATCCGAATCGTTGACTGGGTGCGTCGTGTTGCTCAGCAGATGCCGCGCGGTCTGAGTTTTTCGTTTGGTCTTCTGCGAGCGGGTACCTCATAAAAAAGGCCCATCCGGTCGGATGGGCCTGCGGGAAATTGGTACTAGCTTAGTAGCCTCCAAAACCTGGAGCACCACGCTCCCACTCAGCCGGCCGACTCCACGGGACCGATTGTTCATCCGGGCTACTGTTAAAGCAACCGCTCGTTATAAATGCCATGGCGGCAAGAGCAATGAAGAGTGCGATACTGCGTATGATCATAGGGTTAAGCGTCAGAAGTTAGCGAAGCAACTGGATGCTACTGCCAGGGGAAAGGCTCCGCGCTTTTGCACCGGGAAGGATGTTGGCGACAATAAAATCATCGTTCGTTTGGGTGACGGAAATTTTACCCAGAGCCTGCATGTTCTGAACAAGGGTAATTTGATTCCCTGGTGAAAGCTGGATTTCGGGAGTATTCGCTAAAACGATCAGGCCGTTTTTCAAGCTGATTGATTGAACCGTTGTTTCCGGACCAATGGAAACGGTTGGCAGTGGTTGGGCGGGAGTCGGAGCAAAGCCGCTGCTGTAAGTGCTATCGCCTGATTGAAGGTGGCTGGGGGTGGTTGTACGTTGACGCGTAATAGTGGTATTTCGAGCTGCCTCCAATTCAGCTGAGAGTTCGCTAATTCGTTTTTCCAGGTTGACTACGCGTTCATTAACAACATTAATTTCATCAGTGGCCTGATTTGAGTCAGCCAAACTCTGCTCGACTTCGACTAATTCTGACCGCAGGCGTTTGGCAGTATTTTCCAAATTCTCGATTTTATCCCGAGCTTGAATGAGTTGCTGCTGTGTTCGGCTCACCTCCTGGCGGGCGGTATACATCTCGGAGCGAGTGTTTTCCAAGTCACGTTTGGCTTGGCTGAGTGCGTTTCGCTCTGAGGAGAGTTGACTCTCCAGGGCAGCGACTCGCTCATTTGCCGCGGAGAGTTCACCTTGCACGATAGCAGTGGATTTTTGAGCTGCTTCCACCGCGGCTTTTTGCTCTGCCAGTTTGCCTTGGCCCATGTAGAAAAGGGCGCCAGCAGCAACTGCGGCAACAATAGCAAGGATTCGAAAAATGAGGGATAGATTATTCATGTAGTATATTGTTTCTGAGGGGGGAGTGTATTTGATTCTTGGGGGGCTAGTCCGAGTGGAAAAGCGACTGGGTGATTGGAGAACGTTGAGTGATATTAACGCCACGATTATTAACCGTAAGTCTATTCAGAAGTTTAAAAATCAGTTCCTCGTAGGACTCAAGATTCAAATCTTGAGCGATATCAGAGACAGTCATCGGGTTTTTTGGCTTCGTCCGGAGGAAGGTAATGATTTTTCGCTCCAGGTCCAGCACCTTTGTGGCGGCTTTCTTACCAGCCTCGACGCCTGGTTGATGGTAGGCGTTTACATTGATCAGACTGGCGTAGAGACCAACGGCTCGCTCGAAAAGAGCGATAAGTTGACCGATTGCCTCGGGAGTCACGTCCCGGATCGTTATCGTAATGGACTGCCGACCGTTTTCGTGTAGGGCATCCCGTGTGCCGAGGTAGAAGCCTTGAAGGAAATCACCGGAAGTGGCCCCGGGTTCGACCTCAATTGAGTCACCTGAGCGATCCTTGAGGACCTCGATAAAAGTGACAAAAAAGTTGTGTACGCCTTCGCGAAGTTGCTGCACATAAGCATGCTGATCGGTCGAGCCTTTGTTCCCGTAGACCGCAATGCCCTGGTAGACGCAGTTGCCGTCGAGGTCGGTTTCCTTGCCGAGGGACTCCATGACAAGTTGCTGGAGGTATTTAGAAAAGAGCATCAAGCGATCTTTGTAGGGCAGGACAACCATATCCTTAGATCCCTTGCCGTCGGTCGCGAAATACCACATGAGGGCGAGAAGGGCGGCAGGATTTTTAGCCGTCTCATGAACACGTGTGGCGGTATCCATGGCGGCGGCTCCGCCCAGAATCCGATCAATATCAAGTCCCTGGAGCGCAGCCGGAAGCAGGCCAACCGCAGCCAACTCAGAGGTCCGACCGCCCACCCAGTCCCACATGGGC
The DNA here is from genome assembly GCA_018402305.1 of Puniceicoccaceae bacterium. Classification (GTDB taxonomy): domain Bacteria; phylum Verrucomicrobiota; class Verrucomicrobiia; order Opitutales; family Coraliomargaritaceae; genus Thalassobacterium. The sequence continues at coordinate 152,952 of JAGYJE010000006.1, read as the reverse complement.
AGACGGGTGATCCAGTTTTCGGAAACAGCGACCTTGTCGAGTTTGGAGCCCTCGCCGGTGATGGCGATAGCGTGCTTGGGAAACTCAAGACCGGCGGCCTGATAAGCGGCCTGTGCCTCGAGCATTCCGTTACGGGTTTCGGGCGTGCCACCGGACTTGGATATGACAATGGCCAGGGTTTGCCCAAGCTGCCCATCAAGCGTTGCGAGTGTGCGGTCCATCCCGTCCGGGTCGGTATTATCAAAAAAGAAAAGCCGCATCTTATCATGCTTTGGGCAACCAAGTGCATCGGCAACGAATTGGGGGCCCAGCGCCGAGCCGCCGATGCCGATAATGAGGCAGTTCTTGAACGGGCCGTTGCCTCCGGCGATTATCCCAGCGTGCACATCGGCGGTGATTTGCTTGATTTGGCGAAGGCAGTCTTCGATTGCCCGGGTCAGTTCCGAGTTTGGAGCGAGTTGGGGATTGCGCAACCAATAGTGACCAACCATGCGGCCTTCATCCGGGTTGGCAATCGAACCTGCCTCGAGAGCGTCCATAGCACTGAAAGCGGATTGCATTCTGGGCTCCATCTCAGCGAGATATCCGTCGCTGAAGTCAATACGACTAATATCGAGCGCGAAGTCCAGTTCGTCAATAGGTAGATAGTATTCGTTGAATTTGCTCCAGGACATAATCGAAAACAGTGGGCAGCCAAATTGGCGGAAAAGTGAATCAGCCGACAGGCCCGTTTTATGGGTTAATCAATGAACTCGTATACCAAAGAAGGTTTTGGGAGAAGCAGCCTCAGAGATACTTATCGGTAACGGCACCTTCGGATGCAGTGGCGACGAGAGCGGCATATTTGCCCAGGACACCGCGCTTTTCTCCAGGGCCGCTGGGTTGGTAGGCAGCGAGGCGCGCTTTAAACTCTGCTTCATCAATGAGCAGGTCGATCGTATTGTTGACTGCGTCGATTTCGATAATGTCGCCGCTTTTCACGATACCGATGGGGCCGCCCTTAGCCGCTTCCGGGGTAATGTGGCCGACGTCAAAGCCATGGCTGCCGCCGGAAAAACGACCATCCGTAATAAGAGCGACTTCCTTAATCAGCCCGCGTCCAGCCACGGCGCTGGTAGGTGAGAGCATCTCCCGCATGCCCGGCCCGCCAACGGGACCTTCATTACGAATCACGACAACATCGCCCGCGACGACATCGCCGCGCAGGATGCCAACAAGGGCTTCCTCTTCGCCTTCATAGACCTTGGCAGTGCCTTTAAAATACTCGCCTTCATTGCCGGTAATTTTACCGACGGCACCACCGGGAGCGAGGTTGCCCCGCAGAATGCGGAGGTGGGTGCTTGTCTTGATGGGCTGATCCCAAGGGCGGATAATGTCCTGCTTTTCCGGATACTCCGGGTAGGGTAGTACATCCTTGAGAGAATCCGCCATGGTTTCACCGGTCACCGTGAGGCAATCGCCATGGAGTAAGCCGCGATCGAGTAGAAGCTTCATCATGGGGCGGATGCCTCCAATGCGAATCAGGTGATTCATGCTATATTTACCAAACGGCTTAACATCGGCGAGCAGCGGGATGCGCGCGCCGATCTCGGCAAAGTCGTCGATACTCAGCTCAACGTCAGCCGAATACGCGATGGCCAGGAGATGGAGAATCATATTGGTCGACCCGCCCAGAGCGAGACAGGTCATGATGGCGTTCTCGAAGGCCTTGCGGGTCATGATGTCGCGCGGTTTGATCCCTTTTTCAAGAAGCTTAACCACGGCAGCGCCCGCCATTTCGCAGTCTTTGCGTTTAGCTTCACCCACCGCGATCTGCGCGGAGCTACCGGGGAGGCTCATGCCGAGTGCTTCGATTGAACTCGCCATGGTATTGGCGGTATACATCCCCCCACAGGAACCCGGGCCGGGGATAGCGTATTTCTCGACCTCTTTCAGTTCCTCGTCGGTCAATTCACCCTTGGCGTGTTTACCCACGGCCTCAAAGACGGAGACGATGTCCATAGGGTGACATTCATCTTTATCGTGAGGCATCAGTCCCGGGAGGATGGTGCCCCCGTAGACGAAGACGGCGGGACGATTCAGGCGGGCGATTGCGATCATGCAGCCGGGCATGTTTTTATCGCATCCGCCAATTGCCACCAACCCATCAAAACCCTCCGCAGCGACGGATGTTTCGATAGAATCGGCAATCACATCCCGGGAGACGAGGCTATAGCGCATCCCCTTGGTTCCCATTGAGATACCGTCGGTCACGGAGATGGTGTTAAAATAAACCGGCTTTCCGCCGGCCTCGTCGATGCCTTTTTGGGCGTGGTCACTGAGCTCGCCGAGATGCACGTTGCAGGGGGTCATATTTGTCGGCGAGCTCACGACGGCGATTTGCGGTTTTTTGAAATCCTCATCCGTAAAGCCGACGGCACGCAGCATCGAGCGGGCCGGCGCGCGGTCGTTACCGTCGACGATGATGGAGGAGTGGGGGCGTTGGTTAATCTGTGACATGAGGAGCGATCGGATTTAAGGTTTCTAAAATTGATTTCTCGTTGCGGAAAGGATGAAATTCCAATGGAGTCCAGCGCAAACGACAACCTCCTTTTTTGCTTTCACACCTGAACCGCATCCGTCTAGCCTGACTGAAATATGGATTTTGACCTGAAAAAGACTCTGGAAGCTCTTTTGCTTTCAACCGCTGAGCCGATTACAATTAAGGACGTACTCAAGTTATTTGCCCGCTATCACGAGGAAATGCTTGAGGCCACCGAAGCGGCCGAAGACGATGGGGATGCCGATGAAGTGGTCGAGGCAGCCTCCGTGCCCAGCCTCGTCACACAAGTGCAGCTGCAGGATGCCCTAAGGGCACTCACGGATGAGGCAGAGGTGCAGGACAAGGCGTATCGCATCGTTGAGGGGCCCAACGGCTATCAACTGATGACCGCGCCCCAGTTTGCCGAGTTTGTGCGCCTCCTCCGGGGTGAGCCACGACCGATGAAGCTGAGCCCTGCCGCGCTGGAAACGCTGTCCATTATCGCCTATCGCCAACCGGTGACGCGTGCTGAGATGGAGGCGATTCGGGGTGTTTCCGTCGACAGCGCCTTGAACAAGTTAATCGAATTGGAATTGGTGCAGGTGACCGGGCGGGCCGAATTGCCCGGGCGGCCGATCCAGTATGGCACGACCGATAAATTCCTCGAATTTACCGGTATGAAAGAGCTGGATGAGCTACCGGCGTCTGATGTTTTGAGCAATCACCAGATCGACGAATGGATGCGCCGCAGCGAAGAGGAGCCGGAGGACATTTCGGATGAGGATGTTGGCCTATCGAGAGAGCCAAAATCGGATGAGTTGCCCTTGGATGAAAGATTTGCCGAAATCGATTGGCAAAAGGAAAACGTGGAGAGTGATGCGGCTCCCAAGAGCGAAGGAAACCCCGCCTGATGCCTGAAGATATCAGCGAGAAACTTCGGCAAAACCGGGACGCGATTGATGCCATCGACCGCCAGATCGTGGAGTTGCTCAACAAGCGTGTACTCCAAGACGGCGGCTACGATGAAGCCGCCGTCTTGGCCAAAGTGGCACGGATCAATCCAGGTCCGCTCTCGGTCGCCACGCTGCAGGCGATTTACCAGGCGCTCATGCTGGCCGGGCTGGACCCGTCTGCTCAGGCAACGAAGGCGGACGAGGTTGACGCGCTCGATGCCTCAATCGTCCGACATTTGAATCAACGGGTGACGCACGCCGGGGAGATTGGCCGGATCAAGCATGCCAGCGGGGCCGATTATTACGATCCCACGCGGGAGGCGCAGGTCATGGCCAAAGTTTGCGCCCTAAATCCCGGGCCGGTCAAGAATGCGACCTTGCGATCCGTCTACCGCGAAGTTATCTCCGGCTCGATCGCGCTGGAGAAGCAATTGGTAATCGCTTATCTCGGCCCCGAGGCGACCTTTACCCAGCAGGCAGCGATCCGCAACTTTGGTGTCAGCCTCGACTATCGGGCCATGAAAACCATCCCCGACGTCTTCATGGAGGTCGAACTCGGCAGAGCGGATTATGGTGTGGTGCCGATTGAAAATTCCACCGAGGGCGCCGTGTTTCACTCGATGGACATGTTTGTCGAGTCCAATTTACACATCTGCTCGCAAGTTTATTTGCCGATTGAGCACTGTCTCATTTCGCAGTCACCGCTTGCCGAAATAAGGGAAGTGCACTCGAAGGACCAAGCTCTGGGGCAGTGTCGTGAATGGTTGCGCGAAAACCTTCCGCAGGCCGAACTCGTGGATGTGGTCAGCACGGCAGAGGCGGCCCGCACGGCCCAGGAAAAAGCCGGAGTGGCCGCCGTCGCCAGCTCACTAGCGGCCCAGCGCTACGGGGTGCCGATTCAGGCGCGGGGTATCCAGGACCGTGATGACAACGTGACCCGCTTCCTCGTGATTGGTCAGACCCGGGCGCGCCCTCTCGGCGAGGGCCGGGATAAGACCAGCCTGATTCTATCGCTCAAAGACGAACCCGGCGCATTGGAGAAAACCCTGCGCCCATTTGGCAAGCGGGGTATCAACTTGAGCAAAATAGAGTCCCGCCCGAGCCGGAAAAAGGCTTGGGATTACTTGTTTTTCATCGATTTCATTGGGCACTATGAGGAACCGCTGGTGCAGGAGGCACTGGCGGAGCTGGAATCCCATTGCTCCTTTGTGAAATGGATCGGCAGCTATCCAAACCTGCCCCATTAAAAATGAAATTGTCAAAGGCGGGCCTCTCCCGCAATGATGTCGGACCTTTGACAAATCCTCTCATTGGCACCAATCTGATCCTATGCAAATCACACTCCTCAAGTCCAAGCTGCTTCGTGCAGAGGTCACGGATCGGGCCCTCCATTACGAGGGCAGTCTCGCCATTGACGCTGCCCTAATGGAGCAGGTCGGCTTGCGGCCCTACGAGAAAATTCTGGTTGCGAATATCGCCAACGGCGAGCGCTTTGAGACCTATGCGATTGAGTCTCCGAAGGGCTCGCACACCATCTCGCTCAACGGAGCCGCCGCACACAAGGGGGAACTGGGGGATTTACTGGTCATCATGGCTTTTGGCCAGTTCGACGTGGTTGAGGCTGGCTCGTGGAAGCCGAAAGTCCTGGTCCTCGCCGACGGAAACCGCCGTGTGATTCGTGCGGATAACATATTGATTGCCGAAGACGTTTTGGTCTGAGGGCCGATTCTGCCCTGGATGTTCGTTTCCGTTGCCGACCGGGAGGGGGGCGGGGTCAATAAGCGCGCCTTATGATCAAGATTAGATTCAATCCTATTTAATTATTGAGAACCGATCTCGATAACAAGAGTCTGCTTGCGTACCGCTTTTAATTCAGAACTCGAAAGCCCTTCGGCAGGACAGGGACCCCGGTTCCACTTAATGAGAATGATTCTTTTAAATCAAAAGTGTTGCGTGTGGCTTCACCAGGCCCTTTCGATGGCTCGATGGGAAACCGTATTCGAATCAAACAATCCATTGTAATTACCGCACTAAAGGCTTGTCTCTGCTTGCTTCCGGCTGGCTCTGCTGCGAAGAGCGAGGATCCGCTGCTGCGCCAACTGCCCACGACGTTAGTCTCGGCACCGCGCTTCATGGACGTGGACATAAACATCGCTTCACGGGTACAGGTCATCGATCAGCTCGCCATCGAAAAGTCGGGGGCGACCAATATGGTTGAACTGCTCAAAACGGAAGCTAATCTGCACTTCCGTTCGTCCTCGGGAAACGCGGCAAATTCCGAGATTTCAATGGGTGGATTCGGTGAAAACAGCGGCCAGCGTGTGCTCATTCTGCTGGACGGTCAGCGCCTGAATACGGCGGATCTTGGTCAAATTAATTGGCTTTCAATCCCTCTCGGATTGATTGGGTCGGTTGAAGTAATCAAAGGCGGACAATCGGCGCTCTACGGTAACAACGCTACCGGTGGTGTTATTAAGATTAAGACACGCCGTCCGACCGATGAAATTTCAGGGCAGACTCAAGTCAGCCTCGGTAGTTTCGATAGTTACAATGGGCGGGTCGCATTGACTGGAAGCGAAGGGAATCTTGGTTTTTCCGTACATGCTGAGCACGATGAGACCGCTGGCTACCGTGAGAACAGCCAGTATGAAGCTGATGCCGGAGGGTTGAAGCTAACGTGGGCTTCTGAAGATTGGTTGAGCGGGTTTGTTTCGATTAGTACAGTCGAGAGCGAATACGGTTTACCCGGGCCCTTGACTCGATCCGAGTTGGCGGAGAATTTTAAGCAGTCGACGGAAGGCTCTAATTACGGCGAGGAAAAAACAGCCTATTTTCGTTTCGGCGTCGGATTATCTTTGAATGACCAATTTTCACTCGATTTAAGTGGTGGTTCTGTATTCAAGGAGGTTTATGCTCTTTACTTAGACCCCTTTTCTTCCGAAAGCCAGACGGATTATGATCTGCACGCATTCAATCCTGTTCTAAGGTATGCGGGGGAGATAATAACGGCTTCTGCCGGACTCGATTATTTTAAAGATGCTATTGAAGTGAATGCCAGCTACGGTAACGCCGACTTCGACCGGGAAACCATGGCGGTTTTCGGATCCTGGCGAATGGACCTGAGCGAAGCGCTAAATCTCACCGCTAGTATTCGATTAGCGTCTGCTCAGACCGATGGAGTCCAAAACGGGGTAAAGCTTGAGCAGGTCGATGATGAACACTATGCATGGTCACTGGGGTTGGTGCAGCAGATTGGCGATAAAGCGCGTGTTTATGGATCAGCGCGCCGTTTTTTTCGGTATGCATCCACCGATGAACTCATCCAGTATCTGCCTCCTGCGTACAGTCCAACGACCAATTTTGATTTGAATGCTGAAAAGGGGCATGAATTGGAGATTGGTTCGGATTGGATCTACGGGGCTCTGTCTTTGGGCGGACGCATGTTCTATCAGTGGATGAATGACGAGATCATCTACAACGGTGGGAGCGGGAATATCAACTTGGACCAAACACGCCGCGTGGGCGCCGACCTTGATATGAAATATAGATTTTCAGAAATGCTTTCGTTGATGTTTAGCTATACATGGGTGCAGGCTGAATTCAACGGCGGCGCTTACGATGGTTCATTCGTTCCCCTGGTGCCCGAGCACAAATTGCGTCTCGCATTGAAGTATCGTCCAAGCGCACCCATAACACTAACGTTCGGCGCGAGCTATACGGATGCTGTCTTTGTTGGTGGTGATTTTGCAAATACGGCAGCAACTCTCGATAATTACATACTGTTTGATTTAAGTGCACGCTATGCATTGAGTGAAAACCTGGAGCTCTTTATAACTGCAGATAATCTGTTTGATAAAAGATACATATCCACTGCATTTGCCCCCGACGCGCTCTATCCCGGAACAGGACGCAGCGGCCGGATCGGGGTGATTTGGGAGTTTTAGCCATACATGATTCAAACCCGCCAACGCGAAGTCATCCTGGCAGTGCTCCAAGAGGCAGGCCGCCCCCTCACGCGCGAAGAGATTTTGCATAAAGGACGTGACCGCATCGAGCGTCTTGGCTCGGCCACGGTTGACCGTGCGATTCGTGAGATGACGGCGGAGTTCTACATCATCGGCGTGGAATTCCCCGGTCAGCCGAGGCGCTACGAGTTGCCGGCCGAGTCTGAGCACCCGCACTTCATCTGCCGTCGCTGTAACCGGGTCTTCGACCTTCCGATTAAGATGCAATTACCAAAAATCGACGCGCCCAGTGGTTTCAAAGTGAGCGGAGGCGAGATCATTTACTCTGGGACCTGCCCTGATTGCAAGTAAACCCGGTTGCTACGATCTGATTTGGGTGCATAACAAATTTTTTCCAACCTGAATAAATGCCTTCATTTTGAGCATTAAAAATGGCGAGGAACTAGACATTTGGAGAATTCAGTCTCGCGCAGAGGCGCAGTGGCGCAGAGGTTTTAGTGGATGGATGAAAATACAATAGGAACCAAGTTGATCGAGGCTGCAATTGAAGTTCACCGTGAGCTCGGGCCTGGCCTGTTAGAATCTGTGTACGAGGCGGCGCTTGCCTATGAACTGAAGCAAATGGGGCTCCACGTAGAACGCCAAGTGCCTGTTTCCCTCAACTAATAAAGGCATTCATTTTGATGAAGGCTTTCGAGCCGACTTAATCATAGAGGGCAAAGTTATTGCAGAGCTGAAGTCTGTTGAAAAAGTCTCTCCCGCAAACAAGAAACAAACTCAGACCTACCTGCGCCTGTCCGGGAGTAAGCTTGGATATTTACTCAATTTTGGAGGCGAAGTGATGAAGGCGGGGATCACACGCTGCGTGGACGGTCTGCCAGAATAAATCCAGATCACTTCTTGAAGCCTCTGCGCCACTGCGCCTCTGCGCGACAATCACAGAGCATGTTTTCCCATCTGAGAAGGGGGCCGATGCTATTCTCGTTATTGGAAACGGCTCTTGGTTGTCAGCCGATTTTGACAATACTGCAAGCACAACTATTTCTGCTAAGCAATTTTGGAAAAAATTTTTTATGCACCCATCTGATTTCCGGAATCAAGAACCGGCGCCCGCTTCGCGCCAGAGCGATTCGATTAATTCCGCTGCCACTTCATTGGTCGTGACGGCGTTTCCGAGTGCATTCATGGTGACAAACCTCAGCCGACCCGCACGGTTTTTCTTATCGCGCTGCATGGCTGCCATGAGCTCATCAAGCTCGAGCGGTGCCCGCAAGCAAACGGGGAGTTGGAATTGTTGAAGTAATTGGTCGACGCGTTTGAGCTCACTCACCGGGAGTTGGCCCAATGCGACGGACAACCGGGTGGCGAGGCTTAGGCCGATACCAACCGCTTCGCCGTGAAGGTATTCACCGTAGCCAGCCACGTTTTCGATCGCGTGTGCGAAGGTGTGCCCCAAATTAAGGAGTGCCCGGCCACCCGACTGCGCCGTTTCGGTTTCATCTTCGGCAACGATCCGGGCTTTGATCGCGCAACAACGCCGCACGATGGCGGGCACCTCAGGTGAGTCGGCCCGCAGGCCGTCCAGCGCGAGGAGATCATCGAATAACTCCCGGTCGGCCAGCATCCCGTATTTGATGATTTCGGCCATACCAGCGGCAAACTCGCGCGGCGGGAGCGTCGTCAACAGTGCGGTCTCGATGTAGACCGCTTTGGGTTGCCAAAAGGCGCCCACGAGGTTTTTCCCCTCGGGCAGGTTGATGCCGGTTTTGCCGCCCACAGAGCTATCCACCATCGATAGCAAGGTCGTGGGAATTTGATAGAAATCAATCCCGCGCAGATAACTCGCGGCCACATAGCCGGCAAGGTCTCCGATCACTCCGCCACCGAAGGCAAACAAGGCACAATCGCGCCCGGCCGACTGCCCGGCGAGGGCGCTCAGTGCCTGACTGAAGTAAGGGATTGATTTGGTCGGTTCGCCTGCGGGAAGGGAGAGAATCTCGCCATCTTTAAAGCCAGCCTGCGCCAGGTATTTTGGGTGGGCATGCAGGACCCGGGCATCGCTGATCACCTGAACGCGGCGACCGGCAGACCGCAGGGCCAGCAAGTCGGCTTTCAAAGCACCACCCACCCCATCAAAATAAATGGGGTAGCGACGTTTTTCAAGTTCCACAGTAAGCGTTTCTGTCTTCATTTTTTCGCTCATCGTTCGCTGGTTCCAAAAATAGCCCCGGCGTAGTTTTCAGCCGAGAAAGGCTGCAAGTCGTCTGCCTGTTCACCGAGGCCGACGAAGTAGATCGGCAGCTTCAGTTCGCGGTAGATACCGACTAGAGCGCCCCCGCGACTCGTCCCGTCGAGTTTGGTGATGATCAGCCCGGTCAATGGAAAGCTTTTGTGGAAGACGCGGGCCTGCTCAATCGAGTTGGAGCCCAGGCTGCCATCCACCACCAGCCAACTGTGGTGCGGCGCATCGGCATCTTGTTTTTGGATAACACGTCGCAGCTTTTCCAGCTCCTTCATCAAATTACTCTTAGTGTGCAGGCGCCCGGCCGTGTCGAGGATCAGGATGTCGTGCCCCCGCCGTTTGGCGGCTTCATACGCGTCGAAGGCGACCGCCGCCGAATCAGCTCCGTGCTGGCTGGCGACAAGGTCGACGCCAAGCTTTTCGGCCCAGTGTTTGATCTGCTCGTTAGCCGCCGCGCGAAAGGTATCGCATGCGCCCAGAAGTAGACTGTAGCCCTGGCTCTGATACAAATGACTCAGTTTAGCGGAAGTGGTTGTTTTTCCCGAGCCATTGACCCCGATGAGACAAATCACCTCCGGTTTGTGCGGGCCAACTTCGACACGGCCCTCGGCACCTTCCAGCACCCGGGCGAGGACTTGGGTGCCGATTTTGGCTGCATCCTGACCGCGCATGGACTTGTCGGCTTTGTAGGCCACCTTGATTTCATCGATGATTTCTTCGACCGTCTCATGGCCGAAGTCCGCGGTGTAGAGGGCCTCCTCCAATTGTTCAAGGGAATTGTCGTCCAGCTTACCAGCCGCGAAAATCCCATTGAACGCTTTTTGAAAAGTCGGGGTTTGGCGTTTGAGCCCGTCTTTGAATTTCCTGAAGAGTCCGCGCATTCTGTGTGGTTTCGCTAGGTGATGGGTCAATCCGCCGCGCTGCGGAGTGGACGGTCGATCTTGTTTTTCATCTGATCGAGAATGCCATTAATGAAGCGCTTGGAGTCGGGGTTTGAGAAAATCTTCCCGAGCTCGATCGCCTCATTGATACTGACGATCGGTGGAATATCGCGCCGGTGCAGCAGCTCATAAATAGCGAGGCGTAGGATGGAAAGCTCAACCTTGGCAATGCGTGCGAAGGTCCAATTGGCGGCATGTGCCTGGATCTCTGCGTCGACGGCCTCGATGTGCTCGATCACGCCATGTACCAATTCCTCGGTAAAGGCATAGTAGTCGCGATCCTGATCCTGGGTTTCGAGAAAGACGCGGAGAGCGTCGTTCAGTTGGTCCGGCTTGTTCAGCTCCCACTGGTAGAGGAATTGCACGGCACACATGCGGTTTTCGCGGCGCTGCGGGCTGCGTTTTACGGGTTTGGCTGATTCGTCTGCTTCCATCTCTTTGTAAATTGAGCCATTTCCAGCGCGGCGTGGGCAAATTCCTTGCCGCGGTTGATCGTTCTGCCGGCCCGGGCTTCGGCCTGAGCGAGGTTGTTGACGACAAGGATCCCGTTTATGACGGGGACTCCTTGGGAAACACTAATATCGAGCAGGGCAGTGGCAGTGCTGTCGCCGATAATTTCGTGGTGGTTGGTGTCCCCCGCGATGACCACACCGATACAAATGATCGCGTCGAAAAAATTTTGCTTTGCCAGAGTTGCGGCGGCGAAGGGCAGCTCAGCGGCACCCGGCACCCGGTCAATTACCGGCTTATCGGCTCCGGATGCTTCGATCACAGCGCAGGCGTGACCCACCAGCGAATCAACCAAAGCTTCATTGTAGCGCGAAGCGAGCACGGCAAGGCGCAAGCCGCTGCCATCAATTTCCTGAACGCTGGGAATATCGAGACTCATAAGAAGGGGAGACTAAGAACCCCACCGACCAAAGATTCAACGTCGAACTTCGCATGAATCTGAGTGGGGCGCCTTCAATCGGGCAATAAAGGGCGTGTAACCGGTTCACGCTGCAGATTCCGGTAGGATCGCAGATCGCCCCAGGCGGCTCCATGCATGCGGTGGGCGTTGCGCGTGCGATGGCTGCCGAATTGCGCATTCCATTTCGCGCTGAGCGCATCCAAAAACTCCTCTGAACCGAGAGCCGTTCCAGCACTAAAGTATCGGATCCGCATCCGCAGCGCCTCGGCGACCGAAACATGACCGCCTGCCTCCAGCACACGGGCCGCTTTTTCCGGGTCAATCCGCCCAAAATCTTTGCCTGGAGTGCCCTTGGCTGCCTCGCCCTTGCCGTAGAGGATTAGGTTGTAGCTGGGCAATAGTTGCTCCCAGCCTTTTTTCATGCGGAAGATGGTCTCATAACCGCGCCGGGCTGCAGGGTAACCGCCAGAAGCGCGACCAAAACTGCTGAAATGATAGCCTGCCGGATCGTCCACGATTTGAGCGCGAACTGGATTGAGATCAATGTAGGCAGCAACTGTGGACAAAGCCTCCGCGCTGGCTTCGACGATCGTGCTGCGGAAGCGTTCGCTCCAGAGGGTGCCCTTGTTGTTGTGCCTGTGGTTGTACCAAATGCCGAAGCGCTGTTTCAATTCCCGCATGAATACAGCAAGGCTGTGCATTCTGGAGAGAATGCGCTCACGTAGTATCTGCCCCTCGGAGCCATTTTCGTGGAGCAGGGCTTCCAACACCTTCGGGTCCGGGGATGAGGGTGGGCAATGCTTGCCGCCGTAGAGCAGGCGGTAGCGGTGGAGTAGTTCATCGTCGGCGATCGGGCGTGGCTCGGGAACCTTGATCATTAGGTGGAAGTGGTTGCTCATCACACAGTAAGCGAGGACTTCAATGCCGCAGAACCCCGCTTGTTTCTGGAGTAGGCGCAAGAAGTGCCTCTTTTCTAGATCGTTGAAGGAGAAGCGACCAAATGCCGTCCGGCTGACCACATGGTAGACCGCATCCTGCCCCAGCACTAAATGACGCCCCCGAAAACGATAGGATGTTGGAAAACTCATAACCCGAAAATGCTTGAAATATCCACGGATGCAAGGTGATTTCCAATAAATAGCCTGTGTATTTATTGTAAATTTTCGCTTTGATGATTTTTAGCTTCTACCGTGAGGCTTCTCGACCCTACTTTAGGCGGATGTTTACCTTGCTCAAAGAAGATGGTTTGGCCCGGCGCGGGGTATTGAAGACGCGGCACGGTGATATCCAGACACCTATTTTTATGCCGGTCGGCACGCAGGCGACGGTGAAGGGGATGACGCCTGCGCAGATCCACGAAGTGGGGGCGCAAATTATCCTTGGGAATACCTATCATCTCAACATTCGACCGGGCTCTGAATTGGTCCATGAGCTGGGAGGGCTTCACAACTTCATGCACTGGGAAAAGCCAATTTTGACGGATAGCGGAGGCTTTCAGGTTTTCAGTTTGGCCAAATTACGGAAAATCACTGAAGCTGGCATTGAATTCCGCTCTCATCTGGACGGGCGGAAGCTTTTTCTCGGACCGGAGAATTGCTATCGCATACAAAAAAATCTGGATACGGACATTGCCATGGTCCTCGATGAGTGCCCTCCCTATCCCTGCGAGCGGGATGATTGCGAAAGCGCAGTGGCCCGGACGATCCGCTGGGCAAGGGAGTTCCTCGATCATGCTTCAGAAGATGGTTTCCTCGCCTCGGGGCACCATGTGTTTGGGATCATCCAGGGATCTGTTTTCGACGATCTGCGTCGGCATTGTGGCGAAGCTTTGGCTGAAATGGACTTCCCTGGCTATGCGATTGGGGGTGTCAGCGTGGGCGAGCCTGAGGAAGCGATGATCCGGCAGGTGGCGGCGACCGCCCCGGTCATGCCAAAGAATAAGCCACGTTATGTGATGGGCGTTGGCACGCCTCCCCAACTCCTGAAGATGATTGCGCTGGGCATGGATATGTTTGACTGCGTGATGCCGACACGCCTTGCCCGCCATGCGTCGGTTTTCACGCCGGATGGCATCCTGAATTTAAAAAACGAGCGCTTCAAACACGATCCGCAACCGATCATGGAGGCCGATAACTATACCTGCAAAAATTTCAGCCGCGCCTACCTTCGGCATTTGGTCATGGCGAAGGAGCTTCTGGCGCACACTCTACTTTCGATCCATAACACCCACTTTTTCCTCAGTCTCATGGAGCAGGCACGCACGCATATTGAAGCGGGCGACTTCGCCGCCTGGAGTCTGGCTTGGATAGAGCGCTACAATTCCTGACTTCCGAATTGGGATACCCTGTGGCCGGTTGCGTTTGTTGATAATCAATTACTTGCAACCTGATTTTTGGTTCACTCGGAAGTCAGGAAACAGACCGCTCAGTTCTTCCTGACTACGGAGCCCGGATTAAAGCCGGGGCATGGTCAGCCCACCATCGACCATGATGACCTGCCCTGTCGAGTAGGGGAAGTCGCCCTTGGCGAGAGAACCGACCGCTTTGCCGATATCCTCGGGAAAGCCCCAGCGCTTCGTGACGCAAAGCCCCCCCTCAATGAGTGCATCGTATTTGTCGGTGACCCCGCTGGTCATGTCGGTCTTGGTGACTCCAGGGCGAACTTCATACACGGGAATACCGTATTCGCCGAGGCGGGCCGCAAAAAGCTGACTCAACATCGCGACCCCCGCCTTGGAGACACAGTATTCACCACGGTTCACGGAGACGACAGTGGCCGAGATCGAACCGACGTTGATGATCGTGTAGAATCCCTCCGGATCCGACGATTTCTGTTCGATCATCCAGTTGGCCGCTGACTGAGTCAGGAAGTAGGGGCCTTTCACATTCGTCCCGACGACGTAGTCGAAGCTTTCCTCCGTGGCTTCGAGGAGGTCTTTGCGCTCTTTTGGCGCGACGCCCGCGTTGTTAACGAGGACATTGAGACGACCGAAATGCTCTTTAATCCTTCCTAACATCCCGGTGCGTGCCTCGGCCGAACCAATATCGCCCTGGCAATAAAGCACCTCTGCGCCGATTTTTTCAAGGGCGGCGATCGGTTCGGCTACGGCGGACTCGTCGCGCATCCCATTGACAGCGAGATCAAAGCCCAGTTTGGCGAGTTGCCCGGCACAGCCAAAGCCGATACCGCGGGAACCCCCGGTGATGAGGGCGACGGGTTTAGTTGAAGTAGAATGTGTCATGGTATCGTTGGTTTGGTTGAGCACTTGTTGAACATCGAACGCTGAACATTGAACATCCAACGTTGAATAACCAGTTAGGCGGCGGAGCCGCGTTCTCCTTATTCGAAGTTCAGCGTTGGACGTTCGATGTTCGATGTTCGAGCGAAGCGACTAGGCTTGCAGCTCGGGGAGATCGATCCACTTACGCTCCTCCGAGCTCTGTATACCGAGTTCAGCTAGTTGGACGCCTTTTGCACCTTCGAGAAGATCCCATGGGAAGGGCTCGTCCAAAACAATGTGGCGGAGGAAGAGTTCCCACTGGATCTTGAAAGCGTTGTCGTAGGTTTCCTGTTCGGGCACTTTCTGCCAGCCTTCGAAGAAATCAATGGGCTGTTTAATGTCGGGATTCCAGACCGGACGGGGTGTGTTGCCGTAGTGCTGAATCCAGACATCGCGCAGGCCGACCACGGCCGAACCCTTGGTTCCGTCGACCTGCATGGTCAGCAAATCGTCGCGGCGCACCCGGACATTCCAAGAGGAATTGAAGTGACAGATAACACCATTATCCAACTCAAAGGTTGAGTAAGCCGAATCGTCGGCAGTGCATTTATAGGGCTTACCGTCTTCATCCACACGCTCAGGAATATGCGTCGCCGCAAGGCAGGAGACAGCCTTCACACTGCCGAAGAGATTATCGAGAACATAGCGCCAGTGGCAGAGCATGTCGACGATCATGCCGCCGCCGTCTTCCTTACGGTAGTTCCATGAGGGACGCTGGGCAGGGATGGTGTGTCCTTCAAAAACCCAGTAGCCGAACTCCCCGCGAACCGAGAGAATATCGCCGAAAAAGCCATTTTCAACAAGGCGTTTAAATTTGATCATACCCGGCAGCCATAGTTTGTCTTGAACAACTCCATTTTTGACCCCGGCATCACGGCAGATTTTGTAGAGTTCGTAGGCATCCTCGGTTTTGATTGCGGTCGGTTTTTCGCAGTAAACGTGTTTGCCGGCAGCAGCGGCGGATTTAACGGCATCGAAGCGACGGAGGGTGGTCTGTGCGTCAAAATAGATCGGGTAGGCGGGATCCGTCATCACGCTGTCGAGGTCGGTGGTGTATTTTCCGACACTGGTTTTTGCGATCAGCTCCTTGAGCTTGGTTTCGTTTCGACCGACCAGTATTGGATCCGGCATGATGCATTCGGTAGGGCTTATTTTTACGCCGCCCTGTTTAATGATCGCGTCGATGGAGCGAAGCAGATGCTGGTTGGTGCCCATGCGTCCAGTGACGCCGTTCATGATGATGCCGATTGTGTGTGTTTTCATAGTATTTGGGTTAAACGTGTTGTTGGTAAGCGTTGATAATTTTTTGGAGATACTCGTCCTGGTCGCTCGCCCAGTGGCGAGCGGAGAAAATTTCGACCTCGATCCAGTCGGCGAAGCCAGCGGCCTCGACGAGCTGGCGGATGCCCCGGTTGTCGATGCAGCCTTCGCCCATTAGCCCGCGGTCGTTCAGCATATCGGCGGTTGGCGTCATCCAATCGCAAACGTGAAAACCAATAATGCGCTTGCCGGCACGCTTGATTTCCGCCTCCAGTTGCGGGTCCCACCAGATATGATACACATCGGCCGCGATACCAACCCATTCTTCGCCGATTTGATCGATGATGTCGTTACACTGCCCGATGGTATTCACGGCGCTGCGGCAGTCGGCATACATCGGATGGAGGGGCTCAATGGAAAGTTTGACGCCAACTTGGCTGGCGTGGTCGATCAAGTTGGCGATACCTTCTGTGATGTGTCGGCGGTTTTCCGGCAAGCTGAGCTCTGGTTTCGCTCCACAGACCAAGACGACCTGGGGCGCGCCGACAGCGGCCGCCTCATCAAGAGCTTTGATATTATCATCGAAGGCAGCCAGTTTTTCGGGGGCAGTCAGGTAAGGGTAGAAACCGCTTCGGACCAGTGAGACTGCCTTGAGACCATGGTCGTCCAGCATCCTCTTTGATTCGGCGAGCGGCCGGCCATCCAGCCACTGGCGCCATAGGCCAACTCCGGGTACCCCCGCAGCGGAGTATTTCGCGCAGAGCGTGGGCAAGTCCCAGGGCTTGGTCGTTTGGGAGTGTATGGCGAGGCGTGCTAAATTGTCCATAGTGAGGCGTGGGGATGTAGGCTCGGGTGACTTAAAACTGGGCGGAACTGGCGATCAGAGATCGCAGGACTTGAGCGTCTTCCAGGAATTGCTCCGGCGAGCCATCCTTGACAAATTCAAGGATAACAAAGCGGTCGCCCTCGACCTGTCGAATACGATCCAGAAACTGCTGCCACTGGGCAGCGCCATCCAGAAGTGGACGCGCATCATTAAAGCCTTCCGGGCCCCAATTGAAGCAGTGGACGTAAGCGAGGTGAGGCAGGGCTGCGTCGAGTTCCAACAAATCATTTGCAAAGCTGCCGCCGGTCCGCGGTTGCCAGAAAAGTTTTAATTCAGGAAGGTTAACCTCCCGGATAAGTTGGTGCGCGGATGCCTGGGTGTCGGTAAACGTCCCCCCATGATACTCGAGTGCAATCGTCACATCCAGTTCCCGCGCGGCGATCACAGCCCGCCGCAGGTGTTCGACGACTTCCGCTCGATAGGCGTCGCTGGCAGTCTCCGAATCTTGCCGCCCCGGCCAAACCCGGATGATCGGGGCCCCGAGGGCAACTGCCGTGTCAAGGACGTCGGCGAAGTCCTCCGATGCCTCATCGCAACGGTAGTAGGCGCCATAAGAGCAGGTTTCGAGGCCCGCCGCTTTCGTTTTTTCACCTACGGCGCGCGCGAGTTCGAGAGCACCGGGCGGGACGTGGACATCGCCGCCCCATTCGATGCCGTCGATCCCGCCTTGCTTAGCGAGTTCGATGATTTCATCGACGGAGTATTTTCGGAAAGTGATCGAGCAAAGTCCTGTGTAGAGCATAATCTCTTAAAAACGGTGGGTTTTCTCGATGTGAAGGATGGTCATTTCACTGTTCTCCAGAATCTCATAGCGATGAGGAAGGGCGGCATCAAACTTGAGAGCCGTCCCCGGGGTTAATTCATGGATTTCGCGTGGCAATGTGATTCGGATATGGCCTTTGCGCAGCCAGCAGATTTCGAACTCGTCACCATGTGCCTCCGGCTTGGAAAGTTCGCTGCCTTTACGGGCCGTTGCCTGGAAGCAATCGATTCCTTTAAAGCGAAACTTTTCGAATAAGAAGGGACCGGAGCTGTAGCTTTCAGCTGTTTTGCGGGTGGCCGAGCAGGATTCCACGAGATTCAAAAGATCCGTCGCGGAGAGACCGAACACCCGCGCGAGCCGGTACAGTGTATCAAGCTCAATCATATTCTGGTTTCGCTCCAGCTTGGAAAGGCCTGCAATCGAGATACCGGATTTCTGCGAAACAGCCTCCAGCGTCAGACCAGCCCGCTTGCGCAGGTCGCGGACGACGGAGAAATCCAGGGTTAATTCGTGTGGGCTCATTTGACTTTTTTATTGAACAGAAAATAAATAAGGTCAAATTTTTTATCGTACAAACAAATTATGGAGCCTTTTCACATCTATTCGGCGATCGCTGCCTTTGGCTACGCAGTTGCCGCTATTCTAGCGAAGCAGGCGCTCGCGCGGGGGGCGGGTGTGTTACGGCTTTCGTTTGTCATCAACTGGTTGTTTGTCCTTGTCTTTGCCACGCTACTTTGGGGGCATGAGGGGGCTGTTCCCTGGGCGAAGCTGCACTACCCAATTTTGACCGGCTTTCTTTTTTTTCTAGGGCAGGTGTTCACGTTTACAGCGATTCGCTTCGGCGATGTCAGTTTGCAGACGCCGATCATGGGCACTAAAGCGGTATTTGCAGTTTTATTGGCCGTGCTGCTTGGAACTGAGGTGGTCACCTTGCCGATGACGCTCGCTGCGGTGGTCTCGATGCTCGGAATCGCGCTATTGGGGTTTTCCGGTGACGGGGTGGAGCGTGTCGGGCGGACGCTTTGCCTGGCGCTTTTAAGTTCCTTTTTCTTTGCCGGATCGGATACGATGGTGGGGTATTTCGCGAGCGACTTTGGTGTCCCCATGTTTTTGTTTCTGGCAATGCTGGCGAACGCATTCTTTTCTCTCGGGTTGGTGCCATTTTTTCGCGATTCGTTTCGTAAGATGCCTCGGGTTGCCTGGCCATGGATACTAGCCGCTTCTTTTGTAATGGCGTTTCAGGCCTTGCTTTTGAATTATACGCTGGCCACCTATCAAAACGTGGCAGCCGTCAACGTAATCTATACAACGCGAGGGCTTTGGAGTGTTTTGCTTGGTGCGATTGCGATACAACTATTTGCTTCCTCAAGCCGACTGGCAGCGCCGCGCAGAATTTTCATACTCCGGCTTGCCGGCGCCAGTTTAATGACATTGGCGATCGCCCTTCTCTTTCAATCCTAACGATTGGATACTGAAACCGCAGCTCCGCTCGAAAATTTCCTGATCTACAAATACGAATCCTACTATGAAATTACCAACCGAAGTCACCCAGTCTGAAAGCTTTGCCGCGATTCCCCAGGAGATTCTTGATCAACTAACACGTTTTGAGATGCCGAGGGTCGCGGGTATCAGTCCGGCAGAGACCTGTATTAATCTGGAGGGTGCGCGCGTTCCCGTTTACCAATGTGAGGCACTCGTGCTTGGTAGCGGTGCCGCTGGTATGCGTGCGGCCGTGGAGGCGTATCGTCGGGGCATTGATGTGCTGGTTGCCAGTACGGGGCTCTTTTCCGGAACATCGGCATGCTCTGGTTCCGACAAGCAAACCCTCTACACCGCGAGCACTGATTACAGAGGAGATAACTTTGTGAAATACGCGGAAAGTCTCTGTTCCGGTGGTGCCATGGATTTTTCGACGGCGTACGTTGAGGCGATTGGATCAAACGACGCGGTGGGTGGTTTGCAGTTTATGGGATTGCCTCTGCCGCATGACGATCAGGGTGCGATCCTGCGCTATCAAACTGATCATGATGAGGCAGGCCGCGCCACCAGTTGCGGGCCACGCACATCAAAGCTCATGGTCAAGGTGCTCTTTGAGGAGGCCCTGACTTTGGGTATCCGCATTTTGCCTGGCGCGAGCGGCATTCGAATTGTTAAAGAAACGGTGCATGGCAAAGAGCGTGTTTGCGGAGTGATTGCGCTGCATCGTGACGAAAAACGCAATGACTATGGGCTGATCTTCATTCAGTGTGAGAACTTGATCATCGCGACCGGCGGCCCGGGGGAGCTCTACCGCGATAGCGTCTATCCACATCACTGCTATGGTGGGCTTGGGCTGGCGCTTGAGGCGGGCATCGAGCTATGCAACCTGACGGAGAGCCAGTTTGGGATCGGGACCCCACGGACAAAGTTCCCCTGGAATCTTTCAGGGACCTATGTGCAGGTGATGCCCCGTGTTTATTCGGTGGATGAGGCTGGTAACGAGATCCATTTCCTGAAGCGCTACTATCGAACAACGCGAGAGATGGTTTCGAATACCTTTCGCAAGGGCTACCAATGGCCATTTCACTCCACTCGCATGCTGGACTACGGTTCCAGCTTATTTGATCTCGCGGTCTTCCTGGAGTGCCAGGCGGGACGGAAAGTCTATCTGGATTTCCTGCGGAACCCGGAGCCGGTCAACGAAGGTGAAGCCTTCAGCCTGGACGACCTCGACCGCGACGTCCGCAGCTACCTCGAGAATAACGACGCACTCCTTGATCTGCCGATTGATCGCCTCCGGCGGATGAATCCACTGGCGATCGAGCTTTACAAGATGCACGGTACGGATGTGCGCGAGGAGCCCCTCGAGTTCACGATGAACAATCAACACATGAACGGTGGCATCCTGATCAACGATTGGGGGCAGACCAGTCTGTCCGGGTGTTATGCCATCGGGGAAGCCGCTGGCAGCCATGGGGTGACTCGTCCCGGAGGTGCCGCCTTAAACTCCGGACAGGTTTTTGGCAAGCGTGTGGCGATCGCGATCAAGCGCTCACGCTTGGAAAGAGAGGAGTTCTCCCCGAACGAAGACAATGTAGCGAAGCAAATCGCCAAAGCGTTGGATGATGCGAACCGTTTTCTAAGCAACCCGAATGGGCTGAGTCCCAAGGTGGTCAAGGCGGAGATCCAGGCGCGCATGAGCGACTACGCGGGCATCATCTGCTCGCAGGCGGGGGTGGCACTGGCGATGGTTGATGCGCGGGAATTAAGCGTGAAGATTGAGGAGCGGGGCCTGTCGGTCAGTTCTGCCTCACTCGTGGGGCAGGCCTTCCGCTGGCAGCAGATGGCTTGGAACTCCCTGGCCGTGCTTACGGCCTTGGATCACTACATCAAAAACGGCGGAGGAAGTCGGGGTGCGCGTGCTATCTGCTCAGAGGCCGGAACTCGCTGCCCAGAGGCGAGCCATGAGGATTTGAGCCGCTTCCGCTTTGTGGAGGAGCGCTCGGAAGACCGCGAAGAGAAGTTAGTTGTCTGCCGGGATGGCGAGCGGATTGCGGTCCGCGCAATCGCGGTCGATTTAAAGCCTGAGGTAAAGCGCGAGTTCTTCGAAAAAGGCTGGGGGCAGTATCTTCTGAAAGAAGGCTAGGCCATTCTTAGGCGTGTTTGACCGCGATGAGGGTGAGGTCGTCAAACTGCCCCGAGCCCCGACTGAATCGATCGACGCTTTCCAGAGCTTTATCAATAATGACTTGGGCCTCGCGATCACCGTGCCTTTTGAGGACGCGGAGGAGCCGTTCACTGCCGTATTCCTCACCCTCCGTGTTTGCGGTTTCGGTGATGCCGTCTGTATACAGGATGAGTGCATCATTTGAACCAAAGTGGATTGAGACGTCTTTAATGATGCTATCAAAGATTTCCGGAGCCACCATGCCGACCGCCATTCCGGGAGACTGGATTGGATCTACATCCAAGCCGCCCTTGGTGTGACAATCGTAAAAGAGTGGCAGTTCATGTCCGGCCCTGGCCAAGGTGAGTTGCTCGGTGTCTAAATCGATGACGGCATAGACCATGGTGATAAACATATCCCTCTGCATGGTGGGCTCCATTGCTCGATTGATACAGCTGAGGACCGCCGAGGGAGAGCAATGCTGTTGGGCGTAGTGCCTGAGGTGCGTTTGGCAAATGGCCATGAGGATGGAGGCGGAGATACCCTTGCCCGATACATCGGCAATGGCAAAGGCGATACGCCGCTCGTCGAGGGCAAAGACGTCGTAAAAATCGCCACCTACTTTTTGGGCTGCCTTGTAATGTGTCGCGAAGGCGATGTGGTCAGCGGGCGGAAATACTCTGGGTAACAACAGGCCTTGGATGTTGCTGGCCAGTTCGATATCGAGATCGAGTTTATTTTTTTCAATCTGAAGTTGCATGGCCTCACTGTTGTGGAGGGCGAGTCCAACCTGTTCCGCGAGGGATTCAACAAGTGAAAAATCGGTTTCCGTAAAGGCCAACCCGTCAGATGGGTTGGCGACGGCCAGAACGGCGAGCAGTTCATCTTGAAAGATAATGGGCGCGACAATGATGGAGCGCACGGTTAGTGAGGAGTCCTCATGGTGCACCACGCGGGGATCGTTTTGCGCATCGGCAATGAGGAGGGCGCGCCGGGATTTGGCCACTTGACCGATCAATCCCTCACCCATTTTGTAGTTTTCCGACTTCAGGACGGATTCCAGGAACTGTGAGCGCGTAGCGGGTTGACCTGTATCCGGCTTGATTAATTTTCTCTGAGGGGGAAAGAGGCCCTCAACCGCGACACCCTGGAGGCTACCATCCGAGCGTTTTTCAAAGATACAGGCACTCATGGCCCCCGTGCTAAGAATCGCGGCGTGAATGATGCGTTGAAACATGGACGTTCGGTCGCTGCCTTCGGCGACCGCCTCAACCATGTTGTGCATGAACTCGACGACAATTTGCTTCTCTTGTTGGAGTAGTTGCTTCTGTTCATCAAGAATCCTGATTTCCCGAAGCTTGCCCGCAGAGAGGAGCCAAAGGAGAAAGGCGCCGACGATAAAGCCTAGTGTAAATGCAAGCATACGTAGGATTTCAACTCGTGTACATTAGGGTTGGTGGGGCGCGTCACGTAGGCTTTTTTTCTTCAACCTGATTTTGGAGGAACGCGATGACGTCTTGAAATTTCGCTTCGTTTTCTTTGTCGGCCTTGGTCAGGTTTCGGTGCGCCTCAAGAATTTGCTTCGCCTCGGAAACTTCCCGATTTTCCAGCGCATCCAGATGAGCTTCTGAAGATTCCGCCTCATCGGCGACGGTTAGCAGGTTGTGTAAACCGAGATTACAAATGAGTTCGTGGTTTCGTTCGCTAAGATTTCCGACGATCAATTCGCCGATTGGATTTTTTTTTTGCAAGTCAATTGCGGAGCCAGCCAAAATTCCAAGGAAGGTGCTGTCCATGCCCGTGCACTTTGAAAAATCGATAAAAATTCGGCTGCAACTCCCGGCGATGATGGTTTCGACAAACTCCCTAAAGGAATTACAATTAAGGTAGTTGGCCTTGCCCAGCACTTTGACCACGACGGGCTCGGAATAGGCATTTACCAAAAAGGTAGGCTGTTGGGAATCACTCATGCCGGGGCGCTCCTGGTCGGGTTGGGTTCAGGATTCGGATAGTATGTCGCGAAGCACGTATTGAAGGATGCCACCGTGGCGGTAGTATTCGATCTCGATCTCGGTATCGATGCGCAGAGTGAGGTCAACGCTTCGCCGGCTGCCATCGGGGGAAGCAATCTCCATGGTGATTTGCTGACCCGGTTGAATGCGGTCGGAGAGGCCGAGCAGGGAAAAGGTTTCTTCGCCGGTGAGGCCGAGGCTTTCGTCACCGACACCTTCGGGAAACTGGAAGGGTAGGACGCCCATACCGATAAGATTACTGCGGTGGATGCGCTCAAAGCTTTTGGCGACAACGGCCTTCACGCCGAGAAGGGCGGTGCCTTTGGCAGCCCAGTCCCGTGAGCTGCCCATTCCATAATCCTCGCCTGCGATGACGATGAGGCCGGTGCCCCGATTTCTGTATTCCCGGGCGGCATCAAAGATGTCCATCGGTGTGCCCTCCGGCATCAGCTTGGTGAAGCCTCCTTCTTTGCCCGCAGCCATTTTATTTTTAAAGCGAACATTGGCAAAGGTGCCCCGCGTCATGATGCGGTCGTTACCCCGGCGCGAGCCGAAACTGTTAAAGTCTTTCTTCTCCACGCTGCTTTCCTTGAGGAAGCGTCCGGCGGGGCCGTCTTCTTTGATGGCACCAGCCGGGGAGATGTGGTCTGTTGTAATTGAATCACCCGCAATGGCAAGGGGGCGCAGGTCGAGAAGTTCACGAATGCTGCCGGCTTCCATACCAAAGCCCTCAAAGAAGGGGGGGCTTTGGATATAGGTGGACTGCTCGTCCCAGCCGTAAATTGCGCCCGTGCTGGATTGGATCGTATTCCATTCCGGGTTGGCTGCATTGAGATCGCCGTATTTTTTACGGAACATCTCGGGCTTCAGGCCGGAGAGAACGAGTGATTCGATCTCATGGTTGCTTGGCCAAATGTCCTTCAGGTAAACGGGTTGCCCATCACTGCCAGTGCCGATGGCATCGCTGGCCAGGTCAATATTGACCGTGCCAGCGAGCGCGTAGGCAACGACCAGGGGTGGCGACATGAGGAACGAAGCCTTCAGTGCCCCGTGGACGCGAGCTTCAAAATTACGGTTCCCCGAGAGGACGGAGGCGCCGACGATGTTGCCCTCCTTGAGGGCTTCTTCGATAGCGGGGTCCAGTGGGCCTGAATTACCGATGCAAGTCGTGCAGCCATAGCCAACCAGGTTGAAGCCGAGAGCATCCAGGTCTTTTTGCAGGTCAGTTTCTTCGAGATAGTCGGTGACAACGCGCGAGCCGGGGCCGAGCGACGTTTTAACGAGCTCGTTGACCTTGAGTCCTTTTTCGCGGGCTTTGCGGGCGACGAGGCCTGCGGCGATCATGACAGAAGGATTGGAAGTATTGGTGCAACTCGTAATGGCCGCGATGAGTACCTGGCCATGGCGGATCTCCGGGAGATCATTTTCGGCGGCTGCCTGGTTTGCGGGAAGCTCTGACAAGCCGCCCACGCGCTTGTCTCGGTCGGGTTCGTCGCGGCCACCCGCAGCGACGGGCTCCTTGACGCGGATCCGCTTGGGCAAATCTTCACGGCGGATGCCAAACCCGCCTTCAGCGGCGGGCATCTCCAGTAGGCTGTTGAAACGCTCCTTCAGGGCGGGCACGGCAATGCGGTCCTGCGGACGTTTGGGGCCTGAGACGCACGGGACAATACTGCTGATATCGAGATCGAGATTGATTGAGTAATCGATGTCGCCCTTGCGGGGGATACCGAACATGCCTTGGGCCTCGTAATAACTTTTCACCCGTTCGATTTGCGCTTCGTCGCGGCCGGTCAGGCGGAGGTAGTCGAGCGATTTTTCATCAACGGGAAAAAAGCCCATAGTCGCACCGTATTCCGGCGCCATATTGGCGACCGTGGCGCGGTCAGCCAGGCTGAGCTTAGCGGCACCCTCGCCGTAGAACTCGACAAACTTACCGACGACCTTCGCCTCGCGAAGCATTTCAGTGATGCGCAAGGTCAGGTCCGTGGCGGTCGTCCCTTCCGGCAGGTCCCCGGTGAGGTGCACGCCGACCACCTCTGGAGTCTGGAAGTAAACCGGCTGACCGAGCATGCCGGATTCCGCCTCGATACCACCCACGCCCCAGCCAACGATGCCCAAACCGTTAATCATGGTGGTATGGGAGTCGGTGCCGACGAGTGTATCCGGGTAAAGCACGCCCTCTTTTTCGAAGACGACCTTCGCCAGATATTCCAGGTTGACCTGGTGGACAATCCCAATGGCGGGTGGAACCACGCTGAAAGTTTCAAAGGCCTGCTGCCCCCATTTGAGGAATTGGTAACGCTCCTTGTTCCGGGAAAACTCGATCTTGAGATTTTCGAGGAAGGCATTGGCCGAGCCGGAGCGGTCGACCTGCACGGAGTGGTCGACAACCAAATCGACCGGAACGAGCGGCTCAATGACGGACGGGTCTTTGCCTAATTTCTTGACGGCATCGCGCATCGCAGCGAGGTCGACGAGGAGTGGGACGCCCGTGAAGTCTTGCAAGACAACACGAGAGACCACAAACGGAATTTCTTTACTGCTTTTCTCTGTGGCGCTCCAGTTGGCAAGCGCTTTAACGTCGGCCTCCAGGACCTTTTTACCATCGCAATTGCGCAGAACCGATTCGAGCACGATACGGATGCTGACGGGCAGGCGTGAAATGTTTCCCATGCCCGGCTGAGATTCGAGTGCGGGGAGGCTGTAGTATTTCGAGCCGTTGAGCTCTTTGATGACGTTGAACGGATCGCTCATTTTTCTACGGGATGCGGGATGCGGGATACGGGATGCGGGATGCGGGATACGGGATACGGGATGCGGGATACGGGATGCGGGATGCGGGGCTAAGCCAGGGCTGCTTTGATGGCATTAAAATCGGGCATTTGCTTGGGGTCGTCGGAAGACTCGCTGTAGACGATGGTCCCATTCTCATCGATCACAAAGGCCGAGCGTTTGGCGACGCCCTTGAAACCGAGGAGCTCCTCGTAAAGCACGTCGTAGGCCGCGGCGACTTCCTTGTTAAAATCACTGAGCAGCGGAAATTGAAGGTTGTCGACAAGCGCCATCTTTTCCTGCGTGAAGGGGCTGTCCACCGAGATGCCGTAGACCTCCGCATTGAGAGCTTTGTAGGCCTGCAAGCCGGAGTTTACGGTGCACATTTCATCCATGCAGACACTGGTAAAGGCCAGCGGGAAGAAAAGGAGGACTGTTTTCTTTTTTCCGAAGTTATCGCTTAAAGTAAGGTCCTTCAGTCCGTCGGCCGTTTTGGTTTTGAGAGTAAAATCGGGTGCTTGGTTTCCCTGTGTCAGTGCCATGATTATTGAGTGTTGTAGGTGTACTGGAATAGAAGGAGAGGAATAAAGGCCTTCAGCCGGCACTTGTAAAGCACTGCCTAGTTTTTGAACTGCATTTTTTCGGCAAAGAGGATGGCTCCGCCGATACAGGCGGCACCCAGAAGCAAGCGACCCAATGCTGCAGCGCTTAGATCGGCAACTTCACCGAATACAAAAAGCGAGGCTGCCATCGCGAGGGGTACGACTGCATTGTTGAAGACCGCGAGTGTGCTTGGGTGAGTGAGGGCGGCACCTTTGTTCCAGAGAAAAAAACCGAGTCCGGAGGCAATGCTACCAAGGTAAACCAGGACCGCGAGTTGTTGGCTTTCCAGGCGGACCGCAGACCAATCGCTAAAGAAGCCACTGGCGGGGGCAGCCACGAGGAAGCCGCCTATCAAGAGAAGGGCGAAAACCTGATGATCTTTGGTTTCAGGATGGCGACGCTTCCATCCACGATAGCCAACCTGGCCAATCGCAAAAAACAAGCCGGCAATTTGCATCAGAAGGAAGCCTCTCCAAATGGAGCCCGCGGGACTGGCTTGGCCGTTGATAATGGCCGCTCCCAAAACAGAAAGAAGAGGAGGGTAGAGCAAGCGGGGGTTGAAACGGCGCTCCCGCAGTTCGTGAACAAGAATGACGTAGACAGGTGTGAGAATCGAAAAGAGCGCAACCAGATGCGAGGGGATGTACTGGAACGCTTTGAGATAGCACACCGACATCAGGCCAAACTGCAATCCACCGCAAGCGATCAATTTGAGATGACAGCCCGAAGGCATTGCAGAAAAGCGAAGGAAGGGCAGGAAGAGTAGACTGGCAATCGCAAGCCGGGCCGTGGCAATAAAAAACGGATCGATTCCATTCAGCGTATTGCCAATGAGACCAAAGGAAAAAGCCCAGATGGCTGAAACGATTGCAAGATAGCGCATGTCGCCGCAAAGTGATTCAAGAAAAAGAAGCCCCAGCTAACTGATGCAGTACTCCGGAGGGGGTAGTGCTCTAACCGAGGCACAGTAGGGAGGTTTCAGCACCCATGGACTGCCAGTTGCACAGGGGCAGGAGCTGGAACTGACTGAAGCTCGGCCAGAAGCCGGTTGTGAGTGGCCATGGGCCGGCCCAGAAAACTGAAATTGCAGGCGAATTTAGCTGCCAGATTCCGGACTCACCACAATGATATCACCGTCTTCTGGCGTGATTACGGGTGGAGGGGTAAAGGTGGGTTCGCCTCCACCATCTCCTTCGCCCGCACCTTCCGCCGCCGCGTCAATAACAGAGCTCGGATTGATACCAGTGTTGGCCGCCCCTGCTGCTGCGCCTTGTTGCGAACCAGATGAAGAGGCCGCAGAGACGGCCGCGGTTGCTGCCGCGGAAAGGCCTGCTTGAGTCGCCCTGCGGCACCTGTTCGCGGAGCCTGCCGCAGCTGCTTGCACCGTGACAGCGGATCCATTCCAATTGCCTCAGCAGCTTCAACGGCGCCTTGAGCAGCTCCAGCGGCCGCGGTTTGGGCGGCCGCCGCCGTGGGTTAGAACCCGATGCGGCGGCGGCCAAAACAGCACCTTGGGAGGAGCCCGATGCCGCAGCATTTGTCAACGAAGCGACGTCCATGTTATTTTCGCTGGCCGTTTTTGCAGCGCCTGTAATAAATCCAACAATGGAAGCCCCTTCGGTGGTTTGCCGGACCTCGGCTTCTGGGGTGACCGCAGCGGTGGCTGAGGCGATGGCAGCCGCGGTAGCCGAGGCGGCATCCTTTACAATTTGAGTCGTCTGTTCGGCATCCGCGCCAATGAGCGCGGCAAAGCGGGTCACACTGGCACCGCCGGCGGAGGAGGTTCCGGTCACGACCTTTTTGTCGAGATTGAGTTCCAACGCGGTTTTTGCCGAACCGGCGATAAATCCGCTGACTGAAGCAGCGAGGGATTCGCTGGTCGCATTGGCGCCCGAGGACGCCTCAAATGTCGCTGTAGCGGCTGCATTGGCAGCCAAGCTGATCCGCTCCGTGACGTCGGCTGCGGCCGTGCCCGCCGTGCCCGCGCGGATGCCGCAGCGAAACGGGTGCTGCCGGCACCGAGCGCGAACGTAAGCTGGCTGATTTCAGAGGTCGACTGCGCGGCGAAACCAGAAGCTTGAACCTGTGTAATGATTGCATTCACCGCGGCGGCGAAGCTAGCGGCGTCACCAGCGTCAGCTCCCAGCGCAGCGAGTGCACTGGCCACTGCGGCCTCGTCTCCCGCTGCGATTGCTTGCAGGGTTTCAGCATCAATGGCACCCGGGGTGGAGGACTCTGTGGAGGACTCTGTGGAGGACTCTGTGGAGGACTCTGTGGCGTCGAGAGCCTCGACCGCAGCAGGTGATTGTGCATGTAGCCCTGGGATAGCTCCTGGAATGACGGCTGGCAAGACGGCTGGCAAGACGGCTGACAAGACAACTGCGATCAAAGCCGGGAGCATCGTCGCGCCTGCGAGCCCAAACTTGAAAAAAGGAAAGAGGGAGGAACGGAAGGGAGTGGATGAAGCGGATGAAGTAGAAATATGACTTGCGGGCGAGTTGGATGAAGCGTGTTTCATAGTAAAATCCTGATTGGTAGTGATAATTGGTGTTGTGGGAGTCTCAACCAAGGATGCTTCGATGCCTGCCGGGTTCAAGCATTTTTTTCCTTTTGGCTGATTATTCTTGCCAGCCTTGTTTGATTGAGCGCAATGCCGTTTTATGACGAAATTCCGTCCGTGCATTGATCTTCATCATGGCCAAGTTAAACAGCTTGTGGGTTCCAGCATGAGTGATGAGGGCAACGGGCTCCAAACCAATTTCGTGAGTGTGCATTCCGCGGGCTATTATGCCGAAATCTATCGTCGAGATGCCTTGCTTGGGGGGCACGTCATTAAGTTGGGGCCCGGCAACGACACTGCGGCGCGGGAGGCACTCTCCATTTATCCGGGGGGCTTGCAGGTTGGCGGTGGAATCCATCCCGGTAACGCGAGGGAGTGGCTTGAGGCCGGTGCCAGCCATGTTATTGTCACTTCATGGTTATTTGATAGTGAGGGCAGCTTTCTTGCCGAACGGCTGGATGCGCTCGTCGCCGCAATTGGCGCTGAGCGGATTGTGATCGACTTGAGCTGTCGGGCGGTCGCTGGCGGGTGGGTGATTGCAATGAATCGTTGGCAGACTCTGACGAACCTCGGGTTGACAGCAGAGGTGCTGGAGAGACTTTCCGGGTCCTGTGCCGAATTTTTAGTGCATGCCGCCGATGTTGAAGGCCAATGTGCGGGGATTGACGCTGAGCTGGTGGTGTTTTTGGGTCAACATGCGCCGCGGCCGGTGACGTACGCAGGGGGCGCGCAGACGCTGGCGGCTCTGGGTCAGGTCGAAAGTCTCAGCGGTGGTCGCGTTGATTTAACGATTGGGAGCGCTCTGGATCTATTTGGCGGAGCGGGCGTACGCTACGAGGACTGTGTCGGGTGGAATCGGCGAAGCGCTGGAGAGGGAGCCGGCTGAGGATCGGTGGCTGTGCTGACCGGGGTGAAGCGTCCTGGCTCGAAGCGCTCCGAAAAATTTTAAATTATGAGAGTTCAAAAAATCGCCATGGGGATGGTCATAGTATTTCTGACTTTCTTCCTCCTCTACATCGGCCAATCCCTGCTCCTGCCGCTTGTTATAGCCGGCGCGGTGGCCTACCTTATCAGCATACTGGCCCACGCCATCGGCGCTTTGCGGGTGGGCCGCTTTACCGTGCCGGGGCCGGTGGCGATGGTTCTGGCCATCGCGGTGATTTTACTTTCGCTGACCTACCTCGTTCAGTTGATCACGATCAACATACAAAGCGTCATCCGCGTCGCGCCCGACTATCAGCAGAATCTGGAGAAGCTGATCTATCAGTGGTACAGCTGGGTCGGTGTGGAAGAGGTGCCCAATATCCAGGAGATTCTCAAGCGGCTTGATTTTGGTGCCTACTTGCAGAGTTTTGGGGCAACCGTGCGGGCACTTGTGAGTAATACGGGAATCATCATCGTCTACCTCATTTTTCTCCTCTTGGAGCAGCGCACCTTTCCCAATAAAATAAAGGCCATCGTGCGGGATCCACAGCGGCAGGCAGATGCCTTCGAGATGATCGGCAAAATGCGTGCGGATATACGCACCTATGTTGGGATCAAGGTTCTGACCAGTGCCGCGACCGGCGTACTCAGTTATCTCGTTTTGAAAATTGTGGGGGTTGATTTTGCCAGCTTCTGGGCGGTTTTGATTTTTTTACTGAACTTTATTCCGACCATCGGATCGATCATCGCGACCGCCTTTCCCTCCCTCCTCACACTGGTCCAGTTCGACACTCTGGGGCCCTTCATCGTGACCATTTCCGTGCTTACAGCCGTGCAGTTCTCTATCGGCAGCCTGCTGGAGCCCCGGCTGATGGGGAACCGGCTGAATCTGAGCCCCATCGTGATACTGTTGTCACTGGGACTGTGGGGGTCGATTTGGGGTATCCCGGGTATGTTTCTCTGCGTGCCGATTACGGTGATCATCATGATCGTCTGCTCTTACTTCCCGGCCACCCGGCCCGTGGCGGTTCTTCTCTCCGGCAATGGCCAGGTGGGCAGTGGCGTGGCAGGGCAGCGGCGAACGTCGACCACAGAGGAAAACTAGCTGCGTTCGGTTCGTAATTTGGCTCAAACTTCAAGGTTGTGCAAATTTTACAAAAAAGCACAAGTTTCTTAAAGTGTTGATGGGGATTAATAAGCGTAATTTAGGGGTTTGACCTGCAGGCAAGCTCAGAGGGGTTTAAGGTAAGTCGACTGATTTGGCATAGCGACTGCTAGGTTCAAACACGTTCGCACGTCTGCGCAACGCTCGTGGTTTTAAAACGCTGCGATTTCAATTCCTAAACGACAAAGCAATCAACCTAACTAGAACAACATAATGAAGATAAAAAAATACCTTCTCGCTCTGCTGATCAGCGGAGCCACCCTCATGGGGGTTGGCTCGTTGAGTGCGCAGGAAGAAAGCGCGGTGGATGAGGCAGCCGTCGCTGCCGCGACCGAGCTTGCTCTCGCCCCGGCGAAGGCGGCTCTAGCCGCTGGAAATGACCAGGCTGAGGCCTATCTTGGGCTTTTGGAAGCGCAAGGTGACTACGCCTACGCCTTCGACTTTTTCACAGTTTCCATGCTGTGGACAGTCATTGCTGCAGCCCTCGTGTTTGTCATGCACCTTGGTTTCGCCACGCTTGAGGCCGGTCTGACCCAGTCGAAAAACACTGTGAACATAATGTTCAAGAACGTGTTCATCATTTCGATTGGTATCATTTCCTACGCAGTCATCGGCTTCAACACGCACTATCCAGGTGATTTCAACGGCTGGATTTCCTTCGGCTCGATGATCGGCGACTTGAATGCGGACGGCGGTAACACCTTCGGCTACGGCGGGGTCGGTCTGGCTATGACCGGATACGGTGACTTCATCTTCCAGGCAATGTTTGCGGCAACTGCCGCGACCATCGTTTCGGGTGCGGTTGCTGAGCGCGTTAAGCTGGGTAGTTTCATGATTTTCGCGACCTTGCTGGTTGCCATCGCCTATCCAGTAGTCGGTTCCTGGCACTGGGGAGGGGGCTGGCTCGGAGGTCTCAACGGCGGCAATGGTTTCAAGGACTTCGCAGGTTCTGCGGTTGTTCACGCCTTCGGTGGTTTTGCGGCACTCGCCTGTGTGATCATTCTGGGGCCCCGTGCCGGCAAGTATGTCGACGGTAAGATCCGTCCGATCCTCGGGCACAGTATGCCTCTGGCAACCATTGGTGTCTTCCTGCTCTTCCTGGGTTGGTTTGGTTTCAATGGCGGTTCGGTTCTTTCGGCGGATCCTTCCGGCGTCGGACTTGTTTTCACCACCACCGCTTTGGCTGCATCGGCCGGTGCACTTGCCTCGATTTTGATTTCATGGGTTTTCTTGAAAAAGCCTGACCTCTCCATGGCATTGAATGGCATCCTGGCCGGTTTGGTTGGTATCACGGCCAACGCGGACATCGTTTCCCCGATGGGCTCGATCATCATTGGGTTCATTGCCGGGGTGATAGTGGTGTTTTCGATCATCTTTTTCGATAAGATCAAAATTGACGACCCGGTTGGTGCCATTTCGGTGCACGGTGTGTGTGGTATCTGGGGTATCCTTGCCTGTGCTTTCTTCGACGTTACCGACAGTGGTTTCACCTTCATTGGTCAGTTGATCGGTGTTCTGGCGGTCGGCGTTGCAGCCTTCCTCTTCTCGATCATTGTCTTCGGCATTCTGAAGGTCACGATCGGTGTCCGCGTATCTCCTGAAGAAGAGGCCGAGGGTCTCGACATTGGCGAGCATGGCGCGGAAGCCTACCCGGACTTCGCGAATAGCTCTCGCTAAGTTTCGGCTCGCCATTTAACAAATCAACCACATACTACACTACTATGAAATTGGTAAAAGCAGTCATCAAGCCCTTCAAATTGGAAGAGGTTAAAGAAGCTCTCGCAGATATCGGCATCGAAGGTATGACGGTCACGGAAGTAAAGGGTTTCGGTCGCCAAAAAGGGCATACTGAAATCTACCGTGGCAGTGAATACACCGTCGATTTCCTGCCCAAGGTAATGGTCGAAATCGTCGTCGACGATGCCGATGCGGACAAGACGACCGAAGCGATCGTCAAAGCCGCCAAGACCGGCAAGATCGGTGATGGTAAGGTATTCGTCATCCCCGTGGAGAGCGCAACGCGTATCCGCACCGACGAAACCGGTCCCGAAGCCCTCTAAAGTCCCTCCCCTTTCAGCCCCCCCTGGGACGGGGCTGAAAGAATGGGCTGATCGGCTCAATAGAGCGGAAAACACCTCTCAGATCGATCGAAACGAACCGGCCACTCCCTGCGAGTGGCCGGTTTTTTTATTCCTGATGTCCGAGTACTCGCACTTCTAAGAATTCTTTGAAGTGCTATTAGGGAAGAACCTGGTTTTGCTTGGCCAAGCCGAGCTCGCTGAGGCTGTCGAGAATCGCATCAAAACCCTCCATCCGCTTGAGTTCATCGAGTGTTTTATTGCTGGATAGGCGGATAAAGAACTGCTCTTCGCGCAGGTTGAGGCCATGCTTCTGGATGTCGATGAGGGCCGCAAAAATATTGGGTGTGCCCTGTTGCTCGTAGCCAAAGGCCTCGCCGCCGACCAGGTGCCAGAAGTAAACGTTTTGTGCGGAGCCGTCTTTTACGTAGACGCCAAACTCAGCGGGCTGGAAGGTGGTCGCCTCATGAGCAAAAGGGATGCTGTATTCGCGTTCGAGGCAGGTCCATCCGTTGAGCACCCAGCAGGTGTCCGGCGTATGGGCACCGGCCCAGCGGTAGGAGGCTTTTCCGGGAGTCCAGTAGGCAATATAGAGGCCAATAAAGGTGTCGCCGCGTTCAAAGACGCGAAATAAAGCGTCGTCAAAATTCAGGAACTCACTGATGCGGGCGCTGGATTCCGGGGACTCGGCCATGTCAAGGTCGCGGATTGTCCACCCGTTGAGAACCTCGGGGACAATGGTGGCAATCGGTGCTTCGAGGCTTGCCTCCGGGGGCGGGATGAGTGCGAAGTAAGCGCGCAAAGAGAGGGCGCTGAGCAGAATGGCTGCGGCAATAATGAGGAGTGATTTTTTCATAACAGAACGAAAGCGACCTTGGTGAGCGATATAAGTTCATCGGGAATGGTCAATATATAAGGAAATTAAGGAGTTGCCTGAGTGGCAACAGTCTATTGCCTAGGCTGGAAAAATTCGCCCGTCTCGTGAGTGATCCATGTCCACAATCATTGATAAAAAAGGAAACGTAGGGTTTTTCAGTAAGCTCAGCTGGGCTAATTTTCTGGATTGGCTGATCACGTTTTGCCTGGGGGCCATCATTGTCCTGACGACGGTTCACCTCGGAGGGGTTCTGCCGGACACCCAAGTCGTTTTATTGTCGCTCTATAGCTTGTTGCTTGGGTTGCATGGGATTCGGCTGCTCGTTAACCGCAAGCGCTCGCATCGGCTAAGTTTCACGCCGCTCTGGTTCCTTCCCGCGCTGGCTTGGTTACTGATCAGTGTCCTCTATATCACGCCGGTGCCTTGGTTGGGCTGGCATGAGTTGATTTATGCGCTACAGGCTTTCGTTGTCTTGTGGGTGCTCTGTAATGATGTGGAGACGCGGGCGCATCTCTGGGCGCTTTTGCTCATCAGTTTCTTTCCCGTGCTGCTTGCTGTTTTCAACGGCTGTTACCAGTTTTTTCATGATCCCGGCAGGATCACGGGGGCCTTTACGGAGTTTCAGCTTGTTTTGCCGGAGCGCTACTTTGGACAGGCTACGGGCGTCTTCGCGGATCCGTTCACCCTGGCGGCTTTCTTGCTGGTCTTCCTTCCGGTGCTGTTAACTTTAGCAGCCGTCCGCCGCTTGCCGAAGATTCTGCGTGTTTTGTTTTTTTATATCGCACTGGTGGTCATGGCCACGGTGGCTATGACGCAGGTTTACTGGGCCGGGGTGCTTTTGGTTTTGTTGGTCGGCGCGGTTCCCTGGTTTTGTTATCGGAAGCTTCGGCAGCGTTTTCTGCTCTCGGCGCTTGGGGCAGCCGCTGTTGGGGCGGCGCTGCTCTTGACGGTCTCCTTCCACCCACTCTTTGAGCGCGGGCTCGTCCGAGCCCTCGCAGAAGATGGCGAAGGCCTGCGCTTGGTGCTTTGGGGGGAAGCCCTCGCGATGGCAGCAGAGCACCCGCTGCAGGGCGTGGGGGCGGGTGCGTACGGTTCGGCATTTGAGCAAAGCCCGCGGGTTTCGCTTGCGAAAACGCCGGAGAGCCCGCACAACGACTACCTGCTGATTCTCAGCCAGCTGGGGATCGCCGGGATCATTTTATTCGGACTGCCGGTGCTCTTTATCGTCTGGAAAGCATGGCAGGTATGGCGTCAGCAGCCCTTTGGCTTGAAGCTGCAAAACGAGGGGGCGGTGGTTATGCCCCCGACGCGATTTTTTCTTACGCTCGGGCTGACGGGCTTTCTCGGCTTTGCTCTTTGCATGGCGACCACCTTTGTCCTTCATGTGCCGGCGATGCTCCTTTACGGTGTGTTGCTTCTGTCCATTCTGACAAAGGCCAGTTTTCCAAAGCAGCCATCTCCGGGTCGGGGGCTTCCGCTCCGAATGGCTTATTGTGGGCTGGCATTCGCCGCCGGTTTTGCTATTTACGAAATCACCCACGGCCGGCTTGAGTCGCACGGGTTGGAGTTAAGGGCGAGTCAGGAACTCGACCAATTGATTGCCAGGCAGGTCCACCTGTCGGGCAATGCTGAGCTGCTGAACAGTGTGATTCTGAACTACGAGTCGGCGCTGGAGGCCGATCCTAAAAATGTCGATGCCTGGCTTGGGCTAAGTTCGGCATTGTGCCAGCTTTATTTCAGAAGTCCGGCCGGGTTTGAGGCGCACGGTGTGCGGGCCGTGGCCAGCGCGCGGCGAGCGACGGAGCTGAGCCCGCAGTATTGGCGTGGGTGGGCGCAGCTGGGAGTGGCTCAGGCCTACAACGCCGAGCTCGAGGAGGCCGAAGCCAACTTACTGAAAGCGATTGAAATGGCACCCAACAGCGGGCAGGCGCACTATTTTTACGCGGCCTTCATTGGGATTGATGCCGCCCGTCGGGAAGCGGCGCTCCGTTATGTCGAGCGGGCGCTGGAAATCAATCCCGAGGATGGAGTGGCCCGCCGGCTGGAACAGAAACTACGAATCCTGTGAAACGAAGCTGCCTTAAATTAATTGTTTTTCTGCTTACGCTCTCCAACGTTTGGGGGAATGCATCCGGCTGGATACAGGGGAGTTTCCTCGTTCACGAAATCAGTGATGGGGTGCGCTTTTCCGAGTTGGGTGCTACGGATCTTGCGGTGAGTCATCCCGATCTGCCCTTTGGTCTCGGGGGGCGATTCTCCTGTCGTGCAGATTCGGGGGCGGCGGTAGTGTTGAGTGCGTCGAACGGTATGTTTCTGCAGCTGTCGGGGCCGGGAGAATTCGGAGTCGAGCGTTTTGAGCAAACGAAACTGGCGGAAGACGGTCCGCAGGCGATGACGCTGCGGGAGGATAATCGGAGCCGGATGCTTTTCAGTTTTCGCTCCGGTCACCTCTGCATGGATACTCGCGAACTCAATGAAGCGTCTCAGCTTGCGGTGGAAACACCCTTGGGTCGAATCACAGCCGACCGGGCACTTTGGCAGATGCGCATTGCCTTCGATCAGCGCAGTGGCATATTCAACTTTGAGCTTGCCTGCAGTGTGGGCCGCGTTCGTTTTACCGACCAGCGGGGATTGAACTACGCGCTTCGCGCAGGTCAGCGCCTCTCCGGAGCGGGCGGATGGGCGAATCCGGGAATCAACGTGGTTGAGGTGACCGAGAATGACCAGGAGACTTTTGAGGCGTTTTTAACCCGGCGAGAAAAGGCACAGGCAGCTGCGAACCGAATAGAACTGTACCTGCCGCGCATCGACTCGGTGGCATCCCCCGTCTTGGGTCCAGAGCAAGAGCGTGCCGCTTCCTTGGGGAAGGGTGGCCCGAGGCCCGTGATCATCGAATATGCCCCGAGGCCGGAGACCTTGACACCCTTTCGGGCGGAGATACCACCTCCCTCAAAGGGGCAAGCCGACACGTTTTGAGGAATTCCGCCGGAGGCGGATCACTCGTTAGCTAGTAGCGAGGCATGCTCGGGTCAACTGCCTCCGCCCACGCATGAATGCCGCCCTGCAGGTTCAGCACGTTTGCAAATCCCTTCGCCTCGAGGAAGTTCAACACCTGCATACTGCGCATGCCGTGATGACAAAAAACCACCAGGGGGCCTTCCTTCGGCAGTGCATCGACGCGTTCCGGGATCTGGCCCATGGGGATGTGGAGCGCCCCGTCGATCCGGCAGATCGCCAGTTCCGAGACCTCCCGGACATCGAGAAATACGGCCTCTTTGTTGTTTTGCCGCAAATTTGAGGCATCCGCTGCACTGATTTCCTTGTTCATTGGGCAAGTTTGATGATGATTGTCGGGGAAATGTCAAAGAATGCCGCCATAATCGTCCCCGCCCGTCTCGCTTCGACGCGCTTTCCGCGCAAGCTCCTTCATGAGGTGCGGGGGAAGCCCATCATCCTTTGGACGGCTGAGCGGATTCGCGCAGTCGCACCGGAATACCCGCTCTACTTTGCGGTCGACGATGACGCGCTGGAGCGTTGTCTCGAAGGGGCGGGCTTTCAAGCAGTACGCACCCGCGCGGACCACCCGAGCGGGACGGACCGTTTGGCGGAGGCGAACAAAACGGTCGGCGCGGCGGTGGTGATCAATGTGCAGGGCGATGAGCCGCTCGTTACGGGTGAGCAAATCCGGGCGCTGGCCGCCGGGCTCGAAGGGACGGCGTCGGTGGCCACCCTGGCGGTGCGATTCCGCGAGGCCAAGGACCTGCGGAACCCCAACCAAGTCAAAGTGGTGCGCGACCGGGCGGGCTACGCGCTTTATTTTTCGCGCTCACCGATTCCCTTTGCCCGCGATTCCGGGGGGCAGGTCGATGCAGCTTGGCTCGCGGAGCACCCCTGCTACCGGCATCTCGGTCTCTACGCCTACCGTGCGGACTTCCTGGAGGCCTTCTCCGGGTTGGAGCCGGGCTTTCTCGAGCAGGTTGAAAAGCTGGAGCAACTCCGGGCGATGGAGCACGGCTACCGGATTTACGTTGGCATCACCGGGCAGGCCACGATCGGCATCGATACGCCGGCGGATAGTGCCGAGTTCGAAGCCAGCTTGACAAAGTGAGACTCCCGCAACCGTATTAAGTCATGACCATGCAAACCCTGCCCACCGCGACAAGCGAACTCGAGCTGGACCCGACGGAGCTCCCCGATGCACGGGGGCACTTTGGGCCTTACGGCGGGATGTATGTGCCCGAGACGCTGATGACACCCCTTTTCGAACTGACCGAGGCCTATAAGGCCGCGCGTCGGGACCCCGCATTTCAGAAAGAACTGGATGCTCAACTCCGAGAGTTCGCCGGGCGCCCGACGAATCTCTACTTTGCCGACCGGCTGACGGAGCACTGCGGCGGGGCGAAGATTTACCTCAAGCGGGAGGATTTGCTTCACACGGGTGCGCACAAGATCAACAACGCGCTCGGCCAGGCGCTGCTCGCCAAGCGTATGGGCAAGCAGCGTATTATTGCCGAGACCGGTGCCGGCCAGCATGGCATCGCGACAGCAGCCATCTGCGCCAAGATGGGCTTTGAGTGTGTCATTTACATGGGCGAGGAGGACATGCGGCGCCAGTCCCTCAACGTCTACCGCATGCGGCTCTGCGGCGCGGAAGTACGCGCCGTCACGGCCGGACAGCGGACCCTTAAGGAGGCGGTCAACGAGGCCATGCGGGATTGGGTGACCAACGTCCGCACCACCCACTACATTATTGGCTCGGCCCTCGGCTCACACCCCTTTCCCATGATGGTGCGTGACTTCCACCGGGTCATCGGGGAGGAGTGCCGCCGCCAGATTTTGGAAAAAGAAGGGCGTTTGCCCGACGAAGTCACCGCCTGCGTCGGCGGCGGCTCCAATGCGATCGGTATCTTTTTCGCCTTTTTGCAAGACCTTGAGGTTAAGCTGACCGGGGTGGAGGCCGGCGGGCGTGAGATCAAGCGCGGGCACCATGCGGCGCGCTTTGAGGGTGGGCAGCTTGGTGTTTTGCAAGGGGCCAAAACTTGGATACTGCAAGACCCCGAGGGCCAGATTGACCTGACCCACTCGGTCTCGGCGGGGCTCGATTACGCCGCCGTCGGCCCGGAGCATGCCTACTACAAGGACAAGGGGCGCATCGACTTCGGCTATGCCAGCGACAGCGAGGCCCTGCAAGCCTTCCAGGATCTCTGTGCTATCGAGGGAATCGTCCCCGCGCTGGAGTCTTCGCATGGGATCGCTTACACGATGAAGCGGGCCCGCGAGCTGTCGCCGGATCAAATCATCATCGGCAATCTCAGCGGCCGCGGGGATAAAGACGTGCAGGAAGCCGCCCGCGTGCTCGGCGGCTGACGGAGGACGGACTGCGAATGACGGGTTGCGAATGACGGGTTGGCTGTGGGGCCGAGGGTTTCTGGGTGAATTACAGGTTGCTTCGCCCCGGAGCGTCCTCTAATGAATTTGGTTTGATGGAGCGTCCCCTCCCTTGAGTGCGCCCGCTTTTCGTCGATTCCCGCACACGCCCCACTCACTTTCCCGCACAAACGAAACCTTTCAATGCTTCTCGTCATCGACAACTTCGACTCCTTCACCTACAATCTGGTCCAGTATTTTGGCCAGCTAGGGGTAGAGCAGCAGGTTTTTCGCAATAACGCCATCACGGTGGAAGCAGCCCTGGCGCTTAATCCAGACCGGGTGATGATCTCCCCTGGGCCTTGCTCGCCCAACGAGGCGGGCGTTAGCCTTGCCATGATCGCCGCCTTTGCCGGAAAAAAGCCACTGCTCGGGGTCTGCCTCGGGCATCAGAGCATCGGCCAGCATTTCGGGGGTCGGGTGGTGCGTGCGGAGCGCTTGATGCACGGCAAGACCAGCCCGGTGACGCACCGCAATACGGATATTTTTGAGGGCCTCCCTAACCCGATGCGGGCCACCCGCTACCACTCCCTCCTGGTCGAGCGCGGCAGCCTGCCCGACTGCCTGGAAATCACCGCTGAGACCGAGGCGGGCGAGATTATGGGGCTCGCCCATAAGGAGCTGCCTCTCTGGGGGGTTCAGTTTCATCCCGAGTCCCTCGCCACCGAGCAGGGCATGCGGATGTTGGAAAACTTTTTAAAGCTGTAGCCATGCGTTGTCCTAAATGCGCCTCTTTGGAGACAAAGGTCCTCGATACCCGAACGGGTAAAAACGAAACCTCCATCCGCCGTCGCCGCGAGTGCCTGGAATGCGGCTACCGCTTCACCACTATCGAGGAGGTGATGCAGGCAGACCTACAGGTCGTCAAACGCGACGGGCGTCGGGAGGATTTTGACCGGGCAAAGGTGCTGGGCGGGCTTAAAAAAGCGGTGGAAAAGCGGCCGATTGATGTCCTGCAAATCGAAATGCTGATCGCCGATGTCTTGGCCTCCCTCGAGAAGGAATTTGATCATGAGGTCCCGGCCCACGCCATCGGCGAGCAGATCATGCGGCGCCTGCGGCATCTGGATCAGATCGCCTATGTACGCTACGCCTCGGTTTATAAGGACTTCCATGATCTGGCGGAGCTCTCCCAGGAAATCAACGAGTTGAAAGCGTCGACTGAAAATGGCTAAGTACAGCGCGGCCCCGCTCAATACCCTGCGGACCCTGAACGAGCTGCTCGGGCGGCTCTCCGACCCCGATCGGGCCGACCACGCCCGACGCGCGCTCGAGTTTGCCCAGGCCGAGCATCCAGAGGACCTGGCTGACATCGCGCTGGGTGATTATGTTGACAAGCTGCTCGAGCTACACTTCGGGCAAAGCCGTGGTCCGGCTGGGCTTGCTTTTGCCCATTGGCACGTGCCCCGCCTCGAGGATTTCAGCCCACTTTGGATACGTCAGGCAATCGTGGCCGAGATGCGAAAACTTGCAGGCAGTCGCGAGGCGCTACTCTTGATCACCGGCTTGCGCCAGGCCGTCGGCGGTGACGGGCGCTATTGGACGAAGAAACGCGAAGCCGATTATCAGCGTGTCCGCGGGTGGGTGGATGAACTGGCCTGTGCCTGGGCCACCCGCGGCTCACGCTTGCAGGTGGTGGTGCTGTAGCGGGTGGTTTTGATCTCAGAGCCGATGGCAGCCATCTCATTGATCTCCGGGAAGCGTAAGCGGATGGCGTTTGTTTAGGTGAGGTCCTCACGGGCAAGACGCGCAGAGCGGTAAAACTTTGGCGCCTGACCTGTTTGTTTTTTAAACCAGGCAGAGAAGTGGTGGGGCTCCGGATAGCCGCAGCGCCGGCCAATGGATTCAACCGGGAGCGATGAGCTGGTTAGCAGATGCCGGGCCCTTTCGAGCCGGTAGCTGCAGAGCTTCTTGTAGGGGCTGCTTTGGAACTGGTGCTTGAAGGCAAGTTCGAGGGAGCGGCGGGAGGCGCCCAGGGCGCGCGCGAGTTTTCCGATGTCGAGCGTCGGATCGTCCAGCCGCTCCTGCATGTAGTTGATGGCGGTTTGAGCGAGCCGGGCCGGCCCCCGGGACAGGCTCGATTCACGGGCGATGAGTGTGGGTGTCTTGGCATGGCAGGTCGGGTCGTTGAGCCTGGGGTTGTCCAGTTGCCGCTCAAGGAGCTGAGCAGCCAAAACACCCATCGCCAGGGTGGGCAATTGAAAGCTGGTGATCCCCACGCCGGCAAAAATGGATGCAGCGGGATCGTTGTCGCTGCCCAAAACAAGAAAATCCCGCCCAATACGCCGTTTTTGGCGCCGGGCTTCGTTGATGAGCTCGCGGGCCAGCGCGTCCGAGTTACAAAATGCCCCGAGCGGGCCTGGGAGTGTTTCGAGCTGCGCCAGCTGCCGACCGAGCGCGGGCCCTGCACGGAGGCATATCAGAGGCTTTTGATCCAGTGCACTCTGGAAGCCTGCCTGCCGGAGTCGGGTGGAGTGAATCGTGTCCGCACTGCAAAAAACAAAACGCGAGGCCCCCTGTTTGACCAGGTGCGCCCCCGCAGCCTGCCCCATGGCGAAGTCATCGATGCAGACGGTTGAAATCGAACGTATGTCGGAGAGCCGGAAGAGGTTGACCGCCGCAACGCCCTGAGACCGGAGGCCGGCAATCCAACGGTCGCTGACAAAGCTGCCGATGACACCGGCCAAGCGACCCGATGCCGCCAGGTCCGCCACGGTTTGCTCAAATCCGAAACTCAGTGGGAGCAAAGGCCAATCTAATCGGGCGCTATTCACGTGTTCGGAGATACCTTGAAAAATCTCGGCGGCCTGCCGAAAATTCAGATCGAAGGCGATAGCG
Source organism: Puniceicoccaceae bacterium (assembly GCA_018402305.1). Lineage (GTDB taxonomy): Bacteria > Verrucomicrobiota > Verrucomicrobiia > Opitutales > Coraliomargaritaceae > Thalassobacterium. The sequence goes on along the minus strand of JAGYJE010000006.1, from coordinate 110,326 downwards.
ACCACTTTTTTATCCCTTACTTTCATTTAAATACGTAAATATACAATTAAGTATACGTAAATACGAAAAGACAAAATGATCAGGTTGTGTATACTGGAGGGTAATTATGAAAAAAGCACTGATAACCGGCATTACTGGGCAAGACGGCTCTTACCTCGCGGAGCTCCTATTGGACAAGGGCTATGAGGTGCATGGCATCATCCGCCGTTGCTCGACCTTCAATACGCAGCGAATCGACCACCTCTACACGGATCCTCATGTCAACGGGACAAGGCTCTTTTTGCACTATGGGGATTTAGCTGACGGCGTAATGCTAATGAAACTGCTCTACGACTTACGGCCGGATGAGATTTATCATTTGGGAGCGCAAAGCCATGTGCGCGTCTCCTTTGATGTGCCTGAATACACTGGGGACGTGACGGGTTTGGGGACTCTGCGCCTCCTTGAGGCGATTCGCGAGGTCGGTTTGGAGGGGAAGTGCCGCTTCTATCAGGCGTCCTCCTCGGAAATGTTTGGCTTGGTGCAGGCTGTGCCGCAGACGGAGACGACGCCGTTTTACCCACGTTCACCGTATGGGTGCGCAAAGGTCTACGCCTACTGGCTCACGGTAAATTACCGGGAGTCCTATAAGATGCATGCGACCAACGGCATCTTGTTCAATCATGAGTCCCCCCGGCGGGGTGAGACATTTGTCACCCGAAAGATCACCCGGGCGGCGACCCGGATCAAACTCGGTTTACAGGAAAAACTCTATCTTGGGAATCTTGATGCACAACGGGACTGGGGCTATGCCAAGGAATATGTCGAAGCCATGTGGCTCATGCTCCAGCAGGACACCGGGGACGACTACGTCATGGCGACGAATGAAACGCATTCCGTAAAGGAATTCGTCATGGAGACCTTTGGTTTGCTCGACCTCGATTGGGAGGCGCATGTGGATTATGACAAACGCTATGAGCGCCCCACGGAGGTGGACTTATTGATCGGCGATGCTTCAAAAGCAAAACGTCAGCTCAACTGGGAGCCCAAGGTGCGTTTTAAGGATCTCGTTAAAATCATGGTGGATGCTGACCTCGTCCTGGCAAAGCAGGAGTTGGCCTACCAAAGGGCGATCAGCAGCTAGTTAAGCGCTGAGCGGCAGAGTGAAAACGATGAAAAAGGATGCCAAAATATACATTGCAGGCCATCGCGGCATGGTCGGCGGAGCGGTTTTGCGAGCCTTCGAGCGAGCAGGGTATGGCAATTTGCTGACTGCTCGGCGTTCCGAGCTCGATTTGCTCAATCAGGCCGCCGTGGAGGACTTTTTTCAGACCAAGCGACCGGACGTGGCAGTCATTGCGGCGGCACGGGTCGGAGGTATTCATGCGAACAATACCTACCCGGCGGCCTTCATCTATGAGAACCTGGCGATTGCGCAGCATACAATCCATGCCGCTTACCGCGCGGGCGTCTCACGCCTTCTCTTTCTTGGGAGCACCTGTATCTATCCGAAGCTGGCCGGGCAACCGATCCTCGAGGACGCGCTCCTGACGGGTCCGCTGGAGCCGACCAACGAGGCCTACGCCATCGCAAAAATCGCCGGTTTGAAACTCTGTGAATTTTACCGGAGGCAGTATGGCGTCTGCTACCATTCAGCGATGCCGACCAATCTCTATGGGCCGGGGGATAACTATCATCCGCAAAATTCGCATGTATTGCCAGCCATGATACGGCGCATCCATGAAGCCAAGCTGAGCGGGGCTCCTGAAGTGACTATTTGGGGCACTGGAACGCCGCTGCGGGAGTTTCTCCATGCTGACGACGCTGCGGCCGGCATCCTGCATCTGCTTGAGCTGGAAAATCCGCCCGATTGGGTCAATCTCGGCAGTGGCGAAGAAATCTCAATCGCTGATTTGGCAGGCTTGGTCCGGCAAGCGGTCAACTACCCCGGCGAGCTGGTTTTTGATCGCTCCAAGCCGGATGGCACGCCCCGGAAGCTTACGGATATCTCGCGCATTCGGGCGACGGGCTGGGCGCCGCGAATCGGTATCGAGGCAGGCGTGGCCATGGCTTATGAATCCTTTCTGGAAGAGCTGGAAACCGGACGGCTCCGGGAATAGGCCTGGGAATAGGCCTGGGAAGCTAGGCCCGGGAATAGGCCTGGGGAGCTAGGCCTTCTTTTTAGCTGTTTTTTTGGCCGGGCGGGGGGCGAACTCGAAGCCGATCTTGCCGGTCTCAAAGTCGAGTGTAAGTTTGGCCTTAAAGGGGCGCTTCGTGCGGCGCGAGATAAAGCCGTCCATGAGCGGTGTCTTACCTTCAGTGAAGAGCTTTGCGACCTCATCAGGCTGTAGCGCTTTCTGCAGGATGATCTTGCCCAGGCGGAAGCCCTCGGGAGCGTCGTCTGTTTTGAGCTCGGGCACATGGTAGGCCTTTTCGGTTTCGTAAAGCTTGGCCTCCGTTCCATTTTGCAAGGTGAAGCGTTGGATGATTTGGTCTTCCTTGAGAGCTTCCATCGAGTTGGGCTCGTCGGCATCAAAAACAAATTCGGTCTTCCACTTGCCCAGCTTGCCGGTCTTGGAGACGGATTGCGCGAGTCTAAGGGCGGCGCTGAAGGGTTTGTTGAAGCGGGAAACATAGCCATCGCGCTCAGGAAGTTCTTTTGTAGTGAGCAGTTCTTTGGCTTCTGCCTCGCTCAGTTTGCGGCCGGCGATATGCTTGGAAACCCGGAAGGTGCAGGCCTCGTCGCGGCACTCGTAGGTGGCATCCGTCTGCTTCAGGCGGGGTGCCCCACAGGCGGGACAGGGCACTTCGAGGTCGGGGAAGCTGCGGTTGACCAGTGTCTTCATGTGGCTGCGCGCTTTTTCCACCACTTCCTCGGTGAACTGGTTGATCTCGCGCATGAAACTGTCGCGGCGGATTTGACCGCGCTCCATTTTGTTCAGCTTGGCTTCCCAGTCGCCGGTCATGGAGGGGGAGCTGAGGGCCTGGATATCCATTTCCTCGCAAAGCTCAATGAGGCGTAGGCCCTTGCCACTCACGTTTAGCTCGCGGCCCTCGCGGGCGATGTATTTTTGGCGAAGCAGGCCCTCAATGGTGGCTGCCCGCGTGGCGGGGGTGCCAAGACCGCGCTCGGCCATGGCCTCGCGCAGTTCATCGTCGTCGATCAGCTTACCGGCGCCCTCCATGGCGGCCAGCAGGGTCGACTCGGTGTAGCGGGCTGGGGGATGGGTTGTCTTGTCTTCGACCTCGATGGACTCGGTCCGGGCGGACTCGCCCTCGTCGACCGCGACCAGCTCGTCCTTACCCGCTGCGATCCCGGCAACGCGTCCATAGACGGCCAGCCAGCCGGGCTCGGTCAGGGTCTTCCCGTTGGTCAGAAAGGTATCGGCCTCGCTGCCATGATGGATGGTGGTGAGCCGTTTGGTCACCTCAAATTCGGCCTGCGGAAAGAAAACAGCGATGAAGCGCTTCACGACCATGTCGTAAAGTTTCGACTCCTGCTCGTTCAGTTTGACGACGCGGCCGGTCGGGATGATGGCAAAGTGGTCGGATACCTTGGCATTATTAAAAATCCGCTTGTTGAATTGGATCCGGCCCTCTTCAATCGCACGAGAGGCCCACTTCGCCGTGCGGTGCCCGGAGCCGGCGAGTTCGCGCATCGTGCTGTGGACCTTGCTCATGTAGTCCTCCGGCAAATAGCGGGAGTCCGTCCGGGGATAGGTCAGCATCTTATGGCGCTCATAAAGCGCTTGGGCCAGACCGAGCGTGTTCTTCGCGGTGAAGGGTGCCTCCCGTTGCAGGGTCGTCAGATCGTAAAGCTGAGGGGCGATTTGTTTGGTCGGTTTCTTCTCCTCGGTCACGGTGCCGGACTTCCCCTCGCAGCGCTCCCGTATGGTGCGGGCAGCGGATTCGTCCCAAATACGCTCAGCGCGGCCGTGTGGCTTTTCGGGGTCTTTTTTCCAATCGAGGTCGATCCACTTGCCGGGATAGTTGCCCCTGGCCACGGCAAAGTCGGCATGCACCTCCCAGTAATCCTCGGGCTTGAAGGCTTGGATCTCGCGCTCCCGCTGGGCGAGGATGGCGAGGGTGGGGGTTTGCACGCGCCCGGCGGCTGTGATATTAAAGCCGCCGTGGCGCGAGCGGAAGCAGGTAAGCGCACGCGTGGAATTGAGGCCGACCAACCAGTCAGACTCGGAGCGGCATTTCGCGGCGTCGGCCAGATGGCTCATTTCCGCGCCGTCACGCAGCTTCTGCCAAGCTTCCCGGATCGAGCCGGTGGTCATGGACTGCATCCAGAGGCGCTTGACCGGCTTCTTTATCTCGCCGATGTCCATGATGTATTGGAAGATCAATTCCCCCTCGCGGCCCGCGTCGCAGGCGTTTATGATGACGTCGAACTCTTTTTTCCTGGCGAGGCTGAGGACGTGTTTCAGGCGGGCGCTGGTCTTCTCGATGGGCTGGAGTTCGAATTTCTCCGGAATGGCCGGGAGCACATCGAAGTTCCAGGGCAGGTTCTTGCCATTCGGCCCGGTGGGCATCTTCAGCTCGACGAGGTGACCGACGGCTGAGGTGATGGCGGCCTGGTCGCTCTCTAAATACTGAGCGTCGCGTGACTTTCCCTTCTTTGAAAACTTGCCGAGTTCGTTCGTAAGGGCGCGCGACAAGTCAGTCGCGACGGAGGGTTTTTCGGCGATGATTAAATATTTCATAGAAAGTGTCGACAGGGCAGCTTTGACAGATGGCCGGAGCTTGCAGTTTTTTCGAGAGAAAGCGGTGATTAAATCTGGCGTCAACCCTCTTTCTGGTTTTGAGAATCGCACTCGTCCTTCATTTATGCTTTTTTAACCTATGCCCCGTTTCCGAAAATTTCGCCACAAGCTCGCCCGGGCTATGGATGATTTTGCTCAGTTTACGGTGGATGTCATTTATGATCGACGGCACGGACGTGCGGCTGATCTCATGGCTAACTTCCTTTATGGGCTGTCGTTTTTGTTCAGTGCGATCGTCCAATCTCGGCTCCACCTCTACGAAAATCGCATTTTCCGCAACAAGCCCCTGGGTTGCCTCGTCGTGGTGGTGGGGAACCTGACGGTGGGCGGCACGGGTAAAACGCCGGTTGTGGAAAAGCTGGCCCGCACGCTTAATGAACGGGGGCGCAAGGTGGCGATTCTCAGCCGTGGCTATAAGAGCAAAAAAGAAGCGCTGCCAAAAAAACTCTGGCGCCAGCTAACGCATGGCGAGGAGGCGCCACCGAAAATCGTGAGCGATGGGGTCAGCGTTCTGCTGGATTCCGAGGTGGCGGGAGACGAGCCCTATATGCTGGCCCGCAATCTCCCCGGGGTGGTGGTGCTCTGTGACAAGAACCGTGTAAAGGCCGGTTCCTACGCGATCCGGCACTTCGGGTGCGACACGCTCATTCTGGACGACGGCTTTCAATACCTTCCGCTCAAGGGCCGGCTGAATCTTCTCCTCATCGATAAGACCAACCCATTCGGGAATCAACACCTGCTGCCACGCGGAATCCTGCGTGAGCCGATCAAGCACCTTTCGCGGGCCAATTACATTTTTCTAACAAAGTCGGACGGCACCCGCGATGAGACATTGCTTGAGCAAATCCGCGAGCACAACACGGAGGCAGAGATTATCGAATGTGCCCATAAACCCCAGTACTTACAGGCCGTGGCCGGTGACGAGCGCCTGCCACTCGAGGCTTTGAAGGGTGCGCGAATCGGGGCCTTCAGCGGGATTGCCTCCCCGGAGAGTTTTGAGAGCATGCTTCGGCAATTTGGGGCCGAGATTCGCTACAATCAGCGATTTCTCGATCACCACCGCTTCACCCGCTACGAAATCGAGCGGCTCTACCGGAAAGCCGGGCAAGCCGGACTCGACATGATTGTCACGACGGAAAAGGACGCCGTCCGGCTCTTTGCTGATGTTGAGGCACCCGTGCCGGTTTACTACCTGCGCCTGGAGATTGCTATCCTTTCCGGCGAGGAGGATTTTGAGGGAGCCACCGAGCGCATCTGCGGGCCGCGTATTGAGGAGCCGCGAGGCTCGTAGCGTTTGGGCGTTGCAGGGTTGTCGACCTGGGCTCTGGAAGCCCGCGCAAGCGCGGACGCCACATGGCTGCCGGTAAGAGAAAGGTGCTTGATCTGTGCGCAGGGATACTGAAGAGTTTCGGCTTCTTCACCACGACGACCCACTAAAGACTATGCCCTCCGCAACGGCTGATCCCGAAAACACCCGCATCGAACGCAAGGTCCAGGACCTTGAGGTCAAGGACGCGCACATCATCTTCAACTCGGTCTGGGCCAGTTTGGAGGATTCCTTTGGCGAGGAAAACCTGCGCTTCCCGAAAGAAATCTTCTGGCTGAACGGGGCACCGGGCGCGGGCAAGGGCACCAACACGGGGTTCATCATGCAATATCGCGATTTAACGGCTCCGCCGCTGGTCGTAAGCAGCCTGTTGAAGAGTCCCGAAGCGGAGAAGATGAAGGACGCCGGGCTGCTTGTGGGTGATCGGGAGGTAGTCGAGATCATGTTTAAAAAACTGCTGGATCCGGTCTACAAGACGGGAGCGGTGGTCGACGGGTTCCCCCGGACAAAGGTGCAGGTCGAGTGCGTCAAATTGCTCTACCAAAAACTCATCGAGCTGCGCCTGAAGTTTAAGGAGACGCTCCTCTCGGAACATTTTAAAAAGCCGCACTTTCATATTGTGGTGCTTTTTATTGACGAAAAGGAGAGCGTGAGGCGCCAAGTCAACCGGGGCAAGGAAGCGCAGGCACACAATGCCGAGGTCGAGGCGTCCGGGGTCGGGGAGCTACTGGAGCTTAGGCCGACGGACCTGGATCCCGAGGCCGCGCTGAACCGCTACCGCACCTTCAAGGAAAAAACCTACGGTGCGCTCAAGGATTTGCGGGAGATATTTTTCTACCACTTTATCAACGCACACGGTCCGCTCGAAGTGGTGCGCCAGCGGATCGATGAGGAACTGCGCTACCAAGGATCGCTTGAGCTGGATGAGGCGACCTACGATCGGATCTCCCGCATACCGATCGCCAATACGATCTCAAAACATGCCCGCCAGGATTTGGTGGACCGGCTGGATGCCTATGCCGAGCGGCAGAGTGCGCTTTTTGAGCAGGTCGTGGGCTTGATCGGGGAAGACTTTATGCCGATCATAGAGCGGCACGCGATTTCCGGCACAGCGGTTGTCAATACAGAATCAGCCATCCTACACGATCCCGTGGCCCTGGCCATGCTCATCGATATCTTCTCAGAACGAGGCTACCATGCCATTGTTGACCTGCACCGGGAGGAGATTCCCGATTCGATTGACCCGAAGACCTTTAGGATCAGGACGCGGATTAAGCTGATCTTCCGCGTTCGGGTTCATTTTAAAGGCTCTGAAATTAGGCGGGGCCGGTAGGGGAACTCAGGAAAAACGCTTCCAGGTGGCGGGAACAAAGAGCACGAGTACGGCGTAGAGCTCCAGGCGCCCGAGGATCATGAGCAGCGAGAGGAACACCTTCGTGTTGCTCCGCAGAAATTGAAAGTTCTCCGTGGGGCCGACCTCGGCGAAGCCGGGGCCGATGTTGAACAAGGTGGCTTGCACGCAGGAAAAAACACCGGCAAAGGAAAGTTCAGGTTCGCTTCCGGCTACAAAGAGCATGGCCCCCAGCTGGATAGCGGTCATAAGGATAATGAACAAGACGACGCTGTGAATGGCCCGCTCGCCCAGCGTGTGCCCACTCATGCGCATAGGGATGGTCACGTTGGGGCGGAAGGCCTGGGTGATGCTCCGCATGGCAGCGCGCACCGCGATGACGATGCGCACGACTTTGACCCCGCCGCTGGTCGAGCCCGAGCATCCGCCGACAAACATCATGAGGAGCAGCGCCATCTGAGCCGGCGGCAACCACTGGGCAAAGTCGGCCGTTGAATAGCCGGTCGTGGTCATGATCGAGACGGCTTGAAAGGCTGCGGTGCGCAGGCTGTCGTGGCCTGGTAGCTGCCCCGTCTGGTCCACCAGAAAGAGCGTCAGGAGCAGCGTTGAGCTGATGAGGATGGCGAAGAACCAGCCGACTTCGTTATTTCGCCAAAGGACATGTCTTTGGCCGCGCAGGAGTCGGATCATCCAGACAAAAGTCGTGCCGCAGACGATCATGAAGAAGACGGCAATCCATTCGATGAGCGGGCTTTGGAATTGCTCCATGCTCATGGCTTCCGTGCTGAATCCGCCGGTGGAGACGGTTGTCATCATGTGGTTCACTGCTTGGAACCAGTTCATTCCGGCAAGTTTATAGGCCAGCAGGCAGAGCACGGAGACGCACAGGTAGAATACCATGAGCTGGAGGGCACCGCTCTGGATACGCCCCTGATCAAAATCCGAAGAGGTGCCGGACGACTCGTTACTGAAGAGGATTTTCGCGCCCGCTCCGAGAGAGGAAAGAATCGCCACAAAGAAGACGACCACACCGAGCCCGCCGATCCATTGGCTCATCGAGCGCCAGAGCAGCAAGCTTTGTGGGAACTCGTAAAAGTTGCTGTAGGCGGTGGCTCCGGTAGTGGTCAGGCCCGAGGCGCTTTCGAAGATGGCATCGGCCCAGCTGCCGCCGGTTTCGGACAGCGCAAAGGGTAGGGCGCCAACCAGCGTGGCTACGATCCAGGATAGCCCGATGGCACAGAGGGCCTCCCGGCGGAAGAGTTTTGCCTCACCGCGGCGGCCCAGTAAATGAAAGATCACCGCCAGGCCCAGGACGGTGGCAATCGTCAGGACGAAGGCTTGAATGGAGTCGCTCCCGAACGATTCACCCAGCCACATACCTGCAGCGGCACACACACTAAATCCCCCGGCCAGAGCGATCAGCACGAGGCTAAGCATTCGGTAAATGATCGCAGTATTCACGGGCTAGATGAGGCTGGCCATGACGGCTTTTTCCTGAGCTTCATTAACGATTACGACGACCCGGTCTCCGGCGAGTATGACGTCTTCCGCTCCGGGCACTTTGGCTTTGAACTTATGCAGCAGGGCCACAAAAACGGCACCGGCAGGCAGTTGAATGTCTTTGATCTTCTTCCCAACGCAGGGGCTGGAGTGCTTGATGCGCAACTCGATAATTTGGCCACCGCCCCCCGGCACTTTGGCCAGTGTTGCGCTGCTTTCGGCGGAGAGGTTGCGCACCATGAACTCCGCTGTCGCCTGACGGGGCGAAACCACTACCTCAATTCCCAGCACAGTTTTCAAGATGCCTAGCAGTTGGTCGTAGTCGCCCTTGTTAATAAGAAGCTGCACGTGGTTGGTGCCGAGTTTGGCTGCCTGCAGGCAGGTCAAAATGTTTTCCTCGTCGTCTTTTGTGCAGGCGACAAAATAATCGGCGCTCCCGATTTGCTCCTCCTCAAGTAGACGAAGCGATGTGCCGTCCCCGTGAATCACGGTGATGTTTGGAAAACGCTCAGCCAGGGCACGGCATTTTTCGAGGTCTTTATCAATCACGCGAATCTTGAAACGCGGATTCGTTAACAGGCGGATCAGGCTGATCGCGGTCTCACTGCCGCCGAAGAGGACGACGCGCGAGAGCTCGGTCTTGTGCTTCGGATCGAAGCGCTCCCGGAGAGTGAAGAGCGCTTCCGGGTGCCCGAAGAGTGTCACGACGTCGCCTTCTTCGAGGACGCTGTCGGCGCCCGCGACTTCGGTTTTTCCATCGCGTTGAATGTAGCCAATCCGCACCTGCGGATCGAGTTTGAGGGCCTTAAGGTGCTTGCCGGTCAGCCGTGAGCCGGCGGCCACCCGTTGTTGCTGCACTTCGATCTGGCCCCGGGCGAAATTTTCCACCGCGACGCGGCCCGCGTTGCGAATCTCCTTGGCGAGCTCCACCGCGCAGATCGCCTCCGGATTAACCAGCAGGTCGATGCCGAAATGGAGTTGGTAGTTGATCACCGAGTTGTCGCTGTAGGTCTCGTCGTGGATGCGGGCGATGGTGTTCTTCGCCCCGAGTCCCTTGGCCAGGGAGCAGGAGATGACGTTTGTTCGGTCATCACTGGTCATGGCCAGAAAGGCATCGCACTGATCCACATTGGCCTCGACCAGTTGCCGGGCCGAGCTGCCATTACCGTTGATGATGCGGGCATTCTGCTCCTCATCCAGCTGCTCACAGCGCTCCGCCGATTGCTCAATAAGGGACACATCATGACCCGCAGCTGCCAGCGTCGTGCAAAGATTATGGCCGACTTCCCCGGCACCAATAATGATGATCTTCATAATAGAAAGCTCACAGTGTGACAGCACCGGCAGTGATTTCGAGAGCTAAATGGGGGATGGGGCGGGATACGGGATGCGGGATACGGGATGCGGGGTCTTACTCGTTGTAGACGCTGGGGTCTTCATTGAGGCGTGTATTGTGCTGGTTTTCCACGGCGGCGATGAAACGGTTCAATTTCCCGCCGAGTTGATTGAGTCCTTTGTGTATTTGGTCAAAGAGAGTGTCATTTTTCAATGATCCGGTCTCGTGCAGCATTTCAAGATGGTCAATCGTCTCGTCGCACGAGGCATGCGCGTAAACTAGAAAACGGATAAAGTCCTGTTTGTATCGGCGACGGCCGTAGCCCTCGACTATGTTCGAACGCACTGACTTCATTGATCGTCGAATTTGCGGAGCCTCCTCGTAAGCCTCAAATCGGGGAAGTTCGCTCAAAGTCATCGCATGTACAGCGATGCTAAGTTCCCGAGAAATCTGCCAAATTTGTAAATCTTTGTAGCTCATATTTAAATATCCCGTATCCCGAATCCCGTATCCCGTATCCCGAATCCCGCATCCCGCATCCCGCATCCCGTAACCCGCATCCCGTATCTCGAATCCCGCCTCAAAGCAGCGCCACTTCGACGCCGAAGGTGGCGCTGCCTCCGGCGCTGACGGCGTGGAGGCCCTTTTTGTGCTCGGGGCTATTTGGGGGGCTCATCCAGGGCTCTACACAATAGAAGGGGCTATCCGCAGATTCGGTCCAGGTGACAAATGCGTTCCAGCTGGAGTAGGTGTCGGAGTCGCTTAAAATGCGAACGCCAATGTCTTCCTCACCGCCGTTGGGGCCGAAGATCGCGGTGTCGCCTTTTAGTTTGGTAAAGATGCGGTCACTGTTTTCGGGATTCCCGAGCGAGCTGTCTCGCTCCCAGCCCTTTGGCGCGGGGAGCAGCGCGCCGTCCGGTGCGTGGGTGAAGCATTTTTTGGCCGGGATCTGGAAGCGATAATCCGAGCGCTGCAGACCATCGTGCCAGGGTAGGGTGAAGTAGAAATGATGACCGGCCGACCAGAGGATTGGCGCCTCACCGAGGTTGTCGAGGCGCAGGTACACTTTAAAGGAGACCGACTCAAAAACGTAGCGCACGGTGAAACGGTAGTTGAATGGGTAGGCCTCCCGGGCGGCCGCGTCAGGCTTGAGCTCTGCCGTGAAGCCGCTCTCGTCGAGCGCGATGATCTCGAAGGCCCCGCCCCGGGCAAAGCCGTGCATCGGCATGGGGTGGACCTGCCCGTTCTGGTCCTTCCACTGCCCGATCTTGCCGGCGTGGTAGGTGCGTGCCGCGAAGGGAAAAAGGATGGGGTTGCCGCCGCGCACTTTTGCCATGTTGTCCAGCTCGGCATCCTCCGGCCAGTGGATAACGTCACGCACCGAGCCGTCGGCCATCTTCAAATTCCAGTTCATGAGGCGGGCCCCCAACTCGGGTCGGGCTAGGTAGATGGAAGGCCCGCAGGTCCAGCGGTGTAGAGCGACTCCCTGATAATCGATGATTTCCATAAATCCATCTATGCAGGGCTTTCGCCTATGAATAAAGCGGAAACTTGTCAGTGCGGAAGCACCCTACGGAGTGCGGGTGTCCCCACCCGCTGGCGTCTGCCTGGTCCGTTGGCCGAGTCGGTGCGTGGGGACACGCACCCTCCGCTCCCGATTGTAAACGCAGCAACTTGCTTCGATTGACTTGCTTTCGTGCGGAAGGCGTTGAATAGTTTGGTATGCAGTTTCGTTCACTCATGGCGGGTCTTATTTTTCTAATGTCGGGGCTTTGGCTGCTCGCTCAGGAGTCCGATGCGCCCCAAGTGGCACCCGGGGACGCCCCAGAGAACGCTTCCCAAAACGTGCCGGATGGAGAAATGCAGACTGAGGACACGCCCGAGCCCAAGTCGGCGCCCGACCCTCAGCCCGAGCCCGCGCCCGAGCCCGCGCCCGAGTTGGCGCCCGAGTTGGCGCCCGACCCTGCCTCCGAACCCGAGCGTGCCCCGCTCGCTTCGGGCGATCGCGTGGATGTCTACGTCATTCCGATCACGGGTGCCATCGGTAAGCCCAATCTGTATATCCTGCGCCGGGGGCTGAAGGAAGCCATCGCTAACGAGGTCGGGATGGTTCTCCTCGACATGGATACGCCGGGGGGGCGCGTCGATTACACCCTGGAAATGATGGAGATGCTGGCCAAGTTTGAGGGCATCACAGCCACCTATATAAACGTCGACGCGATATCCGCCGGCTCCTTCATCGCGGCGGCCACTCAGGAAATTTACTTCGCGCCGCAGGGTAAGATCGGAGCCTCTGCCGTTATCCAGGGCGGTGGCCAGGACGTCCCCGAGACCGCGCGGATGAAGATTGAGAGTTACCTGCGGGCCAATATCCGTGTCATCACCCAGGACTACCCGCATCGTTCCGAGGTGGTCCGCGCCATGCTGGATGCGGACTACGAGTTGAAAATTGGCGATGCTGTTATCAAGCCGGCCGGCGAACTGTTGACCCTCACAGCCCGCGAGGCCATGGAAACCTACGGGGAACCACCAGAGCCGCTGCTCGGTGCGGGTATTCACGGTTCCGTGGAGGCCCTGCTGGATGAGCGCTTTGGCCCGGATCAATATGAAATTCGTGATTTTGAGCTGACCTATTCGGAGGTCATTGCCAAGTGGATGAATACCTTTGCCCCCGCGCTGCTGGGGATCGGCTTGCTGGCCCTGTTCCTTGAGTTCAAGACCCCGGGCTTCGGCTTCTTTGGTATCGGAGGGATTGTTCTGCTCGGGGTTTTCTTCATCGCGCAATACATTGCCGGCCTGGCTGGCAATGAGCCCGTCCTCTTTTTTGCGCTCGGTATCATTTTGGTCCTGGTGGAGATTTTCTTCTTTCCGGGCATGCTCGTTTTCGCTCTTTCCGGGCTGGGGCTCATTCTCGGTTCGCTGATCTGGGCCATGGTCGACATCTGGCCGGGCGAGCCGATCACGATCTCGCCGGAGTTGTTAGCCGAGCCTCTGGTCAATCTGGTTTTTGGTCTGTCGATCGCCGCGGTGGGTGCCATCATTGCCTCGCGCATGTTCCCCACGTCCTGGATGGGGCGGCGGCTCGTTCTCGGCGAAGCGGCAGGCGGCAATAGCCGGGCCCTGCGTGCCGAACGCGTAGCCTCCTGGCCCGCGGTGGGGAGCACCGGCACGGCAGTGACCGATCTGTTCCCGAGCGGGCGGGTCGAGATCGAGGGGCAACGCTACGATGCCCGCGCCTCTCTGGGGCCGATTGCGCATGGCTGCCGGATCCGGGTGCAACGAGCCGCAGATTTCGGCCTGGTCGTTGAGGAGGACTCCGCATGAGCTCGATTATCGCATTAATTGTTGCTGCTCTCATCCTGATCTTCTTCGAGGTCATCCTGCCGGGCGGCATCCTCGGGCTGGTGGCGGCGCTTTGCATCATTGTGGCCACCTGGCTGGCCGGTGCCGAATACGGCGCCGGTGGTGCTATCCTCACCTTTCTTGCTGCCCTGCTTGCGGTGGGCTTACTGGTTTATATCGAGTTCAAGGTGCTCGCCCGTACCTCCCTCGGCAATGCGTTTTTCCTCAAGTCCACCGTTACCGGGCATTCCAACAGTGCCCAGGCAGAGCCGTCGGTGGTGGGGCAGCAGGGCGTCGCTTTAACTCGGCTAAACCCCAGCGGAAAGGTTGCAATTGGCGGCGAGAGCTATCAAGCTTGCTCACAGGACGGTTATATTGAAGTCGACACACCCGTCGTCGTAGCCGGTCAGGATAATTTTAAACTCATCATCAAAAAACTATGAACAGCCTCACTCTCTCAAATCTCCCTCTGGCCCTCGCCAGCTGGCAACTCGGTGCCGCCGCCATTCTCGGGCTCATTCTCCTGATTGGTGGTTTCATCATCATCTCCTTTTTCAGTATCTGGCTCCGTGCCTTGCTTGCCGGTGCACCGGTCGGCTTTCCCACTCTCGTCGCGATGCGCCTGCGGGGCGTGCCCACTTCGGTCATTGTCGATGCCCGGATCACCTCCGTCAAAGCGGGCATCGAGATCAGCGCCAACGACCTAGAAGCTCACTACCTTGCCGAGGGCGATGTCATCCAAACGGTGCAGGCCCTCATCGCGGCCGATAAGGCCAATATCACGCTTGACTGGCAGCGGGCCTGCGCGATCGACCTCGCCACCAAGGGCACCGGTAAGTCCGTCATTGAAGCGGTCCGCACGTCAATCAACCCAAAGGTCATTGAGTGCCCCGCGCCAAACAGCGGCCGCTCCACTATCGATGGTGTCGCGAAAGACGGCATTCAGGTGAAAGCGCGCGCACGGGTGACCGTCCGCTCCAACCTCGATAACTACGTTGGCAGTGCTCTGGAAGAAACCATCATCGCCCGGGTCGGGGAGGGGATTGTCACCACGATTGGTTCCGCCAGTTCCTATAAAAGCGTCCTCGAGTCGCCGGATTCCATTTCCAAAGTCGTTCTTCAGCGGGGTCTCGATGTAGGAACAGCCTTTGAGATTCTTTCCATCGATATCGCCGATGTCGATGTAGGCGAAAACATCGGTGCCAAGTTGCAAGAGTCTCAAGCCGAGGCCGACAAGAATGTCGCCCAGGCGAAGGCTGAAATGCGTCGCGCCGCCGCGGTTGCCCTCGAGCAGGAAATGAAGGCCCGGGTCGAAGAAATGAGAGCCAAGGTCGTCGAGGCCGAAGCCGAGGTCCCCCTCGCTCTGGCCGAAGCCTTCCGCTCGGGCAATCTCGGAGTGATGGACTACTACCGCCTGAACAATATCAAGGCCGATACCGATATGCGCGACTCCATCTCAAAAGGCGACGAAAAGAACTAATCTTCCCCAATGGACATCTTCGAGATACTTGTCCCGCTCATTTTTGCAGCGATCTATTTCTTTGGAAATATGTTTGCAAAGAAGTCGGAGGACGAGGGTGCGGCCGGGGGGGGCGCCTCCCCGCGGACGGAGGAGGACGGCGAGGCGGAGCGTCAGCGCCGCATCCAGGAAGCGATTCGCCGTAAGATTATGGAGCGCCGTCAGGCGGAGCAGGAGGCGGCTGGCCAGCCGCTCGCTTCGGAATCGGTCCGCGAACCGGTCCGGCGTGATGAATCAAAAGCGGATCGCCGCCTGCGCGAGCGCCGCGTTGCCGCCGAGCAGCGCCGGGAGCGAAGCCTCGCTGAAACGCGCATGCCGGAGCTCAGGCCAGAGGAGCCCGAGCCGCTGTTTCGCCGTGTGGATGCGGAGGAAATTACCATTCCGCCGCCAGTGCCCACTGCCCGTGAGTCGCGCAGCCGCCCTTCGGAGGGTTCCTTTTCCTGGGATACCTCCGATGATGTTTACGGCAACGAGTTGCAGGCACGCTTAAAAAAAATCGAAGCCACAAAGCGCCAGGCCGAAGCGCTTAAAAGACAGGCCGAGGCGCGGAGAAGTCCGCACACCATGCAGCCAGCCTATGCCGCTTCGAAGAAGGGCGCTCTCTTTCAAGGCTCGGTTATCGAGAACCTGCGCTCGCCCGGTGCCGCACGCGCCGCCTTCATCTACGGCGAAGTGCTGGGGCCACCCGTCAGTCAGCGAAGATCACAAAGCATCCCCGGTCTTGAGCGTTAGCCCGGAAGGAAACGCTGCCCACGCCCGCGCTTTCAGTCTCGGTTAAGGCGCATTCGCTGCAGGCGCATCATTTAAAAGATAATCCCGCTTGGCGATGGTCACCACAAATTCCCCCTTTTGACTCCCCGCCAGTAGGCGGGTTCGCACCGCCTCTGCCGGACCGCTGTGTACGCTTTCGTGCAACTTGGTCAACTCGCGGCCGACGCTGATGCAGCGCTCAGGCCCCATCACATCAATCAGATCGTCAAGAAACTTCGCGATCCGGTGGCAGGATTCGTAAACGACCAGGCTGTAGTCGAAATCCAAATACTTTTCAAAAAAGCGCTTCCGCGCGGCACGTTTGGGTGGAAGAAATCCAACATAGAGAAAGCCATCACTGGGCAGCCCGGAGAGGGCGAGCGCGGTGGTGGCTGCTGTCAGTCCCGGAGCGGCCGTCACAGCCAGACCCCGCCGACGGCATTCCCGCACCAGTCGGAAGCCCGGGTCGCTGATGGCCGGCATCCCCGCATCGGAGATCAGAGCAATTCGCTCACCCGCCGCGATTCGATCCGCCAAACGCCCCGCCATATGACTTTCGTTTTCTTCCCGGTAGGAAAGCAGGGGCGCGGTTTTCTCGATCCCCAGCTTGCTCAGCAGCTTCCCCGTCACCCGCGTGTCTTCGCAGGCGATCGCATCCGCCTCCTGGAGGCTCGCCATTGCCCGCGCGGTCATGTCGCCCAGATTGCCAATCGGTGCAGCAACAAGTGTAAGCAGGCCAGGACGATTTTCAGGAACAGACATGCCCCCGAAACTGCCAAGCCCTGCCTACGCTGCAAGCCCGCAGTTACAGGGAGCAGGCGTCAGGTCTCAAGTTTCAGGTTTCATCCCTCCGCCCTCAGATACGCCCTCAGATCCGTCCTCTACAGTGTAGAAGCGGGCTGTTCCCTCCAGGGTAAAACCGGTGGGCTGTTGTGCAGTTTGACTCCAGGGTGCTCGCGGATGAAGTAGTCGAGGTTCCACTGAGTTTCGAAGAGGAGGCAGTGGCGGTCGAGGTCGTCTTTCACGCGAGTGGCGCCGGAGAGGTAGCCGCTGAGGGCGGGATGCTCATTGTCAGCGGGATCGATCCAGCGGGTCAGGGTCCATGGCGCGGGCTCCATGCGTGAGTTGGCTCCGTATTCCGCTTCCAAACGGTAGCTGACCACGTCGAACTGGAGCTGTCCGACGGCGCCGACGAGCGGGATGCGCTGGTCGGCGTGCAGGGGGTAGAAGCGCTGGATGACCTTCTCCTGCAGCAGCTGCTCAAGGCCTTTGTTAAAGCGCTTGTAGGTCTGTGTATCGGTGGAGTGTAGATAGACAAAGCACTCTGGAGCGAAACGGGGTATGGCATCGTAGCTTATGTCAGCACTCTCTGTCAGTGTGTCGCCGATTTCGAGGTCGGTTTGCCCCGTTACACCAAGGATATCGCCGGGCCAGGCCTCGTCGCCGGTTTCGCGCTCACGGCCGAAGACCTGGTGGGTGTGCGAGAGTCGAAGCGTCTTTCCAGTGCGGGCGAGGCGCACGCGGAGGTCCCGGTGGAAGCGGCCTGAGCAGATCCGGAGAAAGGCGAGGCGGTCGCGGTGGTGGGGATCCATGTTGGCCTGGATTTTGAAGACAAAGGCGGAAAACGATGCCTCCGCCGGAGCGACCGGCTGGCCGTTGGCATGTCGGGCCTGGGGCGGAGCAGAGTGCTGGAGAAGGCCGTCGAGGAGTAGTTGCACCCCGAAATTATTGATTGCGCTCCCGAAAAAGACAGGCGTTAGCTCGCCGCTGGCGACGGCTGCCGCATCGAGTTGGCTTCCCGCCGCAGCGAGTAACTCGTCGGTCTCGCTCAGTTGGCTCAGGATCCCGGCAGGCACGGCCTCGCGGACGGCGGGGTCGTCGAGGCCGCCTATGGAGACGGGAGCGCGGTAGCGGCCGCCAGTGACACGCTCAAAGCGGTGCAGCGCACCGCCCGCGCGGTCGAAGAGGCCAACGAAGTCCGGGCCGTCGCCGATGGGCAGGTTGACTGCAAAGGTTTTCAGGCCCAGGCGCGTCTCGATCTCGTCGAGCAGTTCGAGGGGCTCCTTGCCCGGGCGGTCGCACTTGTTGATGAAGGTAATAATCGGGATACCCCGCTTGCGGCAGACTTGAAAGAGTTTGAGGGTTTGGTCCTCGATGCCCTTGGCGGCGTCGAGCACCATGATGGCGGAGTCGACAGCCATGAGCACGCGGTAGGTGTCCTCTGAGAAGTCGCGGTGACCGGGAGTGTCCAGAATATTGATACAATAGCCGTCGAATTCGAAGCGCATGACAGCCGAGGAGACGGAAATGCCACGCTGCTTCTCCAGCTCCAGCCAGTCAGAGGCGGTATCCCGGGCATTTTTCCGCGAGCGCACACCGCCTGCCTGTTCCTTGGCGCCCCCGTAGAGGAGAAGCTTTTCTGTGAGGGTGGTTTTCCCCGCATCCGGGTGGGAAATGATGGCAAGGGTGCGGCGTCGCGCGCATTCCTGTTGGATCTGCTTAGTCATGCGGCGGATGCTTTGCATAGAGCCTCCCTTTAGCAAGCACTCTTGCGTCGGGCTGGCTTGTCAGGTCGATTCATCTGCCGATAAAGGCTGGCTGCGGAGCATTCGGCCGGCCTGCGGTGCATCTTTTAAAATGTGGACCCCAGTGCGCCATTAGCTTTGCTCAAACGATGCGACTAAAATTAAAAAAACACGCCTTCACACTCGGGCTACTTGGAGTGGTGGTTTTGGCCATTCTTTTTCCAGAGCCCGGTGCCAAGGGCGGCATTCTCTTCTCAGAGTTCACCACCAAGCTGGGCGTCTTTGTCATTTTCCTGCTCCAGGGCTTGGGCTTGCCGACCAGTGAATTGGCAGCCGGTTATCGACCCAAGCGGTTGCATGCCTTTGTCCTCTCGTGGAACTACTTTTGGTTTCCTATTGTGGCAGGCTTGCTACTGCTGCCCCTTTCATTGGTTCTGCCTTCGGACTTTCAACTCGGGTTTTGGCTGCTCGCCATCCTGCCGACTACGGTTTCGTCCTCAGTAGTTTTCTCCACGGTATCAGGGGGGGACACCTCGAATGCGGTTTTTTCCACGGTTTTTTCTAATCTCCTATCTGTCCTGCTGGTCCCAACGGTAGCGGTGGCCTACCTGGCCTCGGAGACCGAGGCGAAGATCCCCCTCTTGCCGCTCTTTACGACACTCCTCATTCTGATTGTTTTGCCGCTGATCATTGGGCAGATCTTTCGTAAGGTCGTGCCCGCACAATCCGCAGTCGTCACGAAGCGGACGAAACCGTTGGGCAAATGGACCATTCTATTCATCGTGCACTGCGCCTTCGCGAACAGTGTGCAGTCGGGCTTTCTCGGTCAACTGGATGCCACATTAATCATAGCGGTCCCGGGCGGAGCAATTGCTTTGTTAATAATCGTTAGTGAATTGATCTGGTGGAGCGCGGCTTGGCTGAGGATCACTCGTGCTCAGCGGATTACCGTCTTTTTTTGCGCCAGTCAAAAGTCATTAGCGACCGGGTTACCCTTGGCTACATCCATTCTCGCAGCGGCTCCAGGGGTGGTCGACACCGCTGCCGTATTGATCCCGTTGCTGTCTTACCACCCGGCTCAGTTGGTGCTGGCCGGTATGTTGTCAGGCCGGTTCGTCACGAAAGAAACCTGAGCGCGTGCGGCGTTCAAAACGATCCGCCTGCTACTTACTGGTGATAGGCGGCCGTTCAATTGAGGGCACCCTTAGTTTTACGCAGGCAGTAGCAAGTCCGTGCGCTGACGCATCCAGTCCTGCAGGTTCTGGTGGATTTCCCTGTAGGCGACTTTTGCGGGTTCAGGGAGTTTCTCCGGGGCAGGCTCTAGGAGGAGCCGTTTCGCAATTGCTTGAAGATCGCGGGGCAAGCCTGGCCACCAAGATTCCCGCACGGGATAGCCCTCATCCTGGAGTAAACGAAATAGCGCTTTGAAGAGTACCACCTCAGAGGCCTTGCCAGTCGCGAAGGCATCGAAAGCTTGGCTCGTGAGGCTAAAGAGCGCTTCGGATTCTGGCAAATGTGCCGCATTCTGCACGAGCAGACGGCTCAGGCTCGAAGCGTCTTGCAGGCTTTGGTAGCGCTGGCCAATTGTTTCGCGACGTTTGATGAGTTCATAATCGGTGACAAAATGAAGTGTGCCCTGTTTGGATAAATCCAGTTTGACAACGCATTGATCGAAAAGGTCCGGGGTCGGGGAGCGCCCCGATTTTTTAGCGACTCGCTTCAGGCAGAGAAAGACACCGTGCTCAACGGTCAGCAGGTGTAGCTTCAGGAAGGACTCGCCTGAAGGCTCTGTCAGGAGGACGAGTGCTTCGTAAGCTTCAGCCATGATCGTCGGCCTGTTTGTTGGGAGGGGCCTCTCTGTCTTCTTTATTGTATTGGATGGGCGGGCTTACTTCCGCTTGTACCGGGTTGACTACAGCCACGGTTCCGCCTGTTCTCGCATCGGGTACCACCGCGCCTCCTGAAATGACCATTTTCATGCCCTCGGTAATCGTCATTTGTAATCGTGTGACATCCTCGTCCGGCAGCATAAGAAGGAAGCCGCTTGTCGGGTTGGGCGTCGTCGGCACGAAAACGTTGACGATATGCTGCCCGGTCACTTCTTGGGTTTCGCCCCTTGCGGTGCTGGTGAGAAAGCCGATAGCATAGGAGCGCTTGCGCGGGTATTCGACGAGAACAACTTCCTGGAAGACCGCCTTTTTCTGTTGGCCGAAGGTGTCGACGATTTGTTTGACGGTTCGGTAGACCGTGTTGATGAATGGCACCCGGTCGAGGAGGCGTTCGAGCCCATTGAGAACAAGGCGCCCCAGAACAAAGCGCGAGCCGAAGCCGAGTAGCGTGATGAGAAGAAATACCACAAGCACCGAGATGACCTCCAGCATCACTTTAATGGCCGGCATGCTGCGCCATTCTGGATCAAGATACCAGAAAAAGAACTGGCTGGCTGGGTTCCCCAGCCGCTCAAGCAGAAAACTAATGACAATAGTGGTCACACCCAGAGGGAGCACGACGACGATGCCGGTGATAAATGCGTTGCGAATTGAGCGGAACATCGGAGTACGGTGTTGCGAATTTACTGAAATCGCAAGGTATTCAGCTTAGGCAAAGTAAAATCAAGCCCAAGACCTCTTTATGGCGGTTGACTGCCCCGCGGCTTAACTGTTCAAAGATCGGGATACATGATTAATTTACACCACAACTATGATGGACTGATTTTTGATTTGGACGGCACTTTAGCCGACACTATGCCAACTCATTTTGTGGCCTGGTCGCGCTCGATGGCAGAGCATGGGATCGAGTTTTGCGAAGAGCGTTTCTACGCGCTGGGAGGGGTGCCCGCTCTCGTGATTATTGAGCTGCTGGCTAAAGAGCAGGGTAAGACGATTGATGCACGGGCCGTGGCTGAGGCAAAGGAGCTGCTTTTTCTTGAACTAATGCGCGATGTTCAGCCGATTCTTCCGGTAAGGGCTATCGCTGAGTTTCATCGTGAGCATATGCCGATGGCAATTGCTACGGGTAGTCTTAGCTGGGTGGCCGAGAGGATTCTCAATTCTCTGGGTATTCGGGATTGGTTTGCCGCGGTGGTTGGGGCGGACCATGTCGGTAATCCAAAGCCCGCTCCGGATACCTACCTCCGCGCAGCTGAATTGCTCGGGATCGACCCGGCCCGCTGCCATGCTTTCGAAGACACGGATCTGGGGCTGCAGGCCGCCCGAAATGCAGGGATGCAGGTGGTCAATATCCACAGCCTTTAAAAACCCAAGCTTTACATAACTGTAACCAAGGGTAGGCTCCACTTCTTTCAATCATCTGTGGTGTTCCGCCGCGGAGGCGACGTATTATTCCAATTTTCATGAAACAGCGCACAATTTTGAGGGAAGTCTCGATCAAGGGAAAGTCCCTACATACGGGGGAAGAGGTCCACCTCACTCTGAAGCCGGCTCCGGAAGATACGGGGGTTATTTTCCGTCGCATTGACTTGTTCGGCAAACCTGAGCTGAAGCCTCTTATCGATCATGTGGATGATCTCGTCCGCAGCACTACGATTGCCGATGGCCATGCGAAGGTGCACACAATCGAGCACGTATTGAGTGCCCTTAGCGGGTGTGGGGTCGATAATGTTGTGATTGAGATGGATGCCAGTGAACCGCCCATTCTCGACGGCTCTGCCAAACACTTCGTCAATCTCATTCAGGAGGCCGAACCGGTCGAGCAGGGTGTTGCACGCCAATACTTTGTCCTCGACGAGCCTGTTTCCGTTACTCGGGGCAGCAGTTCGATCATTGCACTCCCGCACGACGGCTTCCGTATCACCTGTACCTCGGCGGATGATCGCGGCATCCATACCCAGCATCTCAGCCTCGAGATTGATCCCGAAATCTATGTCGCGCAGGTCGCGCCCGCGCGCACCTTTACGATCTACGAAGATATCGAAGAACTGCTCAAGCTCGGCAAAATCAAAGGTGGCAGCCTCGACAGTGCGATCGTGATCAAGGGGGATAAAATCGTCTCGAAAGAGCCGCTGCGCTTTAAGGACGAATTTGTCCGGCACAAGATTCTCGATATTATCGGCGATATCACCCTCCTTGGCATGCCCATCAAGGCTCACATTATCGGGGTGCGACCGGGTCACGCTCTCAATGCTGAATTGTCCAAAGCATTGCGTAAGAAACTTCTCGAGAAGCTAAAGGGGGCGAAAAAAAAGAAGACGGACGCCACGGCAGGGCTGCCCGCCTTCGACTCGACCGAGAGTAGCATGGATATACGCCGTGTTCTTGATATACTTCCCCACCGTTACCCTTTCGTCATGATCGACCGCATTGTCGAAATTGTGAATGAAGATGAGTTGGTCGCCCTTAAAAATGTTACGATCAATGAGCCTTATTTTCAAGGGCACTACCCCGGACGCCCCGTCATGCCGGGAGTGTTGCAAGTTGAGGCCATGGCGCAGGCCGCCGGCGTCCTTTTGCTGCGCAAGCTCCCGGTCGAAGAAAACAAGATCGCCTTCTTCATGAGTGTCGATAAGGTTAAATTTCGCCAGGCGGTGGAGCCGGGCGACTCGATCAATATTCGGGTTAAGCTGATTAAGATTCGCGGAAATAAGATCGCCACCGCCACGGGAGAGTGCACCGTTGGCGGAAAGGTTGTTTCCAGTGCTGAGCTTATGTTTATGCTGGCGGATGCTAACGATTAAACCCCGCTGAATTCCCCTATGCCTACGGACATTCATCCGACTGCAATTATCGAGCGCGGTGCCGAACTGGAGGAGGGCGTCATCGTCGGTCCCTACGCGTTTATTGGCTCTAAGGTCAAAATTGCCAGGGGGACAAATGTCATGCACCACGCCACCGTCGATGGCGCCACGACAATGGGTCCTGACAACGAAGTGCATCCCTACGCCTATGTCGGAGGGAAGACCCATGACCTCAAATACAGCGGTGGCTGCCCAGGTCTGCGGATTGGGGCCAAGAATGTCTTCCGTGAGTTCACCACGGTGCATTGTGCGACTAATGAGGATAGCGAAACCGTCGTGGGTAACCATAATTTAATACTCGCCTACAGTCATATCGCGCATGAATGCATTGTGGGGAATTATCTCGTGATGAGCAGCCACTCGGCTCTGGGTGGGCATGTTCAGGTTGGCAATCGCGTTAATATCGGTTGGGGGGCCGGTCTTCACCAATTTTGTCGGGTCGGTGATCATGCTATGGTCGGGGCCGCTTCCAAGGTGGTTCAAGACGTCCCGCCCTTCATGATCGCTGATGGCAATCCGGCGATGGTGCGGACGACCAACAAAGTCGGATTGGAGCGTGCCGGGTTCTCGCCGGAGGATATCAATCTGGTGCGCCGCGTTTTTAAGATGTTTTACAAAGAGGGCCTAAACCGCCGACAAGCCGCCGAAAAGCTTAGTGCTGAGCTTCCAGTCGACCACAGTCTAGTGCTGACTTTCCTTGCCTTCGTGGAAGGCAGCGAGCGGGGGCTGTCTTGATCACCAGTGCGTTGCCGCGGCCCTATCAGTGCCGATTGCCGCGCACACCCGCGATATCCGCGCACACCCGCACACCCGCGCATACCCGCGCATAACCGCGCATAACCGCACAACTTAATCAGACCAATCCAAGCACCATTTTACCCTCTTCGGTAATCATGTCTTGATTCCAGGGAGGGTCCCACACGATGCTGACCTCTGCTTCACTGACGCCGGGAACTTGTTCAAGCTGTCCTTTGGCATCCTCCGCAATAGCCGGCCCCATGCCACAACCGGGTGCGGTCAAGGTCATATCCATGTCAATTTTGTAGCCGCCTTCTATTCGCTCTTTAGACTCGAGCGAGTAAACCAAACCGAGGTCAACGATGTTAACCGGAATTTCCGGGTCAAAAACTTTTCGCAGCGCTTCCCAAAGGGCATCTTGCAGGGGCGGGCCCTCGTGGTTGTTGTCGCTGGCTATGACCGGCGCGACTTCTTCGCCCAAGGCGTCTCCATCGCTGCCTTTGATACGGAACATGCCGTTGTGCGTCATCACAGTGAAATTGCCCCCGAGTCGATGGGTGATCGTCACACGCTCACCCTCTGGCAGGCTCATTGGCGTGCCTTGAGGAATTAGAGTGGCTTCAACTTCTCGGGAGAGGGTGCGGGTGTCTTCCATAATCGGCGGGGAGCGGTTGAAAATTAAAAGGACTTCAATCTCGAATCAAATTTCCGGTGGATGAGTTTGCGTAGATTATCGGCCAGCTCGTCGCTATCGATTTTATCAATCACTTCTTCAAAGAAACCGAAAACCATGAGCTGCAGAGCGACACGGCGGGGGATGCCCCGTTGCATCATATAGAAAAGCTCCGCTTCGTCGACATTGCCAGTGGTGGCTCCGTGGGAGCAGCGCACGTCGTTGGCCAGAATTTCCAAGCCGGGCAGGGCATTGGCCTCGGCCGTGGGATCTAAAAGCAGATTGCGGTTGGTCTGGTAGGCGTCTGTTCCTTGAGCACCCTCAGCTACTTGAATCAATCCGGAAAAGATGGTCCGTGCATTGCTCAGGAGAGCGTTTTTGTAGAGTAGATCCGATACGGAGTTGGGCGCATTATGAGTCTGGTGCGTCCGCTGGTCGAATTCCTGGTTTTCCTCGGCAACCGTCAACGAATACATCTTCACGTCGGCACCTGGACCATCGATCCGGGTCTGGCTCTCGTAGCGGGCACGGGACGCACCGATGTTGACCGCGACATTCTTCACCTGGGCATCTCGTTCCGCTACAGTCGTGTCCAGTTGGAAGGAAACCGTTCGATGATTCCAATCCTGCACTACCTTGCGAAAAACGTGAGCGTTCGGTCCCGCATGGATATTGGAAACGGATACATTCAAGGCTTCATTTTGGTCGGTTTCCGAAAATAAAACGTCCACTACGGATACCTTTGTATTCTCTTCGGCGATGATTAACGTATGCGGAAATACCGCTGATCGGCTGCCGCTCGTCCAGTAGTAGTTGACGAAAGGCGCATCGATTTCTACGCCCCTTGGGACGTAGAGCAAAGAGCCGGCTTTAGCTGATGCAGCATGCAGGCCGAAGAACTTTTTCGAACCGAGTTCAGTCGACTCTTTGAGGAAATAGCGTTCCAGCAGTTCCGGGTGTTGCTCAATGGCCTCGGCGATCGGTAAGTAAATCACACCCTTTTCAGTCAGTTCGTGATGGATGCACTCGAAGTCGGCAGGCACATCGTCGACGTAAACCATCCGCCCCGCCCGCTCAGTCACTAAGTTTGAACGTTCTGATAGCGCATCCAGCGTCGCTTCGGCCGGTGCTTCGGCCGGATTGTAATCGTCGATTTCCAGCTTGCCCACACTGGCGAAACGCCAAGCTTCGTCGCGTGCGGTGGGCATCGGCAGGGATTTAAACTGTTCAAGCCCGGCGGCTCGTCGCTGAGCCAGCCAAGCGGGTTCGTTCGCTTTAAGAGATTCCATGGGTGTTTCCAAAGTGGGCGTCATAGGATGTGACAGGTTATGAGTTAAGGACATTGCGTGATCTTGGGATGCAGGTTCGATAGATGGGTGCCGCTTTGGTCGGAGCGCCATAGTTGGCCACATTTACATCTGCTCCCATTAACCAACAGATCCTTCCATTTCCATGTCGATCAGCCGCTTTAGCTCGACAGAGTATTCCATCGGAAAGGCTTTCATCAGATCGTTGACAAATCCATTTACAGCCAGACTCATGGCCTCACCTTCCGAAAGTCCGCGCTGCATCATGTAGAATATTTGCTCAGCACTCACCTTTGAAACACTGGCCTCGTGTTGAACGGTGTTATTCTGACCACGCGTTGTGATTGCTGGATAGGTATCGGTGCGACTGTTTGTGTTGATCAAGAGGGCGTCACACTCCGTGTTATTTTTGCAATTTTTCAAATGCTTTGGCATGTGGACCTGGCCGCGGTAGGTTGAGCGACCTTTACCAATCGAAATCGATTTGGAGATGATATTGCTCGTGGTATTGTCCGCAAGGTGCATCATTTTCGCACCTGTATCCTGATGCTGACCGTCGTTTGCCAGTGCAATTGAAAGGACTTCTCCTCGGGCGCCTTTGCCTTTGAGCACAACTCCGGGATACTTCATCGTCAGGCGCGAGCCGATGTTGCAATCAATCCATTTGACCTCAGCTCCCTCGTCAGCCAAACCGCGTTTCGTCACCAAGTTGAAAACGTTGGACGACCAGTTCTGCACGGTAATATATTGAATTTTTGCATTTTTCAGCGCAACAAGTTCAACCACCGCGCTGTGGAGCGTTGCGGTCTCAAACTTCGGCGCAGTGCAGCCTTCCATGTAAGTAATCTCGGCACCTTCGTCGGCAATGATGAGCGTGCGCTCAAATTGCCCAAAGTTCTCAGCGTTGATCCGGAAGTAGGCTTGGAGCGGTTGCTTCAGTTTGACGCCCTTAGGCACATAAATGAAGCTGCCCCCAGAAAAAGTGGCGCTGTTTAGAGCCGAAAACTTGTTGTCTGCTGTTGGGATGACTTTACCAAAGTAAGGGCGGAAAATCTCCGGGTATTTGGCCAGGCCCTCCGTCGAGCCGACAAAGATAACTCCTTCCTTTTCCAAATCTTCTTTCATTCGGGAATAGGCCGCTTCCGAGTCAAATTGAGCCTCCACGCCCGCAAGAAATTTTCGCTCCTGCTCGGGGATGCCGAGACGCTCAAACGTCTCCTTGACGTCGTCGGGGACTTCATCCCAGGACCGGGATGGCGTTTGTCCCTTGGACAAGTAGTATCGAATCTTGTCGAAATCGATGTTTTCCAGGTCTTTATCGGCCCAGTTCGTTGGCATCGGCTTTTTTCTGAAAACCTCGAGAGCCTTGAGTCGAAACTCGCGAACCCAGTCGTCGTCATTCTTAACATCGCTGATGTATTTGATCGTGTCCTCGGTTAGACCGACGCCGGCGTCGAACTCGTAGTTTTCCGGATAGGAAAAGTTCCCTCGTTCAGTATCAACGTGAATCGCTTCATTTTGTAAATGTGTTTCACTCATAGTTGTTTTGCTCCCCCGTTTATTGTTGGTTTCTGGCTCATTCAAACTGCAGCTTACACTCCAGCGGTTGCTGCCTCGTGCGCTTCTTTAATCCAATCGTAGCCTTTTGATTCAAGTTCCTTGGCAAGTTCGGCATCGCCGCTGCGAATGATTTGACCGTCATACATTACGTGCACGACATCGGGGACAATGTAATCAAGCAGCCGTTGGTAGTGGGTAATCACTAAAAAGCTCCGGTCCGGACCGCGCATTAAATTAACGCCGTCGGAAACAATTTTCAAAGCGTCGATATCAAGGCCGGAGTCTGTTTCATCCATTACACACAAACGGGGCTCAAGCATCGACATCTGTAGAATCTCACACCGCTTTTTCTCACCGCCTGAAAAACCTTCATTAAGCGAGCGAGCCGTGAATTTACGGTCCATCTTCAGTGCGTCCATCTTTTCGTAGAGCTCTTTGTAGAATTCAACAGCGTTAATCGCTTCACCTTCGGGGAGGCGCGCGGCACGTGCCGCGCGAATGAAATTAGCGATGGAAACACCGGGAATCTCCAGCGGATATTGGAAAGCCAAAAAAAGACCCGCGTGGGCTATCTCATCGGGTTCTTTGCCAAGCACATTCACGCCTTCCAAAAGAACCTCTCCACTTTCCACCGTGTAGTCCTCATGGCCCGCCATAACTTTGGCGAGTGTGCTTTTACCGGTGCCGTTTGGGCCCATTAGTGCATGAACTTCGCCTTTTGGAATAGTCAGGCTGAAGTTTTTGAGAATGGTTTCGCCTTCAATCGAGACGGTCAGGTTGCGTACTTCGAGTGTGTTCATGGTTCGTTGATTGGATTGGTGATCTGATTTTTTGGGTCGTTGGATGTATTTTTGCTTTAAAGGCCGCTTTTATAAAACAGGTATTTTGATTTGCATGAAGTCGGTCGTTAATCATCGCATTCGCCGCATTTACCGTCAAAAGCAATATCAATGCGGTGTGCCGTGTGGCCTGCGGGCAGGCAAGATTTCAGGAGATCAATAATCTGCTCACTCAACTCAACGTCCTGAATTTCACCGCTCTCTTTACAATAGAAGTGGGCATGTGCCGTCAGATTCGCGCAGTAACGGGTCGGCTCACGCTCAAAATTTACTTGCTTGACCAACCCGCTGGCCGAAAGGGCCTCGAGGCAATTGTAGACAGTTGCGAGCGAAATCGAAGGCATTTCAGCACGAGCCCGCGCGTAGACCTCGTCAGCAGTTGGGTGGTCGCGTTTGCCCAACAAGACCGAAAAGATGTGCTCGCGCTGCCTCGTAGCACGCTGACCGGTCCGCCTGAGGGCCCCGTCCAGCTTTTCTCGATATTCTTGTGTTAATTGCATAAAATAAAAGGGAGTTTCCTACTGCAAAAAGAATAAGAACCGAGTTTTAAAAAACTTCAACCAATATTTAGAACAATTCTTATTATTTATCAATAAATACACAGGCTATTTGTGTATATTTTGCTTGATTGGGGGCTTTCGGGCTATATTGTGCAGGCATGTCCTATTCTAGAAGTGGAGGTTTTCGTGGGCGGCGTTTGGTGCAGGGTGATTCGGCGGTGTATCATGTGGTCAGCCGGACGGCGTTTGCGCGCTGTGTGTTTGATGCGGTGGAGAAGGAGCGTTTTTTGCGGATTCTGAAGCGTCAGGCGGGTTTTTGCGGGGTGGAGGTGCTGGCTTTTTGCGTGATGAGTAACCATTTCCACTTGCTTGTCCGGGTGCCGGAGGCGGGGCCGATTAGCGATGGGGAGCTACTCCGGCGCTATCGTCTGCTGCTCTACGGGGGCGGGCCTGCCCGCCGTCCTCGCCGAGTCCGGAGGTTTTGGAAGGTCTGCTTCGTGCCAATGAGGGAGCGGGCCAGGAGCTACGTGTTCGCATTCTGGCGCGGATGCACGATCTGGCCGCCTTTGTGCGTGAGTTGAAGCAGCGCTTTGGAATCTGGTACAATCATCGTCACAATAATAAGGGCACGCTTTGGGCGGAGCGTTTCCGCAGCACGATCGTGGAGGCCTCCGTAGAGGCGCTTTCAACGGTGGCCGCCTACATTGACTTGAATCCCGTGCGTGCGGGTATGGTGGCGGATCCGGCGGATTACCGTTTCAGCAGTTTCGGTCGTGCGGTGGCTGGCAATCCAAGCGCGCAGCGTGGCTATGAATCCATCTTCTGCCAGAAATGGCCCTGGGCGGCGCTAATGCCGAGCTACAATCTTATTTTGTATGGAAAGGGAGAGCGGCCCAAAGGGGTGGCGGGCAAGGATCTTGGGCGAATTGATGCGGAGACAGCGAGTCGGGTCCTCGAAAACGGTGGGCGCCTGCCTATCTGGCAACTTCTGCGCTGGCGGGTGCGCTACTTCAGCGAGGGCACCGCGCTGGGATCGAAGGCGTTTCTGGAGGATTTGGGCCGGCGCTGGAACGAGCAGCGCGGGGCCGAGCGCAAGCGGCACGCCCACCGCATGCAAGCAGGCGAGTGGGGCGAACTGCGTAGCTTCCGTAACCTGCAGATCGACCCAGTTTCCATACCGGGCAAAAGCTGAGTTGGCTTAGGCTGTGGTTCGCCGTTTAAGAAGAAAGGCTCCAGCTCCGTCGTGTTTTGTTTCCCAGGGTAGGCTGATGGCGGACCCGTCCAGTATAAAATCCCTTCCGTTCTCGCTCTTCAGGAAAGCGTCGACCACTTGCTGATTTTCGGCGGGCTCAATGCTGCAGGTGCTGTAGACCATCCGACCACCTGCCCGGACAAAGCCAGCTGCGGCTTGGAGTAGCTCGATCTGTAGCTTTGCACATTGTTTAATGTCCTCGGGCTGGAGTCGCCATTTTACATCGGTTCGGCGCTGAATGACGCCGGTGTTACTGCAAGGGGCATCCAGCATGACGGCATCGTAGGTCGTGGGCAGGTTTTGCCGCATAAAATCCTCAGGGCCCAAAGCAAGAAGGTTTGCTTCAATAATGGAACAAGACAGGTTCTGGGATTGAAGGCTTAACAAATTTTCCCGAAGCCGATCGATGCGTTTGCCCGGTAAATCGACGGCGACGACTTGCCCTCGCCTCCGCATGGCATGCGCCAGATCGAAGGCTTTGCCTCCAGGGGCGGCGCAAAGGTCGAGAATCGATTCTCCTGGTTGTGCCGCGAGTAGGTTGGGGGCGAGGCGGGTAGACGGGTCCTTGATGTAGGCTTTTCCCTGGTTTAGGAATGGGTGGACCGCTTCCTGCCACGAGATCCCACTTTCCAATTTGTAAAATTGAGCCCATTCCGTGGGCCGAATTGTCGCGGGCAGTGCGGGGTTTTCGGCGTAAACCTTAAGGTAGGTCTCTGGTGTCTGCTGGTTCCACTCCAGAAGGGCAGGAATTTTGTGTGGAAATATCCCGGACCAGTGCCTGACCAACCATTCCGGGTGGCTGTAATAGGCTGCCGGATCGGCATCGGATGAGATATTCAGTAATTCACCCGGCAGCTTCCGCAGGACGGCATTGAGAAAACCCTGCTCGAAACGATTGATCCGGGCTTTGCTACGCTCGACGGCGTGGTGGATTACCTTCGGGTGGCGCTCAGGTGCTGAGTCCAGCAACTCGTAGCCGGTGACAAGGAATATCGCCCGCATCGTGGGCTTGGCACGTTTCCGAAGCAATTGTTGGAGTGCCGTTTCCGTTCGGTGGCCGAAACGCAGCGCTCCTAGAAAGAGGGACTGGCAAATCGCTCTTTGGTGGCCCGTAAAACCATCGGGTAGGGCGTCTAAAAGCAGGTCCGCCTTTTGGTTCCCCCTGAAATAATCCTCGGTAAGAAGGACAGCGGCATCCCAACCGGATGTAGACTTTACGGATAAGTTAAACTTAGGACTTCTCATTGGCACAAAAACTGTCCACATTGGACTGTTTACGACTTAAATAAGCAACCATTATGAATAAAGAGGCAATTGACTCTCTTCTGAAAAAGAATCCTAAACTGGTTTCGCAACGCGCGAAGCTCGAAACCATGGTGCCCGGCAACTACTGCCTGCACCGGAGCTGGGGCTTTGGTAAGATTGTGGACTACGACGCTGCGGATGACCGGCTAATCATAGATTTCGAGGATGGTAAGCAAGGGCACGGCATGGCACCCGCATTCTGTGTGGATAAATTGGATATTTTGTTACCAAACGACATACTCGTCCGTTCCCGCACAGAACCAGAGGTCATCGAAGAGATGATCAAGAAAAAGCCGGCTGATTTGATCTGTGAGATCATTTCCGCGAGCGAGGATCAGGCGATGATGGCATCGGAGATTGAGCGTTTACTGGCCCGTGTGATTGGGCCCATCAAATATAAGAAATGGTGGACGGCGACGAAGAAGGTGTTGGTTAAGGACCCACGGATTGGCGTGCCGATCAAAAAGACCGAGCCCTACATTTACCGCGATGAACCGGTCAAACCAGAGGACGAAATCCTCGAGCAATTCCACGCGACTAAGAACTCAAAGCAAAAGATCGAGCTCGGGGAGAAGTTGTATGCACTGTCGGAGAATATTTCGGTCATCCGCGAGGAAATGCCGGCAATTCTCGAAGAGCTGACCGATGCCATCGCCAATGCCAAATCACTAAGCCAAGCAGACCGGTTGCACGGGGTTTGGGTTCGGAATAACCTGGCCCGCGATCTCCACGAGGACGTAGAGGCACTCGAACCGTCGTCCGCATCGATTCTTGACTCGACAAACGACTACTCTGAATTGGCTGCGGAGCTGCCCGCTCAATATTTCAAACGCTACCTCGATCTCATCAGCCGCACCTACCCGGACAAATGGCAGTCGATGGTCGAAGACCTGCTCCGCAACTCCAGTGGCAAATTCACCAGCGAGTGTATTAACTTCATGCTCGAACGCGACATGGAGGACCGTATTCGCTACTGTTTGGATCGCTGGTTGAAAGAGCAGACCATTAAAGGGCCGCTTCTTTTCTGGGTAGTCAAAAACCGTTCTTCCAAAAAGCACAGCAACATCATCGAGCCGCTTGTGAACCCAAGGCTGCTCGCTGCCATGTTCTACGCAATCGACTACGAGGCGCTGCAAAATGCCAGTACCCGCAGGATTCCTTTGGCCGACTTGCTGAGCGATGACACGACGCTGATCCCGGATCTCTTGGCCGATGCGAATGTGGAGACAGCGAATGACCTTGCACAAACACTGCTCCTCAACCAGGGATTTGAGGACTTAACCAAGAAGTCTCTACTCGCCCGCTTCATCAAGCAGTTTCCGACCGTGCAAGGTCTGCTGGCTGGCGAAGCGGCTGAAACCTCCGAAGATGAAGCATTGATAGTTTCGCAGGAGAGTTTCAATAAGTCAAAATCTGAGTATGAGGCACTCATTTCAGAGAAGATTCCCGAAAACAAGAAGGCCATTCAAGTGGCGCGGGATCACGGTGACTTAAAGGAAAACTCGGAGTATAAGATGGCCCGCCAGGATCAGGACATTCTGCTTTCCCGGAAAAACGAATTGGAAGTCGATCTTTCGCGGGCCCGGGTGACGGACTTTAAGGACGCCACCACCGACACTATCGGAATCGGAAGTGTCGTTGAACTGAAGGAAGGCTCGACCGGCAAGAAGCAAACCTACTCCATTCTCGGCGCTTGGGACAGTGATCCCGAGAATGATGTGCTCTCCTACAAGACGCCTTTGGGCCAAGCGCTCATGGGTAAAGAAAAGGGTGCCACCGTCATCACCAAAATTGGTGGAAACGAAGAAGCGTGGACCATTCTCGGGATTGCCCGCTGGGTCGATGTTAAGTAGCCTTTGCTCCTTAGCCCTGGGCTCGTAGTTCTTGAAAGTCTCAAGAGCTGTGGGCGCGGCATTTTTGTTGGCGGGTGAGTGGGGGGAGGTTTTGAAGGGAAAGCGGTAGGCGCTCATTTTTCAGACTTTGTTGGCAGATGATTTTAATCTCCCGCCAGGGATGCCAGTCGTAGTCGGGCGCGTGGGCGATGTGGAGCCGGAGGCTACGCCACTCTACTCGGGCTCGCTCGACATCGCCGTGACTGAGTTCATCGTTGAGGTAGGCTTCGACACGGCTGCTTTTGTGCTCGATATTGTAGAGGATTTCACTGGCACCCTCACCGTAGTCCTCGGTCAGTCCGCGTCTTAGGTAACCGGGGATCGTTCGCATCCCATAGGCCTCCTGGCAAAAAGCAGTGAGGGGGCGACCGGCGAGCGCCAGTGCGTTGAAGCGATGGCCTGCCCGGAGGTTGGCCAGATCGTAGAGTAGTTCTTCGATGGGATAGTTCTTTGCTTCAAGGGCAGCGGCAATGGCAAGGCCCTCGCCGTGGTTGAAGAAGGAGGTGATCATCCCCCGCCGTGTTGGGTGGGCGTGCTTGTCAATGAGCCCAAGGGTAAACCATTGCTCAGCCACGGAGTGTACCGAGCCTGTGCTTTTGACAGTCGTTTTAATATCCGGAGAGCTGCCTTGTATCTCGCGCTTTCGCTCGATTGGATTTAGAAGTCCCTTTCCACTGAGATCCTTCAGGGCGTAGATCTGACCCTCGGCATAGTCCAGTTGCGCATAGAGGGTGCCGTTCCTTTCATCGATGCGGGTCGCTTGACCGCCACGGGTGAGCTGGGGGAGTTGCGGGACCAGCTGTTTTTCAATTTTCTCGAGGGTCCAGAGTTTGGGAACATTGGGTGTTTTTCGGTCGTTCCTGGCTTGTTCACGAAGTGCTTTACGCAGCCATTTTGTGAGCGTTAACCGATTTTCGTCCACGCTTTGAGGGAAGGTGGCAAGGGGCGCTTCGATTCCGTAGCGACGTGCTTTTCCCTGGCCGAACTTGCAGATGGTGCCGATGCGAAGACTTGAAACGATCTTTGGGCTGCTTAGCCCTGGGTGCCAGGTAGTGTCCTGGAGAAACCAAGTGTCTTTGAGTTTGAAGAGAACGGGTGCACGCCTCCTTTCCCAAATGCCCTCGCTGTTCTGAAATTCAGTGATGACCCCCCCGGCGAGTTCCTGTTCGGACGTGCATTTGCCCATCGTTGGGCGTGGTTGGCTTTGGCGTTTATTGAGGAAATCGTCCAGTCCGAGGCGAACGGGGTCTTCGGTGAACAGTCGAGTGGTCAGCTCACGCGTCGCCTCGAGTGGGTTTTTGCCCCTATCCAAACCTGTCTGGATGACGGTGAGCAGTGAGGGCCAGTCGACATTGCCCTCGCGTTGAAGACGAATCGGACGGGCTTCTTTCAGTCTTGGGGTGCTGTTGATAAAAAGAACGCTCCCGCGTTTGTCGAGCCCGCGACGCCCGGCGCGGCCGAACATTTGCAGGAGTTCATCGGGGCGCAGGTTGCGATGAGCCTCCGCCACGCGATATTCCCGGTCGAGAACGAGCACGGAGCGCATGGCAAAGTTGATTCCGGCAGCAAGCCCGGTGGTGGCAACGATGACCTTAAGTTGATTGTTTTTGGCCAGTGGTTCGACGAGCGCAGCCCGTTGTGCGTAACTCATGCCGCTGTGGTGGAAGCCAATACGTTGCTTCAGCGAGCGGGCGAGATCGCGTCCAGCGACGGCTTTTTGCTCGTGGGTAAGGACGAGTGCATGGGGCTCAGGGAGTGCGGCAGCCAGGGTGTGGGCCAGGCTCTCGGCAGTTTTGCGACGAGGGGCAAAGATTAGGATTGGGCCGAAGCCAGCCTCGAGTGCGCGGGCGATGTAGCGTGGCCAGCGTCCGTGAATCTCATTTGATTTTGAAAGCTCCGCCAGCGAGTCGAGATGAATATCATCGAGTGGAACGGGCCGTTCCCTGTGTTGAATTGTGGCAACGGTCCGCCCGCAACGACGAAGCCAGGCTTCGACCTCATGGGGGTTGGCGACACTGCCGCTGAGTAGAAGTAGCTGTGTCTGCGGGGGTGCCATTGCGAGGGCGAGTTCGTAGTTAACGCCCCGAGCCGGGTCCCCGATCATCTGATATTCATCGATGACGAGGAGGCGCGGGCCGCGACCGGTCATCAAAGCGCGCTTTTGGGTTTCGAGTGTGGCGACAACGATTGGAGCGTCGGATTGATCGCTAATATCACCGGTTTCAATCCCCACGTGCCAGCCCTTGGCGCGCCACTCCAGGAGCTTATCATTGGCCAGGGCGCGGGTGGGGACCGTGAACACTGCTTTGCCCGGGAATGCGCCTTCGACAAGGTGTTCGAAGATAAAAGTCTTTCCTGCACCGGTGGGTGCATCAACAATGACATCGTGTTCGGCCCGCAGCAGGTTGACCGCCTTTTGTTGCCAAAGGTCCGGGATGGTCAGAACTGTTTCGAATGGGTCCATGCGTTAGACAGTTTCCCGGTAAACCCGGCGAGAAACAAGCGCGGGGGAGAAAAATACGAAAGCCTCAGATGCTTGGTTTTAGGATGAGCACGCCGTCGTGCGCCTCAGCGATCTCGCGCATCACATTGGCGAAGCGAGTATTCCCCTGCGGCGCACCGATTTGAAAGGGGTTAATAAGCGTCGGAAAGCCGACTGCGCTAATTGAAACGGGGCGTTTGCCAGTGGACAGATTGCGCGGGTTGAGGCGGTCGAGGTTGATAAGTAGGCTTTGGGTGGAGCCACGATAATCATCGCCAATCACATAGAGGCTCATGGTGTCCATTTGCGTGAGGCCCGGCTTGAGATCGCTGATGCTTCGGCGGAGGCCCCGCGTCGGATCGCTATCGCTGCCGATGGGATAGCTGAGGATTTGCCGTAGCGCTTGTTGCCGGAGCCCCGGCGTATCCGGCAGCCAGTAGCCGGCCCGACCGCTCAGCATGTAGTTTCCACTTGTATCCAGAAACTGGATGCTTCGGACTTCGGGCAGACTGTCGAGGAGCTCGCGAATTTGCTCAATGACGCCGTAGTGGAGCTGGCCCGTCATCTGGTTGCGCATACTACCCGAAGTGTCGATGATGAAGGCGACATGGGTGGCATCGGCGGGAAGGCCAATCGGTGGGAGGTTTTCGTGCTTGAAGCTTTGTAGGAGGCGTTTGGCTTCGGCGGCGGCTTGTTGGCCGGTGCTGAGGTTGGCTTGGCGGCTGTCGTATTCCTGCTTTAGGTCGGCGAGTTTGGTTTCGAGTTCCTGAATAATGGATTGGATGCGGGCGCGTTCTTCACTGGTTTGTTCGCTATTGATGGCGGCTTCCAGTTGGGCGGATTTGTTGGCGACATCGGCTTCGAGTGCGGCGAGTTCCGCTTGGAGGGACTTCAGAGTCGGCACGTCGACTTCGCTTTCAACGCCGTGAGGTCCGGAGCCGATGGAGAGGATAAATAAGAGCAGAATCGCCCCAAAGCCGCAGCAGAGGCAGTCGAGAAACGAGAGGCTGAATACCTCGATTGGCCTTCGCTTAATCATGATCTAGAGCGCTGGCCAGTCGTTATCAGGGATCAAAGTGATGCCCCCGGTGCTCCCGCTAAGGCGCCAGAAGAGGCCAGCCGCGGAGGGGTCACCCTCGAAGGGAAAGAGAATAGTGTTAAACGGGGCGTTGGGGCGATTGGCTTGTGCGCGGTTAAAGAGCTCGACGCGATTGGCCTCGGTCAACTTACTTTCCGGCGGGGCGGGCGCGGTGGGGAGGCCGTCGCCGATCAGAAGCAGACTGCTGGCACGCTGGGGGAGTAAGTTGACGGTCGCCAGGCCTTGGGCGAGATCGGCACCACCGCTTGCTTCAAGCTTATCGAGGCGCTCGAGAAAAGTGAGTAAGGCGGCGTTGTCGTAGGGATCGATGTAGGGGATCCGGGAGGATCCGGATAATGGAGTGGTGGATTCACCCATGGCGAATACGGCAACCTCAGTGCCTTTGGGAATAGCGGCGATGACTGCGCGAAGGGCGGCTTTGGCCCGGAGCCATTTTTCGGCGCTGGCACCGCCGCCCTGCTGGATGATGGCGAGGGCACTTTGGGCATCGGTGGCCAGCATGCTGCCCGAAGCTTCCAGAAGAATGACTACCTTCGGGCCGCGCATACGGAGGCCCGAAAGGTAACTCTGATCGGCCGAAGGCCGGTCGAGTGCAGCGGGCATTTCGGCCGTCTGCGTCTCGGTTTCGAGTGCGGCCAGAGCCTGCGCCTGATCTTTAACGGCTTTGGCGAGGTGTTCCTGCTCGGCGGCGAGCTGAGCGGTGCTGGCCGCCTTCATGTCCGCCTGTGGGTCCAGAGCTTCGATCTCCTTATTGAGCGCCTTTTGCTTGGTCTTCGTCTCGTGGATCGCGGCCTGAAGGGTTTCGGCGGCTTCCAGTGATTGGCTGGCTTCCTCCTGGCTTTCCATGACCTGCGCTTTTGCGGTCAGAATAAAAAGCAAAAGAACGGCGCCAAATCCGCAGCAGATGCAGTCCATAAAGGAAAGCGCTGAACTTTGGACTTCACGGCGTTTTCTCATTGCGGGATGCGCGTTTCGGGAGGCGGGACGCGGGATGCGGGACGCGTTGGCCGGGTCAAGATTTCAGGTGTTACGTTCGGGGTCGGGAGTGGGTTCTTTGGAAGGTGCTTCCTTTTCGGTGCTTTCCTGGTCGAAGAGTTTGTCGAGAAGTTGTTCGCGGCAGAAGGTTTGCAGGCGAAGAATAAGGCCTTCCTGCCCGCTTTGCAGGAGGTGAATGAGGAGCATGAGGGCGATGCTAATAAAGAGGGCGACGAGGGTCGAATTGAAGGCTACACCGAGTGCACTGGTGACACCCGCAATGTCGCCCTGGATCGCCTCGTCGGCACGCTGAAGGGCGACCCCGATACCGCGCACCGTTCCTATGAAACCGATGGACGGGATGGCCCAGACGAGGTAGCGGAGCATAGAAAGTTCGCTTTCTTGCTGTTCGGAGGCGACTTCAAGGCGGCCCATAATGGTCTCGGTGGCTTCCGGGACGCTCCCCGTCATTTGATAGCGTTCGAGCCCGCGTGCCATGATGTAGGGAAGAATTTTGTTTTTTAGCTCAGGCTGCTGGCTTTTTTCATCAATTTCGGATGCAAGGGTTTTCGCGCGGTCCCGGGAAATGCTGCGCGAATCCTGGAGCAATTCGACCTCAGGTGGGATTTGCAGCCCCTCGCTCTCCGGTGCAAAGCGACCCAGTGTGCTGACCTCCTGTCTTAGGAGGATAAACTTGTAGATGAGAATCATAATGCCCCAGAGAAAGAGCGAGAGGCAGATCTGTTGTTCGTAGTCTTTCAGGATGACGAAGATGCTGGAGAAGGAACTACCGACATCGACACCGTAGCTGTTGGCCAAATCGGCACGTTCCGCACCGGGGCGGATGGCTAGGGTGTAAATCGCTCCGACAAATATGAAAGACGCCACGAGGCCTAGTGAAAAAATCAGGCCTTTGACTGAAAAAAGGCCGCGCTCCGGATTTCGTAGACTCATAGTTGGTGTTTAGCGGTTTTTTGTCTTGTTTGGCGAGTATTCTATGCATTGCAATTTCTGCAAGTGTACTTATCTATATCTGCATGATGAAGATTCTGACGACAACAGCGCTTTTAATTAGCATACTCTTATCGACCGGCTGCCAAAACAATCCGAATCGTGGGCGGGACATCGGCATGATCACCGGTGCGATTTTGGGTGGCATCGCCGGAGCACAAATGGGTGATGGGGGCGATATCAACATACTCGCGGGCGCGGCAATTGGCGGCGCTCTTGGCGGGATGACCGGCGACCAGATTGACAAGCGCCAAGAGGCACTGGAGGCGGCCGAGGCGCAGCGTCAGTATGAATATGAGCAGGAGGTTCGAGAGCAGGAAAAGCTGGAGAAGGAAATTAAGACTTTAGAGGAACAAGGCGTGCACGACGAAATTGCCCGGCGGGCGACAACGGATGATGTGCGAGCCGCCGAGCGTGAGGCCGCTCGGGTGGAGGCTGAGTTGACCGCGAAAAAGAAGGCTTTCGAAGAATCGCAGGAACGGGCGCGTCGCATCCAGGAGGCGCAAGAGCGCATTGCAAAGGCACAGGAAGAGTTGGCCGAGCTTGAGCGCCGGCAAAATGGAGACTGACTGGAGATTGATCTAAGCCTTACCAACTGTAGGTAGCGCCGCCCGAGTATTGGTCTCCACGGCCAGGCGTGCCGGGGACGTCTTGAAAGTCGTCTTCCCAAGCGTTGTCGACGGCGAAGAAAAGTTCGAGGCCCGTGAGCTTTGGCGGGTAGTAGCTGAGGCCAACGTTGGCAAACAAGGCTGAATCGCTCCCCTCGCGGAGGTCGTTGGCTTCGTTTTGGCGCCATTCGTTGTCGATACGCACTTCAATGGTGGAAAGCGGCCGCCAGATGGCACCGAGGGTGATGCGATGGTTGGCGTAGTTGAGGGCGTAGAAACTGGCGTCGACGGGGGCCGAACCATAGTTCTCGTCTTTATGGAGGTAGGTGTAGCTTGCGATAGCTTCCAGGTCCTTCCAGCGGCGGGTGCCGATCAACTCGAAGCCGAGGGTTTCGGTGTCGAGATTCCGGGCCGTGCGGGCGCTCGTGTTCGTCGCGGTATAGGTCCAGTCGGCGAGATCATCATCCCAGCGGTAGAAAGCGGCCGCCTCAAAGCTCCAGTTCGCGCGTTTGAGGGAGACGCCGAGCTCCAAATTTTGGCTGGTCTCGCGGTCGAGTTCGGGGTTACTGGCGAATAATCCGGTAAGCGGACCGCCGATTGCAGTGTAGCCGACCACTTGGCTGGATTCGGCATAGGACAGGTAGATACGCTCACTGTTGTCGCCGTTGCTGCG
Organism: Puniceicoccaceae bacterium; assembly: GCA_018402305.1. Lineage (GTDB taxonomy): Bacteria > Verrucomicrobiota > Verrucomicrobiia > Opitutales > Coraliomargaritaceae > Thalassobacterium. The sequence goes on along the minus strand of JAGYJE010000006.1, from coordinate 70,261 downwards.
ACGGAGCCATGACAAGTCGAAGATCGCAGAGACCTCAGAGTCATCCCGATTCGTGTCGTCGAAGCTGGCACCTGCCCGGAGGTTGAGGGATTCGAGGTCATTGAGAGCGACGGTGTATTCGGGGAGAAGACTGATTTTGCTGTAAGTCCGTGAGGTGAAGGTGTTTTCGAGGGTCGTGGACTGGATGCTATCCGAGGCAAATTGCGCGGCGTAGTTTAGGGCAGCTGCGGAGTGAAAGCGATGCTGTCCCGAAAGGGCCAAGGAATGCACCTTGGTCTCGTGAATAAAAGCGTCGTTTGGCGCGAAACGATTAAAAATATAGTGATCGCTGTGGCGACGACTGTAGGCGCTGAGTTCCAGATTGCTGCCATCGGTCCCGTATTCCTGTTCATGGTTGATTATAATGAGGCGTGTTTTCAGGTTTTCGGTTTCATTTGCACCAAAGGGTGCCGCGTAGAGTTCCGGCCAGCCGAAGAATTTCGATTGATAGCCAGTGAAAAGATCGGTTTGTGAATTGGGGCCTAGAAGTTGGATGCGGCCGGTGCTGCGGTTGAAGTCGTGGTCGCCGAAGCGGATGGTGCCGTTGCTTTCGGAGCGGGAGAACTCGGCCTCGGCGCCCCAGCTCCAATCGCCGCTCTCGCCGAGCGCGCCAGTCAGACCGTGGTGGATGCGCTGAAAATTGAGGTCGTGATCGCCTCCGCCGAGGGTCAGGCTGCCGCCTTCACGAATTTGGCTCCAGTCATAGCTGATCGTGCCGACGGTGCTGTTGAAGCCGTAGAGCGCGTTGTCGGCGCCGGTCAGCACCTCGGGACCGGTCAACATCTCCGGAGCGATCGGAAGCTCGGCAAAGTAGTGCCCCGTTTGCGGATCGATGAGAGTGGCACTGCCAATTCGAAAGCCGGTGCTTTCAAAAATACCACCACGAATGGTTACATCGCCCTGCGCCTCCGCCAGGTTGCGCGACTGTAGATCGACCCGCGGCTCAAATTCCAAATTTGAAATCGGCGACTCATAGGTCGCGACCGGCTGGCTATTGGCAGTTTGCTGTGCACCGAGGTAAAGCGTTGGCAGCTTTCGAGGGTTTTCGCTGGCTCCCAGTTGGAAGCATAGGCTCATCGCGAAAATAGTGAATCTCCAACTCTTCAACTTTATCATTCAATCAGCAAAACATTAGCGCAAAGAAAAGATCAAATATTAAAAGAAATAAAAAATAGATTAACAATAGATACGATTTTGTTATTGGCAAGACGTGTCAAGGACATCATCACACCAAAAGTTCAAGTCCTTATGGAATTACTCAATATAAGCTTCGCACTTTTGGTCGTAAAGATTTCCATCTGCATCCTGCCAGGTGTTGGGGGTGTTCTCCTCGTTGTCAGTTCAGAGGACTTTAAGCGGGAGATGCGGAATCGTTTATGTATTTGGTTGTTTGGAGTGAGTAACGCGATTCCTTCTTCGAAATTCGCGACAGCGCTTACGGTGATCGGCGTGCTCCTGCTCTTGTTATCGCTGGCTGCCAGTTGGTTTCTGCTGCTTCCCGGATTCGTCTAGATCTCAGGTGGGATCGGCATGGTCGGACTGACCGCCGGTTTGATTTTGACATCATCTTCCAGTTCCCTCGCAAGCACATTACGCTTGGCCTCGGACTGTTTAATAAAAAAGTCCTGTGCGCTGAATGCCTGCGCACCCTTTTTCGCAGGTATTTTGTGGTAGGCACCGTTGGCGCGCAGAATCCGTGCCGATTTGGTGTCTTTCAGATAGGTCTCCAGGATACACATGACGCGTTCGCGGTGCTCTGTGTCTTCGATTGGAAAAACGGCCTCAATCCGGCGGTAAAAGTTACGGGGCATCCAATCGGCGCTACCGGCAAAGATAAGTGCTTGGCTGCCGCTGCTATTTTCGAAGTAGAAAATACGGCTATGCTCCAAATATCTCCCTAGAATGCTGCGAACGCGGATATTTTCACTAATGCCTTTTACGTTTGGGACGAGGTTGCAAATACCACGAACAATCAGATCAATTTTCACGCCGGCCTGCGAGGCTCGGTAGAGGTTGTCGATGGTTTCCTGGTCGACCAAACTATTTGTCTGCACAATAATGCGCGCCGGCTTACCCGCCCGTGCGTTTCGCGTTTCCGCCCGGATGTATTTTTGAATGTTACTGTGGAGCGTGAAGGGAGCCACGAGCAGCTTCTTGAAGCTCGGTGTGAGTGAGAAACCAGTCAGTGTGTTGAATAAACCAGCGACTTCCTCGGTTATATCCTCTCTCGCCGTGAAGAAGCTCAGATCTGTATATAGTTTTGCTGTTTTCGGGTTGTAGTTACCCGTGCCAAGGTGAACGTAGCGGCGCAGGGTTGTGCCTTCGCGGCGCACGATCATGCAGGTTTTGCAGTGGGTTTTCAATCCGACAAGCCCGTAGACAACATGGACGCCGACATCTTCGAGCCGACGTGCCCACTGGATATTATTGGCTTCGTCGAACCGGGCTTTGATCTCGACAAGCACAGTGACCTGTTTTCCCCGTCGGGATGCCTCGATTAAGGCTTCGATAATGGGTGAGTCACCCGATGTCCGGTAGAGCGTCTGTTTAATGGCAAAAACCTGCGGGTCAGTGGCTGCCTGATTGAGGAAGTCAACAAAGGGCTGAAAACTATCGAAAGGATGGTGGAGTAGGACGTCTTTGGCCGCAATGACATCGAAGATGCGCTCTGAACTCTCAAGTTCTTTTGGGTGGTAAGGCGTGTTGTGGTGAAACTTCAGATCGGGGCGCTCAATCAAATCATAGGCACTCATCAGTCGAAATAAGTTGAGCGGGCCATCGATCGTGTAGACATTGTCCGGCGTGAGGTGGATTGCTTCGAGCAGCTCTTGGAGTAAGGCAGGGTCAGCGCCCTTGGCGATTTCCAGGCGGACCGCGGCACCTTTGTGCATATTCATGAGTTCCTCCTCGATTTTTTGGAGGAGATTTTCCACCTCTTCCTCATCAATGTAGAGATCACTGTTTCTAGTTATGCGAAAGGGAACGGCGGAGCGCACACGGTAACCCGGGAAGAGTCGCGTGATGAAGCGTTGCACAATATCGCTCAGGAAAATATAGACATCTGGCTTACCACGCCGGGGGACGCCTACCTTGACGATGCGCGGAAGAACGCGGGGGATCGGAATGATCGCCATTAGACTCTCAATAATGCGCGTTTCGGGATCATCAATGGAAGCCAATATGTAGAGTGCTTTATTTGTTAGCTGCGGAAACGGGTGGGCCGGGTCAATCGCGAGCGGGGTTAGCACGGGGAACACCTGCTCTTGAAAATAGGTTTCCACCCACCTCTTCTCATTGCGGGTGAGTGCATCGTATTTGCAGAAATGAACGTCGGATCCCTTAAGCCCCGGAACGATTTTTTGATCCCAGCAATCGTAAGTGTCGCCCACCAGGCGCTTGCAAATACTTTGTATTCGTCGGATCTGCTCCTTCGGGCCGAGGCCATCGGGGCCCCTTTGTATGGTGCCGGATTTGACCTGTTGAAGAAGCCCGGCGACTCGGATCTCAAAAAACTCGTCCAGATTCGAGCTGACAAAAGCAAGAAACTTCATCCGCTCGAGGAGGGGGTAGTCCTCGGATTCGGCTTGTTCCAGCACTCTTCGATTGAAGGCGAGCCAACTCAACTCACGGTTGAAATAAGGGAATCGGCCTGTGTTATTTTCTGCTTTTTTTTGGCTACTCATTATTCTTCCGGGCACGTTATGGTTCTAGCGGCCGTGAAGCAAGTCATAGAGCCGCTCAAGTTTGTTATTTAACAAAACCTGTCAGTTCGGTTCATGAATAATGGCATCCAAGGGTGTCCACCGAATAGTGAATTTTAACATGATCTTCGCAGAACAGAGGTTGCCAAGGCGTCATCTGTGTCCACTTTTATTTGCATGGACGCAAAAAAAACTTCCAACCGCCGACAGTTTCTCAAGCTCTCCGGATTTGCGGGTGCTGCTACTTTGGTTCCTGCTAGTCATTCCATCGCTTCGGCACAAGTGAGGGCAAAGGAGGGGACGGGCGCTGCAAAAAATGTTATTTTTCTTGTCGTCGACGGGATGAGTCATGGCACGCTCGGCTTGGCCAACCAGTGGAAACTGCGCCACGAAAAAGTCGCTCCGCACTGGTTGCAGTTGCTTCAGCGCACCGGTGTTAGGCGCAGTCTACAAGATGCCGCATCGGCGGATTCCCCGGTTACGGACTCGGCAGCGGCTGGTAGTGCCTGGGGCTGCGGCCAGCGGGTTAACAACGGAGCCATTAACTTCGATCCACAGGGTAAGCCGCTCAAGCCCATCCTTGTTTACGCGAAAGAGGCGGGTATGCGGACCGGGCTTGTATCAACTTGTGAAATCACCCATGCGACGCCTGCTGCTTTTGTGGCCAATGTTGAAAAGCGGGACATGCAGGAGGCGATTGCCCGTCAGTATCTTGAACGGGAGGTCGATATTATCCTGGGCGGGGGGAGCCGTCATTTTTTTCAAGAACAGGCGGATGGGTCGATTGTCGATTATCAAGCGAAGTTTCAGGAAGCCGGCTATCGCCTCGTTTCCAACCGCAGCGAGTTAAAAGCGGCCGCATCACAAGATCGAATACTTGGTCGAATACTTGGGCTTTTTTCTGAGCGGCACATCCCGTATGCGATTGATCGAAAAAACGACCCTGCATTGGCCGATTTACCGGGACTGGCCGAGCTATTTAGAGCTGCCTTGACCTCCTTGGACGGCTCAAAACGGGGCTTCTTTCTACAAGTAGAGGGTGGACGCGTGGACCATGCAGGGCACGCCAACGACGCAGGAGCTATTCTGCATGAGTATTTGGAATATGACAATTGTATCCCGATCGCATTGGAATACATCGAACAGCATCCTGACACGCTGCTTATCGTCACGACTGACCATGGCACGGGCGGTTGCCAGTTGGACGGCCAAGGCAAGAGCTACCTGGGTAGCGGTCCGGCGCTCGACCGGATTGACCGCTTGAAGTACAGCTTCGAATGGTTGCAAAGCCGTTTTCGTGCTTCGGGTACGTTCAGCGCCCGGGACTTTACCCGGGCGACGGGAATCAAGCCGACTGCAGCGCAATCCGAGATTGTTCAAAAAGCACTGGATGCGGAAGAGAAGTATTTGAGTGGAGCTCTGATTGAGGCCTTCGGAGAGCAGCTTAGTGAATTGACTTCCGTTGGCTGGAGTTCGTCCAAGCACACGGCAGAGGCAGTGGATCTTTTTGCAGTCGGCCCAGGTGCGCAGACGATACCTCCCTACCTAAAAAACAATGAACTGTTTAGCTATCTGATGGCGGCGATTGGACAATCCAGTTTATCCTGAGATTCCCTGGGCTGTGAGGTTTGAGAACCTTCGGTACTAGTCTCTGACTTCGCAATGGCTTCCAGCTTTAGCGGCTACGCTTCCAGCTTTGGCGGCTACGCTTCCAGCTTTAGCGGCTACGCTTCCAGCTTTAGCGGCTGCTCCTAAACTAGACAAAATTTCAGCCTCGCGAAATAGAAGCTTGCCAGCGGGGAAACGCAGTCTCAATTCTGTCTCAATAAGAGATATGGACGCCGAAACCAAGAGCAATAAAGACATGCAGGACACCTTTAAGGATTTTTTATCCAGCAAAGGCTTGCGAGTGACGAATCAACGCCTCGCCATATTTGACGCTGCCTACGATCATACGGACCATTTCACCGCTGAAGACCTGCTGGAACGCTCTCGGGAGATCGATGATTCGGTTTCTCGGGCGACGGTTTATCGAGCGCTGCCTATCTTGACGGAAAGCGGGCTGATCCGCGAGGTTGATGTCGGGCGCGACTACAAGTTTTACATGGCGAATCGCAATGCGACGACTTTCCAAGCGCAGGTGATTTGCCAGGACTGCGACAAGATTTTTGAAATCGATGCCCCGTTTATGGAGTGGTATGGCAAGACGGTGGCGGATAAATTAGCGCTTAATGTCGAGAGCCAGCGCCTGCAAGTGACGGCTCGCTGCGAGGCGCTCAATGCTCGCGGGAATTGCAAGCGCAGCGGGAAGCACACATCCTGATCCGGGGAATTACGGCGAAGCCAAGCAATTTATCGGATCGGTTCAAATCGGACGCCGATCATATTGTAGTCGGCGATAGTGCCTGCGCCCAGCTCAGCGTCTTTAGGTGGATTCAGCATCCGTCCTTCAATGATGACGGGTACCTCTCGGTTTCCGTAGCCGGGGGCGGATAATCGGGCCGTGTAGGGACCGCTCGGAACAGCCTGCAGGGGTACCAAATTCCGGCCAATGTTTAGATTTTCAAACGTAAAAGCGACCGCACCATCCGGAGCAACCAGTTCGATAACGGCCCCGGGGCCTGTCTTACCAAATTGATTGAACTCAATGCTCATCTCATCCGAATACCGCACACCTACGTGCAACACACCCGGAGAGCGCTCCGTAGCCTGCGGCCCCAGCGCGATAAACAGGGTGCCGACCACTCCGGTTAGAGCCAGCAGTAGAACGACGACGAAGCGGCCTTTCATTTCAGGTGTTTTCATGATTCGGTAAAGATGAACGCAGCTTTTCCCAAAGGTCGAGCCCTTCCAGAACTTTGAGCACCAATTTCGTGCTTGTTTCAAAAGGGCAAGGTGTTTTGATCCCGCCTCTTATGAAGCGCACCCACCACTGCTCTCAGCTCCGTGCCTCCGACAAGGGATCAATCGTCACACTTAGTGGCTGGGTTGATTCTGTTCGAGACCACGGGGGTATTTTATTTGTCGACCTGCGTGATCGCGAGGGGCGCACTCAGATCGTCCTCGATCCGTCGAATCCTGGGCTGGAATCGAAATTTGGCTCGATCAAGCCGGAGTCCGTGATCTCAGTGAGCGGTCGCGTCGATGAACGTTTCGGCGGCACGGCGAATTCAAAGCTGGCCACGGGGGAGATCGAGGTGCACGCCACCGAGCTCAGGATCCTTAACGTGTCGAAGACCCCGCCGTTTCCCATGGATGATTCCGCCGATAAGGTGGGTGAAGACTTGCGTATGACCTACCGCTACCTCGATCTGCGCCGTGCGGCCAATACACGAATGCTCCGCATGCGCCACAAGACGTCGAAGGCGATTCGAGATTTCATGGATGCACAGGACTTCATCGAAGTCGAGACGCCAATCCTCTTTAAAAGTACTCCCGAGGGAGCCCGCGAGTTTCTCGTGCCCAGCCGCATGAATCCGGGTGCCTTTTACGCGCTACCGCAGTCGCCTCAGCAGTATAAGCAAATGCTTATGGTTGGCGGCGTGGAGCGCTACTACCAGCTGGCCCGCTGCTTCCGCGATGAAGATCTCCGTGCCGATCGCCAACCGGAATTTACTCAACTCGATATTGAGCTCTCTTTCATCGACCGCGAGGATATGTATGAACTGATCGAGGGGCTGATGAGGCAAGTCTGGAAAGAAGTGATCGGAGTCGACATTGAGACACCGTTCCTCCGTATGAGTTATTTCGAGGCAATGAACCGCTTCGGAGTGGATAAGCCCGATTTGCGTTTTGAGATGGAGCTTCAGGACTGCAATGAGATTTTTGCTCAGTCCGGGTTCAAGGTCTTCTCGGGTGCCATCGAGTCGGGCGGTTCCGTCAAGGCGATCAACGCCAAAGGACTTGGCGATATCACTCAAGGCGAGCTGCGTAGTCTAGAAGATGCGGCCAAGTCGCTCGGTGCCAAAGGGCTGGCTTTCATCAAGTGCCAGGATGGGGAGTGGAAATCGCCGATTATTAAATTTTTCTCGGAAGCGGAGAAAGCGGCACTGAAAAACGCGCTGGATATTGAAGATGGTGATATCGTATTCTTCGCTGCAACCGAGTGGGAGCGCGCCTGTACCATCCTCGGGCGAGTTCGCTTGGAGGCGGCGCAGCTTCTCGTCAAGCGAGGCACGCTCACGATTAACCCCAACGAGTATAAGTTCCTCTGGGTGATAGAGTTTCCTCTTATGCTTTTCGATGAGGATGCGCAGCGCTTTGTCGCGTCACACCATCCCTTTACGGCGCCGGTCCCGGAGGATGTGGACTTGCTCGATTCAGATCCAAAAGCCGTCCGCGGGCAGCACTACGACCTCGTCTTGAATGGCGTCGAACTGGGTGGGGGGAGCATCCGTATCCATCAGCCCGCTCTCCAGAAGAAAGTCTTTGAGGACGTCCTTAAAATACCGGCGGATGTCGTGGAAAGCCGCTTCGGCTACATGCTGAAAGCCTTTGAGTATGGCGCGCCACCGCATGGTGGAATCGCCTTTGGCCTTGACCGCATGGTCACTATTTTGACGCAACGCAGCAGCATTCGCGATGTTATCGCCTTCCCGAAGAATCAAAAAGGACAGGAGATGATGACATCCAGTCCGGGCATCGCCACCGAGCAGCAATTGCGCGATCTGCATGTCAAGTCCGTGCTTCCGAAAAAGGATGCCCAAGGGCCCAACAAACCGGCAGGCGATTAGCAAAGAAACGGCAAGCCCGCGCGAGCGCGGACGCCACGAGGTATACCGGGTATGTCGAAAACCATAGACTGGCAAGCCCGCGCGAGCGCGGACGCCACGGCATCGCCAGCGGGGAATTTAGCTGCGCAGAAGGCAAGCCCGCGCGAGCGCGGACGCCACACTCCCTCAGCCCGCTCAACATTGATCGTTTTGCGTTGAATGTTCCCGGATTCGTGTTTGGCTCGCTGATCAATATGACAACGACGACACGCAAAGGACTTATCGCATTTGAAGATGGCACGGTATTTTGGGGCCGGGCCTTTGGCGCGGAAGCGACAAGTGTCGGTGAAGCTTGCTTCAATACAAGTATGACGGGCTACCAGGAGATCCTGACGGATCCTTCCTATTTTTCTCAGATTGTGACGATGACGGCCGTGCAAATCGGTAATTATGGAATCAGTCCAGACGATGTGGAGTCGGATGGCCCCAAAGTTAAAGGCTTTGTCGTTCGTGAAATCAGCCCGGTTGCCAGTAACTGGCGGAGCCATCAGTCGGTTCAGGATTATCTGGCTGCGGCCGGCATACCCGGCATTGAGGGGGTCGACACCCGCGCTATTACCAAAAAGCTCCGGGTCTCGGGCGCGCTTAAAGCCTGTATCAGCACAGAGGATATTACCGAGGAAGCAGCCATACAAAAGGCCCGTGAATTCGGGGGCTTGGTCGGCATTGATTTCGTCAAAGAGGTCACCGCGAAAAAAGCCTATCGTTGGGATCCGGCAATGAAGGAGTCCACTCCATTTACGGTAGAGGGCACCCACCTCCTGCGTGAGGACACTTCCAAGCATAAGCGCTTTAAAATTGCGGCCATCGACTTTGGAGCGAAATTTTCCATTTACCGCAAGCTACAGCACCACGGCTTCGATGTGCATGTGTTTCCGGCGACGGCGAGTGCGGAGGAAATCAAGGAATTTGATCCGCACGGCGTCTTTCTGTCGAATGGGCCCGGCGATCCGGCCGCGGTCGAGTATGCGCATGCTACGGTGAAGCAGCTAATTGAGGTCTATCCCACGTTTGGTATTTGCCTCGGCCATCAGATTATAACGCATGCGCTTGGTGCGAAGACTTTCAAGCTGAAATTCGGTCACCGTGGCGGCAACCAACCCGTCAAAAATCTGGAAACCGGAAAAGTATCCATAACCGCACAAAACCACGGTTTCGCATCGACCCGGGAAGAATTGGAAAAAGCCGGCGCAATCGTCACAGAAATTAATTTGAACGACCAGACCGTCGAGGGTCTACGCTTGAAAGACAAACCCGTTTTCTCGGTGCAATACCACCCGGAAGCGGCCCCCGGCCCCAATGATGCGGAGCCGCTCTTTGTCGACTTTTACAAAATGGTGGCCAAACATCACCAGGCATCCTTATGAAGAAGGTATTTATTTCAGGATGCTCCAACCGACCGGTTGAACCGTATATCACGATTCGTTAGCCGGTCCGAAATCGTAAATTCTCATGAGCTTAATCGATACCATCCGCATCAATACCGAAAACGTCATCGGCGAGACCGAACTGGAAGACCGTCTGCATGGCAACAGACCGCTGCGCGTTAAGCTTGGGGTCGACCCGACGCGACCTGATCTCACCTTCGGCCACCTGGTTGTCTTCAACAAGCTTCGTCAGTTTCAGGACCTTGGGCATGAGGCCGTGCTCATCATCGGGGACTTCACCACGCTGATCGGCGATCCCTCCGGGCGTTCCAGTACCCGCCCGGTTTTAAGTAAAAAGGAGATCGTCGATAATGCGCAGACCTACCTCGACCAGGCGTTCAAGATCTTAGACAGAGAAAGTACAACGGTTTACTACAATAGTGAGTGGTTCGACGAAATGAGCTTTGAGGATTGCCTCAAACTTTCGCGCAAGATGACGGTGGCCCGCATGCTGGAGCGTGATGATTTTGCGAAGCGTTATACCAACCAGGCACCTATTTCCATAATTGAGTTTCTTTACCCCTTGATTCAGGGCTACGACTCTCTGGTCCTTAATGCGGACGTCGAGATTGGCGGCACGGACCAACTTTTTAACATGCTGGTCGGCCGCGCGCTTCAAAAGGATGCTGGCAAACAGGAGCAGGCTGTCATTACGATGCCGCTCCTGGTGGGGTTGGACGGGGTAAAAAAGATGTCGAAAAGTTCGGATAACTACATCGCCTTCACCGACAGTGCAAAAGAAATGTTCGGCAAAATCATGTCGATTGCGGACCCTACTATGTGGGATTATTACCGTCTGCTTCTGGAGCTTCCTGCCGATACGATTGAAAAACTCAAGTTGGGGCACCCCATGGAAGCCAAGAAACAACTGGCCTCGTCCCTCGTGGGGCAGTTTCACTCGATGAAAGCCGCCAAACACGAGCTGGAGCAGTTTGAGCAGGTATTTTCGAAAAATAAATTGCCCGACGATATGCCTGCCTTCAGCTGGAGTGATTTGGTGGGTGAGGCGACGACCGCACCGCTTTTCGAGCTTATGGCGCAATCAGAGCTCTTCGAGAGTAAGGGGGCTGTTCGGCGTCTCGTGCAGCAGGGTGGGGTTAAAATTGACGGTGAGAAGCAGACCGACCCCAACCGCGAACTGTCACCGCCGCAGGGCGAGCAAATATTTCAGGCTGGGAAGCGGATTTTCTTTAAAGTTGTCGGCTAGTCGCTTTGCTGAAGGTAATCATTTGACATTCAAAAGCTTTCATAGAAATTCTTCTATTTTCCCACGACAAGTCATCAACGCGTTCAACCACCAAACTCACTGTGTTCGGATTTCTCTCTAACGACATTGGTATCGACCTCGGCACTGCCAACACCCTAGTTTTCGCTAAAGAAAAGGGCATCGTTCTTCGTGAGCCCAGTGTCGTCGCCATCTACTCCTCGACAAAGAAAGTTTGTGCGGTTGGTTCCGAGGCTAAGAAAATGCTTGGTCGCACCCCAGGGAACATCACCGCCATTCGCCCCATGAAAGACGGGGTAATCGCCGATTTCGAGATTACCGAGGCGATGCTCCGCTACTTCATCAACAAGGTGAACCGGAAAAAGACTTTTGTCGCTCCCCGCATCGTGGTTGCCGTGCCCTCCGGTATTACTGAGGTGGAACGGCGCGCCGTGAAAGACTCGGCCATTCGCGCCGGAGCGCGTGATGTCGTCCTGCTTGAAGAGCCGATGGCCGCTGCGATTGGCGTGGGCCTACCGATCGATGAGCCCGCAGCGAACATGATTGTAGACATTGGTGGTGGTACCACAGAGGTCGCCATTATCTCTCTCGCGGGCGTGGTTTATACCAAGAGCATCCGCGTCGGGGGGGACGAGATCGATACAGCGATCGTCAATTACATGAAGCGCGCCTACAATCTAATGATCGGGGAGCGCACGGCTGAGGAAATTAAGATTAAGGTCGGCTCCGCCTTCCCGCTGGAGGAGGAAGTCTCCATGGAAGTGCGGGGGCGCGATTCGGTCGCCGGCTTGCCTAAGACCATTACGATTACATCCCAGGAAATCCGTGATGCACTCTCCGATACCATCGCTTCCATCGTCGATCTGGTGCGGAACGCTCTTGAGCGTTGTCCTCCGGAACTTTCTGCAGACCTCGTTAATCGCGGTTTTTTTCTTGCCGGTGGTGGCGCCCTAATCAAGGGCCTCGACCAGCAACTCAGCGATGCGACCGGCTTGCCCGTTGTTATCGCCGACGATCCTCTTAGTGCGGTCGCTATTGGCACCGGCATGGTCTTGCATGAACTCGCCTTCTTGCTCAAGGACCTCACGGGTAACCCTAAAAGCTAGCGCAGTGCCGTGGCGAAGCTCCGCCTCGATAAGGTAAAACCGCTGGTCGCCTTGGGCGTCTTTCTGGCGGCATGGTGGGTCATCCCGACGACCGTTAAATCCTTCATGCAGGTTAGCTTTGCAGAGTTTCAGGCGCCCGCTTGGGTGGCCACCTCCTATCTTGACGATCTGGAGGGGTTCTGGGCGCGCCGTAGCCACTCAAAAGTCGAACTCATTGAAGCCGGGCGCGATCTAGCTCGCATCAAATCACTCTACCAGTTCAACGCGCAGCGCAATCGCACTCTCGAGCTTGAGGTCGAGCGCCTCGAAGCAATCCTCAATCTCCCCAGTCGCCGTGAGTTTCGATACGAGGTGGCCCGGGTCATCCGGCGCGACCTGAGCGCATGGTGGCAGCATCTGATAATTAGGAAAGGGCGAGACTTTGACATCCCGGTCGGAGCGGCGGTGGTTTTCTCAGGCGGGGTCGTCGGCCGCGTCGTTGAGGTCGATGCCTTCACAAGCCGTGTGGAACTCATCACCAGTCCGAATTTCCGTATAGCCGCACGGTTCGAGGGCGATGAGCGGCCGGTCGTCTATCAGGGTGCTCCCCAAAGCGGTTTTGGAGACCCTGTAGGCTCCGTTCGGGACGCGCCCCAAGATATCATGGCATCCCGCCAGGCTCCGCTTCAGCTTGTTTCTACGCGGCTTGGTGGCAGCTTTCCGCCGGGCCTGTCTATCGGCAGAGTTACTTGGCTTGAGCCGGGAAGCTCGGGGATTTTTCAGGCAGGCCAAGTGGAACTTGACCCCCGGTTGCTCAGTCTGCACGAGGTCGCTGTGCTGATTTCACTGTCCCCAACTGACTCTGTAAACAATGCTCCTTGATCCCAGAGCCATAGTGTTTTTTTGTGCCAACGCGCTGCTGCTTTTCCTGATGCTGTTGGTCAACTCGGCTCTGGCCGCGTCGCCCGTCTACCTGCTACTTCTTGGGCCGATGGTGGTTCTTCCTGCCCTTTACCTGCGCCATCAGTCCTACTTTATCTGTACACTTTTTTCCGGGCTTTGGGTGGATGCCGCGTTGCCCGTTCCTTTCGGTCTTTGCACGAGCGGCTTGCTCCTTTGTGGAGCTTTTGTTTTCATGACGCGCTCCCGCTTTCGCGCCGAGCATAACTATCATCCGATTCTTATAGCGCACGGGCTCAATTTTTTTATGATCGGCTTGCTCTCGTTGGCTGCTGGATTTCCCGAGTGGAGCAGCGTCGCGTTTTGGATCCAGGTGGCGACAACCAGCCTGGCCTCACATGGGGCGCTCCTTGTCGTGGCACCTTGGTTTTTTAATTTCGAACGCATGCTCTTCATGCTATTTCATCTTGAAAATGAGCCGGAGGAACTGCCGCTGCTATGAGCCAATTCGATGTGCATCGGCGGGAGAATCCTCGGATTGTATTCTTCTTTTGGATCGTTCTCTTGGCCGGGGTAACCTTAGTGGTCGGGCTTGGCTGGCGCCAGCTCATCGCGAATCAGAAATACGAAGCGATCGAAAAGCGCCAGACCGAACGCCGCATTCTAAAGCCGGGTCCTCGTGGTGATATTTACGATCGCAAGGGCAATCTGCTCGTCGGCAACCGACCGCACTACTCGGCAGTCGTCTATTTGGATGACCTGCGCCGCGAGTTTCGCTCCGAATACTCCACAATTATCCGCGCAGAACGCGAGCGCCTGAAAGAGCTCTACGATGCGACCCCCGAAACCGGGCGCACTGAGGCCAGCCTCATTCCGAATTATAACGAGCTTCAGTGGGTAGCGAGGCAAAACGTGATTCAAGGCTACGTGGACACGATCAACCGTATCACAGGGCGTGCGGATACGGTTTCCACTAAGGAAATTATTCGGCATTTTAACGAGCAACTACTCCTGCCGCTCGTACTCGTGGAGGACCTGAAGCCTGATGAATACGCCCGGCTGATCGAGCAAGTGCCCGTGCAGTCTCCTATTGAAATCCACACGGGGACGGCCCGTTACTACCCCTATGACGGGGCCGCAGCACACGCCCTTGGCTATGTGCAAAACGTCTATCCGGACCCTGAGGAAATTCCGGACGATGGCATCAAGACCTATACCTTTAAAACCCAGGAAGGTAAGTCCGGCCTGGAGAGCTTCTTTGATGATTGGCTCTCCGGCCAGATCGGCACCGAGATATGGCGGGTCGATCCACTTGGTTTTCAAGACAGCTTGCTGGAGCAAAAGACACCCGTTCAGGGACAAGATCTTGTCACTAGTATTGATATCGATCTGCAACTGGCCGCTGAGAATGCACTAGGGGATCGCACCGGTGCGGCCGTGGTGCTCGACGTTCGCACCGGTGAGGTGCTCGCAATTGTCAGCCAGCCGAGCTATGATCTGAATGACCTCAGCCCTTTCATCCCCCGAAAGATATTCGACTCCATCAACGAAAGGGGCGCTTGGCTCAATCGAGCCGTTCAGCTTTCCTACCCGCCGGGTTCGACATTTAAGTTGATTACAGCCATTGCGGCCGCACGCGCTGGCACGACAAGCTTGAACACGGAGCACGACTGCCAGGGTGTTTACCGTGTGGGTAACCGGATCTTTCGCTGCCATGCCCGAAATGGCCATGGCATCGTCGATGAAGCCGCCGCAATCGAAGGCAGTTGTAACGTGTTTTTTTATGCAGAGGGCTTGCGTATGGGGATTGATGTGCTGAGTGCGGAGGCCAAGCGCTTTGGACTGGACAAAAAAACGGGCATCGAAATCCCCTTTGAGACCGGCCGTCTGGTCGTGCCTTCGATGGAGTGGAAGCGCGGGGAGATCGGCGCCGGTTGGGTGCCCGGTGATACCGTTAATACGGCTATCGGACAGGGCTTTCTTCTCGTCACCCCGCTACAGATGGCAACGGTGATGGCTTCGATAGCCCGCGGTGAAACCCGGACGCAGCCCACACTCAGAGCACTCACAGCAGAAGCGGCTGCCGAGGTCCGCCACGGTGGAGAGTCGATCGGTTTAACACTTGAGCAGCGTGCCGAACTTTGGGAGGGCATGGAGCGGGTTGTTAGTCCCTATGGAACTGGTCGACTCATTCAAATTGAAGGCCTGCGCATTGCCGGAAAGACCGGCACTGCCGATTTTCGTGCTCATGGTGAAAATGTGAATCTTGCGTGGTTTATCGGCACAGCCCCGGTGGAAGATCCACAAATCGCCGTCGCTGTCATGGTCGAAGGCACCAGCGCCAGCGATCGCTTCCAAGGTGGCTCCACAGCGGGTCCCGTGGCCAAAGACATCTTTTTAGAGTTTATAGAGCAATATCCCGAGCGAGCCGGTTTTTAAGAGCTGACAGAGGTATTCTGCTCGAAGATCGCTCACATTTTTTAGCCGCGTAATAAATTTTTAGGTTGACGTGTTTTTAGGTGCAAGTAGACAGTGAGGGAATGGGAAAACGAATACGCAGATTGGTGTCGAAGAAATCTACAGTTATCCACCATGCGATGAGCCGTATTGTGGGTGGGCAGATGCTTTTGGGTGACCGGGAGAAGGAGGTGCTGCGGCGTCTGCTCTGGCGGGTGGCGGATTTTTCGGGGGTGGAGGTGCTGACGTATTCGATCATGAGCAACCACTTCCATGTGCTGGTGCGGGTGCCGGAGAAGGACCGGGCGGTCTCGGATGCGGAGCTCCTGCGGCGCTTTAAGGTACTCTACCCGAAGCCGACACGGTATCAGACGGCGTCCTTTGCCCGTTTGGAGAGCGCTCTGCGCGAGGGGACGGAGGAAGCAGTAGCGGTGCGGGCGCAGCTATTGGCCCGGATGCACGATTTGTCGGAGTTCATGAAGACGCTGAAGCAGCGCTTTTCGATCTGGTATAACCGGAACCATGACAATCGACTGGGCACCTTGTGGATGGACCGTTTTAAGAGTGTGCTGGTGGAGGAAGGACAATCCCGCTACGAGACGATGGCAGCTTATATCGACCTGAACCCGGTTCGGGCGGGGCTGGTGGAGGATCCGAAGGACTACCGCTGGTGCGGCTATGCGGAGGCGGTGGCGGGGCATCTGAAGGCGCAGCATGGGCTGGGGGTGGTTTGGGCGACGTATGCGAGTGGCGAGCTGCGGGATAGGGGTGGCGAGATACGGGATACGGGTGGCGGGATACGGGATACGGGTGGCGGGATACGGGATACGGGTGGCGGGATACGGGATTCGGGATCCGGGGTGCGGGATGCGAGATCCGGGGTGCGGGATGCGGGTGGCGAGCTACGGGATGCGGGTGGCGAGCTACGGGATGCGAGAGACGGGGCGCGGGATGCGAGACACGGGGCCCGTTTAAAGTCGGCTTTGGCGGCGCATCGGAGTTTGATCTTTGGGAAGGGGGCTTCTCCTTGGGATTGCCGGGGGAAGCGGATTGACCGGGCGACGGCGGAGCGGGTCTTGAACGAGGAGAATGGCGAGCTACCGATGTCGGTGGTCCTGCGCTGCCGGGTGCGTTATTTCACGGATGGGGCTGTGCTGGGCACGGCGGAGTTTGTTCGGGGCTATGCGGCGGCGTGGCAGGCGGGGCGTGGGCGACGGTACCCGGTGACTCCGCAGACAGCGCGTGGGGCACCCTGGGGGGATGTCGCGGTGGTCAATGCCTTGCGACGGGCGGTGTTCAGGTGAGTCGGACGCTTCCGTGTTTTTAGGGAGCGTCAGCGATTCAGCTCAACCAGTTTGGCAAGAATCGCTTTTTGAGCGTGCAAACGGTTTTCAGCTTCATCGAAGATGATGGATTGCGGACTATCGAGCACAGCCTGGCTCACCTCTTCCCCGGCGTGGGCGGGAAGGCAGTGCATGAAGTAGGCATTCGGATTGGCAAGCGCGAGTAGCTCCGTGGTGATCTGGTAGGGGGCCATGCGACGTTTACGTTCCTCGGCCTCAGCTTCATTGCCCATGGAGACCCAGACATCGGTATAGAGCACGTCAGCACCCTGGCAGGCCTCTTCTGCATCTTGGGTTATGCGGTAGTTTTTAGGCAGCCCGTCGGCTTTTAATGCGGCATCGATGGTCGCCGAGGGGGCAAAGCCATCTGGACCGGCGAGGGTGATATCCATGCCGAACATGGCGGCGGTATGAATCCACGAGTTCGCCATGTTGCAGGCGGTGTCACCGAGAAAGGCGACTTTCTTCCCGCGCAGTGAGGCAATGTCCATCGCCTCGGGCGAGTAGCGTTCAAGGAGGGTAAAGATATCGGCGTAGAGCTGGCAGGGGTGGTTGAAATCAGTCAGGCCATTAACGATCGGCATGCTGGCATGTTCGGCGAATGCCTCGACGATTTCGTGACCGTAGGTCCGGATAACGAGCCCGTGGAGGTAGCGCGACATGACCCGCGCGGTATCTTCGATCGTTTCCCCGCGGCCGATTTGGGTGGTCTGCGAATTGAGAACGACCGGGTAGCCGCCCAACTCGTTAACACCCACCTCAAAGGAGATCCGCGTGCGCGTACTGCTTTTGTAGAAAAGCAGGCCCCAGGATTGTTGGTTGAGTGCCCGTGGGCCATTGAGGCGGTTTGCCTTCAACTCCTTGGCAAGGGTGAAGACCTCTTGAGCCTGTTCCAGAGAGAAGTCGGTTTCTTTTAAAAAATGGTGCATTGGTTGTGGTGCGGGATATGAGATGCGAGATACGGGTTGTATTTAATCGAACCGCTTTCGTTCCTCAGTTCTAGTCCCTGATCAAATTGCAGTTGCAAGCGTAGCAAGAACTTCGTCGAGGATGGTAACGGATTGGTTGAGTTGTTCGGGGGTGGCGATGAGCGCGGGGAGGAGACGGATTACATTGTGCCCGGCGGGGACGATGAGGAGTTGCTTCTCCCGTGCTGCGGCGGTGACCTTCAGATTGTGGCCTTGGGGCTTGAGGGCGAGACCGACCATGTAGCCAGCGCCGCGCACGCAGTCGATTTGGTTCGGGTATTTGTCGGCGAGCGCATTGAGGGCATCGTGCCACGCGGGGCTGTTGGCAGCGACCTTCTCGATAAGCGCCTCTTCTTCGATAACATCAAGCACGGCATTGGCTGCGGCACTGGCGAGGGGGCTTCCGCCGAAGGTGGTGCCATGTGAGCCGGGTTGAAAAAGTTCGGCGTAGGCTTCCGCGACCCAAATAGCGCCAATGGGAAAGCCGCCGCCGAGGCCCTTGGCCATGCCAATGGCGTCAGGGCGGACGCCGCTTTTTTCGAAGGCGAAAAAGTGTCCGCTCCGGCCGATGCCGCATTGCACCTCGTCGAGCATGAGCAGGACGCTTCGCTCGGTGCAGAGGGCGCGCAGCTCCTGGAGGAATCCCGGCTCGGCGGGAAAGACACCGCCTTCGCCCTGTATCGATTCCAGGAATACGGCGGCCACGCTCTCGTCGATAATTTTATCGAAGCTCTCAATGTCGTTGAGCTGGCCGAACTTAAAACCCTCCAGCATAGGCCGGAATCCGCCCTGGATTTTTTCCTGAGGCGTCGCACCCATACCGCCAAAGGTGCGACCGTGAAAGGCATTCTGTGCGGCCACCACGGTGTAGCGTTTACCTTCGGCACCGGTTAAATATTGGCCGTGAAGCCGCGCGAGTTTGATGAGAGCATCGTTTGACTCGGCACCGCTATTGCAAAAGAGGACACGGCCCGGACCGGCTTGGGTGACGAGGCGGTCGGCCAGTAGTTGTTGGCCCGGTATGCCAAAGAGGTTGCTGCAGTGGGTGAGTTCGGCAGCCTGCGCCTGCACAGCGGCGACCCACCTCGGGTGCGAGTGCCCCAGAGAGGTCACAGCAATCCCACTACTAAAGTCGAGGTAGGCACGGCCCGCTTCATCGTATAAGTAAAGGCCCTTGCCCTGCACGGCGTTGAAGGCGGGCGGACCGTAGTTTTTCATGAGGGTGTTGTAATGGTCCATTACGCAAGTTGTTCAGTTTCCGGTTATCTGGTTGTCTGGTTTTCGGTTGCTAGGCAGTTGGTTTAAACGGATCAGGGATTAAACAATAACCAGAAAACAGACCGGTGCAGGCGGGCTATGCATTTACAATCTCGGTGCCGACCCCTTGATCGGTGAAAATTTCGAGCAGTAGGCTGTGTGGTTGTTCGCCGTCGATGAAGTGGACGCGGTGGACTCCGCTGAGAAGGGCTTTCACGGCACTATCCGTTTTAGGGATCATGCCCTGACTAATGGTGCCGTTAAGGAGGAGATCCTCGACCTCATTAATGTTGAGGGAGGAAATGAGCGATTCCGGGCGGTTCATGTCGCGCATGAGGCCGGGCACATCGCAGAGATAGACGAGGCGACGGGCCCGAAGGGCAGCGGCCACGCGACCCGCGGCGGCATCGGCGTTAGTGTTGTAAACCTGACCCTCCTCATCGCATGCAATGGGCGAAATAATGGGGATGTAGCCATCGTTGAGGGCTTTTTTAATTACTTTGGTTTTAACGGTATGGGTTTCACCGACGAATCCGAGGTCGAGGGTTTCACCATTGAGCTCCACTTTTTTCTTTTCGCAAACGAGGATGTTGTTGCCCGGAATGGAAAGTGGTCGGGCGTTTTTGGCCTGGAGGATCTCGCAAATATCGAGGTTGACCACTTTGTTGAGGGTGTGATCGACGACTTTGACGGTATCGGCATCCGTCACGCGGAGGCCGTTTTGGAACTGTGTGCTAACCTTGGCATCTGCCAGGGCACGGGTGATGGCTTTCCCGCCACCGTGGACGACGACGACTTTGATCCCGGCCGCATGGAGAAAAGCGATATCGGTAGCCACACGCGTGCGGACAGCGGGATCGGCATCATCCATGAAGGCACCGCCGTATTTCACGACAAAGATCGCATCGCGAAAGCGTTGGATGTAGGGCAGGGCTTCGAGGAGGACGGCCGCCTTGGTCGTCACGTCGAGTTGGTGAAGGTTAGGCATTGTTTGGGCTGCGGGTGGCGGGTGGCGGGTGGCGGGATACGCGATGCGGGTGGCGGGATGGGACCGCGTGGGGCGTGGCCCTTTACGCGGAGGATTACTCTGACTTGTTGAAGTTGACGTAGGCTTCGCTAAGGTCGCTGGTGAGGAGGCGGAAGGAGTGGTTTCCTTGATTAAAATTCAAGGTTATGCGGAAACGTTTTTTGGCCACGATCTGTTTCCAGAGAGCGGTATTGGCATCCTGAGGGATGCCCCCGAGGATGGCGGGCACATCATCATAATGGATGTCAAAGCAGCTCTCCTTGAGACCAATGCTCGCGTAGCCAGCGGCGCAGGCAAGGCGCCCCCAGTTGGGGTCGGAGCCATACCAGGAACTTTTCACAAGGAGGGAGTTACCCACCGCGCGCGCGACCTTTTCGGCATCCTGTTCATTGGTACAGCCCTCAACGACAAGCTCGATGAGTTTTGTGACCTTCTCGCCGTCGCCCACGATTTTCTCGGCGAGCGCATCGCAGACCTTGTAAACAGCTTCCCGAAAGGCCTGGATGAGTTCGGGGGCTTCGTTTGGCTCGAGTTGTGAGTATCCGTTGGCTAGTAGAAGCACGGTATCGTTAGTGCTCATATCGCCGTCGATGGAGATACGGTTAAACGTCTGATTGCAGGCGCGGGTCAGGGTATTTTTGAGTGCGGTATTGTCGGCGGCGAGATCAGTGCCAAGAAAGGCGAGCATGGTCGCCATATTGGGCTCGATCATACCGGCGCCCTTGGCGATACCGGCCACAGTGATGGTCTTTGTTTTGTAGTGGAACCGGGCCGTAGCGCATTTACGGCGGGTATCCGAAGTAAGAATGGCGTCGGCGGCCGCGAGGGAGTTCTCGGGGCTTTCGTTGAGGCTGCGAGCAGCGTTGGCAATGCCGCTGCGAATTTCTCCCATCGGGAGTTTCCGGCCGATCCGGCCGGTGGAGCAGACCAGGAAGGGTGCTTCAGTATTCGTTTCGGACTGAGCGAGGGCGGCCATTTCTTTGGCATCGCGCATGCCGGATGCACCGGTGGCGGCGTTGGCATTGCCACTGTTGACAACGATGCCGCCGACCTTAGCTGTGGGACTGGCGAGGATGGCACGGCAGGCGTGCACGGGAGCGGCGCAGACATCATTTTGTGTGAAGACGCCCGCTGCATGGCAGGGTTTGCCTGCCGAGAGCAGGGCCAGATCGAGGCGGGTGGTATCACCGGTTTCACGTATATCGCAAGCGCTCGCGGCCGTTTGAAAGCCCGGGCAATCGGAGAGGCCCTGAGGATCTTCAATAAGTTGGACTGGAATAACTGCGGACATGTGCGGGATGCGGGATACGGGATGCGAGATGGGGGATACGGGATGCGGGATACGGGATGCGGGATATGGAGATCGGAGGTGGCTTTAGAGGAGTCCAGCGGTTTCGGGGAAGCTGTATTTAAGGTTCATGATTTGGACGGCCTGACCGCTGGCGCCTTTGAGGAGGTTGTCGATGACGGAAGTGATGACGAGATTATCGGTGCGTGGATCGTGGATCGCCGAGAGGTCGCAGCGGTTGGTGCCGGTCACGTGTTTGGTATCGGGGAAGGTGCCACTGGAGAGCACGGAGACAAAGGGTTTATCGGCGTAGGCCTTTTCCCAGCAAGAATAGATTTCGCCGATGGAGGCTTTGATCTGCGCGACAATTGTCGTGGAGATGCCCCGCGTCATCGGTGCGAGGTGGGGGCTGAATTGGACGACGCAATCAGTAAAGGCGGCGCGGCCAAGTTGCTCTTCGATTTCGGAGACATGCCGATGGCCCGGCAGACTGTAGGCCCTCATGCTCTCGTTGCGTTCGCAGTAGATAAAGTTTTCGGCGACTTTTTTCCCTGCTCCGCTGACACCGCTGTAGGCATCGATGATGATGCCCTTTGGCTGAATGAGGCCGGCCCGGAGAAGAGGGACGAGTGGCAGTTGAATGCTGGTCGGATAGCAACCCGGGCAGGCGATCAGAGAAGCGGCCTTCCAGGCATCGTCGGCCAGTTCCGGAAGTACATAGGGAGCGGCTTCAAGGAGGTGGGGTGCGGGGTGCGGTTGGTCATAGGAGGCTTGATAAAGGCTGGCCGAGCCCAGGCGAAAATCAGCGCTCAGGTCGATAACGGTCTTTCCGGCTTGAAAGAGGGGCTCGGCAAATTCCGAGGCAACGCCATGCGGGAGAGCGAGGAAGAAGAGCTCAATGTCCGTGTTAGCAGCCAGTTCAGCCGGATCTGAAGCAGAAAACGCCAGCTCGCCGACGAGGTGCCGCAGTGCCGGCATTTGGTCAGCCAGCCGTTTGCCCGCGAGTGAGCGCGAGGTCACCATGGCCAGTTCGACAAAGGGATGGCGTGAGAGCAGGCGGACAAGTTCTTCGCCGGAGTAGCCGGAAGCACCGATGATGGCTGTTTTCATGAGTAAGAGACGAGTTGGTTGTATTCGAGCCCCGGCAATAAAAAACCCTCCAGAGCACGCGGGCGCGGCTGAGGAGGGTTGCAAAAAAGATGCGACCTAGCCGCCGCTGGCGGTTTATCGTTTTGAGAATTGGAATCGCTTGCGTGCGCCGGGTTGCCCGGCCTTTTTGCGTTCGCGGGAACGGGGATCCCGTTTCATATGACCTTGTTGCTTGAGTGGTACGCGCAACTCACCGTTCATCTTCTCAAGAGCGCGGGCAATACCGAGGCGCACCGCGCCGGCTTGACCATTAAGGCCGCCACCCTGAGCCTTTACAGTGACATCGACTTGGTCGAGCATCTCAACTGTTTTCAACGGAGACAGTGCGGAGCGGGTAAAATCCTCTGTTTTGAAGTAGTCTTCGGGCGCATGGCCGTTAACGAGAATTTTCCCGGTGCCGCGTGTGAGGCGGACCCGTGCGGAGGCAGTCTTGCGACGACCGACAGTGACAAATGTTTGTTCGCTCATTATAATTAGACGAGTGGCTTGGGTTGCTGGGCTTCGTAGGGATGCTCCGAGCCGGAGTGAATTTTGAGCTTCTTGATCATCTGGCGGCCCAGCTTGTTGCGGGGCAGCATACCTTTTACAGCGTGTTCAATGATGAATTCAGGCTTTTTGGCCCGCATTTCACTCATACTGACATGACTTGCGCCACCCATCCAGCCGGAGTAGAACATATAGCGTTTGTCGGTATTCTTCTTGCCTGAGACCTGAATCTTCTCCGCGTTGATCACGACAACAAAGTCACCGGTATCCACATGCGGCGTGTAAGTCGGCTTATGGCGACCACGCAGAACATTGGCAATTTTTACGGAGATGCGGCCAAGCGTTTCGTTGGCAGCATCGACCACGAACCAAGATTTAGTGTGGTCTGTTTTTGTAGCTAAAGTCGTTTTCATGATTTTGGAAAAGCGGTGAACAGTAGAAAGCCGTGCAACCCTGTCAATGGGAATTTTGACCAAAAACGTCCAAGAGCCGCTTTTTTATTGCAAACGAAGACAGACGCGTCACTTTCTATGGTTTTCCCATTTTCAACCACCGGAGGATACGACCTTGAGAGACGATTATTTAAGAGAAGCGCAGAAGAAGATCACAGACCCGATGATTCTGGTCAACGTGGTGTCCCGCCGAGCCAAGCAACTAAAAAGCGGTTATAAACCGCTGATTGAGTCATTGGAGCGTCTATCCGCTGAGGACATGGCGCTTCGTGAGATCATGGAAGGTAAGATCACCTATCAACTGGCAGAGCCAGAAGAAGAGACGGTCGCCTAGTGAGGCTTTCAGGGGGCTTTCAGGGGGCTTTCAGGGGGCTTTCAGGGATTTGGTTCCCGAGGCTATAGTTTAGCGGGCCTGCCCCTAGTAGCTTAGCGGTGAAAGCGCCAGGGCCCCGAGTCGGACCATCCAGTCTGGCAAGCCATCACCTTCCGGTTCGGGCTTTGTGCCCGCAGGTTTTTTCTTGGGTTCCGGTTTTTTTCCGGGCTTAAATTCGTTACCAGTGGATCCTCTACCCAGGAAATCCCTTTATTGTGTGTGCTAAGAAAAAGTCAAAGGACTCGCAACGCGAGATTCGCAACGCGAAAGCTCACCACAACTACTTTGTGGGCGACCGCTTTGAAGCTGGCTTGGTGCTGCAAGGGACCGAGGTAAAGGCGATCCGTGCGGGTGACGCGCAGATTAGTGAATCCTTCTGTCGCATCGAAAAGGGGCAGGTTTGGTTGTACAACTCGCATATTGGCGAGTATAAATTCGGCAACTTTCAAAATCATCCGCCCCGCCGCAAACGCAAGCTTTTGCTGCACCGCCGCGAGATTAACAAACTGATGGGTGCGGTTGAAACTGGCGGTAAATCATTGGTGCCGACGCGGATGTTTCTGAAGCACGGTTTGATTAAAATCGAAATTGCGTTGTGCACCGGCAAGAAACTACACGATAAACGCGAGACGCTGAAAAAGAAAGTCACGATGCGTGAGGCCGAGCGCGAGATGAGCCGTTACCGATAGCCTGAAAAAGTACCCATGCTCCTTCGTTCCATCATTATTCAAACGCCGGCGAGCACCTCTAATTGCGGGCCCGGCTTCGATACGCTCAGCATTGCGTTGACGCTCTATAATTTCGTGCGTTTGCGCGAGCGGGCGGACGGCTTGATCGCTCCGGTGGATGCTCTACGTAGTGATACGCATGCGATGATTGAAGAAGCGGCGTTTTCCTTTGCGGCAGCGACCGGTATCGAAGCGACTGGGTTTGACTACGAAATTTGGGGCGACATCCCGGAGGCGCGCGGCCTCGGTTCGAGTTCCACGCTGCGGGCGTCGATTGTGGCCGGCTTGAATTATTTCCACGGCAGTCCCCTTGATCTCGACGCGATGATTCGGCTCACGACAAAGCTGGACAATGCACCGGACAACGCCTGTGCGGTTTTTTCGGGAGGATTTTGCATTGCGCGGACAGAACCCAAGACATTCGCTTACCGCGAGCATGTGCGCTTTGAGCTGCCGGACTTGCTGGCATTTGTTGCAGTCGCTCCCGCGTATAAGGTTTTGACGAATAATTCGCGTCGTGTCCTGCCGGATGTGATACCCTTTAACGACGTCGTGCGCAGTGCGAACAGTCTGGCATTTTTAGTCGGTGTTTTGGTTTCCGGAGATTTCGCCCGGTTAAAGGGGGCGGTGAATGACTACATCCACCAGCCCTACCGCGAGTTGCTCAATCCGTTTGGTAGCGAGAGCATTGAAGCGGGCTGTCACGAGGGGGCCTACACCGGTTGGCTCAGTGGGAGTGGTTCGACCGTGGTTTGTGTGGGGCCGCCGGAGAAGGCCAATAAAATCGCGGCGGCAATGGAGCAGATTTATACGGCGAACGGCGTAAAGAGCCGGGCCTATCGTTTGGTTGTGCAGAACAAAGGACTCACCATTTCCGAGGAAAGCCCCCCGAAAGAGTGAAATCGCTAAATATACATCCGACTCTGGCCCTGTTCGGTTGACCTGATCAAAAGTCGGCTTTTACTGGGGGTTGTGAACGATCCCAGCAGAGATTTTAATGAAGTGATTCGTGCGATCCGCAAGGACGACCCCCGCTATGCGCGTGGGGCTTATTATTTCCTGCGGCAAGCCTTGGATTACAGCCTCAAAGAATTGCACAAGCGCGGCGAGTTGGATAAGTCGAACCACCTCAGTGGCGGTCAGTTACTTGAAGGCATTCGGCTTTATGCGATCAATCAGTATGGCCCCATGGCGCGTCCGGTGCTTGAGCATTGGGGCATCAAAGAATGCCGCGACTTTGGAAATATCGTCTTTAATCTTGTTGAGAGCAACGTCCTCGGGAAAACCGACCAGGACAGTGTTGAGGATTTTTCCGGCGGGTACCCATTCTCCAAAGCCTTTGACCAGCCCTTCCGCCCGGAACGAATCAAGCCAACGATAAAGAAACCGCGCATGGGCTAAAGCTGGCAACCGCTGTGGTTCTTCAGCTGCCGCATGGTGATCCGTGAGTTTAAACAAGTATCTGCCGACTACGAACTGCATGACACAAGTCGGCAGCTGAAGCAGCCGTTCCCAGTCACCTCAGCGGGCACCCCTCCACCGCGCTGCGCGCGGTCCCCCTCCCCTCGGAGAGGTGAGGAATTACGGCAAGTCCACCGCGCTGCGCGCGGGCCCCCTCCCCTCGAAAAGGTGAGGAATTAGGCAAGTCAGGGTTGAAAGGTCCCTCATTAAAGGCTGGAACCTGAGTGAACAAGACGGTTTCTTAATTCTATGCAAGGTATGCGACGGGTTTTCTTTTTCGGTTTTTTCTGTTTTGGCGGCTCGCTTGCGGGGCAGATGGCGCCGAGTGCTCCGGTTCAGGATTTCCGTTTCCCACGCTTTGGGGATAATGGCTACACCGATTGGGTTTTGCAGGGAGATCAGGGCATTTATGACAGCGCGGAACAAATACGGGTAGAGGGGATGGCGCTGCGGGTTTATTCCGGCGATGAGCGGATGGCGCTTGAACTCTCGCTGGACAGCCCGGAGGCGACTTTACTCCTGGAGGAAAACCGCGCTTTTTCCGAGGACGCCATTGAAATCATCGGGGCGAATTTCAGAATAACCGGGATCGCTTGGGAATGGTCCGGGGAGACGAAGGAAATCGTGGTGAAAACGAATACCTGTGTGCAATTCACCCAGAGTATTGCCAGTGCCTTTGGGGCGTCCGAGAGCGAGACGGAGCAACAAACCGAGATCCGCAGCGAGCGCCTGCTCCTCCGCACCACGGAGACGGCCTACTATTTCGAGTTCACCGGGCAGGTGAAGGCGCGCTCCGAGGAAATGGACTTAAAGGGCGGGCGACTCATCGCCGAGGCGGACCCGCCCGAGGGCCGCGTTGGCTCGGCGGCCGCGCCGACGGCACCGACCGAGCTGGACGCCCTGCGCCGAATTTTCGCTGAGGATGCAGTCACCATTATTCAATCGGGCAAGATCGTGGAGGCCGACGAAGCGGAGTTCTTCCCCCGTGAGAAGCGGGCGATTTTAACCGGAAACACGAGCGTAACGACCCCGGGCGCCTACCTCAGTGGTCAGAGTATCCGCAGCGAGTCGGGCGAGATCGTGCTCTCCGGTGCCAAAGGTGCCGGGCGGGCGCAGATGATTCTTTCTGAGACGGGCGGGCTCGGTCTGCAGGGGACTTCGGCACTCAGTGCGGAGACCATCGTGCTCGCCGATAGGATTACGATGCGGGAAGGGCTTGACGAGAACCGCTTTCTCTTTGATGGAGCGGTGGAGGCTCTTTCCGGAGCCCTGCAGCTGCGCGCGAATGAGATGACGATCGTGTCGATTCCCGAGGCTGCCGGCGCTCGGGCCTCCGAGGGCAACGAACTGCGAGTGGGCGCAGTGCAGAGTGTCATGGCGGCGGGCTCGGTTGAAATCGAGCAGAACGGCCAGTTGGCTACAGGTGAACACGTCACCTTTTTTCCAGACGAGCAACGCGCCGTCTTGACCGGGGAACCGCAGGTGACCAATGGAGAGGCGGTTGTGACGGGCCGAAGTATGGAGCTCAAGCCCGGCCGCGCCATTATTCGCGGTGAATCGGACGATCCAGTCAGAGTCCGCTTGCCGCCACTGCCCGACCTCGGCTACGATTTAACGGAAACAAAAGAAGGAGAATCCGAAAGCGCTTCGAGCGTATCGAAAGAGGCGGGGTCGATTGAGAAGACAGAAACGATGGTAACCAGCCAGGTCCTTCAAATGATTGAAGAGACCGCTCATACTTTATTTCGGTTCACCGAGTCGGTGCAGGTCGAGGCGACGAATTTAAGGGCGACCAGTGAGCGTCTCGATGTGATCGCCCGAGAGGCACCGGATTCGGGGCGTGGTGGGGCAGCCTCGCTTCAGCTGGAGCGGATTGAAGCGCACGGCGATGTCGTGATCGCGCAGACCGGTCGGACGTCCACGGCGGAAACCGCCTTTATTTTGCCTGAAGAGGGCAAGGTAGTTTTGGAGGGAGACGCGGTGGTCAACGATGAGCGCGGCCGCGTTTCCGGGCATCGTGTGACGCTGTTGCAAGGGCAGCGCCGCGCCATCGTGGAGGGCGGGGGCTCGGGTGATGGCCGTGCCCGCATCACGCTGCCGGCCTTGCCGGAGTGAAATTTGTGATTTCGTGAGTTTTAAACAAGTATCTACCGACTACGAACTACACGACGCAAGTCGGCCGCTATGGTGAAAAGGAGCTGGGCGCTACCTCAGCGGGCACCCCTCCACCGCGCTGCGCGCGGTCCCCCTCCCCTCGGAGAGGTGAGGAATTGGGGCGACTTAAAAACTCCTTCCCCTTGGGGAAGGTCACCTGCTTGCCAGGTGGGAAGGGGGTTGCTCGAATCACGCGAACCAATTCGGCATCGATGACGAAAAGGAGCTAGGCCGTCATTACAGCGGGCACCCCTCCACCGCGCTGCGCGCGGTCCCCCTCCCCTCGGAGAGGTGAGGAATTACGGCAAAAAACTCCTTCCCCTTTGGGGAAGGTGGTCCGGCGTCTTGTCCGGCGTCTTGTCCGGCGTAGCTCGAGGAGCGTAGACGGAAGCTCGAAGAGCGTAGACGGAAGCTCGAGGAGCGTAGACGGAAGCTCGAGGAGCGAAGCATGGTGCCCGACCGGAAGGGGTAGGCTCGAAGTCCTAATCGTGAGACGGTTTCGGCGAGTCCTTAAAACGTTCCTGTATGCGGTGGAGGAGCGCGTCGGGCATCTCGAAAACGGTCTTGTTCTCGAAGCGGATCACCTCGATGCCGTATTGGGCAAGATAGGCGGTGCGCTCGGCGTCGTGCTTGGCCGCAATCGGACCATCGTGGGCCTGTCCGTCGAGTTCGACGGCTAACTTCTCAGCGGCACAGAAAAAGTCGAGTATGTAGGGCCCAACGCTGTGTTGCCGCCGGAATTTTCGACCCGCCAGCTTTTTGCCTTGGAGGTAGGTCCAGAGGCGTGCTTCTGCCGGAGTTAGATTTTTCCGCAGTTTTCTCCGCAAAGGCTTAAGCTCCTTGCGATTCATCTCTGACTGTTCTTTCGCGATGGGATAAGAATAGGTTCCAAGGCTTCGATGCCAAATCAAAATGTGTCGTCTCGTTTTACGTCCAGCCGGCACCCCTCCACCGCGCTGCGCGCGGTCCCCCTCCCCTCGGAGAGGTGAGGAATTGGGGCGACTTAAAAACTCCTTCCCCTTGGGGAAGGTCACCTGCTTGCCAGGTGGGAAGGGGGTTGCTCGAATCACGCGAACCAATTCGGCATCGATGACGAAAAGGAGCTAGGCCGTCATTACAGCCGGCACCCCTCCACCGCGCTGCGCGCGGTCCCCCTTCCCTCGGAGAGGTGAGGAATTTGGGAACAGCTTACTCGTTCGGCTTCGAATGAATTTGCTGGGAGGCCAAAAGATCCTTCAGTGCATCCTTGCGATCGGTGTCAAGTTTCGGGCGGTGCGGCGACAAGGACTCCTCATGCTCCCGATAGCAGCGGCACATTTCCTGAGACTCCATGACTTGACGGTTAAACTTACCGCAAAACACGCATAACTTGACGTGAAGACGCAGGAAAAAGCGGCGCAGCGGCGGCATTTTCTGATACGCCTCCTTGGAGAGTGCGCTGGAAACTTGTTTACAGGTTAACATTTGAAATCAGTCTATTTTGCGTCGTTGCCTGTCCAGTTCGCTTCGAGGTGAACCTTGAGCTGTTCACGGGCGCGATGGAGCAGGACCCAAAGATAGTTCGGTGTGATGTCCATTGCCTTACAAACTTCTTCTGTTGTTTGATCTTCGAGCACCCGCAGGATAAAGGCCTGACGGGCGGGATTTTTAACCTTCGCGATACATTTCTCGAATACGACCCAGAATTCACCATTATCGTAGTACTTCCTGGGGTTGAATTGCCAGGGGTCCGGGTTGGTTGTGGCGATTCCGCTATACTTGAACCAAAAGCTTTCGAGGAGGGCTTCGTCCTCCTTATCGATATCGACTTTATTCTCCTTGATGGATTTCCGTATCTGGTCGACGATCTTGTTGCGCATGATGCCGCGCAGCCAAAACTTGATGTCGCGGCTTCCGTCAAAGCGATCGAGGGCCTTGATTCCGGCCAAAAAGGTGTCTTGCACGCAATCGGCCGCCGCATCGGGATTCCGTAAGCGCGACATAGCGAAGCCGTAGAGGTAATCGCCATAGAGATCGACCCACTGCTCGGGTGGGGTGACAGGCACTTTAGGTGAATCGTCTTCGGACACTTTGCGTAGAATGGTCGAGTTGCTGGAGGGCCGTCAACGGTTTGCCTGTGGTTTCAAACAAAACTTTGGCGAGCAGCCCTCGTTTTCGATTATTTTGAGAGCGTTTTGTTCCGCCGCACGCATTTTCCGCTGTTGCCCGGGCTCGCGGTCGTCGTAGCCGGCCAGGTGGAGCCAGCCGTGTACCAGGTAGAGGCTTAATTCGAGACTGAAGGGCTCGTCCAACTCATTGCTGCGGCTCCGCGCGTGGTCAACCGAGACGATGATTTCACCGGCCGTTTCCATGGATGGATCAGCGGGGAAGGTGATCACATCGGTCGGACTCGGGTCGCCCATGAAGTCACTATGAATGCGGGCAATGGTCGCATCATCGACAAAAGCGATCGAGAGCTCCCCATCGCCGACCGGGAACCGGCCGGACCTTTCGAGGCACTGGAGAAGCTGGAGCGTCTCAGCCTCCGGCTCGATGAGTGCCTCAAATAGGTTGTTGATTTCCACTTGCAGCATCGGTCGCGACTTTGGATTCTTCCGCCTGCGCGGCTTTCTCCCGCTCGGCCGCTTTCTCCGTGTCACTTTTCGGGTATTCGATGCGGGCGTGGAGCATATTGAGGACGGTGTAGATGAAGCTTTTCCGGATTTGGTCGAGCTCCTGAAAGGTGAGTGGGCAACTATCCAGCTGCCCATCCTCGATGCGGTCTTTGAAGATGCGATCGATGAGATCTTCGACGTTGGGCTGGGTCACCTTCTTCAAACTACGGCTGGCTGCCTCGACACTGTCCGCGAAGAAAATGATCGCGCTCTCCTTAAACTGGGGCTTCGGCCCATCGTAGCGGTAGGTGCTTTCTTCGACCCGGAGCGGGGTGTGTGTTTTGCCTTTGCTCTTCCCGTTGCCGTTTTCGGCACCATTGATTTTTTCCGGGAAGGGGCGGTTTGCGCCTTCGTGGTCCTCATGGGCTTTCGCCTTTGCCTGGTGAAAGAAATATTGGATTAGGGTGGTGCCGTGGTGCTGGCGAATGACGTCGACAATGACGCGCGGCAGTTTGTTTTTGCGAGCGATTTCGACGCCTTCTTTGACGTGTGCCTTAATGACAAGTGCGCTCATCGATGGGTTTTTCGCATCGTGGGGGTTGATGCCCTCGTGTTGGTTTTCGGTGAAGTAGTCGGGTTTGACGAGTTTGCCGATATCGTGAAAAAGGCAGCAGACCCGACAAAGCAGGGGGCTGGCCCCGATTGTGGCCGCCGCGTTTTCCGAGAGGTTGGCCACCATGAGGCTGTGGTGGTAGCTCCCAGGTGCCTCCATCTGCATGCGGCGCAGAAGCGGGTGGTTGAAGTCGGTCAATTCGAGGAGGGTGATCTCTGTGGTGATTTTAAAGAGGCTTTCAAAGATCGGCAGGAGGCCCACGGCGAGGATGCCGGTGAGCAGACCAACAATCAGAGCGACCAAAGTCTGCTGGCCGACCAAGCCGACAGAGTATCCATTGATCAGACCGATGGCGGCTCCCGCGATAGCGGCGGTGGCGCCGGCCATCGCGCCGGCCCGGACGAGGCGCGAGCGCGTGCGTGTGCCGACCGAAACAAAGCCGCCGACCACACCCGAAATAAAGGCGATAAGGATGAACTCGACTGAGTTGTTTTGCATCAGGCCAAAGACGACCGCGACGATCAGGGCCGAAAGCACAGCCGGTGCGCTGCCCACCAGGACGGCCACAAGAATGGGTGCGAGCGCGTAGGGGGCCACATAGGGGAGCATGCTCAGTGAGGGCCGGTTGTTGACCAGTGCGCTCTCACCCAGCTCCATGACGATGCGCACGATGAGCAAGTTCAGCAGGATACTTACTGCCGTGATGGCAATGGCGCGGTTTCGTTTATGGAGTTCGCTCAGGCCCTGTTTCACGTAGATATAGATCGCGATAAAAAGAATGAGGGTCAGGGTAACCCGCTCCAGAAAGGCCAGATTGAAGATCATCGAGGTATTGCGATCTTTCAGCTCGATCGTGCGGTAGGCTGCGAGGCGTTCGAGATCGGCCGGCATGACAAGTGCGCCCGGTTCGATCAGCGTTTCTCCGGCTCGGTGCGCGATGCGAACCGGCTCCAGCTGCTCGATGACGCGCTGAATCGCCCGCGTCGTGCCGCTTGCGCTGTAGAGGAGGTTCGGTTTCAACCCTTCGCGCACGACATCGAAAAGAACCCGAGCCGTCTCCGAGTCACGGGAGAGGGAATTGATCCGCACGCGCAGGGCAATGAGTGCGTCATCAAGCGAGCGCGCATTGGGCATATTGTAGCGCCCCTCCTCATCGACCAGTTGGATGACGGTGACTCCTGAGCCCATTGCATCGGATCGGCTGGGGCTATAAATACCATCCTCGTAGAGTGATTTGAGCACCGCCAGCGCATCGTTAAAGAGGGTGGACCGTTCACGGGGACTTGCCTGCTCGGTCAGCTCGATAATCGTCTGCGGCTCGAGCTCGAGCTGGTATTGCTCGATCAGCGCCAACGCCGTTGCAGCGAGCGCCGCCTCGAAGGCCTCCGGGCCCTCCCGCTCGAATTCAATCTGATTCCGCGCGATACTGGAGTTCAGGTCGTTGATGAAATTACGGAAATTCTCGAAGGGTTCAAAGGTGCGCTGAAAGACCGGAGGGACCTGTGCCCGGGCGGCGGCGGCGGCGTTTTCGGTGAGCAGTTTGCTCTCATATTCAAAGTCGAAGTCGGCCACGATCCGGGTGGGGGCGGCTTGGTTGAGGAGGATGCGGGGGCCCTTCGGCTCCTGACCGAGGAAGCAGATCGATACGACGAGGGCGGAGAAGAGCATGAAGAGCCCGAGCTCGATCAGACGGCTTGTTTCAAAGAAGCGGGTCGTCGCCGATGCGTCGCCACGGTTGCCGCCTTTGCGTGGACCCTTCGAGCCGTCCTTTAGCTTGCGGGAGGCCGGTTTTTTACGAAAGAAAGCCATAAATAAAGGTAGGTGGATTCAGCCGCGCTTATTCAGCGCTCTGAGCGTAGGCGTTGATGATAGCCTGCACCAATGGGTGTCGGACGACGTCCTGACTATCGAAATAAAAGAGGCAGATCGAATCGATATTTTTCAAAATTCGTGTCGCCTCCTTGAGCCCCGATTGCTTGGAGCGGGGCAGGTCGATTTGGGTGATGTCTCCTGTGATGACCATGCGGCTGCCGTCGCCGAGCCGGGTTAAAAACATCATCATCTGCTCGTGTGTCGTGTTTTGCGCTTCATCCAGCACGACGAAAGCATTAGCCAGGGTGCGCCCCCGCATGTAGGCGAGCGGTGCAATTTCGACGATGCCCCGCTCGACCAGTTGGACGGTCTGCTCCTTGCCCACCATATCATTCATGGCGTCGTAGAGCGGCGTGAGGTAGGGCAGTATTTTTTCCTGCAGCTCGCCCGGGAGAAACCCGAGCGCCTCGCCTGCTTCCACGGCCGGGCGAGTCAGGATGATGCGCTCCACCCGCCCCTCCAGAAGCTCGCGCAGTGCCATGGCCATGGCGAGGTAGGTTTTGCCGGTACCGGCCGGTCCGATCCCGAAGGTGATCGGATGCGCGCTCATCGCCTGAAGGTAGCGCTTTTGGTTGAGGGTTTTCGGCACCACGCTTTGGCGCTTGAGCCGGATGACCATCGGGTCGCGGTAGATTTCGCGGAGGTCGTCAGTCCGGCCCTCGGCCACGCAGCGGAGCGTGTAGTGGAAGTCCGAGCTGCGGATGCGCAGGCCCTGGGCGCGGGCCGCTTCGAGGAGTTCGAAGAGTGCCTTCGTGCGGGCGATGCCCTCGGCCGACCCTTCGATCGTGATCCAGTCATCGCGAGTGGCCAGATCGACCTGCAGCGCCTGTTCGGCGGCCTCCAGATTACGGTCATCGCTGGCCAGGAGCAGGCTGAGTTGCCGTGCGCTGGGGAAGTGAATCGTTTCAGAAGGCATCAGCTGGAAGGCGTCTCGTCGGGTTCGCTTGTTTCGCTTTTAGAACCGAGGCAGGCGTGCAGGCGCTGCCACATGGCGTCCATCGAATCGGGGAGCACGCGTGTGTTGCCGATCACCGGCATGAAATTGGTATCGCCATTCCAGCGGGGCACTACATGGCAGTGCAGGTGGCTGGGGATACCGGCACCCCCGGCCTTGCCGAAGTTGAAGCCTGTATTGAAGCCGTCCGGAGCAAGGGCCCGGGTGAGCAGGTTTTGGGCTTCCACGATAAGATCCATCAGTTCGTAGCGCTCAGTCCGGCTGAGATCTTCCAACCGAGCGACCTCGCGGTAGGGGAGCACCAGCAGGTGACCGGCATTATACGGGTAGCGGTTCATCACAATATAAGTATGCTCGCCGCGCAGCAGGATGTATTCGCCGGCATCGTCACCGGTCTCGGTGATTCGCGTGAAGGGGTCCCCGCCTTCGTCCGGGTTTTTTGGAGCGAGGATGTAGGGCATGCGCCAGTAAGCATGCAGCCGCTCCATTGAGGGCGGGAGCTGTGCGGTGGTCTGCGTATCGGCCGATTCGTCCATAAATAAAGTTCGTCTTTAGAGTGAAATCAAAGCCGCGTCGATGGTTAATTAAGTATCCAAAAAGCGGGTTTTATAGGTTGCTATGGAGGTCCCGCCTTGCAAACTTTCGGGTCGAATTTAACCCGAACGACCGCCCATTACGTGAGCACTGCACCCTCCCAACCAAGTCTCAAAAACCTCCTGCCTGAGCAAATCGGCGCGGCCTGCCTTATGCTCGGCTTCGCGCTCTACACGGTTTGGGACCAGCTCTTTTGGTGGGGGAATCGGGAGGACTACAGCTTCGGATACCTCGTGCCGTTCTTCGTCGGCTACGTGCTCTTCGAGCGCTGGCCCCGGATGCGGTCCTATCTGTTCACGGGCACCGCGCCCGGTGAGGCGCTGTCGCCTGCCGGTGAGGCGCCGTCCCCTGCCGCGCCGGCCGGTGAGGCGCTGTCGCCTGCCGCGCCGGCCGCGCCTGCCGCGCCTCCGTCCGCCGCGCCGGCTGGATCAACCGGCGCATGGGTTCGTTTATTAGAGGGCTTGGCGGTCGCGGCCTTCGTCGGCTCGCTGTTGCTTTTCGCGGTGGGTGCGCTCCTCCGCGCCGCCACCGGCCCGCAAAACCCGGCCTCTCTGGCCATCGCCGCCAGTCTCGGCGGACTCGTCCTGAGTGGCGTCTTTATTTTTTCCAAGCAGCGCGTCGATGGCCAGCCCATGCCGCTCCGGCAGCGTCTCGCACTGGCGGCGCTCTTTATTTTTCCCGCACTCATTTGGCTGCTTTCGGCGCCACTGGTCTCCGTCCTGGAGACCCAGATCCGCGTCTTTCTGCTCAACAAGGTGACGATCGTGGTGTTTGGATTGCTCGACTTTCTTGGCTTTGAGCTGGAGCGCGAGGGCAACGTGCTCATCCTGCCCGACGGGCAGGTCGGCGTCGAAGAAGCTTGCTCGGGCATCCGCTCGCTCACGGCTTGCTTGTTCGCCGGCTCCTTCCTGGCGGCGGTCTTTCTCGACCGCTTTTGGAAAAAAGTGCTCCTTGTCGCGGCGGCCATGGTCTTTGCGGTGATCACCAACCTGCTGCGCAGCCTCTTTTTGACCTACTATGCTTACAACAACGGTGCCCAATCCATCGATAACGACTGGGTTCTGCCGATTCTGGGCAGCATTGGGACGGTGCACGACGTCACCGGCATGGCCATCCTCGGGGTGACCTGCGTGGGTCTCATCTCCCTGTTGCCCATCTTCAATTACAAATTGAGTGATATGGATGAGGAGGACTTCATGGCAGCGCCGCCACCGCAGCCACCGCACTCGCAGGATAGCCCAAAAGGCTGAGCCTAGGCATCGTGGGCTAACTGGGAGCGGCTGCTTTAGCTGCCGGGTTTAAATAAGTATCGGCTGAAAAGGAACGAACACGCCATCAGAAGGCAGCTCAAGGCAGCCTTTCCCAGTTAGCCAAAAGCGGGTTCGTATCTGCGGAGGTGTAGCCATCGGGGCGGGTGTTTTCCTGACTTACGAGTGACCCGAAAATCAGGTTGTAAGTAATTGATTATAAAGAAATTAAACCGGTCATAGGGGGCCCCGCTGAAAATCGTAATCCTAATCGATTTATCCAGGTTGTTCGGCAGCTGGCGGGCGCCCGGGGCAGTGGCATGGGTAGGGCTTTGGAGCAGGTCGATCTTTGGCAGGCGGCAGAGCCCACCTGCCTACGAAGCTCAATCCTCCAATGCGAAATTCACTCCGGTGATGCCGGCTGCAGCGACGGCGTCCATCACGTTGATGATGCGGGCGTGCTGGGTTGTCGGAGCGGGGGCGATGGTAACCTGGGTCTCGGTCTTGTTGGCGCGGCTGGCTTCCTGAAGACGGGTCAGCATGGCTTGCAGCTCGATCAAGCGGCGGGAATTCGGGGCGTCGTAGTTGTATTCATTAACGATCACCTGGCCATCGGCGCGGATCTCGATGATCTGTTCATCCGGCATCTCGAGGGGCTCGTCCTGCGCGACGGTGCCGGGCAATTCGAAGGAAATGTCCGCCTCCTGCCGCTCCAGCGAGGACGTCACCATGAAATAAATCAGCAGCAAAAAGACGGCGTCAATTAAGGGCGCGATCGGAATCTGCGGCTTGTCCTGTGGTTTTTTCTTTAGTTGGCGCATGATTTTTTTTAGGTTTCCGCCCTCATCTCGCTTCAAAGGTGGCGTAAATGATTTCGTAGGCGCCGGATTCGGCGGCGGCTTTGAGGAGTTTCTGGACGGCGGCGTATTCCGTGGTGCGGTCGGCCCGCACCTGGATTTGCAGCTCCGGTTCCTGCCGGATGCGGGCGGCGATGGATTCCTTGATCGCTTCAAGGCTCTGCGGCTGGTCGCCGATGTAATAGACCCCCTCCGCATCAACCGAGAGAATGCCCCGCCCCGAGGCGTCCTCCGGGATCTTGCTTTGCTCCGACTCGGCCAGATCCAGCTCGACCGTCCGCTGACTCTTCGCCACCGAGGCCACCGTCATGAAAAAGACCAGCAGCAAAAACACCATGTCGATCATGGGGGCCATGGCGAAATCCTCAGGTTCCTGATGTCGGCGTCTTAGTTTTTTCATGGAGGATAGGGGATACGGGATGCGGGATACGGGATGCGGGATACGGGATGCGTGATACGGGATGCGGGATGCGTGATACGGGATACGGGATACGGGATACGTGATGCGGGATGCGTGATGCGGGATACGGGATACGGGATACGACCGTGTCCTGCGTAGCTCGTAGAGCGAAGCATGGAAGCTTTTTACGCGGCGGGATCGTAGCGAGCGGCTTTACGCCGCGATCTTTTCAGTGGTCTCGGGATTAAGGTGGGTTTTAAGCGGTGGATTTCGTTCTCTTTGAAGGTTCGTTCTCGAAAAGATCGCGGGATAAACCTCGCTACGGTTTGTTTAAAATAAAACTCAGGTCTCAGGTCTCAGGTTTCCCAGCGTCGCTCTTCGAGCTATGCTGGACAGGCAGGTTTCAGGTCTCAGGTTTCAAATTTCAGCCCTCTGCATCATCTCCCAATTTTACGGTATTTGCCGCCGTTGGCGGTGGCGATGCGGCGCATGCCATCGCCGACGCGGCCATCCTGGATGTTGCGCTCATCGGGGAAGTGGATGGCGTGGATGCGGACGTCGCTGGCGAGTTGTCTCTGCTCGTTGCGGATGTGGCTGAGCACGTCGTTCAGGGGCACCGGTTGGTTGCCCTCGGAGGTGAAGTAGCCACCGTCCGAGATGAGAAAGATGACATCCGGCTGCATTGAAAAAACAAAACTGAGAATGGGCAAAATACCGTCCGAACCATCCGGTCCGCCCCGCCAGCCACCGCCGGAAAAGCCGTCGGTGCGGAACCGATCATCCAGCCATTTCAGAGCGCTGTCCTTGTTGGCGACGGTGGCGGGCACCAGGGTGTTTTGAAAGGCATCGTAGCGGCGTGAGTGCTGCACAAAGCCAAAGAGGGTGTTGGCATTGAGGTTGCCAATGAGTTTTTTGGCCTCCTCGCGGATGGAGTTGAAGTCAACACCCGCCGCAGCCGCGCTGTTCACCACCGATGTGGAGATGTCCATGACAATGACAAAGCGCGAGGCCTCCTCGGTGATGCCGAGAAAGGAAACACTGGAGGCCTGCGAGCTAAGGGCCCCGAGGGCGCCCATCAGGCCCGACTGCCCGAAGAGCGCGTCCGACTCCGAGACAAGGGCCTCGTTTTCCACCGGTGTGAAGTCCACATCCGGCACGACGGGGAGGGCCGGCACGTTGGCCAGCAGGCTCTCCGTTGTTAATTGCGGAATGGTAGCCGGGGCAGCCGCCGCATTTTGAAACTCCGAGACCGCCATCTGGTGTTCCAGCTTCCGCTGCGGCAGATAGATCGTCTTCGGCGCGGAAAAGTCGGGGTCCTCCTGGAAGCTCAAAACCAGTACGGTGACGAAGCGCGCGCAGACCAGAATCAGCAGAATCACCACCGCCGCCTGCAAAAGAGAGACCCAGAGCGACTTTTTGCGAGCCTTATCGGAGTGCGATCGGCGTTGCTGGAAGCGAGCTGTTAAAGAGTCGGACATTTTTTAGAGGGATGAGGGGGGAAACCTGAGACCTGAGACTTGAGACCTGAGTGGTTTTGGAGGGATGAGGGGGGAAACCTGAGACCTGAGACTTGAGACCTGAGTGGTTTTGGAGGGATGAGGGGGGGAACCTGAGACCTGAGACTTGAGACCTGAGTGGTTTTGGTAATTTTTTTCTGAATCGGTGAAATGGATCGGGATGCTTTAAATAAGACTCAGGTCTCAGGTTTCCCAGCGTCGCTCTTCGAGCTATGCTGGACAGGCAGGTTTCAAGTTTCAAGTTTCCCAGCGTCGCTCTTCGAGCTATGCTGGACAGGCAGGTCTCAGGTCTCAGGTTTCAAGTTTCAGGTCTCAGGTCTCAGGTTTCAAGTTTCAGGTCTCAGGTTTCAAGTTTCAGGTCTCAGGTCTCAGGTTTCAAGTTTCAGGTCTCAGGTCTCAGGTCTCAAGTTTCAGGTTTCAAGTTTCAAGTCTCAGGTTTCATCCCTCTCACGTCTCCGTCAGCTCGTCGATGAGGTTGCCGCCGGTTTCTATGGTTTTCAGGATGTTGGTGTTGAGGCGGTTGCGGAAGATGAAGTAGGCCACCATGGCGGGGATGCCGATGACCAGGCCGGTGGCGGTGGTGACGAGGGCTTCGCCAATATCACCGGCCAGGGCGCTGGGATCCCCCATGCCGACCTGACCGATGGTTTGGAAGGCGCTGATCATGCCGCTCACCGTGCCGAGTAGCCCGATCATGGGAGCCACCGCGGCGACGACGTTGAGGTAGTTGATCCACTGGCCGATGGCGCCGTCCTCGGCCTCGACGTTATCCATGAAGGAGCCTTCGATTTTTTCGCGATTGCCGTCGGCCTTCTCCGGGCGGGCCTTGTTCAGCGCACCGTTGAGGCAGCGGGAGAGCACTGAGTTGAAGCTTGTGCAGAGCCCCCGGGCGGCGTCCACGTCACGAACACGGAGCTTTTCGCTGAGTGCCTGCACGAGCGGCACCGGCACAAAGCGCCCCAGGCGGGTCTCGCGCCAGCAGTAGAAGATGAGGAAAAACATGAAGAGGGCGGTCAGCCCGAGCGGGAACATGGCCCAGCCACCCTGCTGCAAAAGCCCGAGCAGGGAGGTGTTGCTTTCGGGGACCGTTTCGGCGGCCTCCTGCGCCTGGGCGCTGAGGGCGAGTAAACATAAGCCCGCACCCAAGGCGGTCGTAAAGGTGGCGTGTATTCGGTGTCGTTGTTTCATGGTATTTCGTGGTGAGAGATTCGAGACGGCAAGAGAGGCTAAGAGAGGCTAACTGGGAGCGGCTGCTTTAGCTGCCGGTTTGGTGCTGTTGTTTGTTTTCGGCAATTAGTTATTTGAAACGGCAGCTAAAGCAGCCGGTCCTTGAAGGTGGATCCGCAGCCGCCGGACCGGAAGGGATGTTGTTTTTGTTGCGATAGAGATGTTGTCTAATTCGAAGTGGGTCGGGAACCACCCCCACTTGGCGAGCAAGTGACCCCTCCTTGGTAAGGAGGGGAGTTGGTGAGTGGATAAAAACTCCTTCCCTTTGAAGGGAAAGTGGTCGGCTCGCCCGACCGGAAGGGATGTTGTTTTTGTTGCGATAGAGATTTTGTCTAATTCGAAATGGTTCGGGAACCACCCCCACTTGGCGAGCAAGTGACCCCTCCTTGGGAAGGAGGGGAGTTGGTGAGTGATTATGCTTAAAAGTTTACTCAGGTCTCAGGTTTCCGCTTTCATCCCTCCGAAGGATTCGGGTGGGTAGGGACTCGAGGGGGTCGAGCGGGGAGGGGGTTTGGATGGGTTGGAGGAGGTCTTCTTCGGG
This sequence comes from Puniceicoccaceae bacterium, assembly GCA_018402305.1. Taxonomy (GTDB): domain Bacteria; phylum Verrucomicrobiota; class Verrucomicrobiia; order Opitutales; family Coraliomargaritaceae; genus Thalassobacterium. Next base: position 29,552 of record JAGYJE010000006.1, on the reverse strand, counting down.
CTTCGGTTCCGGCTCGGGCTCTGGCTCTGGTTCGGGTTGGCCGTCGGGGCCGATGCTGGGCTCGGGGGGCGGGGGTGGTTCGTAGGCTTGGAGGCCTTCGATGGCGCTGGGCCAGGTCAGGCTGCGTTCGCGCATCTCGCGGCTAAGGCGGGCCTTCAGCTCGCGCTGCCGGGTCTCGTCCGCCGCGGCGATGGCGAAGGCGTAGCAGGCATCAAGGTGTTCGGGCAGGATTTGATTGGCGAAGGCGATGGGGTAGAGCGCGGTCCAGAGGGCGTCTTCGTAGGCCTCGTTGCGGAATTGAATCTCGGCCAAAATGCGCCAGCCGAGGGCCGACGACCCGGCGGGCGGTGCGCTTTCCACCCAGGCGGCGGCTTGGTCGGCCGCCTGTTCAAGCATGCCCGCACGGAAAAAAGCCAGCAGAATGGAGTCGTCGAGGGCCTTCAGGCGGAGTGGATCCTCAATGTGGGGCCGCAGCACCTCGATCATGGCCACGGCGCGGAGCGGTTTGTCTTTTTCGATGGCGAAGCGGATGTATTCGACAAATAGATTCAGCTCGGAGGCGTCGAGAAACTGAAAAAAGGCCCCCTGCTGGCGGTAGTAGGCGCGGAAGACTTCGAGGGCATCGTCGGTTCTGGCCGGATCGCGCATCCAACGGCTTAGCACTGGCAGGTATTGCCGCCCGGGGAAGGCGATGGCATGAATGGCCTCTGCCTCGAAGCTCATCTGTGCGCTCCCCGCGCCGAGGTCGACATCGAGTTGCAGCGTCTCGCCATCCCATTCCGCGACCCGCCCGACTTGGCGGTTGCCGTTGCTCAGGAGCACCTCAACCGGCCCGGCCAGCTCTGCCTGGATGGTGGCCAGCCGCGGGTCGTTGCCCGACTGGGCCGAGAGCGGCGCGGCGGTTAGGAGGGCTAGGGCGAGTAGGGCGGGAGCTTGAACGTCGAACATCCAACGTCGAACGTTCAACATTGAATTTTGGAATTTGGCGAATCGGTCTTTGATGTTCATCTTTTGACCGGCTCGGCGCCTGCAAATCTCGAAAATCTTTGTTCCCATTCGATGTTGGACGTTCGACGTTGAACGTTCGATGTTCAACTTCAGTATTCGGAGCTCAAACTTCCTCCTCATGACGCGCCTCCTTCCTGGGTCTGGCTGGCTTCGGCTTCGGCCGGTGCTTCGAGGGCTTCGGCGGGGAGCTGGGCCCGGAGGGCTTGGCGGCGGGCATCGGCCTTTTCGGCGATGGGGAGGGGTTGGATGCGGCTATCGGCCAGCATTTCCTCGAGGGTGCGGTAGGCGGCGGCGGGGTCGCCGATGCGCTCAAACTGCTGGGCGCTGAGCCAGTAGGCCTCGGCGGAGAGTTCCGGGTAGGCCCGGTACACGTTATAGACGCGCTGGGCATACGGGATAGCGCGTTCGACCTCCCCGGCGGCTTCGGCGTTGCGGCTGAGGGCGAGCAGCGCCTCGGCGTGCGGCCGCCCCCGGGCCTGACGGAGGCTGAGCAGCCCTTCGAGCGCCTCGGTGGCGGCTGCATAGCGGTCGGTGCGGGTCAGCGTGTCGGCGTAAAGTAGGGTGGCCTCGGTGGAGAGCGGGTGCTGGGGGGCCTCTGCGCGGAAGCGCTCCAGCTCGTCACTGGCCTCCATGTAGCGCCCCTCCTGCCGGAGCAGCACGGCGCGGGCGAAGTAGGCGTAGCTGCGGTGACGGCTCTCGGGGAATTCGTCTTCGAGGCGCTCGAGGTAATCGATGGCGATATTGGGATACGGGGCGGCCAGTCCGGCGGCGAGGCGGCCCAGGCCCTCGGGGTCGATGCGCTCGATGGGCACCTTCTCCACGATCTCGAAGGGGTGCCGCTCGGCGCTCTCGGTCAGGCGCATGTCCTCCAGGTAGAAGTTGAGCCGGGCGTAGTAGGTCAGTCGGTCTGCCGCGAGGGCGGCTTCTTTTTGCTCGTCGATCCAATCGCGCAGTGCGGCGTCCCGCTCCGCGCGGGGCAGCCCGGTTAGGCGCTTTTCGGTGCGGGCGAGTGCCTCGATGATATTGGGCACCTGCACGGCTTCGATATCGTCGCCGTAGGTCTCCAGCGCATCGGCGAAGACGGCGCGGGCCTGGTCCGGCTCGTCGCGCTCGATATGCGTCCAACCGATCCAGTAGAGGGCCTCGCTGACCCGCTCTTTGAGTTCGACCGGAATGTCGTCGCGGGCCACGTAGTTGACAAAGTGCTGGCGGTGGGTCTCGAGGGTGCGGTCGCGCGAATCGGCGCGGTCCTCGGCCCCGGCCACGGCGCGGAGGATTTTACCGGTCTGGAAGGTGGCGTAGGTGAAGAGGTGCTTGGCCGCTGGCGTGATGGAAGCGAAGATATTGCGCGCGGCCACGAGATCCCCCCGGCCCATCTGGATATCGCCGCGCAGCACGCGGGCCTCATCGCTCCGCAAATGGTTGGGGAAGGCCTCCAGGTAGCGGTCGACGGTTTCCAGGGCCGTCTCAAAGTCCTCCATGGCGTAGTGGGTAGCGGCGCGGCGGTAGGCCACCTCGCCCTCCAGCCGGTGTCCCTCGACATCGGGGGCGAGGGCTTCGAGCGCTTCCAAATTGGCGGCGTAGTCGTAGTCGGCGAAGAAGGTCATGGCTCGCCAGAATCGGGCATCGAGGAAGAGCCCGTGGTTCGGGTAGCGCTCGATAAAGGCCTCAAAATCGGCCCGGGCGTCCTCCGGTTGATTGAGCAGGTTATAATTGTAGCCGCGGACAAAGAGCGCTCGCGGGGCCAGCCCGTGGTCGCTGTGCTTGGTTAGAAAGACGTCGAGCGCCTCCACCGCGTCGCGATACTGCCGGGCCTCCTGGTAGGCGGTGGCGAGCAGGTAGAGCGCGTCCGGCACGAGGGGCGATTCCGGGAAACGCTCGCCGAAGCCTTCGGCGATGCGGAAGGCGTCCTCCCAGACCCCCACCTCAATCGCGGCGAGGATCCAGCGGTAGTGCGCCTCGGCCTGCTGCGCGGGCGTCAACTCCGGATCGCGGGCCAGGGTCTCGAAGAGAATCCAAGCCTCGTGGGCCCGCCCGTCGAGCAGGTAGGCCTGCCCCATGGCGAGGTAGAGCCCCGGGGTGTAGTCCTCGGCGCCTTTCAGCGCCGTGTATTGCTGCTCAAGGCGGGCGATCAGATCGGTGTAAAACTTCGTCCAAAACTGCCCGCCCTGGTAGATGCCCACATCGCCGCGGCGGGTCTCGAAGCGCTCGCGGGTCGCGCGCACCCGCTCGGCCTGCGCCTCGAGGAGCGCCGTGTAGGGCGGGATGAGCCGGTAGCAGGCGATGGCCGCCGGGTAGTCCTGCGTGGCCAAAAGGTGCTGCCCCATGTCCAGCGCGGCAAAGGCGAGCACCGCCAGTTCCGGCATATCGCTGACCTGCCAGGGCTGGTCGAGCAGGTAGCCGCGCGCCGCCTCGATATCATTGAGGGCCAGTGCCTCCTGCAGCGCGGTGAGCCGTGCCTTGTTGCGGATGATGGCCGGTGGGTTGCGGGCGATGAGGGCGCGGAGCGTCTCAAAGCCCTCCTCTGAGCGACTCGATTCAAACATCAGATCCGCTGCCGCGAGGGTAGCGAGGGCCGCTTCCGGACGATCCGGGTTCAGGGCGACAAAGGCGCGGTAGGTCTCGACCGCCGCATCGCTGTCGCCCCCCTCCTGGTGCGCCCGGGCCAGATTGTAGAGCACGAAGGGCTTGCGCGACGGATCCTCGGGAAACTCGCTGAGAAATTGCTCAAAGCGGGCGATGGCCGTCTCCGTCTCCCCGGCGAGGAGGGCGGCGTAGCCGTGGAGCGGCAGCACGATCAGTTTAAAGGACGCCTGCTGGACCTCCCGCTCGCGGCCAAAGGTCGTCTCAATCGCCTCAAAGGTGGTGTTGGCTTGGGTGTAGTCCCCCGCCGCGAGGGCGGCCTGCGCCTTGGCCAGCGTTTCCTGCAAGGTGAGGGCGGTCTCCCCCTGGGCGGCGAGTGGCGCGGGGGCCAGTGCAGACAGGGTGATCAGTCCGGCGATGCCGATGCCGGTCAGTCCGGTGAATCCTGCGAGGGAGAACGAGGCGGCGGCGAGTAAGCGAAGGCATCCATCCGCACCTTTCCGGAGCGGACCGGAGGGGTGGTTCTGTGAATGGGGATGCAGACGGGCGACCATGAGGGAAAGGAAAAACGAGAAGTATGGAGTCAGTCGACGCAGGAATCTAGCAATTTATGTGCGAGTTAACAGGGATTCTTAAAAGCAGCTACCCATTCGATCCGGTAGCTAAAGCAACCGGTCCCAGTGAACCTCCCCCGCTCAAAAAAGAAAAACCGCCGCGCCCTGCGGCACGGCGGTTTGTTCTGAAAAGGCTGAAAGGCCGAGCGCCGAATTAAGCGCGGCGACGACGCACCATCACGTAGCCAAGGCCAACGAGGCCAGCGAGCAGGGCGTAGGCGCTGGGTTCTGGGACGGCGGCTGTAAAGCTGAAGTCATCAATCGCAACCCCCTGGCGCGAACCTCCACCAGTTCCATTGTCGCCGAAAAACGTGAAGGAAATGGTTTCTCCCGCAGCAAGGTTAGTCGCAAACGATTGTGAAAGTGCCTCTGACCCGTGGGGCCCGCCTCCTGTTGCGATGTTGTTAGGTGCAACATAGGTGAGATCTGTAAGTGCAAACGGGGTGCCACCATCGATTTCGTAGAATACTGCCCAGCCATTGTTGCGGCCTCCGGAAGCACTTCGCCAGTGCTCAGCAACATATGAAACTGAAAAGTCTGTGAGTGTCGAACCCGTGTCGTTCGTGAAGGAAATGATCGCATTGATGGCACGCGTGCTACTTGGGAGGAAACCAAGCGAGCCCTCGAAAGTCGCACCAGAACCGGTATCACCAAACGAATATTTTCCGCCCGCGGTGCCAGTGCCTGTGCCAGTGCCTTCCCATGAGCTCGTGCTAGCTACATTGGCTGTCGTCCAATTTGTGGGATCGGCGTTTCCATCGAAGCCAGTGAAGTCGTCAAAAAACGAAAAACTTGTGTTGTTTATTGAGACCTGCCCACTGGCAGCCCCGGCAAGCCCCAGCGCGGCGGCGAGGGCGATTGTTGTGATTTTTGTTTTCATGTTATTTTTCTTTCCGTTTTGCGAGTTGTGATTTGAGTTGAAAAGGATGAATCCTTGTTAGGGCGTCTAGGAAACCACGAAAAAGTAACAGGCCAAAGGCGGTTTTGTGACAATTTCGTTAAACTGTTTTTTTTGTTTGTTTTGTTTGTTTTGGGAGCATGATTGCGGCGGCACTGGCTTAGAGGCGAGAAGCTGGATTGTTGCCAACTTTAGAAACGATTCATTTTTAGACATTTTTTCCGCCGTCGCTCTACGAGCTATGGCGGACAGGATGCTGAGGGCTGAAACTTGAAACCTGAAACCTGAGGGCTGCGCCCCACGCGGTTTCGGCCGCGTAAAGGGCTTCGCCCCACGCGGTTTGCCGCTTAGAGGATTAACTGGGAGCGGCTGCTTTAGCTGCCGCGTTTAAATATGGATCTGCGAATAGGAACGCACACACATCAGAAGGCAGCTAAAGCAGCCTTTCCCAGTTAGCCAAAGGCGGGTTTCCGGCGGCGGTGCTCTCTGCGTCCTCCGCGAACTCTCCTGACCAGAGCACTGTCGAGGGTGCGGTTAACACTACGTGGGATAGGCCGGATGCGTTCACCATGTGATTCTGCGTAGTCTATTCACTTTTTCGAAATGAGCATCACGACTGACGACCGCTAGCTTGTGCTGTCGGCAGAGGGCGGCAATCCAGACATCATTGCTGGGGATCGGGGTGCCGGCTGACTTTAATTCATGTCGTATTTGGCTGTAAAATGGCAGGGTTTCCAAGTCTGGAGACAGCACGGTGGCTCTTTGTATCAGAACATCCAGCCAACTTAAAATCTCCGTTCGATGCCTGGAACCATCAACCCCAAAGCGATACTCTCCGAGAGAAATCATATTTAGAATCAGTGCGGGTTGGTCCCGTATTTTTACGATGAGATTTTGATCTTTTTCTTGCAGAGCCGACAGGGCGTTTGTGTCCAGAATCATTTCCACATTTCCTCATCAATTTCGTCAAAACCTCCTTGAGCCATCACAGAGTTCACCTCTTTGGCGGCACTTTTGGGAGTGTTCGGCAAGGTCCCTATCCAGTCGCCTACACATTCAGGTTCAGGCGCGTCTAGACTTTTTTCCAAACAAACCTCCAAATATCGGCTCAGGGTCAATCCTTGCAATGCGGCTCTGGATTTGGCCTTTCGAACCAGCGTATCGTTTAAGATCAATGATGTTTTCATAGAACGGTATTTACGGTTAAAATGTAAATAAGTCAATCTTTGCGAGAGCCCCGTGGCCTAACTGGGAGCGGCTGCTTAAGCTGCTGCGTTGTTGGCCGCCCGTTGTGATCGTCGTAGGCAGGTTGGCTCCGCCGCCTGCTGCTGCGTTGTTGGCGGCAGGTTGTGATTGTCGGCGGATGTAGATTTGACGAAAAAGTTGAACCGCTCGACCAACAACACCGCAACGGGCGGCGGAGCCAACCCGGCTACGTAAAACGCACCAACAACACTGCACCGGGCGGCGGAGCCAACCCGGCTACGTGGGCCGCAGGGCCTGGCAGGACCAGCATTCGCCGAGGTAGCCGTCGACGGGGCTGTGGCAGTTGGGGCAGTCCCAGTCGGGGCGCGCGGTTTCGCTGTGATTTAAATAGGTCTCGATGATTTCGCGCGCCTCGGCGGCGTGGGCGTTGTCCAGGACGAAAATACTGGGGTAGAGGCTTGGGATGGGTATTTCCACGATGTTCGAGCCGGTCCAGTTTTTCAGGAGCGTGGGGATGCCGGATTCCTTGAGGATGCCGTCCAGGAGCCCGATTAGGGCGCTGTCGTGGTGGGTGAAGACTTGCTGCATGGCGAGAACCGGCATTGAGATTAAGGGCGGAAGGGTGCTAACCTGCATGGTCTTTGACCAGCTGGGTGACGGCGCGGAATTGCGGGTGCCCGGCATCGCCGAGCAGGCTGTAGAGGATCGTCTCGCTGGGCAGGATATGGGCGTCCATGGCGATGAGCTGCTGGAGAACGGCGGGGCGGTCTTCCGGGCGGCGCTCGGCGATGCAGTCGCTCAGGAGGGTGACGCCGATTTCCTCGCTGAGTGCGTGCAGGGCTGTTTGATAGACGCAGATGGGGGTCTCGATACCGGCGAGGAGGAGGTGGTCGATCTGGTTGGCCTCGATCCAGCGGCTAAGTCCGTCGGCCCCGAATGCTGAAAAGGCGCTTTTCTCAAAAACGGGCGTGTGCGGTCCCCAGACAGCGGTGAGTTCCGCCGTGGTCGGGCCGAGCTTGGCCGGGAGCTGCTCGGTGGCGGCCACGGCCACGCCGAGCAGTTCGGCCGCCTGCACCGCGAAGCGGCAGCGCCGGACGAGCGACTCGCGGCCGGGGATTGCTTTGAGAAAGCCGTCCTGCAGGTCGATCATGAGGAGGCCAAGGTGTTGAGTGGGGGCGGACATTTTGAGGGCTGAAACCTGAGACTTTAGAGGGCTGAAACCTGAGACCTGAGACCTGAGGGAGTGTTTGTTTAGAGGGCTGAAACCTGAGACTTTAGAGGGCTGAAACCTGAGACTTTAGAGGGCTGAAACCTGAGACTTTAGAGGGCTGAAACCTGAGACCTGAGACCTGAGGGAGGGTTTGTTTAGAGGGCTGAAACCTGAAACTTTAGAGGGCTGAAACCTGAGACCTGAGACCTGAAACTTTAGAGGGCTGAAACCTGAGACTTGAGACCTGAGGGAGGGTTGAAACTCGAGAACTTTTTTAAACAGTCAAATTGGACCGGTTTGTTTAAATAAAACTCAGGTTTCAGGTCTCAAGCTTCATCCCTCTAATTTGGCTTGGTTTAAATAAAACTCAGGTTTCAGGTTTCAAGCTTCATCCCTCTAATTTGGCTTGGTTTAAATAAAACTCAGGTTTCAGGTCTCAGGTTTCATCCCTCTAAACCGGATCCGGCAGGCGCTTGCTGTGGGCGTAGGCTTTTTGGGCGCGGACTTCGGTGAGGGATTGGTCGTTGAGGCAGTAGGCGGTGAGGTGGCCGCCGTAGACGCAGCCGGTGTCGATGCCGATCGAGCCGGGGCGCTCGAGGACCTTGGGGCGGGGGGTGTGGCCGTAGATGACGAAGGGCTTGCCGGGCCAGCTGTCGGCCCAGGGCGGGGCGTCGGGGGCGTCGGAGCGCTTGGCGGGGCGGCCTTTTTTATCGATGACCTGGATGCGGGTGATCAGTTCGACATCCTGAGTCTGCCAAGGGCTGCCGGGGAGAAAGCCGCCGTGTACGAGCACCGTTTCGCTGGCGGCGTCGTAGATAAACTTTGGCATGCCCTGCAGGTAGGTCCAGTCATCGGCGGAGAGTTGGCGGATGGTGGGCAGATCGTAATCCTTGAGGAGGCCCGGCTTGTTTTGGTTGCGGGCGTTGAGCAGGCGCAGCTCGTGGTTGCCGAGGATCGACTCCACCCGATATTGGCGGGCCAGTTCGATGCAGCGGTGGCTGTCCGGCCCGCGGTTGATGAGGTCGCCGAGTTGAATCACCCGGTCCTTGGGGCCGAGTTCCAGCGCTTCGAGGAGTTCCTCAAATTCGTCGGCACATCCGTGCACATCTCCTATGGCAATTATTCTGGGCATGGTGGTTTGGTCAGGCTTGAGCAGAGTTTCCTGCCTGCAAGCGTAAAGACAGTTATCTTCTGACGTAGCCGGGTTGTCCGGCCGCTGCCGGACGCCCGGTTTTGTGTTGTGGGTTGTCGGTGTCGTGTTGTCGGTTTAGCGATTTGAATCTTTAAGCAGATTTTGGTGTATCGGCGATCACAAGCTGCGGCCAACAACGCTGCAGCAGGCGGCGGAGCCAACCTGCCTACGGATTTGCCGCGTCCTACGTAGCCGGGTTGGCTTTGCCGCCCGGTGCGGTGTTGTCGGTGCGGTGTTGTCGGTCAAGCGGCCCCACCGCAAAATTCTCCAGACTGTTGGGTTGCAAGATGGGGCGGGGGCCGCACGATCCGGTCAAGAAACGAGCTATGGAATGGCAAATAAAAACAATTGCGCGCAAGTCCTCGCTGAGCGGGGCGGCCTTTCACCCCGGCGAGACGGTGGTCTGTCTGGTTTACAAAGACGCCGGGGCCGGTGAGCTGGGGCGGGCCGACCTGTTGCCCGTCGAGCTGGAGCGCTTTGACCTGCCCGGCGAGGTCCTGGGCCGTTGGACGCGTGTGGTGAAGGACCCCGATGAGGAGGCGCAGAGCGCCCGCGAAACAATGGCTTCGGCGGAGGATTTTTTCTTTTCGCTCTACGAAAGCGAAGCGGACAGCCCCGAGGCCCGCGAATCGGCCGACATGCTCAAGCACCTGCTCTCCCTCATGCTGGAGCGCAAGCGCGTGCTCCGCCCGGTCGGCGACCGCCGGACGGAAGGCGCGCAAACCTACCTGCACGTCAAAAGCAAGGGCACCCTGGAAGTACCCATCGTGCAAATTTCCGCTGAACTCATGCGGTCGATCGAAGACACGATCGGCGATATTATGCTTTAACGCCCCAACCCGAAAAACGATGCAATCGCTCCTCACGCCCCTCCTACTTGCTGCCTTTGTGCTCGGCCTTTTGGCCGGCTGTAAAAAAGACGCTGACTTCACCGATCTGATGGTGCCCCGCCTTATGGTGGAGGCGCGCGGGGTCAACTACGGCAGCCTCACCGGCACGATGGCCGTTCTGCCGGTCAGCGGCACGCAGATACCTCTGCAAAAGGAGCCGCTGGTTAACGAGTTCGAGATCGCCAATGTGGAAATGGTCCAAGTTGACATGGGTAGGGCGCTCCTCCTTCAAGTCACAGAGAAGGGCGCGCGCGATCTCTACCGCGGTTCGGTGACGAACAACGGTGGCCGCGTCGTACTCACCGTCAACGGCAACCCGATCGGGGCCCGCCGCCTCGACGGCGCCGTGCAGGATGGTAATTTCTACACCTTTGTCGAAGTCGACGATGCGGAGCTTGGTCAGCTCGTCCTCGACATCAAGCAGACGCTCGCCGAACTCCAGAAAGAGAAATAATGGAAGTTCGTCGGGTTGGAACGGAGCCTACGGAGGGTGCGTGTCCCCACGCACCGCGGCGGTTGTGGCGGTTGTGGCGGCAAACGGGCATGGACACCGCGAAGCGGGTGGGGACACCCGCACTCCGTGGCTCGCGCTTCAGCGTCATCGCCACGCTCATGTTCGCGATCTGTCTGCCGGCGTCGGGCGAGCTGACTTGGCCGACGCCGAATCCGGCTTTTCAAAACGGGGAGCCGATTGAAGCCTACGTGCAGCCCACGGTTTCCGGTTTGGTGGAGTCGGGGCTTTTTGGCTGCACACGGAACGGGGGGCGGCGCTTCCACGAGGGGCTCGATCTCCTCCCCCTCAAACGTGACTCGCAGGGGGAGGCGGCTGATTTAATTTACGCCATACTACCGGGACGAGTGGTCTATGTGAATGAGATTGCCGGGCACAGCGGCTACGGGCGCTATATCGTGGTTGAGCACGATGGTGAGGTGCCCGCCTACCATACGCTCTACGCCCACCTCGCCCGGGTCAACCGGGGCATCGTGCGGGGTGCCCGGGTGGAGGCGGGCACCGTCCTGGGGATCATGGGTCGTTCCGCGTCTTACAGCATCCCGAAGAGCCGGGCCCATTTGCATTTTGAAATCGGCCTCCGGCTAAGCGATGATTTCCAGAGCTGGTTTGACCGGCAGTCCTTTGGCAGCGAGAACCACCATGGCAATTGGAACGGCATGAATTTGGTCAGCGTGGACCCGCTCGACTTCTACCAATCCGTCCGGGCGGGCCGGGTCGCTAATTTCTTTGAGTATATCAAGCAACTGCCCACCGCCGCCCGGGTTCGGGTCCATAGCCCCGTCGTGCCTGACTTTGTACGGAACTTCCCGGCCCTCCTGACCCGGGCCTTGGAAGGCCGCACGGTCGTAGCCTGGGACATCGCCTTCACCCAATATGGCCTACCCAAGGCCTGGACGCCCCGTTTTGCGGAGGAGCGGCTCTCCGGGCAGCCGGGCAATGTTCAACTCATTGCCTACAATCGGGAGCTGACCGTAGACCAAAACTGCCGCAAGGTGGTTACCCTGAGCGGGACCACCCCGACTATCAGCTCCGACACCATCCGCACCCTCCAGAAGTTGTTTGGGTTCAAGTAAGTCAGCTGCGGTTCGTTGTGGCGTCCGCGCTTGCGCGGGCTCTGTTCAAACTGGGTCGGATGGCCCCACTGGTAACCGACAACACGGGAAGCCCGAGCGAGCTCGGACGCCACGTTTGCTTTCTGTGGCGTCCGCGCTTGCGCCGCCGCCGAACGGCCAGGCAGCCCTGAACAGTGGCCCCCGAAAAAATGTCCTTTCCATTAGGCGCGGAATCCGCGACGCTTCGGCTTCTTTTAATTTATGATTAGTACTACCGAAGCACTGGCCGATGTCGTGCGCCGGGCCCGTGAGGCCGGCGCTGTGGGTGTCGATACCGAATTTATCTGGGATCGCACCTATTACCCGACCCTTGGTTTGATCCAGATCGGCTACCCCGACGGGCAGTGCGCGTTAATCGACGCGCCGGCCATTGAGGACTGGTCCCCGCTCGCCGAGCTCATGTCCGATCCGGACACGGTCAAGATCCTGCATGACGCCCAACAGGACCTCAATATCCTCTACCGCGCCTGTGGGGGACTGCCGAAAAACATCTTTGATACCCAGCGCAGTTCGGGATTCGTTGGGCTCACCTCGACGATTTCCCTGAGCGAGCTGCTCAAGACGCTCCTCAAAGTGCGCCTGGCTAAGACGGAGACGCGCTCCGACTGGACCAAGCGCCCCCTGACCGATGCCCAGCTGCAATACGCCGAGGACGACGTGCGGCACTCTGTCGACCTCATGCTCAAAATCATGGCCAAGGCCGAGTCCCTCGGTCGAAAAAGCTGGATCGAGGACGAGATGCAGATGTATACCGTCGAAAGCCTCTACGGCGCGGTCGAGCCTGACGCCGTCATGCCCCGGGTTCGCGGGAGTGGCTCGCTGACGAATCAGCAACGCAACATACTGCGTGCCCTCGGTGCCTGGCGGGAGGAAAAAGCCCGCGGGCGCAACTTGCCCCGCAGTTTCGTCCTCTCCGACGAGGCCCTCGTATCCCTGACAAAGCGTCCCCCGGAAAAACCCGAGGACATCCGCCAGATGAAGGGCCTGAGCGAGCGCGCCGCGAATCACAACCGCGAGGCGATCTGGGCCGCGATCGAGCGCGGCCGTGCGGGCGAGCTGCCCGAGCTGCCGAATAACCGCCCGCTCGGTCCGTCGCCCGACGACGGCTACGAAGCCCGCGTCGATCTCGCCCTGGCCTGCATCAAAGGCACCTGCCTTGCCGGAAATCTGGACCCCGCCCTCATCGGCAACCGCGCCGAGGTGACCGCCTTCGTACTAGGCGTTGATGCATTGGACGCGGAAAACCACCGTATGCTCCGCGGCTGGCGCGCCGAATTCTGCGGCCACGCCCTGGCCCGCCTCCTCCGCGGCGAAGGCAGCGTTGGCATCGACCCCGCCACCAAGCTGCCGAAGTTGAGTTGAGTTGAGTGTGGGTGGGTTGGTTCGGGGTTACGTAGCCGGGTTGGCTCTGCCGCCCGGTGCGGTGTTGTCGGTGCGGTGTTATTGGCGCGGTGTTATTGGTGCGGATTACGTAGCCGGGTTGGCTCTGCCGCCCGGTGCGGTGTTGTTGGTCGAGCGGTTCGACTTTTTCGTCAAATCGACACTCGTTGATAATCACGATGTGCGACCAACAACGCGGCGGCAGGCGGCGGAGCCAACCTGCCTACGATCGGCAACGTGCCGCAACAACGCCGCGGCAGGCGGCGGAGCCAACCTGCCTACGATTCACAATTTGCGTTGCCTCGTTTCCAAAATGCGCATCAGGTAGGTGGCTATGTTGCGCATGCCTTATCGCTCACTTTTAATTTCGTTCCGGATGCTGGCCTTTGGAATCGCCGCACTCACCGCCATGCCCGGGCTCCCGCTCGGCGCGGTTGAGCCGGAGCCCTATGCGGTCAGTATCGAGCGGCTGAACCCCCTCGAAACCACCGGCATGGAATCAGGGGTAGCCAATGTGCTGCGCAATTACTACGAGCGTAATTTCACCGACGCCGATACCTGGGCCGCTGTGGAAAGTCTTCGCTTCGACGGCACCCTTCACCTTGGGGAGAATGCGCTGCCCTATTCTGCCTTTAAGAAAAAGCCAGACCTCTACCGGATCGTTCTGAGCACCGGCCCGCGCCATGAACTCGTCATGGCCTACGACGGTAGAACCGTCTGGCAGCTTAACACACGCCAGTCGGCTCTGGCCGCGCCCATGATCAGTGGGGAGGCCCGTAACTTCATCCGCGACGCCACCACTGGCGGGCGCCTGCTCTACCCCGGGATTCCCGGAAAAACCATCGAACTTGTCGGCACCACTCTGATCGATAACAGGCGCGCCTATGAATTGCGCACCACCCTCCCGGACGGTCAAGTGATCCGCTCCTTTCTCGACATGGACTCCTTCGCTGAGGTCCAACAGATCACGATCAATAATGTGACCGGCAAAGAGGAACTCACCCGCCATAGCAAATTCCGCATGGTGGAGGGCATCCGCATCCCTTTCACCAGCACCTTGTTTATCGACGGCGAGCAGATCCATCAATCCCGCATCGACGAGGTCCGCGTCAATCAAGGGGTCATCTCCTGGATGTTTGATATGCCCGTGGCGGTCAGCGATGCGTCGCCGAAGGGCCCGGATGCCGGCGATACCCAAGATGCCACGGAAAGCAATACAATCCTGCCCGAAACACCCCGTTCGTTTTTCGATATCGAATTGAATGGGGAGTAAGGTAGTGGGTCGGACTTTGGCGGGCCGCAAAGTCAACCTGTCTACGTAGTTCAATACAAGTTTGCAATTCGCCCGGGGACCCCTATCCCGATAGGCATGGAATTATCCGAAGCAGCGCTTATTGAATCCTTCAACGCGGCCGGGCAGGGGCAGGTCTTTCAGTTTCTGGACGAGCTGGACGCTGCAAGCCGGGCGGCCTTGCTGGCGCAGGCGGCCAGGATTGACCTGGCGGAGGTTGCCGGGCTGGTGGCGGCGCACGTTACGGGGGCGCACACGGGTGGGCTGGACCTGGAGGGTCTGGAGCCAGCGCCCTGCATTGCCCGACCGGAAAACGGGGGCGATCCGGATCGCTGGGCGGCGGCTTGGGCTGCCGGGTCGGCGGCCATTCAGGCGGGTCGGGTGGCGGCCTTTACCGTGGCGGGTGGTCAGGGTACACGGCTGGGCTACGACGGGCCGAAGGGCACCTACCCGGTCACACCAGTGCGGGAAAAGACGCTCTTTCAGGTCTTTGCCGAGAAGATCGCGCGCTCGGGCGAGCGTTTTGGGGTGACCATTCCCTGGTTTATTTTGACGAGCGGGATCAATAACACGGCCACGATCGAGGCCTTTGAGGCGGCGGAGTATTTCGGGCTGCCGAAGGACTCGGTGCACTTTATCGTGCAGGGACTGGTCCCGGCGGTGGACGGCGCAGGCAAGATCCTCCTCGCGGAAAAGGGGCAGATTGCCATGACGCCGGATGGGCATGGCGGCGCGCTGCGCGCCCTGGTGCGGAGCGGGGCGGTGGCCACGATGGAGGCTGCGGGCATTGATATCGTGAGCTATTTCCAGGTAGACAACCCGATCGTGCAGTGTGTGGACCCGGCCTTTATTGGCTTTCACGTTTTGGGTCATTCGGAGCTGTCGAGCAAGATGGTGCCCAAGGCCTACGCCCTCGAAAAAGTCGGGCATTTTTGTCTGCAGAGGGGGCAGGCGCTGGTCGTGGAATACAGCGACATGCCGGAGTCCCTCCAGGAAGCCACGAATGCGGACGGCGGCCTGCGCTTTAATGCGGGCAGTGTAGCGATCCATATTTTCGACCGCGACTTCATCGCGCGGGCCGGTGGCGACTGCAGTGGGGCGAAATTGCCCTTCCACCGCGCCAATAAGAAAATACCCTTTATTGATGCGCAGGGCGAGCGCATCGTGCCGACCGAGCCGAACGGGATCAAATTTGAGATGTTCGTCTTCGACGCGCTGCCGCTGGCGAAGGATCCGGTGATCATCGAAGCCGCCCGTGGCGACGACTTCAGTCCGGTGAAAAACGCCGAGGGCGTGGATTCCCCGCAGAGCTGCCGGGAGGATCAGTTGCGGCTGTTTGCCCGCTGGCTGAAAGCCGCCGGGGTGGCCATCGAGACCGATGCCACCGGCCTACCGCCGTTCCGTTTTGAGATCAGCCACCGCTTCGCCGCCGACGAGGCCGACTTTACTGGCCAGTGGGCGCAATTGGACCCCAAACCCGAGATCAAAGAGGGCGTGGTGATTGGGGAGTGATGGACGCGGAGGGTGTGTGTCCTCACGCACCGGGCTGGGTGGCAGGATGGCTTAGGCCTGCGCGAGCGCAGACGCCACGTGGCGATTCGCGTTTACTTTTTTAAGGGAACCTCCATTCTTGCCGGAATGCCCTTACTGTTACGCTTGAGTCTCGGTCTTTTTTTAACCTCGCTCGTATCCGCCAGCGAGGAGGCAGAGGCCTACCTGAAGCAATATGCGGGGCGTTGGGAGGGGGATTTCACAATTCACTCGGCGGCAACCGGCTATACGCAAACCTTCCCGGTGGCGCAGCGTTACTGGTGGGCGGACGATGCGCTGCATGGCGTCTCGGTATCGGATCGGGAGGACGGCATGCGGACGGCGCGCTCGAAGACCTATGTTGCAGGGGATCGATTCATCTCGGAGGTGGACCGCGGCGATGCGGAAGCGACCTACTACGGCGTCCTGCACGACAGCGGGATTGTTTGGCTATCCTCAGACCTGGCCCGCGCCACCGATTATCAGATGCGCGAGGTTTTTGTTGAGGTGGACGGCCGCGAGGAGCTGCACACGGACGGCTTTGACAGCTATATTTACCAAGGCGGCCTCGCGCAGTTGGTCTTTAGGGGACGCTTGAAGCAGGTCGCGGAGGAACTTTAGAGACCTGAGACCTGAGACCTGAGACCTGCCTGTCCAGCATCCTGTCCGGCGTAGTTGGGCTTTTGCCGAACGAAGACGGGAGCTCGAAGAGCGACGCTGGGAGACCTGAGTTGGCTTTGAGAATGACAAACCAGGGCTCACAACAGCCCGAAAAAGTCTTTGGTGTTTTGGGTGGCGCGCGCGGCGAGTTCTTCGACCGGCAGGGCGAGGGCCTCGGCGCAGCGCTGGGCGATGTGAGTCAGGTGAGCGGGCTCGTTCGGCTTCCCGCGGTGGGGCTCGGGCGTGAGGTAGGGGCAGTCGGTTTCCAGCATGAAGCGGTCAACGCCCTGCGCCCGTACGGCCTCCCGTACGGCATGGGCGCTTTTGTAGGTTGTGATGCCCGTGAACGAGGCCCGGCCGCCGCGTTGGTTGATCTGGGCGACCTCGTCGGCTCCGTAGGTGAAGCAGTGGTAGACGATGCGCTGCCAATCGATGCCCGACGCGTCGATCAGTTGAACGGACTCGGCAAAGGCGTCGCGGCTATGGATAATGACCGGGCAATCCAGCTCGCAGGCGAGCATGAGTTGCTGGCGGAAGGCGGCCTCCTGCTGGAGGATGACCTCGCCCGCTTGGACGGGGTCTTTGGGGAGATGAAAGAAATCGAGGCCGATTTCGCCAAAGGCAACCGGGGCGTGGGGCGGTATGAAAAAGCTGTTGAGCTGACTTACGGCGGTGCCCCAGTCCTCGTCGACGTGGCAGGGATGGAGGCCCACTGTGTAGTCGATCTCACCGGGGTGCGCGGCGTGCAGCTCGCGGTAGGGCACCCAGTCTTCCGCTGAGGTGCCAACGGTGATGAAGCGGCGCACCCCGGCCGCCCGTGCGCGATCGAGCACAGCGGCAAGTTCGCCTTTGTCTTTGAAAGATTGGAGGTGGCAGTGACTGTCAATGAGTTCCATGGGCGGCTAGCGTTGAGCGGGTTGCGGCTCGGTGGGTCCCTTCAGGGTGAGCCAGACAAGAACGAGGCAGGCCCAGTAGGTGAGCCCACCCACAATTTCGTGCATGAGATTATAGTGATCCATCAAAGCCGGTGCAAGCAAGACGATGATGACGATGCGGAGTATATTGAAAACGAAACCCAACGCGAGCCCCAGCACGAGGCAGCGTGCGATGCCCAAGAGACTGAGCCGCCGGTGGATCGAGAGGAGGACGGCGAGCAGGAGGCTGGTCAGAATGACGCCGAAGCCATTGCATTCGGAGGCGACGTGGAAGGGGTGCTCATTGACCAGCAGAATGAGCATGGGTGGCCCGGCCTTGGGTGTGTACAGGCCGAGGGCGGCGTCCTGGCCGATCCAGCTGAGGGCGGACTCACTCCATTGCCCGGCCAAGGCACGGAGCGGCCAGTCCAGCGGCGCCATCCAAAGGCTGATCAAGAGAAAGACCGCCAGCGTGATGGCGACCGTGCGGGTCAGGCGCAGCGTGCCTGGGCCGAAAACGAAGCGCACGGCAGCCGCCAGCGCGCAGCAATAGGCAGGAATGATAAGCAGGCCAAACCAGGGAGACGCGCCCAGGCTTTGCCCGATGTAGCCCACGATGAGTAATCCGTAGGCGGCGAAAAGGGCCCGCCGGGCTGGACCGTTGAGCTCCAGAGTGTTGCCCACAGTCGTCTGCCCAAAGCGCACGAGGAGGACGGTGGCCATGGCCAGAACGGCCAGCGCGTGCAAAATACGGCTTTGATCCTCCGCGGTCTGAGCAAACCAGGCGGTGAGGGGCCAAAGCGCGACCCCGAGCAAGAGGAAGAGCAGGCAGTGCAGCCAAAAGTCAAAGTCCCGATATTTGGACCGAAAACTGGCAGCAAGCTCTCGACGAATGGACATGCGCGTTTAGCCGTAGCGCGCGTGCATGGCGGCGAGGGGGAAGTTCTTACCTGGACAGACGGTTTGCTCCCCACGGAGGTCGCGATGACCCGCAAATTGGCGGGCTCCGGGGATGACCTCCCCGCGGAGCCAGTCCACGAGTTGAACAAAGGCATCGAGTTGGCGTTTGCTCGGGTGATCGACCTCAAAGTTACCGACCAGGCAGATGCCGATCGCAGTCAAATTGATCGGGTAGCTTTTTACGTGACCGCCGAGAAGTTGCTTTGTCCAGCGTGGGCCAATCTCAATCTCGCCATCGCCGGAATCGATGCCGTTTCCGATAATGAAATGATAGGCCAGGCCGTTTTGCATATTGCGGCGGCGGTGGGCGCTGTCGTAGATCGCCGCGTTGCCGTATTTAATCGCGCTGTGGTGCACCACGATGCGCTTCCAGTTATCGCGGCGGACGCGAATGCGCGCGGTTTCCCGGCGCACTCCGGCGAGCAAATCACCGCTGGAAACTGAGGCGGGGATTTGCAGTGTTTGCCCGATGCGGATGACGTCGCCGCGCAGGTTGTTGAGCTGCTTAATTGCGGCAACGCTCGTCCCGTGTGTCCGGGCAATGCGGCCCAGTGTGTCGCCGCGTTTAACAATATACGGCCTCAATGTGGGCGAAGCGGCCCGATCGACGGAAGCATTGCCAAGAGGTGGAAGGGTCAACTTTTGTCCAACGCGGATGAGATCGCTCTCCAGACGGTTGGCCTGCTTCAGGTCGGCAGTGCGAACGCCGTGTCGCCGCGCGATCTGTTCCAATGTGTCCCCTGCTCGCACAGTGTAGACCCCATTTGCCCGCGCGAGGCTTGGGCAAAGGATTCCGCCCAGCGTCAGTAGGCTGGCCTGTTTTGCGAAATCTCTGCGGGACGTATTCATGCGACGGTGTTTTGTGGACCGTAAGGTGCAGAAATTATGCCGTCTGTAAAGCACGAGGGGATCTGACTTCAGGCGGATGATCGGGGGAAGCGGGTGGGGACACCCGCACTCCGTTGGTTCGGCGGGTTCAATCGCGGAGATCCGCGCCCAAAGGAAATCTCTGGGAAATCTCCTCTCATTGGAAAAAGCACTTTACAGCCGCTGGTTTTTCTGTCTGATTCGCTGATTTCAGTTATTTCAACCAGCACATTTACACATGGGTAACCTCAAGAAAAAGCGTCGTCTCAAGATGAATAAGCACAAGCGCCGTAAGCGCTTGAAGGCAAATCGCCACAAGAAGCGCACTTGGTAAGCGCACTTGGTAAGCGCACTTGGTAAGCGCACTTGGTAAGCGCACCTGGTAAGCGCACCTGGTAAGCGTACCTGGTAAGGGTACCTGGTAAGCGTACCTGGTAAGCGTGCCTGGTAAGCGCGCCTGGTAAGCGCACTTGGTAAGCGCACCGTAGTCACGGACGTGTTTTTTAAATAGCGCTCAGTAGGCAGCGCCGGATAAGCAGCGCCCAGTAAGCAGCGCCCGGTAAACAGCGCCCGGTTTCGGCGGTCATTTGATTAAGACTGACTGATGAAACTGCGCGCATTTCGAAACATCTTAAGCCAAGGGCCGGCTTCACCGGTGAATTGGTCTTTCGGGCGGTAGCTCATTTGCACGGCGCGGAAGCAGCGTTCGGGGTGCGGCATCATTATTGTGGCGCGGCCGTCGGCGCTGGTGAAGCCGGTGGCACCGGCTGGGGAGCCGTTGGGGTTCATCGGGTATTGCTCGGTGGGCGCTCCGTTTGCGTCGATGTAGCGGGCGGTGATGAGGTCCTCGATAAGGCACTTTTCAAAGTCGCCGGTCTGGCTGAAGTCGGCTCGGCCTTCGCCGTGAGC
The DNA here is from genome assembly GCA_018402305.1 of Puniceicoccaceae bacterium. Taxonomy (GTDB): domain Bacteria; phylum Verrucomicrobiota; class Verrucomicrobiia; order Opitutales; family Coraliomargaritaceae; genus Thalassobacterium. Next base: position 9,814 of record JAGYJE010000006.1, on the reverse strand, counting down.
GACGGGTATGGGCAACAAGCTGCCCTCCATGCCCTCGAAGAAGAGGCTGGGTGTTTTAAGGATTTCCACATTACTGTAGCGCGCCTCGAACTGCTCGGAGCGGTTGCGCTTGAATTGAGGCCAGTGCGCGGCGCCGGGGATGAGATCCTTGAGTTGGGAGATCATTTGGCAGCCGTTGCAGATGCCGAGAGTGAAGCTGTTGGGACGTTCGAAGAAGGTCTGAAACATGTTAGCCAGCTCGGCGTTGTAGAGGATGCTCTTGGCCCAGCCGGAACCGGCGCCGAGGACGTCGCCGTAGGAAAAACCGCCGCAGGCGACGAGGCCGGCGAAGTCCTTCAGATTCACGCGGCCGGCGAGTAGGTCAGTCATGTGGACGTCGATGGATTCGAAGCCGGCCCGGTCGAAGGCGAAGGCCATTTCATTCTGCCCGTTGATGCCTTGTTCGCGAAAGATCGCGACCTTAGGGCGCTTCGCGCCCGATGCGGGATACGGGATTGGGGATGCGGGATGGTCGAGTTCCGATACGTCAAAGCTCGGGCGGATGATGGTGCCCTGGCTGCCCTCGTCGAGGAGGGCATCGTATTCCTCTCGGGCACAGGCGGGGTTATCGCGGCGGGCTTGCATGCGGAAGCTGAGTTCGGACCAGGCGCGGTTGAGCGTGGTGATGGCCTCGCTGTAGAGCGACTCGCTGTTGAGTTGGATGTGCAGCGTTTGGTCGGGGGTGGTGCTGCCGATGAGGTGCGTGCTTCGGGAGAGATTGTGTTTTGCCAGGATGGCGGTGATGTCGAGGAGACGGGATTTGTCGATCTCAAAGACGGCGCCGAGCTCCTCGTTGAAGAGGGCGGAGAGAACGCCTTGAACGTCGAACATTGAACGTCGAACATCGAACGTCGAATTAGAATCATTCAATGTTGAGCGTTCAGTGTTCGATGTTCGATGTTCGCCAATGAGCTTATCCAAGACGACGTTGATCCCTTTGCGTCCCGCTATCGCCATTTCGGCAACGGTTGCCAGTAGGCCGCCATCGCTGCGGTCGTGGTAGCTGAGAATTAACTCCTTGGCCAACAGCTCCTGAATGGCGTTGAAGAAGCCTTTGAACTGCTCGGGGTCGTCGAGATCAGGGGCTTCGCTGCCGATTTGGTTATAGACCTGAGCGAGGGTGCTGCCGCCGAGGCGGTTTTTCCCGCCACCGAGGTCGATGAGGAGAAGCGCGCTTTCGGTGGACTTGAGGTCGGGCGTCACGGTCCGGCGGATGTCTTCGACGCTGGCGAATCCGGTTACCAATAGGCTAAGAGGGGAGACTTGTTTGTGGTCCTTGCCGGACGAGTCCTGCCAGCTGGTGCGCATGGACATGGAATCCTTGCCGACGGGGATACAGATGCCAAGGGCCGGGCAGAGCTCCATGCCGACGGCTTTGACGGTGTCGTAGAGATTGGCATCCTCGCCCGGTTCGCCGGCGGCGACCATCCAATTGGCGGAGAGTTTAATCTTGCCGATTGAGCCGATGAAGGCGGCAGCGAGGTTGGTCAGGCACTCGCCGATAGCGATACGTCCCGAGGCGGCGGCATTGAGGATGGCGATGGGCGTGCGCTCGCCCATGGCCATGGCTTCGCCAGTGGTGGCATCCATGGAGGAGGCAGTCACTGCAACGTCGGCCACGGGTGTCTGCCAGGGACCGACCATTTGGTCGCGGGCCACCATGCCGGTGATACTTCGGTCGGCGATGGTGATTAGGAAGGTCTTGTTCGCCACGGCGGGGAAGCGGAGCACGCGATCAATGGCATCATGTAAGTGAATTTCGGATACGTCGAGCTGGGCGTGGTCTTCCACGAGGCGGGTGACGTCTTTGAGCAGCTTCGGGGTTTTGCCGAGGAGGACGCTCATCTCCATGTCGATTGGCTTGTTCCCGAAGTGGGCGTCTTCGAGGACGAGCTGTCCGTCGTCCGTCGCCTCGCCGACCACCGCGAAGGGGCAGCGCTCGCGCTCGCAGATCACCTGAAAATCGGCGAGGCGCCCGGGTAGGACGCCCATGACGTAGCGCTCCTGAGACTCGTTACACCAGATCTCCATGGGGCTCATGGAAGCGTCTTCGTTGTGGATTTTGCGGAGGTGGAATCGTCCGCCGGTGGCCTCGACCAGTTCGGGGAGGCCGTTGGAGAGGCCGCCCGCGCCGATGTCGTGGATGGAGAGCAAGGGGTTATCCGCTCCGAGGGCAATGCAGCCATCGATGACCTGCTGGCAGCGCCGCTCCATTTCCGGGTTACCGCGTTGGACCGAGTCAAAGTCGAGCACCTCGGACTGCGAGCCTGCACCGATGGAGGAAGCGGCACCGCCGCCCAAGCCAATCTTCATGGCCGGACCGCCCAGTTGGATGATGCATGCGGTCGGCGGGATCTCCTTCTTGGCGACGTGCTCGCGCTTCAGGTTGCCCATGCCGCCGGCGGCCATGATCGGTTTATGGTAGCCGCGGTGTTGGCCGTTGTGCTCTAGTTGAAGGGTGCGGAAGAGGCCGCAGAGCTGCGGGCGGCCGAACTCGTTGCCAAAGGCGGCGCCCCCGATCGGGCCTTCCAGCATGATTTCGAGTGGCGAGGCCATGCGGGTAGGGTGCTCGGCGATCTTCGTCTCCCAGGGCAGGGGATAGTCGGGCACTTCGAGATTTGAGGTCATGAAGGCGGCGAGCCCTGCCTTCGGCCGACCGCCGATACCGGTCGCGCCCTCGTCGCGGATTTCACCACCCACGCCGGTGGCGGCACCGGGGAAGGGGGAGATGGCTGTGGGGTGGTTGTGGGTCTCCACCTTGCAAAGGATGTCCAGCTGAGTGGCGGTCTTTTTGTACCGGAACGAGCCGTCCTGTTGGTCGACCTCCCACCAATCCCCTGGGAAGCCCTCCAGCACCCCGGAGTTATCCGAATAGGCCACGAGCACGCCTTCCGGATGCAGGGCGTGGGTGTTGCGAATCATGCTGAAGAGGGAGCGCTCGCTCGTTTCGCCATCTACGGTCCAGTCAGCATTGAAAATCTTGTGGCGGCAGTGCTCCGAATTGACCTGCGAAAACATGACAAGTTCGGCATCCGTCGGGTCGCGCTCCATCTTCTGGTAGGCCGCCACGAGATAGTCGATCTCGTCGGGCGACAGGGCGAGGCCCCAGTCGGCATTGGCTTTTTTCAAGGCCTCGGGGCCCTCGGCCATGAGGGGCACGGTGCGGAGGGTGGCGGGCTCGGGGTGCTGGAAAAAGTCGTTTAGGTCGGTGTAGACCGCCTCGGTCATCTTATCATAGAGCGCGAGGCAGGCCAGGCCGAGTTCGTCGGGGCCGAGCACGAGGCCCGCCTCGGTGGTGATTGAGAAATGGATGCCGTGCTCGACGCGGGCGATGGCATTGAGGCCACAATTGTGAAAAATATCCGTCGCCTTGGTGGACCAGGGAGAGATGGTGCCCTTGCGCGGGGTGACGAAAAAGCCCTCCCGTCGATTGAAATACTGTTGTGCAGCAAGGAGAGCGAAGGCGCGCTCGGTCGTCGCATCGTCGAGGGTACCCTCGGATTCGATACAATAAACCTCGGTCGCATCGACAGCGACGATAGTGTGCGCCTCAACCGCATCATTGAGCGCATTGGTGAGCGAAGTGAGCCGGAAATCGGAGTAAGCCTGACGGCCTTGAAGAAGGATAGGTTGCATAATTGAAAAAACGCCAGATTGAACACTGGGAATGGAAGGTCCAACATCGAATCTTCCAAAGCGTGCTTTTTCGCGGAGCCGCGCATGTCCAGGTGTGAATGAATGGCAGAGTCCAACCTTTCGGGTAAAGCCGATTGGACGCGGAAACAAAGTCACGACCACGCTGACCACTCAAAATGGTAAAAGGAATTCGATGACTGCAGATTGAGTCTACTAAATAGCTATTTAAGCCCTCGAAACGATCAACGTTTAAACACAATAGTAAACTCAAAAACTTATGACCAGGCTATAAAACAGTAACCCTCGGGAGAACCAACGCTTAAACACAAAAGTAAACTCAAAAAATTATAACCAGGCTATAAAACAGTAACCCGAGTATCCCAAAAACACGTTCAAACGATCGCTTTCTGAATTGCCTCAACCTCTGTCTAGCAGGCATAGTTACCATCCGACCATGGAACTATCTGCCCAAGACCTCGCCCTTATCGAGAAATACAACCGCCCCGGGCCCCGCTACACAAGTTATCCGCCAGCCAATCATTTTCGTGATTATGCGGACTACCGGGCACTCCTCGCTGGTGTGGAGGCGGGGACGGCGCCGCTTTCGCTTTATTTCCACCTGCCCTTTTGCGAGACGCTTTGCTGGTTTTGTGGTTGCCACCAGATCACAACGCTCGACCGCAATCGCGGTGATGACTACCTCGATCTTTTGGAGAAAGAGTTGGCGATTTTTGCCCGGCACCTGCCGCCGGGGCGCGAGGCGGTGCAGATGCACTTTGGCGGAGGCACGCCGAACTTTTTCAGAGCCGCACAAATCGACCGGTTGGGCGCAATGATTGACCGGCATTTCAGCTTCACGGCGGATGCGGAAAAATCCGTCGAGCTGGACCCGCGCCGGCTCAGCCCGGAGCACATCGAAGCCTTTGCGCGGATGGGTTTGACGCGGGCGTCGTTCGGCGTGCAGGACAGCAACCCCGAGGTGCAAAAAGTGATCCACCGCGAACAGCCGCAGGCCATGAACGTCGCGGCGATCGAGACTCTGCGGGCCAACGGCTTCGATTCGATCAACGTTGACCTCATCTACGGGCTGCCGCTGCAGACGCCAGAGAGCTTTGCCGCTACCCTCGACGAGGTGCTCGAACTAAAACCCGAGCGCTTCGCGGTCTTCAACTACGCCCACATCCCCTGGATGCGGCCCGCGCAGAAGCTCCTCGAGCGGGCCGGGCTGCCGGATGCGCAGACCAAGCTGGAATTGCTCAAACTCTGCATCGAGCGGCTGACCGCTGCGGGCTATGTCTACATCGGGATGGACCACTTTGCCCTGCCCGGGGATGAACTGGTGGCGGCGCAGCGCGAGCAAACGCTACAGCGCAATTTTCAGGGTTACAGCACCCGCGCCGGTGTGGAAATCTGCGGCTTCGGCATCTCCAGTATCTCGCAGGGTGCGACCGGCTTTCGGCAAAACGTGAAAGACCTCGAAAGCTACCGCGCGCGGCTTGAAGAGGACCAGCTGCCCATCGTTAAAGGCTACGAATTGACGGATGAGGACCGCCTGCGTGGCGACGTCATCATGCGGCTGATGTGTGATCTCTCGCTGGACTACGGAGCCATGTCCGAGAAGTGGGGCATCGATTTCGAAGTGCATTTTGCCGATGCACTGGCGCAGTTGAAGGAACCCGCCGAGGATGGGTTGCTGGTTTGGACGGACCGCGGCTTTGCCGTGACCGAGCGCGGCCGCCTCTTCATTCGCAATCTGGCGCTCTGCTTCGACGCCTACCTGCAAACCGCCGAGAGCGGGCGCTATTCCACGACCGTTTAAAACGTGGCGTGTGCGCTTGTGCGCGCTTGCGTTTGAGACAGCCTCATCGATCAAAAGATAACCGTAACCTCCGGAGAGCGCGAGCAAGCTCGCACGCCACGAACGAATGTATGCACCCAAAGATTAGCACCGAAACCGCCGACTTGATTCATCGTCTGCCGAAAACGGAGACGCATCTCCATATTGAGGGCGCGCTGCCCTATGCGCTGCTCCAATCCCTGGACCCCGAGCGCTTCGCCGCACCGCAGGCCTGCTGGGCGCCGGATTTCAAATGGCTTTGCTTTGAGGACTTTGAGGCCCACCTCATTGAGCACGCCGTGCAATGGTTCACCACACCCGAACGCTACCACGAAGCGGCCAAGGTGATTTTCGCCGGGCACCTCGCGCAAAATGTTCGCTATGTAGAGACTTCGTTCCACGCCGGAATCATCGAGTTTTTGGGTATCCCGGGGCCAGAGATTCTAGATGCGATCCGCGCCGCCGTTCCCGAAGGCCTTGAGGTCCGGGTCTTCATGGGGATGGCGCGCAATAGTTACAATGCCACTCTGGCCCCCGTGCTGGAGGATTGCATGACATGGGATGGCCTCGCCGGGATTGATCTGCACGGGATCGAGTCGCTGCCTCTCGAAGCGTGGACGCCGAAGCTCTGGAAAAAAGCCCGCGACCACGGCCTGATAACCAAGGCCCACGCCGGGGAGTTTGGACCAGCGGCCCATGTGCGCGAAGCCATCGAGGTGCTCGGTGTTCAACGCATCCAGCACGGCATCCGCGCCGTGGAAGACCCGGCTGTGGTGGAGCTGGCTATCCGAAAGGGCGTGACCTTCGACGTTTGCCCGATCAGTAATGTGAAGCTCGATGTCATCGATACACTGGAGGCGCACCCAATCCGCCGGTTTTTTGATCAAGGGCTGCGCTGCACCGTGAGCACGGACGACCCGTTTTCATTTGGAAACTCATTGGAGGATGAATACGCGGCATTGAGCGCAGGACTAAAATTCTCGAACGACGAATTGAAGCAGGTAGCCAAGAATGGATTTGAAGTGGCCTTGGTGGATGCGGCTACCCGAGTTGGATGGATGGCGGAGGTGGATGCAGTGTAGTGTCCGGGCTGGCGCGGGCTTGGGTTTTGGCAGGTCAGTTTTTTAGCCGGTGGCCGACAAGGCTGGGGGCCCGAGCGAGCTCGGACGCCACGTTATTTTGGTCTAAAACCTACGCGGTGGGCCGACTCTGAGGGTTTCGTAGCGACTGGTGTCGACCTCGCGAATAAACCTGCTGGGGTTGAGGCGCATGACCTGATTGCCCTGCTGGTTGAGCATGGGGTAGCTGAGGTAGAGCTCCTCCATGGCACGGGTTACGGCCACGTAGAAAAGGCGGCGCTCTTCCTCCATGTTGCCCTCGTCGATGGTGCGCTTCAGCGGGAAGGTGCCGTCGGCCAGGCCGATGACAAAGACGACGGGGAACTCCAGCCCCTTGGCCTGGTGGATCGTGGTGAGGCGGAGGCAGTTCTTTTGTTCCTCGGGGGTGCGCTCGTTGCTTTCTGCAGCGAGGAGGACCAGTTGGGCCAGCAACTCTTCCATTGTCTCATAGCGGTCCGCGAAGCTGACGAGGCTTTGTAGATCGTCGGCGCGGTCAGTCCAGTTTGGGTAGATTTCGCGAATGTAGTCGCTATACCAGCCGTCCAGACCGATTTGCACGAGTTCGCCGGGTGTTTTATCGCTGAGGCCGCGTGACAGTTCGCGGAGCGTTTCCGCAAGCGAGGGCCATTCCTCCGCGGCGTCACCCGGGATCTTTTTCAGCACTTCCTCCGAAACGAGCACGTCGCAGAAATTCTTCTCCAGTTTTTCCGCGCGTTGCCGGGTAAATTTGTGGATGCGCTCGGCCGTTTTCGGCCCGATCTTGGGCAGGAGGCAAACGAAACGGGAAAACGCAAAGACATCGGCGGGATTGGAAGCAAAGCGGAGCTGTGCGGTGAAGTCCTTGATGTGTGCCTGCTCGAAGAAGCGCACGCCGCTGGTGATCTGGTAGTCGATGTTCAGGCGGGTGAGCTCCATTTGCAGATCCATGGCCTGAAAGTGTGCGCGGTAGAGCACCGCGATATCGGAGAGCTCGCGGCCCTCGTCGATGAGGCCCTCGATGCGCTCGATGATGAAGCGCGCCTGGCCTCGGGTATCCATGACAGGCACGAAGTAGGGCCGCTCACGGGAGGGCTTGACGGCGCGCAGTTCCTTCGAGAAACCGAGCCCGCTGGGCTGGGCGCTGAGCACGGCGTTGGCAAAGGTGAGAATCTCAGGGCTGCTGCGGTAGTTGGTCTCGATCTTATGAATTTCGGTGCCGGGGTGGCGCTCTTCGAACTGCATGATGTTGTCGAAATCGGCCCCGCGCCAGGTGTAGATGCACTGCGCGTCGTCGCCCACGGCCATGATCTGGTGGTGGCCTGCGAGATGATCCACGATCTCCGATTGCAGGCGGTTGGTATCCTGAAACTCGTCGACCAGGATGTGCTGGAAGCGGTCCTGGTATTGCTGGCGGATCTCGGGTTGCTCGCGGAGGAGTTTGAGAAAGTATTCCAGCAAATCATCGTAGTCGACCACCTGCTGCTCCAGTTTCGCGGCCATGTAGGCTTTATGAAACGAATCGACCTTATCGGCCATGCCATCGAGAAAAGGGTAGCGCTCATCAGCCTCGTCGCGCGGCGAGCGGCAGGTGTTGCGGGCGTAGCTAATTAGATTGTGCAGCACCTTGGGCTTCGGGTAGTTTTTCGCTTTGATGAACTTCGGGTCCAGCTCCTGGATGACATTTTTCAGGAGGCTCTCCGCCTCGCCCTCGTCGAGTATGGTGTAGTTGCGCTTCAGCCCGACGAGTTCCCCGTGCACGCGGAGGATGCGCTGGGCGATGCTGTGAAAGGTGCCGCCCCAGAGGTGGCGCCGGGAAACACCGGTCAAGTTCTCCACCCGCTCCAGCATCTCGCGGGAGGCTTTGTTGGTAAAGGTGAGCAGGAGGATTTCAAAGGGCGATACGCCCTGGTGCAGGAGGTAGGCCACCCGGTAGGTGAGGGTGCGGGTCTTGCCCGAGCCGGCACCCGCCAGGACAAGCGCCGGGCCTGCGGGCGCGGTGACAGCGGCGTATTGCTCGTCGTTCAGTTCGGCTTTAAAATTGATCGGTGGGAATGGTGACTGCATGGGAAATAGGATTTGGGAGATAGGAAATGGGAAATGGGAATTGAGTTGTGGGATGGATTCCGCCGAAGCTTGGAGTGCTCAACGCGGGGAGTTGAGTTAGAAGGGCGTGCGGGGTTTGGGGCAAACAAAACTTGATGTTTGAGTGGATTGCGGCTTCGACAATCTCTCGGCACGGGGCCACGGAGGGGTGCTGTTTTAAGCGCGGGGTAGCTTCGATGTATTTTATTGTAGCGCGGTGCTTTAGTCCGCGACCAGCTCTGGCCGCAAACACCCATCCAAACTGCGGCTAAAGCTCGCAGCTACGTCTCAAGTCCGAAGTGCCATCAGTTGGAATTGACCCCGCGCTTAAAATTGCAAACGCCACAGAGGCCAACGACTTTTGCGGGTTGCGGTTTCTGGCGAGCTGGTTTCCCTCCCCGAGATGCAAATTATCCCGTCCAGTATGTTACCCGAGCGCGATGAGGGCGCACTGCGTCAATTTCTCGAGGGGTGTCGGGAGGCGGCGCGGGAGAAGGGGCACTTCCAGATCGCCAGTATATCGCTGGCGGTGAAGCACATTGCGCCACTGGCCGTGCTGCAATCGATCTACGAGCCCGGCGAATTGCATTGCTACATCGAGCGTGCGGCCGACGACGAGGCCGTGGCGGCGGCCGAGGCGGTGGTGCAGGCGCGCTTCGACGGGGCGGACCGGTTTGCGGCGGTCAAAGCCTTTGCCGACGAAATTTTGGAAAACACCATCGCCGTGGGCGATTTGAGCGAGGCCTTCACCGGGCCGCATTTCTTCACGGCCTTCAGTTTCGACGACACCGTGAAGGCGGATGCACCCTTCCCGGCCGCCACGGTTTTTTTGCCCCGTTGGCAGGTTGCCCGGTCAAAGGGCAAATACGGTGCCGTGGCGAATTTGCGGGTGGATGCCGATACCGACATCGACCACCTGGTCCTGCGGGTCTGGGGGGCCTATCGCAAATTCAGCGCCTTCGACTACGTCCCGGAAACCCCGCATTCAGGCGTCAAATCGACCACGCGCATCCAGTCTAGGCGCGAGCTCGTGCCGGGGCGCTACCCCGATGCGGTGAAGGCGGCACTGGAGGCAATCGGACGCGGTGACTACGAGAAAATCGTGCTGGCCCGCGGCATTGAG
>JAGYJE010000059.1 GCA_018402305.1 Puniceicoccaceae bacterium | reverse complement strand
CAACCCAAAATCTCACTCCAAAAAGGCGTCAACGAAACCCTCACTTGGCTCCGCACCCAGCCCAGTTTCGCCTCTTCCTAAGCCTCCTACCCACTCTCACCACAGCTCTGGTTCATCATTCACCATTCAAAATTTATCATTAAACATCACAGCGTCACCCCACCACGCCACCGCACCATTCGACCATTGGCAAATTGTCGCATTGTTGCCCACCCCACTCCCCCGGTTCAAAATTCAACATCCATCATTCAAAATTCACCATTAAACACCGTCCCCCCGCGGCGGACTTCACCCCACCACCCCCTGACCCGCCCCCTTTGCCGGACATTCCAACATTCTTAAGAATTTTAGAGTATTGATCCGCACGCCACGCCGGTGCCCCTCGCCCGGCGTTTTTTCTGCTTCAATGTCTCATCCACCTCGCATCCAACGCCCCCCAAATCCCCACGGCTGATATTCCAACATTCTTAAGAATGTTGGAATGTGGCCTTGAGACGCGACCGTCGCTTGGAATGACTCAGGCGAGTTTGTCGAGGAAAGACAGAATGTGCCGGGCTTGCTCGGTGATGGCATGCCGCACCTCGCGTCCCTCGTATCGCTTGAGGAGCAGGCCGGCGATAGCCAGACGGCGCAAGTGCTCGCTGGCGGTCTTCATTTCGATCTGCAGCTTTTTCGAGATTTCACTCACACACATCTCGGGATAACGCTCGAGAAGTTCGAGAATCTCAATTCTTCGATGATTGGCAAATCCTTTGACAATCCTCTCAAGCCGCTTGGTGCGGGCCCCCGGCCTCCGAATCACGCTTTTGGTCGTCTGCATGCCCCACCCCGTTATCAAACCTCGCCCCCCTGTCGAGGATATTCCAACATTCTTAAGAATGTTGGAATGGTTTTGTTCGCGCCGCGCCGACTCGGCAGAATCCCATGCTGTCCTCGCTCTTTTAGTCGCCATAGCGACCCTCACGCTGTTTACCTCAGGGCTGCCTACGGTATCCGTTGGTCGCCGCGGTGACCTATTTGCCTCTGGGCCATCTGCGGTTCCACTTCGTTACGATTCACTCCGCTCGGCTCCCACTTTCGAACCTTCCTACCGCGGCCTCCGGCCGCCTCATTCATCATTCATCATTCAACATCTACCATTAAACACCGCCCCCCGCGGCGGACTCTGCCCTAGCTCCTTGCCCCAGGCACCATTCCTGCTAGCGTATCGGCGTGAGCTTTGCCGAAATCCTTGAAGAACTTCCGAAGCTTTCGAATTCCGAAAGAAGGGAGATTTGTCTCAAAGTGTTGAGCTTTGAGACCGAAACCGACGACCTGGCCATCTGTGATCATGTCGCCTCTGAGGGTTTCGCCCTTCTTGAAGAAATGGAAGCTGAGGACCATGCCAAAGCCTAATCGAGGCGAGGTCTGGCAAACCGACATGGGTATCGCGGGCAAGGTTAGACCCTGCTTGCTGCTGACAGAGTATCCAGTAGACGATGAACTTGCCTTGGTTACTGTCATCCCACACACCACAGCCTTGCGCGGAAATCGTTGGGAGGTCTCCGTTCCCAAGCCCTTCCTCCAAGCTGGAGCCTTTCACCTCCAACAGATTCAGACCGTGTCGCTCGTCCG
>JAGYJE010000058.1 GCA_018402305.1 Puniceicoccaceae bacterium | reverse complement strand
CCGTGAAGGCGTCGTCTTCAAAGATATGAACGCACCCTTCAACCCGGGTCGCCCCAACTCCGGCGGATCACAGTTGAAGTTCAAGTTCGTCGAGAGCGCGTCGTTTATCGTCACCGGCATCAACCATAAACGCAGCGTCACTCTCGGTCTCCACCAAGGCGACAAGCTGGTCCCGGCCGGCAACGTCACCATCCCTCCTAACCACAATATCCCGGCCATCGGTGATGTCGTGGAGGTGAAATTCCTCTACGCGTTCCGGCAGAGCGGTTGCATCTACCAACCGGTTTACGTCGGCCCTCGCGACGACATCCCGGCGGCTGAATGCACCGTGAGCCAGCTCAAATACAAACCTCAGGCGGAAGCCGCCTGAAGACACAGGACCGCTTCGCTTCAAGACCCAAGACGTAAGAGGAGAGTCGTTAAAAAGAGCACATAGCTCCACCTAACGGCTCTTGTGTCTTCAAGTCTTGTGTCTTGCGTCTATCTCTTCGGTAAGGACCCACGAGGCAAGACCGAGTCGCACGACACGCCTGTAGCCCGACCGGGGAAACACGGCCGCCATAAAGGATCAACAACCTTTGTGGCGGCCATTTCTTTTTCCACCCACCACACACAACCAACCCTTATGAAAATCAAATCCGTCACCATCACCCCCATGCCCCGGCCTATGCCGCTCGGCATGTTCGACCCCATGCCCGAGGTCATCGCGACCTTCGAGGATGGCTCCACCAAAAACCTATTCTCGTTCTACCCGGACGAAGTCTCGTTCCGAGTGTCCGAGTTCGTGGGTCTCACCGAAGAGGAGGCGCACAGTCTCTTCCAAAAGAAAGACACCGCCTACCTCCGCTCATGATCCCCTCCACCTTCACCGTCTTCTGCCAGCAGGCGGATCAACTGGGAACCGTCCACATCGATTCCGTCGAGGCACCCGATCTCGAGTCTGCCATACTGGCCGGACGCGAGCAATGCCTCGCCGACTGGAACGGGGACAACAGCGGATCCGAAGCGCCCTACTCCCTGGAGGACATCCACTGCCTCGGCGTGGCCGCTGGCGATGTCCGCATCCTCCATTGGGAAGACCAAGCCGACTGACCCGCCTCGCGCCGGGAGACGGAAGACCGCTGCGCTCCGAGACCCAAGACACAAGACTGGAGCCGTTGGGAAAGAGCATCTGCTCCCACCAACGGCTCTTCTGTCTCCAGGTCTTGTGTCTTGAGTCTCTCTCCCCGCCCGCTCACCAACAACCAAACCACCAAAGAATCCCGTTAGCAAAACCAACAACCAAGCAACCAGAATGAAAACCACCATCAAGGACAACGTCCTCCACATCGAAATCCCACTGCACGCGCCGCGCCCGTCCGCCACCGGCAAGACGCTCACCGTCGCCAGCAGCAACGGCAACAAGCCCACTGACGCCCAGATCAACGGCCTGCCCGTCGTTGTCGGCATCAACGCCTACATCAAGCCAGGGACCTGAAACGAAACACCCCGGGACTCCGCGTGGAGTTCCGGGGATTCAGCCCATTTTTTTAGCTGCGAGACATTGCGCTTCCTGGCCAACAGCCAAATCGGAAAAAAATTTAAATTTCTGGGGGAGATTATCGGAGATGGAACGAATGAAGCAATATGAAGGCTTTCATAGATCATAATTCAGGATGTACCCTGTCTGACCACCGTCAGCGCTTGCTGCGCGGGAAATCCATCCAGCAGATCAGTAGTGCCGGTCTTCAGGCATTTAGC
>JAGYJE010000057.1 GCA_018402305.1 Puniceicoccaceae bacterium | reverse complement strand
TTGTCTAGCAACTCGGCCATGGCCTGGATGTCTGAGTTAACTTGATCGGGTTGATCCAACTCTTCATGGCTTTCAATCTCGTCGTCACTGACCTCAATACTTGACTCTATCAATGTGAGTATACTTTTCCATGATTCTGCTCCAGACTCAGTGAAGTCGATGCCATCTGGAGTCCGAGCAGGATATGAGTTATCGATAAGAGATTGAGAGAGCCCATTTCTCTTTGCATGCTCTATCTTTTCTAGGCGTTCCTGCCCTGATCGGCTAATAAAGTTATGCAACGAATCAATGATAGTTGCTCGCATTTTGTGATCTCTTGCATGAACGTCAGCGCCGTTATCTAGGAGCAATTGAACCATTTCTATTTGCTGATACCTTGCCGCATACCATAGTGCGCTCAGGCCAAACTCATCTACCTGATTAATATCTTCACCCCTGCTTATACGGGCTTCAATTGCTTCTAAATCTCCGTCTTTAATATCTCGGAAAATATCATTCGCGTAAGATAAAAAGGGAATAACAGCGAAAAGGAATACGACAATCTGTTGGAGGTATTTCATATCTAATCCAGAAAGCTTGTTCCATCCCAAGTGGAGTTTCCTGTTGAACTTCCTTCCTCAATATCCGCGCCACTGTCCCGCGGTTCTAGGCTTGTAGTGGGCTCTCCTGCTTCCAAGCTGCTAATGCTTTTAGATATGCTTCTTGGAGTTCCGAATAGAACAAAATCTGATGAATCAACTTCTTCTCCAACGGCAGCTTGAACAGCATCTTCAGCCCAGTTAGCGCATGTGTTAAGGTAAGCCCACTCCGCGCCCTGATTCATGTAATTCGTCAAATTCTGGAACTCTGAAGGGCTTAGTAAATAGAATCGGTTGTAAGCACCCAGATCACTTTGCTCCAGATTCACTCGAACATCAGATCCATCTCCGTTATCGAGAGTTAGCGGGTGCTCATCTGGCCAGAGTCCTACTCTGGTAACAGTTGGGTTAGTGCCATTTGTCCAATCAGCATAAGTAATCCAAGCATGCCCCGAGGTAAAGCCGCTATCTGGTCCAACATTTGAGTGGATCCCTAGGACATATTTACAAACAAGTATTTCTTCCTCTGCGACTAGACTGTTAGCAATCTCGGCTACAACAGTTTTATAATCAGTGTCGGAGCTAGAAGCAGCAGCAAGATAAACCTTCCAAGTTCTATGCCCTCCGCCAGTGCTCGTTGTGCCAAAAGTTCCATCCCAATCTATTTGCGCACTCGGAATATCTTCAGCTCCATCAAGTTCAAAATTCATTCGACGCCCTTTCAGATATCTTTGTGGCCCGTCGAATAGATTATACTCTGCATCAACAGTGGGCTCTTGTTCCTCAACTAAATACCCCACGTCCATCTTGAGTAGCCTGACGATTACAGTTTCAGCATCATCCGGATCGCCGTTTTGCTTTTTTGCTACTGTTTCAAAGTCGACCTCGATCACAACCTCATTAACCGTCGAACTGAAGGTGGCCCGCATAGGTTCAGGCCTCGTTTCTGCATGCTCCCACTTGGATGCCGGCACAAAGCTTACTTCGGGCTCGATGGTAATTGGGAGTTGATCAATCGGCGACACAACCAAAATATCATCATACCCGGGAATGGCCACTGTATTGTCGGCCGCAACAGTGACCTCATTCCCTTTCGGACTGGTTGTTGTCGTACTCGCCCCAAATATACCGTGAAGTGGGAGGACAGCTGCCAGGCACGCCGTAAAAATATC
>JAGYJE010000056.1 GCA_018402305.1 Puniceicoccaceae bacterium | reverse complement strand
GGAAGCGGTCCGCCTTCTTCAGCAGGGCCCGCTGTCTTGAGGTGCGGTTGAAGAATCCGTGTTTATGCCCGGGGGCCTGCCAGTATTCGACCCGTGCTCCCGCTGCCGCGAGGCGGGCATGCAAGGCATCCCATCCGGGCAACCAGACGCTGTCCTGATCGCCGAAGAAGACGATGGCCGGGGCCATACCCGGGCCGATGTGTTGCAAAGCATCGACTGTGGGATCGGCCCGGTCCTTCAGATCGAAGGCGGGATTGAAGAGCACATAGGCGACTGTCCCGGTGTCGATGGAGGTGTCGTCTGCCGAATCATCAAGTCCGGTCTGCCGCGTCGCCAGCACGGCCACGTGGCCTCCAGCCGATCCCCCGCCGACGATGACCTTGTCCGGATCGACGCCGAACTCCCCTGCCCTGGCTTTGAGCCAGCGGATCGCGCTTTTCGCGTCAGTGATGCACACCCGCTTGCGGGATTCCCCACTGTCGGCAAAGTCGGCGGTTTCCTTCGGATGCATGCGGTAATCCGCTGTGACCGCGACCAGACCCTGCCGGGCGAAATGCTGGCAGGCGGCGCGGAACTGGGTGAGGTCGCCCCCTTGCCAGTTGCCGCCGTGGAAAAAGATGATCGCGGGGACCTTCGCGTTTGCAGGCTCGTGTGCGGGTGGGAAGTAAACTTCCAATCGCCGCGGTTGGCCGTCGGAGGTCTTGTAAACGAAAGCTTCACCGGGCGCGGTGTCGGTCTCCGCCCGGTCATCGGGCGCGTCGGCGTTTACGGCGGGGAGTAGGATCGTCAAAAGCAGGGAGGCAATTGTGATCCATAATGCGTGTTGTTTCATGGTTAATTGGCTTTCGGCAAATCCAGTTGTCCGGGTTCGGCGGGCAGCCCGTCGGCGTTTTGCAGGGTGACCGGGGGCTCGATCCAGGGCGCCCAGGCGTAACGGACGGCCGCGGGTTGGGCGACGGAGGCGCATTCGAGGACCACTCCGGCGGGTCCTGCCAACCGGGCGGTGGCGGCATGGAACCGGCCATCGGGTCCGGCGACCTCGAAGCCGGGTATTTCAGTTCTGCCATCCGAGGTCTTGAGGCCCGCTCCCGCGTGTGCGAACACGACCGTCACCTTGCCGTTTTCGCTTCCGGCTCCGGACATGACCGGACCGCGCGAGGCCACCTCGCGCCCGTAGACCTGCGCGAGGGCCAGGCGGGCCAGGCGCTCGCCCACGGGCTGCTTGAACTTGGGATGAATGTCGTTCCGTTCGCCCGCATCGATGGCCACCGCCATGCCGGTGTGGGGCACGGTGTCGCGGGTGAAGCTTTGCGCCGCGCGGAGTCCCTGAAAATCCCGTCCCGGCCTCGGGTCGTCAAAGGCCGCGAGTTGCACGAAGAGAAATGGCAGGTCGGGGCGCTGCCACGCCTCGCGCCAGGCATGGATGAGGGAGGGAAACAGGATGCGGTATTCGTCCGGCTGCAACGCGTTGCTTTCCCCCTGATACCAAATGACGCCGCGCACCGTATAGGGAATGAGCGGCGCGATCATGTTCTCGTAGAGGACTGTCGGCGAGCTGCGGAACCACGGGTTGCCGGGGACCGGTTCGGGCACGGGCTCGGGAGGCGCCCCTTCCCTGGTCCGGGCCCATCGCTTTTGTGCGGCGCGAAAGTTGTCGTAGTCCTCCACCTCCCCTCGCCACTCGTCCGGCGACTTGCCGGAGGCGCGGGCGCGGGCCATGAGGTCCGCGTGGGATTTCAACTCCGGGCGGCTTTCCAAGGCGGCGCGCGGTGTCCACGCTTCGGCGGGTGTGCCGCCGACGGAGCTTTGGATGATACCGATCGCGC
>JAGYJE010000055.1 GCA_018402305.1 Puniceicoccaceae bacterium | reverse complement strand
CCGACAAAAACATGCGCTATCAGCAAAAGATGGACGGCCGCCAGATCGCCATTATCGAACTGCCTACCAACCGGTGGCCGCTCCTGCAACCACTGGCACCACGCATTACTGAGGCAGTCCAAAACGCCCAGGCAGGCGAATACCTAATCGTCGATCTAGCAAGCTGACTTCAGGTTTAGTCGCCGCGGCGACCCTCACGCTGTCTACGTCCCGCTAGCGCGTGACTCCGGCTCCCCCTTTCCCACTTTTTAACCTTCCCACCTTCAAACCTTCCCACCTTCATACTTTCCCACTTTTTAACCTTCAAACCTTCCCACCTTCATACTTTCCGACCTTCCCTGTCCTCCACTGCGGCTTCGCCGCATACTTGAAACTGTCCTGCCTCAGACGGAATGACCTGATGGACTGAATGGGCTAAGCTACGGGCAAACCCGAAAGGAACCCCGTAGCATGAACCAAACAAAACCGACCAAGACCGAAGCCCCCGCCCCCCGCCGTTACCACAGCCCGGCGGATAAGGTGCGTATCCTGCGCCTGCATCTGCTCGAGAGTCGCGCGATTTCCGAGATCTGCGAGGCCGAAGACATCCACCCGACGATGTTCTACCAGTGGCAGAAGACGTTTTTCGAGAAGGGTGGCGCTGCTTTTGAAGGCGGCCGCTCTTCCTCCCGGCTGGCCGGCAAAACCGAGCGTAAAATGGCGGCCCTGGAAGACAAGTTGCGGCGCAAGGACGAGGTCATCGCCGAGATCATGGAAGACCTGGTGCGCACAAAAAAAAACATTGGGGAGAACTAAATGGGCAGTGGGTTCCACACGATTTGCGAGACACAGTGGTCGACTTCTTGCGCCATCACGCGGCGCTCGCCGGCCTGCCGGTCGCCCTCTTGCTGCGTTGGTTGGCACTTTGTCCGCGCAAGTTCCACCGCTGGCAGGACCGCTATGGCAAGGTCAATGAACACAACGCCATGATCCCCCGCGACCACTGGATCGAGCCACACGAGCGGGCCGCCATCATTGACTTCGCCCGGTGTCATCCGCTGGAAGGCTACCGCAGCCTGACCTTCATGATGCTTGATGCCGATGTGGCCGCCGTCAGCCCGGTCACCACCTACCGTGTGCTCAAAAGTGCCGGCGTTATCGGTTCACGACCGGCCAAGACTTCCCGCAAGGGCCGGGGCTTTGAGCAACCCCTCCAACCCCACGAGCATTGGCACGTGGACTTCTCCTACCTCAACCTCGGCGGCACCTTCTACTACCTCTGCTCGGTCCTCGACGGCGCCTCGCGCGCCATCCTTTCCTGGGACATCCGCCCGCAGATGCGCGAAGCCGACGCCGAGATCGTTATCCAACGGGCCCGCGAAGCCCATCCCGAAGCTCGCCCGCGCATCATCACCGACAACGGCCCCCAGTTCGTGGCCAAGGACTTCAAAGAGTTTATCCGCCTCTGGCAAACCACCCACGTCTTCTGCTCCCCTTACCACCCTCAAAGCAACGGAAAACTCGAGCGCT
Organism: Puniceicoccaceae bacterium; assembly: GCA_018402305.1. Lineage (GTDB taxonomy): Bacteria > Verrucomicrobiota > Verrucomicrobiia > Opitutales > Coraliomargaritaceae > Thalassobacterium. Next base: position 328 of record JAGYJE010000055.1, on the reverse strand, counting down.
TCCACCGCACCCTCAAAGAAGACGCCATCCGCCCGAAAACCCCGCTCACCCTCCAGGACGCCAAACGCATCGTCGGCGGCTTCATCGACCATTACAACACCGTGCGCCTCCACTCCGCTCTCGGCTACATCACCCCAGCCGACCGCATCGCCGCACGCCACACCGCCATCCTCGCCGCCAGAGATAAAAAACTCGAAGCGGCCAGGGAGAACCGCAAAACTAAACGACAACAACAAACCCGCCTCGTAGCTTAAACTCTCTCAGCTATTTAGACATTCACGCTGAGGCATTACACAGGCAAGCAGCAGAATGGCAGCCCGGTGCATAG
>JAGYJE010000054.1 GCA_018402305.1 Puniceicoccaceae bacterium | reverse complement strand
TGCTGCGTTTTTCGAATTGAAAGGGATCGATGCTGTCGTGAGTCGGCTCGGCGAGGGGTTGGTCGGCGCTTCGGCTCCAGAGCGCCATGGCTTTATCGGCAAGGTCGCGGGCCACGGGTAGCTCGTAGATGGGGTCCTCCGTCAGGGAAACACGGACGGTGTCGCCCAACCCGTCGTTAAGCAATGTGCCGATCCCAATGGCACTCTTGACGCGGGCGTCCTCACCGTCGCCGGCCTCGGTCACCCCGAGGTGGAGGGGGTAGTTCATGCCGGCCTCGTCCATACGGGCGACGGCCAGGCGGTAGGCCTCGATCATCACCTTTGGGTTGCTCGCTTTCATGGACAGGCAGATTTCGTGAAAGTTATGGCTCTCCGCGATGCGAATGAATTCGAGGGCGCACTCCACCATGCCCAGCGGCGTGTCGCCGTAGCGATTCATGATGCGGTCGGAAAGTGAGCCGTGATTGGTCCCGATGCGCATGGCCCGGCCCAGTTCTTTGCAGCGCAATACGATCGGGCTGAAGGCCTCATGGAGGCGTTCGAGCTCAGCCTCATAGGCGGCGTCACTATACTCCTGCACAGCGAACTTTTTTTTGTCGGCGTAGTTGCCCGGGTTGATGCGGACTTTCTCGACGTGTTTGGCAGCCTCCATTGCAGCGGATGGTAGGAAATGGATGTCAGCGACGAGGGGCACATCGCACTTGGCGGCCCGCACCTTTTTTGAGATTTCGCCAAGGGCGGCGGCGGCGGCTTTGTTCGGAGCAGTGATGCGGACGATCTCGCAACCGGCCTCGGCCAGAGCAAGGGTTTGCCGGACCGTCGCCTCGACGTCCTGCGTGTTCGTCGTCGTCATCGATTGAATCCGGATCGGCTGGTCGCCCCCCACATAGACGCCGCCCACATTGATGGCACGCGAAACACGGCGCCGCACCTCGTAGCGGGACGGGCAGTAGGGGAGGGTGGTGGCGTCGAGTTGGTTCATGTCGGGTCAGTCATAGTCTTCGAGATTAACTTGCGTAGCGGAACTGTCTTTCCAGATGAAGCAAATTCTCCATTGTTTATTAACGCGTATTGAATGCGGGCCTTGGCGGCCTCCGGAAAGCGCTTCCAGTCGATTTCCCGGCGGTGTTTTCAAATCCGAGAGCTGTTCCGCTGAGTCCAGTTGGATAAGTTTTCGCAGGGCAACGCGCTGGTGTTTGCCGAATTTTCGAGACTGGCCTTTCACCCACAGTTCTTCAGTCGCTTTGTCTGCGAACGAGCCGATCATTTATTGTATTCAGCGGTATTTTCGGCGACTTCCGGGTAAGGCTCGATATGCTTGGTGAGTTGGGCCTCGTTGGCGAGCGCTGCGCGGAGATCACATTCGGTTTGAATATTGAGCCAAAAGCGAGCACTTTGTCGGAAGTAAGTTCCGAGCCGTATCGACATCTTAGCAGTGATCGAGCGCCGGCCAAGCACGATTTCGTTGATCGTACGGGGCGATACATCCAGCTGACGAGCTAGCCCGTTCTGCGACAAGCCCATCGGATCGAGATATTCTTCTTTCAAGATTTCCCCTGGAGTAATGTCAGAAATTCCCATATCCTATAGCGACGTGGATATGGTAACTTATGCAACTAAAAAGCGACATGAAAGCCTGGATGTAACCAGAAGAAGTCTCAAATACGTTAATTTAAAATTGAACCGCTCCCGTAAGCACGAACAAAGCGACCTGCGCGCAGCCAATGAGGAAGCCGAGCACGGCACCGAGGCGCTCGATGGTGCGAAACTCGCGCTGAGCGACCTGTTTGACGATGGCCTCGAGGCGGTCGAGGTCGAAAGCGGCAATGTTGTCTTCGATC
>JAGYJE010000053.1 GCA_018402305.1 Puniceicoccaceae bacterium | reverse complement strand
TATGAAGGTTAAAAAGTGAGAAGGTATGAAGGTATGAAGGTTAAAAGTGGGAAGGTGTAACAGTGGGAAAGTGGAAAGGTTAAAAAGTGGGAGCCGAGCGGAGCGAGACAGCGTGAGTCCCGCAATGCGGGACGAGGGCAACGTGGGTGAGCAGGCGGGGGGTGTGCGAAGGTGTGAAAGTGGGAAAGTATGAAGGTGGGAAGGTGGGAAGGAGACCGGAGAGTTGAAAGCGGAAACCGGAAACCTGAGACCTGAGCCGGAGTCCGCCGCGGCGGACGGTGGCGGGTAATGGAAGAGGAGTTACTGAAATTTTGAAAACTGAAACACTGAACCGTAACGAAGTGAAGATAGGTCGCTGCAGCGATCAACTGATACCGGAGCGAAGATGTTCTATCGGTTAGAAAGTCTTTTTTTCCGGATTTTATTCGCATGGGAGTTCAGGTTTGTTGGGGGTTGAGTTGGAGGACCCACGAGCCGTGGGCGGTCTGGTTTTTCAGGTGGAAGTCGGGATTGTAAGGGGTCGAGGTCTGCCACATTTTCCAGATGATTTTCAGCCAGCGTTGGCCCAGGCAACGCAGGCACTGGGCATGGCTTTTGCCGCGTTGACGATGGGCCGCATAATATTGGGCGGCCCACGCCGACTGTGCCCGGCTCTTGTCGGCGAAGAGATACATGGCATGGCGCAAGTGCTTGTTGCAGCCGCGGCGCATATTGACTTTGTGGATCTGGCCGGACTGGTAGCTCACGGGCGCGGTGCCCGCCAAGCATTGCAGGCCCTGCGGGTCGTCGTAGAGCGAGCGATCACTGCCGATCTCGCCAAGCAGGCGCGGGGCCAGTTTCGGTCCGGCCCCGGGCAGCGAACCAAACAGATTGTGATCGGGATGACGGGCAAAGAGCGACTCGATGCGGGCGCGGTAGGCTTCCAGCTCGGTTTGCAAGGTGCGCAACTGCCGGCAGCGGGCCACGGCCAGCATGCTTTTGGAGGCGACCAAGGCCGGGGCCACGCTCCATTGGCCGGCTTGGGCGAAGGTTTCCAGGCGGCGCTCGTAGGTCTGGGGACGCGCCAAGCGCCGGGTGTGCAGGAACTTTTCCCACCGGCGCCGGCCGGCCTTGGTCAAGGCCTGCGCATCGGGGAAGGTTTCGACGAAGGACCAGGCCGCCGGCAGCGTCCAATCATCGAAGGCCTCCAAGGCGGTGGGGTAGTATTCGTGCAGGGCTTGCTGGAGTTGGTTGATCAAGGCGGTGCGTTCCTCGATCAGAGCCACTTCGTCGCGGCACAGGATGCGCAACTCGGCGATCATGGGATCGCCGGCCTGCAGCGCGCGCCAGCCGTGGCCGTCGAGCCGCAAGGCGTCGGCCAGGGCCCAGGCGTCGTGCCGATCGGTCTTGTTGCCGCTGGAACATTGGCGTTCCCGATAGCGTTTGGCGCTCATCGGATTGACCGGGTAGATTTTCGCGCCGCTGTGCAGCAGTTGCTCGACCGCCGCGCCGAAGCTGGTTTCCACCGCCACGGCCAAGCCGGGCCAAGCGGCAATCTTTTCCTGCCACTGCCGCCATCCGGCAGAGGTGTGTTCGATACGGAAATCGCCGACCATACGACCCGAGCCGTCGATCACGATGACGTCATGGTGATCTTTGGCCCAATCGAAGCCGGCATAGTAGCTGGTGTTCTCGCAAGGGTTCATGGTTGTTGTTGGATTGGAGGTTGCTGGTTGGGACTGCAACGACTGGCTTCCTCCACGGGTCGAGCTGGTAGAGCGAGCTTCGCGAGCCTGTGTTCTATCAGACCTTCGGGTGGAAACCTGCGGACGGGCCGGTGTTCTACACCAAATCCTCGAGGGATGAGCGGCGCTCAACCGTGCCACGTCCGAGGCGTTGCCGCCACCGGCTCTCGCCGGCTTGGGCAGGTTATCACCAACCGACATTTCGTCGGCGGCAAAGTTGTTCACAATCGACGGCTGGGCGGCGTCCTCCGACGCCCCCTCCGCC
>JAGYJE010000052.1 GCA_018402305.1 Puniceicoccaceae bacterium | reverse complement strand
GCGCTGGCAAAGCCAGCACGTCACCCCGGCGGCAACTCAACACCAGCAGCTGCGGTGCCTGGTGCAGGCAAACGACCCCTGCGCCCCTGGCCCACAGCAACGCAACAGCTTGCTGAAAGCGTTGTTCTTCCGCCGCAACAGGCTCATCCGCGTAGCCAGGCGGCGCATCTATTCTCTGCACTCGCAGGTGCGATAGAGCATTTGCCAACGGGCTGTCGGCCAGATTCGGGGCGCATGCGGCAAGAATTGCCTGGTCGGTATCATCGCCTGCCAGTGCGGGCAGTACCAGGTAATCAAGCCTCACACCCAGCTCCTGGAGCAGAGGGTCTATATCTTCGCGGTGAGTCAGTACTTTGCCTGGCAGTTGCAGTTGCTGATGATCGTAGACAGCAAGGATAGTCATCCTGGACGTCGCCTGTTATTTGAAATGTCTGGCCAGTATAAGGGCCATGGCCAGCAGCGGACAGTCAGCTGAAAGTATGACGCTGGTGATTCTCGGCACTCGCCGTTGGCAGACAGCGCAATAGCACCATCGCGGCAAGCAGCGCCGCCATGCCCGCCACGGCAAAGGTCCAGAATGCACCAAGGGTGTTCCAGCTATATCCGGCAAACAGTGCACCGAGGGCGCCGCCCATACCTGACAGCGTAGCGTATAGCGCCTGCCCCTGCCCCTGCAGCCGGTCATTGAAACTGCGCTGGATGAAATGGATTGCAGCCACGTGAAAACATCCGAAAGTCGCGGCGTGCAGGAGTTGGGCAAGTAGAAGAGCACCGAGGTACTCGGCCAAGGACCCCAACACCAGCCAGCGGATAGCGGCAAGTAGCAGACTGGTAACCAACAGCTGCTTGAGGGTGAAACGCGACAATACCCTGGCCATGACCAGAAACAGCAGAATCTCTGCAACTACGCCAAGGGCCCAGAGCAGACCGATCAGGCCACGGCTGTAGCCAAGGGCCTCCAGATGCAGAGTCAGAAACGTATAGTAAGGCCCGTGGGAGAACTGCATCAGCCCGGCACAGAGAAAAAACGCCAGCACACCGGGTCGGCGTAACAGTCGCAGAAAGCCTTCCGTGTTTACCCCTGCGTGATGCGGTTTGCTCACCGGTGCCGCTGGCACCGTCAGGCTGCAGAAGAAAATCGCCAGCATGATGCCGAGCATGACGACCGGGTACACATCCAGACTGAACACCTGCAACAACAAGCCCAAGCCGACTACGGTGGCGATAAATCCGACCGAGCCCCACAATCGCACCATGCTGTAACGGGACGATTGGGCGCCCAGATGGCTCAGAGTAATAGCTTCGAACTGGGGTAGCACCGCGTGCCAGAAAAAGCTGTGCAGCGCCATGATCATCGCCAGCCAGAGGTAATCCTGGCGGTAGAAAATCCCGGTAAAGGCCAGCGCAGTGAACAAGGCTCCCAGTCGCACAATGGCCAAGCGCCGACCAGTCACATCACCCAGCCAGCCCCACAGGTTGGGCGCCAGGCAACGCATCAGCATGGGGATGGCGACCAACTCACCAATACGCGCAGCGCTATAGCCCAGGTGGTTGAAATACAGCGCAAGAAAAGGCGCTACTCCGCCAAGCAAGGCGAAGTAGGCAAAATAGAAACCGGAAAGGCGCCAGTAAGGCAGCATCAGCGCCTCGAATCAGGCAACTCGGCAGCTCATAGCTGGCCTAGTATCGGAGTAGTCACCGTCACATCCGCGTTCTGCGCGCGATGGCGCAGCAGATGGTCCATCAACACCATGGCCATCATTGCCTCGGCAATTGGCGTGGCACGAATCCCCACACAGGGATCATGCCGACCCTTGGTGATCACATCCACCGGATTGCCGTTGACGTCAATCGAGCGTCCAGGCGTGGTAATACTGGAGGTAGGTTTGAGCGCAAGATGGGCAACGATAGGCTGCCCCGAAGAAATGCCACCCAGCACCCCACCCGCATTGTTGCTGGTGAAGCCTTCCGGCGTCAGCTCATCACGATGCTCTGTGCCCAACTGCGCTACCGACGCAAAACCGGCACCAATCTCGACGCCCTTGACCGCATTGATGCTCATCAACGCGTAGGCCAGTTCCGCATCCAGCCGGTCGAATACCGGCTCACCCAGACCCGGCGGCACACCCTCTGCGACCACGGTAATTTTCGCCCCGACC
>JAGYJE010000051.1 GCA_018402305.1 Puniceicoccaceae bacterium | reverse complement strand
AGTTTATAGGTCCCCCTCCTTCAGATCCGCGATCTTCATCTGGGCGCGAAGAAGCCCAATTTTCAGTGGACGACTGCCATGCATCGGTATGACAATTCGCTCTCGATGCCCTGTTTTGAGATAGATGTGGTGACTTCCCTTGGACCGTTTTAGCACCCAGCCGCGGGCTTCGATCGCTTTCGCTAGCTGCGATCCTGTGACCTGCTTCACAGCGCAACTTCCAGAATCTGTTTGTTCTCGGATGCATCGGGCTCTCCCGCTTCGAGCCAAAGGGAAATGGCCTCCTGGAGATTGGCTGTCAGCTCTTCCATCGTCTCACCTTGGGTAATGCAACCGGGGAGGGAAGGCACTTCGGCCCAAAAGCCTCCCTCTGGATCGGTGTGGACTATCGCCTTCAAGTTCATGGTCGCAAAGTAGGGCGGTGAATCGAAAGGTCAATTTCACTTCTGGAACGATTCAGATCAGAGGTGGAGTGTCGCTGCGCGGCACGGAGTTCTCTGGATCGACTGGTGGGGTTTGTTAGGTTCTGTAGACATCCCTTCGGTGACCAACCTTGATGACCTCAATTACGAGGTGTCCGGAATGGACATCATACAGGATCCGATAGTTACCGGTGCGAATGCGGTAGCTTTGCTTGCTGCCCCTTGGTTTTGTGCAACCCGGCGGAAACGGATCAGACTCCAACGCTTCAATGGTGGTGATAATACGCAGCCGGTCCCGGGTTTCAATCTTTCTCAGGTCCTTCTTGGTCGAGGGGAGTCCAAAGGGGCCAGGCCGTCACCTATCACGTTGTGCGCTGCGGATTTTTGCCCAGCGGTTTTTTAGAGGCACTGTTTAAAAACGAGGTTCCGCCATTGCCCGATAAGACGACAGCTTCGATGCGATGAACCGGCGCTCCGGATCCTGGGCGATGTCCAAATCCCCGACCCTCAACCAAGCCCTCCACAACGACTGGTTAACAGTGGCAGGACTGCCTTCGCTCACCGAAAGGTGGGCGCATATCCATTATCCAACTACGGTCCGATAACCTTCGGAACCGCCCGGTGCGGACCCGCATGCCGGGTGGTGTGGGGGGCGGAGGCTAATTACCTCCGCCTACCCGATTAGCCTTTTTCTCTCCGTGAATATGGGCGTAAGAACCATAAGGATCGTGTCGAAGTAAGAACTCATGACGACTCCGCTCTTCGGCTTCGACCTCCTCCTTTGTGCGAAGTGCTACGCCTTTCTGGGGAGGTAGGCCATGTTGCTCACGGTGGCAGTCTTCGCAAAGCACTTCCAAATCGGACACATCATACTCCCATAGTGCTAAGCCACTAATGTAACGCTTGTGGTGGACCTGAAGGGATTTCCTCTTCGCACATCGGTCGCATACTCGCCTGATGCTCTTCAGCTTCTCGGAAAACATCCGCCACCTTGGATCCGCTAGCATGGAAACGTGGGTAGGAGAGCCTTCTCCTCCAAAGATTCGCTCCGCCCCATGAACCTCCAAGCGCTCCCAAGCTGATTTCTTTCAGGCTGTTACGGCGCTTATTCATCCAACGTCAAAGATGAGCCACGACTACGGCTGGCGCGACTCCTGCGCAGCAGGAGGCGTGACGGCCGTGGTCGTTGACTCTGGCGCCTTGTTCGGCTCTTTTACAGTGGGGATCGCTGCCGGCGGTGCCACAAGCTGGTAGGACTCCGGCGATGAGACAGGAATCAAAGTCACAATGAGCGGGTTTGGCTTATGAGAGTAGTTGGCGCCGGTCTTGTAATCGACAATATCATTCACGATCGGCAGGAATATTAAATTTGCTGCTGTTCCGATGCCGAGGGAGCCGCCGTCAATACTGGAGATAACAGCGGTCTCGAGCGGCTTGTAGCCGTCCTTTTTGATCGTAACGAAGATCGTGCCCTTTCGAGGAACCTCCACCTCGAAAGGTGTAGTGCCCGACTGGCCTGTCGATAACCTGACTTCAGCGGCGGACGGTGTGCTCTGAATAATGAGCTTTTCGGAGCTTCCACGAACCACGCTGGCGCAGCCGTGAAGGAGAGCCGAGATGCCGATTAATACGACGGGTGCGATACATTTGATGGTCATAGCTGGATTTGGTTAACCTAACCGAGGGAATTTGTGCCTAACGTTGTATAGGCACATTAAATTGTGCTTAATGAAATAAAATTCCAAAAAACTGGACTTGATGCAG
>JAGYJE010000050.1 GCA_018402305.1 Puniceicoccaceae bacterium | reverse complement strand
ATCGCCGAAATCCTTGGGGCCTGCGATGAGGCGATTGAGGCGCAGGAGCGTTTGATCGCCCAGAAGAAGCAGCGCAAAAAGGGCCTCACGCAGCAGCTCCTCACCGGAAAAATGCGCTTTCCGGAGTTTGAGGAGACGGCTTGGCGGAAGGTCACTATTAGTTCTTTGCTTAAGGAGGTTAAGCGACCTGTGGACTGGGATGATAATGAGCAATATAGACTCTTGAGTCTGCGTCGCCGTTCAGGTGGTCCATTTGCTCGTGAAAGTCTCTATGGCCGTGAAATCAAAACCAAGACCTTGAAGACTGTTAGAACGGGAGATTTCTTGATCGCAAAGATGCAAGTGACTCACGGTGCTCTTGGCATGGTGACACCGGAATTCGATCAATATAAGGTTTCCGCCTCTTACATCTGTCTCGTCCCTCGTGATAGTGAGTCGTTTGATATTCGTTTCTTCAATTACCTATCGCAGCTGCGTTATATCTGGCACCTTGCCTATGTAGCGAGCTACGGAGTCACGATTGAAAAGATGACTTTCGTTCCAAAGGACTTTCTGAAGAAGAAAATCAATGTTCCATCGAACAAGAAAGAGTGTGTCGCCATCGCTGACTTCATCGATTCAGTAAATGAAGAAATCGCCCTTCAGCAAACCAAACTCGAGCAGCTAAAGCAGCAGAAGAAAGGCCTGATGCAGCAACTGCTCACCGGGAAAGTGAGGGTAAAGGTATGATTCCGAATTCAATCACTCACTACCAGACATGCTTTAAGGTCTTCGAGTCGCACGAAGAATACAGTCCACTGAGTACGATTCAAAATATCCTTTTTGGCTGGTTGCTCATTCGAGAAAAAGATCGCCTCTGTCGTAACGCCAAGAAGGACTTCTTCCGGAAGTGTAATTGGAACAATCTTTACAATACACACAGCTCTGTGGCAACAAACACAGTATATGCAGATACCTATAAGGCCTGGGCATTTCGTTACACCCATCCTGATTCTGAGCTAGGTAACCGAAGGTTCTGGCATGTCGATATCGGCGTAAAAGAAGAAGAGGGAGTGGCCACGTTCTACTGCCGTGTCAGCTTCGCCCGTAGTCACTACGACTTGACCTCGGAACATCCGGTTCCTCCGACGAATACACCTCGGTTTATTCGCGACATTGTGGCCAAGCGTAGTGGCTTAAAAGTTTTCTGTGGTGAGAAGCAGTTTCGTCTTTTTGACCAACCGGTGCCAATTCAGGCGGGCTACGGTAAACAGCTCGCGGAGTGGATCGAATCACGCAACAGGCGCTATGCAATCATCGTCTTCAATCCTGCTACGGATGAGATGCGCGGCGAGGCTTCCGCACTCGCCAGGGACCTTGCCGGCAAGTCGCAGGTGTTCGTCCTGGATGAAGACCCGGATCTGGCGGATGAACTGCATCGGTATCTCAATGCCGATCTTTGGGTGCCGCGTGGCAAATTTCGCATTTTCTACCCGTTGAATCCGGCGTTCCCACGGCCTGACCGTCATCGTTGGTTTGATCCGCTTGATCCCGACTATCCCTCAAAGCGCGAAGCACTGGTCTCGAATCTTCTGCGAGTCTACCACCTGGAGGAGCCAAAATCGGTGACAAACATTTCTGAGGTGGGCCGGATGGTGAGTATGATGGGGCTGCGAAAGCGCCTCAGTGAGAATTCAGCCAGCGATGCCGATATGGAGGAGTTCCAGGAGATGTGGGATTCTCGGGAAAAAGACTTTGAGGCCCGTGAATCTGCCCTCAAGCAGGAGTCCGAACACTGGATGTCAGAAGTCGAGCAAAAGGATGATGAATTGCGTAAGGTAAATGCGAAGTTGTCTTCGCTGGAGTATGGTCAATCACGCTCGTCCGATGTCAGTATCGAATTATTGCCGGAGTTAAAACGCCATGTCCGCGACCTCGCGGGTATCGTTGGTGTTTACTCCCGCATCCATGAAGATCGTCTCATCTTCGCAGAAGAGGCCTTTAAGTCCGCAGAGGATTTCTCGAACTGCCAGATACTCGATCGAGCTTGGGATATACTGCACCATGTGGCGACGACTCTCTATGATTTAAAATTTGGAGATGGCAAGTCGGGCGACATTGCCTCTCAGTTTCAGCATATTTCGGGCTTCGAGTATGCAAAAACCGAAGGCAAACAGTCCAAGGCCGATGCTTCAATTTGCGCCAGTCGGCAAATTACCGTTAATGGCAAGGAGTATGAGATTTGGCCACATATCAAGTGGGGCACCAAGCCACCCAAAACGCTACGCGTGCACTTTGCATTCTGCGAAGAAACCAAAAAAATCGTGATCGGTTACGTTGGCGAGCACATGCGCAATGCAACAACCCGAGGTATAAAATAATGAGCGAGTCACACCAT
>JAGYJE010000005.1 GCA_018402305.1 Puniceicoccaceae bacterium | reverse complement strand
GGCGCGGTCGAGGTGCTCGACGACGAGGCCCTCGCAGCCTGGTCGGGTCCGCTCTACCACCTGCCCCAGCGCAAGGGTTGGCAGAGTCCGCCGCCCACCGCAACGACGCTCGACTACGACCCCGCCTGCCTCGACCGCCTGCACACCCGGCCCGGCCTGCTGCACCCGACCGACTCTGTCGAACTCTACAGCGCAGGCGTCAATACCTTCCAAAAATGGACTCCGGCGCGCCATCGGGCGAATCCCTGAAACCCTTTACCACCCTGTATCACCCTTTACCACGGCTCGCTATTTCAACGAAACGCACAACGACCCCCCTGCGCTGCTGGGCCGAGATTGATCTCGCCGCCTTTGAGCGTAACTTGAAGCGCATACAGGCCGCCCTGCCTGCGCGCGTCCGCTACGTCGCCGTGGTCAAGGCCGATGCCTATGGCCACGGTATGCCGCAAATGGTGCGGCGCCTCATGCAGAGCGGCGTCGACTATTTCGCCGTGGCCAATGTCGCCGAGGCCGCGGAGATCCGGCACATGGGTGCAGGCTGGCCCGTCTTGCTCCTCAGCCCCACTCTCCCGGAGGAAGACGCTCAATTGATCGAGCAAGACCTGACCGCCACTGTCAGCACGCTTGGGGAGTGCCAGCGCTTGCACGCATTGGCCGAGAAACACCGCACAATTCTGAAAATACACCTGAAAATCGATACCGGCATGGGCCGCCTCGGGATCTGGCACAGCCGCGCGATTGAGCTTCTGGGGCACATTCAAACACTGCCCTGGCTGCGGCTGGAGGGGGCCTACACCCACTTTTCAAGTGCCGAAAATGATCCGGAATTCACCCGCCTGCAGCGCGAGCGCTTCCTCGCCGTTCTCAAAGCCGCCCCCGATCTGCCGGATGACCTCCTCATTCACGCCGATAACTCAGCCGGGCTCGACAGCTTGAGCGACGAAAGCCCCTTCAACGCGGTGCGCGTCGGCCTCCTCCAGTTTGGAGTCTCGCCCTACCCGGGCTCTGCCTTCGGCCGTGTTGAGGTCGAACCCGTTTTCAGCTTTCATACGCGGATCGGCCTGATTAAAGAACTGCCCGCCGGCAGCGACATCAGCTACGGACGCACCCACCGCTTGTCCCGCGATACCCGCACCGCCGTCTTGACCGCCGGATACGGCGACGGCGTCCCGCTGAAGCTCAGTAACCGCGGTCACGTGCTCATCCACGGGCGGACCTGCCCCATCCTCGGGCGCGTCACCATGGATCAAACGATTGTCGACGTCAGTGACTGTCCCGAAGCCGCCATCGGCGACCCCGTGGTCCTGATCGGCCGCGACCGCAATCACGAAATCTCTGCAAGTGAATTCAGCCAGAAATCCGGCAGCATCCCCTGGGAAACCCTCTGCTCCGTGACCAAACGCGTCACCCGCGTCTACGTCGGCCCGCGGGATTTGTAAGCGTAGCGGGGTTGGCTTTGCCGCCCCGCAGACAACACCGCACCGCCAAGCGGACCTGCCGACAACACCGCAGCAGGCGGCGGAGCCAACCTGCCTACGTAGCGGGGTTGGCTTTGCCGCCCCGCAGACCACGCCGCGCCGCCAAGTGCGACAGAGCAATCCCTGAAAATGAGACCGAATATCAAATAAATTATTGACAGCGCTTTTTCGGGGCTATTGAGACTCATTCTCCTAAATAAAATGAGTCTTTTATGAATAAACGAACAGCAACCACACTCTTTGCCTTGCTGCCCTTGGCCGCGTTTGCGCAGGAATCGACTTCAGCCGCCGATACGGCATCCGAAAACACTCCGCCGCGGTTGGACACCTTTAAGATCATCGGATCGGAGGAAGCAGTCTTCAATACGCCGGGTTCAGTTCTTTACATGGGGCCAGCCCTGCTCGAACGCTTTGAGTTCAGCAATATCAACGACGTCCTTCGGCTGGCACCGGGCGTCTTTGTTCGCGACGAGGACGGCTACGGCCTTTTTCCGAATATCAGCATCCGCGGGGTCGATACCAACCGAAGTGGCAAGGTCACGCTTATGGAAGACGGCATTCTCACGGCACCGGCACCCTACTCCGCCCCGGCGGCCTACTACTCGCCGACCGTTGGCCGCATGAGTGGGATCGAGATTCTCAAGGGGTCCAGTCAAGTGCAACACGGCCCCCACACAACCGGTGGCGTCATCAACTACCTGTCCACACCCATCCCGGAAACGACCGAAGGCTTCCTTGAACTCGCCTACGGCAGCGATTCGACGACCAACGGACACCTCTGGTATGGCGGCAAAAAGGAAACTGAGTTTGGGACTTTTGGCGCACTCGTCGAACTCTACCATGAACAAACCGACGGCTTCCGAGAGATCCAGCCTGCAGCCAATGGCCCCTTCGACGGTTCCGACGAGACCGGCTACGAGCGCACCGATTACATGGTGAAGCTCAGCTTCGAGCCCAATTGGCAGCGCAAAAACGTATTTGAACTGAAAGTCGGCTACAGCGATCTCGATGCCGACGAAACCTACCTTGGCCTGAGCGATGCCGATCTCAGCGACAACCCTTGGCAGCGCTATGCCGCCAGCGCGGGTGACAACATCGTGACCGAGCACTTCCGCACCTACCTGCGCCACCTTGTGGAGTTTGATTCGGACAGCCGCCTCACTACCTCGCTCTACTACAATGCGTTTGAGCGCGACTGGCTAAAGCTCGACCGGGTTAACGGCACCACCCCGGCTGAAATCATCCCAACCGACCTCGGAGTCCTTCGCGGTGAGACGCTTGGCGATTTCAAAATCAAATCCAACGACCGCGATTACTATCTCTACGGTGTGCAGACGAAGCTTGATCAGAGCTTCGAGACCGGGGACTGGCAGCACGCGCTGACGCTGGGTGCCCGTTTGCACAAGGACAAGATCGACCGCTTTCAGGATGCCTTCTTCTTCAATAACGTCTATGCGGGCGATTTCGATTTCGCCAACCCCGACGCCCGCACCGGCCCCGATGATGAAGGGAACCGTGAACAGGAAACCGTGGCTTTGGCGCTTTTTGCCCACGACCGTATCGAGAGTGGCAACTGGGCCTTCACGCCGGGTCTCCGCTGGGAATACATCGACTGGGACTACATTCGCCGCGACGGCGGCACCCGCCCGACCAATCCTGAGACGGACAGCGGGAGCTACTCCGTCTTCGCCGGCGGCCTCGGCATCGAATACCAAATCGATGAGCATTCCAAGGTATTTGGCGGCTACCACCGCGGCTTCTCGGTCCCCAGCCCAAGCGGCAAGAAAGCAGGGAATGAATTCGACGAGGAAATCTCCGACACCTTCGAACTCGGCTATCGCTACGACAATCCAAGCAGTTTCTACATGGAGGCCGTCTTTTTTTACACAGCCCTGCAGGACTTGATCGTGCAGGACAGCATCGCTGGCGGCCCCGGCGACGGCAACGTGGGCGACGTCGAAACGGTTGGCTTCGAATTCCTCGCGGGTGCTGATCTCGGGCAGCTCAACGGTCTGAGCTACGGCATTCCGGTCCGCCTCGCGTTCACCTACACCGATGCCACGCTCGACGGCGACGTCGCCAGCGCCGACGCGGAAAGCATCTTCGGTGCCGGTGAAGACGGCAGCCAAGTGCCTTACATCCCGGAGCTTCAACTCAGTTTTACAACAGGCCTCGAGTTTGAGAAACTCAGCCTCTTCGCCCTGGTCACCTATGTGGACGAGCGTTTCGCCGATGCGCGCAACAGCTCACTCCAGATCAATACCGACGGCGATCCCGATGCCCGCTTCGGTAAGCTCGACGCCTTCGTTACCATTGACCTCTCCGCGAAGTATCAAATCAACGAGGACCTGCAAATCTTTGCCAAGGCCACAAACATCTTCGAAGAGGAATACATCACCAGCCGCATTCCACTCGGCGCCCGCGCCGGCCCACCGCGCCTCTTCAGCGCCGGGTTTAACTACCGCTTCTAAGCGCGCTCCGCCCAACGGTTGCGTCCCCCAATTCACACGAGCACGGGGCGGTCGAAAATCGACCGCCCCATTTTGCGTTTTATTGACAACAAGTCTCATTCGCATAAACGTCTCCTCGCAACTCCCTTCCTTTCTAAGGAGGGGTCACTTGCTCGCCCAGTGGGAGTGGTTCCGCTTCGGATTCATCACACTCACTTCGCTCAATCGCACCATCCAATTTTTATGAAACCCATCAACGCTCGCTTCCTCTTGCTTCTCTCCGCGCTTCTTAGCCTCCTCTTTCTCGCTGCCTGCGGGCCGGAAGCGGCATCCAATGACGTGGCGCTGGACACAATCGTCATTGCTCTGGAGCCGGACAAAGATCCCGATGCCATGCTGGAGGACCGCAAGGCCATCGAGACCTACCTCAGCGAGCGCACCGGCAAACCGGTCGAAGCGATTGTGCCGATCAGCTCGGCCGTCATTTACGAGGGGCTCAAGAATGGGAGCATTGACATCGCCTACCTAAGTTCCACGGCCGCGGCGAAGCTTGTCGAGACTGGCGCTATCGACATTCTTCTCGCCGAGTTGATTGATGGCCAACCGAGCTACGAAAGCTACTGGATCGCTCTCAAAGAAGCCCCCTACACCTCGGTCGCCGAGCTTAAGGGGAAGCGGATCGCCTTCTCCAGCCGCACCAGCACTTCCGGCTTCCTCATCCCGACTTGGGATCTTTACCAGCAGGGCCTGATCGATCTGGAAAGCGGCCCGGCCGGGTTCTTTGGTGAGAACAATGTTGACTATGGCGTCGGCTACGTCTCCGCGGCCGAGCGCGTGCTCGACGGCACGGCCGAGGCCGCCGCGGTGAGTTACTACGTCCTCGACAAAGACAAGCACCTCAGTGAGGAACAACGCGCCCGCCTCAAGGTAATCGACACCCAGGGCCCTGTGCCGAGCCACGTCATTGTCATTCGCAATGACATAAGCGCAGCGGACCGCGAAGTCCTCGCAGAAAGCTTTCTCGCCATGAACACCGGGGCCACCGATCTGCGGGACCGCATTTTTGGGGCGCCCCTCACCACGGCCACCGCCGAGGCGCACCTTAAAAACACGCTCGAAGCCTTGGAACTCATGCGCACCATGCGCTTCTAGTCGATGCCCGGGTCTGCTCCAGAAGTCATACTCCGCGCTGAGAACCTCGGCTTTAAACGAGGCGAGCGCTGGATCTTCCGAAAGCTCAATCTTGAGCTAAGGGCCGGGCAGTTCCTCGCACTGGTCGGGCCCTCGGGAGTGGGCAAAAGCACCCTCCTCTCCTGCCTCTGCGGCTTTCGCCAACCGGCGGAAGGAAGCGTCCGCATCCAACTTCCCGGTGAGACTGAGACAGCCCCTGAACACTTACGACGCCACCTCGGTATTGTTTTCCAGGACCTCCAGCTCACGGCCAACGCCGACCTACTCACGAATGTTCTCTGTGGACGCCTCGCACGTTTCAGTTGGCTCCGCACCCTCTTCGGCTTCCCGCAACACCAGCGCGCCGAGGCCTACGCACTACTCTGTGAGTTGGGCGTGGGGCGCAATCCACACAAGTGGATCTCACAAATGTCGGGCGGCGAACAGCAGCGCGTAGCCATTGCCCGCGCCCTCTTTCAAAACCCGCGGCTTTATTTTGCCGATGAGCCGGTCTCCAGCCTGGACAGCTACTACGCGGGCCGCGTGCTCGGCCTCTTTCGCCAGGAAACGGGACAACCGAAAAAAGCCGCCATCTGCGTGCTCCACAATGCGGAACACATCCAGCGCTTCGCCGACCTCGCCCTCAGCCTGAACCCAAACGATCCTGCGGCCTACAAAATCCGGCAGGTCCGCCCGGCAGAACCACTCACCTAAGGTATGGCACCTCCACCTGAGTCGAATAAGGAAGTAAAGCGCGTGCCGGAAGTGCCCGAGCGGCCCTGGTTTGAGCGGCTCAACCTGCTCAGCACCACCCTCCTGATCTTTCTTCTGCTCGTCATTTTCAGTGGCTTCCGCATTGAGGGCAGCGACCGCGATCTCAACATCTGGAAAAATCTCGGAAACTTCCTGCGCGATTTCTTTCCACCCGACCTGAGCGTGGTCCCCCAGACGCTGGCCGCCCTTGTTGAAACCGTCGAAATCGCTTTGCTCGCCACCTTTTTTGCGATTCTTTTCTCGCTCATCATTGGTCTCTGCGCCGCGCAGACGGTCGCTCCGAACTGGCTGGTTGTGACCACCCGCATGCTGCTCAACCTCATCCGGACCATCCCCAGCCTGATCTGGGCTGTCATTGCGGTGGCCGCCATGGGGGCCAATGCGGTCGCCGGGGTGGCGGCGCTCACGCTTTACAGCATTGGCTACCTTGGCAAATTTTTCAGCGAAGCCTTCGAGTCGGTTGACCTCAATGTCGCCCGTTCCCTACGCGGCATCGGGGCCGACGCGGTGCAAGGCTTCCAATTCGGCATTTGGCCGCACGCCAAGCCAATTATCTGGAGCCATTCCATCTGGATGCTGGAGTATAATATCCGCTCGGCCAGCATCATCGGCTACGTCGGTGCCGGCGGCCTCGGCCTCCAGTTGCATGCGTATCAGGAATTCCACCACTGGGACCGCTTTGCCACCGTCCTCATTTGTATCCTCATCGTGGTCACCCTACTCGACTTGCTCAGCGAGCGTATCCGCCGGCGTATTTCGAGGAGGAATTGAGCGGGCGGCTCAGAAAACCGCTCAACTCGACAAGGTCCCTTTGGTGCTCGGAAGCGCCCCACCGAGGCGCGGATCGATACTCGTCGCCGTATCCAGCGCACGGGCAAAGGCTTTAAAGATGGCCTCGGCGATGTGGTGGGGCTCTTCGCCGTATTCCAGATTGATGTGCAGGTTGCAGGCCGATTCGTTGGCAAAGGCCTGAAAGAACTCCTTGACCAGCACGATATTAAAATCGCGTACCATGGGGAATTGGTAATCCACTTTGTAAACAAAGGCCTGCCGGTTTGACAAATCCAGCGCTACGCGGGCCAGCGATTCGTCCATGGGGAGCAGAAAAAATCCGTAGCGGCGGATGCCGCGCTTCTCGCCCAAGGCCTCTTTGATCGCCTGCCCCAACACGATACCGCAATCCTCCACCATGTGGTGGTAGTCCACGTCGATGTCACCGCTCGCTTTGACGCTGAGATCGAACAAGCCGTGCTTGGCCAGAAGCGTCAGCATGTGGTCAAAAAACGGCACACCGGTCTCGACCTTTGCTTGTCCGGAACCATCGACATTCAGCTCCATTTGGATCTGCGTCTCCTTGGTATTCCGGGTGATCTTTGCTATGCGTTGTTCAGCCATGATTGGGAAGCGGTTAAAAAAGCCTGCATTTCAGCTGCAGTTCCTACGCTAACGCGGATGAAAGCGCAAGTTAAAGGATGCTTGGGGAAATAACGCACCAAGACGCGCTGCGCCTTGAGATAAGCAAAGAGATCCGCCGCCACCCCGGGCCCGGACTCGCCCTGTGCATTCCGGGGCTCGGTGAAGAGGAAGTTGGCGGCGGACGGGTAAGTAAACCAACCGAATTCGTCCAACGCTGCACGGGTGGCCGCCCGCGTGGCCATGACGTTTTCGCACTGCTTTTGAAAATACGCCGTATCTTCAAAAGCCGCCAACGCTGCGGCTTGGGCAATACGGTCCAGATTATACGCATCGCGCACCCGGTCGAGCACGGCGATGATGGGTGCCGCCGCAAGGGCAAAGCCCACCCGCATGCCGGCGAGGCTGTAGGACTTGGAAAAGGTGCGGACCACGACAAGGTTCTCGTAGTCCTTTAAAAGCGTGACGGCCGACTCCCCGCCGAAATCCACATAGGCCTCATCCACGACCAGAAGCCCGTCGATCGCATCGAGCGCTGCCTGAATCTGCGTCCGCGGAAAGGCCACGCCCGTGGGTGCGTTGGGGTTGGTCAGAAAGAAGACCTTCGCCTGCGTGGCAGCGAGCGCCGCGACGTCCAGCGTCATGGAGCGGTCAAAGGCCACATCGGCAAGCCCCTGCCCGGACATGCCGGCGACGACTGGATAAAGGGAGTAGCTCGGCACCGTGTGACCGGCGCCTGGCTCACTGACGAAGCAGCGTGTGATCAAATCCAGAATGTTATCCGACCCGTTGCCGATGATCACGTTTTGCTGGGTTAGCCCGTAGCGCTGACCAATGGCTGCGCGCAAGCGCGCGCTGGTCGGCTCCGGGTATTTGCGCAAATTGCCGGCCTCCGCCGCGATGGCCTCCGCCACCTTGGGTGAGGGTGGATAGGGATTTTCGTTGGTATTAAGCTTCACCCAGCCCTCCCCCTGCGGCTGTTCGCCCGGCACATAGGCATGCAAGTCTTGAATGTGCGGTCGTGCACGGCTGAGGGCATTGAAAATCTTATTCATCAAATACGCTCACAAGAACGATTCACTGGAAAGATTCAACGTTTAAACAGAGTGGACCCGATAGAAGAATCTGTTTGATACCTATCCTGTCGAGACGACATGCTGAGTCATTATGAAACCCACCCTTCTATTGCTCGCCGCTGGTATGGGCTCCCGCTACGGGGGGCTCAAGCAACTCGACCCCATGGGGCCCTCCGGCCAAACGATGATCGACTACGCTGTGCTCGATGCCGTCCGCGGCGGCTTCGGCAAGGTGGTCTTTGTTATTCGTAAGGACTTTGAAGCCGCCTTCCGGAAGCAAGTGGGCGAGCGGCTGTGCGCAACCATCGAAGTGGCCTACGCCTTTCAAGATTTGCAGGATCTACCGGCGGGTTACGCCGTGCCGACGGGGCGCACAAAGCCCTGGGGCACGGCGCACGCCGTGCGGGCCGCGCGCGACTGCATAGGCGAGCCTTTTGCCGTGATCAATGCGGACGACTTTTACGGCCGCGAGGCCTACGGGCAAATGGCGGCGCATCTGAGTGGGCAGACTGCGGTCGGGCCGATCAGCGCCTCCATGGTGGGCTACACCCTCGGGCACACGCTCTCCGCAAACGGCACCGTCAACCGGGGCATTTGCCGGCTGAAAAACGGCCTGCTCCAGAAAGTCGAGGAATACACCGCGATCGGCGCAGACCCGGACGGCCAAGTGCGCGGCAATAACTTGGCTGGCGAGCGGGTGCCCCTCGACCGGGATACCGTGGTCTCCATGAATTTCTGGGGCTTCAGCCCAAGTATCTTCGAGCCCCTCGAAGCGAACTTTCAGGCCTTTCTGGAAGCACGCGGCAGCGAAGCCACCTCGGAATGCTACCTGCCCAGTCTGGTCGATAGCCTGATTCAGTCCGGAGCGGTCGACTGCCCCGTGCTCCGAACCGAGAGCCCATGGTTTGGCGTGACGTATCCAGAGGATAAGGCCCGGGTCGTCGACAGCATTCGTGCCCTCACAGAGGCCGGCGACTACGACTCCTGAGCGTCCTGAAGGCCCTGAGACCAGTCCTCCACCTCCAGCCCCGGGACCTTCAGGAAGTCGCGCTGATTCAATGTAACGAGGGTCAAACGATGGGCCAGGGCCGTGGCCGCAATGAGGAGATCAAATTCGCCCACGGTCGTTCCGCTCGACTGCATCGCCGCTTTTGTTTTGGCATAGACCTCAATCACCCTTCGGTCCAGCGGCAGCACGACAAGCTTGTTTTGCAAAAATCCGTGATACTCCGTCCAAAGCCGGGGCGCGTCTCTTTTTTCGAGTCCGTAGAGAACCTCCGCCTCACAGATAATTGAAATTGCCAGCGATCCATCCCCCGCCGCGGACCAGCGCCTCACGACTCCAGGATCCGCCTTTAAGCGCAAGCGCTGCGAGTAGACCGAGGTGTCGAGAAGGTAGCGTAAGCCTTTCATCGACGGCTAGGAGTTTAGTGGGTCCAGTGGGTCCAGTGGGTCCAGTGAGTCCAGTGGGTCCAGTGGGTCCAGTGGACTGGGGTCCGATTCCATGGAGCGCTCGGGTGGGTCGAACTCCGGGGTCAATGCACCGTAGCGGGCCTGCGACTCTTCGACCGTATCCCAGACCGATGGCGGCCTCCCCGCAGAATCGAGCCCAGCGGCGTCCTCAAAGGGTATAATCTTCACGGCGGGCTGACCGCGTCGACTGATGACGCAAGGCTGCCCACTCTCCATCACCTGTTTGCAAATCTCAGAGAGGCGGTTCTTTGCATCGTAAAGTGCTATCATTTCCATGCATGACTGGATAGCTATCTAGCTATGTAAATGTCAAGCTCTTTTTCAGAGCCGAACGGTCAGGGAATGACCGTGCGCGTCCAATTTTTCCAGTCGGGCAAAGGTCTCAACGACGGGCGCGGCGGCGGCCAGGCTTTTCGCGTTGTAGCGGACCGTGCTGGAGCGGCGCATGAAGTCGGTCGCTTGCAGGCCACTGAAAAAACGCCCCGCCCGGCCGGTGGGCAGCGTGTGGCTGGGGCCCGCTGTGAAATCGCCCACGACGGTCGGCGTCATATAGCCCTGAAGGATGGCACCCGCCGTTGTGATCGCGCGGCTCAATGGCTCGATCGCCTTGTCCGCCACTTGGAGCTCGAGGTGCTCGGGTGCGATATAGTTGGCCACCTGCGCCGCTTGATCCAGGTTCTTGCAGGTCACAGCGAGGCAGCGCGTCTCCAGCACCTGAGCACACTTCTCCGAGTGGCTGAGGCTTGGCATTTGCCTGGCCACGGCCTTTTCGATCTGCCGAAGTAGCACCTTGCTCGTGGTGGCCAGATAGAGAATTTCCTTGCCGCTGCCGTGCTCGGCTTGGGCGAGAAGGTCAGCGGCCACATGCTGCGCATTGGCCCCCGCGTCCGCGATGATCATCACTTCGCTGGGCCCGGGCAATAGGTCGATACCGACCGTGCCGAGCACCTGCCGCTTCGCCTCCATGACGAAGGCATTCCCAGGACCAAAAATCTTGTCCACCGCCGGTATCGTCTCCGTCCCATAAGCCATCGCGCCGACGGCTTGGGCACCGCCGACTTTATACACTTCGTCAATACCGATCATGTGCAGCGCAGCCAACATAGCCGGGGCGATTTCGCCGTCGGCGTTGGGCGGCGTGCAGACCGCGATGCCCGGGCATTTAACGAGCTTGGCCAGCACCGCTGTCATGATGACCGTGGAGACCAGGGGCACATTGCCACCCGGAATGTAGAGACCGACCCGCTGGATCGGATAAAAACGCTCCCCGACGATGCCCCCCTGGGCATTCTTTGTCTTCCATGCTTTGGGCAGGGTCTTCTTGTGGAAATCCTTAACAAGGGCAATGGACTGCCGAATGGCCCGCCGGTCAGCCGCGCTGAGCGTCTTGACCGAATCCTTCAGCTCGGTGGCCGTGACCGGCATGGCGGCGGGCTTCAGCTCGGCGCCGTCGAATTTTTCCGTGTAAGCGAGCACCGCCGAGTCACCCCTTTTTCGCACATCGCTCAATACGCCGGCGACGACATCGCTGACGTCCCCCGTTACGGTCGCCTGATCGCAAAAGGTGCGCAAGGCAGATTGAAATTTGGGTGTATGGGAGAACTCAAGAATTTGCATGATCCCGCGAAACAAACAGTTGCGGCTCAGCGCTGCAAGCCAGCGCGTCGAATTTCGTATTTTCTTAACCGGTAGTGTCCGAGCTCGCTCGGGCTTTATGCCGGCCTTGCGAGAGGACGCAGGCTGACGTCAGAGCCGGAGCAAGCTCCGACACTACGAACACAGACGAGTCAGAAACGCAGAACCCTACCTTCAATGCTGGAGATCCAACATTGCGAAAACCGCTTAGACCCGCCAGCTCTTCAGCAGGCGCATGTAGTTGGCCCGCTCCAGAGCCTCCGGATCGGGACAGCGCAGGTAGTTCATGCAGCCCCTTAGGTCTTCGAGGGAGTTATACTCCTTCTCTTCGATCCAGCGATTCAGTTCCTCAAGGAGGTCGGCGGCATGCCCCGGGCCATTGATCAAAAGACTGGACACGGCTTGCACGACGTCAGCCCCGGCCATGAGCGCCTTGGCCACGTCAAGCCCCGTGTGCACCCCTCCGGAAACAGCCAACTGTGTGTCGATCCGACCGCTCAGAAAGGCCAGCCAGCGCAGCCGCAGGCGCAGCTCCGTGGAGTGCGAAAGCTCCAGCGCCGGACGTATGTCGAGCGCATCGGTATCGATGTCGGGCTGATAGAAGCGATTGAAGCAGACCAGACTGCCCGCTCCCGCCGCCGCCAGACGCTTGGCAAAGTGAGGCAGCGCCGTAAAGAAGGGCGACAGCTTGACCGCTAATGGCAGCGTGATGTGTGCCTTGATCGTCTCGACGATACGGATACAGCGATCCTCCAGCTGAGCGGCGCTCTCCTCCATATCGGTGGGCAGAAAGTAGAGATTCAGCTCCAGCGCGTCGGCGCCCGCACTTTCCATGAGTGCAGCGTATTCGACCCAGGCCCCTTCACGAGTGCCGTTCAACGACGCGATAACGGGCACGCTGACCGACTCTTTGACCCTTTGGATCTGGTCGAGATAGACATCCGCGTCCCGCTCCAGAACGTTCACATCCGGAAAATAAGAGGCCGCCTCGGAAAAGGAATTTTCGTAACTGCCGATGTGCGCTTCCGCGCCAACGATATTCTGCGTGATTTGCTCTTCGAAGAGGGAATACATTGTGATCGCTGCGATGCCCGCGTCTTCCAGCGCGCGCACCTTGTCGAGGTCGTCCGGAAACGGGGAAGCGCCGACAATTAACGGGTTCTTGAGCTCAAGGCCGAGGTAGTTGGTTTTCAGGTTCATGGTCGGTTTGGGGTCGGGGGTGGGGTTAGTCATCGGCACCGGGAAGCGTCGTTTCATAGGGCCGGGCCATGCGCTCGTAAGTGGCGAAGTGCTCGTCGACAAAATGCTGCGCCGCTTTGCCCAACTCCTTGGCACGTTCCGGATCTTTCATTTTCAGCATGCGGAAGCGGGCCTCGTTATCCGTGTAGGTGTAGAGCGGTAGCTTCGGCTTGCGCGAATCGAGCCGGAAGGGATTCTCCCCGGCGTCTGCGCGTGCCGGATCGTAGCGGTAGAGTGGCCAGGTTCGGGTATCGACGGCCAACTTCTGCTGCTCAAAGCCACTCGCCAAATTATAGCCATGCGCGATGCAATGGCTGTAGGCGATGATGAGTGACGGACCGGGGTGGCGCATGGCCTCATAGATGGCGTTGACAGTCTGGGTATCCTTTGCACCGAGTGCCACCCGTGCGACATAGACATTCCCGTAGTTCATCGCTACGAGCCCGAGGTCCTTTTTACCGGTTGCCTTGCCGGAAGCGGTGAACTTGGCAATGGCCCCGATCGGAGTCGACTTACTGGCCTGGCCGCCCGTGTTGGAGTAGACCTCGGTGTCGAGCACCAGGATGTTCACATTGCGCCCGGAAGCGAGCACGTGATCGACCCCGCCAAAGCCGATGTCGTAGGCCCAGCCGTCGCCCCCCACGATCCAGACGGACTTCTCCACCAGGTAGTCGGCGAGATCCAGCAGGCGCTCGACCTGCGGCCCGCTGGCGGAGCGGAGGTATTCTTTGAGCTGCTCGACGCGGCTACGCTGCTCGGCGATCCCGGCCTCGGTTGACTGATCGGCGGATAGCAGGGCCTGCACCAACGCCGGTTGCTGCCCTTCCAGAACGATGGGCAGGAGTCGCCGCGCCATGGCTACCTGCTGGTCCACCGCCACACGAATGCCGAGTCCGAATTCTGCATTATCCTCAAACAGTGAATTGGCCCAGGCCGGGCCGCGTCCCTCTGAATTGCAGGTGTAGGGGGTGGTCGGCAGGTTCCCTCCGTAGATCGACGAGCACCCCGTGGCGTTGGCCATGATCAGACGGTCGCCGCAGATTTGCGTGAGCATTTTCAGGTAGGGGGTCTCCCCGCAGCCAGCACAGGCCCCGGAATATTCGAAGAGCGGTTCTTTGAATTGCGTGAATTTGACATCGTCTTTCAAGGTCGCCCGGTCGGGCTTGGGCAGGCCGAGGAAGAAGTTATAGTTCGCCCGCTCGGCTTCCAAGAGCGGCGCTTGCATCCGCATATTGATCGCTTTCTCGCGGGGATTGGCCTTATTTTTTGCGGGACATACCGCCACGCAGAGCGAGCAGCCGGTGCAGTCCTCCGGGGCCACTTGAATGGTGAATTGTTTCCCGGCGAAATCGCGCACTTTGAATTCAGTTGACCGAAAGCATTCGGGTGCATCCACGAGCGCATCCGCATCGTAGAAGTTTGAACGGATCGCCGCATGGGGGCAGGCTTGCACACATTTATTGCACTGGATACAGACCTCCGGATCCCAGATGGGGATTTCCTGCGCGATGTTGCGCTTTTCCCATTGGCTCGTGCCGACCGCCCAGACGCCGTCGGGGCGGAAGACGCTGACCGGCAGGGCATCGCCTTTGTTTTGCAGCATGACGGCTGTCACCCGTTGGACGAAGTCCGGTGCCTCGGCGGGCACGACCGGCGGCAACTCAATCAAGGAATCCGCCTCGGCCGGCACGGTGACTTGTTTAAGCGCGGCGAGCGTCTGGTCGACTGCGTCAAAGTTCTTTTGCACAATCTCCGGCCCCTTTTTCCCGTAGGTCTTCTCGATCGCTTCCTTGATTTTGGCAATCGCCGCCGCCTTGGGCAGCACCCCGGAAATGGCGAAGAAACAGGTCTGCATGATGGTGTTGATGCGTCCACCCATGCCCGCCTCGCGGGCCACGCTGTAGGCATCGATCACATAAAACTGCAACGTGCGCTCAAGGATGGTGGCCTGCACGGTGCGGGGCATGTGGGACCAAACCGTCTCAGCCGGATAGATCGAGTTGAGCAGAAATACCCCACCCGGTGCGGCATACTCCAGAACGTCGTATTGCTCCAGGAACTGGGCCTGGTGGCAGGCCACGAAACCCGCGTTTTTAATCAAGTAAGGCGCGCGTATCCGCTCCGGCCCGAAACGGAGGTGCGAGATCGTGACCGCACCCGACTTTTTCGAATCGTAGACGAAGTAGCCCTGCGCGAAGTTATCCGTGCCCTCCCCAATGATCTTCACGCTGTTCTTGTTGGCACCCACAGTGCCATCCGAACCGAGTCCAAAAAACACAGCCCGTATCACACCGCTCTTTTCGAGATCGAAATCGGCCTCCACCGACAAGGACAAGCCGGTCACATCATCCATGATACCCACCGTGAAGCGGCGCTTCGGCCGTTCCTGCACGAGCGCATCATAGACTGCCTTCGCCATGGCGGGCGTGAAGTCCTTGGACCCCAAACCATAACGCCCACCGATGACCATCGGGCAAAACGAGTCGGGTAAGAGGCCGGATTGGCGGGCTTCTTCGATGCTGGCCATGATCTCCACAAGCAGCGGCTCGCCCAGCGCCCCGGGCTCCTTGCAGCGATCCAGCACCGCGATACGGCGGACCGTCTTTGGCAGCGCCGCGACCAGACGCTTGAGCTCCAGAGGACGAAATAGCCGGATTTTAAGGACGCCCGTTCGGCGCCCCTGCGCATTCAAGTAAGCGGCTGTTTCGGCTGCCGTCTCGGCCCCCGAGCCCATCATGATAATCAAATCCTCCGCATCCGCCGCTCCCTCATATTCGTAGAGTGCGTAGTGGCGTCCAGTCAGTTCGCCGAACTTGACCATCTCGGCTTCAACCTGATCGGCACAGACATCGTAAAACGGATTACTTGCTTCCCGTGCCTGAAAAAAGACATCCGGGTTCTGCGCCGTTCCGCGAATGGTCGGGTGATCCGGCGAAAGACTGTTCTCCCGGATTCGGTGGATGGCCGCCGTATCCAGCATCGCCGTCAGCACCGAATCATCGATCAACTCGATCTTATTGATCTCATGCGACGTTCGGAAGCCGTCGAAAAAGTGCATGAAGGGAAGACGACATTTCAGGGTCGCCGCATGGGCGATAAGCGCAAGGTCCTGCGCCTCCTGCACCGTATTCGAGGCCAACATGGCAAAACCAGTCTGCCGACAAGCCATGACATCCGAATGGTCGCCGAAAATTGACAAGGCATGCGTGGCCAGCGCCCGTGCGCTGACATGCATGCAAAACGGCGTCAGCTCCCCCGCGATTTTATACATATTGGGAATCATCAGGAGCAGTCCCTGCGAGGCGGTAAAGGTCGTGCACAATGCGCCCGCTTGCAGGGATCCATGGATCGCACCAGCCACCCCGGCCTCTGATTGCAGTTGCACCACCTCCGGCACGTCCGACCAAATATTGGGCCTGCCCGCTGCGGCCCACTCGTCGCAGGCCTCAGCCATCCCAGATGAGGGCGTGATGGGGTAAATCGCGATTACCTCTGAAGCCCGATAGGCAACCGAGGCCACCGCGTCGTTCGCATCTAGTAATCCAATTGAAGGGGGTATCTTTAAGCTTTTCACGATTAGCAGATCTAAAGAACGATCATCTAATCGTAAAGAATAACTTATACTGGATCTTCTAAGTTAAGGCCTCCTTATGGGCAGTATTACGGAAGCACGCCCACCTCGGTGTTTTGCTTTGGTATATCAAAAATCCCCGAAGCCAGAGGTTGATTCACCTGAATTTCCTCAAAAACGATGGTATGTAGTTTTCGGTCATTTTCGTGGTATTCGATTTGCTCAGGAAATTTGATGCCACCTACCAGCCGGGTCCCGAATCCAATGCTTTCAACGCCGTTGCCGGTGATGGTGGAAACAAGCCGATCCTCTTCCAGCGAAAAGAACCGGATCGTCTCCAGCCCGTCCGGATAGCGGTAGCTCAATTTGTAGCAGCGCTGCCCATGCCGTGGCTCAATCCCGGCAAAGGTGACCTGCTCGCCCCGCTCGTGGTCCGGGCGGAAGTATTTGAAAAATTGACGCGTACTGGAGCGGATGCGGTCCAATTCCGGACCGGTGAGGTCGCGCATCTGAGACGCATCGGCGGCCAGATTCGAGCGGATGATACAGGCTTTTTTGCCCTTCAGAATCGTCGTTTCCACGATGTCATCCACCCGAATCTCCATTCGCTGTGAGCATGGCTTGCGCGCGACGATGAGAAGCGTCGCCGAGGGCATTTTACGGTCCGCCGGCTCCAGACGCCCAACGAGGCGCAGCGTGACGTGATTGTTCAACGCCGACTCCGTGCCAACCGTGGCCCGGGCACGGTCGATAATGGCTTTCGGATCGACTTCCTGGGCGCCCAGGATTGGTGCCGCCCAAAAAAGACAAACAAAAGAAGCAGCGTGGCGTAAATTAAATCTCATGATCTCAGCTATGACAAAATGAAATCTGGAAAGTTCGCATCGGATCACAAACCGAAAAAGCGGACGCTTCGCCCACCCTCCCCTACTCCCACTCGATCGTGCTGGGGGGCTTCGAGCTGATGTCCAGAACCACCCGGTTGCAGCCGGTTACCTCGTTGATGATCCGGCTTGATAGGGTGCGAAGAACCTCGTAGGGGACCCGCGCCCAGTCGGCCGTCATGGCATCGACGCTCTCCACAATCCGCAGAGCCACCACATTTTCGTAGGTGCGCTCATCGCCCATCACCCCCACCGTTTTAACCGGGAGGAAGACGCAGAAGGACTGCCAGACTTTGTAATACAAGTCATTTGCCATCATCTCCTCCTGCAGGATGGCATCCGCCCGGCGGAGGATGTCGAGATCCCGCTTCCGGATGGGCCCCATCACACGCACGCCGAGGCCCGGCCCGGGAAAGGGTTGGCGCCAGACCACTTCCTTCGGCAGACCGAGCTCGGAGCCGAGTTCGCGCACCTCATCCTTAAAGAGCTCCCGCAGGGGCTCCAGCAAACCGAGCTTCATTTTCTTGGGCAGACCCCCCACGTTGTGGTGGCTCTTGATCAGCGCGGCAGGATTGCCGTCGATCGCGACCGACTCAATCACATCCGGATACAGCGTGCCCTGCGCGAGAAAGGCGTAGTTCCCCTTCTTTTTCAGCTTCTTCACCTCATCGTCGAAGACCTGAACAAAGGTGTTACCAATAATTTTCCGTTTTCGCTCCGGATCGGAAACTCCCTTGAGTTTACTCAGGAAAAGGTTGGCCTTCTTCGCAACGCGCAGATCCAGATCGAAGTGATCACCGTAAAGCTTCTCAACCTGCTCGCGCTCGTGCAGGCGCAGCAGCCCGTTATCGACGAAGACGCAGGTAAGCTGCTTGCCAATGGCTCGGTGGATCAAGGCGGCGGCTACGGAGGAATCGACGCCCCCACTGAGGCCAAGAATGACCCGCTTGTCGCCGACCGTTTCGCGAATCTGGCGAATGGATTCCTCGATGTAATTGGCCATCGACCACTCCGCCTTGCACTTGCAGATCTTGAGCAGGAAATTGGAGAGCACTTCCATGCCCATTTCTGAGTGCGCCACTTCCGGGTGAAACTGCATGCCGTAAAAGTCGCGCTTCGCATCCTGAATCGTGGCGAAGGGGGAATTTTCCGTCGAAGCAATTGCCTCAAAGCCCTTGGGCAGTTTTTCCAGGCGATCCCCGTGCGAATTCCAAACCCGAAGCTTCTTCGGCAGGCCAGCAAATAACTTCCCCTTTTTGCTCACATTCAGCGTGCCGTGACCGAACTCGCGCTGGGCGCTCTTGCCCACCTTACCTCCGAGCATGTGCGCCATCAACTGCTCGCCATAGCAGATACCCAGCACCGGAACGCCCAGCTCAAAAACCTTCGGGTCCGGACGGGGTGAGCCCTTCAGCAGAACCGAGGACGGCCCTCCCGAGAGAATGACGCCTTTCACCCCTTCGCGCTTCAGCAGGCTGGCCTTCGTATTATACGGATAGATCCGTGAGAGCACATTGGCCTCGCGAATGCGCCGGGCGATGACCTGTGTATATTGTGAGCCGAAGTCGAGAACTGCGATATTGTCTGGCATAGAGGACGGGAGGATTTTGATTTCTGAACGGTTGGTGCGCCAAGGCTCGAATTGAGCCAGCGGCAGCTCGGTGTTTTCTGTAAAAAGCGAAGACCAAAGCACCTCAGCCGGGAAATACAAATCTAAACCCGCTACTTGCGAATTTGATAATCGGTCTTCTCGGCGATGAGTTTCTGGATGGCCTCGAAGGCGGCGTTGACCTCTTTATCTTTGAGGGTGCGGTCGTTGGCGCGGAAGCGCATGCTCACGGCGAGGCTCTTTTTCCCCTCGGGCAGACCGCTGCCTTCGTAGACGTCGAAGATCTCCACGCGCTCGCAATCGAAACCCTGGGTCGCTTTCTTGGCAAACTTGGCGATCGCTTGTTGAACGGTCCCCGCAAGCAGGCTCTGGTCCACGATCAAAGCAAGATCGCGGGCGGTGGCGGGCTGGTTGCTCACGCCGGTATGGCGACCACGCTTGGCTTTGCGCTCGAAAAACTGAGGCGTCATGAGCACCGACCCAGCGATGACGGCGGTATCGAGATCCCAGCGCTCCTTGAGCGTTGCCAGATTGAGCAGACCCGCGGTCGCCTGGTAGCCCATCTTGGTGAAATCGCCGGCCTCCGCCGCATGTCCGGGCTGCCAGAGGCGGCATTCCGTGATCGGCTCAAAGCTCAATTTATTGGCGGCCGTGCCGGCAATCCCGAGAATCTCTGCGGCGATGGTACGGGCGGTGTAGAAGTCGGCCAACTCGCGTTGACGCCACTCGCGCTTGACGGTATCCGCAACGATGACAAAGCCGACCGAGATCAGCTCGACCATCTGTCCTTTGACCTCACGGTACACATGACCTCGCTCAAAGAAGCGGGTCGCCCCCGTGGCGCGGGCCGCGTTGAGCTTGAGCACGTCGAGCAGGCCGGGGATCAGCGAGGGCCGCAAATGGCTTTGGTCGCTTTGCAGCGGATTATCCAGTGCCAGCACCGCGTGGCTCGCTTCGCCGAAGAAAAATTTCGTCTCTTCGGGATCCCGTAAGGAGTAGAGGAAGGCCTCGTCGAAGTTCTGCCCGGTTAGGTAGTGGGCCACAGACTCGTTGACGCTGTAGATGCGGTGGTCTTCATCGCTGATCCCCCGCGCCACGACGGGCGACTCCGGGATCTTCTCCGTGCCGTAGACACGGATGAATTCCTCGATCAAATCCACGTCCCGCTGCAGATCCTGCCGGTAGGATGGGATGCTGACTTCCCAACGGGCACGGCCGTCCGATGCATCATGCACCGCTACCGCGAGACCGAGTGATTCGAGGACCGATTGGATATTCTCATCGCTCACCTCAAAACCGATGAACTGGCGGAGGCGTTCCGGATAGAGGGTCACTTCACTAATCGTCGGCGGCTCGGCCCCGACCTCAATCATGTCGCCATCGACCCGACCACCGGCGACCTGCAGAATCAGATCCACTGCCCGCAGGGATGCGTAGACCACTCCCAGTGGATCCACCCCGCGTTCAAAGCGGTAGGAACTGTCGGAAGAAAGCCCCAAACTGCGCGCCGTGGCACGTACGGAACCGGGATCAAAATAGGCCGCTTCCAGAACGATGTCCTGTGTTCCGGCATCCACTTCCGCGTCGAGCGAGCCCATGATGCCGGCCACAACGAGCGGTCGCTCGCCGTCGGCGATAACCGCCATGTCGGCGCGGAGTGCCCGCTTTACCTCGTCGAGGGTGGTGATGCTCTCCCCTTCTGACGCCATGCGCACCTCAAGTTGCCCCCCGCGAATCTTGGCCGCATCGAAGGCATGCAGCGGCTGGCAGGTCTCGTGCAGAACGTAGTTCGTCACATCGACGACGTTGTTAATGGAGCGCTGCCCCGTCGCCTCGATGGCGGCCTTCAGCCACTTCGGGCTGGGGCCGACGCGCACGCCCTTGATACAGATCGCCGTGTAGTGCGGGCAAACTCCGTCCGCGCTGACCTTGACGCCGGAAAGCAAGGGATCGCCCTCGCGCTCGTTTTGGCGACTCGCCGCGACCTCCGGATACTTGACCGCGAGGCCAAACTTGGCCGCCAGCTCGCGGGCCACCCCGATATGGCTCAGGACGTCGACCCGGTTTGGTGTGATCTCCAGGTCGAAGACGGTGTCGCCATCGGCATAGAGTGCATTGAGCGGAGTGCCGAGCGAGACATCGGGATCGATGATCATGATCCCGTCGTGGTCCTGGCCGATCTTGAGTTCCTTGGCCGAGCAGAGCATGCCCTCCGAAGGTTGGCCGCGCAGTTTGGAGGCCTTGATCTTGAAATCGCCCGGCAGCACAGCGCCCGGCAGTGCCACCATGACTTTATCACCCTGTTGAAAATTCTTCGCACCACAGACGATGTCACGCGCCATCTCGCCCTCCCCGGTGATCACCTTGCAGCAACGCAGGCGGTCCGCATCGGGGTGTTGTGCAAACTCGACAACCTGCCCCACCACAACGTGCTCCAGAGGCGGCGGGCCCAGTTTCTCGTATTCCTCAACGTCAAAGCCGAGCAGCGGCAGCACCTCCGCCAGAATCTCCGGCGAATGCTCCAGCGGGTTGAGATCGATATAGTTTTTAAGCCAGTTATAGGAAATTTTCATGCGAACTGTTTCAAGAAGCGGACGTCGTTTTGGTAGTAGTAGCGGATGTCATCGACGCCCTGCAGGATCATAGCGATGCGCTCGATGCCCATGCCGAAGGCGTAGCCGGTGTAGACCCCGGGATCGATGCCGACGGCTTTGAAGACTTCGGGGTCGACCATGCCGCAGCCCATGATCTCGAGCCACTTGTTGCTGAGCTTGCCGAGGTCCGGGGAGAAGAAGTCCATCTCGAAGCTGGGCTCGGTGAAAGGGAAAAAGCTGGGGCGCAGGCGGGTTTTCGCCTTGGCTCCGAAGATCGTCTTCACGAAATGATCGAGCGTCGCTTTGAGGTCGAGCAGGGTGACGTTTTGGTCGACATAGAGCCCCTCGATTTGGTGGAAGTTGGCGCTGTGCGTGGCGTCCGGGGTGTCGCGGCGGAAGCAGCGCCCGGGCGCGACGATGCGGATCGGCGGCTTGGCCTCCAGCATGGTGCGGATCTGCACCGTCGAGGTGTGAGTGCGCAACAGGTATTTCTCCTCGGCGTGCTGGCTCACATTTGCCACTTTGAGCGTATCCGGAAGGTAGTAGGAGTCCTGCATGTCGCGGGCCGGGTGATCCGCCGGAATGTTCAGCGCATCGAAGCAATAGTGCTCCGTTTCCACTTCGGTGGCCTCGGCCACGGAAAAGCCGATGCGGCGAAAGAGGTTCACCATCTCCTCGCGGACCTGCGCGATGGGGTGCAGCGTTCCGCGACCCGCATCCGGTGGGGGCAATGTGGGGTCGATGGGAGGCCCCAGACGCGCCGCCATCTCGGCGGCTTCGAGGCCTTCGAGCACAGCGTCAAAGATGGCCTGCACTGCTGTCTTCGCCTCGTTGATCAATTTACCCATGGCCGGCTTGTCTTCCTTGGGAACCGCGCCCATGCCCTTCATCACCTCTGTGAGTGAGCCTTTTGGTCCTGAGATCGTGGCCTTAAACGCCTCAAACTCAGCCCGCGTGGTGATGCTGGACGCTTTTTCGCCAACTTGGGCAACGATTGTGTTTAACTCTGCTTGCATAGGACCTTTCAAATGAGTGAATGCCGAGAGGCTCTCCGTCTGGGGTGTTTTGTCGAGACGTTTTCAGGGAAAAGTCCCCAATCCTGCATGCACCGTTTCGGCTTCTGTTTCTTTTGCGAAAAAGCGACAAAAGAGATTGCACCGGTTCGAAGGCTTTGGCAACACTCCCACTTTCCGCCTCTAAAACACACAGATCCACACGATGAACATCCACGAGTATCAGGCCAAACGCCTCCTTCAGGAATACGGAGTGCCCGTTCCACGCGGCTACGCCGCCACCAATTCCCGGGAGGTTGAAACCGCTATTTCCCACCTTGGCGACGACATGATTGTCGTCAAAGCCCAGATCCACGCTGGTGGACGGGGCAAGGGTACTTTCATCGACGGCTACAAGGGCGGTGTCAAAGTGGTTCAAAACCGCCAAGAAGCGCAGGACGCGGCCAACCACATGCTCGATAACACGCTGGTCACCGCTCAGACCGGACCCGAGGGCCGCAAGGTGCAAACGCTCTACTTTACCGAGGCCTGCGACATTAAGCATGAATATTACCTCGCCGTCGTGCTCGACCGCGAGACCGCCCAAACGATGGTGATCGCTTCCACCGAGGGCGGTATGGATATCGAGGCCGTGGCCGAGAAGACACCGGAGAAATTGATCCGCGTGCCGGTCTCGCCGACCATGGGTCTGCGCCACTACCATTGCCGCCGGGTCGCCTTTGCACTCGGCTTTGAGGGTGAGCAGGTCAAGCAGTTCGCCCGCATCCTGACGGGACTTTACAAGATGTATTGGGAAAAGAACGCCATGCTGGTAGAGATCAACCCACTCGTCGAAACCACCGGCGGCCAGCTCATGGCACTGGATGCCAAGGTATCCTTCGATAGCAACGCCATCTTCCAGCACCCGGAGATCCAACAGCTCCGCGACCTTAACGAGGAGGACCCCAAGGAAATCGAGGCCTCCAAGCACAGCCTCGCCTACATCGCGCTCGACGGAAACATCGCCTGCATGGTGAACGGTGCCGGGCTGGCCATGGCGACCATGGATATCATCCAAAGCTTTGGTGGCTCGCCCGCAAACTTCCTCGACGTCGGCGGCGGTGCTAATGAGGACCAAGTGACGGCCGCCTTCAAAATCATCCTCTCGGATAAAAATGTGAAGGGCATCCTCGTTAATATTTTCGGTGGCATTATGAAGTGCGATGTCATCGCCCGCGGCATCGTAGCCGCGGCGAAAAACGTCGACATCACCGTGCCCCTCGTCGTCCGCCTGGAGGGGACGAATGTGGAAGCCGGCAAAACAATCCTGCGAGAGAGCGGTGTGGCCCTGACGCCCGCCGATAGCCTCGTCGAAGCCGCCAAAATGATCGTCGATCAGGTCGAAAAAGCCGGTTAAACGCACGACTGAATCCACCAAGCCCACATTTTTAAACTAAAGCTATCCAATGAGTATTCTCGTTAACAAAGACACACGTCTCGTCGTCCAGGGGATCACGGGCAAGACCGGCACATTCCACACGCAGCAATGCATCGAATACGGCACCAAAGTCGTCGCCGGTGTGACTCCCGGCAAGGGCGGTCAAATCTGGGAGGACAAGGTACCGGTTTGCAACACAGTCGAAGAGGCCGTCAAAGAGCACGGCGCCAACGTATCCGTCATCTACGTACCTCCGGCCTTCGCGGCCGATTCGATTCTCGAGTCGATCGAAGCAGAGATCCCCCTCGTCATTTGCATCACGGAGGGCGTGCCCGTCCGCGACATGGCTGAAGTCCGCCGCCGCCTCTTCTTCCACAACACCAAGACGCGCCTCATCGGCCCCAACTGCCCCGGTATCATCACGCCCGGCGAGTGCAAGATCGGCATCATGCCCGGCTACATTCACAAGCCCGGCCGCGTCGGCGTGGTCTCCCGCTCCGGCACCCTCACCTACGAGGCCGTCTGGCAGCTCACGCAACGCGGTCACGGCCAGTCCACCTGCATCGGCATCGGGGGCGACCCCATCAACGGCACCTCGCAGACCGACGCCATTCGCATGTTCAACGAGGACCCGGACACCGATGCCATCATTATGATCGGCGAGATCGGCGGCAGCGCCGAGGAAGACGCCTGCGCCTACATCAAGGAGCACGTCAAGAAGCCGGTCGCCGGATTCATCGCCGGTGCCTCCGCACCCAAGGGCCGCACCATGGGCCACGCCGGTGCCATCGTCTCCGCCAGTGGAGCCGGCACCGCCGAGGCCAAGTTCGCCGCCATGGAAGCCGCTGGCATCTCCATCGCCCGTAACCCCTCGGAAATCGCCGACGCCCTACTCCGGATTTACAAAGGATAGCGGTCGCTCTGCGACGGAACGCCCAACACACAAAACTAAAGGTTCTCCGCTTCGCGGAGAACGGTCTTCTCCTCGCTCCGCTCCTCGGAACGACCCCCACTCTGGGTATTCTTTTAAAAAGCGCCTCCAGGAAGCGGAACAGGCCCAGCTGGGCTAGGACCTGAGGCGTCATCTCACAAAGATCAACTACCGCATCCATACCGATGCGATACGGGCCAATCTGATTCCGCCCGAGCTGACCGGCAAGCAAATCAGCTTGGTCTATGCCAGTGAGGCGGACGTCCTGAACATGGACCTCTTCGGGATGACGGACTGAAGTATTCACAGTCGGAGCAGACGCTGAAATGGCGAAGCAATCTCCTTATTTCAGATTTGAATCAGATCCGGGCTAACCGGACTTACCAATTTAACTGCGTTACTTGGCGATTCATTATGGACGGTTCGAGCGAAATCCTATTCTGTGTTCGAAGGCAGGGATAACTACCGACTTTTACCAAATAGAACGCCTCCTTTTTCGACAAAAATGAAGAATTTCATCAGTAACGATTCCAGTAACACGCTGAACAAGCGATTGCGTGAAGTTATCGGGCTCAGCCGGGAACTGAAGTTTTTGGTCGGTTTCTTCTACTTCTCTGGCATTCAGGAACTTTACGAAAGTATCCGCGACAACGTTGACCTTCAGATCAAGGTTCTGGTTGGCCTTCAAGCAGATCGGAGCCTTGGGGTATTGGTCGAGCACGGGCTCGATAAAAACGCTTCCACGAACGAAGCAGCGGAGCAATTCTTCGGATCTTTACAACAGGCCTTCAACGGTGAGGAATTCGATAATGAGGCGTTCCTCAGGCAGGTGCATTTCTTCCTCGATTTGATCCGGGAGGATCGCCTGCAAATCCGCAAGACCTTTGATCCAAACCATGCCAAACTCTATCTTTTTAATTTGAAGGAGGGGCAATACCGCAAACAGGCATTTATCACCGGCAGCAGTAACCTGACCCGAGCCGGGCTTGTCAGCCAGCGTGAGTTCAATGTTGAGATTGCCGATTACGGAACCGAAGAGGCAGAGGAATTCTTCGATGAGCTTTGGGAGGATGCCTTTGAGATCACCGAAATCGACGAGCTGAAAAGCCGCCTGCTGCAGATCTTCGAGGACGAAACCCTTATTGCCGAGATCACTCCTTACGAGGCCTACGCTTTGGTCCTGCAAAAATACGCCCAGCTGCAGGCCGAAAAAGATGTCCCGGAAAGCGCTATCGAGACCTTGAAAAATGCAGGCTACACGCCTTTCAAATACCAGCTTGATGCCACGCGCCAGGCTCTCTCCATCCTGGAGACACACAACGGTGCGATCATCGCTGACGTGGTTGGCCTGGGAAAATCCATCGTTGCCTCACTGACCGCAAAGTCTCTTGGCAAACGCGGGCTTATCATCTGTCCGCCGGGCTTGGTCGGCGACGATAAGCACGAGTCGGGCTGGGAAAAATACGTCGAGGATTTCAAGTTGGAACGCTGGGAAGTGCGCTCCTGCGGCGACCTCGAAGGGATTGCCGATTTTGTTCAGAATAAGGGCCGGGATGTTGAGGTGATTGTGATCGACGAGGCCCACCGCTTCCGCAACCAGGACTCTAAGCATTACGAGACGCTCAGCCGGATTTGCCGGAACCGCCAAGTGCTTCTGCTCACGGCCACCCCCTTCAATAACTCGCCCGGTGATATCTTCGCACTACTGAAGCTTTTTACCGTGCCGGGAAAATCGACGCTCACCCTGTCAGACGATTTGGATCAACGTTTCGCCGGCTACCGGGGTCTCTTTCGCCGCCTCAGCTATATTCGCAAGAACCACAATGCAAAAGACCCGAAGAAGCGAGACCAGGCCGCCAAAGAATACGAAAAGCTCTTTGACTCGCCCAGCATTGACCTAAGTAAGGTCGAGGCCCGGACCCGCAGCCTGTCGAAAGAGATACGCGCCGTGATTGAACCCGTCACGATCCGCCGCAACCGTATCGACCTGCGCCGCGATCCGCACTACAAGGACGAAATCGCCGCGCTCTCCGAAGTGGCTGCTCCCGAAGAACTCCTCTACCAACTCTCTTCGGAGCAATCCGGGTTTTATACCAAAGTCATCACCGATTACTTTGCCGAAGACGGCCGTTTCACCGGCGCGATTTACCAGCCTTATATTTACGAGTCAGGAAAGGATGACAGCGGTAACCTCGACCGGGAGGAAAACCTCGAATATCTCTCTCAGCGCAATCTCTATGAGTTCATGCGCCGCTTGTTGGTGAAGCGTTTTGAGAGTTCCTTTGCCGCGTTTGAGTGCAGTCTGCAGAGTTTCCTCCGGATCAACCGCAAGGCACTCGCCTTTATTGAAAAGACCGGGCACTATATTCTCAACCGGAAACTTCTCAATCAGCTCTCGGAGAAAGACAATGAAGAGATCCTCAAGGAATTGGATGCCTTCGAGGCGAGCTTCGACGACAAGGAAGGCGAGCGCAGCCGAAAAGAAGAAGTCTACAAGGTTAAAGACTTTGCGCTCAAAGAACGCTTCCTTGCCGACATCGCCTCGGACATCGAACTGCTGGAGTCCATCGACCGGGAAATCCGCAGCCTCGGCCTGCTCAACCACGATCCGAAGGCTGCTGAACTGATCGCCGCGCTGAACAAGACGCTCGAAGAAAAGCCCGCTAGGGGCGAACCTAAGCGCAAGGTCATCATCTTCTCCGAGTATGTGGACACGGTCCGCGAACTCTCCCCCGTGCTCGAATCCGCTTTCCCTGATCGCGTGTTTACCGTGCCCGGCACCCTTGGCACCGAAAAAGAAAAGCAGATGCTGGCCAACTTCGACGCCTCCCTGGCTCCCGAAAAGCAGGCCGACGACTTCGATATCCTGCTCGCATCCGACAAAATTTCCGAAGGCTTCAACCTCAACCGCGCCGGGCTGATCGTGAACTACGACATCCCCTGGAACCCGACGCGCGTCATCCAGCGCGTCGGGCGGATCAACCGGATCGGCAAAAAAGTCTTCGCCGAGCTGCGCATCCAGAATTTCTTCCCCACCGAGAAAGGGGCCGACATCGTCAAAAGCCGTCAGATCGCAGCTGACAAAATGTTCATGATCCACAACACCCTGGGTGAGGACGCCCAGATCTTCGACAGCGATGAAAAGCCCGGCGCCTCCTCGCTCTACACCAAGCTCAATGCCAACCCCGAAGAACGGGAGGGCGAGAGCAGCTTCACCGAGATTCGCCGTCTCCTGGCCGAGATCGAGGCGCAGCACCCGGAAGTCCTGGAAAAAGTCGCCAAGTGTGCCCCCCGGGTGAAGACCGCCAAGCAGGCCGACAATGATTGGCTGACGGTATTTACTCTCAAGGGCCGCGACCTCTTTGCCCAGGGCCGGCCCGCCGGCGGGGCCGAGGTGGCCGAGGTGCCGATCGAAGAAGCCATCGAGCTCATCCGCTGCGAGTTCGATACGCCCCGCATCCCCTTCAGCGAAGCCTTCTGGCAGGATTACGCCGCCGTGCGCGACTACCGGAAGAAGCACAACGCCCCGCCCAAGCAAAACAGCGTCGAGACCAAGGCCCTCAACGTCGTCAACCAATTCATCAAGGTCGGCGAAATGGGTCCACTGCACGGTTTCCTGAAGAACCTGCGCGAGGATATGACGGAGTATAAGACCCTCCCCACAAACACACTGCGCCGCATCGCCGAGATCGGCGGCAACAACGAGCGCGCCAAACGGCAATTCACCAAGTTGCGCTCCGAGCTCGGGCAGGACTATCTAAAGCAGCTAAAAAACCGAATCGGCGCATTGCATGAGGAAGTCATCATCGCCGTGGAGAACCAAAAAGGACAGCTATCGTGAAGCTAGGTAAGAATGCCAGCTTTCGCGCGTATGTGGACGAGTCAGGAGATGAAGGCTTCGTCTTTCGCGAAGACGGATCTGGAAGCTCCAGATGGTTTGTCATTTCCGCTCTGGTCATGCGAGTTAAGAACGACCACAGCGTGGTCGAATGTTTAAAAGAAACACGCAAGTTACTCCGCAAACCACTTAAGCATGCCCTCCACTTCGTCGATTTGAAGCACGAGCAACGTGTCCCTTATGTGCGTCGGGTTGGCGCACTCTCTGCCAGAACGATCTCGGTCATGGTTTTTAAGCCTTCGATTCGTGAACCTGAGAAATTTCAGAACGAGAAATATTTACTCTACCGTTATGCCACACGTCTGCTTCTAGAACGCCTCTCCTGGCTATGCAGAGACCATTATATCGACGGCGATGGCGACCGAACGTGCGAAGTCGTTTTCTCAAATCGCAGCAACATGTCCTACGAGGATATCCGTGCCTACCTCTGCCATCTGATTGAGAATGCCGGTAGCCAACCGAACGAGGTCCAAATCGAGCCTACCATTATACGGCCCAGTGAGATCAAGGCGGTGGAGCATTCGAAGTTAGCCGGACTTCAGGCCGCCGATGCCGTTGCCTCCAGCATGCATTTTGCTGTAAAACGGAATTTGTATGGTGAAACGGAGCCTGCCTACGCGAAGCATCTGCGCCGAACATTTTACCGAAATAAAGGACAATTGCAGGGTTATGGTTTAAAACTCTGGCCGGATCCTCTCGAAATCACACAAACAAAAGCCCCCGAGGCTAAAAACCTGGAGGGCTTATGAAAATACAGGTCCCAGAAACCGAGGATCCCGCCCTTTACAGGCTGCCACTCATTACAAGCGACCTCTACATCTTCTGCGCTTACCTACCCTTAAACCTACACAATATTATCAAAGCGTCAACTTTTTCTTTTTCGTCAAATTAATTCTACGATGCCCACCACCACCGAACCCAAACTCGACGCTCTCATCAGCGACTGCTCCCTGCCGACCGCGCAGGCCTGCTTCCGCAAGCTCTGCCCCGGCAGCTTTAAGCGGCTCGAAGACACCCTGGAGAATCCCGACCCCGACCGCTTCACCGGATTCACCCAGTTCGGAGAGCTCCCGCTGGAGAGCGACACCCTGCTCTTCGCCTACGCCGAGACAGAAAAGGACCTGACCGAGCGCAGCGCCCGCAAGGCTCAGTTCGATGCCGCCCGCACCATTCTCAAAGCCCGCAGCGGGATCGATGCCGGGATCTTCATCTTCCGGGGGGCCAACGGAGCCTTCCGCCTCAGCTACATCACCAAGATCTACAAGGCCACCAAAGCCGACTTCTCCCACTTCCGCCGCTACACCTACTTTGTCGATCCCAACACCGCCGGACACCATACCTTCCGCAAGCAGATCGGCGGTTGCGCCTTCGACTCGCTGGCGGCGATTCAGGAGGCCTTCTCGGTGGAGGCCATCAACAAGGATTTCTACAAGGAACTGGCCAACTGGTATTTCTGGGCGATGAAGCACGTCCACTTCCCGACCGACGATCTGGAGCTGGACAAGGGCTCGACCATCGCCGACGCGCAGAAAGTCCGCGAGCACAATGCCAAAAACCTTATCCGCCTGCTTACCCGCATGCTCTTCGTTTGGTTTATCAAGCAGCGCGGCCTCGTGCCGCACGAACTGTTCGATCCCGAGCAGATCGCCCGCGATTACCTCGAAGGCTTCAGTCCCGAGTCCAAAGACACTCGCTTTTACAAGGCCATCCTGCAGAACTTCTTCTTCGCCGCGCTCAATCAGGAACGGCAGGAACGGGGCTTCACCAAGGGCGGTCGCGATTACATGGATAACATGACCGTCATGCGCTACGAGAAAGCGTTCAAAGAACCGCAGCGCTTCCTCGATACGGTCAAAGAAACGACACCATTCCTGAACGGCGGACTTTTCGAATGCCTGGACTTTGTCAAAACAGTCCCCAAGGGCGAAAAGGAAGTCAAAAAGAAGTTCTACGAGGACGGTTTCTCCGACCGCAATGACAACCAGGTCGAAGTGCCGGACTTCCTTTTCTTCGGCAAAGAGACGACCGACGACTTGCGCGACACTTGGGGACTCCCCTCAAAGGGCAACGAGCCAGTCCACGGCCTCATCCACATCCTCAACCGTTACAACTTCACCATTGTCGAAAACTCGCCCATCGAGCAGGAAGTCGCCCTCGATCCGGAGCTGCTCGGCAAGGTCTTTGAAAACCTGCTCGCCTCCTATAACCCGGAGACGCAGACCACCGCCCGCAAGCAGACCGGCTCTTTCTACACCCCTCGCCCGATTGTCGACTACATGGTGGACGAATCGCTCAAGGCCTACCTGCTCAAACCGCTGACGGAAGAGACGGGCATGACGGAACCCGACGCCAAGGCCGGGCTCGACCTGCTCTTCAGCTACGAGGAGCGGGATATGGACACCGTCTTTGAGCCGGAACAAGTCGATGTGCTCATCCGTGCCATCGACCAATGCAAGATCCTCGACCCGGCCTGCGGTTCAGGGGCCTTCCCCATGGGCATCCTGCAAAAACTGGTCTTCGTGCTGGGTAAGCTGGATCCGAAAAACGAGCGCTGGGAGCAGCGGCAGATCGACGAGGCCCGCAAGATCGCCGACCCCGACCAGCGCCGCGAACGCATTCGAGAGATCATGGACGATTTCGAGGCCAACGACGACGACTACGGCCGCAAGCTCTACCTCATCGAAAACTGCCTCTACGGTGTCGACATACAGAGCATCGCCACACAGGTCAGCAAGCTGCGCTTCTTCATCTCACTGGTCGTCGATCAAAACATCGACCCGGCCAAGGACAACTTCGGCGTCCGCCCCCTCCCGAATTTGGAGACGAAGTTCGTCGCCGCCGATACCCTCATCGCCGCCGAGCAGCCCTCCGGTCAAAAAGAACTCGCCGAACTCACCGACGTCCAGCGGCTCAAAGACGAGCTCCAGGAGATCCGCCATAAGATCTTCTCGGTCAAAACCACCACCACCAAGCAAAAGTATAAGGCCGACGACGAAGCCAAGCGTAACGAAATCGCCGCCGCACTCAAGGCCAACGGCTGGCCCGACGAGACCGCCGACCGCCTTGCCCGCTGGGACCCCTATAAGCAAAACGACTCCGCCGACTTCTTCGACCCGGACTGGATGTTCGGGCTCAAGGGCTTTGATGTGGTGATTGGGAATCCGCCCTATATCCAGATCCAGAAATTCCCCAAGGCGCAAAAGGATCAATGGCTGACCCAGGGTTACGAAACCTACGCCGCCACCGCCGACATCTACTGCCTCTTCTACGAGCGGGGCGCGCAACTGCTCAAAGACGGCGGTTCGCTCGTTTACATCACCTCCAATAAATGGATGCGGGCGGGCTACGGGGAAAAACTGCGGAAGTTTCTCGCCTCACAAGTCGATACCGAATCCGTCCTCGATTTCGGCATGGCGCAGAACTTCGGTGCCGCCACCACCTACACCTGCATCACGCGCTTCTACCGGCAGCCACCGGATGATCGCATCCGTTCCTGTTACGTCACAGACGACCGCGCCGCCATGGCCGATCCCGCCGAATACTTTGAGGCCAATCTCGTCGTCCAGCCCAACCTTTCCGCCGAACCATGGGTCGTCATTTCCAAGGAACGGCAAGCAATCAAATCTCTGGTCGAAGCCCAGGGCGTTCCGCTCAAGAAATGGGATATTGATATTAACTACGGTATCAAAACCGGATTTAACGATGCCTTCTACATCACCTCGGAACAACGAGATGCCATCATCGCCGAAGATCCGAAATGTGAGGAGCTGATTGTGCCGCTTCTGCGGGGGCGGAATGTTCAGCGTTACGGAACGAACTGGAATGGCGAATACATGATCAACGCCCACAATGGAATCCGGGAGAAAGGAATTCCTCCCGTGGACGTAAAGCGTGATTATCCTGCGATTTGGAATCATCTCTGCCAGTGGGAGGAGAAATTGCAGAAAAGACAGGACAAAGGTGACCATTGGTCGAACCTCAGAAACTGCGCTTACGTAGAAGAGTTTTCAAAGCCGAAGATCATCTACCCCAACATGACGAAATTCCTGCCATTCTACTACGACCGGGATGAGGGATTTTTTACCAATGACAAAGGCTTTATCTTATCAACTCAGGGTGATTCGGTGGCTTACCTCGCAGCTTTTCTAAATTCAGCTCTCTTCAAATACTGCTTCCGAGATAATTTCCCGGAACTCATGGGGAACACCTACGAAGTTCGAAAAATATTCGTCGACATTATACCGGTCAAAAAGCCCAGCCCCACCGAAGCCGAACTCTTCGAAAAACTCGTCCCCCTGATCCAACTCGCCAAAGCCGAGAAGCAACAAGCCGCCTACAATCTCCTCGAAGCTCTCATCGACGCCTACGTCATGGAGTGCTACTTCCGCGACCACATGGCCGAGCGCGACCTGCTCTTTCAGGATGCCGTCGCCGCCCAGCTCCAGGACTACGACCCCGAGGCCGACACCGCCAGCCAGACA
Organism: Puniceicoccaceae bacterium; assembly: GCA_018402305.1. GTDB lineage: Bacteria > Verrucomicrobiota > Verrucomicrobiia > Opitutales > Coraliomargaritaceae > Thalassobacterium. The sequence continues at coordinate 157,437 of JAGYJE010000005.1, read as the reverse complement.
AGCTACCTCGAAACACTCCAGACCCGCCTCCAAACCACCGACCTCCCGCAAAAACTCCAAGCCATCCCCGAAAAAAGCCCCGACCTGCTGGGCGTCATCCTGAAGGAGGGAAAGGTGTAGATAGAGCATGGAGAAGCGCGGAAAAGTCTTACTCTTTATAGGTTCAGGAGTCTCATTGGGTTCCGGCATGCCAAACGTTAAGAGTCTAACCGAAAGAATATTTCAGGTTGAATCGGATGAATTGACCTCTGTTCATCCGCTTTGTGTGTCCTATTCGCCTCTGTCAAATCCGGGCAGGCATCACGGGGCACAGCAATTTTTAAGATTCGTTAATGAATGGGCGGTATCCAACGGACTGGGAAATGTTAATTACGAGGATCTCCATTCATTATGCAGCAAAATTGAGAAGTATCACTTCGCACCCAGAAAAGATCCAACTACACGCTCTTTGTCTGAATTTATCCACGGAAAGATCTCCAATACTGATTACTATGCTAGTGAGGACAATTCCCTCCAGCAGTGTGCAGCAACCGCCCGCCGTTTTATCGAATACATAATCAAGCAAGAGCTGTTATTTCCTGATAGAACACCAGAGAAGCTCGATTGCATTCTTCAGTATATCGAAATTCTGGGGTCTGAGAATTTTGATATAATTACCCTCAATCACGATACATTAGTTGAGCAACTGCTCTCCGGCAGAAGCGATTGGACAGATGGCTTTACCGTGGGTGAGACTGTTTACTACGAAGATATACAAGGTGAGCGCAGGAGCCAAACCATTGACTATCTCTCGGAAGAGAGCCTCATGAATCCCGCAAAGGTTCGATTGATTAAGCCGCATGGAAGCTGCAATTGGTATAACATACACCGCAGCAATTTTTGGAAATGGGCCATACCAAGAGATGGATGGCGTGAGACATTGATGGATGTCGACAATCAACCTATCAGCGATAGTCCTTTTGATGCTGGGCCTATCTCAGGGTCTTTTACTAAAGAATGGTCTTATCTTTTTGGGCCAACCGCAGTGATGTTTCATCATGCGTGTCGAATCCTCCGGGAATATGATCGAATTCTCTGCAGTGGTTACGGGTGGAAGGATCATGGTATCAACAGAATGTTGATTGAGTGGATCCAGCAAAACTCAGAGAAACACATCGCTATCCTTGAGTCGGACGAGTCGCCAAACTTTCCAGCCATTAAGCGCCTAGTTTGCCAATGGACTGGGAGTGGTTTAGGCCGATCTACGATTCACCCTTTTTGGCTAAGCGAGACAGAACCTTCGACAGCTTTAGAGCTGCTCAATGTGAAATAGATTATTAGATCCTGATTTCCCTCCGAACCTGAAAACCCATGAAACCCGACCACATCCACAAAATGCAAAACCAGTTCGACGAACTGGCCCAAGAGCACCCCGACGAACCAAAGGTCGAGTTCTGGTTCGCCCGCGACCTTCAGAAACCGCTCGGCTACGCCCGCTGGGAGAACTTTCTGACCGCGATACAGAGGGCGATTGAATCCTGCAAATCAACGGGTTACGAGGTTGAGCACCATTTTCGTGGCGTCACGAAAATGGTTCCCCTCGGAAGTGGTTCAGAGCGCCCCGTCAACGATTTCATGCTGACCCGCTACGCCTGCTACCTGATCGCCCAGAACGGCGATCCCCGCAAGGAACCGATTGCCTTTGCCCAGAGCTATTTCGCCGTCCAGACCCGTAAGCAGGAGTTAATTGAGGAACGGATGGAGCTGCTGCGTCGAATGGAGGCGCGGGAAAAGCTGAGAGCCTCCGAGAAAACGCTTTCGGAAAACATTTACGAGCGCGGCGTGGATGATCCCGGCTTCGCCCGCATCCGCTCCAAAGGCGATGCCGCACTGTTCGGTGGGAACCCCACCCAGGCGATGAAGGAAAAGTTCGGCATCACCAAAACGCGCCCCCTGGCCGATTTCCTGCCCACGTTGACCATTGCCGCCAAGAATCTCGCCACCGAAATGACCAACCACAACGTGCAGCAAGCCGATCTCCGTGGCGAACCATCGATCACCCGCGAGCACGTGCAGAATAACACCAGCGTCCGCCAAATGCTCGGCGAACGCGGCATCCGTCCGGAATCGCTCCCACCAGCTGAGGACATCAAGAAACTCGAACGACGCGTGAAGCGTGAAGAAAAGAAACTGGAGAAGGATGCCGGGCGCCTTCCAGAGAAAGGAGATAAGGCATGATCCACGGCGGGCCTAATTTTATCCATACCACGGTCTTACACGAGCACATGGTCGAGCGCGACCTGCTCTTTCAGGATCCCGTCGCCGCCCAGCTCCAGGACTACGACCCCGAGGCCGACACCGCCACCCAGCCAAGCTACCTCGAAGCCCTCCACACCCGCCTCCAAGCCACCGAACTCCCGCAAAAACTCCAAGCCATCCCCGGAAAAAGCCCCGACCTGCTCGGCGTCATCCTGAAGGAGGGGAAGGTGTGATCTTTCTATCCCCACAATAACCATCATCATGTTCAGCATCGTCGATTGGGCAAATCAAAACGGGGGGCTCTTAAGCTTCATCGCGTTGATCGTAGGCGTCATACTTGGGATTCCGGTTTTTCACACTTGGTTTCGTTACATCCGCCCCAGCATCAAAGAGCGAGAATGTCGGCTTTCCCGAGAGCAGCGACACGTAGCCGAACTTCGAGACCAGTTTGAAAGATACACTGAACTCGATGAGAGGCTTCAAAATTACGGGGATTTTGTGCTCTGTGATGACCTGCGTAAGCTGCGTGACACCAAACAGGGGCACAGTGATCAGTTCTCGCCCCACAAAATCGCCTGCCTTGAGGAAATCTCAGAAGAGTATCTCCTTTTCACTGAAGGCGCACGAGGCATTCAAACCGTCAAAAAGCTCGGCGACCACTGGCACTTCTGCGATGGTGACGACCCGGATAAAATCAGAGTCGAGGAGGTCCTGGAACTGCGCTTTCAAGAAATTGCCCGTGTCCGCTGGGAAAGTAACGACTACTGGAGAGTCCCGATCATTTGCTGCCGATTCACCAAAAGGAACGGATTCCCCTTCAGCCGTCGCTTTTACGCAGAGCAAAAAACCCTGAGAGGCAGAGAGTTTTTCTCAGAAGTCTGTCTAGTCTCCGATGTCTATCCAAACGAGAATAATATCTAATGAAAGAATCAATGGGTCAAAAAACTTCACATGAGGAATTCAAGGCCGTCCAGAAGTGGCTGGAAGACGATCTCTATCAACTCGACCAGATGGTGCAGACATTGCAGGACTATTACACCCTCACCCCGGAAGACATCGAGCACCTGAATCGACACGCCAAACGCACCCTGCTTTCGATGCTTCCCGCTCTGGTGGACTCAATCTTCATTCGTGTCGCCCGCCTTACGGAACGCGCCAAAAAATGCGGACATGAGAATCTGAGCTTAGGCAGCCTGGTGCATTTGCTAAACGATCTTGGCGAAGTGGAAAAAGCAGAACACATTCAAAACCTCCTCAAGGAAATCCAGAATCAGTCCAGTTCCATCCGCGACGATCACCGCAATAAACGTTACGCCCATGTGGACTTTTCTGTCGCAATGGAAGGCAAGAAACTGCCGCGGATCCCGGTTCGACTCTTGCGCGAAATCACCGATTCAATCGAGCACCTCGTCATCGAGGCAACAGGCTCCGGCTACAGTTTCAAGGCAACTCCCCAAGGCAACATCAAGCGGCTGGCTGAATGCCTGAAAGAATATTTTGAAATGAAAACTGAAAAGACTAGACACTGATCCTCATGCCGAAAAAGAAAACCCACACCCCATCCAGCAAGAACGACTTCTTCCGCCGCCTCCGCGAACTCGCCGACGAGCAGTCCTACATCTCTTTCAATCGGATTAAGGAAGTCGCGCAGAGCGCAAAACTGATCGATAGCATCCCAACGTTGAAAGACTACCTGACTGAAGCGGTGGACAAGGGCACCCTGCACCATGCCGGGAGGGGCTGGTATAGCTCACTGAGTGAACCCGTGCAGCTCGACCAAGAAGCGCATACCGCGCTGGTCGAGGCCGTCGAAAAAGCCTTTCCGCTGCTGGAGTTCTCCGCTTGGAGCACGACGCAGTTCAACCCCTGGCTGCACCACCTACTGGCCCAACCCGTGCATTTCCTGAATGCACCCGCGGACGCGCTGGAGACAATTGGCGATACGCTGCGCGATGAAGGCTGGGACGTCGCAGTCAATCCAGCCGACAGCGCAGCGCGTAAGGCGATCCGTCCCGGCGAGCGAATGGTTGTACTCCGGCCGACATTGAGTCGCCAACCTGCACCGAAGGGGCGGCAGGCTGGCATCGAGCAAATGTGCGTCGATCTGCTGGTAGAGAATAAGCGCTGCGGCCTGATGGATGACGAGGAAGCCAAAGCCGCAATCCAGCACATTTTGCGCGAAAATCTGCTACAAGTTTCTGGTATGCAACGCTATGCAGATAGCAGGAAGCTGGATTATTTTGAATCTTCAATGAACCGACTATCGTCACTGAAGCCATCTTAGTGACAATAGTCGGCAAATAATCATGTTTAGACCTGAAGTTTATCAAAAGGATTGGATCTGGGAAAAGCGGCAGGAATTGGGTAACTGCGACCCCGGCCTGCTGGAAAAATCGATCTATGCCTTGACTCTGCTCGGCCTGCTTCAGCGGAGTGGGCTGCCCTTCATCTTCAAAGGCGGCACGAGCCTGATGCTCCACCTGCCAAACATTCAGCGCTTATCGATCGACATCGACATCCTAACTCCGGCAGGCGATGGCGAACTGGAGCGTGTCGTCGCCGAAATCGGCCAGACGGCTCCTTTCATTGGTAAGGCCGAGGATGATCGCGGCACTAGGGGACTCCCCCGGAGGCGGCACTTCAAATTCCTCTTCAAGTCACCCTTTGATTTGAGGGCCGATGCCTACGTGCTACTCGATGTGGTGCAGGAGAAGGAGATCGTGCACCGTTGTATAAAGAAACCGATTCAGACTTCCTTTCTAGAGCCGGAAGACGAGCTCATGGTAGAATTGCCTACAGTAGAAAGCCTACTGGGAGACAAGCTGACGGCTTTTGCCCCAAACACGACAGGGGTGCCCTACCGCCGGAAGGACGGCTCAGTCGGCCAGGTCATGCAGGTCGCCAAACAGCTCTTCGATGTGGGCATTCTGTTCGAGCATGCCAGAGAATTTCTGGAAGTCGCAAAAACTTACGATGCGGTGCAGCAACAGGAAGTGGGCTATCGCGGCAGGGCCATCTCACGGGAAGAGTCGCTGGACGACAGTTTTAAGGCCTGTCTCGGCATCATCGCACACAAGCCAAAGCTCCAGGAAGACTACCCGGACACGGCACTGCTGTTGGACGGCTTTACAAAACTCAAAGGCCATCTGACCCGGCCGAAGTTCCAGCTAAACGACCAACGGACACTAGCCGGCCGGACGGCCTGCCTCGCCGCCTCGCTAAAAAGAGGGAGAGCGATCACTCGCTACACGCGCAGCTCCGAACAAATCGAGGCGCTGAAGGCGGCCAGCCTGAAAGACCACAGCCTGAGCTGGCTGGACGGCATTCGAAACATCAACGACGAGGCTTATTTTTACATGCATCAGGCTCTGTCCTGAAGAGAAACTTTACCAAAAAAAAACGGATAATGAACCGACTATCTCGGAAAAAATGAGACAGTCTGAGATGGTTGGCCGAATACAAGAACGTGCTGCTGAGCTTTGACGAGTTGAAGTGGATCTTTGCCGACCCCCCGGGCACATCGGGATTGGACGTCGGCACATTCTACACTGCCCAGAACTGGTTGAGCCTCAGCACCACCTTTCCCCGAAAGCATGAGGCGATAAAATAGGGCATAAAAAAGCCGTGAATATAGGAGCCCGAAGGCACTCACGGCACGGGGCCGAATTTCATCCACAGCAACGATAAAAGAATCCAAGCCACCTCATCTGTCAATACATAAAAGGAGATCAACGAAATGCCGAAAAAGAAAACCCACACCCCATCCAGCAACAACGACGTCGGCGAAGCCCTCCCCCTCCTCTCCGATATTCGGACCGACGCCGAGGCCAAGTTCGCCGCCATGGAAGCCGCCGGCGTCTCCATCGCCCGTAACCCCTCGGAAATCGCCGACGCCCTACTCCGGATTTACAAGGGCTGAACTCGAGCCCGGTAAACCTTTCCAACAATCTGCCCACGGCTCATCGCCGGGGCAGATTTTTTATTTGGGCTGCTGGTCAGATCAAGCGCGCGTTGGTCATACCTGTCTCTGCGAGATCTACGGCTTTGATTCACGCAATTGCTGATGTCTTACCAGACGGATCAATCGGATCTTCTTTGCGGTTATCCTATAAACCAATATCCAGTCGTCGTCTAAATGAACATCCCAGAAGCCTGTCCATTGCCAGAATAGCGGATGCGCGTTGTAGCTTTCCGGTAGCTCTCCATCTCTTTGCAGGAAATAAACGATGGAATCGATTTCATCGATGAAATCCGCACGCCCGGATCGAGCCAGGTCGTTTAGGAATTTTTTCTTCCGCTGGATTTCTCGCATGCCGCTTGCATCTCCCTCTTTAGATCTTCCCGGGTCACGGTTTTAAATCCCCGTCCCCGGATAGCGTCGACCATGTCCCGTTTCAACGACGGAACAGGGTTGATCTTCCTGGCTTCATGTCTTGCGGCTTTCACACCAAAAAGCTCTTGAATTAATCCTATCATGTCAAATTAAAGCATCCAATTCTTAGACGGGCAACATCAGTCAACCGCACGCCGCAGGACATGCACTGTGATCTCGGGCGGGCAGTTCAGGCGGGCGGCCACGCCGCTGCTTCCGGTTCCCGGGGAGTTGTAACCTTGCAGAGCCCGCAAAGCTTCAGGGCCCGTTCGGCCAATCGATCGATCGAAATAAAGCGCAAGCGCTCCAGCTTGAAGATACCCTTGCCCTGGTGGGTCTCGCGGGCCTCGTGCTGGATCTGCTTGCTCAGTCGCTTGTTGAGCAGTGTCTCGCCAAGTCAATCACTTAAGTTTTCAGGCTTCGACCACATCCATGCTGGTGGCGAAGTCGCTCTGGGCTTGGCTGTAGGGGTTGGCCTTGGCTCGCTCCAGCTGTCCGCGGTAGCGCTCCAACTGTTTGGCGGTGAGCGTGGCGATATTGCAGATCGGTTCACCCGGCTTGACGGCGGGCATGGTCGTCATGCCGAGCACGATACCGTGAGTCGGCGAGGTCAGGGTATTTTGTTCGACGCCCATGATGCTGTAGTTGGTGACGAGGGCCTGCCCTGCCTCGACAAAGTCGCCGGGGCTGAGGTGAAATTTCAAAATGCCGCCCACTGTAGCGCGGACCCACTGCGTTTTACGCACCTTGGCCAGAAAGGGGGGCTTCACCATGCACTCATCAATCATCTCGAGACCCGCCAGAATATTACGGATTCCGCGGGTACCGATTTGCAGGACACTGGGCTCGACCTTCCAAGGCTCTCCGGCTTCGAGGATGATCGTGGGGCAACCGCGCTTGGTCGCCTCCCGGCGAAAGGAACCGAGCGGCCCCTTGCCATCGACGATCATGGAGCACCCGAAAGCCTCGGCCAGACGCCGGGCTGCCGGATTCGTCAAATCGGCCCGAATATTGGGAAAGTTCGTACGTTGAAAAGCCGCGGTGTGCAGATCGATACCGTAATCGCATTTATCAACCAACTCAGTCATGAGCGTATGGGCGATCCGCCCGGCCAGGCTGCCCTTCGCCGATCCCGGAAACGAGCGGTTCAAATCGCGCCGGTCCGGCAGGTAGCGCTCATGGGACTCGAAGCCGAATACATTGACCACCGGTGCCAGAATGAGCGTGCCGCACTTTAGCTCGATCAAATCACCAAAGAGAAAATCATGGATGATGCCCGTGCCATTCACTTCATCGCCGTGGATGGCGGCGGTAATGAAGACCGTGGGCCCCGGCTTCTTCGCGCGAATCACACGAAGCGGCACATGGACCTTTTCGCCGGTGTAGGTTTCGGAGATAACGAGCCGCACATCCTTCGATTGCCCGAGAGGGATCCGCTCGCCGGCGATTTTAAAGGAGGGACGACGTGGCATGGTGGCTATATCTTCTTAAGTCTTCGGCGCTTTTTCTTGGTCAGGCGCTCGGGCAAGTAATGGCTTAGGGCCAGTTGACTCCCGTAGCAAAGAAGGCTATCACCCTCCATAACGACGCGATCCTTGCGGGGATTGGCAATATGCTGCCCGTTGCGGTTGAGGCGCAATACGACAATGTCGGCATCACGCAAGCCGCTGCTCTCAATCGTCTGCCCAATGATGGAAGCGCCCGGCCAAACCGTAAACTCGGTTACGGTGTAGCCTTTGGTCAACGAGAGCCGCTCGCGTACATTGAAGTTGCCAAACTTAACCTGCTCCTCAGTGAATTGAATGATCTCGCCGGCTATATCCAGTCCGGTAGCCCCCTCGATTCCCTCTAAACCGGGCGAGGAATTGACCTCCATGATGACTGGCCCGTCGCTGCCCTCCAGCATATCAACGCCGGCCACCTTGAGGTTGAGAATCTGCGCTGCCCGCACGGCGGTTCGCTCGTAGGCTTCATCCAGCCTAACAACTTCAGTCTTGCCGCCCCGATGCACATTGCTGCGAAACTCCTGCCCCGAGGCGGTTCGGCGCATAGCCGCCACCACGCGGTCCCCCACCACGAAGGCGCGGATATCGCGGCCCTTTGATTCTGAAACAAACTTTTGCACCAGCACATTTTGCCGCACGCTGGAGAGCGTCTCGATAATCGCCTCAGCCACTTTATTGGTTTCCGCCAGGATCACGCCGACCCCCTGCGTGCCGGAAAGCAGCTTGATGATGACGGGGGCACCACCCATTTCCTGAATGGCCTGGAGAATGTCCTTTTGATTCCGAACGAAGGCGGTCTCCGCGATGCCCACGTCCTGGCGACTCAGCGCCTGCATTGACGACAGTTTATCCCGCGAAGCCACGATCGAGTCGGCCGTGTTCAGGCAATAACTTCCCATCTGCTCAAACTGACGAACCACCGAGGTGCCGAAAAAGGTAATCGAAGTGCCAATCCGCGGGATCATCGCATCGTAATGCGTGATCGGTTTGCCGCCATACGTCACATCCGGTTCGCCCTCTCTTAGATAGAGGCCAAATTTAAGCGTGTCGAAGACGCGGACCTGATGCCCCCCCTTGAGCGCCGCCTCGCGAAGCCGTCGCGTACTGTACAGTTTGCTTTCGCGTGAGAGTATACCGATTTTCATAGTATTTTTCTTTTTTAACGGAATTTGTGCCCGACCACACGGGCCTTTTGCCGTGGTCGGCTGACGTGTTTAAGGGATGCATCCACCAGAAAATCACCTTCCAGTGCTTTCCGCCCCAGCAAGATCCGGCAGACCATGCTGCTGCGGGATACCAGACTGAACTCCACTTCTTTGGCGCGTCCATGGATGATCACTCCCGTGCGTACGAAGTAGCGCTCATGCGCCTCCCCGTTACTGGAACGCACATGGGTCTGGTGGTCAATCGGAGCTACCACGGTCTTGGTCAGTGAACGATTCTTGCGGTCGAGCACGATGTCAAAGCGAACCTGATTCCCCGGCAACTCGACGACGTTTTCCACATCGATCGCCGAACGTCGGGCGCCCGTATCGCTTTTTGCCAGAATCGATTCGATCCCCCATTCAGGGAGGTCGATTGTTTCCTTCCAGCCGATGATTTCTAATTTTCTCTCTTTCAAGATTACCAAATACCCCGCTCGCCTTTTTTCAGGGACTTGGCCACAGCCACCAGTAACTGGACGGTGTGCTCAATGTCCTCCAGATCGACCATTTCGCTCGGTGTGTGCATGTAGCGCAAGGGAATCGAAAGTAGGCCGGTGGCGATACCGGACTGAGCCACCTGGATCGCACGCGCGTCCGTACCAGTGGGCCGCGGATCAGCCTCAACCTGATACGGGATCTTATTCGTTTCCGCCGCGCGCACAATGTGCTCAAAGATGACCGGGTTGATATTGGGCCCCCGACAGACGATTGGGCCGCCACCCTGCTTGAAGAGACCATACTTGCGAGGATCGCAATCGGGCGAATCCGTGGCATGCCCGACATCCACTGCAATGGCAAAGTCAGGGTTCTCGGAGAAGGCCGCCGTCATCGCGCCCCGCGTGCCAATCTCTTCCTGCGTCGTCGCCGCAGCGGTGACACGGGCAGCCAGCCTCATCTTGCTCAAGCGGCGCACCGCTTCGAGCACCGCGTAGGCACCCGCTTTATCATCGAAGGCACGCGCTACGCCCACGCTGCCGCGAATCAACTCAAAGCTCTGATCATAAACGGCCGTGTCGCCGATCGCGACAAATTTCTCCGCTTCGGCCTGGGTTTTGACCCCGATATCAATCCAGATCTCGTGCGTCTCCGGGACCTTCTTACGGTCCTCCGGGCTCATTAAGTGGATCGCACGCTTCCCGGTGACGCCTTTGACAATCCCGTCCTTGGTCAGGATCGACACACGTCGCCCAGAGATCATGCTTTTGTCGTGTCCCCCCAGCGTATCGAAGTAAAGAAAGCCCTGCTCGTTGATATAGGTAATCAGCAAACCCAGCTCATCGATGTGCCCGGCAAAGAGCAGCTTTGGATCGCCCTCTGGATTAACCGTGGCAAAGCGGTTCCCCATGGTGTCGCGGCGATAGGCATCGACCTCGTTCTCAACGTAACGATCCACCACGGCCTGGGCCTCATATTCCGCCCCCGTGGGCGAGCGCGCGTTCAACAAGTCCACGAGAAACTCGGGTGCTGCATACGCTTTGGACTTTTTCGACACAGATTTTTTCGCAGTTTTCTTTTTCGGCATAGGGGCGAGTGTTTGCAGATCGAGCCGATACGCAACGAGTTTTGCACGGAAAAACCACCCACGTAGCCGATTGCCTTCATCCATCCCGAAAAGTCTTGAAGCGTAGAGCCACACTCCCAAATTACTGCGCTTTCCATTCCAAACGCATAGACTTATGAAAACTCTCAAATTCGCAGTTCTCCCCGGTGATGGCATCGGCCCGGAAGTTATGGACGTCGCTCTCGACGTCCTCAAAGCCGCTGGCGACAAGTTTGGCTTCGCGCTCGACTATGCGCAGGCCGACATTGGCGGCATTGCCATCGACAACCACGGGGTGGCCTTTCCGGAGAGCACGGAAAAAGTCTGCGAAGCTTCCGAAGCCATCCTCTTCGGCTCCGTTGGCGGTCCCAAGTGGGAAAATCTGCCGCCCAAGGAGCAGCCGGAGCGGGCCGCTCTCCTGCCCATCCGCAAGGCCTTCTCGCTCTACGCCAACGTGCGCCCCGGCCTCCTCTACCCCCAACTGACCGACGCCTCGCCGCTGAAAAAAGAACGCATCCCGGATGGCATCGACATCGTCTGCATTCGCGAGCTCACCGGCGGTATCTACTTCGGCCAACCGAAGGCCACCACCACGCTGGAAAACGGCGAAGAACAAGCCATTGACACAATGGTTTACCAGACCAGCGAGATCGAGCGCATCGCCCAAGTTGCCATTGACACCGCCCGCACCCGCGGCAAGCGCGTCTGCTCGGTCGATAAGGCCAACGTGCTCGAGACCTCGGTCCTCTGGCGGAAGGTGGTGACCGCCTACTTCGCCCGGCACGCTCCCGAGATCGAGCTGAGCCACATGTATGTCGACAACGCCGCCATGCAGCTCGCGCGCGACCCCAACCAGTTTGATGTGCTCTTTACTGAGAACATGTTTGGCGACATTCTCTCCGACGAAATGGGCGTGATCTGCGGATCCCTCGGCATGCTGGCCTCCGCCAGCCTTGGTGCGACACAAAACAGCCTCGGCTTCCCCTTCGGTCTCTATGAGCCCTCCGGCGGAACCGCACCGGACATCGCGGGCCTGGGCATCGCCAACCCTTGCGCACAGATTCTCAGTGCCGCGCTCATGCTGCGCTACAGCTTCGGTCAACTCGAAGCCGCCGCCGCCATCGAAGCCGCCGTCGAAAAAACCGTCACCAGCGGCACCCGCACCGGCGACATCGCCTTCGGTCTGGAGCCCGTCAGCACCGTTGCCATGGGCGAGGCGGTGCTGGCGAATCTCTAGAACATCGAACATCCAACGTCCAACATTGAACGTCGAATAGGGAGAGACGAAGAAAAATCGACATTGAACATCCAACTTTAAACATCGAATGGATTACAAACAAAGCGAACAGGATGCGTGGATTGTCGAGGAAGCCGGCTCGATGTATGATCTAGAGGAGCGACTGCTTGAGTATTCTGCGAGCACTATTCGCTTAACCGAAAAGATGCGGCCCAGCCAAGCCGGGATGCATGTGGCGAAACAACTCCTACGCTCGTCCACGTCGCCGCTTGCTAACCACGGAGAGGCTCAAGCAGCTGAATCGCCCAATGACTTTATTCATAAACTGAAGCTATCCCTCAAAGAACTTCGCGAAACGCACCGCTGGCTGAAACTGACTAAACGTGTGCCTCTTATCGACAATTCGGAGCTTTTCGACGATATCCTTGATGAGACGGATCAGCTCATTCGAATATTCTTCGCCAGCATCCAAACCGCCCGAAAAAAAGCTCTTAAATCCTAATCCAAGCATAAGCCTATTCGATGTTGGACGTTCAACGTTCGATGTTCGATGTTCCCCTCCGATGACTTCATCCGAAATCCGCCAGTCCTTTCTCGACTTCTTTGCCTCGAAGCAGCACAGCATCGTGCCCTCGGCTTCGCTTATGCCGCAGTCGCCCGGTCTGCTCTTTACCAATGCGGGAATGAACCAGTTCGTGCCCTACTTCCTCGGCACCGAAAAGCCGCCCTACACGCCCGCCCGCGCGGCCGACACCCAGAAATGCATCCGCGCGGGCGGTAAGCACAACGACCTCGAGGATGTGGGCTACGATACCTACCACCACACCTTCTTCGAGATGCTGGGGAACTGGTCCTTTGGCGACTATTTCAAACAGGAAGCCATCGAATGGGGCTGGGAGCTGCTCGTTGATCTCTGGGGCATCCCGCCCGAGCGCCTCTATGCCACGGTCTACGCACCCGGCGAGGGCGATCCCTCTTCATTTGATCAGGAAGCCTACGATTTCTGGGCGGCCCTCTTTGAAAAGAAGGGCCTCGACCCCAAAGTGCACATTATCAACGGCAACGTGAAAGATAATTTTTGGATGATGGGCGAGACCGGCCCCTGCGGCCCCTGCTCAGAACTGCATGTTGACCTCACACCCAAAGGCGACAGCGGGGGAAAACTCGTTAACCAAGACTCCGACCTCTGCATCGAGATTTGGAACCTCGTTTTCATACAATACAACGCCGAGGCCGACGGCTCGTTTCGCGATCTACCCGCCAAACACGTCGACACCGGCATGGGCTTCGAGCGCGCCTGCTCGCTCATCCAAAACACCAAGGGCTTTACCGACTTTTCTCAAAAACCCACTAACTACGCGACCGACGTCTTTCAACCCCTCTTCCGGACGCTCGAAAAACTGAGCGGCAAAACCTACGAAGACCTTTACCCCATCCCGCATTCCGAATCTCGCATCCCGCATCCCGAATCTCCCATCCCGGAAGCCATCGCCTTCCGCGTCATCGCCGACCACATTCGCACCCTCGGCTTTTCCATTGCCGACGGTATTCTCCCCGGCAATACAGGGCGGAACTACGTCCTCCGCCGCATCCTGCGTCGCGCGGTGAAGTATGGCCGCACGCTCGGCTTCGATGGCAGCGAGCCCTTTTTGCCGAAACTGGTCGATACACTCGTCGCCGAATTCGGGGGTATTTTCCCGGAGATTAAAACCCGCGCCGAGGCGGTCAAAGACGTCCTTGAGACCGAAGAGGACAGCTTCAACAGGACATTGGACCGCGGCATCCAGCTCTTCGAAAGCGTGGCAGAAGGCACCCGAGCCTTCCCCGCCGAAGAGGCCTTCAAACTCTACGACACCTTCGGCTTCCCGATCGACTTGACGGCACTGCTTTGCCGCGAGCGCGGGATCACCCTCGACGAGGTTGCCGTTGAACAGCACATGGAAGCCCAACGCGAGCGCGCCCGCGCCGCTCAAAAGAGCACCGTTGTCCGCGCACTTGATCTCAGCACCGATGCCCGCACGGAATTTATCGGCTTCGATCAGGATAGCTGCGAAGCCACCATCCTGGAAGTGCACGAGCAGGCGAGTCAAGTGCTGGTCATCACAGATAAGACCGTGCTCTTTACCGAAATGGGTGGCCAGGAGGGCGACACCGGAAGCGCGGAGATCAATGGTGCGACCCACGACATCATTGGCGTCCAAAAGGTAGGCCACGCCACCGCACACGTCTTTAGCAACATTCAGCGTTCGATGTTCGATGTTGGACGTTCGATGTTCATCTCACTTTCGGGCGATCGCCGCAGAGCCATCGAGAGCCACCATACCGCCACCCACCTCCTCCACTGGGCCCTCCACGAAGTGGTCTCACCGGACGCGACGCAACAGGGCTCCAGCGTCTCACCGGAACGACTGCGCTTTGACTTCAATTCGAAGGCCCTGTCCGCCGAACAGATCACCGAAATGGAGGCTAAGGTGAATGCCTGTATCCAAAGGTCGGATACGGTCTCCTGGCAGGAACTGCCCTATGCCGAAGTTAAGGGCCGGCCGGATATCATGCAGTTTTTCGGCGACAAATACGGCGACCGTGTCCGTGTTGTGCAAATCGGGGGTGAAGCCCGGGCTCTGAACGGCTACTCGATGGAACTCTGCGGTGGCACCCACGTGCGCAACACGGCAGAGATCGGCCTTTTTAAAATCAAATCGGAAGGTGCCATTGCCGCCGGGGTCCGCCGGATCGAAGCAGTCTGCGGCGAAGCAGCCGAGGCCTACCTGAACGAGGCGGATGCCCAAGAGGCTGAAGCCCGGACCGTCGCGCTGGAAAAGCTCGCCGTAATCAACGAGGCCCTCAAGGCCCTCGGTGCCGAAACCTTCAGCGCGGATTCCGATGCACCGGCAGAGCTGATCAAAGCAACCGCCGTTGAAGCCGACAAGGCCCTCAAAAAAGCCGAAGCCGCCGGTGCCGCCAAGGCGGCCAACGCGCTCCTCGCCGAGTGCGACCTCTCCAAGAATCTGGTTATCGTGAAAGAGGGGCCCGCGGCACTGCTCCAGGAGCTTCTAAACGGCCTGAAGCAGCAACAGTTTGCCATGGCGGCATTTTGCATCGTCGACGACGGCGAGACGCTTCACCTCGGTGCGCTGGTTGGCGCTCAATCCGAGCAAAACGCCGGCAAACTCATTCAGAGCCTCGCCCCGCTTGCTGGCGGTAAGGGCGGCGGCAAGCCCGATATGGCCCGTGGTGCCGCCCCGCAGCACGATCAACGAGCAGAACTCGAGGCCGCCGCAGGCGCGGCCCTGGCGTGACTCCTAAAAACTGAACCACTTGAAATGTTATTCTGGGCAACCTAGAAAGGACCCAGACAATGAAGAAGTCAACCCTCACCCCCCGGCGGCTGACGCCGTCAAAAAGCAAATTCCTATCAGCAAAGAGACATTTCGGGCGGACTTCCTGATCCCTAAAGGAACCAAGCACAACCAGTCGCTTCTGGACAACGCCTAACGGCGCGCCAGAGCTCTCCGATTCAACAGAAAATTGAATGCACATCATCACGCCAAATAAGATTGTCCTCGGCGGATGCATTCTGACGTTCGGAGCTTCATTTCTCAATACGGGATTCTTGCTTACTGCGGGCACATCGCTCAGTCACCTTACGGGTGACATTTCGCGAATCGGTTCTGGGCTTCCTCAACTCACCGCTGCTGACCGGCAGTTCCTTGCGAATGTATCCGTTGCCACATTTGGATTTATCACTGGTGCGACGATTTCAGGTTATTTGCTTCATCACCCCACGCTTGAGTTTTCTAGGCCATACGGAAGAACTCTAATTGACAACATGATGTAGTGATGTAAGTCTAACAACATGATTCGCACCCAAATCCAACTCCCTGACAAACTGCACCAGCACCTGAAACGTATTGCGAGGGACCGCGAGTGCTCTTTGGCCGAGGTCGTGCGCCGGGCCACCGAGCGCTACGTTCGCACCACCGCCCCTGAATTGGACACCGATGACAAATGGGAGATGCCTTCCCTTCCCGGCAGTGGCGGCATGCTGCGCGATCCCGCAGAGATCCGTGGGGAGGTGGAAGCACTGCATCGCCACCGCCCATGACCTCCGCTGACAGCAATCTCTTTGTCTATGCCGCGGACCCGGATTCGCCACGCCACGCGGCCAGCCGCGGTTTTTTCGAATCCACACGTAATCTGCCCGGCGGCTTTGCCCTCTGCGAACTGGTGCTGGTCGAGGTTTACATGCTCTTGAGAAATCCGGCCATCTTCGCCAAACCCTACTCGCATCTTCGCCATCTGGGGCTGCGACCCTCTCAATTGCCCCTGTTGCGGCAGCGAAATGCGCCCCCACAAGCCCGTCCAGAACTATGACAAGATCCGTCGCCATCTCGAACGCCTTGGCCTGTGGGAGCCCATCACCCTGACCAAAGCCTGCACGCCTCGCGCGCCGCCCTCGCAGCCCTCGCAGCCGGCCTCATCGAACGCACCCTCCCCGAAAAACCCAACAGCCGCCTGCAAAAATACCGCCTCACCCCGAAAGGCCAGGATCTCTTGAAATCGTTGGAGCAGCGATCCGGCACTTTGCCGTGATGCCCGGCACCCGACTCAGCCGGCTCCGAGTAATTCCTCCGCGTGGGCACGTGCCGAGGCCGACTTGCGGTCCCCCAACATGCGGGCCAGTTCTTCCAGGCGGGCTTCACGACTGCTATCAAGCGGCGCAATCCGCACTTCGGTGGCTGCGTCATCCTGGGTCTTTTCGACGACAAAGTGGTTGTTGGCCAAGGAGGCCACCTGTGGAAGGTGCGTGACGCAGAGCACTTGGTGCTTCTTTGCCAGCCGGGCGAGCTCAGCGCCGACAGCACGCCCGACCTCGCCGCCCACGTTGGCATCGACTTCGTCGAAAACCAGCAGTGGCGTGGCGTCGGACTCGGCCAGAACCGTCTTGAGCGCGAGCATGACCCGAGCGGTCTCGCCGCTGGAGGCGATCTTGTTGAGTGGCTGCAGGTCCTGCCCGGCGTTGGGCGCAAACAGAAAGCGGCAGCGGCTGTCGCCGTGTTCCTGCAAACTTTTTTCGGCGACAATCTCGATCTCCAGACGCGCTTTTTTAAAGCCCAATACAGAAAGTAGCTTCGCTGCCTTGCCAGCTAGCGTGGAGGCCGTTTTCCGGCGCACGACCGTAATCGTTGCGGCAAGCTGCCGTAGCCGTGCTTCGATTTCGTCTGCGGCTTGGCGCTTCTGCTTGAGGATCCCCTCAAGGTCACCCTGCACCGCGATTTTTTGCGCGAGGGCATCGCGTTTTTCCAATACAGCGGCGACCGTGCCTCCGTATTTCCGCCGAACTTCCTGCCAAAGATTCATGCGCTCTGTGGCCGCTTCAATGGCCTCTGGGTCGAAGTCGAAATCGGCGGCCAATCGTCCCACTTCCTCCCCCAGGTCCTGCAACTCGATCTGTAGGCTGCGCGCCCGGTCCAGTAATCCCTGCGAATCCGGATCGAGGTCCACCAGGTCCTCGAGCCGTGCGATGACCGCACCCAGCGAATCGTCGACACTCTGCTCCCCGACCAACCCCGCGGAGCAATCGCCGGCGAGGCCGACGAGTTCCTGCGCACCCGCCATGCGGGCATAGTCGCGCTCCAGTTCCTCGATCGAGTCCTCACTCACATCGACCGCGTCGATCTTTTTTATCTGCTTGCGGACGAACTCGACCTCATCGGCATCCAGGCGCTCGCTTTTTTCCAGTTCCGCCAGCTCGTGCAACGCTCCGCGCCAGTTCCGGTAGTCGGCGCTGTAGGTCAGCAGCGCCTGCGTGTTATTGGCAAAGGTATCGAGCATCTCTAATTGACGCCTTTCCTGGAAAAGTTTCTGCGGCTCCCCCGGGCCGTGAAAATCAATCCAGGACTCACCCAGAGCCTGAAGCTGCGCCAGGGTCGCCATGCTTCCATTGACTTGTATGCGGGGCATCTTGCTACGGTGGATGCTCCGCTGAAGCAACAACACACCCTCCTCACACGGAGGCAATCCAATCGACTCAAGCAGGTGGTTGATGCCCTCGGCCTCCCCAAAATAAAGCGCTGCTTCGACTTCGAGCAAATCCTGCCCCTGCCGAATCATGCCCTTATCCGTGCGAGCCCCCGAGAGCAGGCCGAGCGCCCCGAGCAGGACGCTTTTTCCTGCGCCGGTTTCACCGGTCACCGCCGTGAAACCCGCCTCAAACTCAAGCCGAACTTCATCCAAAAGAGCCAGGTTTCTTATACGAATATACTGTAGCATCGTGGCATTCGGATAGGATTCAGGGAGTCACCGGAGGTTCCCCGATGAGCAATTGAAGAAACAGAGTAAGAGGAAATAGACTAACAAGGCCGGTCACAATCAAACAAAGAAAAGTCTTCAGCACAGTAAGCCGTAAGGCGGTGGAAAGCGAGAGCAGAATGATGACGTATCCGTAGAGAAAACCGAGAAAGAAAATCCAATAATACCGCGCCACCAACTCCCGATCGTAAGCCTGCAGCAAGCCAAACAACACAGCGAAGAGAACGAGCCAGGGCACTAAGGAACAACCCAGGGCTGTGCGCACCTCCCGCAGAGCCCCCTGCCCCCCAAACCATCGACCGAAGTTCCGCAAAAGCCAGGCCAACAAATAAAGCCCGATAAACCCGCAAAGCAAGCCGAGGAAAAGTAGCGGGGCTCCCTTCGAATCCGGCATCAAATAAACCGGTGCCGCTTGCACCACTCCAAAAGCACCTGCCACGGCAAGCGCGGCACCGTGCCCCCGGCCCCCTTCAATTAGGCCTTGCATCGTTTGCCGCGGCTTATACCAGAGGCTGCTTGCGGGGTGTGCTTTATTGATTTCGTCCATGGATCCATGGGCACAGAAAACCCCAGAACGAAAACAGGCAAGTCTGTCTCTGCCTGAATGCTCCGAAAATGCTCACAATTTCTCAAATTAGTAAAGGCTTCGGCCAAAAGACCCTCTTCAGCGACATTTCGCTGCGCCTGCTCCGCGGCGAGCGCATAGGTCTGGTCGGCCCCAACGGCGCGGGTAAGACCACGCTGTTTTCCATTATTCTCGGGGATACCGAAGCCGACGGCGGCGAGATCGAGTTGGAGCGGGATACGCGAATTGGCTTTCTTCCTCAGGAAAGCGCACCCACCGGCGACGAGACGGTCGCCGAACTGGCGGCCTCCACCAATCCCGAATTGACAGAGATCTATCGCATCCTGCGCGAGCACCCCGCTCCGGACGCGCCCGAACGCATCGAGGCCATTGAACGCTTCGTCCAACTGGATGGCTACAATTTGGAGGCCAAGGCGAAGCGGATTTTAGCCGGGCTGGCCTTTCGCTCGGAGGACTTTAACATGCCGGCCCGTACACTCAGCGGTGGCTGGATTATGCGCGCCCATCTGGCGCGGCTTCTTGTCATGGAGCCCGACCTGCTCATGCTCGACGAGCCGACCAATCACCTCGATCTGGAAACATTGGGCTGGTTTCAAAACCAACTGAAGCGCTACTCAGGGGCGATTCTGACTATTTCGCACGACCGTGAGTTTCTCAATGCCATCTGCGATGGCATCGTTGAAATCGCCCACCAGAAACTACAACGCTACACCGGAAACTACGAAAAATACCTCACCGAAAAGGCGGAACGTGAGGCCCAACACCTCGCGGCCTACAATAACCAACAGCGCGAAATCGCTCATCTGGAAGACTTTGTCCGGCGCTTTCGAGCCAAGGCCAGCAAGGCCAGCCAGGCCCAGGCGCGGCTCAAGCAGCTGGAGAAGATGGAGCGCATCGCCCCACCGGAGAGTGCCGCGGATACCATTCACTTCAAATTTCCCCAGCCCCAGCGAAGCGGCCAGCGCATTGCCACCCTGCAAGATGTCAAGCAGGCCTATGGTGACCATGTCGTTTACGAGGACCTTAATTTCGAGGTTGAAAAAGGCCAGCGTATCGTACTCGTCGGTCCAAACGGAGCGGGTAAGTCAACTTTACTTAAAATACTTGCCCAGATTGTCCCGATCGCGGCGGGCAGCCGCGAACTGGGGCACAACGTGAGCGTAGGCTATTTTTCCCAACAACGCGTCGATGTACTCGACCTCGAACGCACTGTTCTTGACGAAGCAATGGATCGAAGTGATGTCGGGGCAAACGAACAAACCGTGCGCACCATTTTGGGCGCGTTTCTCTTCCGCGGGGACGACGTATTTAAACGGGTCAAGGTCCTCAGCGGGGGCGAGAAAAGTCGCCTCGCCCTGGTCAAACTCCTCCTCGCTCCGCCGAATTTTCTCCTGCTGGACGAGCCCACCACCCACCTCGACATGCCGAGTATCGATGCGCTCATTGGTGCCTTGAGGGATTACCAGGGCACTCTGATCTTCGTCAGTCACGACGTGCACTTTATCCGCGCGATCGCCCAAAGCACGGTGCAGATCCAAGCGGGCAAGGTAACTCCCTATGCGGGTGACTACGACTACTATCTCCGCAAATCCGGCGCCGCTTCCGAGCAAAGCGGCCTCATCGCCGGACTCAAAAATGCTCGGCCCGATGGGAGCGCTCTCAGCGAGGGAAGGCATCCCGTGGTCAGCGCAAAAGAACGGAGACGGTTAGCCGCCGAGGCAAGAAAGGGCAACAACCAGAAACGTAAGCGCTTTGAGCAACGGGTAGCCGAACTTGAGACTCTCATCCTTGCCCTCGAAGAAGAACAAGCTGAACTTTCGAAAATGCTGGAAGACCCCGCTGCTTATTCGGACCCCGAAGCTGCCAGGGAGCTCGCCGTCAAAGCCGCCCGGGTTGCCAGGCATTTGAAAGAAAAAAACCACGAATGGGAGGTCGCCGTCGAGGAACTCGGCGAACTGAAGTGAGTCAGAAAATCAGGATGTTCCTGTTTTCGCTTTACAACCGCCCTCGCAAATGCAGGTCTCTACCCCAATAGACATTTACCCCCAAATGATTACGCTTACCTCCTGATGCTGTTTCGATTCAATTTCAGACGCCTGCTTTTTGTTGGACTTTTGCTCGGATGCTCACAGAGCCTGCCCAGCCAGGCCCAGCAGGCCCAGACTCAACGGCCCGATGCGCCAGATGCCAGTCAGCTTGGTTTCACAGCCTTACAAACCCGTGCCAATGAGCTCGCTGAGGCAGGCCAACTTGTCGAAGCCAGACCTTTGCTCAAAGAACTGGTCAAGCGTGTCGAGGCTTCCGAGGCCTCCGGCGAATCTGAAATCGAGCTGGATTTCCCCTTGTTCCTGATTGGCACGGGATACATCCAGGAATACGTTGCATCCGGAGAAAAGAATCTGCTGCGAGAAGTCCTTAAGTGGTATGACCGGCTGGAATCCGAATACCCCGAATCCTCCCGGATCAAAGATGCTTTACTCAAGCGCATTGATGTCCTCCGCGTTCTTGCACGGAACGACGATGCCATCACGCTTATGAAAAACTTAATCGCCGGCGACTACAGCTCAGTGCGCTTGAGCTTTTCCGAGCGGACAAAGTTACTCCGGGACTTAACCCAAATACATTACAACACGGGTAAACTTGAAGAGGGACTCCCCTACTTTGGCGAGTTGCTTGAGGTTTCCCGCGATACCGAAGAACAGGCCCTCGCGGCGGCTGCCAGCTTTGAGGCACTCTTTCAAATAAAACGTATGGATGATGCCCTCCGTCTTCTTCCCATGCTGGCCAAAGAGTCCGAAGTGCGCTACCGTCCACGCCTGAATGTTGCCCTGCTCAAGGCGAGCGACGTGCTCGTCGACGCCGGTCGCGTCAATGACGCTGCCCTTACCCTGAATCTGATTAAGACGACGGATATGATGGTGCAGTTTCATGAAGATCAGATCGCGCTAAAATCAGCTCAATTGGAGCAGCGCGAAGCCTTTGGCCAGGCGGGCGAAAACATTGATCGCCTTCGGCAGGAGATCACGACGCTCAAGTCAAATCTGGAGCGCTTGCGCGACCTCCCGACGCTGCGCAACGAACTCCTCGTTCGGCGCGCCCGCAACTACACGAAAACCGGTCGCCGCTACGAAGCCTTTTGGATGTTCAACGATTTGATGGTGGAAAATCCCCAGGATGACCGCTCCGAGTTTTATCATTACGCCACCTTTTCAAATGCGCTGCAGATCGGAAAAACAGAGACTGCGGTGGAAGTCGGGGAAATCTATCGAAGCCGATTTCCGGATGGAGATTTCTTTTCTGACGTGAGCAGCGCCCTGGCTGTTGAACTCAAGAAGATTGGCCGGGAGGAAGAATTCCTTGAATTGGTCGTCGACTTCCTGGGTTCCCGACCGCTTGATGCCGCTTCGCGTAGCCTTTTTGCTCAATGGGCGAGCCATTTGATTGAGCGGGAGCGCTATTCTGAGTTGATCCATCAATCTGCCGAATGGTTGAATGCCCAGAGCAACTCGATCTATGAAGACGGCATCTTTTACTGGGGCGGCTTAGCTCAACTTCAATTGGGACAGTTCGATGCGGCTATTGGAAGTTTCAGTCGCCTTCTGGAAAATTACCCCACAAGCCTCTACGCCGAAGACGGGCTTGTCCGCAAAGGGGCCGCACTCTTTTACGGCCAGCGCTACGAAGAAGCCCGCGAAACCCTCTACGGCTATGTCGACAAATACCCGGAGGGCAAGGGCCTCGATCAGGCTTTCTTTTTTCTCGGTGAGGTCGAATACCTCGCCGGTGACCTGGAACGCGCCCTCGAGCACTTCCGCAAAGCCGATCAGCTGACCGCTTCGCAGGACGTGCACAATGGTGCCGCCTTTCGTATCGGTGCCCTCTTGGAGGAAATGGGCCGCTACGAGGCGATGGCCGAGCATTTCCAAAACTACATGAACCGCTTCGGCGTCGAGGGCAAGCTCAGCCGCGCCGTCCTCCAGCTCGGCATTGCTTTTGAATACCTCTTGCGCCCTGTCGAAATGCTTAAGCTCTACCGGGAGAACATCGAACGTTTCGCCAATGAACCGGATAACTCCGGAGTGGATGCTTTGATCGAGAGCTATGCGGAAAAATATCAGCAAAACCTCACGATGCTCCAGCAAACCGTTGAATTCTTCGACCGCCTGGAAGCGGATGCGGTGTTTCGCGAAAAGATTGTTACCGATCGCGGTTTCCTCTTTGAACATTTTTACGAAAATTCTGATCTGGACCCATCGCTCTACAATCGCCTGCGGCAGCACCCCGAGTTCACCAAGGCCCTGCTAGAGGACCTCGGCCCGATTGTGGAATTAATCACCCCCTACCGGACTCAGCTCTCTCAATTCCCAAAAAATACGCCGGAAGCCTACTTCCGCGATCAACTGGCAAAGGCTCGTGCTGAAGAGGACATTATAGCAGAAACCCGCATGCTCATGGGGCTCTACCGCCTGAACATCGAGCTCGATCCGAGTCAAGGCTTCGACATTGAACTCGTGGCGCGTCTCACGCCCCGCAGTATCCTTTACGTCGCCGATTACGAACGCGGCAAACGCCTCTCCTTCGCGGTCGAAGCATGGAATTCCCTGCTCCTCAACTATCCAGACGACGATGCCACCATTGTCGCCTACATGCGGTTAGCCGAGGTCAGCCGGGAAGAAAACCAGCTGTCTGACGCGCTGAACTACCTCGAACAAATTGTCGAGGGCTTTCCCGGCTCACCGAGAGTGCCCGCTGTCATCCTTCGCCAAGGCCAAATACTGACCGAAATGGGGCGCCAGCAGGAAGCCCGCGAGAAGTATCAGTACATCCTGCGGGTTCCCGATTGGCGCGGCGTGCTGCATGCGCGCGCACTCTACCAAATAGGTGAGTCTTACATGGCCGAAGCTGCCTATGCCGAAGCTCACGGTTTTTTTGAGCGCACTTTCCTGGGTTACCCGCATCTCACCGAATGGAGCGCCCGCGCCTACCTGGCTGACGCGGAAGCGCTGCTTGCCATGGGTTCCCGCGAAGATGCGGTCACGACCTTGCAGGAAGCGGTCGAGGAACTCACTGCTGCCCCCGAAACGAGCATGCAGGCGATCAAATCTAAATTGAAAGAACTTCAGCCATGAACCCACTGAATCAAAAAATCGGCCCCAAGATCATGCCGCGCCTGGCCCAACGGTTCGCACCCGTCCTCTTGGCCATTCTCTCCGCTTCTCAGAGTACGGCTCAAGACAACAATTCCGACAACAATTCCGGCAACAACCCCTATTGGGATGAATACGGAAATGCCCCTGTCATGATTCAGCAAAGGAACAACGGAGCCAGCCAGACTCTCAAGTTTGTGGGTTTTGAGAACGGCATGTTGGTCGCCGAGCTCGATGGTGGCGTGGGTGAGGTATCGCTTCCCGTGAGCGAATCCATGGTCAGAGACCTGCGCCTGGATAATTCAGGGATGTCAGAAATCAATCGGCTGATTTCCGAGGGCAACCATGGGCAGGCCCTGGAGCGCCTTCGCCCAAAAGCCTACCCCCTCATTAAATTCCACGCCCTTCCAGCAAGTTTTACTCAATTGCATCTGCCCATTCGCAGACTGATTGAGAGTTTGATCGCGACCGGCGAATTCAACGAAGCCGAGGACATAATCCGCAACCGCATGCGACTCGATCAAACCGGCACTGAATACAGCGAACTCGCCATAGGTTTGATGCGAGCGTACCTGGCCGGGAACCAGTTCGACAATGCCGCCAAGATGACCGCGGTCATCCCCGTGAACGGTCCTTACTCAGGAAATATTGCGGCGATTGTTGATGCTGCCGATGCGCTCCGGGCGGCCGGGAAATACGAGGCCGTCATCCCGCTCTACCGGGCAATCGAAAACGTTGTGCCGGATGCGGCAAAACAGAATGTTCAAATGTGGCTGGCTTATAGTTTGGTCTTGGCGGGTCGGGTCGATGAAGCAACTCCCATGATCGATGAAATAGCTGAACCCGCTCCGGGTGACCGCTTGTTCTCACTCTACAAATTACTCGAGGGTTCCCGGGAGCATAGAGCTGGAGACTACGGCAAAGCCCTCGATCTTTTGACTCGCGGCTTCGTGCGCGCTCAGACCTCGTTCTCCTGGGTCCCTGAAATGCTCTACTTGATTGGCGATTGTTATGAGCGTGCGGACGATCCACTAGCGGCTCGCAACGTCTGGACGGAGATTGTCATTCTCTATCCCGAATCACCCTACAAACAAAGAGCTGAAACCTCGCTTGCGCAACTCCCGGAAGTTGACCAAACTGCTGTCGAATAATTTTCCGTTTACTTTAAAAAAAAGCCCACCCAGTTTATACAATACCATGATTACATCCAAACCACGCCTGCTCCCCGCCCTCTTAGTTATCGCACTGTTCGCCATGGCCGCACAGTGGATCCTAACCACGTCGCTCAGTGCCCAGGAAACCGAGGTGACGACTGAAGCAGCCGCTGCAGCGGCTGAAGAAAACGCCGCAGCGGCAGGCCCCGTCGGCGGTGAAAAGTCACTGATCGACATGTATAAAGCCGGGGGATGGGCCATGTATCCGCTCACACTGCTCTCGATCGGCGGCTTCGGCTTGATCGTCTATAATTTCATGGCGGTCCGCCCCCAACCCATTCTCAACACAGAAGCCACTCAGCAAATCGACGAGGCACTGAGCCATCTCGACGTGGCCAGGGCAAAAACAATCTGTCAGGAGAATCCCTCGCCCACGACGAACATTATTGAAGCGGGCCTGAACCGGGTCGATGTTGATAATTACGATGCCGAACAGGTCAAAGAAGCCATCGAGGAATCCAGCTCCGAAGAGCTTGCCGGGCCGTTTGTCCTTATCAATTATTTGTCTGTCGTCGGCTCCCTGTCTCCCATGGTTGGGCTTCTCGGGACGGTTTCCGGTATGGTTAAGGCCTTCAACGTGATCGAGGCCGAAGGGGCCGGTAGCGCCCAGGCGCTTGCAGGGAACATTTCCGAGGCCCTCATCACCACCGCCACCGGTATGATTATCGGTATTCCAGCTATGTTCTTCTTCTTCTTTTTCAAAAATCGCTACGGAAAAGTAACCTCGCGCATCGGACGAGTGGTCGGCGACCTTCAATTCACCTTGAACAAAGCCATCAAGAACCGCGCCTAAACCCGTATCCCGTATCCCCCATCCCGAATCCCGTATCCCCGATCCCGAATCCCGTATCCCGTATCCCGAATCCCGTATCCCGAATCCCGCATGGCACTATGGACCCCAGATGAAGTTGACCCGGAGTTTGAACTCACTCCGATGATCGATGTTGTGTTTCTGCTGATCGCATTCTTCATGACGCTGATCAGTTTCATTAGCGCAGACCTGATCAAGTTGGAACTGCCAGAGGCAAAGCAAGCAACGATTCCGGAAGAACCCGGAGAACGACAGTATATTTCAATCGACGCGAGTGGTCAGATTTATTTCGGTGCCGTTGAAATTAGTGAAGAAGCACTCACGACCCGCTTGTCTGCCATCAAAGAAGACCAACCCACCCTGAAGGTGTTCCTCAGGGCCGACTCTCAAACCCCGCACCGCTACGTCAACCGGGTGATGGAAGCCACTGCCAAGGCGGGTATTTTTGACCTCATTTTCGCCTCAGAAAAAGATTAAGGATAGGATAAAAGATAGGATTAAGTTATGGCGATCAGTTCCGTATTAGAGTCCGAAGACAAGGTCGACATCACCCCGATGATCGATGTCGTCTTTTTGCTTTTGATTTACTTCATGTTTCTGCCGCTCCAGCAGGAAGCCGATATCGGCATCAAACTGCCCAGCAACACGCCCCCGGCTGAAAATTTGGAACTTCCCAGTGAGCATATTGTTGAAATCTTCCCT
Source organism: Puniceicoccaceae bacterium (assembly GCA_018402305.1). Lineage (GTDB taxonomy): Bacteria > Verrucomicrobiota > Verrucomicrobiia > Opitutales > Coraliomargaritaceae > Thalassobacterium. Next base: position 130,568 of record JAGYJE010000005.1, on the reverse strand, counting down.
AATGGCCTGATTTTGCTCAATGGTGCCCCCATGGACAGCGTCGACAGCCGAATAATGGAACGCCTCACCACGACGCTGGCCCGCCTCAAACAATCCTCAGACCGCGCGGGTATCGACACGGTCGTTAAAATACAAGCGGATCCGGATTCCCCCCACCAGCGCTCCATTGATGTACTCAACGCAGCCGCGAAAGCAGACATTTCAAAGGTGTCATTCGCCGCCTATGCCGAATAAACCGGAGCTTAAGTGAAGCTCGTATTTCATGATTTCAAAACCCAAAAAACGAAAACTGAACCCGATGCTGTTCAACGTTTTGTTGATAAGCGGAGGCCTTCATATTCTCGCCTTGCTGGTCCTCGGGGGGATCACTATTGTCAAATTCGTTATTCCGGATGAGGCCCAGTTTGAAGAGCCTCCCGAGATGGTGGAGGAGGCCCCTCCGCCCGATGTTCGAGTGGAAATTAAGCCGCAGGCCCCACCCCAGCAACAGGCCATGCGGAATCTCCGCATGCAACAGGTCGGCAATATTGCCGTGAGCGCAGTCGATGTTTCGCTTCCCAGCATGGATGAGTCCTTCACCGTTAGCGCGGGACTCGGCGCTATGGGCGGCGGCGGATTGCTCGGCAATACCCGAGGCAGCATCGGTATCGGTATGTCGGATGTCAGTGTCTTCGGGCTAAAAACCCGGGCCGAGCGTATTCTGTTCGTCATCGATGCGAATCGGCAAATGGTGACCGACAAGAAGGGTGGCTTAAACAGCTACAGAGTAATCAAAGATGAGATCACCGATATGGTCGGCAATCTTTCCGCCGGCACCCTCTTTAACGTGATGATTGTCGACCGCCGGAGAAACAAATTCTTCAAGCCCCAACTGGTCCCGGCCGGACAAGAGGTCCACCAACAACTCATCCAGTGGATGCGCCCAATCAACGCCGATGCCAATAAGCCGGGCCTGGAAGGGGCCAGCGGAGCCACCCGGGAACGACTCGAGACCCTGCCGGAGGACCCTATAGCTCGTGCATTCTCCTGGTCGAGAGATGCTAGCAATGAAAATGCTTTTATCACACAGGTTGCTCTCGAACAGGACGTTGACGCAATTTTTATGATCACCGGCTACCACCGCGGCTTCCAGCGGGTACGTCGTCAGCCGACCGAGCGCGAGAACGCCGATTGGCAGCGTATCACCAGTACCCGTAAATATCAGGAGCAGTTGGCGGAACACCAGAAAGAGGTGCCGATCATGCAGAAACGCATTCAGGCGGAGATGACTAAAATCAATGCAGAGCGGAAGGCCAAAGGCCTGCCGGCACGCGTGCTGGAGCAGCGCCACGGGGTTTATTCCAACGTCCGGGAGCTCGACTTAAACTGGCAAACGCCACATCCTGGGTTTCAGCCAGCTTACTTCTACGAAGCCCGTGAACTGGAGAAATATTTCAAGGGCTTGATCGACGTTCTCTACACCGACAAAGGGGGCGTCAAACCTTCGGTCAATGTCGTTCTTTTCCTTGCCGGCGACGAGGCAATGCGTAAAGAGTGGGAAGATCAGCTCAAGGATTATGTTCGTTTTTTCGGCGGCAAATACCGCATCATCCGGGGTTTGGATGAAATCAGAAGTTCGCGCAGCGCCGCCGAAACGCGAAATTGAACGCCCGCTCGTGCGGCGAAGCGACTAGGCCTTCGCCGGATCAAATATGCGGAAACTGACCGGCGCACCGATGACGGAGTCTTCCAGTAGCAGCACAGCCTTTGCCCGCTCGATAGATGCCTCGTCACTCTCATGCGTTGTCACCATCAGCTTGGCCGTGCCGTCCTCTAACTCCTTCTGATTGACAGTCGCGAAGCTGATGTGCTCCTTGGACATAATGTCGGAGATCCTGGCTAGTACCCCTTGTTGGTCCTTTACATGAATCCGCAGGTAGTAGCGGCCCCTTAGCATCTCTTTGTGAGCTAACTCCAGCCCGTCGGCCAATTCCTTGTAGACGGCCTCATCCTCCTCGGAAATGACGGGATTTGGCGCACCCTGCAGCATGAAGACAGCGTCGGCAATATCGCTGATGACTGAGCTGGACGTCGCATCCTGCCCCGCCCCGCGGCCGATCAGGATCGTTGTGCCGACCACGTCCCCGGTCACGCTAACCCCGTTGTAGACCTCGTCCACCCCGGCGATGACCTCCTTCTTCGAGATCAGTGCCGGGTGCAAGCGCACAGAGAGCTTGTTGGCTTCAAAGTCCCTCGCGATCACTGCCAGAAGCTTCATCTTAAAGCCCAGCTGCCCGGCTATTTCAATGTCTTCACCGGTTATATCCCGTATACCTTCGCAGATTATATCCTGCAGCCGCACCCATTTCCCGTGGGCTAAATAGGCGAGGATCACCGCCTTATGCGCCGCGTCGATGCCGTCCAGATCGAGCGCTTCGTCCGCCTCGACGTAGCCCAGCTTGCGGGCATCGACCAAGGTTTCTGCAAAGCTCAAGCCCTCGCGCTCCATCCGGGTCAGGATGTAGTTGGACGTGCCATTGAGGATGCCGAAAATTAATTTAAAGCGATTGGCCACCAAGGCTTCGCGGATTGTTTTGATAATCGGTATGCCTCCGGCGACAGAGGCCTCATAGAAATAATGAGCGCCGGTACGTCGGGCTGTCGCAAACAATTCCTCCCCGTGCTCACAGATAAGCGCTTTGTTCGCGGTCACCACGATTTTACCCTGCTCTAAAGCGCGACGGGTCAATTCGAGGGCTTTGCCCGTTCCGCCCATTAGCTCGCAGACGATGTCGATATCCGGATTATCGACCACGCAAGCGGGATCCTCGGAGTAAACAATGTCTCCCACAGCGACACCGCGAACCTTGCTCTGATCCCGAACCACAATGTGCTCGATCTTAAGCTGCGCCCCCAAACGATACTCCAACGCGGAGCGATTCCTCTCGATGTTTTTCCAAACTCCCTGGCCAACCACGCCAAATCCCAATAACCCGATGCGTATGATGCGTTTCTCAGACATTTTTATGCTCCTTAAGTGGTATTGACCGCCTATTGCTACCAAACCGAAAAACAACGAAGCACAATGGCCGCCCCGATAATACTCAAGTCCATAATTACCTCGCAGCTACAAACGTAGAGAAATGAAGCGCATGACACCCTCGGAATAAACGTAGAGGCGGTTCTGGATGTCCGCCCGCAGAGCTTCTGAAATAGACGAGAGTTCAGCAACGGCCTGCCCATTTACCTCAATCAGTACCATGCCTGCCTGGAGCTTTTCCGCATAGGCCGATTCGGGGTTGACCTCGATAATCAAAGCACCCGAAACCTCAGCTGGAATCGAATACTGCTCGCGCAACGCGCTGTCGAGCAAACGCATAGCAACCCCGTCCAAACCACTGCCCGAGCCGGACCTACCTGCCATTCCACCGGTCAGGCTCCCGAGGACGACAGACAACACACGCGTTTCGCCCCCGCGAATCAAAGTGAGGTCGACCTCACTGCCTGGCCGGATTTGAGAAACAATCACCCGAAGCTGGGCAGCCGATTCGATCGCCTCATCGCCCACTTTAGTAATCACATCCCCGTGCTGAATGCCGGCTCGCGAGGCGGGTGAGTTGGGTTGAACCTGATTCACCAGGGCCCCCTGCGTACTGCTTAAGCCAAAGGCTTCAGCCATATCGCTCGTCAAATCCCCTGGAAAAAGACCCAGCATCCCCCGGGGGACCTCCCCCGTCTCGATTAAATTTATCGCCACGTTCAGCACCATGTTCATGGGGATTGCGAAACCAATCCCGATGTTGCCGCCACTCCCCGAAACGATTGCGGTGTTGATACCGACTAATCGACCCCAGGCATCAATCAAAGCACCTCCCGAGTTGCCCAAATTGATGGCCGCATCGGTCTGAATGAAATCTTCGTAGGATCCGGGCCCCAAAACGCGCCCACCCTGATTGCGCCCGGTCGCGGAAACAATGCCCTGTGTCGCGGTTAAACCAACATCCAGTGGATTCCCAATCGCAAAGACCACATCGCCGACCCGCAGTTGGTCGCTGTCTGCCAATTGCACGGCAGGCAGGTCTGTCGGCGCCTCGATTTTTAATACCGCCACGTCCGTCTTTGGATCCGAACCAATGAACTCCGCGACGTATTCCTTATTATCACTCAGGCGAACCTTGATCTCATCTGCCATGCGACCGCGCATCCCCTGCACGACGTGGTGGTTCGTCACTATATAACCGTCTTTCGATACGATCACGCCAGACCCCACACCGAGACGCTCTTTGCGTTCACGGGGCGCTCCCTGTTGCATGGAGGGCGGCACCCGGTAGCCAAACTGTCGCAGAATTTCAGGAAGTTGCTGCATCTCCCGCGCGGCGACGATGCGGGACGTGTAGACAGCGACCACGGAGGGCGTGGCCTGCTCCAAAACGTCCGCGTAGGAAACCACCTGCTGTGCCCCTCCCTTCATGATGCGCTCATCGACCTCAACGGAAAGCGGCGCGTTATCCTTCCCCGAAATGGAGTGGACTGAAATCAAGATTAAAGAAGCTAGTGTTAGTAATCGTTTCATAATCAATACAAAGTTACCTTATCTGATAAGCGAACTGCGACAAAGACCGCCGATCGCGGTTCCACAGAATTGCCTCGCTGAAACTAAAATGGGTGACAGACCCAGTCTTCCGCCCCTTCAATCCCGAGTGTGGTTCGAAGGCGCCAAGCAACAACGAGCGCCGCCGTTAAAGCCACTACACGCTGGATACGACCGAGTGTCAACGGAGTCACTTTTAAATGGATCCGCATGAACTGGCTCTGCGCCAACCAGAGGAGCGGGAGCGTCCCCAGTCCAAAGCCGATGGCGAACTCTGCACCTTTCAGCGCGGAACCGGAAAAGAGCGCGAGACCGAAGATCATGTAAAGTGGACCACAGGGAAGCAGCGGGCTGGCCAATCCGATTGCGGCAGCGGCAACCGGTTTGTTCAGTCGCATGAAGCGGGCACTGAGACGCCGATAGAGCCCACCCAACCATTTTGGTTTCGGGAAAAACCGGTCCAGCCGAAAGGCCACGACCAAAAAGAAAAGCACCAGCACCCAGGGCAGATAATTTAACCAGGAATCCTCTACGGTTCGGATCACCACCGAACCAAATGCCCCTGCCAGCGTCCCAACAATCGCATAGGATAGTAATTTCGCCAAATGATAGGCCGTCAGAACCACCTGGGGGTTGGCGTCCTTCACCTTGCTCGGCGCAAAGGCACAGGAAAGCGGCCCGCACATGGCCACGCAGTGTACGCTGGTGATCAGCCCGGCGATCAGAGCGGTGTAGGCGTTATAAACTGTTTGGTATTCAAACATCCCCGAAAAAAACGTACCTTATTTTAAAAAAACTCAAAAACAAGCGCGGTCGTGTTGTCTTTGCCATCGGTCTGCACCGCTTCTTCAACCAAACGCTGCGCCACATCATTCGGAGCATTGCGGGGTGGGTTCCGAATCAACCGCCTCATCCCACTGTTGAACAATCCTTCGACCAAGCCGTCACTGCAAAGCAAAAACGCATCACCGGCTTCGTAACCAATCGCACTGAATTGAGGGCTCAGGTTTTGATTCTTCCCGCCGAGCACTTGCTGCAACGAATTGCGCCCAGGATGCGATCGAGCCTGAATCTCCGTAAGCTTGCCCTCGCGTTGCTGCCACCCGACATGCGTGTGATCATGACTTACCTGCTGGATCCCCCCTTTTTCCGGCAGCAGGTAGATCCGACTATCGCCGACCTGAGCCAAATAAACCCAACCGGGACGCACCCAACAAAGACTCAGCGTTGCCCCCATCCCACTACACTCTTCATAACATTGCCCCAGTCGCGTCAGTTCCCGATGGATCTCGTCAAATAACTCACCAAGAATATCCTGAAACCCAACACCCATACCGCCGGCCGCACTTCGAAAAACCCGGGGCAGCATTCGCGTGATTTTGTCCACCGCAATTCGGCTGGCAAATTCGCCCGCATTGGCGCCCCCCATCCCGTCGCTGACTGCAAAGATGTAGTCGTTTTCCTCAATTCCCGCCTCACCGTATTTCCCTAAGCGACGAACCCCTTCCCCATTCAGAGCCAGCGCCAGAAACGCATCTTCGTTATTCTTTCGAAAACGCCCCACATCTGTTCGACCGGACCAGCGGATGCCTTTACCTGCCAGGCCGGCTTCCTCAATCATCGTCATTCCCTTTCTGCCACTGGCTGCGATCAGCCACCGACTCCATCTTGGGCGATGCCGGGTATCCTTCGACAAGAATTGTCGCAAATTCAAAGTCGATCACGCAAAACCGGCCAAGCTCCCCGCTGTAGGTGATGTTCCGGACCTCGGCATCGTCGTGCCGAACACCATACTGCTCCAGCTCGGCAAAGATCCGCTCCTTTTTAAAAGCACTCAAACGATCCACCCGCTTTCCGCAATTTGTCGTCACCAAATAAAGCTTGTCCGCATCCTTTTCCACGATCTTTGGGACAAAATTACAGCCGTGCTTTTCCAGGAACTCCAAAACCCGGACCTCATTTTCGTAGCGTTCACGCGCCTGCGGGCCCCTGAACGTCTTGTAAACCAAGCCATCGTAGCCGATGTGTACCACCGCCCGTGCCGTGTTTTTCGCCTCCTCCATGCCACGGAAGTAAATCTGACAGAGCAATTGGCGCAATCCTGAATGCCCTTCGTTTTCGACAAATGACCCGTTTTCCAGAATTCTCCACAAAATGTTCGACAACCGCACTTTTCGCCCAATGAATCGTGCCGGTTAATTTTTAATGGCATACAATTTGCTCCATTATCTTTTACCGGAAATGCATTGCCTGCCTTTTCGGAAACCAAACAGTCAACCAACAACCTGACACAACACAGAATACAATGGCTAAACTTAAACTCGAATACCTCTGGCTTGACGGCTACACGCCCGTCCCCAACTTGCGCGGCAAGACAAAAATACTTTCGGGCGAGCCCGACGGCTTAACGCTCGAAGACTGCCCAATGTGGGGCTTCGACGGCAGCTCGACCCGCCAGGCGGAGGGCAGTTCATCGGATTGCGTCCTCAAACCGGTCGCCTTGTTTCCGGACAGCACCCGCCGTAACGGCTTCCTCGTGATGTGTGAGGTCATGATGCCGGACGGCGTCACGCCACACCCGTCCAACGCACGCGCCACCATTCCCGAGGATCTCGGTCTTTGGGTCGGGCTCGAACAGGAGTACTTCCTGCTCCAGGACGGCCGCGCACTCGGCTGGCCCGAGAACGGCTATCCGGCCCCGCAAGGTGATTACTACTGCGGCGCTGGCTACTCTTCCGCAGGGGATATCGCCCGCGCTATTGTGGAAGAGCACCTCGATATCTGCCTCGACGCCGGCATCAACCACGAGGGCATCAACGCCGAAGTGGCTAAGGGCCAATGGGAATTCCAAATCTTCGGTAAAGGTGCCTACAACGCCTGCGACCAGGTTTGGGTAGCCCGCTACATTCTCCAGCGCCTGTGTGAAAAATACGGCGTCGATGTAGAATACCACTGCAAACCGTATACAGGCGACTGGAATGGCTCGGGTATGCACTGCAATTTCTCGACCGAATACATGCGGGAAACCGGGGGTAAAGAGTATTTCCTCAAGCTCATGGACAAGTTTGAAGAATACAAGGACGAGCACATCGCTGCCTACGGCCCGGATAACCATCTCCGCCTCACCGGTCTGCACGAGACCCAGTCGATCGATAAGTTCTCTTGGGGAATTGCTGATCGCGGTGCTTCGATCCGCGTCCCACACAGCTTCGTGAAAGACGACGCCTACCGTGGCTACCTGGAGGACCGTCGCCCCAACTCACAAGGCGACCCCTACCAAATTGTTTCACGCGTCTCCAAGACTGTAGCCGAAGTCGAAGCCGATTTCAGCTAGGCCACCGGTCTTTCGCGGCCGGTCTTTCGCGGCCGGTCTTTCCAACGCACTGAACGCGCCTTTCAAAACGCCACTCCACACGGGGTGGCGTTTTTTATTAGCGGAAAAAGCGGCACCTTCCGCCACCCTAAGCACTATGGGATAGGAAAAAAAACTCGGGCCACAGTGTGTGACCCGAGTGAATGATCCGCAGGGCGCAAAAATGCCCACCCTTGGTCAAACGCCAACGCTAGCGTCGGCGCCGGATGCATACCGCCAAGGTTCCAGCCAACCCGACAAGCAGAGCAAAACTGGATGGCTCAGGAATTAAAGAGATACTCAGGTTGTCAAATGCCGTATCCGTGTTGGTTGTGCCAAAAACAATGGAAACATCCTCTCCTGCTGTATAGGTGAAGTTGAGCGTTCCGGTAAAGCTGGAAGAAGTATCCAGGTTGTCTGAGAACGTCGTCCCTACAGCGGTCAAACCGGTGGTTCTCCAAGGCTCTTCAGGAGGCTCGCTGGATGGATTGACTCCTGCCAAGCTGAAACCCCAGCCATTTACAGCCGTGCTATCATGTGTGCTGGACGTGCCAATCCAAATCCGGGCATTGCGATTGTTCCCTTGGCTGTCCGCAATAAGATCGTATTGCAGTTGGTAGGTTCCCGAACCACTGGTGAATAAGGAACTGGACAAAAAGGTACCGGAGCCACGCATCGCCTGCTGTCCGATTTGGTTTGGCTGCGTAACAAGATTTCCGCCCCCTACATCGTTGAAACCGAAGGCGGTGGTGCCTGCGGCTGCCTTTGCCCACTGCCCGGAGGCGACTGCTTTTACGTTGTCTGCGGCACTGGGATTCACATCGAAAGCGGCTGTGCCATCGCCATCGAAGCCGAAGGTGTAGACGGATACCCCCTGAACGTAGTTCGTCCCAGCGGTAAAGCCGGAGAAATCTTCGGTCCAGACGGGCTGTGCGTTTGCCATCAGCCCGAAGATAAGGCTGCCCGCCAACGCAATGAATTTTTTAGAGAGGGAGTGGGGTGAGTTCATGATTCTAGTTTGGGTTGATGTGAGTGCAATAAACACGGTGAACTTATATCGGTATAATTATCACATTTGTTGTCAACTCGTTTTTAAAATTTTCTGCATTTTATTTTAAAATCCTTTCAGAACGTCAATTTTTGACTTATTAAAATTGATCAGGTCTCTACTTTTGCCATGTTAAATGGCTTTTTTTTACACTTTTTGTTGTTTATTTATTCAGAGTATGGTTCTTTTTCGCGTTCCGCTGTCTTTTAAAAGCTCATCCCCCCTTGACTCCTAACAACGATGCCCACTCGCCAAAGCTGCCCAAGGGCCTGCCGTCCCACTCATTTTAGGACCGGCCTTACGGAATTTATTCGTCAATCGTTTTGCCCGTGGTCCCCGTTTCTACTTCTGTTAGTTTCTGCCGCGACCGCCCCTCTGCGGGCTCAGCCAGTGCCTCCCTCCGATGGTCTCTACCTGCACCTCGATGCCGCTACGATCAACCGACTGTCAGACAGCATGCCGCTGCTGGGTGGCTGGGCGGACGCAAATAATGCCAACGCCGTCTTCTCGTCGCCCAACCCACCCACCTTCCTAAGCGACAGCGGAAGCGGCTTCCCCGCGCTGCGCTTTGACGGCATCGGGCAATACTTGCAGGGGGCTTTTAATTCAGGGCCGGAGGCAACCGTTTTTATTGTCTACGCCAATCGACGCGCCTCCCTTCAGCCGGACCAACCGGAGGTCCTCCTGAGCAGTGTCGATCCTTCGAATACGGATTCGGGCCTACAACTCGCCTCCAGTCGTTTGATTGAAGAAGGCTCCATCGTGCAATTCGGCTGGGATCGCGACAGCTACTACCGCGCCGCCTACCGCAGTCAGATCGGCGCAGACGAGATCGTTGAGTGGAGTGGTCTTGATATCTTTGGGGCGAACGCAAGTGATAATGGAACGCTCAACAACACAGGGGTCGGCGCGCGGCTCAGGTCTTCAAACAGTGGGCTCACCTTAACCAGCGAGGTTATTGCATCGTCTGATCCACTCGTCACCCACACCCGGCAGTCCGGCGACCAGCTGGGTATTAGCCAACCCGGGGGCAGCTCTGGTTTCCGTGAATCCCTCGAATCCAGCTGGACTTTCAGCCTCGATCAAACGGTCGAACTCAGGCAATTACTGCTGAGTGGCTTCAATAACGAAAATGATCGGGCCCGCATCACCTTAGCGAGTGGCGGCACCTACTATGCGACCCTTGCCAATACAGCCGTCACGAGTGATTGGGAGGACCGCTCCAATTTAAGTTTAAGAGTCTTCAACTTCCCGAGCTCTGTTACCCTTGCCGCAGGGGCTGAGGTAACGGTTTCTGCCGAGGGCGCGGGCAACTCCTCCCAGAACCTATTTTTTATCGGTGGCATTGTTGTCGCCCTACCCCCCGCTCCGCCCGACTACCCCGGCTTTGTCGCCGGAGGCGCGGGGGCCGTCAGCAGCTGGGTTAATGGCCTCGATACAAGGCATACTGGGACCGATATATTACCCAACCGCTTCTATGTCGGCACGGCCGCCTACACTTCACTGCCCCAAAATTCGTCGCTTTTTCTCGGTGCCCAAAACCAAAACGGGGGCTTTGGCCAAAATGACATCCGAGAGCTCTTGGTCTACGACTCTGTTTTAAATGATTCCGAGCGCTTCGCGGTGCAGGCCTACTTGGAAGATAAGTATCGTATTGAAATGGCCAACAACCCACCTGGCCATCCGCTGGAGACCTATAACCACATTCTGGGTACGCAGCAAATAGGGACGCAATACAGCTTCGGCGAATCGGGCCGTCGGGTTCTGGATGCGGCGCGCGCCGTCTACCGCCAGGGGGCGAATGTTTATAAGCTTTCGATTTCAAAAAACTACGCTCAACAGAACGGTGTGCCGATCAATCCGGAAATCGACACCCTTACCGAATTGGTGCGCGACGAGCCCTCGCTTCGGGCCGTTTTTGACATGCCCTTCAAGGACCTTCTTTTCTGGTGCTCATCGTTTTCCGTACCGAATATCATGGCGCGGGCCACAGCGAATGGGCTGCCAGACGCCCAGCAGCAACTTATCTATGATGAGATTTACGACCTTACGGTGCATCTCCTCGAAACCTACAACGGAACCGGACGCCGTTTTTACGTTGGTAATTGGGAGGGTGACTGGGTGCTGGCCACTCTTGGCTCCCAAAACCCGGAGACCGACATCACTCCGGCGCGCATTCAGACCATGGTGGATTGGGCCAAAATCCGGCAACAGGCCATCGACGATGCCAAGACCCAAACAACGCACAGTAATGTAGAGGTCTGGTACTACCTCGAAATGAACAGAGGCGACTGGGCCATCGATGAACGTCCCTGCGTTGTCAATAGTGTCATGCCCCAATTGGAGAAGCTTGATTTTGTCTCCTACTCTGCCTACTCCTCGAAAAACCTCGGTCGGACTCAAACGCACGCGATATTGGACAAAATCCGCGATGCCCTGCGCCCCATCGACCCAGCCCTGCCCGATTATTTAAAGCCCACCGGGGAGCGGCTCATCATCGGCGAGTATGGCTACTTTCAAGGAGCCAGTGATCCATACACCCAGACCTACCAGTATGTGGATGAAATCGAAAATTTTCTCACCTGGGGCCCGCCGCGTTTTATCCTCATGTGGGAATTTTTCTGGGAAGAGGATGCCGGCAACGGGCTACCTAAGAACATGCATATGATCAACTCGAAGAACGAGCTGCATCCGCTCTACCACCTGCATGAAAGTTACTATCGGCAGATGCAGCAATGGCTCGAGGACTATGTCGAAACTAACAGCCACTTCCCCAGCTCGGCCGCTTACCGTGACCAAGCGCTGCTTAAAGTGGGCGGGTTCTCCCCCTGGCCCTTCACCGTGGAGATTGATCCAAGCAGCGCGGGCACCCTGCAGATCCCGGACTCTGTCGATGGCGTCTTAACAGAACTTTATTCAGCCCAAGTGGGTAATGGCTTTGGCGGTGTCGTTCTTAATGAGTCGGTTGCCTGGCAATTACAACCCGGCAACGGCGCCACGCTCAATAGCACAACGGGATTGCTCAGCGTGCCGGGCAATGCATCTCCAGGCGATTACACGGTGAGCGCTTCACTGGTAAGTGACAGCAGTGCGACGGGCAGCAAGGCGGTGCGCTTCGTTCTGCCCGCGGCTAGCATCTACGACTCGTTGGGTAATTTCTCCAAGCTTGCCACCATCAATCCTGCACTCGAGATCGTTGGCGATAATGCCGAACTGCGCTTCGAGGGTGACCGCTCGCGCATCCGACGCATCGCCTCAACCGCACCGGAGGCTATCACCTGGAAGGTGGCCGGGCTCGACCGCTTTCATGCCAAAATTTTCTACTTCAATGATTTGAATCTTTCGGCTCAAATTTCGTCGAACGGCTCGTCTTGGCAAAACATTGCACTGCGGGAGGATCCGCCCACGGTGACGATTGGTTCCTGGAAGCGCGCATGGGTGGCCCCTTCCGCACCACTTCCTGCAGGCACCAACTATCTCCGGCTCGTGCTCCAGGATCCGGTCCACCACTACACGCCACAAATTGGCGAAGTGGCCCTCTTTGGTGATGCGACGGGGTACGCCTTTTGGAAGCAGGAGAATTTCCCTGACAGCAGCGACCAAGCCGACCCATCCATCTCCGCTCCGAATGCGATCTTTGGTAGTGCCGGCGTGAGCAACCTGTTCCGCTACCTGACGGAAATGGGATTGTCCGATACGGACTACAGCCTCACGCCGGAACTTCGACTCAGCGGTTCGAAACTTGTTTACGCGATCCCCTTTGATGAACGGAAATCAGATGTGCGCGTGCGCGTGCTTGCCTCGCTCGATTTAGAGACTTGGCCCTACACCGTCTTCGATTCGCAGAGAGATACTCCCTTTATCGAAGACGGCTGGTTGATCATCGACTTCGACTCCATCCCTCCCGCCGATGCCAAGTTTATGCGTGTGCTTTGGGATGTGGCGCCGTGAGCTTGCCTCGAATCACTCCGGGGGGTGCCGCTCGATGCGGAAACTACGGAGTACCCCTTTAAAAGGATTGTGCGGCACTTTGTCGTTCACCCGATGCTTTCCACCGGCACCAACAATGAGGGGCGCGTTGGTTTTTGCTTTAAACGGCAATGGCAGCATCATCACATCGATCAGCTCGCCGTCGACCCAAAAGCGAAGACGGTTGTAGTCAATCTCCGCCTCCAACTTCGTCCACGTATCCAGAATTGATTCAGGCCCATCGATGGTCGTCCGATTGGCCACCCAAGTTTTACAAATTACGGAAATCCCCGGACGCCCATCCTGAACAAACAGCTTAAACCCGTAGCCGGGGGAGGATTGCGTGGCGATCACGCCGTCACTCCCGGCATTGACGTCAACCGAGACTCGGTAGGGCCAGATCGATGGATCTATTTTAGAATCAAAGGGGATCTGTATCCGACTGTTCGATCCGTTGAAGAGTAGATGCTCGTCCGAAAACTCAATGTTTTGCGCCTGTAACTTGCGCTTCGGATCGGCGGCATCGATCACACCATCCTCGGTGGGCTTTAAATCCAGAAGCGTGCCGAGGGGCCCCCGAACGCGATCCAAGTTATGTGGAAAAATATCGGCATTCCAGCCGAGGCGTTGCGATTCTTTCGCCAAACGCTCCGTCATGTCCCGGTAGACCGCCGCATACTCGGGGCTCTCCGCCAAGTTCCGCATTTCATCCGGATCGTTCTGGAGATCGTAGAGTTCATCAATATCCTCGATTTCCGGATAGTGGACTAATTTGAAGCGCTCACCGCGGAGCGCTTTCATCGTTGGTATCGCATGCACGAGATCTGTGTAATACTCGTAGAAAAATGCATCCCGCCATTCTGTGGGCACAGCCTCAAAAAGCGGTCGCACACTATAACCCTGCATTTGCTCGGGAACCTCAATTCCGGCATAGCTCAAAACCGTTGGCGCAAAGTCCACATTGAGCACCATTTCAGAAATGGTCGAGCCTGGCTCAATTTTCCCTGGGTAGACCATGATCATAGGAATCCGCAGGCTTTCCTCATAAGCCAGACGCTTGTCCCAACGACGATGCTCCATGTGGAAATAGCCGTTGTCACTGGCGAAGACGATCAGGGTGTTTTCCAGAGTTCCGCGCTCGCGTAAAGTTTCAACAATGCGGCCAATGCCCTCGTCCACCGAAGCGAGGCAGCGCAGCTGGTCGACATACCTCTTGCGGTTTTGCCAAGGCTCTAGCTCAATCGACTCTGGAATGACCTCCTCTTCAATTTCACGGGTGCGCCAATCCCAGCGAACATCGCGGACGCGTTGCCGCCGTTGCCATTTAGGCTTCCCTTCGAAGGTATCGCTAAAACTCGCCGGCTCCGGGTCTCTTGTATGATAACCATAGGCGTTTTTATGGCGCGGGGCCGGCTGGAACGGTTCGTGCACCGCCTTGTGTGAGAGCTTAAGGAAAAAAGGCTGGTCCTTTGGACGGCTTTGAATGTAGCGAATCGCCTCATCCGTGAGAATATCCGTGGTGTACCCTTCAAAGACTTCCCGCCTTCCGTCTGTGTGGATCAACTCGGGATCGAAGTAAACACCCTGCCCGTCAAAACTCAGCCAAGTATCAAAAAACGGCCTCGGCTTACCGGAGTGGCCCATGTGCCACTTCCCGATCATCGCCACATCATAGCCCGCCTCTTGCAGGTATTTAGTGACCGGAGGCGTGATTTCCGGCACATACTCTGCCGTCTCGTTATCGATCACTCCATGGCGACTGGCGTAGGTCCCCGTCAAATACGTTGCCCTCGAAGGGCAGCATATCGAGGTGGTAACAAAGGCATTTTCCATCCAGGCACCCTGCTCCCGGAGGCGATCCAAATGCGGTGTCTCGATATATGGGTGCCCCAGGAATGAAAGCGCATCGTAACGCAAATCATCCACCAAGACGAAGACAATGTCCGGTTGCTTACTTGTGCGATCTTCGACCGAGAGCGCGTTGAGGCTGGTGGTCAGTAAGGCGACCAAACACAAAAGAGTTAAGCTTGCAGCACGCACAGAGGATATTCCGGATACGAGAAAGGGCGGAAACGAATGCATTTTTTTTGGGGGGGTAATTGGGTTGTTAGGCGACTAAAGAACACCGGCTGCCTCACGGAGGCTTTTGCTCGAAATACGAATCTCGTCAAATAGAGCGTCCGGGGTGAACTTGGCGACACAGGCAATCACGTCGCCCGGTCTTAAGGCGAGGCGCGCCGAACTTTTCGGCTTGAGCTGTGTCCGCTGCATAACGGCTCCAGCTTCGACACCCAGGGGCGCCGCATTTAGCTCAGTTTCCTTGAAGGCACTCTTTGCAAAATGTTCCGCCTGGTCGACATTGAGTATCCAGGACTCGACAGAACGCTGGCTCGGCTTGCCGTCGACAACTTTAAAGAGCACCAAATAAGTCATTTGCGCTTCAATAGGAACGCCCTCAGTCGTCTTGGCCAGCTTCCCTTCGGAAAGAAGTGCACCGTGCTCACTCCGCCATCCCTTGGCAAGTATGCTAAGATTCGCCGACTTCGGGGTGAGCTCCTCGAGGTCAGGCTTGGCAAGCAAAAGAGCGATAATCGAATCCTGGTTTAAGCGGGCACTCCGAAAGCGAAAGCTTCCGTAGTAGGTGTCACCCACGTTTGCGCTTATCTGAGCCAGCGCCTCGCCCTTTTTTTTCAGACGAATCGCTCCGGCACTCTCCGTAAAACCGCTGAGGCTAAGACTGTCCGAGACGACGCCAACCTCGCCCACCATTCGGTGCCAGCCCGTCATAAATCCAAGGCGTTCCTCCGCAGCCGGCGCATCCGAATTGAAGCCCTCATAAAGCTGGGCGAAGGTGATGGGTTGAAAAAGGCTCAGTGAAGCCATGAATGTTATGGATAGTCGTTTCATAGTTAGGTGTGATTTAGAGGTGGACTGTTTGACAAAAAAACGCCCCGAAACCGGGCAAGACCCAGGGTCAAGAGGACGAGAGACGACTCGGCCAAGCGCTTAATCTTCAGGGTACACGGGGGTCGCTACCACCAGAACGCTGAATGAGATTCCAATCAGGTCAAGCTGAATGAATTTATTTTTGATTTTTTGTTTGTTATCTGCCCAGTTATTCAAAATAGTCTTTGGTTTTTAACCCCAAAATAAGAACCATGATCCAAAAAATCCCTGCCTCACCCAGCTTATTCATCTCGCTTTGTTTCCTTGCTGCCTCGGCGGCCCTTCCCGCTCAGACAAGCCTCTTGGGTTCCAGTTCGGAGGAAGTCGAACGTGCACCCTCCCCCACATTCGCCCCCGAGCAAAATGCACCTGGCGAGGCGGACAGTGACTTAACGGACGAAGTTTTCGTGCTGGACGACTTCGTTGTTACCACTGATGGCGACATGGGTTATTTCTCAGCAAACTCAGTCTCTGCGACGCGGACCAATGCTTTGGTCAAAAACACGCCTATTTCGCTCACAATTATCAACGAGCAAATGTTGGAGGATCTAAACATTCTTAACGATCAGGACCTAGACCGTGCGACCGCGAGCGTTTCTGCCGACCCCGACGGCTTCTCGCTCAATCAGCTGCGCATTCGCGGGTTCCGCAGTCTAACCCAACGCTACGATTTATTTTGGAGAGAAATCGAGCGCGATGGTTACAACATCCAGCGGATCGATATCGTAAAAGGTGCCAACAGCTTAATGTACGGACAGGCCGATCCCGGTGGGCAGATTAACAGTGTTCCAAAAATGGCCCAATTTAAAGAAAACTTCGTAGCGCTCAAGGGCACGATGGGGACGAATGATTTCCGCCGCGCTGAGTTCGATATCAATCATGTCTTCAATGATAAATTCGCCATGCGTTTGATGGGGCTGGATTTTTCCCGTGACCTTGATCAGCTCTATGAATACGTCGATCAACAGGGTGCCACGCTTGAGTTAAACTATCGGCCTACGGAAAAAACCCAACTCCGCGCACATATTGAGCACGTTGGACTCGACCAAAATCTCGCGCCAAATATGTTCTTTTCAACCAACGGGTACAGACGATTGCCCAACGGGAACATTGAGAATACCAACGGGGACAAACGATTTTATCCAAACAGCCGTGCCAGCGAAACAGATGGCAGTGAATCCTTCTCGTTGGGCGCCTATCGGAATGAGTATATCTACAGCCCGGATGGTATCTCGAACATCCCACAGGGAATTATCGACGACCTCGTTTTGAACCCGGATTACGCGGAGGAGCAATTCGGCGGCGACACTACAGTGACGCGCGACGTCCTCAATCAAATCTATGCTCCCTGGGCCGGCCAGAATGATCGCTACTCGGTAACGGGGCCTGACAAATTCAACAAACGGGAAGGACTGATCACCACAGTTGAATGGACCCAGAAGATCACTGACGCCTTGCAAGCCAAGGTCTCCGTTAACCGTGAAGATAACGACCGTGAATCACTTGCACGAGATGGCTACAGTGCAGGTCGTGTACTGAGTGATGCTACCGGGCCTCGTGCATTCGACCCCTATGTGGAAACTTATTGGGTGAAACAGGAAGGCCAGACCGAGGCGAATGCACTTCGCTCTACCCTTCTCTGGGATATTGAGATGAATAACAACCTGCCCCTTTTTCGGGACAGTAAACACAAACTTCTTTTCGGCTACGACTGGGATCAACTCAATCGTAAACCTAAAATATACGAGCAAATCAGCGACCCCGCCTTGCTGCAGGACAGCCAATTTTTCAGCGGGAATGATCTCCTGAAGGAGCGGTTTTATCTTTCGGATGGCTTTGGCCCCAGCGCTCTAAATATTGGCTATAATGGGCGCGACGACCTCTTCGTGCTCCGACAGGACAACGAATTTGAATCCGATACCTCCGGTCTTTGGTTCGCTACGCAAAGCAGCTTTCTAGAGGGCCGCCTACGGACCATGCTTGGCCTGCGCTACGACCACATCGATATTGACTACACACTGGAGGACTACAAATACGGCGTCGCGCCAAATTATGTGAACAACACCCTGGGTGGCGACTTCTCCAGAGCGGTCACAAATATCGATGATTCCAACCGGACTTTTGAGCAAGTGAGCCCCTCGGCAGGGGCTTTGTTCTGGATCACCGGTGAATTTGCCGTATTTGCCAACTATGCACAGTCCATTCAATCCCCGACCAACATTCATGTCGATCCACTGGGCGAGTTGATCCCACCAGTCTATGGTGACGGCTACGAGTATGGCATCCGCTTTGATTTACTCGATCGCAAACTTACCGGGCAGATTACAACCTTCTACATCGAGAAAGAGAACGACAACATTGTTAATTACGATTTCCGCCTGCAGGACATTTATACATTCGCTGAGTATGGTACCTCGCACCCACAGATCTTCAATCCTAATGGAACCCTGAACAACAATCTGCTGCCCGGTAAGCAAGTGGCCGGGGATGTCTCCCGCTCAGAAGGCGTTGAGGTTGAGTTTTATTACAATCCAAACCAGAATCTTTCCTTCACGCTTTCCTACGCCTACACAAATCTCGACGCGATTAAGATCAACGAGAACGTGAATCCGCGATTTGCCCAGGTTTTTGGCCAAGCGCCCCATAACCTGCTACTAATTGGTCGCTATTCCTTTACCGATGGGGCCCTAAGGGGCTTAACAGTAGGTGCTAACCAAAGCTTCCGCTCCGCTTCCACCATCGGCGAATGGTATATCGAAGATGCTACGGATGCGGTGGGCGAAGGCTCCTGGTATGATATCGACTTCGACCCAGAATACATAACCGATGCCTTCGTAAATTATAGGACCAAACTTGGCTCAGGCCGAAGGGCACCGCTGTTAAACCTAAGCCTGCGGGTCAACAACCTCTTCGATACGACCGATCTTATTAATCGCAATAAAAACGCCTTTCACCGTAACTCGCGCCAGATTTTGGTCTCTGCTGGATTGCGATTCTAAAATTGGAAATACAGACTCATGAGTGATACAAACCTAATCAACCAAGCAAGCACGCAGCCAAGCATCCCGGTCGATGCCTACCAACTCAAACGCTACGAAGGCAACCCGATCCTTTCGCCGAAACCGGGATCTGACTGGGAGAGTGAGGTCACGACCAACCCGGCCGCGTGGTATGACGAGGCGAAAGGCGAAGTGCAGCTTGTCTACCGGGCGGCCGGTAGGGATGCCGAGCACCGCGTGCACCTCGGCCTCGCGGTCAGTAAGGACGGCTACAACTTTGAGCGTGTCGCCGACCATCCTGTTTTGACGCCCTTGATCGGCAGCATTGATAACGGGTGTGTGGAAGATCCCCGCATCATCAAGATAGGTGATTGGTATTACATCACCTCGGCCACCCGCCCCTTTCCTCCGGGCAAGTATTGGGAGAATGAAAACCACCACGCCGATAAAAACGGGCACTTCCCCGAGGAGTTCCCCATCGCGATGCGCGAGAATTTCACCTCAACGCACCTCTTCATGACCAAAGACCTCGCGGGCCAGGACTGGCTCCGCGCCGGGCGCTTGACCAACCCGAAATTGGATGACCGCGACGTCGTCATCTTCCCGGAAAAAATCAACGGCAAGTGGTTCACTATTCACCGCCCAATGCAATGGCATGGCGAGGGCTTCCCCAATAAATTCCCAGGCATCTGGATCGCTGAATGCGAAGACTTACTGGAGTGGAAAGAGATGAAACTGCTGGCCAAGGGAGAGTATCCCTGGGAGGAGAAGATTGGGGCCAACAACCCACCGCTCAAAACCGAGCATGGCTGGCTGCAAATCTACCACGGCGTCGGCGCGGACAAACAGTATCGCCTCGGCGCGCTGCTCCTCGACCTCGACGACCCGATGAAGGTCACGCACCGCACTCCCAAACCGATCTACGAACCTGTTGAGGATTACGAGACCAAGGGGATTTACAAAGGAGTTTGCTTCCCCTGCGGGCATGTTGTGATCGACGGCACTTACTTCCTCTACTACGGCGGAGGTGATGTGCACTGCGCGGTATGCACCACGCCATTACAAGCGCTCATCGACCACCTGCTCGAGAATCCAGTCTGATTTTTCCGGGGCGCCTTTATTGGCCTAAGGTATTGGAACCAGTCCTTTGCTCTTCGATCAACCGGCGGTCGGTAGAATAGTAGTTCATGGGATCGACACCGATCCGGGGAGCGGGGATGCCTTCAGGCACTTCGTAGCGTTTTTTCACCTCGGCCAGCGCATCGAGCATCCGATTTTTCACGGATGTGTGGATCGGCGAGTGGAATTGATTCCTCAACTCATGTGGGTCGGTCTCCATGTCGATCAGCTCCCACTCATCCAAGTCGTAAAAATGGATCAATTTGTAGCGACCATCGTAGACGCCCTCATGGCGCTGCACCATGTGCCAGCCAGGATACTCGTAGTAGTGGTAGTAATGATAGCGCCGCCAATCATCCGGAGTGGCGCCCCTTAAAATAGGCACGAGGCTCGCTCCCTGCATGCTCGCATCCGCCGGAACCTGCGCCACCTCCAGCAGAGTCTGCGCAAAATCCAAATTGGAAACGAGGTCGGCGTTGACCAAACCGGGCGGCACTACACCCGGCCACCGCACGAGCAGAGGCGTGCGGTAGGATTCGTCATACATGAAGCGCTTATCGAACCACCCGTGTTCGCCCAGGTAAAAGCCCTGGTCAGACGAGTAGATCACGATGGTGTTTTCATCCAAGCCGCTGCTTTCGAGATAGTCGAGCAGCCGCCCAATGTTATCGTCCATCGACCGCACCACGGCCAGGTAGTCCCGCAGGTAGCTTTGGAACTTCCATCGGGTCAATGCGACCCCCTTCAGGTCGGGGTCCTTGTATTCGGCCTCCCTACGATCCAAATTGCGATCCCAGGCGACTTTCTGCTCGGGCGATAGCTTCGAATAAACCCGCTCATAAAAGACGCTACCCGGCTGCCGCACATCGACCTTGAGATCGCGGTCTTTTTCGAAGGTCACGGCCAGACTCATGTCCTGATCGTGCGCCGCGGTCGTCCGGCCGCGATAGTCATCCAGCAAAGTGGCCGGCTCCGGAAAGGTAATCCCTTCGAACAGCTCCAGGTATTTGACTGGCGGCGACCACTCCCGGTGCGCCGCCTTGTGCTGGACCATCAGAAGAAACGGCCTGCTGATGTCCCGCTGTTCATCAAGCCATTGAATGGCCTTATCGGTGATGACATCCGTGACATAGCCGTCTTCGATGTGCAGGCCTTGGGGAGTCCGAAAATCCGGCTGGTAATAGAGCCCCTGCCCCGGCAGGACCTCCCAATGATCAAAGCCGGTGGGTTCGGAACCGAGGTGCCACTTCCCGATGATTGAGGTTTCGTAGCCACCCGCCTGCAAAAGTTTCGGGAAGGTGACCTGCGAACCATCAAACTCCGTATCCTCATTAAAATAAAATCCGTTGAGATGGCTGTATTTCCCGGTCAGGATCGTCGCACGGCTGGGGCCACAAATCGAGTTGGTTACCATGCATCGGTTGAAGCGCATCCCTTCTTCTGCCAGCCGATCAATATTGAGCGTGGGTGCCAGCTTTGAGATGGGGTGGCCATACGCGCTAATCGCTTGATCAGCGTGATCATCGCTGAAGATGAATACAATGTTGGGTCTGTTAGCCGCTTGGCTCACACTGCTGAGCAAGCAGCTAAAGAGAATGACAAGCTGTGACCATGCTACTTGCATATGTTGTATTTAACGCCTTCCCGCGGGTATCTATGCAAAGCATTCTCAACGAGTGCCACCTGCGTCGGAATCATCAGCCGATGCCATCGCCATCTTTCTCATTGCTTCCTCCAGCACTTTCTCCGTTTGATGGTTGATTGGGTAAAAACAGGTGACGATGGCCGTGAGCACCGCAACACCTGCTGGGAGGATGCTCATCATCAGGTGTAGGGTAAGCAGCGTATTCGGTGATTGCTCCGAATTGGCGACATAGCCAACGCTCCCTAACAGGAGCATGGCGAGGGCCGGTCCAACGGTCCAGCCGATCTTTTGCGAAGCCGTGCCGGCAGAAAAAATGATCCCTGTGGAGCGATGCTCAAAAGTAGCGGCTCCATAGTCTGCCGTATCTGCGATCATCGACCAGAAAAGCGGCATCATGGGTGCCGCCACCATGGCGATCATTAGTTGGTTGACAACCATCAGAGGAAAATTGTCGAGCGGTATGAAGTAAAACCACACCAGTAGCCCCGCAAAAATAAGGTTGAGGGTAATGTAAGCTCGTTTCTTACAGCCGAAGGCTGCCACGATGTATTTGCTTAGCATAACCGCAACAATTGCGGCGACCGAATTATAAAGCAGGAGTTTTGTGCCCCAGTCTTCATTGCCCACGACGTATTTAAAAAAGTGCAGCAACGGCGTGGCCCGTATCGCCTGAGCCAGAACCGTCAAAATGCTGATCCCGATAATAATCAGCCAGGGCTTGTTACGCAGGAGTTCCTTTATTTCAATCCGAAGCCTCACCCGCTCCCGTTCAACCGGTTGAATGCGTTCTTTACAGGTTTTAAAGGTGATAAAAAAGAACGCACCTGCCATAAGTGCGATCACGGCAACCGCCCCGGAATAACCCAACTGCTCATTGCCCTGCCCGATCGATTTGACCAAAATCGGCAAGAGCAGCGTGACCGTGAAAATACCGGCATTCGCACCGATGAATCGATACGCTGCCAGCACCGTCCGCTGGTCTGAACGGGCCGTCATCACCCCCATCATCGCGCCATAGGGCACGTTGATCGCGGTGTAAGCCATCATCAGAAAGGTGTACGTGACGAAGGCATAAACGATTTTCATCGTCGGCCCGAGGTCGAAGGTCGTGAACGTCAATACCCCGAGAAGCATGTAGGGTAGGATCATCCAGAGGATCCAGGGCCGGAATTTACCCATTTTGCTAGTGGTGCGGTCTGCAATTGCACCCATGATCGGATCGTTGATCCAATCCCAGGTCCGGGTAATTAAAAGCATCGTGGCAAGAACGGCAGGCGACAGACCGAAGACATCGGTGTAAAAGATCGCCATGAAATTCATGAAGATCCCAAAATAAAGACAGGATGCCATGTCCCCTGACGCGTAGCCGAATTTTTCCGTCCAGCCAAGTTTGACGGCCGGGTCCGGCGCTGGCTGTTTGCTTGCTTCGCTCATTGCGCCCGCCCTCCCCGCTGTCCTTTTCCGTAAATACGGTGGTCTTTCAATCGGACATCGTAGGACGAAAATGACTCGATCCACTCCGCCGCCACTCGATTATAAGTCGCCTGACTGGGCAGGGTCCCATGCTCGCGCTGGTAGTCTTCAACATAGCGGTTTGCCTTGGCCAGAAATTCTCTATGAAAATACCAGATCGGTTGTTTTTGCCCGTTGTCATCAATCAACCAGTAACCGCGGTGTTCGCCAGTCCTCGAATCGATTTCGTTACAATACAGCTCCCAGTAAAGGATAAAGGGGCAGCCCCATTCCAGCGCCCACTTCATAATTGCCGCTGTGTATTTCCTCTGCAAATCGACATCCTTGAATGAAGACAGCTCAAAGCCGTATTCACCAATCATGACGCGCTTGCCGGGAATATCGCTCTCCGGCATGTGGTCCTCAATGTAGTCCAAAGCGTCCAATACCCGTTGCCGCCCCTCGGCTTCGTCCATGAGTGCGGCCGGCTTGGTCACATCGTAACTGGACCAGGATACATAATCGGTGCGAATGTGCGGCAAGACCCGATTCACGATGGTTGGACGGTTATCGTCCATCGATTTGCGAACATGGTTGAGCTCGATGTAGTAATAGACGGCAACGTCGTGATGCGGGGTATCGCGCCGCGCATCGGCGATCGCGCGCTCGCGCAGGGAAAACCATTGAATGGCGCCTTCAATCGCCTCGGGCGTCGGATCGAGGTTGTAATCGTAGTTCTCCAAAAGCAGATGCCAGTCCCCCTCCCAATTCCCAAGGAAAAAAGACTTCCCGCTCCCGGAATACCGTTCCAGCAGATTTACTGTAAAGGTATAGATCTCCTCATAAACCGCTTCGGCTTCGGACTCGCTGATCTCACCGGTGGCAAAGGCAGACATGCTGTCACTAAACGGGTAGATCCAGAGCATGATATTCCGAAACGGCTTATCCATGACCCGAAAATAATCCAGCTCGACTGCGACTAAATCGTTAATCGATCGAATCGCAGGGTCGATTTCCAAACGGTAGTCGTCCGCATACTTCGGAGTGAACGCAATTTTAAGGGTATCTGAGCCCAGAGCGAGGATCTGCTCAGCGCTCTCGACCAAAGCACTCTCGTCGCTGAACTGATAGCGCACCCCGATGCTCTGCGTCCCTACCGATAAACTGAAGGGCGCGGGACGTTCCTCGGCATACAAGAGACAGCCAAACAGGAGCACGCACGACAGAATGATCGTTCTAAAAACAAAAGACATTTTCGGGGAGGGGTTCGACTTGATTATAATATTACAAGAAAGAAACGGGTTTTACCACTTCTCACGACGCATTCAAGCATAATGGAAATATTTCATAATCTTTTTTCACATTTTTGTCATATGTGATTGAATTTTTGGCTTGACCACCATTGAACCCTACAGCTCAAGCGCACACTATGAACTACTACCTTTTCACACCAATCTACCAAGAACGCGTCTGGGGCGGCACACGCTTCACTTCCGACCTTGGTCGCACACTCCCCGAGGGCAAGGTCATCGGCGAAAGCTGGGAAATCGTTGATCGCCCGGAGGCCCAATCAACGCTGGCCGATGGCCGCAGCATCCGGGAATTGATCCAGAGCAACCCGGAAGGCGTGATGGGCTGCGGCTGGCCTGCCGAGCGCCCCTTCCCGATCCTCGTCAAGTGGCTCGATTGCCGCGAAAAACTCAGCCTTCAGGTCCACCCGCCTGCTGCCGTGGCCCCTGAGCTCGGTGGCGAGCCGAAGACTGAGAACTGGTATATCGCCAAGGCGGATCCGGGTGCCACGCTCATGGCTGGTCTGCGCGCGGGAGTCAGTCGCGAGGATTTCGAGCATGGACTCGCCGAGAACACCCTGGAGCCACTGGTGCACTCGATTCAGGTGTCGACCGGTGAATCAATCTTCATCCCCAGTGGCCGCTTGCATGCCATCGGCGGAGGCAACCTTATCCTGGAAATTCAACAAAACTCCGACACCACCTACCGCGTCTACGACTGGGGCCGCGTCGGTCTTGACGGCCAACCGCGGCAGTTGCACATCGAAGCCTCGCTCAAAAGCACCGACTTCAGTGACTTTGAGCCGGATACTCTTAAACCGACCGGTAGCAATCAAGTGCTGGCTGCAAGTGACGTCTTCGACCTGCGCAAAGTTTGTTTGAAGGCGGGTGAGACCTTTCAGTTGGAAGCCGGTCAACCGCGCATCCTTAGCCTCGTCGCCGGGAAGATCGAGGAGGCCGACGGCTCCGCTCTGCAAATGAGCGACAACGCCCTGCTCCCCGCCGAGCACAGCTTCAAGTTCACCGCCAAGGAAGCAACGGAACTGCTGCTTACGGAGAACTTTGCCGGATAAGAACCGGGCAAATGGAAATTCATCCATCGCGATGGCGACACCAAGCCGGACGAAGTCTACGGCCTTGAAGAACTATTCGGAAGCCTTCGTCGCGGCCTTCCCCGCCAAAGGAAAGGCCTGCACCATGGATCGTGCCACCGGACACGACGATGCCACAACTGCTTCCCTGCAGGAGCAGATTATTGGATCCCAGATCAAGCGTGCCCCGGTGAGTCATGAGACGACTGTTCACCAGGCGCAAATCCCCTTCCACCGTTAGAGTGCCTCCGTCCAGTTCGTAAAAAGACCTTAGTAAAGACCCGGATTTCCCGGGACGGTAGCTCAGACTACCCGAGCGATGGATCCAGGTCGTCGTTTCAATCAAACCCTCAACAAAACCGTCTGCCGCGATGATGCCCGGCGTCGGTCCTCTGGGTAGGACGCCGCCTCGCGAAGCTTTGTAGGCATGCCAGTCCGAGGCCTGCTGCAAATCGCCTCCCTTGAAATTTAGGCCGTTTTCGAAGGCAGCGGCACCCGCTCGGCTATAGCCCTGGTTCGTCAGGGTGTTGAGCACAGCCAGCATTTTTTCCGCCTGTTTATTCTCTCCAAAATCGCCTTCCTGGCGCTCATCCAGATTCGTGGAAAGATCAACCAGCACGCGTATATACTGCCGCCAGTTTCCCGGGTTACTGTCAAAAACCATGTTTTTGAAATCCAACTTGCTTTTGTCGCCGAAACGATCATCGGGAAAGCGATCATCGAAGTTTGCATCCATGGCGGTAAGCTTGAGTTCGCCCTGACGCAGCATCAGTCGCTGACCGTATTGGTAGATTAAGCCCTCGTCGGCACCCGGGCGGACCAGGTTGACCGCATCCAAGACTCCGCTGGTCCATAACTTCAACAAAGACTCGCTATCAACCGCTTCCTCCGCCTGAAGCTCGTAGCCAATTGCCTCGGCGAGTGTCGCATATAGATCGTTCAATCCAAACAGCGCTGGGGATGTCGCCCCGGCAGGGATACCGGCCCGCCGACCGCCCGCAGGCTCCGGCCACGCGGCAATAAAGGGCACACGGGTGCCCCCCTCCCAGCGACTGCCCTTGAAACCGGCTAAATTCGTGATCACCCCGTCGCTCCTCTGCGGCAAAGCACCGACCGCTGCCTCGCTGCGAATGTCAGCCCCGTTATCCGAGGTGAAGATGAAGATCGTGTTATCGATAAGCTTATGACCAGGGTTGCGCGGATCATCTGTCTGCTCCAGATAGTCCAGCATAAAGCCGACGATGATGTCATTTTCCTGCACCATCATTGCCCGGTTGGTCGGCCCGTTCACGGTGATCGCGCCCGAGGCATCGACCTCCGTCACATGATCCCACCATTTTTTGCGGAAGGCATCATTCCATATCCATCCCCCGTTGGCTTCATAGTAGGCATAATCGGGATCGGGAATTCCGTCTCCGTTGACATCCTTACCCGTAACAATATCGATCATTCCACCCGCTTTGGTCACCATCGGATCGATGATGACGCCGTTAAGCGAGGCACGCGGACCATCGGAATGCTCCGGATCGTAATTCGCCGGAACATAAGGGTCGTGATTCGAGTGGGAGGCGTAGTAAATAAAAAAGGGGTCCTCGCCTCGGCTGTCCATGTGTGCGGCGAGATCCTGTTGAAGTTTCTCAAAGATGGCCGGCTGAACCTTGGGTAGGTTGGGATCGGTCGGGCTACCGGGCCCCTGGCGGACCCAGGGCTGCGCGGATGCATGATTGATCGGAACCAGCGTGTAGTCCCGTGGATCCGGCGAGGCGAATCGCATGTAGTGCTTATCCTGAATCATGGCCCCGCCATAGCTGAAATTCCCCGGAGTGCCCGTATAGGTATCAAATCCGCTTTCGATGGGCCCCTCATAAACGGCCCCCGAACCGGGCTTATCAATGACGCCGTCTCCGTTACGGTCCTCTCCAACGTCGCTGTGCAGCCCCAGGTGCCACTTTCCATAGCCGTAGGTGCCGTAACCGCTGCGCTGCAGCATGTGCGCAAGTGTTGTGCGGCGACCGGGCAGCATGATCCCATGCGTATGGTCATTGTCACGGACCGCCCTCGTTTTGAGCGGAGAGCGGAAGGAATACGTGCCAGAGAGCAGGCTAATACGGGCGGGGCTGCAGGTTGCTCCGTTTGAGTGCGCATCAGTGAACCGAGTCCCCATGTGCGCCAAGCGCTCCAGTTCCGGTGTATCAATTTGCTCGTTATCGGGATTACCGGTCAGATCCTGATACGCGCTGCTGTCACCCAAACCCATGTCATCCGCGATAAAGATGATTACATTCGGCACAGGATCAGCGGCGAACTGGGCGCGCTCTGTGGCAAACAAACCGACAGGCAGCAAAAGAAGGGGAAGCAGGGTATTTTTAGGGCACATGAGGCAAGTTTGGTTTGTTTCAAGTTCACCGCGCACATCGACACAACAGAATCCAAGATCGACTGGAAGGTTCTCAGCCGCTCAAGATGCCAACGGCACAATCGCACTTCGCAAAAGGACACCATGCGGATCGGCTGCCGGCAATCAAGCAAAATGAATAGTTTTACAATCTTATGTTCAAAATTTTGTCATTCCGAGAACCCCCGGAACGCAGCGAATCGGAGGCGTCGAAAGCCGCAAAAATGACACAGCCCCCGCCAAAAAAAGCCAACAAAAAGCAGGCCGTTGCCTCCCAAAATACCTCCATTCCGTACGTATTATTTTGACAGATTTTTAATCTTCACTGATAAAATCCAGCCACACGTTTCTCCATGGCAAAAAAAACCACACCAACAAAGAAAAAGACAAAAAGCGGTCGCCTCAAACGCGTCGCCCTGCTTCTGGAGTCAGACGAGGCCTTCGACCGGGGGATAGCCCGCGGGATTGGTGATTACATCCGCAACCACACGGGCTGGATCATCCTCATGGATCCGATGATGGAAGTGAGTATGGAGGGCATCCAGCATTGGAATCCGGATGGTATTATCACGAGCATCCACCTGCCTGCCATCAAGGAGGTTTCAAAACTCACAGATATCCCGACCGTGGGCTTCGGGAGCTATTCAGAGGAGCGGGATGGCCATCTTGATTTCCCCATCGTTACGTCGGACCAACATGCCATCGGCCGCATGGCCGCTCAGCATTTCATGAGTAATGGCATTCGGCAATTCGCCTTTTGCGGTGGCAATGAAAAGGCACCCTGGTGTGCCCAACGCCGGGAGGGATTTGTCGACGAGCTCAGCAGAAAAGGGTTTTCCTGCGAAATATACGAGCCTTCCTTCAAGAAAGCCGTCAACATGCCGGACGCGGTACGCTCACTGAGCAAGTGGCTCGCCTCATTGGAAAAACCCTGCGGGGTTTTTGTCTTTTTCGATGGCTGGGCCCGTTGGCTGCTCGATGCCTGCGTGATCGAGCATATCAATGTCCCTCAGGAAATCTCGGTATTGGGCGTCGATAATGATCGATGGCTCTGCGAACTCTCTCAACCGATGCTGAGCAGCGTAGACGTCAATGTCCGCAAGGCCGGCTATACCGCTGCCGAACAACTTGACAGGCTGATGCGCAAGGAGCCAGTGAAGCCGCCGGTTTCGCGGATCGCACCCGCTCAAATCATCGTTCGTGACTCGAGTAACTTCATGAACTTCGACGATCCGGAAGTCGCCTTTGCGCTGCGCTACATCCGAGAGCACGCCTGTGACCCGATCAGCACTGCGGACGTCCTCAAGGTGACCGGCATGTCGAACTCAACCGCCTACCGCAAGTTCATGAAGTCGCTGGGGCATTCGATCCACAGCGAAATCCAAAGTGTCCAAATGGAGCGCATCAAGAAATTGCTAACGAGCACAAATATGAGTATCGGGGATGTCTCCAAGGCGGCGGGCTTTGAGAACGTCCGTTACCTCACTCAGGTTTTTCGCGAGGAGACCGGCCTTACACCCACCGAGTATCGCCGCAAGCAAAGCACGCCGGATCTTTAAGTCGAATGGAATAGCCGGAGCGCCCTTACGTACCGGGCGCCTTGCGCATGCCGGCTTTTTTAATCGCCTGAAATTCGTCTTTCGTGACCGGAGTGATCGAGAGTCGGTTACCCCGCTGCAGGGCGCGCATCTCACTGAGTTCAGGCATGGTCTTCATTTCATCGAGGGAGACAAGGCGTTTCAGGTCGGCCTTGAAGGCGACATCCACGAGGATCCAGCGGGGCTTTACCGGATCACTCTTCGGATCGTGGTATTTCGATTTTTTATCGAATGCGGTCGGGTCCGGATAGGGCTCGCTGGCCACCTGGGCGATGCCCACAACACCCGGCGGATTGGTGTTCGAGTGGTAAAACAGGATCGGGTCACCGACCTTCATTGCATCGCGCATGAAATTACGCGCCTGATAATTTCGTACTCCGTCCCAGGGTTCGGTTTGCTTGGGGCGCGCCTTTAGGTCCTCAAAAGAGAAGGCGTCCGGCTCGGATTTCATTAACCAGTAATTCATTTCCTAGGTGAGTCCGAGTTTTTCAAGAATGCGGTCGAGGTCGTCGTTGCCATAGTATTCAATGGTGATACGTCCTTTCTTTGGGCTATGCTTGAGAGCGACCCGCGTATTAAAGTGGGCACCCATCCGCTTTTCCAAGTCGCGGATGGCCGTTTGTTCAGCCTCGGGCCCTTTTTTCTTGGATGCGCTCTTGCCGCCGCCGCCCTCTTTTAGCCGCCGCACTTGCACCTCGGCTTCACGCACGCTCATGCCCGTTTCAATTACCCGGCGGGCCAGGAGCTTTTGGTGCTCCGGACTCTCCAGGCCGAGTAAGACTTTAGCATGCCCGGTAGAAATCAGGCGGCGACTGAGATAGCCTTGAATCTCCGATCCCAGGGTGAGTAAACGGAGCGCGTTGGCCACGGTCGCCCGGCCCTTCCCCACCCGCTCGGCGGCAGCCTCCTGGGTGAGGTCAAAGTCGCGCACCAGACTGGCGTAACCAAGCGCTTCGTCGATGGGGTTGAGGTTCTCCCGCTGGAGATTCTCAATGAGGGCCAGTGTAGCCGATGACGCATCGCTCGCTTCAATGATACGGGCGGGAATTTTGCCAAGTTTGAGGAATTTAAAGGCGTGCAGGCGACGTTCACCGGCAATCAGTTCAAACGTCCCCTTTTTCTCGCGAACAACGATGGGTTGCAGCAGTCCTTCGGATTGGATGCTCTTGGCCAGTTCTTCCACCTGCCCCGAATGAATCTCACGGCGGGGCTGATACGGATTGGCCACGATTGATTTAACCTCAATCTCCCGATAGCCAGGTGCGTTGGGCACTTCGCTGGCCGCCGCAACCGGTTGATGGCTCGCTTTTTTGACCGGGGTTTTGTCTCCCGAGGCCGATGCCGCCTTAGCGGACGCACTTTGCTGGCCACCCGCTCCTGAAATAAGGCCGCCGAGGCCACGCCCGAGTCTGGATTTTGAATTAGCCATAAATGCTTTACTGAGCGATGGGAATAAAAATGGTTTCGCCAACCCTAAGATCGCGGGACGGATTGACAATTTTGTTGGCATTTTGGATATGCTTAACCGTAGAGCCGTGGTCGCGGGCGATTTTGCTCAGGGTATCGCCGGAGCGCACCGTGTAGGTCAGGCCGGTTTGCGGGTAGTCGCTGGAGAAATTGACTGTTGTTTCAATCTGCGGCTGGCTGCCCACCGCGTTCGCAACTGCGTTGATCGCCCCCTGCGTCTCTTTGGCGAAGGCATTCATTTGCCGACTGATTTCCGAAACAATTTGCTCCTTCTGGGCCTCGTCGGCCGAGCGATAATCCCTCCGGAGCCGCTCAATCTCGGTGGATAGCCGGGCCACCTGTGCCTGCGCATCTCGATTCGAACTGGCCTCAGCGACTTGGGCACGCAAGCGCCCATTTTCACGGCGCAGTTCTTCAACCTCCAGCCGTAAAGTTCTAACTTCCTGCGTGAGTGCATTCACATCCTGAGTCAGATTAGCCACATTGACGCGCAGGTTGTCCGTTTGGGCTGCCAGCGGGCCTCCCAGGGCGACGAGCGCGCACCCGCCGAGAAAAAACGGAAGTGAAAGACGTTTCATAGTCACAACGATCTTGCCCTGGCTCAAAAAGTCAAAGAAAAGAGACAGACCCGTTTTCTATTCAGTCTAACAGCTTGGCGCGTGGCAACAAAGCGCTTCCACACCGACCTGCTTCAATCCTCGCAATGACTCAACACAGCCAATATTGGGTGCACGACCTAAGCCCTTTCCTGATCCGATTCCCGGAAAACCCAGTCGGGATCGATGGCATTCGTTACTATGGATTGGCCTACCTACTCGGCTTTCTCGGTGCCTGGTATTTACTTCGTCTCTATCATGCGAAGGGACGCTTTAACGTCGATGCCGATGCCCGCGCCAGCTTGATGACCGCTGTGATCATTGGCGTGCTCGTCGGTGGGCGCCTTGGCTACATGCTGCTGTATGATCTGGCTGCCTTTTTGCAAAACCCGCTCCTCTTCTTTCGGGTGGATCAGGGAGGCATGGCCAGCCATGGTGGCTTCGTTGGCATTATCCTCGCCCTGCTTTGGTTCGCCCGCAAGCAGTCATGCAGCTTTCTTAGCCTCGGCGACGTCGTCGCCACAGTCGGACCGCTCGGTATTTTGCTTGGGCGCATGGCCAACTTTATCAACGGCGAACTCTGGGGGCGGGTCACTTATGTAAGCTGGGCCGTTATCTTCCCAGACAGTCCACGGGCTTACAACGCGCTCCTCCAGACCTATGGACCGGAACCCCGGCACCCCTCCCAACTTTACGCGGCCTTTCTGGAAGGCGGTCTTTTGCTGGGCTATTTGCAGTGGCGGTTTTGGCGGACCCGCCCACCAGCGGGCCAAATCGGCGGCGAGTGCCTGCTCGGCTACGGAATCGTGCGAATTATCGGGGAGCTCTTTCGGGCGCCGGATGCCTCTTTGCTGCTGGGGCTTACCCGCGGGCAATTTTACTCGCTCTTTTTCATCGCTGCCGGTACGGCCGTTATTTGGTTCGCACGGCAAGCGCCCCCAAAAGCTCAGGGTTGAAGAAGAAAGGACGGTCCCATATTCGCAGGATTTGGTCTTCTTTACCTCCAACCCCCCCTTCCCGGCGGGGGGAGGCGTTTTTTAGTGATCACCCGCAAGCTCCCCAGCCTCACGATGCGCCCACCGCCGCCTCGCGCTCAACCTTTGTCAGTCGAACGACGTTGCGCACGGGGTTTTTCGTGATGATCGTTCCCCCCGTGCTGCGCCCGCGCACGGCGAAGTCTTTGAAGAGAACTGCCTCCTCTGTCTTGCGGAGGCGCGGAGCCGGCTTGAGGTTCACCTTAACCGCATCGGGAATTCCCTCCTTTGTTGGGTAGCAGGCGATGTAGAAAACCCTCGAGCCGGGCTTGCCCTTTGTCAGGTCGTATTCCTTATCGCGGGTCACCCCGCCGATGGTGAAATGCTTCGCCAATGTGGGGCCGGTTTTGCCATCGCGGTAGACCATACAGTAGGTCAAGGCGTTCGGGTCGGCCCGATTGAAGCTATCGATGTGAAGGATATTTTTTCCGAAAAAAGCTTTGTCGCTGACCTTGCTAACGATGAGCTTACCCTCCTGATTGATCGCGATGATATCGTCCAAGCTGGAGCACTTGCAGACCGCCTCATCCTTTTTCATCCCGGTGCCGGCGAAGCCCTCTTTGCGATCAACATAGAGCGTTTCGTTGGCGATCACCACATCCTGGGCCACGACGCGCTCAAAGGACGCCAACTCTGTCTTGCGCTCACGCCCCTTGCCGTAGTTCTTTTTCAGCTCGGTAAACCATTTGATGGCATACTTGGTAAGCTGATTGAGGTTCTTTTTCGTAGCCTCGATGGCGTCCTCCAAGCCCTTGATGAGCTCGTCAGCCTTGAGGGTATCAAACTTGGAAATGCGTTTAATTTTAATCTCCAGCAGGCGCAGAATATCGTCGCGGGTGATTTCCCGCTTGAAGAGCGACTTGTAGGGCTTCAGGCCCTCGTCAACCGTGGCAATAACTGCCTCCCAGGTTTCCGCTTCCTCGATCCGGCGGTAGATGCGCTTTTCAATGAAAATTTTCTCCAGCGAGGAGAAGTGCCATTTTTCTTCGAGTTCGCCCAGTTCAATTTCGAGCTCCAACTTGAGCAGATCACGCGTTTTCTCGGTTGCCAGATAAAGCAGGTCCAATGCCGAGAAAAAGTGTGGTTTCTCATTTTCGATCACACAAATATTGGTCGAGATCGACATTTCGCAGTCCGTGAAGGCATAGAGCGCCTGCTCTACGGTCTCCGGGTCCGCGCCCGCGGGCAGATACACCAGAATCTCGACCACGTCCGCCGTGTTGTCTTCGACACGCTGAATCTTGATTTTCCCTTTTTCGTTGGCGGAAATGATCGACTCTATCAGACTGGTGGTGGTCTTACCGAAGGGCAGCTCGGTGATTGCCAAGAGATTTCGCTTCCTGGCCTCGATCCGGGCACGCACTTTTACGCGTCCGCCGCGTTTCCCGTTATTGTATTCGGAGACATCGGCAATGCCGCCGCTGGGGAAGTCAGGCACGATTTCCGGCGTCTCTTTACGCAACAGCGCAATACAGCCATCAATCAGCTCGTGAAAGTTATGGGGCAGGATCTTGCAGGAGAGCCCGACGGCGATACCCTCCGCCCCCTGCGCCAGAAGCAGCGGGAATTTTACCGGTAGCGTCTCCGGCTCTTTGTTGCGACCATCGTAGGAAGCCAGCCAATTGGTCGTCTTGGGGTTGAAAACAACGTCGAGCGCAAATTTCGAGAGGCGGACCTCGATATAACGGGGAGCCGCCGCCGAGTCGCCGGTCAGTGTGTTGCCCCAGTTCCCCTGCGTGTCCATGAGGTATTCCTTCTGCCCGAGCTGGACCATGGCGTCGCCGATCGAGGCGTCGCCGTGCGGGTGATACTTCATGGTATTTCCGATCACGTTGGCGACTTTGTTATAGCGGCCGTCCTCCAGTTCACGCATGGAGTGCAGGATGCGGCGCTGTACCGGCTTTAGGCCGTCGTTTGCGTGCGGCACGGCGCGCTCGAGGATGACGTAGCTGGCGTAGTCAAGAAACCAAGAGCTGAACATCGCATCGACGTGCCCGGAGTCCGTTTTTATCGAGAAAATATCTGCATCCGACATTGGGGAATCCTGCAATGCAGACTCCAGCTCCGATGAAGGCTGGTCAAATTCCAGTTCCAGGTTGTCTTTTTTAGGCGTTTTTTTACGAGGCATGAGCGCGGTTGATCGATCGAATAGATTTCAATTTCAGTTTAGTAGTTCGATAAGCTGCAACGGTTCAAGGAGATTCTGAAGGACCCGCGCCGAACCGCTGGCGGGAGTCTTGCACTTTTCACAGGAAATCCCCGAGCAGCCCAATCGACCCAAAATATCGGTAAAAATGTCTCAAAAGCAGTTGAGAAAATAAAAACCCGTGTAACCATCCAACCATGGCACGAGCAACACCAATCCTCATTGAAAAGCTCCGCGAAGCGGCAGCCAATATCGAAAACGCCGGTGATTATAACTGGGGTCACATCGGCCGCTGCAATTGTGGTCACTTGGTCCAGTGCCTGACAGATTTTTCGGCGAAGGAAATCTTTGCCATGGCGCGCAAGAACTACGTCGATGAGTGGACGGAATTTGCCAACGATTACTGCCCGAACGACGGCACGTCGGTGGATCAGCTCATGGATGTACTGATTGCCCATGGCTTTGAACTCAAGGATATCCACCACATGGAATATCTCTCCAACCCCCGTGTTCTGAATGCGATTCCGGGCAGTCCGAAGTACCTGGAAAAGGGCAAGCCGCGCAATGCGGCCCTCTACATGCGGACCTGGGCCTCCTTGCTTGAGCTTGAGTTGAAGGAGCGCAGCGCCCAGCACAGCTCTGCAGGGGAAATGCGCACGCTAGCCGCCTCAGCTTAAATCAGGCAGCGCACTCTGCCGACACGGTTAACTTTGTTCTTCCAAACCTGCCGCAGGCGGCCTCATATACAACGGAATGATTTGGTTGTATCGCCTGCTTTTTCTACCGGCGCTTTTCATTGCGCTCCCCAACTACCTCTTTCGCATGTGGCGCCGGGGGGGCTATGGAAGCGGGTTTGCGCACCGCTTTGGGCTCATTGAGCGCTTGCCGCCGCCTCCAGAGGGCACTGTCCGTATTTGGCTTCAGGCCGTGAGCGTGGGCGAGGTCTTGGCCATCGGCCCGCTTCTGAAAATGCTTGTGCAGGACCCGTCCATTGAGATTGTGCTGACCACTACGACCAGCACTGGCTATGCAGAGGCGCGCAAGCGCTATGGTGAGCTAACCCGCTTTATTGGGATCTTCCCTCTCGATTTTTGGCCCTTCAACCGCAGTGCCTGGCAACGAATCCAACCGGGAGT
Organism: Puniceicoccaceae bacterium; assembly: GCA_018402305.1. GTDB lineage: Bacteria > Verrucomicrobiota > Verrucomicrobiia > Opitutales > Coraliomargaritaceae > Thalassobacterium. The sequence goes on along the minus strand of JAGYJE010000005.1, from coordinate 94,716 downwards.
GATTGCGCTGACAGAGAGCGAGCTCTGGCCGGAACATCTGCACCGCGCAAAGCGGAATGAAGTGCCCGCCTTCCTCATTAACGCCCGACTCTCGGACCGCAGTTTTCGACGCTACGAATACCTCCGGGGGGCTGCGGGTCGCCTACTGCATAATTTTACAAAAATATACCCCGCCAGCAGTTTGGATGAGGGCCGCTTTCGCAAACTTGGTTGCCCGGAAAGCCAGATTCTTCAAACGGGCAGTATCAAGTTTGATGTCGGCGTCGGTCAACGACTCACCCAATTCGAGCGCGAGCGACTTCGAGCAGAACTCGGTTTCAAAGCAGGCCCGGAGACGGCTCCTTTCGTACTTGTGGGGGCATCGACCTGGCCAGGCGAGGAGGAGGCCCTCCTGGATGCCCAATTAAGCCTACGGAAACGGGGTATCGACTGCCGCCTCCTCCTCGTCCCAAGACACGCGGAACGCGGCAGCAGCCTTACGCAAAACCTTAAAAAACAGCCACTTACCTGGTTTCAGCGGTCTTCCCGTGGGGAACCGCCTGGCGAAACCCACGTCTATTTGGCAGACACCACGGGCGAACTAAGCCATCTCATGCAGGCGGGGGATCTCGCTTTTGTGGGGAAAAGCCTGCCTCCCAACGAAGGCGGACAAACCCCGATTGAAGCCGCAGGACTTGGCTTACCCGTTCTATTCGGGCCAAACATGACAAATTTCAGTGAGGTCTCGCAATCTCTTTTACGCTGCGGTGCAGCCAGTTTGGTTGTCGACCGCCGCGCGCTTGTCGATACCTGCCTGCAATTGGCGTTGGACGGGGAAAGACGCGGCCGAATGCGCCACAGCAGCCTTGACTGGCACGCAGTAAACCGCGGCAGTAGTCAACGCATTGCGGACAATATGAAGCAACTCCTTTCTCGAGGTCCCAATGGCGCTTTTTATGATTTTGAGGAAAAAGCGAGTGATGCGCCGCCAAGTGACGAGTTTTTTAAGCCCAAGCCAAAACTTTAGGGAACGCTCCCCTCAATCCGCAGTCTAACGTAAATTATCCTATGGCAAAATCAAAGGCAAACAAGGGAATTAGTCGCATCGACTCAGGTTCAACTCACGGCTGGTTCGTCCGGGGCTACCGCAACGGAAAAACCTACTCAAAGCTGTTTAGTGACCGTAAATGTGGCGGTAAGGGCAAGGCTCAGAAGCTTGCAAAAGAGTATCGGGACGCGCTCGCGGAAGAGCTCTCTGCAATCCCCAAGACTCCGAGACAGCGGCGAATTGTCGTGACCGACTCACGCAACACCACCGGTGAGCTGGGGGTCTCTCGAACAACAAAAGTCGGTCCTAACGGCATGAAGCATGATTGTTTTTCGGTCAGCTGGCGTCCCGAGCCGGGGATTCAAAAATGCACCTCGTTCTCCATAAGCAAATACGGAGAGAAAAAAGCCTTCAAACTGGCTGTCGAACATCGAAGGAAGATGATGCGGGAAATTCACGGCCCAAATTTCTACCGCAAACTCGGAAAACGGAAGTAAGTGTTCGGGAAGGAATGTATCGCCTGCCCTCAAAGGCGTATCGCCTGCCCCAAAAGGCGTAGCGCCTGCCCCCAAAGGCGTATCGCCTGCCCCCAAAGGCGTATCGCCTGCCCTTAAAAGCGTATCGTTACCCCCCGGCCCGGACCGCGGTGTAGCCACGTCCCTTGAGCAGCTCGCAGACCTTGTCACAAACGTCTCCCTGCAGCTCAATACACCGACCTTTCAGAGTGCCTCCACAAGCACATTCTTTTTTCAGCTCATAGACCATGGCCTCCAATGTTTTCAAAGGTAGATGGCTGGGGAAACTCTGAAGCGTCGTGACGGTTTTTCCACCCCGCCCCGCCTTCTCCCGACGGACCTCGACTCGACCCTTGGCGGTGGCCTTTGCTTTAGCCTTGGATTCGGTCGATTTTTCTGACGGCGGGCATTTTACCGGAGGGAGTTGACCGACCAGCCTGTCCAGGGCCGAAAAGGCAGCGAAGGCTGAAGCCGCCGACCGATCGTCGCCGCCATCCGTGGGCACCTTCTTTTGACTCCGTGAGCTCATCGGCGGTGCGGGGTCTCCGGGTTTTTCAAGTATTCCAATGCTTTGAGATAACTGCGACGCTCCAAATAATGCTTGAGCCGATCCGGCGTCTGCGAAGATTGAGCAACCTTGTCCAGACGGGCCATCACATCCAGCAGGGTGAGCCCCGCCGGCAGCGGCCTTTGCGCGGTGACAAACTCGATGTCTATTTTGAGCGATTCAGTCAGCATAGAGGAATTGGTTGGAGGCTTCTGATAATCCGCCCCTGAGGGATTTACGTCGACTTAGGAAACGACTTGTGATGCTTACTCAGATTCTCGTAAAAATCGATCTTTTTCTCATTGGACCCGAGCCAAGGAGCTGCCAAGTTCATTCCTATGTCAGCAGGCCTTTCCATTATAGCGAGGGAACTCCGTCGCCTACAACGCGAGGGCGTTGAGCGTGTTTTCATCGATGCCGCGACGCTTGAGTCGATTTCCGTGGGGTCTGCGGACCGGCCTGCGGCCAAGCCTTCAAATCCATTGCCTTCGAGAGAATCACGGGGCTCCGCTTCGCCCGGTGCCCACATGGATTTACGTTCGCTCATCGATAAGCCGTCGAAACCTGACGCAACGCCGAACGCAAAAGCGGTCCAAGCGTCGAATGCCTCTGCCTCCCCAGCCAAATCCCTTTTACCGAACGAAGCACCCGTGGTCCGCCTTCCCGATGGCGACGCCGTGGCGCAGCTCGCCTACCTGAAGCAGCAAGTCATGGCCTGTCCCACCTGCAATGCCCACTTGGATTCGCGCGAGCAGATCGTTTTTGGAACAGGGCATCCGGATGCCGATATTTTCTTTTGCGGGGACGCGCCGGATCCGGATGCGGCGCTTTCGGGCGATCCCATCGCGGGGCAGGCAGGACAACTGCTTGGCAAAATCATCTCAGCCATGGGTCTCTCGCCTGAACAGGTCTACATCACCAATATCCTAAACTGGCGCCCGCGGGACGAGGAGCCCTACGGAAACCGCCCCCCGACAAACGATGAGATGCGCTTCTGCCTGCCCTATCTCAAGGCACAGATCGACATTGTTTGCCCGAAGGTCATCGTGGCATTGGGCAACACGGCGGTGAGTGGCCTCCTCGGTCCCGATCCTAAGCGGCAGATGGGCTCGGTCCGTGGCACCTGGGCCGACTTCGACGGAACCCCGCTCATGATTACCTTCCATCCGTCCTACCTTTTGCGCAACGGTACCCTGAAAACAAAGCGCATTGCCTGGGAGGATATGCTCAAAGTCATGGAGCAGTGCCGGCTACCGATTTCTGATCGCCAACAGGGATTTTTCCTGCCGAAGTAGTGTGCCCTCAAAAAGTCATTTCCATGCAAAGATCCACCCCTAAACGCCACGATCCGATTCCCGTTCTCGAATTCCGCTTAGGGTATGCCTGTCGTTGACGAGAGCATCCTACCGATGCCGACCTACTCCGGAGACCTGCCCATCCATCTGCGGCGGGAGGAAATTATTCGGACAATCCGGGAAAATCAGGTCGTCGTCATCGCAGGGGAGACGGGGTCGGGCAAGACCACCCAAATCCCGAAGTTTCTGCTCGACTGCGGATTGGGCCGCAAGGGCTTGCTCGGTTGCACCCAACCGCGACGGGTCGCCGCGCTGACCGTTGCACAGCGCATCGCTGAAGAACTGGGCGTTAACTTTGGAGCTGAGGTGGGAGCTAAAATCCGTTTTACCGACCAGACCCGACCAAACACCCTGATCAAGGTCATGACGGACGGGATTCTGCTCAATGAGTTGCAGAGTGATCCTCGGCTCAGCGCCTACGAGGCCATCGTGATTGACGAAGCTCACGAGCGCAGCCTCAACATTGACTTTATTCTCGGCTGCCTCCGCCAACTGATGCGGCATCGGCGGGACCTGAAGATCGTCATCACCTCCGCGACGATCGATACGGCAAGCTTCGCGGCGGCCTTCGACGGGGCCCCCATCATTGAGGTATCCGGGCGCATGTATCCCGTAGAAACTCTCTACTGCCCGCCGGAAGAGAGCGGCGAAGAGGGTGACTACGTTCAGCACTGCGCTCAAACCATCGAGGGCATCATCAAGCATAACCAGGCGGGCGATATCCTCGCCTTCCTTCCCAGCGAGCGTGATATCCACGAGCTTAACCGCCTACTGGGCGATGGCCCCGCCCGACACTGTGACCGGCTCCCACTCTTTGGACGCCTGAGCAATGGTGAGCAGCAGCGCATATTTCAGCCGGGCGGCCGACGCCGCATCATCCTCGCCACCAATATCGCCGAGACCTCATTGACCGTTCCCGGCATTCGCTACGTTGTCGATACCGGCCTGGCCCGAATCAGTCGCTACAGTCCTCATTCACGCACACTTCGGCTCCCCATCGAGCCGATCGCACAGTCCAGCGCCGAGCAACGCCAGGGTCGCTGCGGACGCGTTAGCAACGGTGTCTGCTACCGACTCTTCAGCGAGCAGGATTTCCTCGCCCGCCCACGATTCACCACTCCGGAGATACACCGCTCCAACCTCGCCTCCGTCATCCTCCGGATGATGGCCTTCAACCTGGGCGACATTCGCAGCTTTCCCTTCATCGACCCGCCCAACGAAAATGCCATTGTGGGTGGCTTTCGCCTGCTCGCCGAACTCGGTGCCGTGCGTGCTCAATCCCAGAGCGCCCAAACTGAGGATTACCGCCTCACTCCGCTCGGCCGACGGCTGGCACGCCTCCCAGTCGATCCGACGGTCGGGCGCATGCTGCTTCAGGGACGTGAGGAGGGCGTGCTCGACGACGTGCTCGTCATCGCCGCTGGTCTTTCCATCCAGGATCCCCGCGAGCGCCCCGCCGAACTGGCCAAGGAGGCTGACGAGATGCACCGGCACTTCACCCATCCCGAGTCCGATTTCCTCACCCTGCTCAACATCTGGAACACCTACCACGAAAAGCTCGAGACCCTCTCGCAGAACCAGCTCCGCAAGTTTTGCAAATCCCACTTCCTCGCCTACCAGCGCATGCGCGAATGGCGCGACATCCACCAGCAGTTGGAACGGACCCTCGCCAAAGAAAAGCCGTACCGCGTAAAAGGCGAAGCCTCACGCGGTTCTGAAAAGGATCCCGCATCCGCAAACTACGCGGCCATCCATCGCTCGATTCTGACGGGACTTTTCAGTAATATCGCCCACAAAGAGGAAGCGCACCAGTATCGTGGGCCACGCAACCGCAAAGCCCTGCTCTTTCCCGGTTCCGGCCTCTTTGATCACGATGCCTCGAAAAAACAGCGCAAGGCGACTTACGCCAAAAAGACAAAGCCAAAGCCCGTTAAAACAAAGGCACCTGAGTGGATCGTCTGCGGTGAATGGATGGAGACCAGTCGCCTCTTTGCCCGCACTGCTGCGCGCATCGATGTCGCCTGGGTAGAGGACCTGGCGGGCGACCTCATTCAAATCCGGCACTCGGAGCCATTTTGGAGCACAAAGGCCGCCGCCGCCCTTTGCCGCGAACGGCGCTTCCTCTTCGGCCTCGAATTGAGCCGCCGTGAAGTCAGCTACAGCCGAATCGATCCGGCTGAGGCCACCGATATTTTTATTCGTAATGGCCTGATTGAGACGGGCATCCGCGAACGCCCGCCCTTCCTCGCCCACAATGCGGAGTCGCTCCTCGCCGCTGAGTCCGAAATGGCCCGGCGCCGTATCGGATCCGCCTTTCTTGTTGAGGATCATCTCTTCGACTTTTATCGCCAGCGCCTTGAGGGCCTTGGTTCTTTCGCCGAGTTATGCGCCTTCGCTAAAAAACACCATGGCGGCTCGCTGGATTTCTTACGAGCCAGTGAAACCGATCTGCTTCCGGCAGCGGAGAGTGCTACGCACCTTAATGCCTTCCCACGAAGCCTTCGGCTCGGCGGCTTTGAGATACCCCTCCACTACCGGAACGAGCCAGGCAGCGAGGATGACGGCGTCACGCTGCGTCTCCCTATCGCACACGTCGATCTCATACAGCAGGGCATTCTCGACTGGGCCGTCCCCGGCCACCTCGACCAGAAAATTGAGTGCTGTCTCCGCGCCCTACCCAAGCAGATTCGCATCCAACTCCATCCACTCAAAGAACGGGCCCTCGAAATACGCAAGGCACTCACCCCCAGCGACCGTCCCCTCGTCGAACAGCTTGCCGAGTACCTGCGCCATCAATACAAGATTGAAACCTACCGCGATCAATGGGCCAAGGCAGACCTCCCCAAACACCTGAAGCCACGTATCCAAGTGGAGACTACAAAAAATGAAATCCTCGCGCAGGGCCGTGACCTCGAAGCCTTGCGTGACGAGCTCAGAGCGCTCTCCAACGAGGCCGCCAGCGACGAAGGCCTGCACGCCGTGCCCGCATGGCAGGTCGCCGCAATCCGCTACGAGCGCGAGAGCCTCCAGACCCTTGACTTGGGCGACTTACCGGAGTCCATTGACCTGAGCGGCCAGTTGGGCCTTCCACTTCGCGCCTACCCGGCCCTCGTAGCTGACGATCAAGTCGTTCATCTGCGACTTTTGCCCAACCGGGCAGCAGCGCTTTACGAAACCAAACGGGCCTGGCCTACCCTGGCCGAGCAGGCTATGGGCCGCGATATCGCCTGGGTTCAGCGCGACCTCAAAGAGCTCAAATCTCTCGGCACCGCGCTCGTTCAACTGGGAGGCTATGAGGCCATCAAGGCCCCTGCCTGGGCTCATCTCCGCCGCCACCTTTTCCGCTGCGAGACGCTTCTGCCCCTGCGCGAAGCCCACCTTAAGCAGACCTTACAGCGCGCAAAAGAGGAATCCCGCGGTATTATCCACAAACTCACCGACCACCTCCGTGACCTACTCGAAGTGCGCGAAGCCCTGCGCCACCTACTGGAACAAAAGCGCAGCGCCCAGGCCATCACCTACCCCGGCATGCGGGCCCAACTGGAATCGGTCGCCCCGACCGATCTCCTTGCGGTTTACGAATTCACCGACCTCCCGCACCTCACCCGCTATCTCAAGGGCATGCGCCTCCGCGCGCAACGCGCCCGCGAGAGCATCCAGCGCGATATCGAAAAGTCGAAACGCACCGCTCCCTTCGAGACCCAACTGACCGAACTCGAAACACTCGCCAGCCGCACCCATCCGCAGAATTCCTTCCAAATGATCAAGCCCTACAAAATGCTGCTCGAAGAGTTTAAGGTTTCAATTTACGCCCAAGAACTGGGCACCGCGCAAACCACCTCAGAAAAACGCCTCGCCGCCCTCGCCGCCTCCCTTACACAGGAACTAACTCGATAAACTTGACTCCATCCACCCGGCGATCTTCGCAATCCGGCAGCTGAAGCAGCCGTGCTCAGTTATACCAACGCGACGCAAAGTGGCAAGGGCGCTGGGATTCGAACCCAGGACCGTCGGTTTAGAAAACCGATGCTCTATCCAACTGAGCTACACCCTCAACGAACTCGTACCTTGTGATGTATGATTTTTTGAGTAACCAGAGCAATATTTTTTTGCTCTTCATTACTTGCTTTCTGCCCTCTCGCTTCCGTCGTGCGTATCGGTAAGATCGATCCCGCAGCAGGCGGCGTAGGCGGCGAGCAGTCGCTCCTGTAGTTGATTGCGACCGCCGCTTGCGACGGCGGCGTTGTCGAGGTCAAAAAAAAGCTCGAGACAGGCTTCTTCCCCAGCGGTGCGCTCATAGCTTTCAGCGAGGCAGCCGAAGAGGATTTCCAAATTGAGTGGTTGGGGCAAGGAACTGGCGGCGAGGTAGGTGATGAGTTCGTCGGCTATTTGATTTTTAAAGTTCGGCCGGAGCTCCCGAATGCCCCCCTGCCCGAGGTGGAGGAAGCACCATTTTAGACTTTCGTAAAGCCAGATGGCCTCCCTTGTTGAAAAGGCCTCCAGCCATTTTGTTTCTGCAGCTTGAATGGCTTGAGCGTGGCGTTTTGCCCAGACGCGTTGGGCCCGTTGCGTGAGGGTGACAGTCAGCCAGTAGACCACTTGAACTGAAATCACGATGGCCTGAACAGCGATGAGGGTGCAGGCGACAAGTAGTTGAATGACTGCCAGTAGAGCATGGAGGTAGAGTGCATTTTTCCCACGGACTTGAATGCCGCCTATTTTCGCACTCGAATAGCGTGGCTTGAACCAATTGATTGTGCCGATCTCGGTCTTTGATGAGACGGAAACACCGCTCTTGGAAAGATTGAGCTTGGTGGGTCCCTGACCGTAGCGACCGCGCAGGATGAAGCGCCCGTTTTGAAAGGCCACCTGCGTGCCTTTGGCGACCCGTGTTGAGGCGCGCAAGCCGTGGTTGCTGTTAGCGGTGAGGTTGATGCCGCTGAGCTCTGTTTGTGCTCGGAGCGCAATGCCACCGGTGCGGCTGGCACGCAGATACTTGCCGCGATACTCAATTCGTTTGAGGCGCCCGTTTTCGTCTTTACCTAGTATTTTAATTGCGATGCTGAGGGCTGAGGCTAAGGGAGTGGAAGCTATTTACCGTGGTCTGCTGCGGGTACCTTGTTGAAAATCAAAATTCACCACAACCAAAATTACAAGCGAACGAATTCAATTCGCGGGTTGTTTTTTTTGACCGCCGTGGTTAGAATCGCTGCTATGGAACACTACACCTACCAAAAAAGCCTCAAAACGATCTGGGAGGGCGCCGTCGCCAAATACAAAGCGGGCACGACGAGCCCCGAAAACTTCTTCGACGCGGCAACACTCGCCGAGCTGGCTTCCGTTGGCTTAAACACCATGGATGTTTTCGACTACGCCGAAGATTACGTGACGCGCGAAGAGCCGGACTTTGAGACCTTTCTTATGGTTTGTGAGGCGCGGCGCGACTACTTCCTGACGGTCCAAAAGGGCCAACCATCAGCAGAGACCATCGCTTCCGACGCGTTGCCCCCGAAGGACGCCGAGGTGAAGGGTATCGTCTGGCTACCCCGCATCATGCCCAAGGCAATCGCCAAGTTAAGAGGCGAATTACCTCCCGAAACCATGTACGGCTGTGGGGGCGATCGCCGGTTCTTTAAGGAGAACGGCATCCATCCCGCAGAATTCCTTCGCGCGGCTTGGGCCTATGAAGAGGATCCATCGAAATTGATCGACTGGGTGATCGCCCGAAAGTCCGCATAGTTGACAAGTCTCAAAAAAACATCATCGACGCACTGTATGAAGATTATAGCTTACCTAAAACCAACCTGCGGCTGGAGTATGGGCGTGCGCGCCATCATGAAGAAATACGGCTTGGAGTATGAGGACCGCGATATCATCAACCGTCCGGAGGAATACGCTGAGATGGTCGAAAAGTCCGGCCAGCCACTCTCCCCCTGCGTTGAGATTGATGGAACACTACTGGCCGATGTGAGCGGTGAAGAGGTGGAAAACTACCTCTTGAGCAACGGCCTGGTCTCGCCCAGTGACCACGAGACAGACGTGCCAACCAATGCACCTTGCACGGACGAAGCGCACGAGGCGATGCGCACAAAAACAGTTCGCTTCTTCTGAAAGCATCCAGCTTGGGGCTGATTTCAAAGCGGCTCCCAGTGCTGACATAGGGCCGACGACAGACCCGACCAATTAAGCCGCGAAATTTACCCTAGACAGTCGGGGTCGAGCCGCTAACTTCGCGGCTCCTCATGGCACCCGGTATTGCACTTGCCTTGAATGACGACAAATTAGCCTGAAAACTTGCCGACGGCAGCTTCCTGCCACATTACTAAACCAGCGATTTGATAGATATGGAAAAGACTCACACACATCCGAAAGCACAGGGCCTCTACGACCCTCAAAATGAACATGAAAATTGCGGCATCGGCCTCATTGTTGACATGAAGGGCCGCAAATCGCACGACATCGTAAAGGGTGCCTTGGATATTTGTGTGAATTTAGACCACCGCGGCGGCTGCGGCTGCGACCCCATCACCGGGGACGGTGCGGGGATTTTCATCCAAATTCCCCATAATTTTTTCAAAAAGGTCTGCCCGTCCGAGTGCGGCTTCGATCTTCCGGATGAAGGCGACTATGGTGCCGGCTTTGTCTTTCTCTCGAAGGACGCGGAGGAGCGCTCCCATGAAGAGGCAATTATCGAAAAAATCGTCGCGGAAGAGGGCTTGCAAATGATCGGCTGGCGCAATGTGCCGGTCCGCAGCGAGGTCCTCGGGAAGGCATCGGCTGCTTGCGAGCCCTTCATGCGCCAATTCTTCGTCGCCCGGGGGGACGCTGTCGAAGCCGGACTGGCTTTCGAACGCAAGCTCTACATCGTGCGCCGCCTTTCCACCCACCGCATCCGTTATTCCGGTGAAGACGAGGATGCCTTGTTCTACATCAGTTCACTCTCGAGCCACACCATGACCTATAAGGGCATGCTCACCACCGAGCAGCTCGAGACCTACTTCCCCGATCTTTCGGATCCGGCGATGGACTCAGCCCTGGCACTGACCCACTCACGCTTTTCGACAAACACCTTTCCGAGCTGGCCGCGTGCCCAGCCCTTCCGCTACTTGTGCCACAACGGCGAGATCAACACGGTGCGGGGCAACGAAAACTGGCTCTACGCGCGTCAAATGCAGCTGGCCAGCGAGGTTTTTGGGGATGACCTGCAAAAGATCCTCCCGATTATCCGTGAGGATGGCTCCGACTCGCAGAAGTTCGACAACTGCCTCGAGTTCCTTGTGCTCTCCGGACGCAGTTTGGCCCATGCCATGATGATGATGATTCCGGAGCCTTGGGAGCGCCATAAGAGTATGCCGCAATGGAAGCGTGACTTCTACGAGTTCCACGCCTGCATGATGGAGCCTTGGGATGGCCCCGCCTCCATGGCCATCTCGGATGGCATTCAGGTCGGCGCAACGCTCGACCGCAACGGTCTGCGCCCCTCACGCTACTATGTGACCGCGGATGACCGCGTCATCCTCGCATCCGAAGTCGGTGTGCTCGAAAACATCGAGCCGAAAAACGTCGTTAAAAAAGGACGCCTTGAGCCGGGCCGTATGTTCCTCATCGACATGAAGCAAGGCCGTATCATCACCGACGAAGAGCTCAAAAAGCAAATCGCCTCGGAGGCTCCCTACGGACAGTGGCTCAAGGAAAATCTCATTAATTCCACGGACCTGCCCCCCAATGACTTGGCCCCTGAGGACGATTTTGAAACCATTGAAACGCGCCAGAAGGCCTTTGGTTACACCTATGAGGACCTCAGGTTTATTATCGGTCCCAGTGCCGAGGCGGGCAAACAACCTCTTGGCTCCATGGGGAATGACTCGCCCTTGGCGGTTCTCTCGGACAAACCGCAACTGCTTTACAACTATTTCAAGCAACTCTTTGCTCAGGTCACTAACCCGCCGATCGACCCGATCCGTGAGGAACTGGTCACGGCCAGCATTAGCTTTATCGGCTCCGAGGGCGACTTGACCCGCCCCGGCCCGAACAGCTGCCGCATGATCAAATACGAATCGCCATTGCTCGACCGCAAGCAATTGGCCCAGCTCCGCCACGTTGAGCTGCCCGGCTTCAAAGCCAGCCGCTTGCCCATTGTTTTCGAGGCCCCCACTGGTGGTCTCGAGCCCGGGCACAACAGCATTTCCGAACCGCGCCTTTCGGGTAAAGGTTTGGAAGCCGCTCTTGTTCAACTCTTCGACAACGCCGATGCCGCCATTCGGGACGGGGTTAATATCCTGATTCTTTCCGACCGAAAGGTGAACGCAAAACGTGCCCCAATCCCGGCCCTACTCGCGGTCTCTGGCCTGCACCATCACCTCGTGCGCCGCGGCAGCCGCACCCGCGTATCCATTATTCTGGAATCCGCTGAACCACGCGAGGTCCATCACTTTGCGCTGCTGCTCGGCTTTGGTGCCGATGCGATCAATCCCTACCTCGCCCTCGAAACAGTCCGCCATCTAGCCAGCCGGGGCGATATTGATGTCGATGGCGACAAGGCCTCCGCCAACTTCCTTAAGGCAAACCTGAATGGAGTGATCAAAACGATGTCCAAAATGGGCATCTCGACGGTCGCTTCTTACCGCGGTGCGCAGATTTTCGAGGCCATCGGCCTCAATCAATCGGTCATCGATAAATACTTCACAAAAACCGCTACGCGCATCGAAGGGATTGGTCTGGGGACGATCACGAAGGAGGCCCTGGCACGCCACGGCAAGGCCTACCTGCCCCGCGATGACGAGCGCGATAGCGACCTGGATCCGGGCGGCATCTACCAATGGCGCGCCGGAGGCGAGCGTCACCTCTTCAACCCGATCACCATCCACAAGCTGCAGATGGCAACCCGTTTCGGGGACTACGCTGTCTTCAAAGAATATTCCAATGCGATCAATGATCAGTCGAGGGAGATGTTCACTTTGCGCGGATTGATGGATTTTAAAATCGACGAATCCAAATCGATCCCCATCGAAGAGGTCGAGCCCATCGAAAACATCATGCGCCGATTTAAGTCAGGCGCCATGTCACTCGGCTCCATCTCGCCCGAGGCCCACGAAGCCATCGCGATCGGCATGAACCGTATCGGCGGCATGTCCAACACCGGTGAGGGCGGCGAGAGTTATGAGCGTTTCACTCCCGATGCGAACGGCGACTCACGCCGCTCCGCAACCAAGCAAGTCGCGTCCGGGCGTTTCGGGGTGACGAGCTACTATCTGGTCAACTCTGATGAAATGCAGATCAAGATCGTTCAGGGCGCAAAGCCCGGTGAGGGCGGCGAGCTGCCCGGCCACAAAGTCCTTCCACCGATTGCCAAGGTGCGGGGCACGACTCCCGGTGTCGGCCTTATTTCGCCCCCACCCCACCACGACATCTACTCGATTGAGGACCTCGCCGAGCTCATCCACGATTTGAAGAACGCTAACATGAACGCCCGCGTCAACGTGAAGCTCGTTTCCGCGGTAGGTGTTGGCACCATCGCTGCCGGTGTGGCCAAAGCGAAAGCCGATGTCATCCTGGTCTCCGGCTACGACGGCGGCACGGGCGCATCGCCGCGCTCCTCGATCCAGCACGCGGGTGCCCCTTGGGAACTTGGCCTGGCCGAAACCAACCAGACGCTCCTACTCAACGATCTGCGCTCGCGCGTGCGCCTGGAAACCGACGGCCAGCTCAAGACGGGGCGCGACGTGGCCATCGCGTGCTTGCTGGGTGCCGAGGACTTTGGCTTTGCCACCACAACACTGGTGACGCTGGGCTGCCTCATGATGCGGGTTTGCCAAAAGAACACCTGCCCGGTTGGCGTCGCCACGCAGGACCCTGAGTTGCGCAAGAAGTTTAACGGTGATGCGGAATCCGTGGCCAACTTCATGCGCTATATTGCCGAGGAAATGCGCGAGATCATGGCACAGCTCGGCTACCGCACGATCAACGAAATGGTCGGCAAGGTAGAGCGGCTGGAAATGCGCCAAGCGGTCGATCACTGGAAGGCTCGCGGGCTCGATTACAGCAAGATTCTCTACAAGCCGCAGGTGGGCCCGGAAGTGGGCACCTACTGCCAAATGAAGCAGGACCACCTGCTGGATCGCTCACTCGATATGCGCGAAATCCTGCAGCAGGCACAACCCGCCATTCAGGAGGCCAAGCCGGTGGAAATCAACCTGCCGGTCGTCAACACCAACCGTGTCGTTGGCGCAATCACGGGTGCGGAGATCTCCCGTAACCACGGACCGGAAGGCCTTCCCGAAGATACCATTAAAATCAATCTAACGGGTTCTGCGGGGCAATCGCTGGGTGCCTTCTGCCCGAAGGGTATGACCTTCACCGTGACGGGCGATACAAACGACTACCTTGGTAAGGGGCTCTCCGGCGCCAAGATCATCGTTCGGCCACCGGAGGAATCACCTTTCGTCGCACACGAGAACATCATTACGGGCAATGTCTGCTTCTACGGAGCCACTCAGGGAGAGGCCTACATCGCCGGCATGGCGGGTGAGCGTTTCTGCGTGCGGAATTCCGGAGTCGAGGCCGTCGTGGAAGGCGTGGGCGACCACGCCCTTGAGTATATGACCGGCGGTATGGTTATCAATCTGGGCTCCACGGGCCGCAACCTCGGTGCCGGTATGTCCGGCGGCCTGGCCTATATCTATGACGAAGCGGGTGATTTTGTCCAGGATCGCCTCAACCCGGATATGGTCAACGTTTACCAACTGATCGAGTGTGGCGACGACGAGATGAACCTTGTTAAAGCTAAGATCGAAAAGCATGTCGCCCTGACGGGGTCCAAGCGCGGGCAAGCCATCCTTGCCGATTGGCCCGAGACGGCTGGCAAGTTTATCAAAGTCCTCCCACAGGATTTCGAGCGTGTGCTTCAAGCTGTAAAACGTGCCGAAGAACGTGGCCTTGCCGGCGACGAAGCCATTCAAGCCGCATTCGAAGAGAACGTAAAGGCGGGCCACTAAGGTCCACCACTAAGGCCCACCTTCTGCCTCCCACCTCCTAACTACCGATCTTTAACTTCTTAAATACTATGGGTAAAGCAACTGGATTTCTAGAATACGAGCGCAGGCCAATCGCCGACCGCGACCCGCTCGTGCGCATTAAAGACTGGAACGAAGTTCACGAAGACTTCGACGAAAAGAAAGTGCAAACTCAGGGCGCGCGCTGCATGGACTGCGGCACACCCTATTGCCACACGGGGATCACCCTTGCCAATATGGCCAGCGGTTGCCCCATCAACAATCTCATCCCTGAGTTCAACGACCTCGTCTACCGCGGCCATTGGCATGACGCCTACAAGCGGCTCATGAAGACGAATAACTTCCCCGAGTTCACCGGGCGCGTCTGCCCGGCTCCCTGCGAGGGGTCCTGCGTGCTCGGCGTCATCGAACCGCCCGTCACGATTAAAAATATCGAGTGCTCCATCATTGATAAGGCTTGGCGCGAAGGTTGGGTCACTCCGAAGATCCCCAAGGAACGCACCGGTAAGAAAGTTGCCGTTGTCGGCTCCGGTCCTGCTGGCCTCGCCGCTGCGGATCAGCTCAATCAGGCAGGGCACCTCGTCACTGTCTTTGAGCGTGCCGACCGCCCCGGCGGTCTCCTCATGTATGGAATTCCCAATATGAAACTTGAGAAGGACGTAGTCACCCGCCGCATCGGCCTCATGGAAGATGAAGGGATCACGGTCAGATGCGGTGTGGAAATCGGCCGAGACATTTCCTCTAAGCAACTCATGGACGAGTTTGACTCGGTCGTGCTTTGCTGTGGGGCGACGAAGCCCCGCGACCTGCCCATCGAGGGTCGCGAGCTCGGTAATATCCGCTTCGCTATGGAATTTCTCGGCCCCAATACCAAGGAACTCTGGGACCTGAAGGAAGGCAAGGCTGAGCAGTTTTCCGAATTGGCCAGAGGCAAGAACGTCGTCATCATCGGTGGCGGCGACACCGGCACGGATTGCGTAGGCACCTCCTTGCGTCACGGCTGCAAGAACGTCACCCAACTGGAGATCATGCCGAGGCCTCCAGAAGAGCGCGCCCCCAACAATCCCTGGCCCGAATGGCCCAAGGTTTACAAGATGGACTACGGGCAGGAAGAGGCCGCCGCTATCCAGGGGCAAGATCCCCGGCAGTATCTCGTCAATTCAAGCAAGTTTGAAGGCGATGCTGAGGGTAATGTGAAGGCCGTGCACATCCACAACATCGAGTGGACCAATGAAAATGGCCGCTTCATCCCAAAAAAGGTGGAAGGCACCGAGCGCGTCATTGAGGCCGAACTTGTTCTGCTTGCCATGGGCTTCCTCGGGCCCGAAGCAACCATTGCCGAGGAGTTGGGACTTGAGCTGGACCCCCGCTCGAATGTCAAAGCCGAGTATGGCAAATTCAACACCAATATCGAAGGGGTCTTCTCCGCAGGCGACATGCGCCGCGGCCAGTCCCTTATTGTCTGGGCGATCAACGAAGGCCGCGCCGCCGCCCGCGAATGCGACCGCTTCCTGATGGGAACCACGAAGCTCCCCTAAACGTCGATAGCACCTGCTTTCAAAAGGCCGTATCCCAAAAGGATACGGCCTTTTTTATCGCCTACACCAAGACCAACCAAACCCCAAAACGTGGCGTCCGCGCTTGCGCGGGCCCGCAGCGTTGTCGGCAAGCAACCCGCACCAAAGCACAGCCCTATTCACACCAAGACCAACCAAACCCAAAAACGTGGCGTCCGCGCTTGCGCGGGCCCGCAGCGTTGTCGGCAAGCAACCCGCACCAAAGCCTAATTCGGACCACACCGCCGGATGCGGAAACAAAAAACCCTGTCCTTGCCGGACAGGGTTTTGAAAAAATTTGTCATGGACACCTCGATGCCACGCGCACTTCGACACCGCCGAGCTAGCGGCGGCGGCTGAACTTGTTTTGGAACTTCTCGACACGGCCAGCCGTGTCGACAAAGCGCTTCTCACCGGTAAAGGCAGGGTGCGAATCGGCGGTAATGTCGCAAATGATCACTTGATGCTCAACACCGTCGATGGTCTCTGTTTTGCTGCTGCGCATGGTGGAGCGAGTCAGGAACTTATGGCCAGTGGAAACATCGACAAAGGCAACGCGGTTCAGTTTAGGATGGATTTCAGCTTTCACTTTAAATGGATCTGGGTTGAGTTTTTATTTTATCTACGGATGGCAATCACGACATATTGGGACCCGGCGAAGCAGGTCGAATAGTAGCCGCGCACAGCACGCAGGAAGCGCCACACAGGAAGCGCCACGCAGGAAGCGCCACGCAGGGAGCAGGACGCTTAGCCTTGGCGGGCTTTGAAACGCGGATTTGTTTTGCAGATTACATAGACGCGGCCCTTGCGGCGCACGACTTGGCAATCAGGGTGGCGGTCTTTGAGAGATTTGATTGAGGATACGACTTTCATAGCGAGAAATTTGAAGAATTGGGGAGAAAAGGGGTTCCGCACCGTACTGTCAAGACAAAGCCAAAGATTTTTGAGAGTCAGAAGTGCCGTCCAATACTTCAGGCCAGGGCCAGATCGAAATGAGCAAACACACGCCTGCCGCAAACTGGTCGAGCTCTTCTTCCTCCGCCTGAAAGATCCCGAGGTCAACGCGAAGATCGAGGGCCTGATCGCTTGTTTCCTCAGGCAAATACTGGCCGGCGGCGATGCATCGTTAATCCCCGTATCCTCTTTTTGTAAAATTTAGGATTGTATACTAAAATTACATGTATTTAAGCGGTGTATGCTTTATTTATCACGCCGCATTCAATTTCCGGATCAATCGTTTTTTCTTTGGGGGCCTCGCCAGTCCGGGAAAACGACTCTTCTCAAACAACGCTACCCAGAGGCGTATCGCATCGATCTTCTTCGAACCGAAGAACGGCTTCGCTTTGAGCGTGAACCCCATCAGTTGCGTGAGATATTGCGCGCTCTGCCACCGGATCAGCGGGTGGTGATTGACGAAATTAAAAGGACACCCATGTTTCCTGCCAGACCCTCGATCGAATTTTCGAATTTTCCGGGCTCAAGAAGGCATTCCTCAGGCCAGCTGGGATAAGAGCGTTCGGAGCGGGACGCGGAGAGGTTTTCCCGCGCGAGAAGCCTCGAAACAGTCAGCATCCACTCCTTCCATTTCCATTACGGCCTGAAACGCGTGTGGCACCTTCAAGACTCCGGCAAAATGCTCCCGAAGCAGTTCCTCGTACACCCTTTTCATGGCGGACATGCTGGGTGCCGTCCCCATGATTTTGCGGAAGCGCCGGGAAAAATAAAACGGATCCTCGATTCCGGCCGCCTCGGCGACACGTGCCACCGGGAGGCGCTCCCCGTCCAGTTCCACCCAGCCGCGATCCGCCTGGCAGACGATCAGTCTAGCGAAACGGGTCCCCTTCTTCCGGGAAATCCCATGATGATGCGCCTCGGGCAAGTAGCCCTGCATGGAGGTGGAGAAGGACTACACCCGGCAGATCGGATTCAACAAACTGGTGGTCGAATGCGGGGCGATGAGCTAAAACGCGTGTACCGGCATAGCCAAATCCTTGGCGGCTTGACTCATCTCACGGTCGAAGGTGACCAATTGCAAGCCATCGACCTCCCGCGAAAGGCGATCAAAGAGGAAAAGATGGCCGGCGTCTGCGGCCCGCAAGCCAAGTCCCCGATTAAAGGCCCGAAGTGCGTCATGATCGCGCGGATTAAGTTCGACGAGGTTCAGGCTCCGTGCGACTCGAGACCATTCCGCCCAAGCATCGGCGTCGGCCCTCTGGCGCACCAGAGCTGCCTCGGCTTCGACGACCAGCCAGCTCCAAGCCCAGCGTTCCGTAATATCCGGCCATGCAGAGCGCACCGCCTCCGAGTGCGTTTCGGCCAAAACGAGAGGAATGACCGCACTGGTGTCAAAATAAACCCGCATCAGTAACTCCGCTCCTGCCGAATCGTCTCGACGCTATTTGGGCCGCCCGCTGGGGTTTCACAACGCCCCGCCGCACGCAGTGGATCGGCGGCGCTTCCCCACTTGGAGACGGTGATAGCGGCGGCTTCCAACCTCCGCTTCAGTCCAGCAGGCTCGGGATTCCCACTATCTTCCGCCTTCGCCGCCGTCAGGTAGGCGACCGTATCCTCCCGCAGACAGACTTCAATAGGCTCGTCGCTTTCTTTCAGATTTCGAAGATATTTGGACAGATGTGTTTTGAGTTCACCTATTTTGACTTTCATTTAACCAACATGGTCTTATTTTGTGACCATGTCAATCAAGTTTGACCCTGACTCCATTGGCATCCTCTCACCCGCGGCAGCGCTCGAGCGCCGCGCGGACGGTCGCCTCTGGCAAGCGACCTCGTGTGATCCAATCCAGCTTCGCGGTGTCGGATGCGGGTAGCGGACGAAAATTTAAAGGAGACGAAAATTTGAAGGACACCCACATTTTAACGACAATAAAATTTGAAGGACACCCACATTTTAACGACAATCGCTGTCTTCCGCCCACCTCTGTCAACTTCAAAGCTCCCGGTGCCAGAAAGATGGCACGACATGGCATCAGGGAAAGATTCCAATTGGATATTCAAAACGCTCAGCCATTTGGTCAGCGTGGATTGGGCGACCCCCACTTCGCCGGACATGGCATTGAGGTTGACCAGTTGTCCCACGCGCCCAGTCAGCAATTCCCTGATTGGCGGGGACCAATCAGGGTCACCACCGGATATTCGCGCGAGGAGCGAAGGATCTCTTCAGACAAATGACGCGGGATCATTTTATGTATTTTCATTCTTCAGAACTTAAAATACATATAATTTTGGACAAGAACAAAACACCAGCCACCTGTCGGACTTAGGTCGTCATCAACTTTCCGATTAAGATTATGAATGCCATATTCGCTGATCGCAGCCGGGCTAAGCTGCCTTGCCGGATTTCATCTACATCTCCCGCTTCAACTTCTTGTCGAACGTTCTCAATTCATAACCATTCTGCTTTCCAATTTCCAAAATCAGGTAGTCCGCGAAATCCGCCTTTCCGCCCTCGAATCGCTTAAACGCTGCCTCGACTCGCTCAGGGCTCTCGAAAACAAATACGGGCTCATCTTTCAAAACCTTCAATGCCGTGAGCAAATCCATCCGGCTTGCATCGTAAGCTGAGCCTAATACCCATAGCGTTTCGCAAAGCACGACATCGTAGAGAATGATATTCCGACCACTTTCCGCTTCCGCGCGCATGGTCACAGAAACTTCCGCGGATTGGGCGGGATCATCTTGGACAAGAAGTCGAACGACGTAATTGGTATCGAAAGCAATCATTTCTTCAAACTCAGGTAGCCATACTTCTTGCGCATATGCCGCCGAATCGCCTCGTCCATTTCTTCCACGGTCAAGGGCTTGCTTTTAGCCAAATGCTTGAGAGCTCCAGCACTTGAACCGGGGGCAGCCAATTTTCTAATGCTTGCATTGTTTGATGCTTCCACGGCGAATTCTATATGGTCGCCTTCATGTATGCCAAGGGTATCCCTCAGCGTCTTCGGAAGGGTTACTTGACCTTTGGAGGTCACTCTGGCTCTTAATAGTTGCATGTCTTACCGATGGCCCAATTCGGTAAGAATGTCAAGAGGCCGATTTGACACCGCCCTCTCGGCATGAACACATCACAAGGAATGAAAAGGACACCCATGTTTCTGACAAAAAACTTGCGAGATTTACCCGCTAACGAACTTTTACTTTTTACTGCCAGATTGAGACTGAGGTGGATCACACGCCCCCCCCGTCGATGACATGAACATGCGGGTCGCATACCCTGTGTGTGGTATAATGGGATTATTCATGGGGATTCCGGAAATCGAGACCCCCACCTCAATCGCCTCGCCGTGCGCCAGTGGCACACGCTCCGTTTCCGTTTCAAGGTGCCGAGCTGAATAGTCGTTAAGCATCAAGAAGCGCTTGCGAAAGACGGAAGCGATGCACGCGCTCGAGCCTAACAAGCACCATCAGGCAGAACCACCCGGCTTTTATCGGTGTTCCAGCAGGGCCGCCCGGATTGCCTGAACGGCGGCTTCCCCTTTTGCCTCCGAGAAACGGTTGACCGGCCAGGCCACCGCCAGAATCGGCTCCGTTGGATAGTTGGTGAAGCCCGGCGTGGCCAATGCGATCATTCCGGGGACTGTCGCTTCACGGTTCCATGCGACGCCGCTGCGCTGAATCTCCCGGAGCTCTGCCTTTAACTCCGGACGCGTCACTGGATCGAAGAGATCCCGCCGACGGGAAAGCGACAATTTACCCTGGGCGGTCAGCTCCAATGAGTGCCGTGTCATTGGCGCCGGAGCGACCCGCACCAGTTGATCACTTTCCACATAATCGATATGAACGATGCCGCGCCCCTCGTGCAGGCCCAGGAGGACCAGTTCGCCGGTTTGCTTCGCGACCTGTTCGAGCACGCGCCGGTAGCGCCGGATCCAGTCCTGGTAGCGGTCCCGACGCACCCATTGGTCAAACCTCGGGCCGCAGCCATACTTCCGGCCCTCTCTTTCCACCAGTCCATAAGCGACCAGCGTAGCCAGGGTCCGGACCAGAGTGGACCGGGGCAGATGCATCGCCTCAGCCAGTTCCTGCAACCTCCAGCCGTCAGTCCTGCCGGATAAGAGTGAGAGCGTATCAAGCGCCTTGATCAATGAGGTGTTCGGTTTCATATCGGCTAAAATTCCATTATAGCGTCATTTTTCAACCTTATTCTGCTTGTCGGTTCTAAGGACCCGGCTACTGTTCAAGCCATGAAAACGTGCGAAATTCCTTCCTGTCAAAACGACGACGAGCGGTTCCAACTCATGCGCGAAGGGCTCTTCTCCGCCGTCATCGGGGATGTCATGGATCTGATGGGGTATCAGGATCAGTTCCTGCCTCCCGGGATACAAGCGCTGCGCGAGGATATGATTATCGTCGGGCGGGCAATGCCGGTGCTGGAGGCCGACGATCAATTCGGGATCATGTAAGCCGCGATTTTGATCATCAGAATGCGGAAAGACAACATCAGGGACTGAGTAAATTGAAATGAAAATTACTGAAATCAAAGTATGGCTGGTCGAGGGGGTTAAGTATAACTGGACCATGATCAAAATCCACACCGATACCGGACACAGCGGTGTTGGCGAGGCCACCAATTGGCCGGGCAGCCCCATCATCGAGGCGGCCGCGCGGCATGCCGGAGAACGGATCATCGGCCTCGATCCCTTGCGGACCGACTTCATCTGGCAAAAGCTCTACCGCGACCTGAACTGGATCGGCCCCTATGGGGCCAGCATGTGTGCGATCAGTGGCATCGACATGGCCCTGCTGGATTTGAAAGGCAAGGTCTACGGCGTGCCGTGTTATCAGTTGCTCGGCGGTTCCTTCCGCACCAGCATACGCCTCTACGCAAACTACTGGTTTACCGGCGGCGAACACACTGCGGCCGATTACGCGCGACAGGCCAGACGGGTTAAGGACCTCGGCTTCACCGGCCTGAAGTTCGACCCCTTCGCCCATACCAACTACCTCTACGGCGACGACCTCAATACGGATCTGGGACTCACTCCGGCGCAACAGGATGTCGCCTTCGAAGTGACTCAGGCGGTACGGGAGGCGATCGGCCCGGAATTTGACATGATGATCGAAACCCACGCGATGCTTAACTTCGAGGTGGCGGTCAAAATGGCGGAGCGCCTCGCACCACTGGGAGTCACCTGGTATGAAGAGCCGGCCGGCCCGGAAAACTCCGATACCCTGCTCGCCTTCCGCCGGCGCCTGCCATCCAATGTGCCCATTTGCGTGGGCGAACGCCACTACACGCGACATGGATTTCGCCCGGTTTTAGAGAAACATATCTGCGATGTCATCATGCCCGACATCACCCGCTGCGGCGGCCCGTCCGAAATGAAACGTATCGCGACCATGGGCGAGGCGTACGGCGTGCTCCTCGCGCCGCACAACCCGAACGGTCCTCTCAGCACCCTGGCCAGCGCCCATGTCTGCGCCTCGATACCTAATTTCTTCCGTTGCGAATTCATGCTCAATGATGTTCCCTGGAGAGATGACGTCATCACCGAACCCCTCGATGTCAGAGATGGCTACCTGCACCTCTCGGAACGGCCCGGTCTCGGGGTCGATCTGGTTGAGGAGGCACTCGAGCAGCACCCGGGCATCCGTGAGATGAACGCCAAAGAGAATTTCTACGTATAAACCATGAGCCTTAAAATAGACCTAAGCAGCAAGCGGGCTTTTGTCAGCGGCGTGACTTCCGGTATCGGTGCGGCCATTGCCAAGATACTCGCACAGGCGGGTTGCGATGTCGCTGGCTGCGGCCGCAGCGCCGCAACCGATACGGGGGCACGCGAATTCATCGCGTCGGTGGAAGCATGCGGACGTAAAGCCGCCTACTATCCGGGCGACCTCTCTGAAAAATCAGTGCCCAAGCCACTGATCAAACAAGTCGTGGGCACTCTGGGTGGCATCGACATTCTCGTCTCCAACGCGGGTCGCAACATCTTCAAAGGCACAAAGGACTGCAGCGAAAGTGACTGGGAGGAATGCATGAATCTCGACCTCGCGGCCCATTGGCGGCTGGCTCAAGCCGCCCGGCCGCATCTGGTGCCATCGCAACCGGGCATCATAATCATCATTGGCTCGAACCATGGCTGGAATACGATTCCGGGATGCTTCCCCTACAACGTGGCCAAGGCTGGCCTCCTCGGGATGGTCCAGTCCCTCGCCATCGAATGGGGGCCTGACATCCGGACGGTGGGTATCGCGCCGGGCTTTATCGATACGGCGGGCGGTGACGCCTGGTTCAACAGCTTTGCAGATCCCGCTGCGGAACGTCAGCGCACCGAGTCGAGCCATCCGGTCGGGCGCATCGGCAGCGTCGAGGAAATCGGCCAGCTCTGCGCCTTCCTCAGCTCTCCCATGGCAGGCTTCATCTCAGGTACCACGCTTTGCGTCGACGGGGGTCGCAGCGCCCTGATGCAGGACCAATGAAAATTTCGAATTTACGAATCTTATGAGAATACACCTAAAAGGAATCTTCCTCGCGAATCACAACCAGGATACTGGTCTCATGCATTGGGGAATTGATCGATGGAAGCGGGAAATCGAGGACCTGAAAGTAATGGGCGCGGAAACCATCTGGTACCTGCCTTTGCAATTCGGGCAGCGGAAGCCGGAGGATCTCCAGCCGGATTCGAAGCACATGCAGCTTCAGGTCGCGATCGGGCACGCAATTCACGATGCAGGGCTGTCCGTAGGCATTTATCAGGGGCTCAACGACGTGTTCGCGGAAACGCTCATCGCTCATCCGGATTGGAAAGCCGAAGAGGGTAAGTATTTCCTGGAGGAGGGGCATGCTACCCCATCCATCCTCGAAGCATGGGAAGAAATTATGCGCCTGCGCCGGAAGCTTTATGCCCAGTTGCCCTATGTCGACTATATGATCACGCCGGCCACCGACTATGGTGGTGATGGGAGCGAGAGTTGCGCTCCCTGGCCCTTGACTTACCTGAAACGCTTTGAGATGCAGGTGGATCTGATGAAAGAATTCCATCCCGATGTAAAGATCATCGGGGCGGGTCATGGCCTGCCCATTGACGAGCTGGACATGCTGCGGGAGGCGCTGCCCAGCTGCAACTGGTTGGACTACGTGGCGGACATCCCGAGAGGCGCGGGAAAACCCGTGATAAAATACTACATGTATCCCGAGATTACCATGCTGGGCAGCTGGGGAACACTGGGTGCCTGTCCTTGCCCGCAGGCCATACAGACCCTCTATCAAAGCGAATCCGATGCGGTCGAGGGAATCGTCGCCTACTCGGAGGGCATTCACGACGACGTCAATAAATACACTGTGCTGCGCCTGGCCGCCGACCAAAATTTGAGTGCAGATTCAATTGTCCGGGACTACTGCAGGGAATGGCTGTTTCTAGATGAAGACGAAGCGGCGACCTTCGGAGAAATCATTCTCGGACTTGGCAACTCAGCTATTCAAGGCCGCATCTATGTCGACTCCAGCGACGGCTTTCATTACCCTCAGCACGATCAATGGATCCTGTGGATGGACCAGTTGCGTCGGACCAAGCCCGCTCTTCAGCAAAATTTTCGTTTCTGGCTCTTGTTCTACCGGACCATCTGCGAAGCCATGTGCCAAACCGAGGGTACCATCCCCGCCGGAGAACTCACCGCCCTGGCGGAAGAATCCAGAGATGCGTTTCTAAATCTGGAGCCAGCTTACGGGAAGTTTATTCAGGAAAAACACCCATCTCTCCGTCCGGGCGTTGCGCCTTGGGTCTGGCCTCGCACCGCCCATGCATCGTGGAGGCGAGAGCGTAGTTTCGGCTAGCAGGAAATTCCCGTGAATTAATTTTCCCATTAAAGATACGGCCATCTACGCTACTGGCACTGATAGTAAAAGAGATGGCACAAAGATTTTTAGCCAAGGCCGTTTCATAATCATGACGATGCCCCACCACGCCGTCCTTCGGCCGCTGGCCCGCGAAAAAAGCTTTGTGCTGACTGACCCTCTCCTTTGTTTCGAACTGGACGGCCCCGGACACTGGGTGGTGGAGTTCGATGAGGATTGGGGGCGCCCGCTCTACATTCCGGATATGAATCCAATCGAGATGGTTTTTTCCCAAAATCAAAGCCTACCTGAGAGGGAACCCGTCCGAGTCGTTCGATCAAATTGTGCGCCAGTGGCACACGCTCCGTTCCGACGTACCGGAGTGCGGGTCACCGGCCCGCCATGCGCTGCCTCGCCCGGACAAGCCTGCCTGCAATCGTGCGCCAGTGGCACACGCTCCGTTTCAACGCGCCGGAGTGCGGGTCACCGGCCCGCATGCGCTGACTCGCCCGGCCAAGCCCGCCTGCAATCGTGCGCCAGTGGCACACGCGCCGTTTCCGTTTCAACGAAATTAAAAGGACACCCATGTTTCCTGCCAGACCCTCGATCGAATTTTCGAATTTCCGGGCTCAAGAAAGCATTCCTCAGGCCAGCTGGGATAAGAGCGTTCGGAGCGGGACTCGGAGAGGTTTTCCCGTGCACGAAGCCTCGAAACAGTCAGCATCCACTGCCTCCATTTCCATTACGGCCTGAAACGCGTGTGGCACCTTCAAGACTTGGGCAAAATGTTTCCGAAGCAGTTCCTCGTACACCCTTTTCATGGCGGACATGCTAGCCGGATCGATCCTACTAAGGCAAGATCAATTTAAGCACAATCGTAAATTGATCCGTATTATTTTACGATAGATCTTCATTCAATCCGTTCAGGTGTTGTGACGGCAGCCCCTCCGTGAACTTTTCCGAACGATAGTCTCTGGGTGCCATCCCCATGATTTCCACCGCTCCTGTCTGCGCATCGCCCGCGGCCAACTTGCCGAAGGCTCAGGCGGCCAATCCATTAAACAGCGTGCCCCGGCTCTCGTTAAAAGAGCGACATTCGCTACGGAATACGCAATTCCTGTCCGACGCGGAGTGCGCTCTCGCTGGAGAGCCGATCCCGGTTGGCTTGGTAAATGTCGATCCAGCGCGAGGGGGTACCGTAGACTTGGCGACTGATGCCGCTGAGCGTGTCCCCGGACTGGACAGTGTAGGACCTTGGCGCATCACTTGGGCCGGGCGCCTGCACCCGCTCAGTTTGATTTGGTGAAACCGCCGGCCGCTGAACCGCCGGCTGAAGACTGTTCAAGGCCGACACATTGCCGGGGTCCATCCCTCCCAGCGTCGCCCGCCGCGCCTGACCCAGCACCTTCTCCAATTGTTCGACCCGCGCAGTCGCCGAAATCAAGTCACGCTTGAGGCTGTCATTTTCCTCTTTCAGCGTCTTAACCAGATCCATCATGTCGATTCGGTCCAACTCACCTTCGTAGGGTTGCGCCGGTAACTGGCGGGCAAATTCCTTTTGCGCCGTCTCAATCAACTGACGCACCTGCGTCGCCTGCGGCGACTGAGGGCTGTGCTGCAAATAGCGGTCAAAATGATAAATCGCCCGCACCGGATCTTTTAAGGTTCGCAAGTAGATGTAACCGGCCTCGAGATGGGATTCGGGAGCCACACGCCTAATGTCGATGACCCGCTGAAAGGCCTCCAGGGCCTCCTCCATGCGGCCCTGGCTCTTATAGTCCTGCCCGAGCTGATACTGCTTTTCGTCGGTTTCACTCACGACTTCGACCCGCTCCGGCGAACAGGCCACCGCGATGAATAGGCAGAAGAACAGGAGAAATGGGAAACGTGGACCGGGCATTCCGTAGTTGTCTTAAAATCGCTCGCCCTCCGTCAATGCAATTCGCCCTGCATCATTTTAAACAAAGCTGTAAGTAAACCAGAACGGCAGCGTTTTAAACACAATGAAATTAATCGCCCGCTTGCTCATGATGCTTCCTTTTATCCACTCGCTACTCGGCGGCCAGCCACTCGAAATCGGCAGTCCGGCTCCGCAAATTCAGGCTGTCACCGATCAAGGCGATTCCATCGACCTCGGTGAGGAACTCGCCTCGGGCAACGTCTTGGTCTTCTTTTACCCGAAGGCGATGACCGGCGGTTGCACCAAGCAAGCCTGTAGTTTGCGCGACGCGTGGGATGAACTGAGCAGCCGGGAGGTGCGGATCTTCGGAGTTTCCTCGGACAAAGCGGCTACCCAAGCTGAGTTTCGCGCAAAGCACCGTCTCCCCTTCACGCTAATCGCCGATACGGAGGGCACGGTTTGTGAAGCTTTTGGCAAGGGTCGCTGGAGCCGGCACGCCTACATTTTCCAAGATGGGAAACTCCTTTGGCGCGATCTCAGTGCATCCACTTCCAACCAAGCGGCTGATGTGCTGGCCGCACTTGATCAATTATAAAGACGTCCTGGAAACTACCCTCATAAGAAACTACAAATTGGATCCTTTCTGCCCTACGCTCCGATTTGTTTTGATTAAAGACAACTTTTCTGGAACAAATACATCTCTAAACAGCTCCCACCTACTCTCGACAGAATAAACCAACCACACACAATCATCATGAAAAAACTACTACTGACAACGCTCCTCGCATTTTCCGCAACGCTTGCCTATGCCGGTTCAGGCTGCTGCGCTGCTGGCGGCGAGAAAGATAAATCCAAAGACGCGTCGAAAGACGCTGGCAAGTCCGATTTCACCGAAGCAGGCACTGTGGTGGCCGGCTACAGCTGTGGCGGCGGTTCCTGTGGCGACAAGGACAAGAGCAAAGACACGTCGAAAGATGCTGGCAAGTCCGGCTTCACTGAAGCAAGTACTGTGGTAGCCGGCTACAGCTGTGGCGGCGGTTCCTGCGGCGACAAGGAAACCAAGTCCAAACTTGACACCACCGACTCACTCCTCGCTGGCTCTGGCTGCGGTGGCGGTTCCTGTGGTGATAAAAGCAAGGAAAAGTCCGGATTTACGCTAAGCACGGCGAGCATCGCCTAGAGGAACACTTCCTGAGCGCCAAAACATTTCCCAAGCCCTGTGGACACCATCCGCAGGGCTTTTTTGTGTTTTAAGCCGCCTCGGATTCTCATTAATTTCCAGACTCCAGACTTGAACATATCAATTTATCCGTATATCTTGATACGTTTATGAGCCAAGCCAGACATAACAAGCCCTACACCGCCAAAGGCCAGCAACTCGCTGATCTCTTTGCCGAGCGCATTCTCTTTCTCGACGGCGCGATGGGCACCATGATCCAGCAACACAAGCTGGAGGAGGCCGACTTTCGTGACGCTTCCTTTGCCGATGCGCCCGGCGACCTGAAGGGCAACAACGACCTGCTCAGCATCACCCGACCGGATATCATTGAGGGCATCCATCGCGCGTTTTTCGAGGCGGGTGCTGACATTATCGAAACCAATAGCTTTTCCGGCACGACCATCGCCCAAGCGGACTACGGCCTCGAGCATCGGGTGCGCGACATAAATTTGGCCGCGGGCCGGTTGGCCCGTGAGGTGGCCGACGACATCTCCAGGAAACAAAATCGGCCCACATTCGTGGCTGGTGCCATTGGCCCAACGAATCGAACCGCTTCCATGTCGCCGGACGTTAACCGCCCGGAATACCGTGCGACGAGTTACGACGAGCTTTACAAGGCCTACTACGAGCAGGTCGAAGCCCTTGTCGAGGGCGGTGTCGACCTGCTGCTCCCCGAGACGGTCTTTGATACGCTCAACCTGAAAGCCTGCCTGCACGCCATCGAGGATTTCCAAGAGACCCTGGATGCCCGGCTCCCCGTCATCGTTTCGGTCACAATCACAGACCAATCGGGCCGCACCCTCTCCGGGCAGACCGTCGAGGCCTGCTGGAACTCCATCCGCCACGCCAAGCCGCTCTGCGTTGGGCTCAATTGCGCACTCGGGGCCGACCTTATGCGTCCCTTCCTGCAGGAGCTCTCCCGGGTGGCGGACACCTATGTCCACGTCTATCCCAACGCCGGCCTGCCCAACCCACTGGCCGCTACGGGCTACGACGAAACACCGGAGCACACCGGTAGCGCCGTGGGCGGTTTCGCCGCCGAGGGGCTCGTCAACATGGTCGGCGGCTGCTGCGGCACCACCCCGGACCATATCCGCGCCGTCGTTGAAGAGGTCAGCCAATACGAAGCCCGCAAGATTCCGGAGCGCCCCAAGGCTCAGCGCCTGAGCGGTCTGGAAGCCTTCACCATCGCGCCAGGAAACAGCTTCGTCATGGTCGGTGAGCGCACCAATGTGACGGGCTCGCCCCGCTTCAAAAAAATGATCAAAGCCGACGACTGGGATGGCGCTCTCGCCGTCGCCGCGCAACAGGTGGAAAACGGGGCCAATATTATCGACATCAATTTCGATGAGGGCCTTCTCGAATCCGAGCTCTGCATGACGAAGTTCATGAATCTCGTCGCCTCCGAGCCCGCCATCGCCCGCGTGCCCATCATGATCGATAGTTCCAAGTGGTCGGTCATCGAAGCGGGGCTGAAGTGCGCCCAAGGCAAATGCATCGTGAACTCGATCAGCCTGAAGGAGGGCGAGGCCAAGTTCCTCGAACAGGCCAAACTTTGCCAGCGCTACGGCGCGGCCGTCGTCGTCATGGCCTTCGATGAAAAAGGCCAGGCCGCCACGAAGGCGGACAAGGTGCGGATCTGCAAGCGTGCCTACGATCTGCTTGTGGCCGAACTCGACTTTGACCCTTGCGATATCATTTTCGACCCCAACATCCTGACCGTGGCAACGGGGATGGAGGAGCACAACAACTACGCGGTCGATTTTATCGAAGCGGTGCGCGAAATCAAAAAAGTCTGCCCGGGGGCTCACACCTCGGGCGGTGTCAGTAATATCTCCTTCTCCTTTCGGGGTAATAACCCCGTGCGCGAGGCCATGCACGCAGCCTTCCTCTACCACGCGATTCAAGCTGGACTGGACATGGGCATCGTCAACGCCGGCATGCTCGAGGTCTACCAGGAGATTGAACCGGAGCTGCTGAAACGCGTCGAGGACGTTCTCCTGAACCGCCATCCGGAAGCCACCGAAGCGCTCATTACCTTTGCCGAGACCGTTGTTGCCAGCGATAAAGTGGTGGACAACTCCGCCAAACTAGCCTGGCGCGACGGCACCGTGGAAGAACGGCTCGCCCACGCTCTGGTCAAGGGCATCGTTGACTACGTTGAAGTGGATACTGAGGAAGCCCGCCAAAAACTTGAGCGCCCGCTGGATGTCATCGAGGGTCCCCTTATGGACGGCATGAAGATCGTCGGCGATCTCTTTGGCTCGGGCCAAATGTTCCTGCCCCAGGTCGTCAAGAGCGCCCGGGTCATGAAGCGCGCCGTGGCCTACCTCTTCCCCTTCATGGAGGAGGAAAAGAAGAACAACCCGAACACCCGCGCTCAGGGCAAGTTCCTCATCGCCACCGTGAAGGGCGACGTGCACGACATCGGTAAAAACATCGTCGCGGTTGTCCTGGCCTGCAATAATTATGAGGTGAAGGACCTCGGTGTGATGGTCGACTGCGATACCATTCTCAAAGAGGCCAAAGCCTGGGGCGCCGATATCGTAGGGCTCTCAGGCCTCATCACCCCCTCCCTCGATGAGATGATCTTTAACGCGCAGGAGATGGAAAAGCGCGGCTTCACCCAGCCCCTCCTTATCGGCGGGGCCACCACGTCCAGCGCGCATACGGCGATTAAGATCGTGCCCCACTACAATCAGCCGATTGTGCGGGTGGGTGATGCCTCCCTTGTGACAGGAGTCTGCAACAGCCTGCTAAACCCGGATAAGCGTGCTGCCTATGTAGCTGAGCTCGAAGCCGACCACCAAAAACGCCGCGAACGCTTCGCCGCCGGACAGGCCGACACGGAACTGATCCCGCTCAAAGAGGCGCGGCAAAAACGCTTTGCCCCCGGTTGGAAAAAGACGGATCTGGTGGCCCCCAGGAAAATGGGCCTCACCGTCAATGACCAGGTCGATCTGGAAACCATCGCCGCCCACTTTGATTACTCCCCCCTCTTCTGGACCTGGGAACTCAAGGGAGTCTACCCGAAGATTCTTGAACACAAGAAGTATGGTGAACAGGCCCGCAGCATCTATGCCGATGCTCAGGAGCTGCTGGAGCGCATTCTCAAAGAGAGGCGTTTTCGCGCCCGCTGCGCCGTCGGCTTGCTTCCCGCCAACTCGGTGGGTGACGACATTGAGCTTTACCACCCGGAAACCGGTGAGCGCGTCCACACCCTCCACACACTCCGCCAGCAAAAGAAAAAAGCGGGCAGTGATACCTACTACGCCCTGAGCGACTTCGTCGCACCCAAAGAAAGCGGCCTGAGCGACGCCTGCGGTGCTTTCGTCTGCTGTATCGAGGGTGTGGATACCTTTGCCAAGGAGTTTGAGGACGCCAATGACGACTACAATTCGATCATGGTTAAAGCCCTCGGTGACCGCTTCGCCGAAGCCCTCGCCGAATACTGCCACAAGCTTGTGCGCAAAGAGATTTGGGGCTACGCACCCGACGAGCACCTCGACAACGAAGCCCTGATCAAAGAAAAGTATCGCGGAATTCGCCCGGCCGCCGGCTATCCCAGTCAGCCCGACCACACCGAGAAGCAGATTATTTGGGACCTGCTCGACGCCGAAGCCAACACCGGCGCGACCCTCACCAGCAGCTTTGCCATGAACCCCGGCTCGGCCGTATCCGGACTCTACTTCGCCCACCCCGAAGCCAAATACTTCCAAGTCGGCCCAATCGACAAGGACCAGATGGCAGACTACGCAAGCCGCAAAGGCCTCAGCCTGGAGGTCTGTGAGAAATGGCTCGCTCCGATTCGCGGATATTGACAAGAAGCTAGCCCGAAACGCCCAAACCGAAGCCTGGCGCCGAAGTTCGGGGGGTGCCTAACAAATTTTTTCCAACAGGAATAAATGCCTTCATTTTGGGCATTAAAAATGGCTAGGAACTCGACCAGAGCAATTTTGGAAAAAATTTGTTATGCACCCAAGTTCAGAAGATTTGTGAGAAAAGCCTTGCCAAATGGCCCTGAAATCCAATAGAAGAACTTATTCAGTTTTACCATGAGATCAGTTCAGCTTAACAATAATGTCTTGCGCGATGGCCACCAAAGTCTCGCTGCGACTCGAATGCGGACGGAGCAAATGCTGCCGATCTGCGAAGCACTCGACAACTGGGGCTTCGGCGCCCTAGAGACCTGGGGCGGTGCCACGATTGACTCCGGGCTGCGCTTCCTCGACGAGTTTCCCTTTGACCGGCTCGACGCACTGAAGAAGGCCTGCCCGAAGACCCCGCACATGATGCTGCTGCGCGGCCAAAACATTGTTCAGTATAAACACTTTCCCGACGATGTGGTGACGGCCTTCATTAAGACGAGCGCCGACCACGGGATGAACATTTTCCGTATTTTCGATGCGCTGAATGACACGCGAAACATGAAGTGCGCCATGGATGCGGCCAAAGCGGCCGGCGCGCAGGCGCATGGCACGATTTGCTACACAAGCAGCCCCGTGCACACCGTGGCCAAGTTTATCGAAATGGGTGTCGAACTCGAGAGGATGGGGGCCAATGCGATTGTGCTTAAGGACATGGCCGGACTCATTCCCCCGATGGAAGCCTTCGCCATCATCGACGGATTAAAGAAAACGGTCAAAATCCCCGTTTGGATCCACACCCACGACACGGCCGGTCTCGGAGCGAGCACTTACATGGCGGCCATCGATGCGGGGGTCGATGCGATCGATTTGTCCATTTCTCCCTTCGCCAATGGGACGGGCCAGCCCGATACGACTCGTATGCTGGCACTGTTACAAGGCCACCCGCGCTGCCCTGAGGTGTCTGAGGCCCAACGCGCCTCGCTCCGGGAAATGCGGACGCACCTTGAAAAGGCCTACGCCGAACTGGGCGATTTCACCAGCCATAAAAACGAGGTCATCGACGTCGATACGCTGGAGTATCAAGTGCCAGGTGGGATGCTGTCCAACTTCCGTACGCAGTTAAAGGATCAGAAGATGGAGGACAAGTTCGAGGAGGTGTTCCGCGAGATCCCGGTCGTCCGCGAAGCCCTTGGTTGGATCCCGCTGGTCACCCCGACCTCGCAAATCGTCGGCATGCAGGCCTTTCTCAACGTCAAGTTTGGTCGCTGGAAGCAGATCTCTCCGCAAGCCGCCGACATCGCGCTCGGCTATTACGGCCGCTGCCCCGCCCCGGTCGATCCGGAGGTGCAGCAGCTCGCCGCCAAGCAGGCCAAGAAAGAGCCCATCACCTGCCGCCCGGTCGAAGCACCCGGTGCTGTGCACCAGCACATGGATGACCTGCGCAAGGAACTCAAAGCAAAGAACTTCCCCAGCGACGACGCGCACTGCGTGATCCACGCCATGTTCCCGCCCCAGTTGGAAAAGCACCTCAAAGGCGAAGGCCCCAAGCCGACCACCGTAGCGGTAGCGACGGAAACGCCCAAGGCCGCACCCGCACCGGCACCCGCCGAGAGCAACTCTGGTCTGCAGAGGAAATACGGCCTAACCATCAACGGCCGCCGCGTCGAGGTCGGCGTCGAAGAGATCGGCTAGCTGCGGCACCAAAAGCGGTTGTAACGAACAAGTGCGAAAAGTGAACCGGCCCGCCGCCTTCGTGGCTGCATAAATCAGCGAAAAGTTCAACTGTCCAATGAGTTGCGTCCTTGCCAGTCAATGATGGCTTTGATTAACCTTTGACCATGCTTGAAAAGCCTCTAGCCCGCGGGTTCACCCTACTTGAGTTGCTCGTCACTCTGGCAGTTGTGGGACTTCTCGTCGCTATATTGATCCCGGCGGTCTCAAAAGTCCGTGATGGGGCTTTAATCGCCGAAGCAACTGCCGATGCGCGCACTATCAAGAACGCCTTCGGCCTTTATTACGCGACCTATGGTCAATGGCCCACGACAAACGGAAAGATCTTCGGCAGCAACACCCCTGGCCAAGAGGATTGGGGTAAAGACGCGGAGTTTTCAGATGGTGAGCAGGTATGGGATTTCATTACCAGCATGTTTAAAGGAGAACCGGGCTACGATGCCGACGGGCGTGCACGCAACCCGCAACGAGTCCCCTTCGCTCCCTTCCCTGACGAAAAAATCATCGATGGCCATATCGTCGACCCCTGGGGTAATCCCTACAAGTTTAAGTTGGACGTGAACAACGACGGCCGCATTCCCCGTTTTCTCGAAATTCACCTCGATAATCCGGAGGACGATCAAGTGTGGATTGGCGATACGGTTATCGTTTGGTCGCGTGGTCCAGACGGCAAGGATTGGCGCAAGGACGAAGCTGAGGATGATCCCAAGACCTGGTGAACTTGACCGGTCAAAACGCAAAGGCGTTTGGCTACAGAATTAATCAACTACGAGCCGCTTGCCCAAGGGTATCGACATCGTCAACAAAGAGCGTCAGCACAGCCGCCACAATCCAGGTTAAACCGCCGAGAATAAGCGCGAGCACTGCCTCGCCGCCAAACAGTCCTTGCACAAGGACACCGAGGATACTGGCCGCCAGCATCTGCGGTAAGACGATGAAGAAATTGAAGATGCCCATGTAGAGTCCCATTTTTTCACCAGGCACCGCACCCGAGAGGATCGCATAAGGCATCGAAAGAATGCTCGCCCAGGCTACGCCCACGCCGAGCATCGAGAGAATCATCCAGTTGGGCCCAGGCAGGAAATAAACGGAGACCAAGCCCAGCGCTCCGATAAGAAGCGCGAGCGCATGGGTTACCTTCCGGCTTGTCCACTTTGCGACGACCGGCAGCGCAAAGGCAATGAGGGCAGCGAAACCGTTATAGACCGCGAAAGCGATCCCCACCCAGTCCGCACCGGTATTGTATTCTTGCTGAACATGCAGAAGGCGCTCGCGCATAGCATCCGAGAGCCCCACGGCTGTCCCGTGGGTGATGAAGAAATTAACGGTCCGCATGCTGCTGACAACCGATTCGGCCCCTCCGGCGATCTCTCCACGGTAGGCCTCGAGGTCGCGGACCACACCGGCGTAGGCGGAGCCCCAGTCGGCAGACGCATCGCCTGCCCCCATCGATGCCGCAGTTTGCTGCAAGGTCGTGACTTCGGCGGCCGTTAGTCGCATGTCGTAAAGGTGGCTGGTGACGCCGGCAGTTGTGTAGATCCACATCGAAAACAGGGCAAACCAGGAAAAGAATTGGACAATGGCCAACTGCTTCATGGTCTTCGGCATCGCATAGAGATCGTCCATCACAACGACCAAACCGTTTGAGCGGATCCCTTTTTTCTGGAGGGCAGTCGCAACGAGTAAAAGCAGACCGAGCGCGCAGAAGCCCCCGGTCACAATGAACAGCTCCTTCTCCCATCCAAGAACGTAGACCAGCGCCGAAAGAACGAGCCCTCCAATGAGAAAAAGCGGACCATGGGCCGATTGACGTCGCATCCGCTCATTCGCGGAGCTCGATTCACTATCGAGACGTGCACGCACCTCGGCCGCATCCTCGACCGGCTTTTTCCCCTCGAAGGCTGCGAGTTCTTCCGGGCTGTATTCGCGGCTTTTGTAAACTGTCCAAAGCACCGCCAACAGAAAGACCACCGCGCCGCAGTAGAAGGACCATTTTACCGAGTCCGGAATGACTCCCTCGGGAGCGACGTTGGAGACACCGAACCAATTGGTCAGCATGTAGGGCAACGCCGAGGCAATGACCGAACCGGCACCGATGAAAAAGCTCTGCATGGCAAAACCCCGCGTGCGCTGCTCGGAGGGCAACTGATCGCCGACGAACGCCCGAAATGGCTCCATCGACACATTGATCGAGGCATCCATGATCCAAAGCATCCCGGCTGCGATCCAGAGCACGGGCGAATTCGGCATGATCAGGAGAGCGATCGAGGCACAGATCGCCCCGACTAGGAAATACGGACGGCGCCGCCCCAGGCGACACCAGGTGCGGTCGCTGAAATAACCGACAATCGGCTGCACGATGAGGCCCGTCAAGGGGGCCGCGATCCAGAGGATGGGAATGGCTTTGAGATCCGCTCCGAGCGTCTCGAATATCCGGCTTACATTGGCGTTCTGCAGAGCGAATCCGAACTGAATACCAAAAAAGCCGAAGCTCATGTTCCAAATTTGCCAAAAAGATAAGTTAGGCTTCTTCATTTGATTTTTTTTATGGGGTTAGGGAAAACAGACAATAAATCAGGGGGGCCCGGATATTGATTGGACGACTGGTTCTGCAGCCAAACCACGCCCCGAGGCAACGGTTACGGCGCTAAGAAGTGCGAGGGCAGATTGCAAAGCAGACTCGTCGGTGATTCGCCAGCCCCAACTCCCCGAAGCCGTGCCCGGGGTATTCATGCGCGCCTCGGAACCAAGGCCAAGTATATCCTGCACTGGCATGAGTGCAGCGCCCGCCGCAGAATGATAAAGCTTTTCAATGAAATCCCAATGGATACGCGAGCCATCACCCCCGAAATAGGCCAACGCCGCCACCCGCTCTTCCTCAATTGCCTGCGCATCTCGCGTACTGTCGATTCCCGGTTGACTATTGAACCAGCCGATTACGGTGTCATTGTCGTGCGTTCCTGTGTAGGCGACGCAGTTGCCATCGTAGGAGTCAGGCAAAAAGGTATCCTTCATCGCGTCGGAGCCAAAAGCGAACTGCTCGATGCGCAGGCCCGGCAGATGAAAGGCATCGCGCAGTGCCACCACCTCCGGCGTGATGACCCCAAGGTCTTCAGCGATAACCGGGAGTGGGTAGCCGAGGTCGGCGGCGAAGGCCTCAAAAAGCTTCCACCCTGGTGCGGGAACCCACCGACCGTTCATCGCGGTCGCCGCCTCGCCGGGAATCTCCCAACAAGCGTCAAAACCGCGAAAATGGTCGATCCGAACGATATCCACCCAGTCCAGCACCTTCCGCAGGCGGGCGCGCCACCAGCTGAAATCTGTCGCGCCATGGGCTTCCCAATCGTAAAGGGGATTCCCCCAAAGCTGACCTGTGGAGGAAAAATAATCCGGAGGTACACCCGCCACAACCCGGGGGTTCCCATCGGCGGACAATCGAAAGAGCTCGGGGCGACACCAGACATCGACACTGTCATGGGCGACGAAGATAGGTAGATCGCCGATAATGCGGATGCCCAATTCCTCGGCACGCCAGCGCACGCGCCTCCATTGTTTGGAGAGGTGAAATTGCTCGAAATAGATCCGCTGGATGTCCTCGGCCAACTCAACCTTTGCCGCCTCCAGCACCTCTGGGTTTCTATCACGATAAGCCCTGGGCCATCGCGTCCACGCCACACCCCCGAATTTTGATTTAAGTGCGCTGAAGAGTGCAAATGGCTCAAGCCAATCGGCTTCGCCGCGCAGGAAATCAGCAAAGGCGAGGCGCTGGGGATCTTGCTTATCCAAGCCAAAAAACCGACGGGCGGCCCGCGCCGCCAGCTCAAGTTTGTTGGCATAGACGGCCGCATAATCCACCGGGAATCCATTTGGGAGACGCAGCGATTCCAGCTCAACGTCGTTAATCAAGCCCGACTCATGGAGCGCCTCTGGACTGAGGAAGGCATTATTCGCCGCGAACGCGGAAAGGCTTTGATACGGCGAATCCCCGTAGCCCGCCGGATTTAGCGGCAATATCTGCCAAAGGTTTTGCCAATTCGCAGCCAATTGGTCGAGCCAGCGTAATGCGCAGGGTCCGAAATCGCCAATCCCGAATTCGCAGGGCAAGGAAGAGGGATGCAGCAGAATACCACAATCCCGGTTAAAAAGCGAAGGTATCGCTGCCTCCCTCATGGTGTGTTGCGCTCCTTCCTGGAGATTTGAAAAGCTCCCGAGTAGACGTTGTGCCGTCCGCCATTCAGGTTGAAAATCGCAAAAGCCTGTGGACTACTTCCAACCGTCGGCTCCGGGTCCTTGGCGGCGCTTTCCGTAAGCAAGCGCCGTCCTTCGAAATGGTGCGCAACCTGATCGCTTAGCCTTGTAATTTGCAAATCGTAGCGCCCTTCATCGCGCAGGGTGAAGCCAAGTTCCACACCTGCTGTATCGAGAAAGACCCGGGTGTTGTGGCGACCGTCCGCATCGAGGATCTGGTAAGTGCTCAAGCCCTCGATCACGGCAAGAACGACCGCGCGGCCCCGCGCCAGCGCCTTCAGGTCCTCCACTTCGGAACTGGTTCTCAACGCCACACCCACGGAGCTGACACCCTCCCCTGAATCGCTCTCAAATTTCTTGGCAAAGCCATCAAATTCAAAACGCATGGAGAATACATCCCCGACCCCCAGAGGCCGATCAAAAGAGCGAAAAGCGACCGTTTCCTCAAAGCCGATCCCGTTCGCAAAGATACCAAAGGCTCGACCCTCGCGGGCACTTCTAGTCAGATCCGCTTCGACGGATGCGTCCGCAATGAAAAATCCGGCATACCGCTCCGCGTTCTCCGAAAGATATTCGGGCGCCAGTAAACGCCACTCGCCGAAGCCGCGCCCGCCGTTATCGCCGGTCGTCCATCCGTCGGAATAAGCATCGTAGAATGCCTCATCCTCGGAGGCAATGTAGCTCTGCCCGCAGGCTAGCAGCGGAAGTATGACAAGCCAAAGATGCCTGAAGCGGGGTGGTTCTGTGAGGTATTTTTTCAAGATTGTCGGAGCAAAGCAAAAACAGAATTTCGTCGCACTCCACAGCCTGTTGGACAGTTGAACCGCCTAGCCCTCTCCGAATGAGATCGAGCGTATGCCAACTTCTTTCAGGGCATTGAGCACATTCACCACGCTTTGCTGATAGGTTTCCGCATCGGGTTGAATGATCACGAGTGTCTTTAATCCGGCGCGGTCGGAAGACTGTTTGATCTGGGCAAGAGTCCGGGTCAGATTGGGCAGCGAGCGCTGGTTGGGATTATCCATCGGCATCCCGTTGAGCAAAACAGTGCCATCGATCAGAATGTCGATGTAGTGCTGCTCGGGTAGCGGAGTGTCGGGTGGAGCCGCCATGCTGGAGGGCAATTTTACCCCAAGATCCGCCTCCTCTTTTACGATTGTGGTGGTCACCATGAAATAGATAAGGAGGAGGAAGACGATGTCGATCATCGGTGTCAAATCGACGCGGTCCTCGGGGATTTTTAATCGTTTAACTCTCACGGGAAGTAGTTATTTATCGCTCTGAAAAGTGGCAAAGACAACATTGGGGACGCCGCCCTCGGCCGCCGCCGCAAAGACCTCGCGGACCTCTTTGAAGGGGACATTGGCATCGGCCCGCACGTAGACTTTTATGCCGAGGTTCGCGCCCTTCCCCTGCTCGATCAAAGCGGCCAGGTCCTCCATGAGCACGGATCGGGGGCCGAAAAACACCGTGCCGTCCTCTTTCACTGTGACGATGATCCGCCCGCCACGGTCCTCCGGAAGAGTCGCCGCCTCAGCGATGGGCACATCGATGGGAACCCGCTCCAAGACCTGCATGTTCGCCACTGTCATGAAGAAAACGATCAGCAAAAACACGATATCGATCATGGGAGTCAGATCCGGCAGATCCGTGCTAGCTTCCTGGGCGATTGGTTTCATTAGAGGTTTTTTTTAGTCAAAGAGGTTTATGGTGTGGCGATCAGGCGGCTTTTGAATCGTCTTTGATCATTCCATGCTTCGTCATGAGTCGGGTGAGTGAACCAACACACTCGTAGATACCCGATGAAGCAGCCGTGTATTTGTTTTTAAAGAAGAAATAAGCCATGAGGGCAGGGATCGCAATGAGCAAACCCGTGGCGGTGGTGACCAATGCCTCTGAAATGTTGTTGGCCAAAAGCTCCGGTTTGCCCAGCCCCTGCGCGGCAATATTGCGAAAGGCTTTGACCATACCACTAACCGTTCCGAGGAGCCCCATCATGGGCGAAACGGACGCAATGACTTGTAGGTATTGCACAAATACAAGGGGCGACGCGAGGACTTTGCTGGCACGCTCCTCAAGGGCCTCGTTAACCGCAGCCGGTGTGGCATACCCATCCTGCACCGCGCCGAAGCCTGCTTTGAGAACATCGGTCATGTAGCCAGGATGGGCTTCACAGGCGCGTTGGCCAGCCTCCGCATCGCCCTCGCGAATAGCTGCCCGAAGGTCGTCCAGTGCTTCCGGTTGGACGAATCGTTTCTCGCGGATGAGCATAGCACAGTAGCCCGCCAGGCCAACCAGGGCCACGGAAAAGGCAAGCAGGGGATACATCGCCCAACCACCCTGCTGGAACATTGTCCAAAGGGTAATGACGTCTTCGGCGGGTGCGACCTCAGCGACAGTTTCGGATTGCGCAATCAGGCGGCTCCCGCTCAGGCTCAGCAGAGTCAGGATGAGGGCCTTTGCGGCTAGTTGATTTTTCGGGGTTCTCATTGTCTTCATAGTGTTGAGGGTGGTTTTTAATGTGTCAGTAGTTCCCGGCTTTTGGCGGCCCACGTCGTATTCGGGAAAAGCAGAATCAGCTCTTGGTGTGCGGTCTGAGCAGCTTCGGTGATGCTCAACTCTGTGTAGAGCGTGGCTACAATGTGGAGCAACTCTGCATAGAAGGGATCCGTGGGATCGGCATAGACGCGGGCCATGGCGGCCGCACGCATGGCAGCGGGAAAATCGCCCTCGCGGACGCGCATCCGCGCCTTGATCAATTCGCAAAGCGGATACCCTTCGCTGTCCACTTCCATCTCGGGGAGCACCTCAAGAAAGACTTCGGGAATGACTTCGTGCCCTAGATAGAAACTGCTATAGGCGACCCAAAGCCGCGCTTCAACGCGAAGCGGACTTTCGATCCCCTGAACCTTCCGATACAGTTCAAACGCCCGCAGATAATTCCCACGCCGCCGCCATTCATTTGCCAGCGCCATGAGACTTTGCAGTTTCGGCAGGTCTAGATCACGAAGACCGAACAGCTTCCGTTGCAGGCGCTCGGTCAGGGCGGCCTCGCCGGCACTATCAAGAGCGAGCACGAGTTCACCCGCCCGGTCGAGCGCTACCGGGGGCGCGTCCGCCAGCGGAATTTGGAGCGCAACCTCGGTCGCCTTCTTCCATTCAGCAGCAGCCGCTAATGCATCCAAATAGGCGATGACCACCGGCACCATGTTTCCAGGGATTTCGCTCATCGCCAGATATTCGGTCAGCGGTTCGACGTATTGACCAAGGGTTGGCAAGGCTTGAGCCGCTCTGCCCTGCCCTACCTCCTTGATTGCGTCGTTAAAAGCCTTGGGGAAAATAAATTCAACTGCAACATCCTCCCGCAAAAGATCCGGGATGGCCAGGAAGGCCCGCCCTCCGGTGTCGCGCTCAACCGGGCGAAAAACGATAGAACCCCCTTCCAGCCCGGTTAGAATAATGTCAACAGTCCGCGTTGGATACTGCAAACGCACGGGGAACTCCGCAGCGATTGCGCAAACCGGCATTAGGCTTCCGACGAGCAAACAGATCAGGCTCACGGAGAGAAGATGAGTGCGTGCTTTCACAATGACAAAGCCTCCATTTTTTGAACGATTACGGAGTGAAACGGCGAGTCTATGGAACTGGCGGTGTCGAGAAAAAACTGATAGGTTTCCTTAGCCGATTGCCGATCTCCATTGGCAAGAAGCAGGTCAGCGCTTTCCATGACGGCTTTCGCCGCCCACTCGGGATAGCCACTGTAGGCCAGGTAGGTCCGCTCAAAAAAGCCCTGTGCTTTCTCCGTCTCATTGGCCGCCAGGAAACAGAGCCCTATTTTAAAGGTGG
This sequence comes from Puniceicoccaceae bacterium, assembly GCA_018402305.1. GTDB lineage: Bacteria > Verrucomicrobiota > Verrucomicrobiia > Opitutales > Coraliomargaritaceae > Thalassobacterium. Next base: position 53,098 of record JAGYJE010000005.1, on the reverse strand, counting down.
CCTCAGCCCAAATTTCACCTCGCCACTCGCGTTGATTGAGGACCATCGAGTAAGCCTCCATCGCGTCTTCGTAGCGTCGCGCCAAACGTAACGCCTCCCCGCGCTGCATAGCCGCGGCCGGCGCACGGGGACTGCCAAAGTATTCTTCTAAAATCCGATCATACAAATCCACCGCCATATCAAAGTAGCCCTCCTCCATTTCCAAGCTGGCCAACAGGAAGAGTGCATCCGGTATCGAATCGGAGGCGGGCTTGGTCTGGATCAAATTACGCAATAGCATCCGTGCGGCCAGTCGATCCGACTTGCCCTTGATTTGAGCGATCCAGACGAGCGTCGCCGGGCTGCCAACTGCTTCCTCAGCGGGCCCTAGCTGCGCGGGGCTGACCTCGTGCCCCGCTCTCAAATTCAATATTCGGAGAAGGCGCAGTGCGAGCGTCTCCCGGGCTGCCTCCAGCGCGGACTCACGCATTCGTTGGAAGGCGATGGCCGGCCTTTCTTCGGGCAGCTGTGCCAATTGCCCTTTCACTTCAGCTTCCCAGGCCAGCAGAAGCGGGAACGCCTCAGCTTCCAGCACTGGCCCGGTTCGTTCTGGATCGCGGGGTGTTTTCTCGACCAGTTTTTCGTAGAGCGGCTGCCGAATCGTCAGCGCTTCCTGAAGCTCCCGGGGAATCGAGGCATTTTCCTGGAAATATTTAATCTGCGCGACACGATCATAAAGCAACTGACTGCGGAACGGGGAGTCTTTGAGAAGCTGGTCAATAAAGGCAGTGGTCGCTTCATGCCTCGCCCGTATCTCGCGGTCCGATGTCCACCAGGCATCCAACAGCTGGTCGACGCTGTCCGACTCGGATCGATTCCCGAATCGCCGAATTCCATCGCGGTAACGCTCAAACGATGATGCAATATCCCCGTTCTCTAAGTCAGCTTCGGCAAGGCGTAAAACCGCCTCCGCGCCAGCGGCCGCTTCCGGATAGGTGTCGAGATAACGCTCCAGTAAGTCAAACAAGGCATCGAACCGCCGATTGGCCTGCAGGAGGGCTGCCGACTCGAAATAGGCATGATCAATTAAAGCCTGGCTGCCGCCCAGTGCTTCGACCTTCTCGTAGTGCTCCAGCGCTCCCTCTACCTCCGCATCCATTGCATCGAGGTCACCCAGAAAAACATGTGCCTCCGGCTCGAGCGGATGGCCCTGCGAGTCCTCCAGCCACCGGGTAAAGAGCATCCTTGCCTGGGCATAGTCGCCCATCCCAAAGACAGCCACCCCACGCCGGAACTTGGCCTCCTTGAAATAGACGCTCCCCGGTTGCCGTTCGATCAGGTCTTCAAAGGACGTCAGGGCCGAAGCAAAATCACCGATAAATAGATAAGTCATCCCCGACCAATATTGGACGCTGTCGATGAATGAGCCGTCGGGATACGCCTCTGCCCAGTATGGGAAGGTATCCAAAATGCGCGCCGTTTCGCCCGCCCGGAAGGAAACGTGGCCGAGCGAATGCGCCATCTGTGACGCCACCGGGTCGTAGGGAAAACGATGCAGAAAATTATCCGCCAGCTCCGCCAACTTGATCACCGCGCCAGCCGACTCGTAGAGCTGAGCCAGACGCGCCGCAATCGGTTTTTCAAACTGAACATAGGCAGGTGTCGCGAGGTATTCCTCGGCCAAAAGCGTCGCTTCCTCGCGGTAGCCGCACTCCAGCGCCTGAAGAAAGGCGGCATAGCGAAATTGCTCGATGTGGGTGTGCTGCGGGTATTCGCGAATCAGACGAAGAAAACCGAAATACGCCTCGTAAATTCGCCCCATGAGCTGGCGTACCCGGGCTTCCCGCCAGCGCAAGTTGGCGGTATAGCGGGGCGCATCGGCGATCCTCGCCCGCTCGGCGCGCAGTTCATCGCGCTCACGCAGCAGTTCCGGCTCTTGCGAGGCGATGTAGACCTTTCGAAAAAGGCGTTCCTCCACATCAATCAGGCGATCCTCCACAGCGGTCAGAATTTCCTCAACCGGAAGGACCATCGAGTAGAGCAAACTCGCTTCGAGGTAGCGTTCATCCTGCTCAAAGCGGTCGCCGATATTGATCAGGCGAAGGTTGACCCCGAGATCATAGCGGAAGCGCCGGTCTTGGTTGATCGTGCCGACAAGTTTCAGCAACTCCGGCAAATCGTTGGCGGCCAGTGCTTCATCAAACAGCGAGTTCAATGCAAACAAGCGCAGCTCCGAACCAAATTCAGGATCGAGAAACCGCTCGAGCGTTTCCCTTATTTCGCTGGTCCGCCCCGATTCCCCGGCGGCCACGACCAGGCGTTGGAGCAGGCCCAACAGTTCCGCATCATCCAGTTGCAGGGCGTAGAGTTGCAGGACATGCCGGTAGCCATCAACCGCCGCACTCCAATCCTCCGCACCGTAATAGCTGTCGGCACGGTTCAAAAGAGCCAGGGGGTGACGTTCGTCGCTGATGAACTCGATTAGAAACTCGTCCCAATAGGGAATGCCGGCAAGCAAGTGCGCTGGCTCGCCCGAGATCTGAAACCACAGCATGTGCGCCAGGCCCAGGCGATAGAGGTTCTCCCGATAGATGCCTCGATACTGCTCACTCGCTGCGCCACGAAGTCGCCCCCGGATCTCCTCCATGTAGGGAATCGCCTCGGCGGGATTACCCGGATAGGCTGCATCGACCCGCTCCCCGAGCCCGAGTAAGTCGAGCTCGGGGAAATTGGTGACCTGTGGTTCCGCGCGCGCAGTGAACGCGAGCAAGCAGCCCGCGAAAAGCCAGGTGACCAAAATCAAACCGACTCGGCCCCTATCTCCCATCGGCGGCCTCTTTGTTTAGGAAGACTGCCGATTGCATCGGCTCCAATTCAAAACGGGCTTGCCCGTCGCGCACTTCGAGCGTTGCGCCCGAGATAATATCCGTCAGAGAGGCGTCCCCGATCTCCGGAGATAAATCGAAGTGGTAAGTGACCACCTCGGCAGAGCGGTTGAAGGCCACCAGCGCACGATCGCTTACATGAGCACGCAGATACGCATACCGGTGCTCGGCTGCCTCCAGGACCCGCCGACTGCCCAAATAGAGCGCGGGGTGGGCACGACGGGCATGGGCCAGCTTTGAAAAATGCGTGCGCACCGCAGCTTCGGGCTCCGAAACCGCATCGCCGAAGCGCATCATACGGCGGTTGTCGGGATCGCCCGCTCCGGTCATTCCGATCTCGTCACCGTAGTATATCATCGGCACTCCATCAATCGTCATGAGAAAGGTCATTGCCATCTTCAGTTTATCGTAGGCCTCTGGATTGTCGACCACGATATTTCGACTCCAGCCCACTTCTTCCTCGTCGGGCTCCTGCGGGTCGGGCAGGTCGCCATCGGCATAGGCCATAAAACGGGGTTTATCGTGATTACCCAGCAGCGGCGACATGCGCACGCTACGTCCGTAGCTTTCTTCGGATTGGCGCAGTGCGTTTTCCAATACATCAAAGCCAGTATTCCCCTGAGCAAAGGTGGGTATAATGACGTCGTAGAGAGGAAAGTCGAATTGCCCGTCCAGCATATTGGGACCGACAAAGGCAGAGATCCCTGCGCGATCCTGAAACGTCTCACCCACGAAGTAGTGGTTGGCATCCGGGAAGGCATCCCGCATCCGGCTACGGAACCGCCACCAGAAGTCGGGGCGGATGTGTTTCACCGCATCGAGCCGATACCCGTCAAGACCGTATTGCTCGATCCAGTAAGTAGCGTCTTCAAGGAGGAAGTCGATGCTTTCGGGATTACGGAAGTCAAAGGCAGGCAAAAACGGCTCAAACCAGGTGGTAAAGGGTCGGTCATTCCAACGGCGCAGATTTCGGCTGCCGTCGCTGAGTTCGAGTTGCCCAAACAGCTCGGGGCGCTCGCTACGAATGGGATTCGTGCTGTGCACATGTTTCAAGACAAGGTCGGCCAACACTTTGAGGTCCCTTCCCTTCGCCGCATCGATCAGGGAGCGAAGACCACTTTCGCCGCCGAACCTCGGCTCCACTCCAAAACGCGACACAGGCCAGTAGCCGTGGTAACCGGTGTAGTGCCGGTAAGGCGGCAGATACTCGGCCCAGGTATCGCCGGGGTTTTCGTTGAGCGGTGCCAGCCAAAGCACATTCACACCCAGTTCATCAAAATAGCCTTCTCGTAACTTCGCTTCAATTCCCTGGAAATCCCCGCCAAAATAATTGGCCATTTCCAATACTTCGGGATTGTCCACCTTTACCGTATTGGAGGGATCGCCATCATAGAAGCGGTCAGTAAATGCGTAGTAAATGATATCATCCTGCCAGATGTCGCCTTGGACGCACCCCGCAAACGCGATGGCGGGCAAACCCACCTGCCCGTCCGCTCCTTCGGCGATCACCCGAACAAGCGCACCATTTGGTGCCGACGCGGTCGCCACTTCGATACTGGAGCCCCGCATGCTCACCGGTAAATCAATGATAGCGCCGGAATCGGGAAGCGCTTCCGCGATGACCTTGACCGGAGACGGGGCCGCTTCCACCCGCACCATGTCCGTATCGACACTGCTGACAAAGAGGACTGGTGCCGTTGCCTGGCTTCCCTCGATCGTGAGCAGGCTGTTGCTCCCGCCGTGCCCGTCCGGGCCGGTTTGGGGATTGCCGGGATCGGGCATCCAATGGCCGTCGATCACGTATTTGTAGTCATACTGGCCCGCCCTGAGTGGAACCCGGGTGCGCCACCCATCCTCCACTCGCTCCAACGGTTGCGCGCCTGCATTCCAATCGTTGAAGTTACCGACCACGGAAACACGCCCGGCGTCCTGCCAGCCCCCCAGTTCGAATGTGTGCACGGGCACCGCATCGATGGCGACCGGAAGACTGCTCTGAATCGTGCTGCCGCCGTCCAAGGCTTCCAACCGAAGCGGCACCCGCTGGAGACCGCGTGCATCACGATCAACCCGAAGATAGAGTCGGTGGTTTAAATGATCAATCGAGACAGCGATGCCGGGAACCGAAGCGGTGGCGAAGCGGTGGGTCGTCCCCGGATTACCGTAGCGGCGCAGATCGATCTCCGCAGTCGCTCCCGCTTGCAGGCGCAGCAATGGCGGCGCGCCCAAAAAGGCGGCACCGGTCGGGAGCTTGGGGCTCACCACAGTGCCCGCAGGAACTTCGGAGACAAGCTCGAGCTTCCAATAATAAGCCGACAAGGGCTTGAGATTATCCAGATAGATGCCCTCCCGCAGGGCCTCCGCCACAGGTATTGCGCGCGGGGGCTGACCATCCGTCGCCAGCTGATCGCCAAGCACGATCCACATATCGGCTGCCGCCTCAAGATCCAGTGCAGCCACAGCATTTGCCGGCAACCGGATTCGCAGATGCCGCAGGGTCGTGTCTGCATGGAAATTACTGGTCACCAAATACGAACTGCGGGTCTCAGGGTCCACCCGCAGGTAAGCGAAAAACCAATGTCCGGAGGGTCCCGTATCTTCAACCTTGCCAAAAAACGGATTGGCCTCGTTGGCCGCATTCAGCGGAATAAAGTTACCCTGAGCGAAGGCGGGTTCTTTTTGCAGGTGCAACAATCGGCTATACCAGGCACGCAGCGCTTTCTGGGCCTCACTTAGGCCGGCTCCGTCGATTCGGCCATCGTTCCACCACTTATTGAATTCGGGCATCGACCAGTAGTCAAAAATCGTCGTGCGCTGATCGTCGCCACCAAAGCCTTCTCGCCCGAGCGCTGGTTCACCAACCTCTTGACCATGGTAAACCATGACCGGCCCTCTCGACAGCCCGAAGAGTGTGGCCGTGACAGGCCGCCCAACTTGCATACCTTGCCCGCCCCATGTTGCAGGATGCGCCAGCCTGATTTCGTCGTGGTTTTCCGTATACCGCACGGCGCGATCAAAAAACATGGGGCCGAGGTCTTCCTGCACCCGCTGCAGGTCATTGGCCCAGGCGACTCCATTATAAAGATGCTCCAGTGTGTCGTATCCGGGATCGTCATACGCTGCATCAAAGCCCGCATCGAGAAGCAGCAGCATGACGTTGTCGCTGGGCTTGAAAACCGGCTCGCGACTGGCCACCTTGGCCGGATCGTCGTCGTAAGCCTCGGCGTAGAAGAAGACGTCCGCGTCGCGCTCGCGGGCGCGGTGGATCAACCATTTCCAGAACTCGGGTGGCACCATGTGCGCCATGTCCACCCGGAAGCCGTCGACCCCGTTCTCCTGCCAGTAGGCGATGATCGAGTCCATCTTCATCCAAGTGTCCGGGATCGTTTTACGGGGCGTAACCGCACTGGGATATTCGGGTTGCCGATCCGGGTTTAAGAAGTCGTAGCCGTAGTTCAGCTTTACGGTTTCATACCAGTCGCCCTCCGAGGGCCGCCAGCTCACCACGTTGTTTCCAGTGACCCGCCCGTGCGCTTTTTCCGGCAGAAAAAACCCGTCGGCTTTGCCCACCAGGCGTGCCGTCTCGTTGACGACTTTCCCGCTTTGCGGGTCCACTGTGGGCAGACGCAGGGGAGCCGCGTCGGCGACGACCTCCTCGGTCAGATAAAAGAAATTGTTCCGCGGATCAAAAAACGCGGACTTCCGGTCGCTCACGCCAAAGGCCAACTCCGGCCGAATGTCCGAGCCGTAGCTGCGCGCCACGTGATTCGGCACAAAATCAATCACGGCCTTCAACCCGGCCGCCTCCATGCGCTCAGTGAGAGCTCTGAATTCGTCCAGACGCTGTGCGGGGTCGTCCGCGTAATCCGGCGAAACATCGAAATAATCCCGGATCGCATACGGGCTTCCGGCGATCCCCTTGAGCAAATCCGGATCGTCGGCGGGCTGCCCGACCTCGCTGTAGTCAGTCGAGGTCGCTTGCTGCAATACCCCCGTCAGCCAGATGTGACTGTAGCCATAGGCGCTCAGCTCGGCCAAAACCTCGGGACTCAGGTCGCTGAACTTGCCGCTCCCATTTTCCTTGATCGTCCCGTTTACCTTGCGGCGCTCATTGGTGTTGCCGAAGAGACGCGGTAGCATTTGGTAAATACGGATCCTGCTTTGCGGGTCGCCGAATCGACCGCGCAGTGTGAGTCCTCCGTCAGCGTCAATTGTGTGATAGTGGGGCAGGTAGGCCTCGCCGCCGCTGCGCTGCACGTGGGTTTTGTCAATGGCCAGCTCACCCGACGGTCCGTTGACAAACCACTGAAGCTTGCGCACCCGGTCGGTCTGACTGCTTGCGGAGAGTTTTAGATGCAAACGATCTGCATCCCGCTGGAACCCGGCTATCAGACCGGGAACTGGCTGCCACTGGAAGTCGGCATAGCGCCAGGCCGCCACGACCGACTCGCCCGCAACTTCAACCAAAACGTCGGCTTGGAAGGGAAGAAAGAGTCGCCCCTCATTAGGCAGGCGAACTACGCTCGAACCGAATCCGGGGCCGGCGTCGAGTGCCACATACAAACGCGCCTCCTCGCTGGTCCGGGCAACCGGTATCTCGATAGATATGGGGGCCGCCGACCCCGTAGCCAGCGAGCACAGGAGGAAAGAAGCGGAGACAAAAATACGGGAAATCATGGTGTAAATAAAGGGTTCAACAATGGCGAGGTGGTTGCGAGTAGAACGATTCTTCGGGCAATCGCTAAGCCTCCCCTGTTGGACAGTTGAACAAAAAGGGGGTTTGGGTTTTTAAAGCGAGGCGCTATGGTAGTCCTAAATGACAAACGATACCCCGCCCCCCCCTTCCTCAAGAACGCAGCGGCTTCTCAAACGGCCGCTCGTGCTGATTCTTCTCGGGAGCCTGACGCTCCACCTGATCGTGGGCGTGATCATTGGCAGCTGGAAAATTTTCTCCATACTCACCGAGGAGGCTGTGGAAATCGAAGTCGTTGCGCCCCCCGAGGCGATAGAGCCCAAGCAACGCGCATACAAACTGCAAACGATGCGTTCCCAGCGCTCCACAGCCATCAGCTCGCAGGTGCCGATTTCGGTTGATCAACCCTCCGACCTGAACCTGCCCAACATTGACGTGCCGCAGCCGACTCCGGGCGACACCTCAATCAAAGCCCGCGGAGATGCCGGAAACGTGGGCGGCGGACTCGGCGGCGGCGCGGGCGGGGAATCCGGCTTTGCCACGCTCTTTGGAAACACTTCGCCCCTCGTCGGCGCGCTGGAGGGAACCTTTATCGATTTCAAACAGGACCGCTATAGGGAAAGTCCCCCTAATGAAGGGTGGATGGAGGCGGGAAAGAGCTTCCTCCGTAATTTCGACCTGCGCCAATTCCGAAAGTTTTTTAATGCGCCACAAAAGCTCTATGCCACCCACTTCTACATACCTTTGATGAGTGCCGACGAAGCACCGCGCGCTTACGGGGTGGAAAGCCTCGTCGAGCCCAGTCAGTGGGTCGCCGTCTATCAGGGCAAATTCCGCTCGGCCGAGGGGGGCGAATTTCGCTTCGTCGGGACCGCCGACGACATCCTCATCGTCGCCGTGGACAGCAAGACCGTGCTCTCCGCCGGGTTCACGGAATCCAACCCGGGCAGATGGGAACCCCGGGAAGCGCCTCAGCAAAGCGGCCCGCCGGTCTCACAATACCTTCCAAAGCTGACCGTCGGCGACTGGTTTCGATTGAAACCAAACGAGCCTCAGGATATCAGCGTCATCATTGGCGAGATTCCGGGAGGCGAATTTGCCAGCTACCTCTTTATCCAGGAACGGGGAGTGGACTACGTAACCACCGCCGAGGGTCGCCCCATTCTACCCGTTTTCAAACTCAAGGAGTTTTCCCAGGCGGAGCGGCAGACGATCGAGTCGGACGGCTACCCAAAGCGCCTCGATGGGCCGAATCTCGGATTTTTCTAAGCCGGAACCAATCAATTCAACTGTAGAATGCAGAACCCCTTGGTTTTTGTGAACTTTCTGCAAACATTCACATGATCAAGTCTATTAACACCCCCTAGTAAAACCCTACTCAGCAACCTCATGAAGAAAACGGCCCTTTTTCTCTCCGCCCTTCTCAGCGCCAGCGGCGCCTTCGCCCTGACCGCGTCCGATAACGCGGCCAACTATGCCGGTTCCGGCTGGACCGACGGCAGCAATCAGGGCACGGGTTTCGCAGACTGGAGCCTCAACAACAACGGCGACGGTTCGACCCTCTTCGGTGGCAACTTTTTGGGCGACTCCACATCGGGCGCTGGCAACATCAATACGGGCGGCAATGCCTTCGGGATGTTCGCCAACCCCAACGCCGCCTTCTCGACCGCGGTCCGCTCCTTCGGATCGGCCCTTGGCGTCAACGATCAGTTCAGCTTCCAGATGGCTGTTAATTTCGATAACGGCAACAAGGGCTTCAATCTGCGCACGGCGGGCGACAGCATTTTCAATTTCAATATCGGCAATGGGGGCGCTGTCTCAAGTGCCAACGCAACCCTCAATCCGGGTGCTGGCGCCGGTTACAATTACGGGGGTAATGATGCCGTCATCAATGTCCTCCTCCTCGTAACCTCGCCCAACGCCCTCTCCTATCAAATCAACCGAACGTCGTCGCAAGGCTTTCAGGGCACGCTCTTCAGCGGTGAGGTGACCGGCATTGCGGCCTCTATCGACAATTTCGAGTTTTACGTCTCCGATACCGACGCCGGAGATCAAAACAACCTCTACTTCAACAACCTCGACGTCAGCGTCGTCCCCGAGCCGGGCACCTACGCTCTTATCCTCGGTTGGGCTGCCATGCTCTGGATCGCTGTTCGTCGCCGCTGAAGCGACCAAACAATTCGAAGTTCTCCGCCCCATTCTACTGTTGAACGTGTCAACGCTTTAAGAACGACATGGACAATTCAATCTCCACCATCGCTAATTCGCTTAACCCTTAACCCTGCATCTGTAACCATGAAAAAACTACACATACTCCTCGCGAGCTCCCTCTTTTCGGGTGCATCGCTTTTTAGTGGCTCCGGAATCTTCGATTCCTTCGCCATCGTTGAATCGACTTTTTATGACCTCAACGCTGTGACAGTAAACCCCGATTTTAATGGAGCGAATCTGGGAAGTTTCGACCTTTCCGACTCCATCACGATCGGAGGGCAATTAAAGAGCTTCAAAAACAACGGAACCGACGTCACCGGTGCGCTTATCTCTTATGTCATCTATGAGGCAGGCAACCGGCCTGTGACACCCTCCTTTAGTTCGGTCAGCTATTCCTTTCAGGTCGACAGCGTCAACAGCGTGTCGGGCGATCAGCAATGGGGGACGAATGTTGAAGGTGCAAATGGCTCCGACGGTGCCGCGAGTATCTCGCTCAGTTCTTTCAGTGCCGGTAATTACAAAATCGAAGTCTTCGCCAGCATCACGACCAACGGCGTCGACGCGGGCAACCCCATCTTCGACAACGTAGGCGGCAGCAATTACACAGCTGACTTCACGGTTATCCCCGAACCAAGCGCCTACGGGCTCATTGTCGGCGCCCTGGGCCTGCTCTCCCTTCGTCGCCGCCGTTAGGCAGCAGAGGGCGCAGGTTGGCCTCACACGTTTAAACGAGGTCGCTGGCGGGAATGTCAGCGACCTTTTCGTTGAGTGCCATCCCACTCAATTTCTAAGCCCCCCTTCTTAGCCTCCCATGTGCCCCCTGCCTTCCCGTTCTCACCAATACCTTGTCTGGAGCGCTCCACTTTTACTGATTATCGAGCTTGCAACGCCCGTTGCCGCGCAACTCGCAGAGCCGGTTCGCTCCATACGGGTGCACGGTGAAATGTCTGCCGATGGCCGCACCCTCAGCATTTCGCAGGCGACCAAAGGTCAGAAGCAAATTCGCACCTCGGTGCAGGCGCCGGATGGGCAAACGACGGTCACCACCTATTTCGCTGACGGCAAAATCGTGCTCGCGGAGGATCTGCCCGACCGGAAGACCGTGCGCACGCTGGCCGGTGCGGATGCCGCCGCCTACCTACTGGACCTGCTGGCTCTCAACCCGGAATACCACTTGCGACCCGGCAGCTTCAACCGGACGCACCCCCTTTTTGAGGGCTTCTCGCTCGACATCCAGTGGATTGACGTTGTCCCCGCTTTAAATCCCCCGCCGGCAGGGGACGCCCCAAAGATCATTAAACAAATCCGGCTGGTCGACCACTCAAGCCGCGAGCAACGGGTCATTCGCACTATAGACTATCTGGAGCGTTTCCCGAAGGGCCCGCACGGCTGGAACCCAAGGAAAATACAATTTATCGATAAGACCACCGGCAAAAGTGGCCTGATTACTCTGGAGGCATATGACTTCAATAGTGGGCTTCTCGATTTTTTCTTTCAACCGCCAGCCGTCACGACCGATACTCTGCTCTGTCCCGCATCTGTCGGGCGATGAATCAGCCCGACTACGTTGCCCCCCGCACGCTCGGCCCGTCGATCCACACGCTTTCGATCTGGATAACCTTGGGGAACTCCTGCGAGCCGAACTCGTTTTTCTGCAGCTGCCCGGCCACGAGATCCACCCCCGCGCTGCCGACCACGCGGTTGTTCTGTCGCATGCCCGCCCATTGAGTCAGATCGGCATGCCAATCGAGGTGAACGAGCCCAATCTCCGCGGGCACCGAGATCCCCGCGCCGATGAGCGCGGGATAAACCTCGTCGCGGTTAGTGATAATCACATCGGGCGCCAGTTTGCGCACGCGGGCGACGACTCGGTCCATCCGGTCCACGTCCAGCGGCAGGTAGCTCAACCAATCCTTTTTTGCCAGATGCCGATGTACGCTATAAAAACCGGCGCTGAATCGATCCTCCAGGAGAACTTCGTCCGCCTCGGGCACGACCAAAAGCGGTCGCCGGTAACCCAATTCCAAACATTTTTCCGTGGCCCGGCGCGCGGTCAAATATTGATCGTTCGTCGAGCAATTCAATTGATTCTTCAGGTGCGTCACACCAATCACCGCACAGGCGAAGTCATACCAAAAGTCTTCGTAGCTTTCATCAATCGTATCCGGGCGTAGCGCGGCTATCAAAAGAAGCCCGCGAATACCGCGCGCCTCGAGGATTTGCTTGAGTCGCTGCGGGCGCATGTCGGGCTGCTCCAGCCAGAACTCCTCAACACCGTAGCCGAGTTGCTCCCCCCTTCGCAGGACCCCCTCCCGAAGACGGCGAAAGGTGTGGTTCTGGGTCAAATCATTCAGTTGGGAACAGTTGATCAAGGCCAGATTCGCACGGAATGCGGGCTGACGCCCGGCCCGAAGTTGGGTCATCAGGGAATCGACCACCGGGTTGCGCCGGTAGCCCATGGCCTCCGCGACTTTTTGAATGCGAAGCCGAGTCGCTTCCGGGATACGCGGATCATTGCGTAAGGCCAGGGAAACCGAAGATTTGCTTACCTTCACATGATCCGCGATTTGTTGCATGTTTGGGCGGCCGTCTCGTGGAGTATTCGACATCTTAGGAACTCAAATCTATTCCGAGGCGCAGAGCAACGCAATACCCTATTCGACTGTTGAACGACCCCTGCCCTTTATCTCTCGGAATTGTCGTTTAGATTCACACATCTTAGAAACCCATTGCAGCCACAGGCTGCCCCTCACAATGCACCCCCTTCCCCTACCTCGATGCGCTTTTTTGCACGGTTTCCTTCTGCTTGCTTCGCTCTTGCTTGCGAAAAGCGCCTCCGCAGAGGCCATGCTGCAGTATTTCAATACCGACTGGCAGGAGATCACACAAAAGATGCCGGAGCTGGCCGAAGCGGGCTACTCCTCGCTCTGGCTGCCGCCCCCCACCAAGGGCAGCGGCGCGATGTCGGCCGGTTACGACCTTTGGGATCCATTCGACCTGGGCAACATCGACCAGCGCGGCACCGTCCGCACCCGCTACGGGACGATGGATGATTTACTGCGTCTGGTGGAGACCGCCCACCGTTTCGGCTTTCGGGTCTATTTCGACAACATCATGAACCACCGGGCCTTCGACGTGCCGGGGTTTAATGAGAACACGCCCATCGATGTCTATCCCGGTATGGTGCCGGAAGATTTCCACCTCCGCGTCACCGAAGAGGGCTTTTACCGCAAGTGGGACAATACGCGAAACTGGGGCGACCAGTGGCAGGTGCAGCACCTTGGTCTGGCCGATTTGATCGATATCGCCCACGAAACACCCAATGCCAATTTCGGGCGCAGCGAGGGAGATACCCATCCGAAGATCAACTTCCTCCGTCATCCGGAAAACCCCGAATATTATGCCTACCTGCCGGGTGCATCGGGCACGTCGCACGCCGCTGGCGACGGTCAGTATGTCGGCTTCGGTCCGGACAATGGCATTACCGAGGCCATCCTCGCGCAGAACGAGGATTTTTACCGCGAGGATGTCAACGCCATGCTCCTCCGGGCCGTGCGCTGGAAGATGGACACCACCAAGGCCGACGGCCTTCGACTCGACGCGGTCAAACATGTGCCGTCCTACTTTTTCGGCCAGCAGTCCGGGGACAAGGATGGCTCCAACGCCGGCTACCTCGGGCAGGTGCAGGTCCAATTTAATCTGACCCGGGGCTTTTCTGACTGGGACAACCACCGCGATACGGTTTTCAATTCCGCGGTGCCGCGCGACGACGCCCTCGTTTTCGGCGAACACCTTGGATCGCCCCCGGGTTATCAGGAATACATCGATGCAGGGATGCGTTTGCTCGACGCTCCCCTCCACCGTGAGATGAACAACCGGCTGGGCAACCCCTCTTCCGGGCTCAATGGCCTCGACGCACCTGGTTGGAGCGGACACCCCGCCTTCAACGACGCCACGGCCATCTCCTTTGCCCAGAGTCACGACGACGACTTCGCCAGCCGCCGGGAACTCCAGCACGCCTTTTACCTGACCCGCCGCGGAATCCCCAACGTCTACACCGACGGCTATTACAAGGCGGAGACGCTCGGCGAGTCGGGCGGTGCCTTCCCACGCCACGCCAATAATGCCTTCCTTGGTCAGTTTGGCGACCTCCGCCTGCCCAACCTGCTCAAGATCCGTCAGGACTTTGCCCGTGGCGAACAAATCGGTCGATGGTCGGATGGCGACGTCGTCGCCTACGAGCGCCGCGACAAGCGCGAGAATCCAGGCATGAGCGATCCCGACGGCACCGTTCTCCTATTCATGATGAACGACAATTTTGCCAACGGGCAAGCCCGCTCCATCCCCACCACTTTTCCCTCCGTGCCCGGAGGTCCCGATGCCTATCTGTACAACTACTCCACTTATGGCGGCGGTTTTTTCGTCTGGGCTTCGGAGATCGCCGCCGGCAACGTCATCGTCCCCCCCGGCGGCTACTTCGCTTTTTCGTGGAAGAGTCCGGATCCCTCCAACCTCTGGCAAAACGCCGGGGGCCCGACCGTCGCGATCTATGAAGGCGGCGAAGCGGTCGGCCAGGTCCGCGTGACCCGCCGCGACGGCCCCGACGGCGATCCGGAGTTCAACCCGCTCGGCTTGCCCAACCGTGGATATCCCGCAGGTGAAACGCCCCTCCCCTTCACTTACCAGACCACATTGCCGCGCATCACCGACGGGTCGAACCTGCGCTTTGCCGTCTACACCGACGGCTCAACCGAAAGCGTGCAGCTCAAGCTCAACGGCGGCATCGATATCAACTCCCATCTCGGAATCGGCCCCCAGAGTGGGGACCTGCGGGACAATCCCCCCGCCATCGCGACCGACACCTTCCTCGGCTACGAAGCGACCACATTCCGCCACCGGCAATTTCCGGAAAAGTTCGCGGCCGTCGATTCGACGCGCAATCAGATCGGTTCGACCGGTGCGGAAACCTACCAGACCACAGTTGGCTCAGGCACCTTTACGATCGTGGACGGACCGGACGGTGCCAACGCCGATTTCAACAGCTTCGGCGGCACCGTCGCGTCCTTCCTTTTCCACGATCCCGACGGAACGGTCGGCGGTGATGATCCGGCCGATCCTGGCGTGGGCGATCCCCAGTTTGCGGATACCGGCAGCACGCTGACCGTCTGGGCGAAGACGAACAGCGTCGGCGAGGGCTTCAAGATGGTCTTTTACTACACCCTCGACGGCAGCAATCCGGAAGGCGCCGGGGGCGAGGGTATCGGCTCGACCCGGGTGGCCTCGATGGGCTTCCAGCACAACGACGACGCCGGCTCCAACGACTGGTGGGGCAGTGCCTCGATCCCGAAACCGGCCGAAGGCAGCGAGCTGCGCTATAAAATCGGCATCTACCGCGACACGGTCAACGGCCTACCGGTCGGGAGCGTCTTCCCCAGCGATCCGGGAGCGGTCGACTTCAAGCGCAACATGCTGACGCTCTTCGACATCGACGCCTTTGACGCGACCACCGCGCCCTACCACGTGCACAACGACTACGGCGAAGTGCGCACCGGCCTGGCGGAAGGCTTCCATGTCCTGCGTGGCCGCGCCTACCTCGACCGCGGGGGACGGGCTTCGATTTTCAACACCTTCACCCAGCCCTTCTACTACGACAACGAGAGGCCTACGGGCGAAATTCGCTTCCCGGCCAACGACGGCGATACGGTGGGCGGCCAGCAATACGGACTCGTCGTGCGCTCCGATGCCACGGTGTCGGAAGTGTGGTATCACATCGTCGATACCGATCCGGGCAATGACGACGCCGCGACCGGCTCCCTCAACGGTAATGGCGCCGGCTTCGAGCCATTCACCGATGTCGACCGCAACGGGGAGTGGGATCCGGGCGAGCCCTTTGAGGACATCAACGGAAACGGAGTCTGGGATGACGACTTGGGCGACTCGTGGATCCAGGCGCGTTCGGTCACGCCCACCGCCGCGATCCAGAGCAACTTCCCCCGGGAATGGCGCTTCAACTACGACCTGATCCCGCCAACGGGTAACGCCACCATCCGCGTGCGCCTCGTCGAGATCAGTTCCACCCCGAGGGGTCAATGGACCGATGGACTCTCGGATGTCGACGGGCACTTCACCACCCTCAGCCGCAGCGTCAACACGGCCGGCCCCGACACTCGACTCCTCGTCGGCTGGCCGCAGAACGACGGCGATGTCGTCGGCCCCGGATACACCTTCAAGGCCTATTTCTCCAAGAGCCTGGCCGATGGTCTTTCCGCCGAGCAACTGATCGAGAATTTCACCATCCGCATCTATTCGCAGGAAAGCGGCAGCTTCGTCGGCCAAGGTGTCGCCCAGAACCGGGAGGGGTATTCCATTGTTTTCGATGAAACCTCCGATTTCCATGCCCTCGCCCTCAGCCTCCCCAACCTTTTCAACGGAGATCCGGAATGGCTGCACGGTATCGAGGTGACCTTGCTGCGCGAGGGAGCCCCAACCCTGACGAGCCGACGCTTCGTTCGCGCCTTCCCCACGCCTCCGCCGCCCCTCGTCGATATCGTCAATCCCCTGGAAATCGATTCCGACGGCCGTCCGGTCGAGATCGTGCTGCCAAGCCTTGCCTCACCCACCCCTGAGGACCGCCAGTTTATGGTTCGGGTCAAGACGGGCAACAATATCGACTCCCTCAACCTAGCGTTCAACTTCGCGCCGGAGGCTTTCACGGGTGCCCTGACCCTGCGTCCCAGCACCATCGATAACCCGAATCCGGTGCTCGAGGGTGATGTCCGCTTCTACGACTACGTCTGGTCGGACATCGCCGAGGGACAATACCGGATGACTGCCACCGTAACCCGTGAGGCGGAAACCAACAGCGTGGTGCGCAACGCCCGGGTTGTCTTCCGGCAACTCGTCGAACTGGATGGTTCCGGCGACAGCGACGACGACGGCATTCCCGACGCCCTGGAAAACGTGTCCATTCCTCTCCCGGAAGGTAATCCGGAAACCTGGACCAACGGCGAGGTCCACCTCTGGTTCCTCTCCGGTAAAACCAGCGCGGTGCAGCCAGCATCAGATGGCAGCCTGCTCTCCGACGGCTTGCAAGTCGGCCTCAGCGGTCCCATCGACCCGACCGCCACCGATACCACCACCGATACCGACGGCGACGGCTTTGCCAATTTCCTGCCCGACCTCGACCCGCCGGTTTTCAATACCACCGACAACAACGGCTTCCCCCGCTACGACCTGCTCCTCGGACGCACGGACCTGATCGCCGGCAGCGTGACCGACCCCGTGAAGGCCGATACCGACGACGATGGTCTGGAAGACCACGAAGAGGACTGGAATCGCAACGGACGCGTCGATATCGGCCTGCTCAATGGATCCGGAAAAGTAGACCAAATCCTGGAGCATCCCAATGTCCCCACCTTTTACAACACCTCCCGCGTCGACGACGACGCGCTGCCGGGCAACGCTGTCTTCCTCGAAACCGACCCCAACAATCCAGATACCATCGGCGACGGTCTCAGCGACGGACAGTCCGATGCCAATCGTAACGGTCGCGTCGATGTCTTTCTCCTCGCCGAAAACGGCGACCGCACACCCGTCGACTACACCGACCCCTACGGCCCCTGGTTCCATTACAACCGGCTCGATCCATCGGCCCTCGATTGGGATGCGCCCGACCCGCGCCAGATCCGCTCCCGCGCCCTCGACTACGCCGCGCTCCTGGCCGATTACGCCGCCGACGGCAGCGGCGCACTTCAGGATGCCGAGGGCTGGCCCCGAATCCTCTTCACCGAAACCGACCCGCTCCGCCGCGACACCATCGGCGACGGCCTGCCCGACGGCTGGAAAGTGCGCTACGGCTTCGATCCGCTCGACGATGGCGTCTATAATTGGAGAACCGGTGAGCCCGGCAACCCCGACAACGGTCCGCTCGCCGACCTGACCGGCGACGGCATCACCAATATCGACCATTTCAACGCAGGCACCGACCCGCGCTCCGTCGTGGTCCCGGGCACCCCCCCCGACGAGCAAATCATCATCGGCCCCGGCCCGTCCATCGGCACGGTCAACGGCGTCACCTATTTCCAGGAGTTCGCCGATTGGAAACGCAGTGACCTCATCGCCCTCGATGAATACGAAGGGGACGGCTTCAACAACCAGGGCGGCGATCTCTTCCCCGGTTTCGACGGGGCCGACAGCTCCCGCGACATCATCGCCTTCTACGCCCGCGACGGTGGCGATTCGGTGGTCGGCGGTGACGATGCGGTTTACTTCCGGCTCGACTTCGACGACCTCCGGCCCTTCGCCGAGGTGGACGGGCTCAACATCTATGTGGTCATCAACGCCAACCCCGGTGTGGGCGAACGCGTGCTTCCCGACGAGGTGGATACACTGACCGATATGCGCTGGCGCACCGTGGTGGCGGTTTACGACAGCGCCAACGGACGGGTCTATGTCGATAGCGATCCGGCCAACAATACCGATAACTTCGGCGGCAATCTTTTCGACGGCAACGGTGTGGCGGTTTACGACCAGGATCACCCCAGGGGCTTCCTCGGCGCTTACTTCAACAGCGAACTGGACGCCGTTGAATTCGCCATCTCCCGTGAGGCTTTACTGGAAGGCGGCTGGCTGGGCGCTGATTTCGGACAGCTGAATTTCCAGGTTTACACCACCCGGCCCGGCACCGGAAACAATCCTCCGGGTGCGGGCGATCTCGGAGGCCGCAGCGATCTTCGCGACAGCATCTACGACGACCGGATCGTGGAGGACAACTTTTTCTCCCAAGCCGGGCGTGAGGATATCCTGAAAAGCTGGATCTCAGCCGCAAATCGTCCGGCGGACAACCAGAGCGCGAAACTCGTGCTTCTCACCGAAGGCAACCAGGCATTGGTGCCCGGACATGAAATCCAGGATAAAATTAACGACGATGCCGGTGCGGGTTACCACCGCCTTGCCCTGGCCCATGAGGTCTTCCAGGCCCCACTGGCTCTGGCTATTACCCCCACACTGGCCAGCGCCATCCAGTGGGCGTCCGTTGACCCCTCGCTCGGTAAGCCTTGGCGTGACGGCCCGTCCTTCAACCTCACCCTCGCCGGACTGGCGAACAAGGGGCACCTCGACCTCCTGGGCACCACCTTCGCCGGACATATCCCGAACTACACCACCATCGGCTTCGATGCCGACAATATCGAGACCGCCCATCATATCCTGGCGGGAATCTACGGCGTGGCCCCCTCGACCGGGGTGTTCTACCTGCCCGAGCGCTCGGCGGACGATGCCACCCTTTCCCGTGTCCGCGATCTCGGATTCACCCATACCCTGCTCGATCAGCGCGAGCACATCGAGGGCTGGTTCGGACGCACCGAAGCCCTCGGCGACAATGGTTACCGGATCAACCGTATCCACGGATTGAATACACTTAATATTGCCGACGATCTGAGCCAGTTCCGCTTCGATAATACCGACGGCGGCGCCCCCCTTCAGATCCGCCGCCTTCTGAGCCGGAAATCCCGCAGCGGCGAGCAGCAGCAAGTCGTCATTCTACTCAGCTCGATGGACGACTTCACCGACCTCGAGGATGCGGAAGCCTACCAGCGGAATCTCCGTTGGTATGCCAACCGACCATGGATCGAAATCACCACTCCGAGCGAGATCGTGGCCCGCAATTGGTTCGCAGTCGACCGCGGCAGTCCGGGCGACCTCCCGCTGCGTTCCAAGAATTTCATCCAATACGCCTCCCAAGGCTCTTACGACAACTGGTATTTCGGCAACGCCAACCGGGAGGGTCTCGCGGGCAAGATTTTCGAGCGCAGCCCGGGCAGTCCACTCCCGCAAGCCTTCGGCCGAATCGCCAGCGACGGGCTGGCCAATGGAGCCTGGCAGGCGGTCGCACCCATTGACCCGCTCACCAAACTGGGCACGCTGGCCCACGCCACCGCCGGGGCGGCGCTCTTCACCACCGCCTTCCACAACCAGTCCTCGCTGGACCTGCGCAAGTTCTCGACCGGCCAGTATATCAACCCGGCCAGCGGCTATGAGTCGCTCTCCGATTTCGCCGCCACCGCTCAGGCCCACTTCCGCCATGCCGCCGTCTATGCCTCCGTGGCCAGCTGGGCCGCAACCGCCGACTCCCTGACCGGAGCCGTGGCCACGGTCTCCGATCTAACGCTCGATGGGAATGACAATTATCTCCTCTACAACCGCCGGGTCTTCGCCGTCTTCGACCGCCTCGGTGGCCGGCTTCTGGCCTCCTGGACCCGTGACCCCGATACCGGCCGGGTCTTCCAGACCACCGGGAACTTGCTCGCCTTCGCCGATGGCCCCAACGACCTCGAAGGAGCCACCAACGGCACCGCCCGTCGCACCTCCGCCTTCAAGGACTGGTTCGCCGCCGGTACCGGAAGCAGCGCCTACGTGAATGCCCCCTACACCGCCGTTGCCGCACCCGGCGGGCAGACCGGCTGGACCTTCACCTCGGGCGATGGACTGGTGAGCAAGACCATCACGCTGGCCGACGAGGAGGACAATACCTTGCAAGCCCTCTACGATCTCGATGCCTCACTGGGCACCCTCTTCGTGCGCTTCGGCCTCTCTCCCGACTTGGAGCAACTGCTTATCTCCGGGCAAAGTCACCTGACCGCAGCGACCAACTCCGGGAGCTACGTGCAAGTGGCCACGGAAGGACCTTACGATAACGTGGCCGCCAGAATCCACTACGCGGGAGGCAGCTTCAATGCCTCCTGGGTGTCCGACGCGACCGATGACCCAGCCGATGCCTTCGATACCGTCCCGCTTCGCAACCAGGCCCAAACCCAGCAACTGGAATTCAGCGGCAGCGGACAGTTCAGCCTCGGACTGGAGCTGCGTGCCACCGCCAACCAGAATCTGGACAGCGATGGCGATGAACTCCCCGACTGGTGGGAAACACTCCACTTCGGCGATGCCACCGCCGCCGATCCCACCGCCGACCCCGACGGAGACGGCCTGAACAACTGGCAGGAGTTCATCTTCGGCACCAATCCGAATGTCCCCTCCATCTACGCCGTTAATCTGGGCCAGACGCCCGCCAGCGATATCACCCTCCGGTTCCAGAGCATTGAAGGACGACTCTACACCATTGAGGTCAGCGATAACCTCTCCCTCTGGACTCCCGTCCAAACCGGCATCGCCGGCGACGGCAGCCTCATGCAATGGACCGACGACGGCAGCCTGACCGGCACCCATCCCCAAACCGAGGACAAGCGCTTCTACCGCGTCCGCGTGGAACTCGGCAACTGATTCAATCGTAAAAACGTAGGGGCTGCGCTAGCGCATGCCCGCATCGCTACCAAAGACAACCCTGCATTTGACCGTTGAACGAGATTTTACCTGAGAAAGCACACAACTCGAATAGCTTACATTTAGTTTCTGCAACTGGCTTGCTGCCGTCACCTCGAAAAGACATTGGCAACCTGCCCCCACCTCTTCCCCCATTCCCCCTAAACGTCTTATGATTCCGCACCTCCGTATCTTTCTCCTCCTTGTTACCCTCTTCAGCGCGACCTCGGCTTTTGCCCAGTTCGAGGATATCTGGCACACACCGTCCGACGCCCGCGCCGAACTCGGCGGCACGACCATGCGCGACCCGCTATTCCCCGGGATCAACACCGCTGCCACCTTCTACCAGGGCGTCAACAAATTCGAGGGTGCCAACCAGACCGGCGGCACCTTTTACTACAGGATCAACGACGGGGTCTGGCAGTCGATAAGCTTGGGCTTCAATAACGACGCTGGCAGTCTCCAATTCTGGAAGGCCGACCTGAGCCTGCCCTCCGATGTCGGGGCTCAAGTGCAGTATTACTTCTTCGTTACCTTCGACAACCGCGACAACACCTACCTCTACAAAGGCACCGAATCCGGCGAGGATCAGGGCAATGCCAAGTCCCTTCTCCAGGCCGACGCCGAGGCGGCCCCCTATAGCTTTGCCGTGGGGCCGACCTCCTCATCCGGTTCCGCCTCCCTCTCCGCCAACGGCACTAACGCAAACTATGCCACCCTTAACTTCTACATCGACGAGGTCCGTGACCTCGACTTTCCCCAGCTCGAACTCGTCCTCGACCCCGGCGTTCCCAGCGCCACCGACGTCCAGATTTTCACCAACCTGAACAACCGCGACCGCGCCGACGACGACTGGGACGGCGACGGCATCGAAGACGGCATCATTCCGCCGGACGGCAACACGATCACCCTTGCCGATACCGACAGCTATTTCCAGGCCCATGCCATGGCACCGGATGGCAGCGGCAACTACACCCTTACCTTGCCGGTCGAAAAAACCGGGGCCTACCGCGTGACCGCCCGCTATAAGAACGACGGCGACACCGAGTGGACCTGGCTCCGGGATCAGGGCATCCGCGACCTCGCCGTGGTGGTGGCACCGACCCTCGCCCGCGATATGACGATGTATGAGCTCCACGTCACCAACGCCAACGCCACCGGGCCCAGCTTTGCCGAGCGGGGCACCTTCGAGGATCTGCACGATCCCAACGCCCGGGTCAACCTGGATTGGCTGAACAATCTCGGGCTCAACTGGATCTGGTTCCAGCCCTTCCACCCGCAGGGCCTCGACGGACGGGAAACCGATCCGGCCACAGGCAGCGCCTACGATCCGGGCAGCCCCTACTCCATTCGCAATTTCTGGGAAATCAACCCCCTCTACTCCGCGCAATACAACGGGGGCCTGACGGATCCGGTCAGTAACCCGGATAACTACGCCGCCGCCATGCAGGCCTTCCAAAACTTTGCCGCAGCATCGGATACCGCCGGGGTCAACCTGATGCTCGACTTCCCCTTCAACCACACCGCACCGGACGTCGTGCTGGCCGAAAAGGGGGTCGAACTCTTCGCCCCGGCCGGCAACCCCGACGGCTGGCAGCCGGGCGACCTCATGCGCGACCGGGTGCCGCAGTTCTTCTCCACCAACGGCGGCGAGGGTCCGGCCGCCTACTCCGCACCCGCCCAGTCCGCCGCCGGTCTGGCCGTGGCCCCCGACCGCAACGACTTCGGCAAGTGGAATGACGTGCGCGATGTTTACTTCGGCAACTACTCCACCCTGGTCACCGGCTACCCCGACGCCGAAACCAGCCGCGCGATCGTGCGCAACGAGGACGACCTTATGTTCTACGACTCCATGGGGCCGGAAACCATCGACGTCTGGCGCTACTTTGGCGAGGTCCTGCCCTACTGGATCGAACAATCCGGCCACCGGGGGTTCAACTCCACGCCCGCAGACGGCGACGCCGAAACCCGTACCACCCTCGACCGCGCGGGCATTGACGGGCTCCGCAAAGACTTCGGACAGGGACTCCCGCCGCAGGCCATGGAGTATATTATTAACCGCACCCACTCCGCAAAATGGAATTTCGTCTTCATGAGCGAGAGCCTCGACGGCGAACAAGTCACCTACCGCTCCAGCCGCCACTTTGCCATTCTCAACGAAAACATCGTCTTTCCCTTCAAAGATGCCACCACCACACAGGGCTACCGCGGTATTTTCGAGTCCCGACGCGATGCCTATGGCGATAGCCTTGTCCTACTCAACAATCTCTCCCACGACGAAGAGCCCTGGGCCGACCCCTGGCAGCCCCTCATCCGCTACGCCGCCGCCAGCGCCAACGACGGCGTGCCCATGATCATGTATGGCCAGGAAATCGGTGCCGCCCAAAAGGTGCAGGAGACACTGCCGCAGGGCTCTTGGGACTACTACGAGCTGAACTTCGGCAAGAACATCCCCCACTTCAAAAAGTGGAACTCCATGCAGCCGCAGTGGACCGCCTGGGACACTAACGACCTCGGCGTGCAGCACCTCTACCCGGTCTATTCCGCCATCGGCAAGGCGCGGCAATTCAGCCCCGCCCTGCGCTCTAACAACCGCTGGTTCCTCAACCGCCAGGCCGATGATCAACCCCGCGACGAAATCCACGCCGTGGCCAAATACACCGAGCCCAACGCCCCCGTTGCCGAGCAGGATGTGGTCATCGGCTTCGTCAACCTGAACCGCGACGCGACATCCGCCGACACCTTCGGTATCCCCTCCGGCCTCGCCGACCAGCTTGGCATCGATCCGGGCCGCAGCTACAATGCCAAAAACATCGCCGCCTACACCGGTCGCTTCAACGAGTTCCCCGGCCGCCGCGACGATTGGCTATGGGGCGCCTCCGGTCGCGACGGACAAGACATCCGCAACGACGGCATCTTCGTTTCGCTAAATCCGGTGCCCGCCGATGAGGCCACCTGGGAGACCGCACCCTTCGAGGCGCAGTTTTTGAAGGTCTACGACGTGACCGCACCAATCATTGCGCCCCAGCAACCGGAAATGCCCAACACCTTCGCCTACGCCATCGGAGACAGCGTCAGCTTCAACTGGGAAAGCTTGCCCGCCGACGACGGCGGCGTCGTTCCGTCCTATGAAGTCAGCGTCTTCGTCAACGGCGCACCCGCCGGGACCTTCATCACCGAGCAAAGCAGCCACACCGTCAGCGCCGCCGAGGGCGACACCGTCTCGATCGAGGTCAAAGCCGTCAACCCCGACTTCACTGCCAACAGCGGGCCGACCAGCCCAGTCAGCCAGACCGTCGCCCTGCTCGACGGCAGCGCCGACGACGACGGCGATGGCCAGAGCAACGCCGACGAACACGCCGCCGGCAGCAACCCGCTCAGCGCCGCATCGCGCTTTGAAGTCGCTTCCAATACCATCGGGAAGAACGGCGATGTCACCCTCACCTGGGACCCCGTATCCGGAAAAACCTACGCCATTCAAAGCAAGACCGATTTGACCGCCCCCTCGTGGACGACCGCCGACATCGGCCTCACCTCCGGCACCTGGACCGAGCCAACCCCCTCCGAGGATCAGAAATTCTATCGGATCGTGGTCGAGTAAATTAACCACCAACCGCCCACCCGTAGCGACGCGACGACAGTCGTGTCGCTACGTAGACAAGAACTGGTTCAACCGTCAAGCGACCACGGCTCTGGCCTCGCGGCGATCCATCTGGATACTACGCCTCATGACATCCCGATCCGACCCCGACTTCCGAAGCATCCTTATGGCGCTGCTCCTGCTCAGCCTCATCTGGGCAACGAGCCCCTTCCTCGCCGCCAACAACAACGTCAACGTCTCCCGCTTCTGGCACAACCACCAGCCGCTTTACTGGCCGGAGTGGAACAGCAACGGCGGCCAGACCGAGCGCGCCGAATACGCCTGGGACTCGATCAGCCTCAAGTTCAACCGCTCCTACGACGGCAGTGGCTCCAAGCACCCGGAAAACAATCTGGAGGACATCTTCGGCAAAGACGACCGCCGCAATGCCTACCAGTCCGGCCCGCGCAATTCGTTGACCTCTTTCGATAACCGGGGTGGATTCGCAATGAGTTACTCCGGCTCGCTGATCGACAACATCCGCCAGCTCGGCGGGGGCGGCCACCTCGGCTACGGCGGCAACTGGAACGGGGGTAATTCGGAAGCCCGGCAGTGGACGACGCCCGCTGGCAGCACGCGCCTGGATCTGGTCGGCTTCACCTATCACCACTCCCTGGCACCCCTCATCCCCAAAGAAGTGCTCCGCAAGGAAATCCAGATCCTGAAACAGGCCTGGTGGAAGGCCTGGGGCGGCAACGCGGACCTGAGCGACCACTCCAAGGGCTTCTTCCCCACCGAAATGGCCTACTCGCGTCACATCGTGGATGTGCTGGTCGATGAGGGCTATGAATGGGTCATCGTCCCCAGCCACCACATCAGCCGCACCTGCCCGACCTATTTCGACCAGTTCGATCTCGAAGCGGGCAACTACAACATCTTCTCCAGCCCGCCCAATAAAGCCGACCTCCTCGGGCCCTCCCCCAGCTCCGGTTGGTGGTATGCCGAGCCCAACCCCGGAAATGCGGCCTGGAATGTAGCGCCCTACGCCTACCAACTCCATCGGGTCAAATACGTGAACCCGGAGACCGGGGCGGAAAAATCCATGATCGCCGTGCCCTCGGACGACGTGCTCAGCTACCGCTACGGCTACTCCAACGAGGGGATCGGCAAAATCAGCGACCACATCGCCCCCCACGCCACCGACCCGAATCGCCCGGTCCTGGTCATGCCCTCCACCGACGGCGACAATGCCTGGGGCGGCGGCTCCAGCTCTTGGTTTGAGGCCACCCCACAACTCTTTAACGATTCGGCCAACGCCGGCTATGTGCCCACCACCCCGCAGGATTTCGTTAACGCCCACGGCGCCAACGCCCCCATGGCCCACATTGAGGACGGAGCGTGGATCTTCCCGGAAAGCGACTACGGATCCCCCTATTTCCTGAAATGGATTGAGCCCCCATTGGCCGCTCCCGGCAGTGAGAGCGTCTACCCGGGAACCCTCGTCGATATGGAGACCCCCGGCTTCGCCCTCAAATTCTGGAGCTGGGCACCCGTCGTCACCGGGGCCAACTGGGTGGAGACCGCCGAGCAGATTCTGCGCGATGAGGGCGGCTCGGTCGAGGCCTGGAAAATTCAGGCTCCCTACGACTGGGACGGCTCCTGGACCGCGCCCAACGATGTCGAGCTGGCCTGGCACATTTACCTGAAAGGTCTCGACTCGGGCTTCAACTACTACGGCGGCCTCGGCAACGACGACGAGGTCAAACCCGCCCTCGCCACCACCCGCGCCATCCAAAAACTTCAGCCCTGGATGACCCCGGCCCGCCGCGAAAACGACCGCACCCCGCCCACCGTGCTCAAGCCCCAGCGCTTCCCTTACAATCCGGGCGGCTATACCTTTGGATGGTTCAACAGTATTCCCGGTGGCAACACCAGCTACCTGAAAAAGATGCCCTCGGAGTTCTACATCTGGACCCATGCTTATGATGTGAGCGGGGTGGACTCGGTCACCCTGAAGGTTCGGCTGGACGAGGACGGCGTCAACCCGCTGGCGGACAACGCGAATGAACTCTATGCAGGTGGCGCGGGTGTGGGGGACTGGATCTCCATTCCCATGACCAAACGGGCCCTGCCCAACGACCAGGCCTCCCTGAATGCCGCCGCCAATCACGGGGAAATCAATTATTTTATCACCCCGCCGGAACTGGCGGATTATTACGTGGTACACATCACAAACAGCTCCGTTCCCGGCTTCCGCGGAAAACTGCTCGACTACTACATCGAGGCGGAAGACAGCAAAGGAAACCTGCACCGGTCGGAGATTCAGCACGTATTTGTGGAGGATGACGGCGCGGTCACCTCCCCACCCGAAACCCCGGACGCCCTCTCCGCGACTGCGGTCAGCAGCACCTCGGTGGAGCTGTCCTGGAACACCGTGGCCGGCGCGGAGGGCTACCGGGTGCTGCGGGACGGCGATCCGGTGGCGGAACAGACCGGACGATTTTTCACCGACACCGGGCTGTTCCCGGAGACGCAGTACGCCTATGAGGTGACCGCCTTTAATTCTAACGGCGACTCTTCCCCCTCTCCGCCCGCCACGGCCACCACCCCGGCCCCGCCAGCCGCCCCTGGTATGCCCACAGGAATGGTCGCCGAAGCACTCAGCGACTCCACGGTCCGCATCCAATGGCAGGCCGTAACCGGCGCCGATCTGTACCGGATCTACCGGGACAATCAGGACATTGGCACTTCCAAGGATCCGAGCTTCACCGACAGCGGTCTAAGTCAGCAAACCACTCACAGCTATGATGTCCGCGCGGAAAATGAAGGTGGGGCCTCCGCCCGCACCGCCGCCGTGTTGGTCACCACCCCCGCCACGCCCCCGGGATTCGTGCTCGGGGATCCAGAGGATCCGGCGGGGTATCTGGTGGACAATCCGGGGATGAAAATCTACGCCGCCGTCCGGGGCACCCTTCTGTATGTCGGAACCTGGACCCCCTCCGGAGGCGGAACAAACGATCATATGATTTTTGTTTCCGACCGCCTGGAATCCACAGCATCGGTCCCCGCCCCCTGGGCTAAAGCAGGGAATACCGCCCACCCGGCCGGTGCGCCCTACCTGGCCGCGGAGTCCGACAACGACTATATCAGCTGGTTTAACAGTCCCGAAAGTGCGGAGTCCTGGCGCGATAATCAGGGGGGCGGTCGCATGGAGGGCGTCCTCGATCTGGTGGAGGCCTTCGGCCAAAGGCCGGACAACCTCTTTCTTGCGGCGGTGGCCTATCAGACCGATGTGGACGGCGTGATCGGCAGTCAGTCACCGGACGGGAACGGGAACATGGATCTTGAACCAGCCGAATTTATGGCCTTCCCGGTGGAAGCCCTGATGGACACCGAATCCAAAGGAACGTTTGCCCGTCTCGATCCCCAGCGGTCTTTCACCCTGGATTCGGGGATCGTGAACGGAGAAACCCTGGAACTGAATCTTCCCGTGGTGCCGGGGAAAACCTATCGGCTGCGGAAGTCCACGGATATCGGCGCAGAAATTTGGCCAGAAGTCACCACCTTTACCGCCCAGTCCGGGGACAATGTGCTGACCCTTCAAGATACCCTCGATCAGGAGCAGTCCTTCTACCGGGTGGAGTTGGTCGAGGAATAGGCCCTTGAACCCAGTAAACGCAGTTCACGACTACCAAATTGAGGTTGAAGGGAAAATTCGGGTCAACGAATGGGTGTCCTAATTGTTACTCTCTGGCATATCGGTGAGCTGTGGCATGAAGTGAGCGAGGAACGAGCGAACGGAATTGACCACCAGCGACTGGATCTGAATCAGGCGGTCAGCACATCGACATACTCTGCTTCCGAGTGGGGCTCAGGCATCCCCTCACCATCTTCTTTCATGCCCTCCAAGTGGAATTCGATCGCTTCGCGAATCAGGTTCATCGCTTCCTCGCGAGTCTCTCCAACGGCGACACAACCAGGTAAATCAGGGACATAAGCCCCGAAGGAGCTATCTCCTCTCTCGATGACGACGGCATATTTCATTTTTCTTCCCTTCCTTCTATCTGAGCTTGTTTATAAATACTCTTAAGCGTTCCGACCGGAATCTCAAGACTTCGTTTACCTGCAACCGTGACGGTCCCCTTCTTCCGGGGGTGCTTCATCTGCCTGTGACTCCCCTTGGTCCGAACCGTCTCCCAGCCATCATCAGCCAGTAGCCTCAATATGTCTCGGACTTTCATTTTTTATTTTTCAGATCAGTGTTAAGTGCACAACTCAGTCGTTGGTTTTTCGTGACCGCGAAGGAACAGGCAACTGGGGGGCGGCTTAGGATCGAGTCCAATTGTCCGGCTATTCGGTAAAACCTCCGTTCAACTGTTCAGCAGCCGCATGGGCAATGAATTTGGACAATTTCGCTGCGGTCTGCTTCACTTCGAGGAGATCATGTTCGCAATCAAACTTTATATACTGTTTTGTGTCCTCCCCCTCGCTGCCGTGGCGGCGCCGCGCACGCCCGATTGGGCGAAGGATGTGGTCTGGTATCAAATCTTCCCGGAGCGCTTCGCCAATGGCGATCCGAGCAACGATCCAACCCGGGCCTCGCTGGACGACCCGCACCATGTTTCGCCGAATTGGTCCATCATGGATTGGACGGCGGACTGGTATGCTCGGGCCGATTGGGAAAAGGAAATGAGTCCGCACTTTTATGATACGGTCTACCGGCGACGCTATGGCGGGGATATTCAAGGCGTGATTGACCGTCTGGATTATCTCCAGGAACTCGGGGTCACGGGCATCTATTTCAACCCGGTCTTCTATGCGGAATCACTGCACAAATACGACGGCAGTTCCTTTCACCATATCGACCCCTACTTCGGCCCCGATCCTGAGGGGGACCTCGCCATCATCGCGACAGAAAGCAGCAACCCGCGGACCTGGGAATGGACCGCTGCCGATAAGCTGTTTCTGGAAATGCTGGAGCAAGCCAAGGCGCGGGGCATCCGCGTCATCATCGACGGGGTCTGGAATCACACGGGGCGGAGTTTCTTTGCTTTCAAGGACATTCGCGAAAAATTCCAAAAATCCCGCTACGCCCAGTGGTATAACATTATCGAATTCGACGATCCCCGCACCGCCCGCAACGAATTCGACTACCACGGCTGGTATGGCTTTAAAAGTTTGCCCGAGTTCGCCAACGACTCCTCGGGGCAAACACTCGCACCCGGGCCAAAGCGCTATGTTTTCAATGCCACGCGCCGCTGGATGGATCCGAATGGAGACGGCGACCCGAGCGATGGTATCGACGGCTGGCGGCTCGATGTGGCCGAAGAGGTGCCGGACGGTTTCTGGCGCGAGTGGCATGCCTTCATCCGCGAAATCAACCCGGAGGTCTTCACCAGCGCGGAGATCTGGGGCAGCTCGGCGGACTATCTGGAACGCACCCATTTCGGATCGGCCATGAACTACCGTGGCTTCGCCATCCCAATTAAGGGCTGGCTGATCGATGGCAACATCACTCCCTCGGAATTTGTGGCGCGACTCGACGCGGAACGCACCGCCCGCTCGTCGGAAGCCGCCGCGATTCTGCAAAATCTGGTCGACTCCCACGATACCCAGCGGGTGGCCTCGGCCATCGTCAACCGCGATTCCTGGGAGCATTACAAAAATACCGATTGGTTCGACTACGACGACGGGGAACGTGTTAACGCCCGCACCCCGGGCTACCGTATCGACGCACCGGATGCGGACGGGCGACGCCTTTGGAAAATGGTCGCCCTCTTTCAAGCCACCTATGTCGGTGCGCCCATGATTTATTATGGCACGGAGGCGGGCATGTATGGGGCCGATGATCCGGACGACCGCATGCCCACCTGGTGGCCGGAGATGGACTTTGCCCCGCAATTGGTTCGCCCCGATGGCCATTCCCGCTCCGAACCGCAGCCCGCGGGTTTCGACGCTGAGATATTTCAGGCCTATCAAAGCACGCTGGCCCTGCGGCACGCGCACGCTGCTCTTCGCCGCGGCGAATTCACCGTGCTGGAAACCCGTGATGACGCCCATTTCCTGGCTTTTGAACGAAGCCTGGATGACCAGCGCCTGGTCGTGGTCGTGAACCGCGGTGAGGGTGAGGTCCGCCTGGACGGCGACTATCTCAAGGAGCTGACGCTGCTCCACAGCACCGATTCAAGCGCCAGCGCCCGCCGCTTACCCCGCCTCAGTGCCGCCGTATTTGGAATTGCTCCGTGAACGCATCCTTCAGCTCGGTCCTTTGCCTTTCATTACTCGCGGCCAGTGCCCTCGCGCTGCCATCGAGCCTGAGTCGGCCCTGGAGCGAGGACATCATCTATTTCGCGCTCCTCGATCGCTTTCACGACGGCGACCCGGCAAACAACCGTCCCAGCGGCGGCGACCCAAATCTCTACGATCCGACTCAAAGTGAGGTGGATCTCTATCACGGCGGCGACTTTCGCGGTTTGGAGTTGGCGCTTGAGGCGGGCTACTTCAACCGCCTCGGTATTTCTGCGATTTGGATTACACCGCCCGTTCGCAACGTCTGGTATTCCGCATTCGATTCCAATGATGCTGATGCCCTGGTGGACGATTTTGTCGAGATCTACGCTTTCTACATTGAGACCATTGGGGTCGATGGCCTGCGCATCGACACGGTCAAGCACGTCGACCATGCCTTTTGGGATGCCTTCACCGAGCGCCTTCGCGCTCGGCTCGGCCCGGAACGCTCGGAGCGACTCATTCTCTTCGGCGAGGTCTACGATGGGGACCCCATCTCCCTCGGTCTGGATGCTGAGCGCTCAGATGCGGATCGGGCGGTCGAGCTTTCTTGGCACGAGTCCCTTCCCAGTGCCGTCATAGAGGCCGCCCCCGAAAGCATCCAGCTCTTTCGAATCGCTCGCAGAGACGGTTCGTCGTCTGCCCTTGCGGGCCGGAATTCGGTAGCACAGGCGCGTTAGGCCAGCGCGGCATAGCCCTCGCGGTAGCTGGAATATTTCGGGGCCCACGCGAGCGCCGCTTTTGCTTTTGCGTTGCTTACGAAGCGGTTCGGCATGTGCCCACCCCGCCGCTTTAAGCGTTCTGAGACGATCTCGGGATTAAAGGTCGGCTCGGGCAAACCGAGGCTTTCCGCGAGGTGAGTCAGGACCTCCGCTTTGGTGGCGGGTCCATCGTCGGCGATGTTGTAAATCCCGGATGCCGCCCGACTGCTCAGTGCGGCGCAAATCGCTGAGACGCTATCGTCAAGGTGGATCATGTTGAGCGCGTGGTCTCCCGCGCCGGGGATCTCGCAGGCGCCCGCCAGCAGCTGATCCAAGAGGTAATGCCGCCCCGGCCCGTAGATGCCCGCAAGGCGCAGGACATACCAGCGCTTGAGAAACGCCGCAGACTCAAGTATCGCCTCGGATTCCAGGATGACTTGGCCGGTCGGGGGCGCGGCGCTCGTGTCAGCGGTTTCGTCCACCGTCTCCCCCCCGTCCTGCGGATAGACCGAGGTACTGCTGGTGTAGACATAGGTTCCGATGGCCTGCGTCTTCGCCCACTCAAGAATCGAGCGCTGGCCGTCCACGTAGGACTTTCGATAGCCTTCGAGGCCGCCCCCGGCCGAGCTGACGCAATTGACAACCGCCGCATAGCGACCCTCGATTTGGCTGTGCCAGTTATTCGAATCAAGCTCGGCCTCGATGACTTCGGCCAGACCGAGCGTTCGCAACCCCGCGACCTTGTCCGGATTGCGGGTGAGTGCGCCAACGCGCACACCTTGATCTATTAAATAGCGCGTCAAGGCGGTGCCCACGTAGCCGCAGCCGAAGATGAAGACAGATTCGGGAAGGTTTTGGAGATGTATCATTTTACTTTCCGGGGCTTGTCGAATGCCATCGACTCAGCCAACATTCGCGATCCATGCAAACCGCACAATCAGAAAAAGTCCGCACCTACTTGCTCGAACTGCAAGACTCTATCTGCCGCGCACTTGAATCCGAGGACAAAGGAGCCCGATTCTCCGAAGACAGCTGGACGCGCGAGGAAGGCGGCGGCGGACGCTCCCGCGTGTTGGAAGGCGGAGCGGTTTTTGAGAAAGCGGGCATCAACTTTTCCGACGTGGAGGGCAAAGGCCTCCCACCCTCGGCCACTGCCACCCGACCACAACTGGCCGGGGCAGGCTTCCGTGCGATGGGTGTCTCGCTGGTG
Source organism: Puniceicoccaceae bacterium (assembly GCA_018402305.1). Classification (GTDB taxonomy): domain Bacteria; phylum Verrucomicrobiota; class Verrucomicrobiia; order Opitutales; family Coraliomargaritaceae; genus Thalassobacterium. The sequence goes on along the minus strand of JAGYJE010000005.1, from coordinate 20,238 downwards.
GTGCATCCGCGCAACCCGCACGTGCCGACGACCCATATGAACGTGCGCTTCTTCTGCGCCGAGCCGAAAGACGGAGAGCCGATCTGGTGGTTCGGCGGCGGCTTTGATCTCACGCCCTATTACGGGCGGCGCGAGGACGCCATCCATTGGCACCGCACGGCCCGCACCGCCTGCGAGCCCTTCGGCGAGGCGCTCTACCCTAGGCTCAAACAGGTCTGCGACGAGTATTTCTACCTCCCCCACCGGGAGGAGCCGCGCGGCATCGGCGGCATCTTTTTTGACGACTACACCGAGGGTGGTTTTACGCAGGCCTTCGCCTTCATGCGCTCCGTGGGCGACCATTTCCTGCCCGCCTACCAACCCATCGTGGCCCGCCGAAAGACGACTCCCCATACCGAAGCACAGCGCCAATTTCAACTCTACCGGCGCGGCCGCTACGTCGAGTTCAACCTCGTTTACGACCGGGGCACCCTCTTTGGCCTGCAATCCAAAGGCCGCACCGAATCCATCCTCATGTCGCTCCCCCCACTCGTCCGATGGGACTACGACTACCACCCTGAACCCGGCAGCCCCGAAGCCGAGCTGTATGAGGTCTTCCTCAAACCACAGGACTGGGTTGAGGGATGATGAGGGGTGAGGCCTGAAAAATCACTCAGGCTTCAGGTCTCAGGTTTCAGGCCTCAAAAATCACTCAGGTTTCAGGTCTCAGGTTTCATCCCTCAAAAATCACTCAGGTTTCATCCCTCAAAAATCACTCAGGTTTCATCCCTCAAAAATCACTCAGGTTTCAGCTCTCATCCCTCCAAAAACATGACACCACGCCAACGTTTCCTCGCCGCCGCCAACCAACAACCCGTCGACCGCCCGCCGATCTGGCTCATGCGCCAGGCGGGGCGCTATCTCCCCGAATACCGGGAGCTGAAAACGCAACACGACTTCGTCACCATGGTGCGCACGCCGGAGTTGGCCACCGAGGTCACCCTCCAGCCGATGCGGCGCTTTCCCCTCGATGCCGCGATCATTTTCTCGGACATCCTCGTCATCCCGGAGGCACTGGGCCAGGGCTACCACTTTCGCGATCAGGGGGGCATCGGGATGGATTACCTGCTCGATACGGCAGAGAAGATTGAAGCCCTCGACGCCACGGGCATAACGGAGAAACTTGGCTACGTGGCCGACGCACTCCGCCTGACCCGCTCGAAACTGAGCGAGGAAACCGCCCTGCTCGGCTTTTGTGGATCGCCCTGGACCCTTGCCTGCTACATGGTCGAGGGCGGTTCGGCCAAGGACTACGTGGCGATCAAGCAACTCGCCTGGGCGCAGCCGGCACGCTTCGAAAAACTCATGCAGAAATTGACTGATGCCATTGTCGACTATCTGCACATGCAGATCGATGCCGGTGCCGACGCCCTGCAAATCTTTGACTCCTGGGGCGCGATCTGCCCCGCCACGCAGTACGAGGCCTGGTCGCTGCGCTGGATTCATCGCATTATCAGCGCTTTGAAGGGGCGCGTCCCCGTCATCCTTTACGCCAAAGGCATGGGCCACAGAGCCCCGGATTTGATCCATACCGGCGCGAGGGTTCTCAGTTTGGATTGGACGATGAATCTCCGCCGCATGCGCCAGAGCATTGGCCACGGGGCAGCCCTGCAGGGTAATCTCGACCCTGCCATCCTCACCACGACCCCGGAGATCACCCGCCGCGAAGCGCAGCGGGTGCTAAGCGATGCCGGCTCCCAACCAGGTTTCATCTTTAACCTTGGCCACGGCATGATCCCCAGCGCCAAAATCGAATGCGTTGAAGCCCTCATGGAGGTCGTCACCGGCCGGGCGAAGGCTTAGCTCGCCCCACCCCCCATAATTCCTCACCTCTCCGAGGAGAGGGGGACCGTGCGCAGCGTGGTGGAGGGGTGCCCGCCTGCTTTGGGCTAACTGGGAACGGCTGCTTCAGCTGCCGACTCGTGTCCAGTAGTTCGTAGTCGGCAGATACTTGTTTAAACTCACCAAGCACCCTGCGGCAGCTGAAGCAGCCGCTCCCAGTGTGGCTCATTAACCTGCTCTCCAAAATACCAGCCTCCTTCCCCCGAGGGGAAGAAGCTTGGTTTCGCACCCGTCAGCCCTTCCCCAGCGCGTTGCCTTCCAGCAGCGACGTCATCTTCTTACGAAGCGCTGCGGAGATCGCTGCGGGATCATCCGGATTCTCTGCGATGCAGTTGACGATTGCGCTGCCCACCACGACGCCGTCAGCAGCCTGGGCTACGGTTTGCACATGACCAGCGTTGGAGATGCCGAAGCCCACGACGACCGGTAAATCGGTATGCCCTTTGATCGCTTCGACATTGCGCTGAATGCCCTCAGACATGGAGGCCTGCTCCCCGGTCACACCCTCGCGGGAGACGTAGTAAACGAAGCCGGTGGTGGCTCGGCAGATGATTTCAAGGCGACTCTCCGGCGTGGTTGGCGCGACGATGAACACCGTTTTCAGGCCATGCCGGGCGCAGGCCTGCAGATGCGCTGCCGCCTCCTCGGGGGGCAAATCAAGCGTCAGAATACCATCGACTCCGGCCGCTTTCGCATTTTCGGCATAGGCCTCGCTGCCTTGGGCGAAGACGAGATTATAGTAGGTATAAAAGACGATCGGCACCTCACTGAAGGCCCGCACCGCCCGCACGAGGTCGAGCACGCGCTCGCTGTTCGCCCCACCTTCGATGGCCCGCTGCGCGGCAAGTTGATTCGTCAGGCCGTCAGCGAGCGGGTCGGAGAACGGCACGCCGAGTTCGAGAATGTCCACGCCCGTTTCGATAACCGCCCGACAGGCTTCCAGCGAGCTCTCAAAGTCGGGGTCCCCCGCACAGAGATAGCCGACAAAGGCGGCACGGTTGGCTTCACGTGCACAGGCAAAGGCTTTTTCAATTCGATTCATACGCGGAGACGGTGAAAGCAGATTCTTTCAAGGCGAGTCTTTTCAAAGCCAATCCTCATTTGGCCTCTCTGGTAGCCTCGAAGGCCTCCTCTGCATTTCCGAAATCAGGCTCAGCCCTATGCTCCAGGCGATAGAGCGCGATGTCCGGAATATCAATTAGCATGTGCACCAGCAACCGCCCGGCGATCACGGCGATCACTCCAATCAGCGCATTGAGCAGGGCAAGCAGCGAAACCGGGATCGGTGAATTAAAAAAGAGCGGCACGAGCGCCTTCAGCACAACAAGGGCAATCGCTACCCAAGCCAAAAGGTCAACAACGAGCCGGAGGTCTGCGTAGCCGGTTTGCTCACGCACTTGCCGCCGTAGCGGACCGAGGCCCCCTCCCACCCGACCAGACGCCCCGCGACGCGGTCTGACACCTGAGTGGCCGCGCGCTTCTTTCGACGCGCTTGCCCCGTCTGAACGCTCACGGCGCCCACCATGCACGCGCTCTTTAGCCCGCAGGTGGGCCTCGTAGGCCTGCTGCCACTGACCACTGCTCAACTTGCGAGCTGTCGGGTCCATCTTCAGTCGGGCTTCTTTAAAGCTTTCCAAATCCTCCATACCTGAATCCTCTTTCGCGCTAGCCCTCTACTTTGACGTCAAAGCGCCCGAAGACCGCTTCGCCGTTTATCTGAATCTGCGCAAACAGGCGATACCAACCCGGATTCGGCACGTTGAACATGAAGTCCAACGAGTCGTCCGGCTCGGCACCGAGCGAGAGACCGGCCGTCCGCGCGGCTACAATTGTATCGATGGGATGCATGTGGGCAAAGCCCTTCCGCCCGGCATCGAAGGCCACCATGTGCCCCTTCGCCCCCATCACCAACTCCAATTCGGCGGGTGCTCCCGTGCCGTCTTTGACATAGAGCTCCAAGCGGTAATCCCGACCGGTCCGCAGCGTCTCCGGCACCCCCTTTAGTTCAAAGTGCATTCCATCGACCACACTCTTCGTAGAGCGTTTAAAACGCAGCTCGTCCGGAGCGCCCGGCACCTCCATCTGCGAGACCGCGATGGCCTGCCGCCGACTCCGCACCGGGACAATCTCAGTAAACACGGTGTAATCGCCCGCGCGTTTTGGCTCAAAGTCGAAGCGGTAGCGGCCATCGATCCCATCCGGCTCGGGGTGCAGGTGATGGTAGTCCTCCAGCGAGGGATCGATCACCATGAGGTGCATTTTTTCCGTATGCGTAACCGCCAGTTCGTGCGGCGCAATGGTCATGCCTCCCTTCGTCTTAAGCTCCAGACTGACGTTTGAAAGCCGCCCCGATTGCAGCGGTTCCTCCGTTTCCAGCGTGGCCTCAATCGGGTACTTCAGGCGCGTCAGATCGAGAAAGCCGGCGTGGTTGGTCGCACAGAGCTCCACTTCACCGTTCTCATTGACGATTTCTTCGTAGAGTAAAAAGCCGCACTGCGCATCCGGTAGTGCCCGAAGCACAAAATAGGCGGCGAAAAAAACCATGCTGATCGCGGCGCTACTGATCCAGCGCTTCTTTGAGGTGAACGGGTTATTGACTGCAGACATAGTCGGCACAATGGGCCATCGTCCCGAATCGGCAAGCCGGAATCCTCAAATTCATTTGTGCATCGCGCGTCCGCGGCCGCGCCGCTTGACTAACGGTCCATCTTCCATTCCGAAGCTCCCTTTCACCCAACTTCACAAAAGCGCCGCACCGCCTTGAAAAAAGACCCGCTTCGTGATTGTCAGACGGCCTGAAGTCCGACTGTATCCGCGCATGCCAGAAAGAGAGACAACCTTCACCCGTCCCGATGGACGCGCCACCGATCAACTTCGCAAGGTCCGCTTCGAAACCGGAATCGCCCCCCATGCCCTCGGCTCCGTGCTGGTGAGCTTCGGGGAAACCCGCGTCATCTGCGCCGCCGCCGTTGACGAGCGGGTGCCCGGCTGGATGCGCGCTCAAAAGGTGGAAGGCGGCTGGATGACCGCTGAATACTCCATGCTCCCCTACAGCACGCTGGAGCGCAAACAGCGCGATATCAGCCGCGGTAAAGCGGACGGCCGCACCATCGAGATCCAGCGCCTCATCGGCCGCTCCCTGCGCGCCGTCTTCGACCTGAAAAAACTCACCGGCAAGACCCTCTGGATCGATTGCGATGTCCTCCAGGCCGACGGCGGCACCCGCACCGCCTCCATCACCGGTGCCTACGTCGCCGCGCAAATCGCCGTGCGCAAACTGCTCGCCGCCGGCAAGCTGGCCGAAAACCCGTTTAACGACTCCATCGCTGCCGTCTCCGTGGGCGTCTATCAAGACGTACCCGTGCTCGACCTTAACTACCTTGAGGACAAAGCCGCCACCGTCGATGCCAACCTCGTCATGACCGGCACCGGCCGCTACGTCGAAATCCAAAGCTCCGGAGAGGAAGCCACCTTCACCCGCCAGGAAATGAATACCCTCCTCGACCTCGGCAGCAAAGGCATCGCCGAACTTACAAACCTCCAGGAAGCCGCCATCCAGACCGCGGTCCACGCTGTGGTTTAGGCGGCTACCCAGATCGATCCGCTCCAACCCGCGTCAAGAGCGGAGGGTCGCCTTTTGGCTTTACTGAACGTGGTGGGTGTCGGAAAATTCCTCAGCTACAAGTCATGACACTTAATCCCATAAAGGCCGTTGACAGCTTAATTTCTGCTAATTCAGCACCACTGTTGTTTATGCGATGCCGGTGTCAAATTCTTCTGAGTTTCGTCAGTTTGTTTTTCACTCTTTCGTCGACGTCTCCACAGTTGATGGCGGCCCCAACAGCAGACGGATTGTATGCCCGGTTCAATTCATCGGAAGGCACTTTCTACGCTCAACTGCATTTTGATAAAGTCCCGATGACCGTAGCCAATTTTGTGGGTTTGGCGGAGGGCTCTCAGGCTTGGGTTAATTTCAATACCGGAGCGGTTGAGACGACTCCATTTTATGATGGCTTGCGCATCCCCCGAGCGGAACCTGGCTTTGTCATCCAAATGGGCTCCCCCAGTAACACTCTTTCGGGCGACCCCGGTTATAAAATTTCCGACGAGTTCCACCCGGATTTGTTCCACGATGCCGCGGGTGTGCTTTCGATGGCAAACTCTGGCGGCGATACGAACGGCAGTCAGTTTTTTATCACTCTGGGTGCTGCCCCGTTTTTGGACCGAAAGCACTCTGTTTTCGGCAGGGTCGTGGAGGGAATGGCGGTCGTTGAGGCTATCGGAGCGCTACCCGGAGGCACGGTGCAGATGCACTCAGTCGAGATCCTACGTATTGGATAATGGAAATCCCGGAACTATCTTGGCCTACTTATGGACCCCGCAGATTGAGCGAGGATTTCTTGGCTTAGCCTTAGAAGGTTTTCAAAATATTTTCTACTTCAGTCTGGATTTCAGAGCAGATGGGACCGGAGTTTTCACCGGCGAACTCGATGTGGTGAGCAATGGACCTTTTCCGCTCTATGGTAGCTTTGAAATCGTGAGGAACCAATGAAGAAACAAGCGAAGGTCACCACCCCGACCCTCGGAACCTAAAAACCCGCCACACAGGAAAGGCATATGAAAATTTCCCGAAAAAACGCTTGCTTGCTCGGCCCCAAGCCATACTTTCCCGTCTTTAATTTACAAATCAAGGAACCCACATGGCACGAATTTGCGCAATCACTGGAAAACGGCCCGTCAAAGGCGGCCGCATCATCCGTAAAGGTCTCACTAAGAAGAGTGGTGGTATCGGCACGTCTCTCGTTAAGAACACCCGCCGGAAGTTCAGGCCGAATGTGCAGCGTATTCGGGTTAAACTGCCGAGCGGACAAGTGAAACGCCTTTGGGTCTCCGTAAAGGCGATCAAGGCCGGCAAGGTCACCAAGGCTTAAATCAAACTGGCCAAACTGGCCAAACAACCGACCGACCAACAAGCCGACGAGCCACTGAGCCACTGAGCCACTGAGCAAATCCGCTGGTCATTTAAATAGTTTAAAGGCCCCGCCTCGGCGGGGCCTTTTTTTTATGCCTATTGATTGGTGATCCAGGCACAACCGTAGGGCTCCAACTCGATGACGGCCTCCAGATTTGTGTAGGCGGCCCCACTGAGCAGGTCTCTCCAGGACTCCGTGGCGATCAGGTTCAACTCCACGAGGGGAATCGTCTGCTTTTCTGCGGAGACATTGTGCAGCGCGAAAATACTTTGGTTTCGATCCAAGCTCTCCCGCCAGAAGGCGAAGATTGCGTTGGAGAAATGCAATGTGTATTGCGTGGCATTCGGGTGGAAGGCTGGCTGCTGTCGTCGGATCTCGATAAGGCGCTTCATTTCCTCAAAGATCGCCCGGTGGTGTTTGTCTGGATCGCCCAGCGCCGCTTCCAGTTCGTCCGCATGCCACTGATGGCGGTTAATACTTCGCTCGCGCCCACTGCGCGCCATTCCCTCGCGATCATTTTCCGTGCCAAGCATACTGTGGATGTAAATGGCTGGAAGCCCTTCCATCGCGAGCATGATTGTGTGGGCGCAGATAAAGCGGGCCCGCTGCATGCCATCCACGCCCCGGCCGATCGGCCGTTCCATCGCGCTGTAGAGGGAAACATTGGCTTCGTAGGGTTCGAGAGCTCCGTTTGGCATGCGCCGCATAGAGATCTCTCCACCGCCATCACGAATGGTCTCGAGCAAACCGTCCAACTCATTTTCGGAGAGGAGGCCTTCTGCAGGCCGCAGCCCGATGCCGTCGTGCGAGGCAATGAAGTTAAGATAGGCCCGTCCACGTCGGGCGGGTGGCATCGACATCATCCAAGTCTTCAGGTGGCGGGAGTCACCACTCAGCACCGCATGGAGAAGGAGAGGAGGCAGCGAAAAATTATAGATGAGATGCGCCTCATTATCATTACCAAAATAACTTAGGTTTTCACGGTTGGGAACGTTGGTTTCTGTGATAATGACCGCGCTGGGCTCCAGACTCTCAATAACGAGCCGCAGCAGCTTGATGAGCTCGTGTGTCTTTGGCAAGTGGACGCAGGTGGTGCCGGATTCCTTCCAAAGAAAGGCAATGGCATCCAAGCGGAAGTAGCGGACACCCTGTTCAATGTAGAAACGGACGATGCGGACGATCTCAAGTAGGACGTCGGGGTTACGATAATTCAGGTCAATTTGATCCTCACCGAAGGTGCACCAAACCTGCCGCACCCCGTCGACTGTTTCGACTTCAGTGAGCAGCGGTGTGCTGCGTGGGCGGACGACCTGCGACAGATCCTCAAATTCAAGGCCGTCAATGAAATAACCTCGCCCGGGAGCCTTATTTTTGAGAAAGTTTTTAAACCAAGACGATTCGCGTGAGCAGTGATTAATCACCAGGTCAGCCATGACCGTAAACTCGCTTTCAATCGCAGCAATATCCTCCCACGAGCCGAGGGCCGGATCGACAGCGGTGTAATCAATCACCGAAAAGCCATCGTCGGAGCTGTAGGGATTAAAGGGCAGGATATGAACACCACTGAAGGTCGATTTCAGCTCACGAACAAGGAAGCTGTTGAGTTCGCGCAGCGGTGAGCGCCCTTCCCGGACGATAGAGTTTCCATAGGTAATTATAAAAGCATCAGACTGATCCCACTTGCTCGTTCCCAGAGCGATTGGCGCAGTAGGCTCCGACATATTGGCGGCCTCCATCAGATCCTCGGTGATCTCCTCGGCATCCTCCTCTCCATAAATCTCCTTCACGTGCAAGCTCACACGCTCGCGCGTACGCTGGGCCTTCGGATGGCGCGAGGGGCCGATGAGGACCTCAGAGCCAAATTCAAGGCGGTCTTCCTCCACGGCCCCCCGAAGCTGGTGGAGAATGTCAGGGACCGCCGAAATCACCCGCTTCCAGCTCGGCATAAAGGGCACGTCCATGGACCTGCTGGGATCAAGAAATTCCTCCCCGGCATTGAGAATGTTTTCCGCAAAGACCTCAACGGCCTCACCCTCTGTATGGCGGTCGTATTTCAGACCGTTAATCATGGCATCACTGTGATAGCTATCGACGAGATCGAGCGCGATTCGGTAATAGGCCGCCTTAATCGTGCGCACATGCTCATGCGAAAAAACCTGCCCCTGCGTGGCCATCTTGCGGTAGAGCGATTTGGTGATGTCGCAGCTCATTTTGGAGAGCCCGCGCGTGCGATCCTCGAGCGAGAGCTCCTGGTGTTTGTGGTCGTAGACATCCGCGACATCCACCTGGCAGATTTGGTTGGTCGAATAGTTACGCTGCATTTCGGAAAGGACCCCCATCTCGAGCCCCCAGTCCGACGGAATGCGGATATCCTCAATGACGTCGAGCTGCATGGAAAACTCGCCGGCCAGAGGGTAACGAAAACTGTCGAGGTAGTCGAGGTAGTCGTTGGGCCCACAAACTTTTTTCAGCGCACGGATGAGGGGTGTCACGAGCAAACGGCAGACCCGCCCATTCATCGAATTATTGGCGACGCGAGCATAGAAACCCTTACAGAATTTATAACTGAAAGACGGGTTGGCCACCGGGTAAATCAAGCGCGCAAGAAGTTCCCGTTTATAGGTCGTAATATCGCAGTCGTGTAGCGCCACCGCCTTTGCCTTACCGGAAGCAAGCACATAGCCGAACAGATACCAGACATTGCGCCCCTTCCCCGCCTCTTTCGGAGCCAGCCCTTTCTCAGCCAGCAGGGCATCTATTTTGCGCAGGCGTGGACCGTCATTCCAAAGCACATGGGGCCGCTGGGGCAGCGCTCCGAAGAATTCGAGGGCATGGCGGTATTCGGCCTCCTTTGCCCGGTCAAGCCCCACCACAATTTGGTCCAGGTAGGGCACCTCCGCAATTTCGTCGAGAATCGAGGAAAGCGCAGGCATCTGCAGCTCTGAATAAAGCGAGGGCAGAATCAGCGCCATGGGTCGATGCTTGCGAAACTGCATTAGGTCCGCCTCCAGTTTTTCCAGCGGCCGGCTATTTAGCTGGTGCAGAGTGGTAATGAGCCCGTGTTGATGAAAATCCCCCATAATCAGTCGTCGTTCGTTTCGTTAAATGGCTAAATAGTTAAAGAGCGCCGCGCGTGTCAGGTTCGCCGGGCGCTTCTAGAATCGATAAGATTGCTGCATTCCATCCAGCGCTGGCTGGATAGGGCGCATGCACCACGCGCACGCCCTTAGGGTCGATACGCGGGCCCTCCGCATGCGGTATGACAACAGCGATGTCGGCAGCCTCCAGCATAGCGGTATCATTGGCACTGTCGCCCAAGGCCAGCACCTGCCAGGCAGTTTCGGGCGCCTTCGCTTCGTAAAAAGCACGAACTGCCTGGACGCCGTCTGCTTTGTCGGCATCGCCCATGAGATGCCAGAAATGCCCTCCCCGCAGCATTCGAATACCCTGCCTGGCGAGTGCTTTGGCGAAGTGCAGGCGGTTGACTTCGGTATCCTCCCAGAGGATCGGCTCGGTCGCAAGCCGGTTACCGGAGGCCTCGGCCTGTTTGGCAGACAGGCCTGTCAGCTCGGCCAGCTCTGCAGTCGACCAATCGGCAAACCCTTTGAAACGATAGCCTTCCCCGACCCGCAAGGCATGGGCCGCCTGAAGCAGGGTCTGGCGGGGCAGACCCCGTATGTCGATGGAGTACGCCAAGGAGTCGTCCAACAAGCAGCCGGGCATGTGCCCATTGCCGCGCGGCAGTGCGACGAGGCCACCGTTTTCCGCAACAATCGGACTGTTCAAATCCAGGGCGGTGGCCAAAGCCTCCATTTCAGCCAGGGTCTTGCTCGAGTTCAGCACCACGGGAACGCCTTGCGCGCGCAGCTGCCGGAGGGCCGGTTCAGCCGCTGCCCAGGAATAGGTAGAATCGAGTAAGGTGGCGTCCAGATCGGTGACTACCAAAAACTGCTTCAGACGAGGCATTAGACGGGAGGCCGGGCCACTGGCCAATGTAATTTTGAGGTCGTGAACGGACGCATGTCAGCACCTAAGCAAAGAGCATGCCAAAGCGTTTCCGTAAGTCCGGGGCCTTCCACGAAGCACGGTGCGGACTAGAGCTGTTCGAGGTGGACACCACTTTCTTCCAGCAGGTTTTTCACCAACTCATCATTACGATAATCGCGGTGGTATTTTATAAAGCGAATGCCAGCAGCTGCGAGAATTTTAGCGCAGTTGATGCAGGGGAAGTGCGTAATATAGGTTGTCGCGCCGTCCAGGGAAACGCCACGACGTGCGGCATCGCTCACGGCATTCTGCTCCGCATGGACGGTAGCCAGCTCGTGGCCGTCGCGCACCCGTGAGGTGTGGGGAGCTCCCGGTAAAAATCCATTGTAGCCCGCCGCCACAATTCGGTTCTTTTGCGAACCTCCCGAAACAATGACGCAGCCGACATTGAGTCGCTGGCAACTCGAGCGCGATGCCATGAGCAAGGCCGTCGCCATAAAATACGCATCCCATGACGGCCGCTGCTCCCAGGACTGGGTCAAGGTTTCCAATTGCTCCAGCATTGCTGCATCACTGTTGATTGACTGGTTTTCCATAAGATCAGGGGTAGAACCGTATTCGGTAGAGGCCGGCTGACCAGGCGGCCGTATTGCCCGTGCGATTTAGCCAGCGCTCCGCCTCCGCGTCGAAATCCCCATTTCCAGAACTAGCGTGCAAAACGGGTGGACCTGCCGCACGACCGGCTGCTTCCATCCGCAGGGTGAAGGTGACCGGATTGGCGAGTTCTGAAGCGGTCCACTCAAGCTCTACCGGCCGCGTTACCACAGAATACTCCCCCACCCGGCGAATCTCAGCGAAAGAGCCCGTCGCTCGGAGTTCGGGCACGGGCCGGGAACGCTCACCGAACCCCTGAAACAAATCCCAGTAACGCAGGGCCAGCAACTCGAAGGGTTCGGTGGCATCAAAACGCTCTCCGATTGGCGTGCGCTCCGGTTGCAGCTCTGCCCGCACGTCGATTTGAGGTTCATAAAAGGGAAAACGCTGCAGCGCAAGATTGCGGGCCGGCGCGCGCAAGTTGTGCGCCGCATTCCATTGACCAGGCAGAAAAAGCGGCGCTGTATCAAGGAGTTCTGCTTGCTCTTCGAGTGCCTCGCTTGAGCCCAGACGGTTGGATGAGACAAACTGAACAAAGGCATTGCCCTCGGAGCGCTCCGGCAATGGATCCGAATCGATGCGAAAAAACAAGAATCCAAGCACATGCAGACAGACGCCCAAAATAAGAGAGAGCCGCAACACGGAAGACAGCACGCCCTTGCCGGAGCCATTGGCCAACTGTTTTGCAGCCATCGCCTGCTGTGCGTCACTCAGTGTAGCATCTGTTTGGCGGAAACCCATTTAATTCACAGAAAGGAAGTCACTATCGCCTTCAATTTCAAGTCCCTCGCTAATTGAAAGGCGTTCTTGCGCGCCAGGAACGTGCTCCCCCGCAATCTGGACCTGAACGAAACCGGCTTCCTGCGCCATATGGCAGAGAGCAAGAAAACGCTGCAAGTTCATCGAGCCCTCGGTTTTGACGAGCAGCACTACTTCGTCGCGTGCGCGTTGGCGCATGTGGCTGGCAAAGCCCTGCCCAATCGTGTCCATCTCAAAGACGACGCCGTCGAAGAGGAGCATGCCCCGATTGCCAATCGTCAAGACACTGACAGGACGCGTGCTGGGCTGCATCTGCATGGCTGAGTCCGGCAGATCAACCTCCATTCCCGGAACCATGACAAAACGGGTAAAGAGAAGCCCGAAGATCAGGCCGATGACCATCAAATCCAGAACTGGAACTGCGTCCAATCGAACTACAGGCCGCTTCAAATAGGCGGCCAGCCCAAGTGGTTGGGTGTAGGCTCCGATCGCCTGGTTTTTCTCCTGAGCCGTATTCAGCTTTATATTCACGATTTAGCCGCCCCCTCACCATTCGATTTTGCCGGTATTTCCGCGCTCAGGAACTCGTGAATTTCATGCCCCAGCCATTCAAACTCCTGAACCAATGCACGGACCCGCCCGGAAAGAAAATGAAAGGCCAGCAGAGCCATGATTGAGATGCCGAGGCCAGTCGCTGAAGTAATCAGAGCCTGAGCCAGATACCGGCTCATAAGCCCGCTGTCTCCATTAAAGGACTCCAGCCCGTAGAGCACTTGCAGCGCCGCCACAAGCGTGCCCAAAAAACCAAGTAGCGGGGCGACCCGGGCAAGGGCGGCAATCGTGCCGATGCGCCGCTCCAAGCTGGGTATCTCCACAATAGCCGCCGATTGAATAGCCGCACGAATCGACTCGCGGGACTCCCCATAGTGCAGCAGTGCCGATTTCACAATGCGCGCCATCGGCCCAGGCGTGTCTTCACAGAGCGTCAAAGCTTCGACAAGACGCCCCTTCCCCACCAAATTCTTAATCCCGCCAAGAAAATCCTGCGTGCCAATTTGCCCTTTATGCAAATAAAGGGACCGCTCGATAAAGAGGATAAAGCCGAGCACGCTGATAAAGAGCAGCGGATACATGACCGGCCCTCCCTGCAGGATGAAATTGTTATTGAAGTATTCCATAAGTGAACCTTTCGGATTTCTTTAATCGAGTTCCATTAATCGGTCGAGGCGGGCGATTGCTATATGTCGACCCGGTAAGTTGTAATGAATCATCTCGCGGTACATCTTCCGCGATTCCTCAGTTAATTGCTCCGCCTCCAATAGCTCGCCGAGACGAAGCATGGAGCGAGCCATCCAATACCGCCCAGACGGCCCCAGCGTTTGCGTTTGCTCGGGGTCTAGAAGTCGCGCAACGCTCAAGGAAAGGACTTCCTTCGCTTTGGCGCTTTCTTCGGCCCGCGCCAGGGCGAAGGCCCATTTGTAGGAAGCCTCCGCCTGAAAGTCGATCGACAGATTCGGCAGATCCAATAAGCGCTCCAGTTGGGCAATCGCATCGACGAGCTCGGTCGCTTCGTTCCCGGCGAGCGCAAGCAAACAATCCGCCCGGGAAAGTTCGGCCAAATAGCGCAACTCGTGAGCGGGGAACTGGTTAATCAAATTCTCATAAACAATCTGAGCCCCGGTAAAGTCATTCATCGACCGCAGTAAATTGCCCTGCTTGAGGCGTGCATGGTAATACAGCGGATCCTGCGGGTATTGCTCGGCGAGATCATTCTGCAAAATGATCGCCGCCGGGAAAAAATCGGCCCCCCGGCGCTCGCAGTAGAGCGCCGCCTCGTAAAGCGCCTGAGCCGCGAGCCGACTCGCCGGGTAGCGCTCAACGAGTGCCAAAAGCGTTTCCTGCGCCGCGTCGTAAGCGCCCGCCTCCCCGTGGTAAGCGGCTTCAATCAAATACGAGCGCTGGGCAGCCGCCGTCTCCACAAAGGCTTCACGGAGGCTTTTCAGTTCCTCAATCCCGAGACTCGCCTCCCCCGAGCGTATCAATGCATTCCCCCGAAGTAAGCGAATCTCTGTTAAAAGCAGGCGAAAGGAAGCCTCTCCGAGCGCCCCTTCCGGAAGCGATTCAAGGCGCGCAAGAAGACGCGAGATACGAGCGCTCAAGCCCTCAACCTCCCCGGCTTCGAGCGAAAGGTACGCCTCCAGCCAACGTAGGCGAATATCCAAAAGCGTATCCACCAAACCACTGGTCTTTTCATCCAGAAGCAGGCGCACCCGGCGCAGTGCCGGTTCAATCAAACCAGCCATCTGCAAGGCTTGTGCCACATTCCATTCCGCCCGCCAGCGATCCTCTTCGTTAATAGTCCCGACAAAGTCCACTGCATCAATCAATTGCATCGCCGCGTCCAATGCGCCCGACCGGACCTGCGCCGTGACCAGGCGCATGAAGAGCGCCGACCCCGCATCCGAGCTGAGCTGCCGGCTACGTGCAACGCTGTAGAAATCCACCGCGTTAGCGAAGTCACCATTCAGAAAATAACAATCCCCGATCAACTGGTTCAAGCCGATCAAATCGCCCGGCTGCTCCATTTGATCACGCAGCTGGACAAGAAAGTCGGCGGCCGCTCGATACTGGGGCGGCTCCCGGTTGAGGGCCGCAAAGGCAAGTAATCGATAGACGTTAGTGATTGAACTCAGACCGGGAAACTGTTCCAGCAGTGTGCGGGCATCACGCTCGGCCAAAGCAACCATCTCCGCATCATTGGGTAAGCGCAATGCCAGCTGGCTGCGCAAATAATACATCTGGCCAAGTAAGGGATGCGGCTCTGTCCGTGAGATGATGACTTTCAAAAACTCAAACAAATCTTCGTCCTGTCCGGGGGCTCGTGCCAGCAATTGCAAAGCGATCCCCATCGCATCACGACTCTGACCGGTGCGGATGAGTTCCTTGAGGGCCGCCCGGCCAGTCACTGAATCAGCACCCAGGATGAGTGCCTTGAGCAGCCGCAGTTGCTCGCGCTGCTGCGCCCCATAGCCCGCGGATGTGTTGGCCAGCTCGCGATCGATAGCGCCAACAGCTTCATTTATGCGCCCGAGCCGGTGCAGCAAAACCGCATACTCCCGGACAAAGGGAAAGGCGGCTGATTCCCCCTCCAAAGAACGCAAGCGCGCACTTAGTTCAGGGAGCATTGACTCATCGGTGGGCCCGGATACGACCTCCTGCCGGAGGGCCAAACTCTCAAAGTGCCAGCGCAATCGCTCGCTGCCCGCCTTCGCCGCCGCTCGACTAAAGGCCTCCTGAGCCGCATCCACCTCGCCCCTTGACTCAGCATCCAAGGCTTCCGCAAAGGAATACCAGGCCTGATCCTCGACCGGCAACGCCTCCACCGAGACGGCACCCAGCGCACGGCGGAACCCCTCCAGGTCGATGCGACCGCGTCCCTCACCATAAATCGAAATAGCCAAATAGAGACCCTGTCGCGAATCCCGCTGCGCCTGTGCAATTGATTCCAATTCCGAGCGGGCCGCCGCAAAGCGGCCCTGGCCGATCAAAGCTTTTGCCAGGCCCAGCCTCAGCGAGGTCATCTGAGCCGCGCTAAGCGTATCGGCGCGACCAAGCAAGCCCCGGTAGATCGTTTCAGCCACGCTGGCCAGACCCGACTCCTGAGCACGTTCCGCCGCCGCGGTCTGCCAGTCGCGCTGAATCGAATCGCTCACCTCGACTTCGGCGATACGGTCAACCGACAAAGGCACCTGGGCCCCAAGCGGCAGCCCAAAGCCAAGCGCCAATAGGCAAAGAACGGTGCACCCGCAGTCATTTGTTGAGAAAAGCCTCATGAAGAAAAGAGCTCCACCAGAACAACTCTCCGCCCAAGTTGCAAAGCGCAATTTAACGGATCGAGCATCACTCAAAAAAAAAACGAACAAGCTATTGACAAGAATGCAGGGACGCAGAGCATCCTTCCTCTTTGCGATGAACGCCTCAGGGCGAAGGTTTTCAGAGCATGTTTCAGAGCAAGTTCCAGAGCAAGTATATGGTGGTAGTAGCTCAGTTGGTTAGAGCACTGGTTTGTGGTACCAGGGGTCGCGGGTTCGAGTCCCGTTTACCACCCCATTTTTTCCAGCCGCGAACTTGCAAAGCGGCAGAGTCATAAAATAAGGCCGACATTCAAATCCTCTCAAACCGCCTAAAACAAGGGCTTGAGGGGATTTTTTGTGCTCATTGAGGCTTATTGACTCATGTATTGTCCGTTGGTTCAGGCAGATTTCTCGCGAAGAACCAGCTTTTTCCTTGCATTGCCTTCTTAAATCAACTGCTTCGGCTGCCATCAGGCAGAGTGGGCTAGCGGTGGGGTCGCCGTAGCGAGTGATGACGAGTGGTATAAAGCGGCGTATTACAGCGGTTCGCCTACCGGCGCCAACGGCAGCGGCTATTGGAGTTATCCGACGCAGAGTGACATTGCGCCGACAGCAGAGAGCCCTCCAGGGGGGAATAACAGCGCGAACTACGGCTCTACAGAGCGTGGGCTGACCGAGGTAGGCGCCTACTCAAATTCCTCGAGCCACTACGGGACCTTCGACCAGGGCGGTAACGTGGTGGAAATACTTGATACAATTGTGCCCAGCAATAACAACCGCGCAATTCGGGGCGGCGCATTCAGCGACCCAGAGTCCGACACTCTTCAGTCCTCCCTCCGTGGTGAAAGGGTGCCTAACAAATTTTTCCCAACCTGAATAAGTGCCTTCATTTTGAGCATTAAAAATGGCTAGGAACTCGACATTTGAAGAATTCAGTCTCGCGCAGAGGCGCAGTGGCGCAGAGGTTTTAGTGGATGGATGAGGTTCTTCGCTATTTTCAGTGGACTGCTGCTATCGGCTCTGAGTTTTACCACCCGCTTACGCTGGAGGCACCGAGGCACGGAGTCGGGTTGGTTAAGATGCAGGGAAATTTCAGGGATGCGGTTTTGAGGAGACAGATGCGCTCAAACGGCTCGTGTTGTCATTGCAAGTGAATCACCCTCCTCCGTGCCTCGGTGCCTCCGTGGTGAAAACGATCCAGTATCGAATCCCATGCCCTTCCTCTTCCCGGAGATCCATGCGTGTTCCAATCTTTGAATGCCACTGCGGAATCACCCTTTTCGAGTCACCCACCGGAGCGGGGGCTTCCAGCCCGCGCCTTCCCAGTCCACCAGGAGACTCGGCCTATCACATAAGGCTCCGAGATGAATTTATCCAAAAGGGTTGAACATGGGAAGCCAGAAGCAACTACGTTTCGTAACTAGCAATCGGTGGTCTTAAATCCGCTGGAATCCCAACACTGAATATAATTATGAAAAATAAACACACCCCACGTTCAGGTTTCACCCTGATTCAGGCTTCCTCACCAAATCTATCGCGATTGTAATTATCTTAGCGCGATCTGATTCCACCGATTGGCGAGTTCGCCAGTGTAGATCGATCAAGGAATAACTTCTTCAGACATGCACGTTCGATCGCGGTCTCGCTCATGCCCGCCATTGAAGCCTCAGGCGGCCGCGTGCGCGGACGCTTGCCGCCGCTCGTATGGTTGCGGGCTGAATGTCTCTCTGGTGACGGCAAGCGGGCGTCGCGATTTTTTTGGCTAAACAGGTGGATTTCATTTTTGATGCCTCAGTTTTGGTTGAACATCCAGGTCCAGTCCGCGGTCGCCTTCACACCGAGTTGCTTCCAGCTATCGTCGGTTTTCGGGATGGAGATAATGCCTTCCAAACAGCCACTGACTGGGTTCAAGAAGTCCCCGTGGGCTACGATTTCGCCATTGGTGTGAGTGGTAACGCTCCGACATCGACAACGCCTCTCCTTTGGACACGCGCGTTGTCGCCCAGCGGAACCTGGGGTCCGGATTCACCTTGGGGCTTGGGCCACGGACGCATTTACCCTGCCTCGATGGTCACGTTTTAGCTACAGAGCTTGGGCCGGAAGACGGTCAAGCTCCCGTGGATCCACTAACGGGAACCCTGACTGTCAACATTCGGACATTCCCACAGCTCAACTGAAATAATGGAAGCTCAGCATTCCCGCTGCGCCTGGTTTCAATCCTTGCCAAAACCCGGACCAAAGTGGATTTTCAGGTTTTATAGCGGGTCCACATTTGACATCGCCTGGAATCCCAAATTACGGTTTACCTACAACGACAAAAAATAATCCAGTGCAATAGCCAACCATCCCATTTTAGCCGAGCCCCGATGCCGACGCGATCTGCTCAGCGCGGCTCTGACCTGGCTTTGATCAGGCGGACCAGATACATGGCAGCCCGCCGCGGGCCATAACACTGGTGATGTCATTTTGGAACGCGCCCAAAACGCCGGTACCCCTTTATCGAGATATTACCCGTGGAATATCATACCGCAGACGAAGGTGCATGCGCATCAGTCGCCAGGTACTAGCATCGAGGCACTGGAGGCTGGGGTGACCGCCACGATGTGCGCGCCCTCCCAGTTGTTGATGCGAATGGCCATATCGATGGGCTCATCTCCATCTTTCAATTAGGTGAGTTTTTCATCCCGAAGCCGCGTGAACCGAAGGCCATGCGCCGGGTGCAAACCACGGTGCAATCGATTATCGACTCGCTCCACGCGCAAGTGCTGCATGCCGAGCGGATCGACCAACTGGAGGATCTTTATGTGCGCATCGGTGCGATGGACATCCGCTCGTTCGGGAATAATCACAAGGAGCAGGGCCTGCCGTCGGACCGCAGCATCATCATTGTCGGCGACCGCTGGGATATTCAGGAGCGCTGTCTTCAACTGGGCGTGCGCATGCTTGTCATCACCGGGAATCTGGAGGTCGATGAGGAGGTCGTGGCGCGGGCCAAGGAGCGCAATGTTTGCCTGATCATCAGTCCCTATGACTCCGCGACGACCTCATGGATCATTCGCACGGCTACACATATCGACAGCTTGGTCGCCCCGGACGTGAGTTGTTTTAGCGCGGACGACCGGATTGCCTCGGTCAAGCGGCGCATCGCGACAAATAACGACCCACTCTACGCGGTGGTCAATGATACCAAACAACTCATTGGCGTCTTCTCCAAGAGCGACATCCTCAAACCCAGTCAGACGCGAATTGCTCTGGTGGATCACAACGAGGTCGGGCAGGCAGTCAACGGGGCCAGCGAGGTCCAGATTACGGAGATTCTGGATCACCACCGGCTGGGCAACATTCCGACAGACCAACCGATCCTTTTTATCAATCGCCCGGTGGGTTCGACCTGCTCGATTGTGGCGGATCTTTTCCGCGCGCAGGGGCTCGAGCCGGCACCCAACATCGCCGGCATCATGATGGCCGGGATCGTCTCCGACACCCTGATGCTGAATAGCCCAACCACGACGCCGCTGGAAAAAGAACTGCTCGACTGGCTGGCTCCGATTGCGGGTATCGAAGCGAAGGCCCTTTCGGAGATCATTTTTACGGCGGGCTCCGTCGTGGTCAACAGCCCGCCGGAGGCGGTCATCCGGTCGGACTGCAAACTCTACGACGAGGGTGAGCTCCGCTACTCCGTTTCGCAAATTGAAGAGCTTGGTTTCGATAACTTTTGGAAAAACGAGGAGGCACTGGACGCCGCACTGGAGGCTTTTCGAAAGGAAGAAGACCTCTACTTTAGCTTTCTCATGGTGACGGACATCAATACGCAGGACTCGCTGCTCGTGGTCGCCGGTAATGATGAGATTCTCTCAGCCATCAACTACCCCCAGCGTGGCCAGAGCAACATCTATGAGCTGTCCGGTATCGTCAGCCGCAAGAAGCAGCTAATCCCCTACATTGCCAGCATGCTGAAAACACTCGGCGTCGCTTAGCGTTGTTTCTAAGCAAAGGCCACGTAGATCAGCAGCACCACGATAACCAACCCAAGGCTCGCCCACTTGGCGTTCTTCCAGGGTGTCATGTCAATCGGTGTGTCCGTTTCGAGGTTCCAAGCGGTGGCGCGTGGCTGTAGCTTGCCGAGAAGC
>JAGYJE010000049.1 GCA_018402305.1 Puniceicoccaceae bacterium | reverse complement strand
CGCCGACGGAACTTTGGATGATGCCGATCGCGCCGTCCTTCTCCCGCAGCAGGGACTCGGCGAAGTGGAACGCGACGGCGGCCAGCTCGCGGTTCGCGCCCGGGATGAAGCTCCTCCACGCCAATTGTCCGGGTGTGAAGGGCTGTGGCGGCAAGCCGGCCTCCCGGGGGACGACGACAAAGCGGAGCAAGGGCAGCGATCTGGCCAGATTTGCAGCACCGCCTTCGGATTTGGCCAAGGGCCAGACCATGTTGGATTGTCCAGAAGCGATCCAGACCTCGCCGACCACCACATTGCCGATGGACTTGGTGGTGCCGGCACTGGCCGCTGTTAGGGTGCGCGGCTCGGTGGAGGGTTCGAGGGGGTCGAATTGCACCTTCCACCGACCTTCCTTATCGCTCACCGCTTGCTTCTCCTGTCCGGCGAAAGTCACGGTGACCTTGGCTCCCGGTTCGGCTTGGCCCCAGACGTTGACGGCCATGCCGGCCTGCAGGACAGCCCCATCACCGAACACCGGTGAGAATTCCACAGCGCACAATTCGGCGACACTCACCAAGGCGGCCAGCCATACCGCCATGTGCAAGATCAGAGGGCACAAATACATGATTTCGCATACTTTCCCGATACCGACAGATGTCAAGGTCTGGCCGCGTGGGAGTGACTCAGTAGGATTTACAGTAAATCAATGCTTGCCAACAAGCGCGGGACGCGCTTGATTGGCGCGGTTATGCCTCCGCCCGACCGCCGCAAATCCGCCTCCTCCCTGCCCAGTCTGGCCCGCGTGGCGGAAGCTGCCGGGGTTTCGGCGATGACCGTTTCCAATGTGTTGGGCGGCAGGGGGAGATTCAGCGCGGCGACCAAAGACCGTGTGTTAAAAGCTGCTCAGGCGGTTGGTTATCAGGTTGACCCTTTGGTCAGCCGCCTCATGAGCCGCATCCGAACGCCCGGCGAGAAGAGGGCACGTGCCACCATCGCTTTGCTCGGGCCCTGGTCGCCCGATCATGACGAGGCCAGGGACGGCTACTTTGCGCGGTTGATCGCGGGAGCGAGATCCAGAGCCTCCGATAAGGGCTTCGGCTGCGATCGTATCATCACGGGGCAGGGCGGGCTCTCCGGGGCCAAATTGAAAAAGGTTCTCAAGGCGCGGGGCATTGAGTGCATTTTAGTCACTCCCTGGGCGGTTCCTGGCGGACATTTTCTCTTTGATTGGAGTCCGTATGCAGCAGTGGCTGCTTCCTCCGCGCTGTGGAGGCCCTCGCTGCATCGGGCCACCCCTGCGCACTATTCCAATGTTCAAAAAGCACTGCACCATATCCGACTTAGCGGATACAGCCGACCCGGCTTGGTAGTCGACAGCATGACTGAAAAGCTTGCGAATTATGCCTGGAGTGCGGCCTTTCTGGAATATGTCCAAAGGCACCCGAAGATGAACCCCGTCCCCATTTTGTCTGCACAAGAAGTCACAGCCACGCGGCTCAATCGGTGGTTCCAAAAGGAGAAGCCTGATGTCATTTTGGCTCCGAGTGGTGATGTGGTGCACAAGATGCTCCTGAAGATTGCACTGCGCGTTCCACAGGATGTGGGTCTGGTTCACGTTGGAGGTCACAAAGCTAATCCTTCCCTGGCCATGGTGCACCAGAAGCCGACCCGCATCGGAGCTGCCGCTGTGGACCTTCTGGTGGCTTTATTTTACACTGGAGAGCGCGGATTGCCGGCTAATCCTTTGCAAATCCAGGTGGAGGGAACTTGGTTGGACGGTCCAACACTGCCACAACGCTGACAGAGCGCGCCGCTATGGCGCTAACGAGTAAGAGCTGCTCCAAATGCGGAGGGCCCAACTGAGCATCGGTGGTAATACCGGATTTTCAGTCCTGATCAGCAGCTGCTTTTTCTTTCTCATGGAAAGTTGCGCCGAAGATCAAAGACTCGAAGCCGAGCAAGTCAGTCGTGTCCCGTCCCCGACCCTCCCAGTCAAGGACTTTGCCGATGACGGGATCATCGGGGTAGCGGGCGGCGGCGAGCTCGAAGATGGCGCGGGAATCGCCGCCGGAAGTCATGCGTTCCTGTTCGCCGCGGTAAAAGCCTCCCTCGGCGGAGGCGTCCATCGACGCGTAGATGGGCGCGTAGAAGGCGAAGGGGAGGCGCAAATTCTCCCCGCCCGACGCCCGGTAATCCCATAGGTCCAGACCGTTGGTGGCGAGCATCTGGGCTGTGATGGCCAGCAGGTGGGAGGAGAGCAGGCAGTATTGGAGGCCCCGGTTGGGCAGAGTGACGTAGTCGTCCACGTGGCCGGCCATCTGGAAGTGACGGTAGCGGTCCATGATTTCGCCGGCCTGCGGCGCGCGCGCCCCCGGAAGATCGCGGTAGTATGGTTCGTCGCCGGGCATGAGGATGAGTCC
>JAGYJE010000048.1 GCA_018402305.1 Puniceicoccaceae bacterium | reverse complement strand
CAACGGCCCAATCTACTCCTCGGGAGAGTTCTGGTCGGATTCGTGACGCCAGTGGAAGGAGTGCGCCTTGCTCCCGCGCCAAGCGCGCCGCTACGATTCACTCCGTTATGAAGACAGACTTGCCGGCGATCGACTACAAGGGAAAGGATGCCAGAGCAATTGCTCTGCTCGCAGCTCGCCTGTGCCTACTTCCAGATAAAAAGACAGTAGGACAGTTCAAGAAAGCAGTCTTCCCTACCCAGCGCAAAACGGCGCTGCGTGCGACACCTATCATAGACGCAAGCAAGAAGAAGATCGGCATGTGGGACGACAATACGACTCCTCGATGGGCTCTGCGTTGGTCGCACGACATTCCAGGCGGTGATACAGCACTTGAAGGATGGCGCGTTGCGCACGTTTGGGACAATTGCAACAACGTCCGGTGCTACACACGCTTGGAGAATCTATTTTTGGTCCCTGCAGCCTATGCGGGCCTAACCGATGAGGATGGGCCACTAGCTCCTTACCTCCGATACCACGCCTACGAACACTACAAGTGGTGTCCGGAACCTACACAGAATCCTCATGAGCCTGCCGGCTACGATATGTTCCGTAATGAGTGGAAATACCTGCCTCATGCGACCGATGACGCCAACAATCTAGTTTTTAACCGGTTGCAAGAAAGCAAAAGTCGCCGGGCTGAAGTTCTCCGAGAGTTTATCCGAAATGCCCATTACTGGGACCAACCAATTGGTAAAGCGTAGCCGTCATCGAGGGTTTCCCTGACCTCGGCACGGTAATCCCGGCCGTAACGGTCGCCACTGCCGTAAAGCCGTTCGTATTCCGACTTGTAGAAAAAATACAGGGCCGGAAGGCGACGGAAGGTCATAACTTCACCGTAGGCGAGGACCTTCATGTGGCAGAAGTGGCACTTCTCGTGGCCTTGGCGCACTTGCTCCACCACGTCCATATATCGTGAGAGGTCAGCAAGGGATGATTCACGCATGAGGAACTCGGCGCTAGCGAAGTAGCCCATCCCAAAGCCCCGCGAGTGGAATGAACAATGGTGGTATTCTTCGCGTGTGTTGTTCAGCAGGCGGAGGATCTCTTTCTCGCGTTGTTCTTCGGTCATCATTTGTCCTTAACGCGAAACATGGTTAAGCAATGGTCACTCATTCATCGTCGTCCAAGAAGAGATCGGCGATGGGCTCGAAGCGCGGATCGTCTTCGGCTTTGCCGCGGTGCAGAGGGTGGACGGCAAGAAGGGCTTCCAGTTTATCCCGGGCCTCTTCGATTTTGCCGGAGGCGCAGAGGTTGGCCGCCAGCTCGTAGCGTATATCGGGCGAGTCGTTCTGCTCCTGCGCTCCTTCCAGAGTTTCTATGGCCAGGTCGAGGAAACCGACCTTGACCAGCAAGTTGGCGAGGAACAGCCAGTTCTCTTCGTGTTCGGGGTACTCTGAGCAGATGTTTGCGGTCATTTTGGTTGCCTCAAAGTGCTTATCGAGTCCGAGACAGGCGGTGATGCGGAGCCACCGGTAGCTGAGATGATCACGGGCGTTGAGCGGCACTGCATCCAACTCCCGCCAAGCATCCTCCATCATATCCAGGTCGATAAAACCTCGGATTCGCTCGAAGTGCAGCGGCAACCCGCGGGGCAGGGGGTCAGCGTTCATGCGCGAGGATATGTTTCACCGCCGCACCAGTCCGATCGATACCTGCGCTGCAGTGGATCAGGACGGGTTTGGGAAGATCGCGCCAGGCTTGGAGCACCGCGTCCAATTGATCCGGGGTAAGCGGTGGCCGCGTATGATCGTTGACCGGAATGTGCCGCACCTCAAAGCCGGCGGTGCGGTAGATGCCCAGAAGATCGCCGTCGGGATAAAGGCAGAGATGCTCGTCGGCCAGCAGGCAGATGATGGAGACAACGCCGAGCGATTGGGCGGATTCAATCCAGCGTTGGACTTCACCCATGCTTATGGGCGCTTTGCCGCCCCCAGAGTAGCCGGGGCGCGATGAATGGTAGAGACGGGCGGGAAGGATTGCTTTCATAAGTGCCAGCGATGGGCCGGCACTGGTCAGTCTCCCAAGTCCGTTTTGACCAAGGAAGAGATGCCTGCGTCATAAACTGAAAATGCGTGCTCAGGGGTCTCGGGCAGATCCCTGAAGGTGACCGCCATGTTCAGGCCCGGCATGAAGCGGAGCGAAGCATTGGGGACCGATTTCAGGAGGGCATCGCGGCGGGCGCGAGCATCCTCTGCGACTTTGGTCTGCAGGGAAACGCGGATGCGCCGCTTGGTAAAATCTGCCTCATGGACGGTGTAGTGGCACCAGAAAGTGCCATTATTGTTCCAGAGGTGGTGGTCGGGTTTGGCGGGCTTGTTGTCTTGCATGCCCCCATTACAGCAGAGGGGATAGGACATCCGCCGTCCTAGGCCCGAAATAGGCCAGAGAAAGTTTGCTCTTCCGAATTGGGGCGGCGGAAGCACGCAACGAGCGGGATTTCTGCGACCAAGGACGGCGATTGGTAAACCTCTGGCGCCAAGTGTAGCAACGCTCTTTTAGTGTTGGAGATCAGGTGCTTGTGTTATGACACCCAAAGGCAAAAGGGGTCAGGCCTATAATTTAAATCTAGCGGGCTCTGACATT
>JAGYJE010000047.1 GCA_018402305.1 Puniceicoccaceae bacterium | reverse complement strand
CCGGTACAATTCTCCCTTCATTGGCAAAGGCGAGCATACCGCTCGTAATGGATACATATCTAGCGTTTATGCGCCTGTTCTGACACAGACTACCCGTCAGAGCATGTACTTGGTCTCTCCTTGCATTATTGAAATGAATTCAAGTGGCAAGGCAAAGCCTGTACTTGATTCTTTCTCAACATTTACAGCTGGTGGTATCAATCAAGCCATAATGACTCCTATAATTGTGAATAATAAAGGCCAAAGTAAGTCTAGGCCCGCTGACCACCCCTTATACTGTCAAACAGGGCAGCTAAACATGGGCATTGTATCTGATAGTAGTTGGAGTAGCTTTTTCCAGTACTACTATGGGAGTTGTCAAACCTCAAGCCCTACAGACCCTCTAGGGACAATTCCTACTAAAGACAGAATTGCATTGGTCAATTATGAAAAGCCCGTATTAGAGGAATGCCATTTCCGAATGCTTCGACCAGATGAGGTAAAAGCTGCGATGGCTTTCCCGGAAAAATACCAAATTCTCGGGAACCAAAAAGAGGTAGTCAAGCAATGCGGAAATGCGGTAACACCGCCCGTAATGGAGTGGCTAATTGATAGAATAGTGCAAACCTTTTATTAGTTTATAATGGAACGCAGCTGGCTTAATTTCTATCCCTTGCTTTGCAAACTT
Source organism: Puniceicoccaceae bacterium (assembly GCA_018402305.1). Classification (GTDB taxonomy): domain Bacteria; phylum Verrucomicrobiota; class Verrucomicrobiia; order Opitutales; family Coraliomargaritaceae; genus Thalassobacterium. The sequence goes on along the minus strand of JAGYJE010000047.1, from coordinate 2,014 downwards.
TCCAAGGAAGAACTGCTCGAGCTTAACCGGCAGATTTCCGATTTCATTCAAAACCGGGAGCTAACTACCCAACAGGTGATTGACCATGGTGTGAATTACTTTCATGTTCCTCGAGCTCATGTTCTTGGCTCTATTGAACATTACAGCCCATCTTTTGATGCTAAAATGGCCATTGCAGCATACCTGTTTTTTGACTTGAAGATTTTCCGAAACGAAATATCAAACCTTCTTTCTTTGCCGGTACTTCATTTAAGTGGAATGGTCAAGGTGTTTAACCAGGAGGCCGAAAAAAAAGAAGCCGCACCAAAGGAAATGGTGCGGCTTTACCAAGCATTCAAAGGGTATATGGATGCTTATAGGCTCTCCATGGATCCTGTAGTTGGAAGTTCCTGAATACCATCCAAAAAAATGCGCAGGGCCTCGAGGTGATATAGAAGGTCACTTTTTGCTTTCGCATCCAAATGGTAGTCGAAAGGAGGTTCCAACCCTCTTTCTTTAATTGATTGGGCAAAGTCCCAATGCAAAGGCAGTGATTTCTGTACCAATTCCAGACTTTGCAACATTTCGCGTTTCTGATCAAGCAATTCTGAATTCTCAATCAAGCTCTGCAGAGCTTTAACATTTAGTTTCCCCATAAGATTGATTTTAAGGCTAAACGCTGTTTTTTTAGGCTCATTGTAAGAATGACAAAACTTTGCACAGGAAAATTAGTCGATAAAGTGGATTATTGGTTTCTCGAGTTAATTATTTAACCAAATCCAAACCTGAATTATCCCCTTTCCTCTTTTTTTTGCGCCCAAATTAGTTTTCTGTCAAACCTTCCAATATTTTGTTACAATTGTTACAATTGATATCAAACCATTATAAAACCTTGTAACAATCTTGTAACAAAATCCTGTAACAAAATCTAAGAAGCCATTTTGTTACAAAGAAAAGAAGATAAAAACCATCCCTATTCCCATTTGACTTTCGATACTTTCGTTCTCATTTAGCTTTTTAGTTGCGTCAATACTTTGACATGCGTATTTTTATAAAAAATTGCCGCATGCCCTCAGAATTCACTGTAGACATAAAGGTTGATGAGTTTCTAAAAAAGTACATTGAGCATCGTTATGGAACACAGGATGGGGTTCTGAACCTGCCGAAGAACTCACCCCTGAAAAAGAAGGTCCAGCTCTTTCTTTCAAAGCCACCGGCCAACCCCAGAAAAGACGATGGAAAGAAAGCATTGTTAACCATTTTACTTCCATATGCCGAAAAAGATCCTCGAGTTTACAATTGGCTTCCGGTCAGCTGTCACAGACTAATTGAAGATTTCATCCTGGATGTCTATTTCTATGTGGATTTTCTTGAATTCATGGCAGCTTCTCTCAATGGTCCTGGAAAAATCCAAAACGCGATCTATGGATTTATAGAAGCGCGAGGATTGACCATAGACGATATTGATTTCGAGCGCCTGAAGAAGAAATGGTACCGCCACCGTCAAGCATTGCTAAAGACCTGAATTTTTTCGGCTTCCTAGCTCCTTTTTTCCCTTCCCGTCCTTTCCTTTCCTTCTTACTCCCCGCCTGTCCTAAATCAATATGTTATGATCACAGACTTTCCAAACCACGACCAAATCGAAAACATGCCAGGCATCTTTACTTTCGAGTTCATACCCGAAAGGTGGGTGCACTTTATTCCCGAGACGAAAAAGGGTAGGCTATTGGAGCCTATTGTTCTGGTTCACGGCAAAACCTGGCTCAAAGGTTATTCCACGGAGGAAAAGGCGCGCTTTACTGAATTCGGAGAAAGCGACGGTAATACAAAGGCATGGAGCCATACTTTTAAAGGTTCACTTCCAAAATTAGACGCCTCCAAAGTCGCATTGGTTGACTCCATGCTCAAAGAAAAGTTCTTCATCCTCAAAATCATGGACCAAAATGGAAATTGGAGACTTTTAGGCAACAAAGAAATACCAGCCATGTTCAAGTCTAATTATGATTCGGGCAGAACGGGTTCCGATTACTCCGGA
>JAGYJE010000046.1 GCA_018402305.1 Puniceicoccaceae bacterium | reverse complement strand
TCCGGTGATGATCGGTCTGCAAGGCCTTTGCCACCATTGCTGCTTGGTCGCCTTCGTCTCGGTCCGTTCCCGGGAAAGACACGTTAAATGTCTTGAGCTTTGGACCGGTCAGCTCCCGGGCCAGGGCCACAATTAAGCTGGAGTCGACGCCCCCGCTGAGAAAGCAGCCAAGCGGCACATCACTGACTAAACGCTCGGCTACCGCACTGCGAAGAATTCCATGTAGTTCATCAAGCACCTCGACTTCATCCGCTGGTCGCACGGAGGCCCGGTCTCTTGGCGGGGGCCAATCATGGTATGCCCGCACCGTTGTCCTTCCGCCCTCCCAAACAAGAAAATGGCCCGGTGCCAGCCGTTGCACCCCCGCATAAACTGTCGAGACGCCCGGCACATAACCAAAGCGAACATAGCTTGCAAAACCCTGTGGCGACACCGGTGGCCGGCTTTCCATTCCGGCCAGTAGTGCTTCTAGCTCGGAAGCAAAAATCAGCCGGTCTTTTTCTTGGGTGTAAAAAAGCGGTTTTTTCCCGTAGCGGTCGCGCACCAATACCAATCTTTTCCGCTCGCTCTCCCAGACAGCGAAGGCAAACATACCCAGCAACTTTTCCGGCAATGCGTCGCCCCACGCTTGAAAACCCCGCAATAAGACTTCCGTATCGCTCGTGCCACGGAAAGCGAAACCCTGCCCGGACAATTCGTCGCGGAGACGGCTAAAATTGAAGATTTCACCGTTGAAGGCAACGGTGAAGCGGTTCCGCTCGTCCGCCATGGGTTGCGCTCCGGTCGGGGAAAGATCGATGATACTCAACCGCTGGTGGCCAAGCACACATCCTGGGCCCGACCAAATTCCCGACTCGTCTGGCCCTCGGTGCTTCAGGCAGAGCATCATTTTCTCGACCACACTTGCCTCCAGACACGAAGTCGAAACCATGCCTGCGATGCCGCACATCGCCCATAGTTGTCCTTCCCACCAATCGAATAGCAAGCCAACTCCTTAGAGCCCGGCGCAACCATCACAACAGCACTTGAACATTCTCCTCGTCAGCAACAGCTCGGACCTCTACGGCGCCAGCCGCTCGCTCTTGCGCTTGGCCACGCGTCTAAAAGATCGCGGACACCATCCGCTTGTTCTGCTCCCGGATGCCGGCCCGCTGGGCAGCCGATTGCACTCTGCCGGCGTCCGTACTGTGCTCTTTCCTTCACTGCGCGTCATCACACGGCCGGTGCTGGCCTCTTGGCGCCTCCTGCCTTGGCTGGCCGGATTCTTGCCATCAGCCATCGCGCTCGCACAGCTCATCAAACGGGAAAAAATCGATATTGTTCATACCAATACCGGCGTAATCGTATCCTCGGCTCTGGCCGCGCGTTTCGCAGGCCGGCCGCACGTCTGGCATATCCGTGACTGGTTTCAGGAATTCGGACCCCTCTGGAAGCCTTACTCCCGCTATATCTTGGCCAACTCCAACCGCGTTCTTTGCGTTTCAAAAGCCATCGCCGGGCAATTCCCCCCCTCGGAAAAAATCGAGGTCTTGAACAACGGTTTTGATCTGGCGGAATTTCCCGAACCGGACACTAACGAACGGACCGCGGCCAAGGCCGCTTGGGGACTGCAGAATGAGGAGCTGGTCGTTGGTGCAGTCGGTCGGATCAAGTTCAAACGCAAGGGACAGGAATTCCTCCTCCAAGCAGCTAAAATCCTCCGCGACCGCGGAACCAGCGTCACTTGCCTTCTCGCTGGTGGCCCGGCCCCCGGAGCAGAGGAACAAATCGGACAAATGAAGCACCTCGCAGCGGAGTTGGGTGTGCGCGCCATCTTTACCGGGGAACTCCACGACGCGAGGTCCGCTTATCTCGCCATGGACATTTTCGTGCTGCCCTCGGCGCAACCCGAGCCTTTCGGCGGCGTGGTCATGGAGGCCATGGCTTTGGGCTTACCCGTCGTCGGAACCAATATCGGTGGCACCACCGAACAGGTCTCCGATGGCGAGACCGGCTTTCTCGTGCCGCCCGCCGACCCCGCGGCCCTGGCTACCGCCATCGGACAACTGACTGCCGATCCAAACTGCCGGCGCCGCATGGGGGAAAAAGGACGCCAGCGGGTGGGCGAGAAGTTCAATATCCTGTCCATGACCGACCGGATCGTTTCCGTCTATCAACGTCTTGCGCGGAAAAGAACTACGGACTAAACCGCGCGGTCTGTCTGGTACCAGTGCACAAATTTGGCCAAACCTTCGTCGATCGTGGTGTCCGGCGCGTAGCCCAGCAATTCGCGGGCCTTCGTGATCTCGGCCCAAGTCGCCGGCATGTCACCGGGTTGCTCAGGGCAGAGTCGCACAATAGCTTCCCGTCCCGTGGCCACTTCCAACTTTTTGATCAGCTCGCTCAAGGACACCGTGTGCGAACCCCCAAGGTTAAAGACCTCATAGGCCGGACCCTCATAGTCGGCCGCCGCACGCACGCCCTGCACAATATCGTCCACATAGGTGTAATCACGGCGGGTCTGCCCCTCACCGTATTGATCGATCGGTAAACCTTCAAAAAGCGCGCGGGTAAACTTGTGAATCGCTAGGTCCGTCCTTTGGCCCGGGCCATAAACAGTAAAAAATCGCAACGAGACCACCCGCATTCCGTGGAGGTGCGCATAGCTTGAACACAATTGCTCGCCGGCTATTTTGGTCGCCGCATACGGACTCAAGGTGCGCACCAAGGCCGCAGACTCACGGAAGGGTGTCTGGGCCTCTGCACCGTAGACGGATGAGCTGCTGGCAAACAAAAATCTCCGCACGCCTGCCCTCCTTGCTGCTTCCAGCACATTGAATGTCCCCATCACGTTGGTTTCAATGTACAAACCGGGATCCACAATCGATGGCCTCACACCCGCTCTGGCCGCGAGGTGCAAAACCGTGTCCCACCCCGCGTTCATCGCTTGCTTCACTACTCCGGTATCGCGGATGTCGCCCCGGAAAATCTCCGCCGCCCCGTGTAACTTTGCCACATTGTCCTCCTTGATCGCCGGATCATAAAAGTCATTGAAATCGTCGAGGATGCCGACCTGCCAACCCTCACGTAGAAATCGGCTCGCCGCGTGCGCACCGATGAAACCCGCTCCACCTGTAATTAATATTTTCCTCGAAGACATGCCGGTAAGTATCTAACTGAGCCTGCTCAACTCCGCCAGTCCGCGAAATCTTGAAACAAAACCATCTCAGCGCCCACAGCTTATGAAAATCCTCGTCACCGGCGGCTCCGGATTCATTGGGACCCAAGTCGTCAATCGCCTCCTCGCCAAGGGACACACTGTGCTGAACCTGTCGCTCCATGCCCCGCACGAGGCCGCCCATCGCCCCTTCTGGCGCGAGATTGATATCCTGGATGCCGACCTGCTGCGGCAGACCATGACCGAATTTGCCCCGCACCAAGTCATGCATCTCGCTGCCCGGAC
>JAGYJE010000045.1 GCA_018402305.1 Puniceicoccaceae bacterium | reverse complement strand
CAAAACTTCGCCTTCAAACTCTACCGCGACGAAATTAAGCGCGACTCTGCCGCCTTCAACACCCTGCTCGATCAATCCGGGCTGAGCCTCACGGAGATCGAGCCCTACACCCTGGAGGGCGCACGCCAGCGCGCACTTCCGGCGAAGTTGCTTGAAGCTGCCTTCGCACTTGGGGGTAACCGTTACTATACGGATGCCTTCGAGGTGGACGGTGGATTCGGCGTGCTTATCTACGAGGGTCGTATCGCACCCGAGATCCCCGAGTTTGCCGCTGTCGAGAGTGAAGTCCGCGCCAACTACCTGGCCGAGGAAAAGCGCCGCCTCTTTAATGAGAAAGGCGAAAGCCTCCAAGCTGAGATCGAAAGCAAGGTCGCTGAGGGAGCGTCCTTCGCCGAGGTCGCAGAGTCGCTTGGGCTCTCTGTGCAGCCTTTTGAGCCTTTCACGCTCCGCGAAGCACCACCGGAACTGAACCGCAGCGCACTGCAACGCGCCCAGCGCATGCAGGCAGGTGAAATCTCGCCCATGATCACCGCTGGGCAATCCGGTATTTTCGTGAATTTGATCGATAAGGTCGTGCCCGAAATCCCGGAAGATGATGCCGACCTCGCGCAGGCAGAGGCCTTCCTCGCTCGGTTTTCCGCCTTTTCCAGCAGCAATGCCTATCTCAACGAGCTCGTCGTCCGCGGCCTCCCCGAAGCTGGCATGGCCGAATAAGCCCTCCGCTATGACGGATTGGAGCCGGTTCGAGCAAATGGACCCCCACCTCCTGGTCGGGCTGGTCAACACGGAGCTGCGCAACGAGGCTGAATCCCTCGAAGACCTCTGTCGCACCCACGATATCGACGCCGATACCCTCTGCACACGGTTGGAGTCTGTCGGCTACGTCTACCAACCGCAGCAAGTGCAGTTTCGCTAGTAGCGTTTGATTAGTCGCCTTTTCAGGAAATCGACTAAGTTTGCGGACGTTCCACCGTTCATTCGGTGTGTTCGCTACTAACTCATCATCCGCGATCGACGCTCTGGAGGCCTTTCTACCCAGAGCGGGACGCGATTACGCGACCACCCGAAACCATGACGAGGGGCCGGGGCGCCGCAAAAACGTTTCCATGCTCTCACCCTGGGTCCGGCTCCGCCTGCTGCCGGAGTGGTTCATCTGCGAGAGGGTCCTGGCGCGGCACCGCTACGGCGCGGCCTCCAAATACATCGACGAGGTTTGCTGGCGCACCTACTGGAAGGCCTGGCTCGAGGGCCGTCCGTCCGTCTGGTCGAACTACCTGAAGGAACTGGGTGCCGACCAAGCCGCCCACGGACAGGACGCCTCCTACCTTGGAGCTATCCGGGGCGAAACCAACTCCCATGCCAACTGACAGCTATCAAAACGCCCTGCTCGGCGCCCTCGTGGCCGATGCCGTGGCCATGCCCGTGCACTGGTATTACGACACCGCCGCCCTCGACCGCGACTATGGGAGACTCCAAGGCTATGCCGCTCCCAAAAACCCGCACCCGGACAGCATACTCTGGCGCTCCCGCTACACGGCCCGGAATGAGCGTGGCGACATCCTCCGCGAGCAGGCAAACTACTGGGGCCAGCGCGGCGTGCACTACCATCAGTTCCTCGCTGCTGGCGAGAACACGATCAATTTCAAACTCGCCGCAGAACTCTACCACTTCGTTCTCCAGCAGGGGGCCTACGACACGGCTGCCTGGGCCGACTGCTACGTGGACCGGATGCTCACCGATGGCTGGCACCGCGACACCTACGTCGAGGAGTATCACCGCGCGTTTTTTGATAACTACGCCCGCGGCCTGAAGCCGACCGACTGCGGCATCGACGATATCCATATCGGAGGGCTTAGCCAAGTCCCCGCCCTCCTCGCCGCCCTTTCCCGGATCGGCGTCAGCGAGCTCGATGCCCAGCGCGAATACGTCGAAGCCCACGTCCGGCTCACCCATAGAAACCGCCACGTCAGCCAAGCCGCTGCTACGCTTACCGAGATCCTTCACAGTCTCGCGGCTGGTCGCGAGCTGTGCGCCATTCTTGAATCGACGCAAACCTTGGATCGTATGACGAAGCCCTTCACAACTTGGGCCTCCTTCCCCGATCGCACCGTCGTCGGGCGTCACCTGAGCCCCGCCTGCTACCTCCCCGAGTCTTTCCAAGCCAGTCTCTATCTAGCCTGGCGCTATGCCGACGATTTCAGCGCCGGGGTCCTCGCCAACGCACACTGCGGCGGCGATAACTGCCACCGAGGCGCCGTCGTCGGCGCCATCCTCGGTGCGGCCAACGGAGTTCCCCAGACCTGGCTAAACGGTCTCAGTGCACACTCCAAACTCAAAGTAGAGGGTGCTCCATCATGAGCCCAGAACAAACCGACAACATCATCCGTATGGCCTGGTGTGATCGCACCAGCTTTGAGACGATCGAGGAAAAGACCGGCCTGTCCGAAGCCGAGGTCATCAAAATCATGCGCGCCGAGCTGAAGCGGAAAAGCTTCAACAACTGGCGGGCCCGCGTCAGTGGCCGCGTCACCAAACACCGGAAGCGCTTCCGCAGCGAGCGAAAGCAGCTTAGAGAAAGCCCGCCCCTCCCATGAAGCGCTACACCGCGACCCTCCAGCCGGGCCTACCCATTCTCGCCATCGATCTCGGTTACAGCGCAAAGTTGCCCTCCTGCGGCTTCACCTGTAGCGGCGACCCCGCCCTGCGCTCCCTCCATTTTGGCGCCGCCATCGAGGCCGCAGCCGCGCTTTTAATCGAGAACGGACCGCACACTCTCATCCTCGAGGCAGTTCTCTCCACCTACCACAGCCCCTCCGGAAACCCCGACATCCGCGGCGACTTCGAAAAAGGGCGCGGCTGGTATTACGGCCCCGGCGTATCCACCTATGCAGGCGCCCTTCGGTTCCTTACGGTGCTCGACCAGAAACTGCCCAAAGCCATCGCGCCCATTCCCCTCGTCGAGGGCTTCCTCAGCTTCAAAAAAACCCGCAGCCAGCACAGCGAAGACGCCCGCCGCCTGCTCAGTGAGTTCCCCACCGCCGAGCGCTTCCAAGCCCGGCCCGGCAGCGAGCCCATCAGCCCGCAAATTGACGGTGTCCCCGCGATTCTTCGCTACAATGCACCGAAATAAGGCATTTTCTGCAAATTAGTTAGCGACAAAGCATAATTACTCATATAACCATTTGCGCTTGCAACGGATCGCAAACGGCGAGCCGTGCAATTAAATACAGACAGACAAGTAATATGAGTACAGGTACAGTAAAATGGTTCGACGCCGAAAAAGGCTATGGTTTCATCACCCCAGAAGACGGCGGCAAGGATCTATTCGTTCATCACTCCGAAATTCAAATGGACGGTTACGCCACCCTTGAAGACGGACAAAACGTTTCCTTTGAAGTAGGCAGCGGCCCCAAGGGTCCCTGCGCAACCCAGGTTTCTGCTAGCTAAGCACTCCCCGGTTCCATCCTTTTCACGCGCGCTCCAGAAATGGAGCGCGTTTTTTTTGGTAAATTATAGATTGACCCAAGGCAGCGCCGCTCCTTGTCTCCGGAGCTCATGATGGAGAGGTGACAGAGTGGCCGATTGTGCATCCCTGGAAAGGATGTGTGCTGGAAACGGCACCGAGGGTTCGAATCCCTCCCTCTCCGCCATTCGACGCGCTCCGCTTGCTCATGGCAGGCCATTCGGGGTCGGAACCACAATTCGATTATGAAACTTCCAGATGGATTACAGCGCGTCGAATGCCCTGAGCCTGCCCGCGCTGAGCATGTCGAAGGTGTCGAAGGGCT
>JAGYJE010000044.1 GCA_018402305.1 Puniceicoccaceae bacterium | reverse complement strand
GGTCGAGTCGGTGGATGATAACCGCGCCACGGTGAAGCATGCTTGGCTGGGTTTTCTTCCGGACGATGAAGGTGTTGATCGGTTGACCTGCGATTGGGCCAATTGGGAGATGTTATGGGACAAGCAGGCGGCCTGCTGGGTGCTGGAGGACTGGGCGCCTGTCGACACCCTCTTCCAAATCGACTTCACCAAAGACCACATTCCTTGGCAAAAGCTCCGGGGCTTGTTCTGCGCAGGCGACGAAGACTGCGCGCAGGTGATTGCATCGAGTTCGGTGTTCGAAAACGCATTCATCGATGCAACAGCCAAGCTCCCAGCGGACGAAGATGATATCTACTCAGTCGTTGCGGATCCCCTTCTGCGCAAAGCCCTTACACCGGAAGACGATTAGATGGCTAATGGTTCCGCGAGCGCGCGGCGGATTTGCTTGAGGCAGGCCTCAGGGGATACGGAGAGCCGAAGCGCAGCGTAGACAGCCGAAGGCAATTGCCAGATGCGGATGACTGTCCATCTCCTGCCCCGAAGTTGGCTGGTGACGCGGCGGTCGCGGGCCATGTTGGTCTCGCGTTTGCGGTCCCAGAAGGTGCGGTTGGTGTTCGGGCCGGTGAAGCACTTGGGGTGGTTGTGCCGACCGCTTCCGCCGGCACGCGGCGTCGCGTCCAATGTCAAGATGTGACCCTGCTACCATCCCCCGAGTCTGCGCGCTGCGGGTACATGCTGGTCCTGCGAAAGCTGTCGCCGTTACCCGCTGCTCCCCAGCCGACTATGCACTATGACTCTCAAACCCCTTGCCGCCCTCCACGTCCCGACATGAAATAGCGCCATGGCGAGAATTCAAAAGATCGAGCAGACGCCGGTTGAGGGGAAGTAACGCTATGCACCGGGCTGCCATTCTGCTGCTTGCCTGCCTCCTCCTCTGCGCCTGCGCTACGGCGCCCGAACCCAAGCCCGAGCCGCCCACCGCACCCAAGGCCCGCGCCATGGCCGTGCACAGCATGCCCACTGGCATGATGGTCATGGTCAACGAAGAGTGGGCCGGCATCACGCCATGCGTGATCATGCTGCCCGACGACGGCAGCGGCGGATTTGAGGGACCGCTCCTCACCATCATCAAGGCCGTGCCAGTGACCGGCGGAATACCCGATACAAAGATCTGGTGGCCCGGTCAGCGGATACCTTCGAGGGTGGTCTTTATGTTGCCGTGGGCGCCGCCTCAGCCGGCAAAGAAGGCAGACCTGGTTGTGGCGCCGTGACTATGCTTTCTAGCCTCGTGATTGCCTTCCGCTTAGCTCTCCTTGCCGAGGCTTTCCCAATGACCACGTCACTACGCATCACCGCGCTGGACGATCCCGACTTGGTCGGTGCTTGGGACAGCTTCAACGGCCCAACGGCTACCTCGTTGGAGGAACAAAGATAGCCACGCCATCAAGAGTGGTCATGTTGTTGATTGATGCCGCGCCGAGCGCAAACCCTCCCCCAACCCCCGTCCCAAAACCTCCGGCCGAGGTAGCTGCGTTGCCCAGGTTTTTGACAATCACGCCATTCGCGCCAAGTTTGGCCGCTTTGGTCCGCAACTCCCGCGAGGCGGTGTCCATTTTGGACTGCTCCGTCCAAGCCCAAGACCAGTAGCTGTTGGCGGAAATAATTGCGACCTCCTCGTAGTTGGCGGGTGGCTCGCTGTAGATGCGTACCTCGTTGGGATTTATCGGCGGGCGCTTCACGCCAGTCACCAGTGCTGCCCCCGTAGCGCAACCACTCCCAAGCATTGGCACCGCCCATGCGGCGACTAACAACAATGTGCGTAGATTGATCATGCAAGCAGGCTGGCGGGACCGCTGCTTATCACGCAATTGGTTTCTGTGTCATAACACAAACACCTGCTCTCCAACACCAAAAGAGCGTTGCTCCCGTTGGCGCCAGGCGGCTTTGGGGACAAGCACCTCGGGATAGTGCCCGAGTAGATCGAGGCAGTCCAGTTAGTCCAAATGGATCAGCGGATCCGCGTCGCAAACGACAACCTTGGCGATCAACTGATGCCGGAGCACAGCGTAGACAGCCGAAGGCAATTGCCAGATGCGGATGACTTTTCAGCCTTGGGGGCAATGGTGTTAACTGCCTCTGCCGCCAAGTGGCGTAATGTCAAATGTCAAGATGTGACCCCAATTGCTTCCCCACTTCTTTGCTCGCGATCTGTCTCCTGTCTCCCTACTCCTGCCTTCCGCGGGCGCATGAACCGGCATCAACCGAAACGGCCGGTGACGTAGTCTTCGGTGCGTTTTCCGAGCGGGTCGTTGAAGATGCTCTCGGTGCGGTCGAATTCGAGCACGCGGCCGAGATAGAAGAAGCCGCAGAAGTCGGAGCAGCGCGTGGCCTGCTGCATGTTGTGCGTAACGATGACGATGGTGAAATCCTTTTTCAGCTCTTTGATCAGCTCCTCGATCCGTATCGTGGCGATGGGATCGAGGGCCGAGCAGGGCTCGTCCATAAGGAGCACTTTCGGACGGTTGGCGATGGCGCGGGCGATGCAGAGGCGCTGCATCTGTCCACCGGACAACCCGAGCGCGCTTTCGTGCAGGCGGTCTTTCACCTCCTCCCACAGCGCGGCGCTGCCCAGGCTGCGCTCGGCCGCCTCGTCGAGCACGGCGCGCTCGCGCACGCCGGCGATGCGAAGTCCGTAAACGACGTTTTCGTAGATGGATTTGGCGAAGGCGTTCGGCTTTTGGAAGACCATGCCGACGAAGCGGCGCACCGCGACGACTTCGACCGAAGGATCCCAGATACTGCGGCCGGCTATCTTGATGTCGCCGGTGTGCCGCACGCCGTCGATCAGCTCGTTCATGCGGTTGAAATTGCGCAGCAGCGTAGTCTTGCCGCAGCCGGACGGTCCGATGAACGCGGTGACCTGACGCTCGGGGATTTCGAGCGTGATGTCCTTGAGCGCCTGTTTCTCGCCGTAGAAAAAATTGAAGTCCCGCACCGTGATGAAGTCAGGACAACCCGGAAACTGCGGAACCTTGAGAACTTCGTCGGAGCCGGGGGCGGCGGACACGGACTGCGATTTTTCGGTCACGGGAGGATGGCGATCATGCGTGTCGTTTGCTGCAGGCCAGCTAGTCGGTCACGTCAGTCGCGGTCATTAGAAGAACCAGCACCAGCGACGCTGGCCAAGCCATTTCACCCGATACTCGAAGAGCATGGTGGAAAATTGCCAATGATAACTGAACCTGCAGACCGCTCCGCCCGAGCTTGGTCTTCACGCTGGCGCTCACCGGCACCACCTCAAGGTTCTGCTCGGCTGAGTTGAGGGCGCGGCGGATGCGGTTGAGGCAAGCGTTGGGGGATTTCTTGAGGGAATGTTGCCAGATGCGGATGACGCGCCAGCTGGTTTGAGGGACAAAGGCCTGCGGTTACGGCATGGCCCTCAACATGAACTCATCGAACAGCGGCACGGTGAACGCCATGTCGCCGTGGGCAGGACTGTAGATCATTCCCTTCCGTATGAGTTTGGCGCGCACGGGGCCGAGGCTGTTGATTTTCACACCCAGCGCATCGGCTATGTCGCTGCTGCGGTGCGCCCCGGACCCCAAGCCCGCCATGGCCCGCAGAAACCTCTTTTCACCGGGGGTCAGGCGATCGAAGCGCACACGGAAAAAATTTCTGTCGAGACGCCCCACCACCGTGGGGGTGGCCTCGCGGATAAAGCGCAAGGTGATGGGTGATGCGGATGCGTGATTCCAAGCCTGATAGCCCCACTCCTGCAGGAAATAAGGATAGCCGCGCGTCAGCCGAAAAATCTCTTTCAGCGCCTCTTTTTCGAAATGCACGCCGGCCGCTTCGGTAGGATCCCGCAGCGCCTTGGCGGCATCGGCCTCGGAAAGCGCCCCGATATCCGGGAAGCTGAAGAGACGCTCCGCGTAAGATTTCGATTCACCGGCCAATCCCGGCAGGATCGGCAGCCCCGCTCCGAGAAGTGTCATCGGCAAGCGTCTCTGCTGCATCTTGTGCATCGCCATGATCAGAGCGCTCAACTCTACGGGGCTGAAATACTGCATCTCGTCGATGAGCAGCGCCACCGGGCGACGGCGCTCCGCGGCCGCCTCGGCCACGGCGATGAAAAGTCCCGGCAGGTCGCTCTCCAAGTCGCCGCTGTCCGCCGTCCCCTGCTCGGGTTCTATATCGAGCCCGATCTCGATTTCGCCCACCTTGACTTTCACTCCGTCGAGAAACCCCTTCAACACGGCCAGAGCGCGCTTGGCCTTGTCGCCGGCACCGGCGGCGCGGTTCAGTTCGAACAGCAATTTTCTCAGCGGCGATGCCAAAAGCGCGGCGAGAGATTTGTCCTCGTGGGCTTCCAAGGCAACCGTCCGATAGCCGGCATCGACTGCCATGCGTTCGATTTCGTTGAGCAGGACCGTTTTGCCCACCCCGCGCAATCCTGTGAGGAGTATGCTCTTCTCCGCGCGTCCTTCTTTGACCCGGCCGAGAAGAATCCGAGCCTGCTCCAAAACATCTTCGCGCCCGACAAGTTCAGGAGGCGGGGATCCCGCTCCGGGTGAAAACGGGTTTTTGACAGCATCCATGAAGATTCCTTTCTAGCGATTTATATCCATTTCTAAGCATATTGCACTAGAAATTGTTAGACCTTGGTGAGGGCGCGGCGGATGCGGGTGAGGCAAGCGTTGGGAGATTTTTTGAGGAAATGTTGCCAGATGCGGATGACTTTCCATCCCCTGCCCCGGATCTGGCGGGTGACGT
>JAGYJE010000043.1 GCA_018402305.1 Puniceicoccaceae bacterium | reverse complement strand
TAGGATTTTGGGTATCTATAAAGTTGTCGGGTGTTTCTGTAAGTAGTTCATTTACAGGGATCTTTTCAAAAGGGTGAACGCTCAAAATCTGCAGAGTTCTGTGCAACGATCCGGGCAATTTGAGTTCCTTGTGCAGGATGGCAATGAGCACGTAAATGCTCGCCGCGATCCACACTTGGGTCTTCACCGCGTTGGGCGATGTGCCGAAGAAGTGCTTGATGCGCAGGTGCTGTTTGATCCAGCGAAAGAACAGTTCGATCTGCCAGCGGTTCTTGTAAAGCGCGGCGACGGTCGTGGCCGGAACCTCGAGATGATTGGTGAGAAAAACCAACTTCTTGCCCGTGTCGGGATCGACAAAGCGAATGCGGCGCAGCGGCCAAGGAAAAGCCTCGCGCGCTTTGGGCAAGGTCGGTTGTCCGACTTGATCGCTGCTCACGCCGCTGCCGAAGACCTTCGGGTTGGAGCCAAAGCGCGAGAAGCGCAGGTTGTCTTTGGCCCGCGTGACGAAGAAGGCTCCGGCGCGGGCGATCTTGGCCAGTCGCGTGAAGTCCATATACGCGCGGTCGAGCAAGTAGAACGCACCGGGTTCGAAAATGAGCGTATCCAGCCACAGCACGTCGTGGGAGCGCGCCGCGCGCACTTCGATCTGCACGGGAATCGGACCACGCAGGTCGAGTTGCGTGTGCAACTTGACGCCCGCTTTGGTCGAGCGGAACTCGGCCCACGGGAAAAGCTGCAGGGACAAGTCGATGGTCGTCGAGTCCAGCGCGTAGATCGTCTCGTCCAGATCCAACCCGAGATCCTCGCCGGCATAAAGTCGCCGCGCTCGTTTGATCAATCCCGTGGCCAGATCCTGCCACAGCCGCCAGTCGCGTTGTTCGTTGGCTTCGGCCAAGGTCACCCGCGCCACCGGTTCGCGCAGACCGAGATGGTAAAGCGCGGCCGGTCCTTTGGCGTTCAAGCATTCCTCGATGTCGCGCAAACTCTCTCGCCAGGTCAGTTGCGCAAAGCCCATGCAGATCAACTGCTGCCGGCAACCGAAGTGTCGCGTGCGAATGTTGTAGCGCTTGATCAGCCGGTCGAAGGCCTGACGGTGAATCAAGACTTGGGTAAGGACATAGCGGCCGGAGTTCATGGCCGCCGATCCTGTAGGCAGGCTTTTTGAACTTCAAATCCGTCACATCCAGTTTGCCGTGCAAATACCTCATCTTGAAAGGCTCAAGCAAAATGATACCTCATTTAACCGGACAGGCGTGAGACGGCCTATTGGAGTCGTTAAAGCGTTTTACCACGCCTCCATGCGCATGGGAAAAGCTTTGCTTGCGCTGCGGACGCTGCGCTTGGCATGCGTTGGCTTGGCGGAGAGGGATTGTTTCGATTACGGCTTCGCAGCTGGAACTTTCTATCGCTACTGTCCCTCCAGCGCGCATCCCAGCGGTGTGGAGCAGGATCCGGTCGTGTGCCGGGAGGTTCCGGAGATGCTTGACGGGCGCGGATTCCGCAGCGCCGATTTGTTACCTACCTCCCTGTGGCTTGTAGTGGTAAGGCTTTTCCCTGGCACAGGCTGCGTGGCAGATTTGGCATGGAGTCGGCTGAGCTAAGAACGGCTCTTGCAGACGCATGGCGCCTGCCGCATATTTTGCGGGTTATGCCATGAAGCCATCGCTGAACGTTAATATGCTGCAGTTGCAGCAGGTGGGGATGCTCCTGTTGGGCTTGGGTTTTGCCGCCTTCGTCGGGGTGGCGATCGGCAACCAAGATACCAGGCTCGTGGCGCTGATCATCGGTGCCTTGGTGGCCATTACGGTGCTGTTGCGTATGGGCAAACATTATTGGATGTTGATTCCCGTGGCCATGATGACCGATCTTCCGGCCATCCCGATTGCGGGACGCGTTGTGTCCTTGGCTGAGTTGTCGATGGGGGCGTGCTTCGCAGTCTTCATGTTGCGGTTGGCTATGCGGCGGGAGAAGTTTCGCCTCACGCCCTTGATGTTTTTCATCCTGCTCGGCGCGTTGTGGATAGTTTTTATTTACGTGCGCAATCCGGTCGGGTTCGCATTTTTGGGAGCCTCGACGGTAGGTGCACGCGATTATCAGAGGATCTTTTTGGGCATTTGCTCATTTATTGTTATCAGCAACCAAAGAATCGGGGACCGCGAAGTCAAGTGGTTGATCATTGTGTGGATAGTGGCCCCGATCATTGCGGCGATCTACGCGGCGGTGGGATTCTTGGTCTTTGGTATGGGAACAGAGTTGCTCGCGGACCCGAATGAGGGAGAATACACTTGGCATCAAGCGATGGGCTTTCCCGCCTACTGCATTGTGATCTGGCTTTTCAGCAAATACCCCCCTTCGCAGGTCTTCAGTCCGGTAACTTTCGGCCGCATGGCCATTTTTTTCTCGTGTGCTGCCCTAGCGTTGTATAGCGGCAAGCGGGCGGCTTTAGGAGTGTTAATGCTCACGCCTTTCGTCTCTGCTGTCCTGAGAAAAGAGTATGCGCATCTGGTAGCATACATTGTGCTGGCTGCTTGTGGATTGGGGATCCTCGTGATTGGCCACGGCAATTTCGTGGAACTCCCTTTTCGTGTGCAGCGAAGTCTAGCCAACCTGCCGGGCCAATGGGATCCGGGCATCAAAGCAATGACGGCAGAGGGAACGGACTCTTTCCGCGACACTATGCGGGAATTGGCGTGGAACCGCATCAAAGCCAACCCGTTGGTCGGTAGAGGTATTGGTATCCGCCCGGAGGATTTTGCCGGCGTGAGCACGGAGAACTTTATAAAGCAAGAAGTTGAGCTAAACTTGGCAATCGGCAGTTCGTGGCACAATACGTGGCTCGGACTTTGGGCGGACTTTGGGTTGCCATCCGTGCTATTCCACGCCGTTATCGTCATTATGGTGCTCTTCTGCGCTATGCGGAATTTTCAACACACCAGTCGGACCAGCAACGTTGGTGTTTTCTCGATGATCCTTCTGTTGACTGTTATCTTTAGTGTGTTGCGCTCTTATACATCAGGCAGCTCAAATGTAGCCATGAGCGTTTACTGGCAGTTCGGCTTGATTGTCGCCATTGCCGGATCACTTGCTGCATCAAAAGATCGCAAATCCACCCCGCGCACCACGGACATCGGCTCAAAGTATGTCCACCGGTCTCATGAGCTCATACCGAGCTGAATTGTGTTGCGAGTCATGACTTATCTGCTGTATATTTTCTGCTCATGCAGACTCGGCACCTCCGTGACCTGCGACTTTTGCACCGCTTTGCAGGAAAAATGTGATACGGAAGGAAGCCAGTTCATCTTTTATTTTATTATCCAAAACCTGACACTAGCACCTTTTATTCATCAAATCTGAAACTATAATTTATATGCACATTGTCATGACAACCATTCGGCAGCCGACCTTTGCCGCCCGCAAATTGGCTGAAGGAATCCAATCTCTCAATGGAACGCTCTGGGTGGTAGGAGACCGCAAGGGGCCCGAAACGTTCGATCTCACACACACAAAGTTTTTCCACATCGACGAGCAGCGAAGGATGGGATTTACCTTGGCGGAAGTGCTGCCGGAAAAACACTATACGCGAAAAAACTTAGGCTATCTTGCGGCGATACGTGAGGGAGCCGACTGCATTGTCGAAACCGACGACGACAACTTTCCGCGGGCCGAATTCTTTGATTCGCGACAGCGCACTGTGCAGGCGAGACAAACCACTTCTGTCAATGGTTGGTGCAACATTTATAAGGCGTTTACGGTTCTTCATATTTGGCCGCGTGGTCTTCCACTGGAATCTATACATTCCTCATGTCCCAAACTAGGGCCGATGATTCAGCAAGCAACAAATAAACAAGACGCAATCAGAAGCGTTGAGTCATTTATTCAACAAGGACTTGCGGACGAGAACCCTGATGTCGATGCCATCTACCGCTTAACTCTTCCGCTGCCTTTTAACTTTGAGAAGGCGCCACCTGTGAGCTTGACAGCGGGAGTGTGGTGCCCATTTAACAGTCAAAATACAACTTTTTTTAAAGAGGCGTTTCCTCTTCTGTATTTACCCAGCTTTTGTTCGTTCCGCATGACGGACATCTGGCGATCATTTGTGGCGCAGCGCTGTCTCTGGGAAATGGACTCCACGGTCACGTTTCACGCAGCAACTGTCTGGCAAGAGCGCAACGATCATAATCTCCTCCGTGATTTCGAGGACGAAATCTCGGGTTATCTGAATAATGAAAAGATTCGCACCATCTTGGGGCCATTGAACCTGCAGAGTGGACGGCAAACGTCCGTAGTCTGCGATAATCTGATAACTTGTTACTCTGCCCTTGTCGAAGCAGGTATTGTGGCCTCCAAAGAAATGAAACTGGTTGAGCTCTGGTGCAAGGACATCAGTAAAGTGCATGAATAACGGAAGGAAGAAGTCTTGTTATGAAAGCTGTTATACTTGGGTCAACAGGAATGGTCGGAGGCTGCTTCCTTGAAAAGCTAGCTGAGGCAGGTTGGGACGTTGTTGGAGTGGCCCGATCAACTGCTTTGGGCCGCCACATCATAAACTGGTCCCACCCGTTCAGACCTTGCGACATTCTCGACAGGGATGCACTCACTCGCCTGTTTGCCAAGGAAGAACCAGATTTGATTGTGCACATGGCAGCTCAAGCCTTCAACGGAGCATCATGGGATGCCGAATATTACACACACTTGGCAAACACCGAGGGCACCCTTAATGTATTGTCCGCTGCCAGACTTTCCTGCCCGGAGTCAAAAATCCTCATCGCTTGCAGTAGTGCGGAATATGGTGACGTAAAGCCGGAAGACTGCCCACTAGTCGAGGATCGTTTGTTGCGCCCGATCACCCCCTATGGTGTGAGCAAAGTTGCCACTGAGTGCATGGGGTACCAGTTTTTCAGCAACTATGGGATGCCTGTTTATCTGCCGCGCATGTTCATTCATGTCGGAACCGGCCACCCGCCCGCCACGGCCATACAGAATTTCGCGAGGCAAGTGGCATTGATCAAGCGTGGTAAAATCAAGCCAGTCATCCGCACAGGGAGACTGGACACCGCCCGCGATTTTATTGATGTCCGCGATGGAGTGGCAGCTATGCTTCTCATGCTGGAAAAAGGAGATCCCGGCGTTCCAATGAACATTTGCAACGGGGTTGCAGTGGGCATAGGCGATGTATTAAAAATCCTCATACGGCGGGCTGGTATAGAAGTGCAGGTTCAACAAGATGCGGGGCTCTTGCGGCCATCAGACGAGCCGTTGCTTCTCGGAGACAACACACGACTTGTCAAACTGGGCTGGGCCAGGCAGCACACCATCAAAGAGACTTTGGACGATGTCTTGGATGATTGGCTAGGGCGTGTTGATGCCAGCCTCTAGGATAAAGACACCACCGACTTTCATGAGTATTACGTTCTTGGCCCTGCCTCCTTTTATAAAATCAGCATCTGACGTAATAGGCTCGCAGACTGTTAGGCATCTGAATAATTGCGGAGTTAGTGCATCACTAAAATACATTGGTTCTGAGCGCATGGCTCGTCTCCTGCTTGCATCAAGGTCTAAGCTAGGACACTTGATCTACAAATACCTGGTTTCGCCGTGGTGTATTTCTAAACTGGTAAACAGATTTGGGAGTGGGGACATTGTCTGGACATACGAAACTTTTAAGTTTGCCAATCTCACAGATACCTCCATGGAGACCCATGTTCGCCGCGCTGGAGCCAAATTGGTTTTTCAACTTCATGATGATTGGTTGTCGGTGCCAGGCTATCGCGAGGCGGCGTTGGCGCGGTTCGACGTAGCAAATTTAGTTGGGGGTGTGACAGGTGGCATTCTTGATAGCATTCGAAGCTGCCGGAATAATTTAGAACCTGCACTGCTGCGAGCACCGATTGACGTTGAACGCTTGGCTCCAGTAATTAAAGCCTCCGCCGGGGAGCTGCCGAAGGTGGTTTGGACAGGCAATCCAAGTAACCTCAAGGAGATACCCGGAGCGATGGAGATTTTGAAGCGTGTTCATGCAAGAGCCGCATTTCGCTTCCTTGTGATCTCCGGAGCAAAACGTCCTCACCTTGATCTGCCAATCCCTTGGGAGTGGCTACCCTATGATGCAGAGCGCGAAGCTGAACGTATTAGTGGAGCATGCGCGGGTTTAGCTCCCTTGGAGGACACGCCCTATGCTCGTTGCAAGGATGTTTTTAAGGTCAAGACCTACATGGCTTGCGGTGTTCCGCCAATTGCGACTGCGATTGGCAACAACCTCGATGTGATTCAGGACGGCAAAACAGGCCACCTTGTCAGCACCACTGAAGAATGGGAGGCGAGATTGCTGGAATTAGTCTCAAACCCGGAAAAGCCCAAAATGATGGGGGCGGCGGCCCGCGAGGACTGTGTGAAGCGATTTTCTCATGCGGCGATCATTCCAGAGTGGATCGAGGTGGCTGAAGCTAAATTCGGCCGGATAAGAAACCCAGATTAAGTCAATTTCTGTCCGCGAAGGTTTCCGATCAAGCGCCTCGCGTTGTGTTTTGCAACAGCGCCAATCAAGGGTGCTGGCCCGGCGAGGCAAACCAGCCCGAGCGAGAAGAACCATATTCCGGCCTGCACGAGGAAATGCCAATCCTGAACAACGCTTAACCAAGCAAGCCCGCAGAGGATTGCGGTGCAGCATACAATCAGCGCGAAGCGAATTTGACTCCAGAAAATGCCCGCTATGGAATTGGCGAGAAAGACGGCGATAACCATGCGTGTGGCGACTCCCGTGAGCGTGGCCAAAGCTGTGCCGTAAGCCGCAAATTGCGGAATGAGCCATATCATAAGCGCTATCGAAACGACAGCACCCGCCACCGATGCGATTGGTAAAAACCGAGGCCCCTTTTCCTCAAAATAGAGCGCATTGGCATAAGTGGCATAAACGCCGTGAACGAATGTGGAAAAAGCAAGGATCGGGACGAGCGAGCCGCCGGGGTAAAAACCAGGGGCGGCCATAAATCGGATAACATCGAAGGAGAACAAAGAAACTCCGACCGCGACGATACCGAATAGAGACATTGACCCCAGCACTTTCAACCGGGCCACCGGGGCAGCCGCCTCGTTGGGTTTTGCATAGAATGCATACATCTGCGGTTGCAGGGCGATCGAGATGCCGTTGGTCATGAATCCAACAATTAGAGCAAATTTGGCGGCGATTCCGAAAATGCCCACATTAGCGGTTCCCTCGTAGTGGTTTAGGACCAGCAATCCCAGATACCCGGTGCTCCAGCCTGCAAGAAAGTGGGGCACCACCGGGAGGCTGTAGGCGAGGCTCCGTCGTAATGCTCCCCAGTCAATGCACCAGATAACCTGGTGTCGCATTTGCCATAGCGCCAGCAAAGCGAAAATTACGTATGGTATAATGATACCCAGCATTAGCCCTAGAGCTTCCCAGCGGAGCACAACCACGAACAACAGGACAAGGAAGATGCGCAACATGGAAGCACCACCGGCCTGTCCGAGGTAGCCCATGGAATCTTCTCGCGCCTGAAGAATCGAAAGATACGCCCGTTGCACCGGTTGAAACCACGCCGAGACCAGACCTAGGAAAAGAAAGGGCCAGAATTCTACGGCGCCTGAAAGCGGTTGCAAAAGCCATTGCCGCCCCAGTCCAAGCAAAAGGCCACCGAGCAGCCCCATACAAAGAAGAAAAAGCATCAGGGTGCCTCGAAGCCTGGCCAACACC
>JAGYJE010000042.1 GCA_018402305.1 Puniceicoccaceae bacterium | reverse complement strand
TTTAAGCAATACTTCGGGGAAGTGTGTTCCCGTCTTTTCGGCCCTACCTATTGGTCATCCCAGGGCAGGATGCCCTGGCTCCGTTTTGGGGGCACCTCGCCGAGAATATCGACAATCAATGGAGCAAAAGGAGCACCAAACGCCTCTTCATCCTCCATCATTCATCCTTCAAAAATAGCGATGCCGATTCCCGTGGCCGACATGCATCCTGGATTTTCTAAGCGACCCAAAATATGGGTGTGCTTGAAATGTCTCCTTTAAATTACTCTTGACATAAGCACCCACGGCTGATGCATATTTATGCATGCGGACAACCATTGAAAAGCCCGACCCACTTTTGCGCGAAGTCAAAGCAATCGCCGCGAAACGCGGGACGAGCGTTCGAATGATTGTGATCGAGTCTCTGGAAACCTGCCTGAATCGACGCCCCTCCACCTTTGAGTTGCGTGATGCCTCTTTTGGTAAAGGCCCAGCAATCAGTAATGATGCGATCAATGATGCCATTGATGCTTCCAGAGAAACCATTTTTCCGGGGTGATTGCCATCGACTAAATTAAGGCATGGCAGGAGAGCCCGAGCTTACGAATCTTGTCAGATACCGAGGTCAGCCTTCAATGGATCGAGCGCCTTGCCCTCGATGCCAGAATTCAGGGGCCGCTGATCCACGATGCGAGAATCGCCGCTTGCTGCATCAGCCACGGAGTCTCTGAACTCTGGACCGTCGACCGCGACTTCTCCCGTTTCCCAAAACTCAAAACCCGCAATCCGCTGCTGGCGTGATGCGAGAAATAGTTCATCTCTCATCTTTGGCACGCCAGGCAGTAGTCCCGTGCATCAGTGGTTACTAAAAACCAGTTCGCCAGCAGCTCGAGGAGCAGCTCAGGAGAGCTGCGCTCCCGGAAAAAACTGGGTGTCCTTTAAATCCACCGGCCCCTCACTCTACGGCAAAGGCAATTTTTTCTGCAATTTGCGAAAAGCCTCCCAGTAAGCAGGCAACCGGCCGAACAACGATTGCGCCCAGTCTTCACGATAGACATGCACTGCCGTATTCCGGTCTTTTATCATATCATCCCAGATAGTTTCATCGTCAATCCAACCCAGTGTAAAAGCTTTCTCAAAGGCGCTACGCGGTCCATTTGACTCAAAGCCCTCGACTCGAACCATGCGCTGTAGCAATTTCCAACAGACCTCGTAACAAAGCTCAAACCGAAGGATGCCGCTGTCGCGATCGCGCGAGTTCCGCTCACTGGCGGGAATCTGCATCACCTCTTCAAATTGCCCGAGTATCCGGTCAAAATCCTCAAGTGCTCTCTGTATCGTCGCGTCCATACTCGACCAGAGGAAAATCAAGCCGGTTCCGCAGTGCAAGTTCTTTAAAATCAGATCCCACTGTATCGAAATCAACTAAGTCTACTGGACGAATCGTGGGTAAGCTTTGGATTTCACGTCTGGCTTGCCGCATTCGCTCGAGTTTTATCTCGGGTTGGAGGAGCTCCTTGGCACAGATCCCAAGATCCAAGTCGGCTCCCTTCCGAGCGAGCGGATATGTTTGCGCGACTGAACCAAAGACAAAGAGTTCAAACCCTTTTTTGGATAAATCCTCGGCCAAAACATTTAAACCACGCACCACACGCAAGCCGATCTGCGTCCTGCTCTCTGTGTCCGTGATGGTTGATCTCATACTGTGAACCTGAGTAACCGAACTAAAAAGTCAAGGTCGCCCACGACGAGAGGACACTGACAAACGAGTGTCTTATAGCAGCTTTTCTTTCGTAGTCGGACCGGCTTACCTTCCGATTCTTTTTGGTTTTATCGGGGGGCGGAAGAGGTCGGGGCCAAGGCCGCCCGACTACGTTTGAAGGCGAAAATGATCCTATTTCCAGAAACTAGTGTTACTAAGCAGTGCAAAATTATTTTCATAAAAAACGCCCCTCCTTACCAAGGAGGGGTGCCCGAAGGGCGGGGTGGTTCCCGACCTTTACTGCAAGCACTTTCGCAATTTTGGAACTTAATCCTCAAGCCACCTTCACGCGCAGCGCCAATACGCCAGCCCCAACACACCAAACACCTCCTCATCCTTCACCCTTCACATGTCCCGCCGTATCAGAGAGAAGGCGCAAGGGCCAAGGCAGATCCCTCAATCAGGGCACGACCCGAAGGCCAACTGACTCTGCCAGCAGCCCAAAGAGCAGCTCGGGAGAGCTGTGTTCCCGGGAACGCAAGTCTCCCGAATTGCTCGGCAACCTCGTCAAAGCCAGTTTTCAACGCGCAAGCCCTGCACGCGCTTAAATTCCTTGGTATTATTTGTCACCACAATCAAATCTCGACTCAGCCCATGAGCGGCGATCAGAGTGTCTAAAGGGCCGATGGGCTGCCCCTCGCGCTCCAAAGCACCTCGCACCTTTGCATAAAACAGGCTGACTTCTGAATCAAATGGTAGAATCTCAAGCGGTGCGACGAACTCTGCCAAGGCGGCAAGATTTGTCTTTGGTTTCCGGCTTTTGAGCGCACCGTGACAAAGTTCCGAATGCGTGATTGCAGAAATCCCCACTGCACCCGCCGCTTGCTCGCGCAGTTTAGCGAAGACAGATTCCGGTCGCCTCCGAATGATAAAGATGCAGATGTCTGTATCCAGCAGATACTTCACTCGAAGCAGTCCTCCCGCTCTTGCTCGCCCCCTTGGTCGCGCGTTTCCATGAAATCAGTGGAAAACTTTGCCGTGCTCTCGATCAGGCTCTCCCAGGAATCCTCATCCGGAAGCAAAACAACTCCTTTTCCAAAACGTTTGATGAGCACTCTCTCACCAGAAAAACGATAGGCTTTGGGCAAGCGAACCGCCTGACTGCGCCCATTTTGAAATAATTTAGCTGTTTCCATGTTTCAATTAATATACCATTAATATATACCGTCAAGCGAGATCCGTGTCGTTCAATATCTTCCAGAAACAAGACGCTCCCAGGTTCCAGAACCCTGTCGTTACGCAAAAAGCAGCTCGGGAGAGCTGCGCTCCCGGGAAAACTGGGTGTCCTTTAAATCCCTGACTTGCTAAATCCTATGAAATCATCAATAGTCGTAACTTATGAACGCAGTGGAAGTCATTGACCAATTTAAACGCTTGCCTGAAGACGAACAAGGTAAGGTCCTTGAGTTTATCCGCAAAGATCGCTCTACGAAAGTCCGCTATGCAGCCGATGATGCTGCTAAAGCGGCTGGAGAAGCTGTCTTTAGTGAGCACCCCGAGCTGTTCCGTAAGCTGGCACAATGAGCGATCCGGTCTCTTTGACAGCCGCTCAGGTAGAGGCTTACCACGCACGTGGCTTAGAACTTTATGGAGGTTCCGAAGGTCTTCGGGATCGCTCTCGTTTTGAGGGTGCCGTTGCTCAGGCTCAAAACGTATACTGGTATGCAAGCGGTGACCTTTATGACATTGCGGCGGCTTACTGCTTTCACATCGCACAAGCTCAAGCGTTCCTCGACGGGAATAAAAGGGCCGCCATGGCTGCGTGTTTGGCCTTCCTGAAGTTGAACGGAGTCAAAACTGATATTGAACTGACGATGCCTCTTCATAATGCCTTGATTGATATCGCAGATCATCGCTTAGACCGCGACGGATTGGCTGTCATGCTACGCAAGTTGCTCGCTTAACGTTTCTCTCTCTTTTAGGTGGCTTCTGAAACCTACCCCTGAGCAGCTATTGCTGGCTCAGGAACAGGTTTTCAGTTTTTGTTCCATCTTCAATCTTCCCACTTCACATCTCACGCCATCGTCTCGACATGTCCCGCGTATCAGAGAAAAGGCGGAAGGGCCAAGGCAGATCCTTCAAAAAAGCCTCGCCCCGACACAGGAAGGCAGGCTAGGAAATAGCAGATAACATTTAATCAATCGCTTAAAAGCATCTATCTTGAATACGCACCCTGATTCACCACCAGTTAATGTCCTTTGCCTCAAATACGGCAAACGCTACCCCGCGCATTACGTCAACCGGCTCTACGCCGGAGTGTCGCGTCATCTGCGTCGCCCGTTTCAGTTTTTTTGCTGCACCGATGATGAAGCGGAGCTCCATCCGGATGTTCGCATTATTCCATTTCCTGAAAACCCCGGCTTGAAATCGCACTGGCCCCATGTTCTGGTGAAGCTTATGCTGACGCAAAATGGCTTCGGCGGACTGAGCGGCCCCACCCTCTTCCTCGACCTCGACCTTGTGATCACTGACTCAATCGACAGCTTCTTTGACTACGAACCGGACAAATTCTGCATCATTCACAATTGGGTTAATTGGCGGAAAAGCTTGCTTGGCCGCCGTCCAAAGGTCGGCAACTCCTCCGTTTTCCGCTTCAACGCCGGCCCGGAATCCGATTATATTTACCAGACCTTCCTCAAAGAAATGCACCGAGCTGAAGACCGAAGCCAGTTCAACACCGAACAAGCCTTTATGACCTACGCCGCCCGCGAAGTCTCCTGGTGGCCGGAAACCTGGGTTCAAAGCTTCAAGTGGAATTTGAGGCCTACCTTCCCGGTCAATCTGTTTAAAACGCCTCGTTTGCCGAACGATTGCCGCATCCTAGTCTTCCACGGCAAACCGGATCCGGATGAAGCGATTGCAGGGTATCGAGGTAAAAAGCCGTGGCACCATTGCAGAACATGCACTTGGATATCAGATTATTGGAATGAATAAGTTAAACGAAAGCCTTCGCCTCAATGGAGTCAGCAATGTAATAATGCATCGGCTCGCACTTGGCTCTAATCGATATGAGAGTAGGTTTGCTCCTCCAGTGCACGGGAACTCTGGAACCGGTAGACTAAAGAGCGAAGCCAGGACTTCCAGCAGTCACGTAATTATCCAAGTCCATACGGGCGATCAGTTACTTAATGAAGATAAAAGAACAAGTACTATAAAAATAGTTCGCAAGGAGATTTTATGCAATTCCCAAAGAGCACAGCATTCATGGAGGAACGAGACTAAATGAATCAAAAAGAAAAAGACTTTTGGGCTTACATTGACGCAATCCTAGTCATTAATTTACCCAAGAGGACTGATCGCTGGACTGACATTCATGCGCAGTTAGACAGCATCGGAGTCGCCAATAAAGCCGTCAAGATCGAGGCGATCGAGGGCATTAGAATTCAAAATTACAATTCACGTCCGTTCTTCAAAAAGAAAACGCCTCCAGCAGTTGCTCGAATGCGTGCAGGCTCCGCGGGCTGTTGCTTGTCACACCGCAAGGCTATTGAATACGCTAAAGAAAAGGGCCTAAAGCGTATTTTACTGATGGAGGATGACGCTAGTTTCTTGGATCCGCTTACTGGTGATGTTGGCGGAGACCTTGGAGAATTCATCGAATCATGCCCCAACCTAGGTATGTTCTACCTCGGATTTTATAAAAAACGATGCCCTTATGTAAAAATTAAGGAGCTGAATTCCAGCTTGGGAACACACGAAATTTGGGAAATACAGGGGCCTCTTATGCTCCATGCTACTGTTGTCGACGCTAGCCTATTCGATTTGCTGCTCGCGGGGCTTCCAACAGAAAAAAACATCTGGCCGTGGATTAGCTATTGGGGATCAATTGACGCATGGATTCAAAATGAACTGGGTAGACGCCCTGATGTGCATATCTATGGCACCAAACCTAGCTTGGTCGTGCAGAAAGCAAACTACTCTGATATATGTGGGCGGGTTCTCTCCGTCGAAGAAAGCGAGGGTACGCATCGCGAAATGAAGGCCACAGAGCTTTCGGAAAAAGATTTTGCGCGTGCAAAATCGAAACCATTTTGGCTAATCCTAACCCAAAAGATTAAGCGATCAGGCCGATTGTTAAAGTCCTACACTTTCGGCTTCCGTAAGACCTAAAAAACCAAAAATGGCCAAAATACGCATTAAGGTCATCGCCCGGGGTCAGCACGCTTATTCCTGGCGATCACAATTGCCTGCTCAGTCAGCTACATTAGGCGACTGTGTCTTCATCTGGCAAGCCGATGCGACGGACTACGACTGGCTGGTGGTGATCGATGATGTCTCCCGTGAAATGGGCGCCCCACCCGAGCACTTAGCCTGCGCCGACGAGCATACCCTCTTCGTTACCACAGAACCCCCGACCATCACCCGCTATGGGAGTACCTTTTGTGCTCAGTTTGCCCATGTGCTCACCTCACAACCCCCCGAGGCACTTCGCCATCGAAATCGAATTTACAGCCATACGGGTAACCTCTGGTTTAACGGTCACGTGTATGACGATTTTCGAGACAAGCCCTTCCCAGAGAAAAACAAACTAATCTCCACCGTTTGCTCCTCGAAACAGCAAAAACACACCGTACACAATGACCGCTACCAGTTCTGCCAATGGCTGAAACAGCAATTACCCGAGCTGGAAATCTACGGCCATGGCTCACGTTTCATCGAAAAAAAATATGAGGCACTGGACCGTTTCCGTTTCCACATTGCCATCGAAAACTACGTCGGGCCCCACCATTGGACCGAAAAACTGGCCGATCCCTTCTTAAGCGGCGCGTTTCCCCTCTACTATGGCTGCCCCAATCTCAGCGATTATTTTCCGGTTGAGAGTTTTCTGTTCATCGACATCTTCGACCAACAAGCAACGCTGGACAAAATCCGCATGGTGTTGGACAACGAGAATTTTTATACTGAGCGGCTCGATGCTCTCTACGAAGCGCGGCGATTGGTCATGGAAGATTACAACCTCTTAAACATGGTTAAGCAGATCGTCATGGAACATTTCGACGCATCGCGTGCACCATCGGGGCGACCGCTTTATTCCCGAAAGCAAATGCGCATACGCGCACCACGAGATTTATGGGAGCACATGATCGCCAATACAGGAAGGTTGCTGCGGTGAGCTTTCAGACCTATTTAATCAACCTGGACCGGGCAAAAGAGCGGCTCCAGCAAATGGATGCCCAGCTACAACGACTGGGGCTCAGCTACACCCGAATTTCTGCCGTTCTCGGCGATGATCTCAAAGAACCCATTGCCGGTTTTGATGAGCGGGCCTTCAACATCCGCACCGGAAAACACAAAAACAAGCGGGAAATCGGATGCTATTTCAGCCATCTCAAAGTGATCGAAGCGTTTCTCAAAACCGACAGCAGTCATGCACTCATCCTTGAGGATGACGCCGAACTGCCCAATGATACAATCAGACTACTGGACGCAGCCTGTCTCAAAGGCGACAAATGGGACCTGCTGCGGCTTTCCAGTTCCCGAGATGGTAAATTCATCACTCTCGATTCGCTTCCGGGCAGACGTTCACTGGCTATTAATACGAAAGTTCTCAAAAACACTGCCGCCTACATGATCAATCGCCGGGCGGCGGAAGCCATCCTGAAACATCTACAGCCCATGCAATGGCCCTATGACGTCGCGCTCGACCGGGATTGGACCATGGGCATACGCACCGCGTGTATCGTCCCCTTACCTGTTCAGCTCTCCGAGGTGGCAGGACAAATCCCCAAAGCCCGACGCATACGACTCTACCGGGCGACGACTTTTCATTTGTTCCACCTACTCACACGCTATCAGCGAACAAAGCACCGCATACGCTACGCCCGAGAATTGGGCATTCTTTAGTCTATGAGCGCAAAACCGATAAAACGCGTCGCCATCGTCGATTGCGGGAAGCCCGCCTATGTCGCCGACGGGATTCTAAAACTGATCAGTGAGACGTACGAAATCGAGCTCACACAAGACTACGATGCCGATTATATCTTTCATTCCTGCATGGGCTATGAAGTACTTAAATATTCCGGCATTCGGATATTTGTTTGCGGCGAATGCGTCTCGCCCAACTTCAATATCAGTGATTACGCGCTAGCCTTTGACCGCATGGAGTTCGGCGACCGTTACCATTGGTTGCCACTAATTAAACTTTACACAGACGCTTACTCTACCCTCGACAGCCCACGGCCTCCTGCGGATGAGATCATCAAGCAAAAGTCCGAATTCTGTGCCTACGTAATGTCGAATACGAAGAACAGCGCCAGTGAAAGAATAGAGATCTTCGACTTACTCAATGACTACAAAACTGTAAACTCAGGAGGTAAATGGCGCAACAATACAGGAGGGCCAATCAAGGACAAACTCGCTTTCCAACAAGTTCACAAATTTGCTATTGCCTTTGAAAACCAGTCCTACCCTGGGTATATAACCGAAAAGTTTGCCGAAGCGGCACAATCAGGTGCTATTCCGATCTATTGGGGCGATCCTGAAATTGGAAATTACTTTAATACAAAAGCTTTCATCAACTGCCACAACTATCCCAGCCTCGAGGCAGCCGTCGAGGCAGTCATTGAAGTTGACCGCGCCCCATCACGTTACCGCGCAATGTTGAAAGAACCTTGGTTTGTGGATGGCGCGGAGCCAGATACCTTGAAAGATCAAACTATACGTAAGTTCTTAAATCATATTATCGACCAGCCACACGCATCAGCCTACCGCCGCAACCGCGGCCGGTGGGGACTCAAATACGAGAAAAGCCTCTACCGGATGAAGAATCAACCGCTCCTTCAACTCGGCCAACAGATTCGCAATACATTTAGAGGTAAGGACACTCTCTAAAAACCTGTTCAAAAGCTTGAGGGATTTTATGGATAAAAAAATACCAAAATTTTCAGTGATTAGTGTTTGCTGGAATGAAGGAGAAAACATTCGCCCAACCTGTGAAAGTGTTTGCCAGCAAGATTATGAAAATTTTGAATGGATTGTTATTGATGGGGGGTCGACCGATACTACTCTGCATATTCTTGAAGAATATGCGAGTGACATCGCTACGTTAGTCACAGAGCCTGACAAAGGCATTTACAATGCCATGAATAAAGGAATC
>JAGYJE010000041.1 GCA_018402305.1 Puniceicoccaceae bacterium | reverse complement strand
ACGGTGATCTGGTCGATCGTAGTTTAGCGGCCATGGCTGCCGACACCGGGATTACCCTTGTTCATACCGACAAAGTCCTGCGTGATTTGGAAGGTTTTCCCCAGAAATGGTTCAAGAATGTCGGGTCATGACCATGCCGCCGACCAAGTCTTCCACGCTCCAGCTCAATCTTGAGTCTCCTCCCTTTTCCCCGTAGCTGCTCCTTACTCAAGTTTCAGACTCACGTTTCATCCTTCTCTTCACCCATGCCTCCTCCGATCATTCTCATCCACCGCGGGGACAGCTTTTATCTGGCGCATACCATCGCGCAGGCGCGCAGCTCGAATCCGGAGAGCCGGCTGATCCTGCTCGGCGACCGGAGCAACAGCTTTTACCTGGGGGTTGAACATCACCGCTACGAAGACTACTTCGACGAGGCACGGGAGTTCGCCAAGCTGTTCACCTACGATTTTTTTCCGAATTATCAATATCCTTGGATCCTCTTCTGCCACCAAAAGTATTTCGCCTTGAGGGAATTTGTCCTGGCGCAGGGAATCGATAGATTTCTCCTCATCGATTCGGATGTGATGATTTATGAACCCGTTGGTCCATACTTCGCATTCTATCGAAACTACCGAATGACCCTGAGCGCCACGACCTCGGGGCCAACGGCGCAGGCTGCTTTTGCGGTGGTCAACGACCCTGCAGCCATTGGGGAGCTGTGCCGGATCTACAATGAATTGTTTCGCACATCCCCGGAAAACCTGCGAACTCGCTTCGGAACAGACTGTTTTACCGAGATGTTCGGGCTGGCCCTCCTCTTGCAGGACCCGGACCAAAGGATCAAAAATACTTTCGACCCAAATGAACGATTCTTTATTCACCACAATTTGTTGGACGATACCCGTTTCGAAAAGGAGGGTGAGTTCTCTGTGATCTTCTGGCAGGAACATCGACCCATGTTTAGAGAGCAAAACACCAGTCAGCTTCGCAGGAGTCCTGTCATCCACTTTCATGGCCATGCCAAAACAGTCATGAGTCGACACCTTAACCTTCGTGGAATTTCGGTAAGGTTGACGCATGCCGCCAATCGCATGATGAGCGCCTTGACCAAGTATCCGATGCGCGCCACCAACCGCATCATGAAACGGGCCGTTTTCCCGGGAATATGAAACGGCCTCTCACCTTCCTTTTCTATCACTACGGCAAGATTCCGCGGTATCTGCGCAATGCGATCGAGCATGTGCGGATTTTCAATCCTAACGCCGAGATCATGCTTATTACTGATGGAATCGGCGATGTTCCAATGCTCGCACCGTTTGGCATCTGCCATCACGAAATGGCCGATTTTCCGTCGGACGAACTAAAAATGTTCCGCCGCACATACCGCCATATTTCATGTTTCAAAGAACGCTATGAACGATTTGTTCTCGAACGATGGTTCGTCACCGAAACCATCCGTCGCCAGCGACCGGAGCGGATCTATATCATGCAGGACAGCGATGTTGCTGTTTTCGGTGACGCATTGGGATTGCTCTCGCTCCTGCCGGATTGTTCGATCGCCCTGAGCAGCAACAACCCTCATTTTACCTATGTGAGTGGCGATATTTCCGGTTTCTTGCGTTTCATTTTAGAGTTTTACGCCGATGAAGCACATGTAGCCGACAGCCTAAGACGTCACAATGAGGGACTAAACTCGTCGCACATGTATAATATGGGGGAGATGCAGTTTCTTTATGAATTCATGCAGGCTTCGTCTGATATGCAGAAATTTTCGACCAATACTCCCGCCGGTTACGTGGATGTAAACCTGCACATTCCTGAAGGCTTCGACTTCATGCAACTCCGTCGCCGACCTCGCAAAAAAGTTTTTTGGAAAAAAGAGGGAGATAGAGTTATTCCTTACTTCCGAAACAATGGTCATTTGGTGCGGGTTTTTCTTGTGCATTTCCAAGGGCCGGGCAAAAGAGTATTTTTTCGGTTCAACACAACACAACCTGCAACCAACCCGGTGAACCTGATGTTTTTGAACGTTATTTTCCAAAACAGGCTGCTCGCGGGTTTAACCTGACCCATGTGCGGAATCGCCGGTTTTGTTTCCAAGGATATTCTGGGTGCTGAGGCAAACCTTGTTGGCGCCAAATTGCTCCGCGGCATGATGCATCGCGGGCCTGATGGTGAAGGGGCCTTCTCAGGCGGGCATGTCTGGCTGGGAATGCGCCGCTTGAGCATCATCGATCTTCAGGGCGGCTGGCAGCCCCTCTACAATGAAGACCGATCTCTCGTGCTCGTCGCCAACGGCGAAATCTATAATTACGTTGAGCTGCGTCAGAGCTTGCTAACGCGCGGCCACACTTTTCGAACGGGTAGCGATTGCGAAACAATAGTCCATTTATATGAGGAGCACGGCGACAAGTGCGTGGATCACCTCCGTGGCATGTTTGCTTTTGCCCTGTGGGACACTGTACGTGGCAAGCTCCTTCTAGCCCGCGACCGTATGGGTGAGAAGCCACTCTATCTTTATGAGAACGATCACACGCTCTTTTTTTCCTCTGAACTGCGACCGCTGATCGCCGCTGGCGTAGTTCCATTCGCGATCAACCCCGCTTCGGTTGATCTGTATCTTCATTATGGCTACGTGCCCGAGCCGCAGACAATGGTGCGGGATGTCACCAAGCTGTCCGCGGGATGCACTCTAAGCATCGACACATCGCAGTGGCGCAAGGAGATGAACCGCTATTGGTCCATGGCTGATGCGCCTGTCCTGCACGGGGATCCTGTCGAAGCGGTCGAAGCGCAGTTGCAGGAGATCGGTAGGCTGATCATCCGCTCGGATGTCCCGGTCGGCGTGGCGCTGAGCGGCGGATTGGACTCTAGTCTTGTTGCCGCTTTGGCCGCCCGGCATTCGCCCCAGACCCTCCACACTTTCACCGTGGGTTACGAAGGTTCGGTCGAGTCCGACGAACGAGAGGCGGCTCGGCAATTTGCCGAGTATCTCGGCATGCCATGGCACGATGTTGTCTTGTCAACCACGGAGGTTGTCAATGGCTTCCCGGCACTGGTGGAACGCTCGGACGACCCAATCGGTGACATTGCCGGCTACGGCTACTATAGTGTCATGCGCGCGGCGCGGGATCACGGTGTTCCTGTTATGATTCAAGGTCAGGGGGGTGACGAGCTCTTCTGGGGATATGACTGGGTCCGTGAAGCAGCTGCGCGCTCGCATCTCAAAGCCGCAGCCAGAAGTGAACGCTGGAGAGCCTATCCCCATTACCTCAAGTCTGAACTTCCGCGCACAACTTCGTTTCGTGATGTGCGACGCTGGTTTAAGAGATTTTGCGGCGTTTATCCGGCCTTCTCCAAATTGAGGAATGACCTTGTGGCCCCCGCAAACGAGCTTGTCTTTTACAACCTCAACAATGAGTTCACGGCTGCAGGCCGCATAGCCCGTCAAATCTACGCCAAGGATTACTTCGCCAGTCTGCCGTCTCGGCACGCCTACTCGCTTTTCCAAGGTGAGGGTCACTGGCAAGATATCGACACAGCCTTGACCTCGCTCATCAGCAGCACCTATCTCGTCGAAAACGGTCTGGCGCAGGGTGATCGGCTCAGCATGGCTTCCTCCGTGGAGCTGCGACTCCCTCTCGTTGATTACCGCCTGGTTGAAACCGTCATCGGCCTGCGCAAGGCAAAAGCTGATCATGCCTCTCCGCCGAAAAACATTTTGCGTAAAGTCGCGGCAGGCATTTTGCCCGAGTGGGTCATGAACCGGAAAAAGCGCGGGTTCTCACCTCCTGTGGATCAATGGCTCACGGCCATCCACGGTCATTACGGCGGTGATTTGGACGGTGGCATTTTGGTTCAAGAGGGTCTGCTGGATAAAGAGATACTCTCGCACATGGCAAAAGAACCACCTTCACGCGGTCCCGAGCGGAATGTTTGGTTCTCTCTCGTTGTTCTGGAGATGTGGTGCCGCTCCATGAAAAAGCTTTCGTATGGAGGTTCTTGATTTGACCAAATTTCCCTGCGCTCCGGTCCTGCTGACTGTCTTCAACCGGCCTCATGAAACGCGGCGGGTCCTCGCCTGCTTCCGGCGGGTGCGCCCGGCAACAATTTTTATCGCGGCGGATGGTCCGCGGACGGGGCGAGTGGCGGATCAGGCGCTCTGCGAGGAAGTTCGCAGCATCGTCACTGGACAAATTGATTGGCCGGCCAAAGTCATGATCGACTTTGCCCCGCGTAATCAAGGCCTACGCAGAAGAATGGCCTCGGCCATCAGCTGGGCGCTACGGCATGAAGACCGCGTAATCGTGCTTGAAGATGACTGCCTTCCGGATCCTTCATTTTTCCGCTTCTGCACCGAGTTACTCGAACGCTATGCCGATGACCAGCGTGTGGGAGTGATCACGGGAGACAACTTTCAACCTGAGGGATTTACTTGCAATGCCAGCTACTACTTCTCCCGATTCCCACACTGCTGGGGGTGGGCAACATGGCGGCGCGCTTGGGAGCTATACGACGACAAAATGTCCGACTGGCCGGCGATCCGGGAAACCGGATGGCTGAAGGATCTTTTCCCGCATCGGCTTGAGGAACTCTACTGGAGAAAAATTTTCGACGAAACCTACAGAGGTAAAATCCAATCTTGGGCTTACCGCTGGACTTACTCCTGCTGGCGGTGGCAGATGCTAACCGCAACTCCAGCATTTAATTTAGTCACCAACATTGGAATTGGTGCAGCTGCAACAAATACCCGTGATGCGGAGCTTGGTAAGCATGGTCTCGCAGCGGAAGCTCTTAGTTTTCCCTTGGTGCACCCAGCAAATGTGCTACGCAATATTTCGGCCGACGGCTACGCGCAGCAACACGCCTTCGGGCAGGCTAAGGATCGGTCTCTTCAAGGTCGACTGCATCGGCTGATCGCCAAGCTGACTCGCTCTGAGTAGGTATTGGTTTTTTGCCGCTGCCCACTTAACTTACCATTCCTCGTTTACACCATACCCATACTTTTTCAGTTCGGGCGCAGCCAATTCTTTGGTTCTGATTTTTTGCTCGTCTGACATCTTTTTCCACCTGCCCCGACCGTCGAAGATTGGTTGGTTAATCTGCCAGTTACGGTAAGTGCCATGGTCTTGCCCAGTCACCGAAGGCGGCTTGTGGATTACGTTCGCATAATAACGACGTGGCTTCTTGTAATATTCGAGCATGCGCACCTCGAAGGCGAGGCCGAGGAAGAGGCAGATGCTCTTCAACGTGTTTTCCGGTTCGGTGACGAGGTCCTCGTATTTAACGCGAAGCACGCGAGGGTCTCCGATGTACGATTCAGATTGGCGGTTGGCCTCCAACCAAGCATTGATGCCGGCATCGAGGTCTCCAGTGCGCGCGAAAAGCGAGGCGGCCACGTCCCGGCCGTCGCGCAGCACGATCAGCACCTGCGCCCTCGGGTGGAGCCGGAAGACGGCGCTCAGCGCCATCAGGTGTTCGGGTGTTTTCTCTAGCCAGCGTGTCCGGCCAGCACAGAAGGTCAGCTTATCGAACAGCCGTGCTTGGAACTGTGGGTTACCACTTGTGAACATGCGGGTTTCCCCGGGGATGGTGTAAAGGGCCGAATGTTCACTGAGTAGCACGGTGGTAATCGATGTGCCGCTGTGCGGCGCCCCAACGACGAAAATAGGTGGCCCTAACTTTCGCGTTGGATACCTCGCGATGGTCAGCCAATAGCGCAGTTCCAAGACAACTCGGCTGGCGAAGCTAAATTTCCTAGGAAACATGTTTGCAGGTTAGGGATGTGCGGCGATTGCCAATGGCTTGCCAAGATCGCGGACTTGGTCCACCATAATATTACAAACAGCATGTTCAAAAAGCAAACAAAGCGATTTATCGGTGCCGAGGGAAACCGTTCAGACAGCGATGACGGATCTTACGTTGCATTCGTAGAAAGAGCTGTCGCGAATGAAAGTGTTTTCCGCCGGTTCCGCTGTGATAAAGTATATCGTGAAACTCTCGAGCATGCGAGTTTTGAGGACGGCTTGGCTTGCTTGGACATCATAAAGCGCAAAGCCCCACAATTTCTTGCTTCAATCGGGGAAGTGCGTGATAATGATTTGGTTGGGGCCCCGCTTGTTTACGACTATGCGGGTTGCGGCGTCCTCGGGCCGACTACGCTACGCTATCTGAAGGTCGCAGCGGATCTGTTCTGGCTATTCGGCGAGACACCAGGTCGGAGAATTGTCGAAATCGGTGTTGGCTATGGCGGCCAACTGCTCGTCAGCGACCGGCTCTTCGCCATTGATGTATACGAACTAATTGATCTACCTCCTGTTTTGGAGTTGGCTGCAAGATATTTGGAATCGCATGTTCTAAACTGTGGTTATCAGACCTCTACGCTAAACAGAAAGACTGGCGAAGATACATATGATCTTGCGATCAGCAATTACGCTTTCTCGGAGTTGCCCGGCCACATCCAGAGAAAATACATCGAAAAGATTCTAATCAGTTCAAAGCGTGGATATCTCACAATGAATAGCGGTCTGGGGAAGACAGACCGTTCGAGGGGTAAGTTAAGCTTGGATGATTTGCGCAATGCGCTGCCACCTTTTGAGGTTTTGCCCGAGGAACCTCTAACGGGTCCGGAAAATTACATCATCGTCTGGGGGCATCAGTCTGCCTAAGTTTGTTTTTTTCGATAACGCAGTCTTCGTGCAAAAAAAGCGGCAATACCCTGAATTGCTGCAACATTGAGCCGGCTACGCCAGCAACAACCGCAGGACTGGATTCAGAGGCGATACATCTGTAACGAAAAATCGCCATCCGCGGGTTCGCCTCGCGGAAAAGTATGTCTTCCGGCAAACACTGCCATTTGTCTCCAGGCATCAGATCAATAGTCATACCGGCAAGGCCGGAGGGCAAAAGCATGTTGGATCCGTGGACACCGATCACGATGCGAGAGTTGGCGTAAAGTTGCGCGGTCATTTTTTCCGAAGTTTCGTCAAAACGATTGGTCCGGTGGTCTTCGATCCAATCGGGAAAGTGCCCATTGGTTCCCAATCCAGCTACAGCAAACCGAGCTTCAGAAAACCGTCGCCGTATCTCATGGAAGAACTTGATTACTTTCCGCTTTTGCCACGCCAACGCCCACGATTGGAGCCCCGCCTTGCGGAGCTTCTTGGCTGGATAGTGGGGAAGCCAGAGACGGTCCTCGCGCCAGATGAATGTGACCAAATCCTGTTGTTCACTGAAGTCATGTGGACAGATGCGCGTGTAGTCCTCGATGCGAAAGCGCGAAGGATGGGAAAAAGCCTCGCTGAGCCATATTGAATCGTAGTCCTCGCAGAACGCGTTGATTTGCCGATCGATGGATGGATAAAATTTCTTCATCGCTTTCAGGCTGAGTGGAACAGACCAGATTTCAGCGACACCATCAGGGACAAGCCAGCGAAGGAAAGATGGAACGAGCACGACGAGACCTCGCTCCGGGTTATCCTCCAAGTGGCGGGAGGCATTTAGCAGCTTGAGCAAGCTGTGCCCATACATCATGTCGAGGCAGTTCAAGACGATGATTTGCCTCCCTGGGCGAAGAATTTCGCGCTTCACGGTCACCCCTTCGCCCGAAGGGTTGGCGAGAGACTCTGCCAGCGGCACGGTGAGCCAGTCGACCCCCGCGGGCCCGGTCTTTCGCCCGGTTTGCAGGTTCACCTCGCAGGTCCAGTGAGCACTGTGGCCGGAGGGTAGGTCCCGAAAAATATGAGGGCGGCCTTCTGAGTCGTTGCGCACTGCACCGATATGGATGCCCTGCCAACAAATGGCGTCCGCGCGAATTTTCTCGCCGTCCCCGAGGCAGACGGCGCTTGAATCGACCAGAGGCTTGGTTTGCACCATACCTTTCATGGCTTCGGTCGAACGCAAAAGACATTGAGGACCATATCGAAACCGGCGTACGACTTGATCTCCTGCAGTGGTTTCGGGCTGAAAACACTCGGCGCAGTGACGAAACACCGAAAACCTGCATCTTTAAGCAGAGCCATCAAATCGGCAAGTTGTTGCGGCTCATCGACTTTCGAGTGGTATTCGATGAAAGCTTTTTCGACCATTCCGAGTCGGCCCCGGCAACTTTGCAAGACCTCGAACTCGGCTCCCTCGATATCGAGTTTCAGGAAGTCCACTGGCTCGTCGAGGAAGGGCGAGAGCGCCACGGCCGGAACTCGGACTAGGCCACCGCCATCCGGGGTCACACGTCCTCCGTCCGCGCCCTCGGCAAGAAACGATAGCTCCGTGTCGCACGACCAAAGCGCTTCGGCGCGGACGTCGACATCCGCAAGTCCGCAAGCAGCCAGATTTCTCCTCAGGAAACCGGCGACAAGGGGATCAGCTTCAAAAGCCGTGATTCGCGCGGATGGAAAGAGTCTTTTGCAATAAATGACACTCAGCCCGATGTTAGCACCTCCATCGATGATGCGTGGGTTGGGGTTGGTCGTGTGGAAGTCATAGACCTCCTCCCTGAAAATTTCCTCGTGCAGGAAATAGTAAGAGGCGCTGTCCACGTATTCGAGAGGATGCCCAAAGAGCGTGGTTGTTCCCGAGGTGTAGCGGGGTTGTTTTCGTACCCTCTCAATCTCCCGTCGCGCACGCAAGGCACGGGGAGAAAACATGAGTTTGGCGGCATCCCGGAACTTCATGGCGACGTCTTTGATGTTCCCGGATCCAGACCCAACACCTCAAGGTAAAGAGAGATGTAGCGCGCTGCCTGCTGACCCGGTGTGAATTGCGCTTCGACCGTCTCACGACACCTTTGCCCGTATGCAGTCCAAGTAGCTTGGCTTTGAAGTGCTTCCCGGAGCGACCCGGAACACGCTTCGGCTGTATTAGGCTCATACAGCCAGCCCGTTTCTCCCGGGTGAACCATCTCTGGAATTCCCCCAACACTGCTGCCGACGACAGGTGTCCCGCAGGCCATACTTTCGAGGACCGTGTTCGGAAAGTTGTCGATCCGGCTGGGACAAACAAAAAGATCACACGCCGAGTAAAGCAAAGCTTGGCGTCTTTCGTCCGCCTCGTAGCCGGCAGCGAAAAGGCTCACGTTCTCCGGTGCGACGATTCCTCTGCTGTTTCCCCACATCAGGATCCCAAGATCGTTGCGTTGAATAAGGCGGAGGGCGTCCATCAAGATATCGGCTCCCTTGCGGCAATCAAAACTGGCCGCGGACAATCCGATCCAAGTCTTAGACGGATTCAAGCCTAAGTCTGACTTGGCTTTCGCTTTGTCTGTTGGCGCAAAGATATCGGTTGGGACCCCGTTGGGGATCACCTCAATTCTTAGTTTATCGCCGAGGTTTCTTTTTACTTCATCTGCAAGCCAATGCGAGGGACTGACAAACAATGCGTCCTTACGAGTGGCAAACAGGCGTCGACGTGCTGCCAAAGCTTCGTTTTGTGATCGTAGCTCGGCACCTTGAATCTCATAGTCGCCACTTTCGTTTTTCCATCGATAGGCCCATGGTGCTAACGGCCAACAGTCATGCATCGTCCAGACCAAGCGAACATCCGGCGGGATCATTGCCAGATCCTCATGTCGCAGGGCGGATGCGTGCAGGTTGTGCAGGTGCAAAATGTGCGGCCGGCACTCGTTGAGGGCTGTGACAAGAGCTTCGCGTTGGCGGCGTTTTTGCAGGGGTTTGGCAGCCGTCCGGGAAAAGATGCGAAGGACACGTTCGAAAAATGTTTTGGGACGGTCTTTTTCCAAAGCGACCTGTTTTATGGGGAGCCCCGCGACTTTGCTCCGGCCGAAGATCCAGCGTTCGACCCTTATTTCGTCATGCTCGGTAAGCGCACGCGCCAGCCGGTTTGCCGCAACGGCCGCGCCCCCCGATGGTGTATCGCTCAGGTGCGCAACTTTAATCGGTTGATGCATTATTGTCCTGTTTCGAAAGTCTCTGGTTTTGGCTCGATAAGAAGAATCTTCCGGTGTTTCGCGGCTTGAGTCGATCACTCGGTAATGCTCCTCTGTGAGTCCGCCATGCCTTCACTCGGAATTGTCATCCCCACTTTCAACTCCCGTTGCTACCTCGAGCGGCATGTGGAGGGCATCCTGCCTTGGATCGACTTGGTGCAGGAGATCGTCGTGGTGGACAGCGAGTCCACCGACGGCTCGCCGGAGTTTTTGCGGGATCAGCTGCCGCACCCCAACCTCAGGGTTCTGTCGCACCCTCCGGGGCTGTATGCCTCGTGGAACCACGGTATCGCCCAGTTGCAGGCGGACTATTTCATCATGTCCACCACTGGCGATACGATCAGTCGTGAGGGGGTACTCAAGCTGCTCCAATGCGCGGTCAAGGGACCATGTGACATCGTGCTCAGCAAGCCGGTTTTCCGAGACTTGCAGGACCGGGTCCACGACATTCGCTGGCCGATTGATGACATCATCGCCGGGTTGGCTCCCGGTGACCGCCGGTTCCTTAGGGGCTTGGAGGCGTTGGTTTATGCTATCGGCCGTCCGGACTCCGCCTTGCTCGGGAGTTCGGCCAGCAATCTCTACCGCACGGCATTCTTCGTTCAGCGACCGTTTCCTCTCGGCTGGGGGATGGGCGGGGATGGCGGCTGGGTCTGGGAACATGCGGTCGAGGCGCGCTGGGGTGTCTTGGCGGGCAACTACTCCACCTTCCTGCTCCACCCACCGCAGTCCGAAGAAAATGACCGCAGGCCCGCACTAGCCCACCGCGCGGACCAAACCCTGCGGGAATCCGTTCCGCGGTGGTTGGCGGAGGGCTCTTTGTCCACGCAGGATCTTGCGGCCATCGGGTGGGACAAACTGTTGCGCAGCCTCGCAAGATATCTCAATTTGAAGGCGGACTTGGACGCAGCCCGCGGCCGGCGTGCTCCGTGGTTTCTGAGCATTTCTGCGTGGCGCCAGCGACGATCCCGACAGACGGCATCGGCAGCTCTGCGCCGGGCGTGCGATCAGGCCTTGATCGTGTTGCAAGAAGATTGCCGAAGGGAAAATACACGCCCGGCTTCGAGCGTTACGGCCGGCCCGCCTTGGCCGCTCACTTTTCTCCTGTTTCACTATGGCGGCATCCCTCGCTATCTGCGCAATGCGCTCGAGCATATCCGTGTTTTTAACCCGCAAGCGGAAATCTGCTTGGTGACCGAGGCAGACGAAGACCTTTCTCGTCTTGCGCACTTGGGCATCCGCCACCTGCGTATCGATGACTTTCCTTCGCCCGAACTCGATCTTTTCAAGCAGCGCTACCGCCACATCTCTTGCTTCAAGGAAAAATACGAGCGTTTCGTTCTCGAACGATGGTTCATGACTGAGACCCTGCGTCGCCAACGCCCCGACCGCACTTACATCATGCAAGACAGCGACGTGGCCGTCTTCGGGGATGCATCGCAGCTGTTGCCCTTGCTGCCGGATTGCCCGATCGCCATGAGCGGGCCGAACCCGCACTTCACTTTCATCCGCGGGAGCATCGATGAATTTTTGCAGTTCATCCTCGACTACTACGCCGATGAAGAGCGGCTCGCGGCCGCCCAATACCTGTTTAAAGAACGTCGCGACTCCGACCGCATCTGCAATCTCGGTGAAATGACTCTCCTCTACGAATTCCTCGAAAAGTCCAAGTCCATGAAAATGTTCGATACCGGCACGACGCACGGCTACGTCGATACCAACCTGCACATGACCGAGGCCTTCGACTTCATGCAACTCCGC
>JAGYJE010000040.1 GCA_018402305.1 Puniceicoccaceae bacterium | reverse complement strand
CATTTATTTTTTTCTGGTTCTTTTTAAGGTTGGTAACTCCCTCCAGATTGAAGGCTTCGAGTTTGGAACTTACCAGAAACACTGGTGAATTTCTGTTTTCTACCTCCGTATCGTCAATGATAAAGGAAGCGTTTCCGAAATCAGTATCGGTCTGAATCACCGCAGGGCGGTCTTTTCCGCTGATGTAGTAGGTGGCGTTTTCGTCTGCCTTTACGGAGAGACCCTCTTGATTGGCTACTGCATGAGTGGCAGCTATGGCGTCTATGTCATCGGTTTTGCCGTCACCTTTTGCACCGAAGGAGCTGTAGCTCACCATACCTTTGGCTTTAAATTTTTTCAGGTCTGAATTGGAAACCTGCACAAGCAGCTTTCCATCTAAATTTGAGCTAACCCGGGTTTTGTTTTGTCCGGTTGTGATGACCGTATTTTCATGCGTGTCATTGGTCTGCCCTTTAGCGTTGGGAACCGCAAAAGAAAGCAGAAATAAGAATAAAATCGTGTATTTCATTGGTTGGGATTATTGTAAATCGATTGCTGATAGGAATTTGCTTTTGGGCGGCGCTAGCCTCCCTTCACATCCACCTGAATGGCAGTTCAATCGCCGCCATGCGTGCGCAGAATAATATCCGCTCCGGTCATGGCGCCGACAGTGGTAAAAGTGGTGATGCTGCTCGCTGGAAGCAAGATACCGATCCGGTTTTGTGCAGGGTTGGCCGTAACGGTAGCCTGAGGCGTAAGCGTGAACGACGGAGCTTCCACCTCGACTTCCGTGACCCCGTAGCGGCAGAAATCGAGCGGCGCAGTCAGTCCCATGAACTCGATTGCCACGTTTCTCTCCTGCCCGGACTTGTTGAGTATCAAAATCGTGGTCTCACCGAGGGGACTGCGCAGGGTGGTAGCCACGATGTCCGGGTCGCCGCACGCCGTGGCCAGCACCGAGGAATGCTTGGCGGTGAAACGCGAGAGAATGCCAAAACAGTAGTATGGCACGGGCTCGGGTTTCACTTCCTGGTAGTAGT
This sequence comes from Puniceicoccaceae bacterium, assembly GCA_018402305.1. Taxonomy (GTDB): domain Bacteria; phylum Verrucomicrobiota; class Verrucomicrobiia; order Opitutales; family Coraliomargaritaceae; genus Thalassobacterium. The sequence continues at coordinate 10,956 of JAGYJE010000040.1, read as the reverse complement.
CCCACAGATTTGTGTCCCATGTGCGAACGAGCTGCCACTGGCCGTCGAGGTCGCCGCGGTTGGTAAAGCTCCACCGGTTGAAGCCGTCCACTCCTTCGTTGAGGCCGACCAACACTTTCTCCGCGTTGAGCAACTGCGCTTCATAGCTCTTGGGAGCCTCCGACCGAGGACCGCCCATAGCCATCTTTTTTCCTTCAAGTTCCCCCCAAAAGAAATGACCGAATTCGGCGACGAAGAACGGAATTCCACGTTCCCGGGCGATCTGGACACCCTCGCGATACATCTCCAGGGGGACCGCGCCATTGTAATCATGAATACCGAGCGCGCCAGCCGCCGGATCCCGCGGATCAAACTGCCCCATTCGCAGATTGTGGCTATCGGGTCCGCACACCGCCACGTCTTGCAGACATTTTCGGTCCAGTGCGGCACGGATTGCATGGATGGCCGGAGTGATCGAAGCGGGTTGACAGTCAGGCCCGTTCCACCAACCGCTTGGAAAGCCCGGCTCGTTGTTGACCGTGACCCAGCGGATGCAACTGTAACCCTTCGCTTGAATGAGTCTTTCAAGCAAAGCGGAGTAGCTTTCCGCAAAATCCTCCACCGACCGCGGCGCACTCTGCAGGCGGCTGACGCCGGGATGCGCGTTCCAATCCACATCCTGCCACATCATCGAGAAATACACATCGACGTCGTTCGACTGGCAGTGCTGAAGGATGCGCTCGAGCGTTTGCATCTCTTCGTTGTCCCATGTGAACACCTCGCGCTGTGGGTGATACATGCGCATATCGATTTCGACCCTGATGAAATCGAGCCCAAGCCAGCGGGCATGGTGCAGCAAGTCGCTCCAGGCCGATTGATACCCGGCCAGCAAAGGCGGATTACCGCCGAATGCGCTGCCGCGGCAGGCGCGATTGTCGCGGCCGATTACGTCAGGATAGTGAAAGGCAGTCGGCCCGATTGCGTGCCACGACGCGCCGATGCCGCCGCGCATGGTGTGGGTCACCAGGCCAGCATTGATCGTGATCGTTGTGGTTTGTTCGTTCGTTGATTTAGATTTCATTTGGCAAGAGCATGAGCTACGGGGCGTTGTTTACCCAACGACAGCTTTTAATGAGGGAATCGGATTTCCTGATACGGAATTCGCCGCTAAGTTCGAGATGCAGGGTTTACGGCTCCTTCACAAACAGAAACCGGTCCACAAACATGTCACCGGTTGTGGTGCCGACCCAGAAATACATCTGGCTGTGCGGCAGCTGATAGACCCCGAGGTCGTAGACATGATACTCGCCGTCGATTACCGGTTTGCCGCTTGAAACGATACCTATTTTATCCGGATCCGTGTCAATCTCCTTGGGCACCTGGGCCACACCCGCCTTCCCAATCGGAAAACTAACCGTGCGCAACCCCTTCTTGGCCTTTTGGTCGTAGAGGCCAGCGACAAAAGCCGCGCCCGAATCGGCCTGCGGCTCGAAGCGGACCACGGCATAGACGTGATATCTGCCGGACCCGGCGAGCCGGACTGGAAATTTGGTCCACGCCTGCACCGCCCAGCTTGGCTTGGGGGCCTTGGGAACCCGCATGGCTAAGCCATTTGAAGCCTTGGGATCCTGCACGATCGCCGCCGCGCCGCCTATATAGCACTGGGATTCATCCATGTCGATGACGCTGGATGGTGGGATATTGAGAAGGAACTCCGGCAGCGGGGTCGGCGGCTTGGCTTGTTCCTTGAGGTGCGTAAAGTAAGCGTCCCATCCCGCCTTTCCGCCGATGTCGAGGCTTATTAGCCTTTGCATTGCTGCCATCCAGATTTGGTCGAGCGGAGTGAATGAGAGTTCCACTGCCGCAGTGTAATCGGCCAAGGCCTTGGCCGGATCTTGCGGGCCGAGAAAGGGCGCTTTCTCGCGTTCGGCTTGATCACGGTAGCGGCCATAGTGGAGAAGCCATTGGTGGTCAAGTGGGAGGCGCGCCTGCCTCACCCGCGCCAGCTCATCGGGTGCGTCTGCGACCACATTTTCGGCCTGCTGGAAGAGTTCGGTCGCACGGTTCATCGCCGCCAGATCCAGCCATGATGCGTCGATTCCGTCATAGCAGGGACCAATGAAGACATGGCTCGCCTTCTCCTCGTAAAGCTCGAGCACTTGGCGCAAAACCGGACCGGCTTTCCCGTAGTAGCCGTTGAGAAATTCATCGATCACCGCCTGCTCGTCGCGCGAGGGGTCCCACAGCAGACGCGCCATGAGGTAATTTTTGAGCGCGACGAAATCCGTCACACCGAACGTTTCGGCTTCGCAAAAGACGCCGACGGCATGGTTTTCGAGGTAGGTGCGGAAGTCTTTGGCGAACACGTGGTGTTTGGGATGCAGGGTCAGCGGGCCGCGTAAATTCGAGGCATAATCCCAGATGTAGAGTTGTGGAGCGATCTCCGACCAAGCCTTGATGTTGTCCATCACCTCACGGTTCTGCTCGCTGTCGATCGGCTGGGACGCGCCGCGCTCGATCGTGGAGTAGCGGATGACGACGTTGCCACGCGGGCGCACATTCGTGGGCGGCTTGCGCGTGTATGTGTAGGCCAGCGTCGTGACGAGGTATCCGGGGAACTCCTTCTCCACCGCCCCGGCCACGCGGTTCACGCCGTAAATCAGGGAGGCGGATGGCGAGCCGCCGGCCTCATCGAGCGCCTTGCACTTCACGCATTCGCAGTTGTCATACCAGTCCGCCTGGCTGACATCGACCATGCCGAGCTGAGGCTGCTTGCGGATCCATTCCAGAACGACTTTCGTCAGTTCCGTGAGCATCTCCTCGTTGGTCCAGCAGAGCTGGCCGCGCCCGATTGGGTGCCCGTTCACGGCGATGCGCTCGCCCTTGACTTCGCTATACCAATCCGGGTGATCCTTGAAATATTTTTCCGGCGGCAAAAAAGAAAAGGAGGTGTGGACCCAGCCGAGCGGGATCATCGAACCGCCGAGGCTGGCCGGCAGCCACGTGGAAAAGCCGTTGTTGCGCTGCCTCGCCGCGAACCTAGCCAGGTCCCAATCCTTCACCGCTGCGTCAGCATCGTCATATCCCCACCTGGGGCAGGGGTTTACGCTCGGGATGAAGCCCCAGCTGAAGACGTCGCGGGAGAGGAACTGCGGCTTGTAGCGGACATTGAGTTGCTCCACAGCGAAGGTCGGCTTGTGCGGCACGGTCTCCTCGGTGTGCGTCCACCAGCGCACCCCGGCTTCGCGTTCGAGAAATTCATATACCGCATAGAGCGTTCCGCGCTGCGCGCCCTCGGCTCCGGTGAGAATCACATTCTGGCCTGAGGTTTTCAGCACGATGCCATCCTCTCCCAGGCCCTGATCGCCGGCCTTGGCAAGATCGAGATCCGGCAGCAGCGCCTTGGCCGCGCCGGGTCCGATGGCGATCACCGGACGGTCTCCGGTCTCCTGCGGAGTGACGATGGAAAATTCGGCTCCCGTCACCTTCTGGAGGTAGGTTGCCAGCTCTGCGGCCGCCGTTTCTTCCGGGGCAGAGGCTGTGTCCGCGAGTGCGATGCAGGCAAGGGCTTTTCCATCCGCCGCGAGCGTAAGCTCGGGCTTGCCGGCGTCAGGGGCATCAGGAGCCGACGATATTTCGGGCTTGCCGCAACCAGTCAGTGCCAAGAGGAGTGCTCCCATCGGGATCACTAAAAAAAGCTTGAGGCGATTCGTCCATCCGGCAGCCATTCCTTCAGACCGCCTGGCGCGGGAAAATTTGATTGGGGACATATTATTTTTCATATCCTGACTTTGTTGGTTCATGTTTTTCTGCGTTTGTATTGGTTATGCTGCGTGTCAGATTGCTGGTTTGTCCACCCGACGGAACCCGATTTTGACGGGATTGCAGGGCTTGCCGCGCCAGAGCCGGTGGGCTTGGACGATGAGGGCTTTGGCGATCTCGCGTTCGCTCAAGATCGCCTCGGTGGCGGGGAAGGGACTGAAGATCGGGGTGCATTCGTTGCGGTGGTAGGCGAGGCGCAGATCTCGAGGCACCTTCACCCCAAGCTCGGCGATGGCCATCAACACGCCGGGCACGAATGAGTCGGGGTAGATCACCAGCCCGTCGGGCCGCTCCTTCTGCCGCCACAGCCGGTGGAATGCTTCGTAGCCGCGCTTCATGAAGGTGCCAGGCTCAATCTGTTCCCCGCTTGGCTTGTCGATCCATCCGGTGGAAGACGTGGTGATCCAATCATTGCGCATCTGCAAGCCGAGATCGACGGTCAGATCGGTGAAGCAGTCGAAGAAAGTTGCTTCGGCTCCCCTGCGTTGGTCGGGCAGCAGAGCCTCCGGCTGCAGGGCGCTGATCAAGCCGACCGACCGGCAGCCCTGCTCCGCCAGAGCACGCAGGCATATTGCGGCCATCTGGTCGAAATCGGTCCCCACCTGTCCCGTGACAGACTTATCGTGAGAACCAAATGCAGCCAGATGTGGTAAACGACTGAGCCAGGGGCTCTGGAGATGGCCTGCGCTTGCGGCAATGATTGCTCCCACGCGATGGGTGCGCGACAGTCGAACAAGCTGCTCCAACGGCTGCGCCTGCTCCTCAAAGGGTCGGGGATCTATCACGACCTGCGCCTCGAGCCCGACCGCACTGAGTTGTTGCTGTAGTTCCGCGATGATCACCCGGTGGATGTTCGACTCAGGATTGGAAAGCTGACTCGCATGTTCGTAAATAGCCACTGCCGTGAGTGCCGGTTTGCTGCGGGCGACAAACGTCCCCTTGCTCGGCTGGCGAACCAGCAGTCCGTCCCGCACCAAAGACGCCAGTGCTGTATGGACGCTGCCGACCGGCATCCCCCAGCTCATGGCCAACTCGCGGGTCGTCGGCAGTTGCTCGCCCTCGCGCAGCCCGCCGGAATCAATGAGCTCACGCACAAAATCCTCCGCCTGCGAAACCAAGCTGGTCGAGTGCTGCGTTTTGAAACTGGTAATCATATCAAAGCGATTTGCCGGGATCTTTTATGAATAAGTTGAAGAATAATGAATAAGTTGAAGAATGGAAGAGAAAATGTTAAAAGAAAAATAAAGGGGGGTTTCTGAATCCTCAATCCTTAGCACCTCGTTCAGTATTCGGGCTATCCTGGTGAGGGTCTGAGTCTGTAAAGAGCGGACATGGAGCAAGGTGCGGCTACGGATGGGCTGCTCGTGGTCGGGAAGATTGAGCCGTTCGATGGCCGCGCTTTGCTCGCGAGCGCACTCACAACAGATAAAGGCGTAGCGCCAGAACAGCTCTCGCCGGGAAAGTCGCGAAAGGTTTGGCTTGTAAGCCCCTCTCCACTTTCTAGCCTAAGTGCGTATGCCAAAGAAGAAACAAACGCCTGAGGGAGGGCCTCTCGACCAACTCCTCAACCTACGAATGCAAGGAAAGATGCCAGCTTCCCGGGAAATCGCGGCTCACGTACGCGCTCTGATCAAGAGTAACCAACTGATTCCAGGCACTCGAATTCCATCAACACAATCTCTGGCCACAGCATGGGGGGTTTTCCCGAACACGGTGCAACTAGGCTTGGATCCACTGGTAAAGGAAGGGCTGATAGATCGGCGGCAGCACCGCGGAACCTTTGTCCTGGATCGTTGCTCTGTGATTCGTCGAATCGGCATCTACGAGAATTTTGGGGCGATCGCTGCCAACGACCGGGACTTTCTGGTCTCGTTACAGGTCGAATTGGCGAATCTACTAGAAAAGACAGGCGCGGAGCTTAAGGTCTGGATCGATAACCGCACCAGACCGGACTCACTGCCAAAGAATCTACTGGATGCCTGCGAAAAACGTGAAATTGACGGCGTGTTGTCCAGCCAGCCATCGGAAGAAATCCTCAGCTCGCTCTTGAAGTTACCTGTGCCAGTGTCTATCCTGACAAACAACGGCGCATGCCCCGGTCGAGTCAACTTCAAATATCGCGATATAGTTGAAAACGCTGTCGCCCGTCTCGCAGAGCGGGGTGCCCGACGAATCGCCGTAATCTCGAATATCCTCCCGGAAACAACTCCAGAACACGCAAACCCACAGGACGTCTCCCGCTTCTACGAAAACTTCAAAGCTGCGGTCGCTGGTGCCGGTCTGAGAACACAGTCCAGTTGGTGCATTCGTCCCAGTTCGCCAAAACAGGTAGCGAATTTAGAGCTATTCGGCTATCGGGGAATGAAGCGTCTGTGGCAAAAAAAGGAACATCCCGACGGCCTTTTTATTTTCCCACACAATGCGGCCCGAGGATGCCTGACCGCACTCATGGAACTCGGCGTAGCGGTTCCAGCAGAGCTTAAAGTCGTGTCCCATGGCAATATTGAAACTCCGATTCTAACACCCTACCCCGTCGACTGGATCACCTCCAGCAGTCGCCTGATTGTCGAGGCCATGTTACAACAAATACAGCGGGCGCTTGCCGGTAAACCCGTCAAGCCAATCTCCCTCAGGCACAAACCCTCTTGGTAAAATGTTGACATTACTCTGATATTTTTCGTTCTATAAAATACAAAATATACAACTTTATAAAGAATACTCATCTTCTATGAACTCAGCATCAATCCAGAATATTCTAAGATCCCCGCTTCTGGCCGTCGTCCCCGTCGCCCTCCTGATGCTGGGCGGCAAGGAACCCACCGTTCCGTCTTCTGGTTCTACGGTCGAGTCGCCCACAACTGCGCAGCACACAGCTACCGTTCCGACAGATGCACGGATCGTCCCTGTTTCCGGCGGCGATGCCATCCTGGAGGCCTTCTGGGACAGTAATCTTGGAGCTTGGCCAAAATGGAAGTTCACGAATGAAGAACCAAAAACTGATGCGGTGCAGAGCTGGAGCCTGGTCACCTTGAATTGGACAGCAAAGCGAGTCGGCGAAGGACCTTCACTGAAGCGGATCTATGCCGGGAGCGGCGTGCGCCTAGCATCGTACTCTCAACTCGTCTTAAGTGCCGGTGTAAAAAAAGGAGCGCAAGTGACTCTACATGCCGAAACCGATGCGGGGCCGGTAACAAAGAATTTCGTTTCTGAAGCTTCTTACACCGACCAATTCGTCATGCCGCTCCCCGGTGCCAAATTTCTTACCGAAGTCCACATCACTTTTGGAGCCGCGGCTCAGGGTCCCGAGAAAGCGAATCTCGTTTGGCTTGGCTTGCGAGATCCGCAGCTGGCAGACATCGAGACGATACGCTGGCAGCACTTCAACGAACAACCTCTGGATCTTTTTCTTAGATCCGTCCCTGAACCAGCAAATGAGGCACCTCTCTATCATCTGCTTAGTTCTGCGGAGGGATTCGAGGCTGCGAAAAAATCGACCGCCGCCACTCAGGCCCGCCCCCTCCGAATTAAATCACAAATCACCCTCGAGCCACATCTTGTGGGGGCAGCGAACCAGAATCTCTTTGGCCGACGAACCACGAAAACGTGTCCTTTATATCGGACCTTCATCAATACCAGAGAAAATGGAACAACTGAAACCATCGGGCTCGCCGAGGCAGCGCAGAAAGCGGCAATTTTGGGAGATAGCCAAGCACTCCGCGAGGTGGCCAAGGCGGCCATACAGATTGCACTCATTCCACATTGGGATGTCGATTTCATTACCAAGTTCCACGACAGTTCCTGGGATCAGCGTAGTTTCGTACAGGCTCAGGTTTGCGAAGCTCTTGCGATTTCATTGGATCTAGCCGGTGCCTGGATGACGCCCGCTGCCAAAACTCTGATCCTCCGGCGGCTCGCTGAGGATGGCATCGGAAACATAAATTATGTTGTTTGGAAATATCCCTACATATTTAGCTGCAACCAACTTCCGGTCTTTTCTGTCGGTCGTTTGGCTGCCCACTCGTTGCTCGAAAAGCAGACTGGCTGGGGACATATTAAGCCCTATACCGATCTAGCTTTCGCTGAACTAAACGAAAGCTTGGCGCAAAATTTCCTTTCTGATGGTGGATTTCCAGAGGGAAGCGGATACCTGGCCTACACCCTCGATAATGCGCTGCCCGCCCTCGCCATTTATGCAAATGCCCGTGAGAAGTCCTTTGGTGAATTACTGCCTCCCTTGCTCGGAAAAACGGATAACTACATCTCGGCTCTACAAACCACAGAAACAGGAAGGCCAACCCAACTCATACTGGTGGGTGACGCACAGGGAGGCCCGTTTGCTCCGCTCAGCGCCTCCGTACTCAGCGTCATGAGTAAAATTCGCCCCGGAGGTGCCTCCGCACGTATGTTGGCACGTCTCAAACCGAATCAACATCTGGGACTCAAACTCTGGGCTCTGCCATCGCCGGATGTGAACGGCATCGATCCCGAGGGCTTTGACCCGTTCGTGACTTTACCTGAAAACGGAATCACCGCGTCCACCCGTAAAGTGGGAGATTTTCTGAGTAAGCTGGTCGTCATCGGAGGCCCCGCTCGTGCTGGTCACAACCACGAGGATCGCGGCAGCTTTGTCCTCGAGTTTGCCGGGGAAACCTTCGCTGCGGATCCAGGCGGCATGAACTATTCCGACCCTATGGTTCAAATGTTGAAATACGCACAAAGCCACAACATGCTCGTGCCATTCGTTCGATCCAGCGACCGTCCCGCCGCGCAAAACCCGGCCTCGGTTGCTGTGATCCCAGCAGCCTCCGGCGATGCCACCTCTTTTCATGCCACCATCGATCCTGCGGTGCTTTGGCCGGGGTTTTACCAGAAATGGGTCCGCACTTTCACCTCCCCCACGGCTGGCGAAATCACCATCATAGATGAGTATGCCTTATCAAAGGGCGACGGAGTCGACTTCCTCTGGCATACGCCGCTTCCCGTCAGAAAGGATAACGGCCAGGTCATCATCACCGGAACGCGAGGCCGTGCGATCATCACGCCACCTGTAGGCTCAACAGTCGAGATCACACCTAGCCGCAAACTCGGCATGCGGGAGATCGCCACGATCCGTTTTCGCAGAGAAGCCAAATCCGGCAGCTTGGAAGCCAAAGTACACCTCGAACCTATCGAGTAAGTTATGATCAACCCAATCAAAACTGTCATTGCCGGCCTGGGACGCGCGGGTCGGGACCTGCTATCATCCATTACGCTTCAAAGAAGATTTTGTGACGATCCTCAAAGTGATTCATTCTGGGCGTCTCGGAAAACTGGTGGAAATCAAATGCAATCGCAGCAGCTTCAGTCGTAGGCACGATTGGATCATGCGGAAGGCAAATTCTACGATATGTGGCCGCTGCCATTCGTGACGGAGCGCCATTGCTCATTACCCCGGAGAGCGTGCGTATAACAATCGCTGTGCTCGAAATCTGCCGTATGCAAAACCCGCACATTTGGGCTGGCATTGAGTAAGCAAAGCGGCAGCAACGCTAGTTTCAGCCTTGTGCCCCCTCCCTGGACAAAGGTGCCACTACTGAATGGTCTTTATCGAAGCCTTGCCGTTGGAGCCGATGGCTTCCTCCGCATACTCGAATACGCCCTGGCTGTAGATCTCAGGATTCGACGTTTGAAGGGCACGGATTTCCTCTGGAGTCAGGGCTTGAACATGACCGTCGAGGAAGAAGAGATTGGCACGTCCGCTATGCCGGGCATGTATAATCCCCCCGTCGCCGGTGTTGCCAATTCCGAAAAATAGCCATTGATAGGCATTGTCCCAACTAGGACGCAAAACCGAGTCGCCCATGATGATTGTCTTTGTAGGATTCGGAAGAACCAAGGTGTTGATCTTCTTATCCCACAGGACTGGCGGGTTGGCAGACCAATCGGAAACTTGCGTTAACGTGGCTAAACGGTTCAGGCCATAACAGAAAAATTTGTGATTATCAATATGTTGCTCTGGAGTGTCCAAGGATGGGCAGCGGGCGCATTGCTTCATCTCATCGGAGGTAAGATAGCCCTTTTCCACAAGATCGGATGACCAAGTTGATTCTTTGGAACCATCGTAGTAATGAATCGATAGTTTGGGTGACTGCTCGGAAATCATCAAAGACACTGCCATGCCCAGTTGTCGCAAATTACTAGCACAATTGGCGCCTTCGGCTGACGCTCTCACTTTGCCAACCACCGGAATAATGAGAGCCGCTAGCACCGCCACGATTCCGATTACGACCAGAAACTCGACCAAAGTAAATGCTTTGAGGTTCGAGGCTTGGGAGGACTTTGAAATAATCTTGAGGCGGCAGCACTCACTCCGCCAATAGGCGGCCTGCATTTGCCTTCTCATTGAAAGGGATTTTATTAGTCTGTCATTCATTACCAAAAAAATCTTTCGGGAGATCTGACGTGGAGGAGCCGGACGACAGACAAATCACAATGGTATTACAATGAATTCACGAAACCGCAATGCAGGACGACTTGTCGAATTTTACATTCGAACTAAAAGTGAAGGGGAAGCGGGTTTAGTAAGCCCCACTCCCCCTCAACATTGCTGCGAATTGAAACGCCGCTACACACGCGAAAGAACTGAGTCGACCGGATTAAGTTCAACGTCCAGGCTCCGTCATGCAGCGCGTCACCATCATTTTCCGAACCTAACGACGGCGACGGCGAAGGATCAGTGGGATCGCACCTAAGCCGAGAAGTAGCCCGTAGGTGGATGGCTCGGGAACGGCTACGATTTCATCAACCGTGAAGCTGTTGAAGCTCCCCACGGAAGTGCCTATCCCAACCAAGCCCGCAGACGTATACGTGATGATGCCATTTCCCGTATTAGTCCAAGTGTTCATCAAAGTGCTGTCCCTGGAAAATGACAAAACAGTATCGGTTCCGGTATTGTCCACCAGAATGGAGTAGGTCACCGTCGTCCCGACACCCTGTCCCAACCCACCGGAAACTTGATCAAAACCATTCACGTAGATATCCGAACTATTCAAAAGATAGGCTCCATCGAACTCATAAACACCTCCCGGTGCTGATCCTGTGTCGAGTGCCAGCCCGAACCAATTGGCTGCCGAAGTTTTTGACTGGTTTAAGGAGATACTCCAACTGCCTCCAGCG
>JAGYJE010000004.1 GCA_018402305.1 Puniceicoccaceae bacterium | reverse complement strand
CACACGAGCCGACCGAATGGTGGAGTTGGTTCTGCCCCCAAATTAACGTTCATTACTTGTCCGGCGGCATGTCCGCCGTAGCTCGAAAAGCGTAGGAAGAAGCCTCGGCGTAGGAGGAACGGTTCCAAGATGCCGGACGACTTAAGTCATCCGGCTACGTCAAGGAAAAGTAGCCGCGGCATCCTGCCTGCCATGATCCTGTCGAATATTGCCGCTGAGGCAGCCCGCAGCAGCCGGAAGCATGTTTCTGCACCCGATTCCACCCTGAATCCCTGTTGAGATTTACGAAGCGACCCCTTTTTGCTTTCCGAAGCGACCCCTTTTTGCTTTCCGTCTCTATTGATTGTCGATATTCTCGGCGAGGTGTCCTCCAAGCGGAGCGAAGGCATCCTGCCTTGGGATAACCCAGTGAGTCGGTAATTTTAATTTTTACGAAGCGACCACCGGGTAATAGAAAAACTGAAAACGAGTGTCTGAAAAAACAAAACCCTAAAAACATTTATTTCATTTATCCTTGAACAAGTTAAATAAAAAGTCAGCTTTCAGCGCAAGGTGTTCGCACACGCCTCAGTTCACCCTGCCTTTCGGCCCGCTTTTTCCGGCGTGACCAATGGCGGTAGCGTGTTGATAAATAACTGGAAACTGGAGAACTGGTAACTGGAACCCCGGGCTCCGCCCGCAACTGAAAACTAGAGCCTTGAACGCAAACCTAGAACTAGCCCCCTGGGAGGTCGCCATGATCGACAGCTTTGTCCGCGCCGCCGCCCTCATCGGCTTGCCGCGCTCGATCGGCGAGATCTACGGATGCCTCTACTGCAGCCCGGAGCCGCTGGACTTCGACCAGATCGAGGCCCGTCTGGGCATCTCCCGGGGCTCCGTCTCCGGTGGACTCAAAACCCTCCGCCAACTCGGGGCCGTCAAGATGCACTACGTCTCGGGCTCCCGCAAAGATCACTACCTGCCCGAACTCTCCATGGAGCGCCTCGTCCGAGGCTTTATCAAAGACCAGTTCACCCCCCACCTCGAGTCCAGCGCCGAGCGGCTCGCTGCCATTGAGGATCAGGTCGCCGCCATCGGCGATCCGTCCGAGCGCCAGCACGCCAGCGCCCGCTTGCAGACCCTGCAGACCTGGCAGCGTCGCGTCCGCAAGCTGCTCCCCGTCGCACTCACCGTCCTCGGTGGGCTGCCATCCCTTTCCAGGAAAGAACCGCCGGCGGATATCATCTGATAGCCCCCGGCCAGGACCACCGCTAGAAGCTTTTTGCGATTAGCCAGCCTCCGTCAGTCATCACCCATCCATCCAATTGGTTTCGGAATTTCCCGAGCGACCAAGGGCGGAAGCCACTCAAAAGTGCCACCCCCACCCGAAAAGGAGCGCGGACACTCCTGTCCGCGTCGTGCTCTCCCGTTTCCGCCCAATGCGAATTCGGGGCAAAGTTATGACGAAGTGAAACGGAGATGGCGCAGCAAATCTTGGACCCCGTTGAAGCCGGACCTGTCTGCCGTAGACGCCGCAATTGACATTTTTCGAGAATTCCGCCATATATTGACAAAGAATGACATCGAAACAATTACTTCAGTCGGTCCTCGAAATGCCCTCAGTTGACCGGGCCGAGATCGCCAGTGCCTTGATCGACAGTTTAGACGCGGCCCCGGAGGACGATGCCACACTGATAGACGAAGCACTGGTGCGTGATCAGGCAGTGGAGGAGGGTAAGGCCCGCTATCTCGATGAAGCCGAGTTTCGCCGGGGCATTCTTCGCAAGTAATGCGTTTATGCTATCACCAATACGTCCAAAATGACGTAAACGTGGCGCTTTCCCGGTATGACGAAATCTCACCAAGGCTTGCCGATGCATTTTGGGATGAGTTGCAGCGGCATTTTAAGACGATTCGTGAAAATCCTCAAGCAGCTCACTTCGAGACAATACCCTACCGGAGAGTCAATTTGAAGCGCTTTCCTTACGCCATACTCTATCGCGCTTTCGACGACCACGTGAAGATTGTCGTCGTCAAACACGTCAGACGTAGGAGCGACTACGGACTAAAACGCAGGTTTACATGAAAAAGCGACTACGAATAAAGAAACGGATCGTCGAGTGGCGAAAAAGCCAGCCGTCGTTTTAGAATCCCGGAGAAAGTAGTCGCATGACTTTCCTGTCCGCCGTAGCCTACCAGCCAATAAAGGATGGGCGTAGGTGGAAGTCGTGCGACAGACCGCAGTGGCCAAAATGCCGGACGACTAAAGTCATCCGGCTACGTCAAGGTCCACCCTAAATCTTTGTTGAGATTTACAAAACGACCCCTTATGGGCCCAAAACGACCCCTTATAGGTCCATGATCGCTTGCGATTGACTACTGCTCGCTTTGTATTAGGATCAATTAATGAAAACTTTAAATATAGAACTCTCGGAAAACGTTGTTGAGGCGATTCGTTTGCCTGAAGCTGAGCAACCTGGGCGGTTGCGGCTGGAGTTGGCGCTGGCCCTGTATTCCCAAAACCTGATCTCTTTAGGAAAAGCAGCCGAACTTGCTGATTGCGATCGATTTCAGTTCTCAACAGAATTAGAGCGTCGTCATATCAATCGGCATTACACCGAGGAAGAACTGGCAGAAGATCTGCAGTATGCACGTGGTCAGTGACACTTCGCCCTTGTCGTGTTTGGCAAGCATTCAGCGATTGGATTTAATCCAGCAGCAATTCGGTGTGGTCCATGTTCCTACGTCAGTTGCCAAAGAAGTGATGCGTCACCCATCCAGTCGAGCGCAAGCATCACTTCAACATGCTTTCGATTTAGGGACGATAGTTGAAAACAAAAAAGCGGATTTGGAGCCACTGTCGTTGCTTTTGAGAAGAACGCTCGATCAAGGAGAATCCGACGCAATCAGCCTCGCGGTAAAGTGTCGTTCTGATTTGATGCTTATTGACGAACGCGAAGGACGCCAAATTGCCCGAAGCTTGGGTCTTCGTCTGACCGGTACGCTTGGAATCTTGATCCGGGCCAAATTTGAGGGTTCACTGACATCCTTGGAGAAGGCGATCCACGAATTGCATGAAAACTTTGCATTCTCTTTATCGCCCTCATTAGTCGAAACTGCACTGCGTGAAGTGGGCGAACGATAAACGGCAAAAGCGACAAGATTGTTTGGCTCGATCCTGTCTCTCTGGCTAAAAACTTCGGTTTTGCTCGATTGATTGTCGATATTCTCGGCGAAGTGTCCCCAGAACGGAGCCAGAGCATCCTGCCCTGAGATGACCCAGAGAGTCGGTAATTTTAATTTTTACGAAGCGACCCCTTTCTAAGGCAAAGCGACCCCTTTCTAAGGCAGTCACACTGCGGTCCAAAACAGCAGTGCGCCAAGATCTGGTTTTGCCTTGAGGAATGTGCTCAACAATTTTACAGTAAAAATATGAAATTAGAACTCGATCTTCCAGATTCAGCGCTCTCGGCTCTCCGACAGGCTCCCGAAGAGTTATCTGCCTGCCTGCGACTTATGGCGGCTGCAAAGCTCTATGAGGTCGGGCATCTGAGCCAGGAACGTGCTGCCGAACTCTCGGGGCTTAGCCGCCAGAAGTTTCAATTGGCTCTTTCGAGCTTGGGCGTCTCTCCTTTTCAGGGAGTGGAGGACGACCTCGCTGCTCATTAGGCGTGACTTAGACCATGACTTTTGTTTTCAATGCCTCGCCTTTGATTGTTTTGGCGAAGTCCGGCTTGCTGGAAACCGTTCTTGCGTTGCCTGATAAAGTGCTGGTTCCCCATGCGGTGGCTGATGAAATTAAGAACTGTGATGATGCTTCCGATCCGGCATCGATCTGGCTGCGAAAGCAAGAGTCGCGAGCCCTCCTTCATGAATCACCGCAGACATCGGATTTTGTAGCTGCCTGGGGGCTTGGTGCAGGCGAGTCCGCGGTCATCTCATTGACGGATTCTTTGCCACAAGCGACAGCAGTTCTCGATGACCTTGCAGCGAGAAGATGCGCAACAGCCCTCGGCCTTCGCGTAACTGGCACACTTGGATTACTCCTCATGGCGAAGCAATCGGGGCACATCCAAAGCGTATCACTCGCATTGGACTCGATTGTCGCCGCCGGGCTTTTCATATCGGAGCGGCATCTCGCCAAAGTGAGAAGGCAAGCAGGCGAATAGCTTCTGCAGAACACCCCACCAAAACCCAAAATTCGATGACTAAAAACGTAAGACCCTGAATAAAAGAGGTTAATATATTATTATAAAAGTTACGACATGCCCCCATTGTGGCACCTAAGAATTACGACATGACCCCATTTTCGGCCCCCTGGGCCAAACAGAGAGCGGAGAATAGGCGGAGGCCTCCGAATCTCTGAAACACCGTCCACTGGCTCACCTTCACACCTTCCCAGCTGACTACTCCAGCTTTGCTGGAACCGCCCCAACCGCTTCTTGCTTCATCGGCTCTTCTTGACGAAACCAAAATCATCTGTACTCTGTCTTTTGTGAGTTTACTCGAGTTAAAACAACAAGTTACGAGACTTTCTCCATCAGAGCGTCGGGAATTAAACGCTTATCTCGTTCGCCTGCGCAACGAGTCCGATGAGGGCCGCCAGGCACTGACCGGGAAAATGGATGACATGGATGCAGGAAAAAAAGTAACAATGGACGAACTTCAGCAGAGAATTCAAGCCCGGCATGGCGAACCCATATAGCCTCGTTTACTCGGAGCAAGCAGCGGATTTTCTCATAGCGTTGGAACGTTCCCGTCTGTCGTCATTGCTCTACGACCTGCGAGTTCTCGCTAAATCTCCATCGATACGCAGCGATTATGTTCTTAATGATTCTCAAGGTAGAAGCATTGATCACTTGCTGATCGGCGATTACGTCGTCGCCTTCTGGGCGGATCACGCCCTTTCAGAACTCAGGATTGTCGAAATTTCCGATGTCTCCTGAGATACCGAACCAAGAACCAAGAACTAAGAACTAGCCCGCTGACCCACGCTGACCCACGCTTAAAAATGAATTTTCTCTTAGGCGGCGTCATGATTAAGCGTCCTTTTAGCGTGGTTTAGCGGGATAAAAAAAAACCGTTTCCGGGCCTCTGAATGACGTCTGGCCCCTAGAACTAGAACTGGTAACTCGATATCCTGCCCTGAGATGACTCAGTGAGTCGGTAATTTTAATTTTTACGAAGCGACCCCTTTTTTAGGTTCAAATCGTTCTTTCTCGGTCATTACATCGGTGTCTTTCCATGGCATTACGCCATCTAAGTGTTACCGATGTCCTTGTGCTATCTGTTACCGATGTCTTTGTGCCGCGCCGCGGAAAATAGGAGTCTTTTTGAGGGAGGAGGGCGGAAACCGACCACCGAAAACTGCTCACCGATTCTGTAGATAGCTTGACGATTTCAGCATTATGAGGCTTAGTATGAAACTATAATGATAAATGAGCCTGAGATTTCAGTGGATTCTCGCGTTATGGGTGGAAAACCTTGTATTCGGGGAACGCGTGTGACCGTTGGCTGCATCGTTGGTCAACTGGGTTCGGGGACATCCCGCGAGCGTCTTCTGGAGATGTATCCTTACATTACCGATCAGCAGATCGACGCTTGTCTCAGATTTGCTGCTTGGCGCTCCCAGGAGGAAGAGGTTACGTTCGGGCAACTGACTGCGTGAAAATAGTTATTGATATGGATCTCTCCCCAGAGTGGGAGCAAATATTTTCGGAGTATTGTGAAATTGAACATTGGTCTCGAATTGGAGACGCAGACACCCCCGACGAGTTGATTCTCCAGTGGGCCAAGGAAAGCGGACAGGTAATTCTGACCAACGACTTGGACTTCGGTGCCATTCTTGCCGCAACTCATTTGGATAAGCGCACATTAGCGGTCTCCAGCTATGCTGAAAAATGCAGAGAATCGGTGCAGTTGAGCGGTCCGGGCATTCTGGACGTTCGGGACCTGATCCAGACGGAGCCGGACAACCCATTTATCGCGCCGGATATTCGCGAGCCCTCACGAGTCCTTAATTCACTGGCTGGGTGCCTGGCCTCATCGTTATCGAAGGCCGATTAGGATTCGCTCTGAGGCTGGGGGACCACCTTTCACGCTTGCCTGTTCGGGCGAGAATTTGCAATGTTCAAGCCATGTTAGATCGCAACAGATTAGATAAGTGCGTTGAGCGTTTTGCCAGAGAGCCTTCTCTTCTCGCGGTCTGGATCTTTGGTTCCGCCGTTAGTGATCGCCTGCGTGAAGACAGCGATGTCGATTTCGCCTTCTACTACAGGCCGGGAACGGAATTGGACTGGTCGACGTTCGGAGAATTAGCTTGGGAGTTAGAGGATATTTTGGGACGCAGGGTCGACATCGGCCGCCTCGACTCCCGCAATTTGATTTACGCCATGCAGGCCTTTCAGACCGGACGACTCCTCTATGCCCAAGACGAGCAGGTCGCCATGGCCTTTGTCAGCCGTCTGCAATCCCTCTATCTGGATTTGAAACAAGACCGAAGAGTTGTTGAGGAGGCCTATTGTGCCTGACGATGTCTTGCTCAGTAAGGCGGCGGTTATCGAGCGATCCTTACGTCGTGTTTTGGATATCTATCGCGCCGATCCGAACCTGGCTGATCTGATGCACATCGATGCACTGACATTAAACATCGAGCGCGCCTGCCAGGCAGCTATCGATCTTGCCATGCATGTGGTCGCGTCCAAGCATTTGGGCATGCCACAAAGCCAGGCAGATGCTTTCCGTCTATTGGCCGATGCTGGTGAGCTCGACCGCAAGCTATCCGAGCGTATGATTGGGATGTGCGGTTTCCGCAATATACTGATCCATCAATATCAGGAATTGGAAGTTGAACTCTTGCATAAAGTTGCATCCGAACACTGGAAAGATTTGGAAGCACTCTGTCTCGCGCTTGGCCTGAAAATTGTCGTCGCACAGTAACCACCACCATTTCTTGCCCCATCGCGCTTCGTCAATCCCCATCGACCCCCAGAGTAAGCAGGTTGGCTTGCCGCCCGCCCGTGAGTGGTTAGCCCTTCAAGCACAAATGACAAATTTGACTGCCTGTCCGCGTCACCCGGAGCACCGCCCAAGCCTTGGCACGTGCAGCGACTGCTCTTTACGTGTCCCCAATCCCCCCGGAACAAGAGTGTCCCGGCTCCCTGTTGAGATTTACGAAGCGACCCTTATTTGGCTCCCCACACCACCGATCGGCTTCCCGATAATGGCAATCATGAAACATTTGGCTGACCCCTTTCTTTGTCTTTAATTTTTACGAAGCGACCCCTTTTTTCAGGCCTCAAGCCATAGTTATGGAATCTTGGACTGACCCCGTCAGTTGCCCCATTTAGGTCTTTTTCCACGAATCCTTGGATTGACTGACGTGAGCTTCCCTGGTTTGAGCCTGCCGTATTCCCGCTTTTAAGTCCCTGCAACTCCGCCGTTCCGCCTCTTGACTTATAGGATGACTCTTCTAAGGTGTTCTATATGCAGTTAAAGCTCTCAGATTTCCCAAAGATTGCATCCGCGCCTCGCGACCAGAAAATCGAGTTGATTGACGAGCTATGGGAGCAAGTCAGGAGGGCATTGCCGCAGCCGGATGTGCATCCGGCACATTTGACTACCTTAGAGCATCGTTTGAGCTCAGTTCAACAAGATCCATCACTTGCGCTTGACCCCTCCGAAGCGCGCGCGCTACTCAAAAAGTGACTAAGCCGCTGAAGATTGCACCATGGGTGGTTGTTGAAGACCTCCAAGCTATCTATGATTACCACCTGCCGTTATCACTTGAGAAAGCCGAAAGAATTGTAGCTGAATTTGATAGTATTATTGCTGTCTTGGAGTTAAACCCTCTGTTGTTTCACCCCCGTGAAAATGCTTGGAGGATCTATCCTTTTGATTCCGGTCCCTATCTTCTCTACTATATCGAATCGGAATCATTCTGGTTAGTTGTCGGTGTCTTCCATGCTTCACGCGATCCGCGGTGGATCCAAGAACAGCTTCAAAAACGAAATGATTGATCACTTCACTCCGCCCCCGCCCTCCACGAAACAGGGCGCTCAAGCAACCCTGCTACCATCACACACGCCGCCGTGTTGGCCTAAGCATAGTTATGGAATCTTGGACTGACCCCGTCAGTTGCCCAATAACTTTTCTAGACATGGAGATGCGTTTATCTGAACACGCCAAAACTGAGCTTATTCGGCGCATAATATTGGAAGAGTTGGCGATGCAGGTTGCGCAAGAGCCCCAGCAAATTGTGCCTGCTCGAAATGGCCTATCGGCGCACCATCTCCGCGCTGCCGCGCTACGTCATCCTTCAAAAATCCTCCCCACCGGCAAGATGCCGCTGCTCCTTTTGCTCCATTGATTGTCGATATTCTCGGCGAGGTGCCCCCCAAACGGAGCCAAGGCATCCTGCCCTGGGATGACCCAGAGAGTTGGTAATTTTAATTTTTACGAAGCGACCCCTTTTTCAGGCCCGTTACCGATGTCTTTGTGCCGTGCCCCTTCTTTTACCCAAAAAGTGTCTCGACTGGGAATGGAATTCGATTATCTTTCGACTTATGAAGTTGTTGAAGATTCAACCACTGGATAATTACTGTCTCTCGCTCCTTTACGATGATGGGGTCAGCGGAGTCGTCGACCTTTCCGCCTATGTGGGTCGTGGGGTTTTTGCGACCTGGGAAGTTCCGGGGGTATTTGAGCAGGTTCGCCTCAATGAGTTTGGTTGTCCGGAATGGCCGGGTGATGTGGATCTGTGCCCGGATGCATTGTATTTCCTACTGACACGCAAAAGCCCTCGTGAAGTCTTTTCCCGGTTGAATCATCTGCCTGCGCATGCCTGAACTTGCTCGTTTTTACGGTATTGTCATCCAAATGTATTTTGGAGATCACCCGCCACCCCATTTTCATGCCATTTACGGCGGGTTTAAGGCGGTTGTTGATATCGAGACGCTCGCCTTGATTGATGGTGAACTCCCTGCCCGTGCCCGTGGGCTCGTAATTGAGTGGGCGACTTTACATCAGGATGAGCTTCGCGAAGCCTTTAGTAAGGCCGAGACCCTTGAGGCTCCGGGAAAAATTGCGCCTCTGGATTAAGTCTCGAACCGTTCTTAGTTCTTGGTTCTTCGTTACATCCGTTCCCGCAGACCTTCCTCCTTCGCCCTGCGGGACTAGGGGCTTCCCGTTGCGACGCCCGCTCGAGACGGCGGACAGGCAGGTTTCACGTTGTTCCGGTTCGCTATGCGCCCGGACTTGTCGCTTCGCTCGGAACAGGTTTCAAAAATCCTCCCCACCGGCAAGATGCCGCTGCTCCTTTTGCTCTATTGATTGTCGATATTCTCGGCGAGGTGCCCCCCAAACGGAGCCAGGGCATCCTGCCCTGGGCTTACTTAGTGAGTCGGTAATTTTAATTTTTACGAAGCGACCCCCTTCCGATCTCCGGCAGACTGGAACAAACTGTTAAACCGGGCTTCGCCCGTAACTAGTAATTAGAAAAATGCCTACGATAGAAAACATCGGCCCCTAAAAGTTCTTTTTTTACTCGGCGGAGGGAAATGAACCACCGCATGTTCATGTTCAGCGTGATCGCTGCACCGCAAAGTTTTGGCTGTCACCTGTTAGATTGGCGCGTTCCCGGCGATTTAGCGATCATGAGTTGCGCTCCGTGCAGAATTTGGTAGAAAATAATAAAGACA
This sequence comes from Puniceicoccaceae bacterium, assembly GCA_018402305.1. Classification (GTDB taxonomy): domain Bacteria; phylum Verrucomicrobiota; class Verrucomicrobiia; order Opitutales; family Coraliomargaritaceae; genus Thalassobacterium. Next base: position 199,404 of record JAGYJE010000004.1, on the reverse strand, counting down.
TAATCATGGAGGTATGGAATGAGTACTTTAACCATTGAGAGAGAAGCATTTGCCCAAGAAGTAGGATTTACCGAGGGCTCTCTGGTCGTCTATCTCGACGATGGCCGTTCAGTTTCGGTTCCTATCGCTTGGTATCCGCGCCTGGCCGCAGGAACAAAAGAGGAACGAGCGCATTACGAGCTGATCGGGGATGGTGAAGGAATCCACTGGCCAGCTCTTGACGAAGATATTAGTATCGAAGGGATTATTGCCGGGCGTTGTTCGGTGGAGTCGGCTGATTCGCTGAGCCGCTGGTTCTCCAGTCGTCAAAGCTTGAACCAGTAGGACTCCAGGCAAAGATCCCCCTTAAACACGCTTAAAAAAGTCCGGCACAGCCGGAGACCGCTTATTACCGCTAATATGACGCTTATAAAGGAATTAGATTACCGGTTTTAAGCCCTCCTCAAACGACAACTGAAAACTGGAGAACTGGTAACTGGTAAACCGGGCTCCGCCCGTAACTGGAGAACTGGATTCCTCTACCAGACATCACGCCGTAGTCCCCATGGGCGAAGACGGATCCGCAATCCGCTATCACACGCTCTGCGTGTCTCCGTCATCAAACGCGCTAGCGTTTCCCATAAGCATCTCATCAGCGGTAATACTTGTCCCGGCGTATTGCAAAGAAGACGGAAGCGGTTCCCTGCTCCGCTGGAAACGTCACGATAAGCCATCTCAATCGAACGTATCCTGGGCGGTCGCCGAGTCTCAGTCGAATTACAGCTGCTAGGCCGAAAAGTGACGTTTTGAACCTCGAATAAAATTGCAAATATCTACGATTTACCTACCGTGGTCTTATGAAAATCGCAGACATACCTGAAATTTACCAACTAAGCGTCCCGGAAAAACTTCTACTTGTTGAAGCCCTTTGGGATGACGTGCGGGATGACGTTCGGGATAATTCAAGGCTGCCGTTGCCGGACTGGCATAGTCAAGCCCTTGATGAAAGCGCCGCCGCCTACCATGACAATCCTAGGGAAGGGAGTCCCTGGACCGATGTGAAAGATCGGCTCATATCACGGGTTAAGTGACTGAATTTATCGTCAGTTCCCAGGCCGAGGCCGACCTAGTCGAAGCATTTGACTTCTATGAGGAAAAAGTTCCAGGACTAGGGAGCGAGTTCGTGCGCAGCGTAGATGCCGAATTCGCCCGCATTCGCAGGAGCCCCTTAGCTTTCCGAATTAGATTGCGGCCTCATCGGATGGCAATGACCGAGCGTTTTCCATACGCTATTTACTTCATCTATGATGAATCAGCGAACTTTGTATCCGTGCGCCGAATCTTGCATTTTGCTCAAGATGCCGCATCTGATTTAAAGTGATCCCAAATCGGGTTTCACTCATCCCACGCGCAGCGTGTAAACCATAAGCGCCCAATCAGCGCAGATTAGCGGTCCCCAGCAACGCTGGAAAAATCAGCCATCATGGATCATTACCCGACTCACTTCGTTCGTTCCCCTCCGGCGGGACTAAAAGCATCCGTCATTAAACGCGCCAGCGTGCCCCTATTAGCGTAACATTAGCGCAGATTAGCGGGCCCCAACAACGCTGAAGAAATCCGCCATCAAAAATCTCCGATTTGTAAAAAAGTGCATTCGTCCTCCGCTATCACTCATCCGCCATCCGCACGCTCACGCGTGCTCATCACAGGCGTCTCCGGTTTCGTCGGCCAAAAGCTGGCGGCCCGCTTTCTTGAAGCCGGCCATCGCGTGATCGGCGTCGACTTGCGAGCGGGCGACTTCAACTTTGCCAGGCATCCTGAGTTTCAGTTCTATGCTGCGGATTTGACGGATCCCGCGTCGGTCGCGGACTTGCCTTTCGAAAACGTCGATCTGCTCTACCACCTGGCCGCAGCAGGGGTGAAAGCCGCGACCCGGCAATGGCCGCTCTGTGTGCGGGTTAATGTCATGGGCACCGCCACCCTTATGCAGGCATTTCTGCAGCGGGTGAATCAAGGTCAGTCCGTCCCGCGCATCGTCTATGCCAAGACCTACTACAAGGATCATCTCGGAGCCATTCCCGCCTTTCAGGAAAACCCTTACGTCGTTTCCAAAGTGGCCGCCACCCGCTGGGTCGAGGCGCTTTCTGCCGTCTATCCGCAGAGCATCACCATTGCCAAGGTCTTTCAGGTCTATGGGCCGGGGGACGATCCGAATAATGTGCTGAGCTACGCCGCTCGCACACTTAAAGCGGGCGAGAAAGCGACCTTCGGATCGGGCAACAGTCTGCGGGACTGGATCTATATCGACGATTTCATTGCAGACCTGATTGCCTGCGGGGCCGACCATGGGATAGGGCTGCACCGATTCGACCTGGGGAGTGGCGAGCGGCATACGATTCGGGAGATGGTCGAGTTGATCGCAGAATTGGCAGGGGCGGACATCCGCCATCATTTATCATTCATCAAGCATCAAACCTATGAAAATACTCCTCACCGGCTGCGCGACTCGACTGAGCTCGCGGTTCGACGCACTCACCGCCCAGAGTTTATCGAAGGGCCGAAGTCCGGATTCATTGGCTCGCACACCCTTGACCGTCTTCTCGCCTTGAACGGCAGGTTGGCGGGAAAACATGGTAAATTGGACTGACCCCATTGCCCTCCGCGCCCAAAGGGCACCCGCGTCAGTCACCCCTTCGGGGCACGCCTATCGGCACACCATCTCCGCGCTGCCGCGCTACGTCAGCCTTCAAAAATCCTCCCCACCGGCAAGATGCCGCTGCTCCTTTTGCTCCATTGATTGTCGATATTCTCGGCGAGGTGCCCCCCAAACGGAGCCAGGGCATCCTGCCCTGGGCTGAGCCAGAGAGTTGGTAATTTTAATTTTTACGAAGCGACCCCTGCTATGGGAAATATTGTCAAGACGGTTTAGAATGTTTTATTTCATAGTGCTGATTTTCTAAGTTCTTTCATTGAAAAGTGATTTGGTAAACGTCTCCTCCGGCAGAGGCAATCGGCTTTAAACCATGCATAACCTGCTATCCGCACATGTTACAAATAACAGTGCAAGGTGATCTATACAATCAGGCGAGGAGGAGTAAAGGGCCGCACAATCTTTGTGTCGGATCATCAAAAGATCCCGGGGTCAGTCCGCGCAGGCCCTCCGCTCCAAAGTGATAAAAAGTGTTTCTAAGTTAAGTCTTTCAAATTAAGCGTAAACTTTCGAGACGCGTCCTTCGCGTAAAGCTCTAGTTGAATAGGCAGAAGGAAAATCGATCTTCAATCCAACGTCCTCCGGTTGTATCCGTCCAGTTTGGATGCGCCACCAATCGACCGCAAACTGCCGAGCGATTGCCACGGCCATTTTCTTTTTCTTAGCCGCCCCAAAGGGTTCATTGGCCTGTCGTGTTTTCCAGTGCTTGATTGGTTTGTAATCGGGTTGAAACTGGATCATTCGCCAGACGGCTTCTAGCAACATATGTCGTATGCGTGGATTCCCGTGCTTGTTGATGCTTCCTTGTTGTCGCTTATTGCCGCTCGAAGATTCCCCAGGGCATAGTCCGGTAAAACTGGAAACCTGCCCCCGATTGTTGAAGCGAGTGTAATCAACAAACTCTTGATCTAAGATCGAAGCGGTTAGCGCACCTAAACCTACCGGTATCTTTCGGTTCGCCTTGCGTTCCTCACGAGCAGTGGTCTCCCGCAGTTGCTTATCAATGACTTCAAGCACTTGCTGAAAAGGCTCTAGGATACGCTTGAGGAAGTCTGGAATCTCCGCACACAGCTTTGCAAAGACTTTAGGCTTCCACCAGTTCGAAGGCACATCGACTCCGTGATAGAGACCTGAGCTAGTGCCCACGTTTTGGAGTCGTTTTCGTTCCTTAGCTAAAGTCTCTCGCTGGCGACTGAGGCTACGCTCTTGCTCCTGCTCCAGGCTCGGAACACGAACCACGCACAGGGCCCGGTCATTGCCAGCAAGGTAACGATCCAGATGACCGCATAGTTCTCGTGCATCACGCGCATCTGTCTTCACGGCAGAACCGTATTCGTCCCAGTTGCGCGGACGTACCACGAAGTTTTCTACGCCAACTTCTTCAAGCTTTCGATGGAGAACAAAACCAAAGCAGCCCGCTTCGTAGCAGCTGACCACACGCTTAGCCAGCAGGCGTTGCCGCTGCACCCAAACGAGAAACTCGTCAGGGGTAAACGATTGAGGGGATTGAGGCGGTTGATTGTCAATCTGGCGGATCGCGACATACTTCGATTTATGAATGTCGATTCCGAGCTTGATGACTTCGGCGGTGGCTTCAGTCTGTGAATGTGATGTGGGAGTGAGTTTTTTATTACGTTTCATGGTCGAAATGGCAGTCTAGTGATTCCTCACCGTCTGCAACTCCTCCCATGTCATCTTTGCTTCGCCTCTTTTTCGGTCATCGGTTCGGTTTCTTTCCATGGCATAAACGCCATTTATGTGTTACCGATGTCCTTGTGTAACTTGTAACCTATGTCATTGGGTCATACCGGGAGTGGGTTGTTGGTTCTGATTTTTCATGGTAAGAAGTCTCAGTTTAGCGATTACTCGCGCCTGACAACTCCTCCCATGTCATCTTTTTCGTTCCTGCAAAACGGGTTAGCGCGGCGGCGGGGTGGTCGGGGGCGGTCGATTGGAAGTTGCGCTTTCGGATTGCCGGGCGGGGCGTTGTTTCGTTGATGCCACGAATAACGCTTAAAGATTAGGATGTTTATTTTCTACGCTTGACCCCATCGGAGTCCTCTCGGCCTCCGTTTCGTTGACTCCAGTGTTGAAGATTACGCTCACTAATTTCTCGTTTTTTAACTTCATCTCAACGCGCCCTGAGTAAAAAAAACCCTTTAACCCAGCAGACAGGTCTTCATACCATATCCAAGTTGTCTCGTTGTTCGGCTCAACACCAAACCCATCAGGCTCGCCGAACCGCTCAACGATTCTCTGGTGGGTCTCCCCTCGCATTAGGATTTCACCATCTACAAAGAAAAACAACATGCCAATAATTCTTAGGCCTACGGCCAGTGCTACTAACAGCGCTATGTTAAATAACATTTTTTTTGTATTCATGGACCAGATCTATACAGCATTAGCAATCTACCCATTCTGTTCCAGCCGAGTATTGGTAAGGTGATGCATCTGGAAGTATAACGTAATTGTCGTAATTAACATTCCAACCGGTATTGCTCAGCGTAATCTCGATAACTTTACCTGAGGTATAACCAATTGCTGCCCCAGCCCACCATGCTAAGCCGCTAGTTGCAAATGCCGCTGTCGCTGTCCCTAGAATCAGCCCGCTTTCAGCAATAACTGTGTATCCCCAATGCCTTTCCTCCTTGTATTGGCGCTTCTCCTGGCGCGCCCTTAAGTAGACTTTGTCAAGCCTCTGGCACAAGTCTCCATACTGCTTGCAAGGAGATATCGTCTCTCGGGGCTTAGATGGATCTTCTTCCCATTCTCCGACTCGCACGTAGCGTATAGTATTACTAAGTCGTTCCTCGAGGCCTAGATAATCCCAAAAGACAATTGGGTTATTTCGAACGAACCCATGAAGATTCAAACCACCATACTCCCCCATGGGGTCTCTGTTTGGCCAGCGCCCCGTAACCGGATCATAATATCTGAAGCCGTAATAGTAGAGCCCATCACTGAAGGCATCGCTCACGCCGCTGACGATTTCGCCATCCAGCGGCTTGGTGCTGAAGCGATACTGGTTGGCCGCAGCGGCGCTGCCGGAACTGCTCCAGGTGTCGCCGAAGGCGGTGTAGCGGTAGGTCGCCACCGTGCCCCCTGAATTATCCGTCAGCTCAGTCACGTTGCCATTGCCATCGTAGTGGTAGAACCAGCGGGTGCTGCCGACTTCCTGCACGAGCAGGCCGCCGACGCCGCCTGCACCCTGGAAGCTGCCGCTCAGATCCTCACCCCAGACGAGACGGCGGGTCTCATCAGCAGTGCTGTTGTAGTCACGGTGTTCCTCGATTACGTTCCAGTCCCAGTAAGTGTAGTGCGTGTCGAAGAGTTCCGACCAGTTGGTCCCGTCGAAACTCTCCACCGTCTTGCGCACCCGGCGGCCCAGGGCATCGTAGGCATATTCAACGATATGGTCACCCGCCACGGGGAAGATCGGTTCAATGCGGATCAATCGATTTTCCGCATCCCAGGTCAGGTCGATCCCATCGACCGAGGTCATATTGCCATCCGCATCGTAAGCCGGAGCCGCACTGTAGGAGGAAACGGAGGTGTATTGATTCAGGTTGTTCGCCGAGTAAGTCTCCAGCGGGCGGAAGCCGGTGCTCGCGCTCGTCCGGTTGCCCATCGCATCATAGGCGAAGCTGCCGGAGTAGAGCCCGCTGCCACCGGTGGAGGGCGTGGGCACCTCGTAGTCAATGCCGGTCAACTGATCCTTGGCATCGTAGCCGAAAGTGTCGCCGTAGCCGTTGGCACGCTCCACGCTGATGCGCTGGCCGAGGCTGTTCAAGGTGTAGGCCGCCTTGCTAAAGGGAGCCGAAATACCCTTCCGATAGAGCGTCTCGGTCAGACGACCGTCGAGATCGTAGCTGCGCTCGTTACTCACTCCGTTCGAATAGCTCATGCCGACGATACGATCATCCAAGCGGCGCGTATAGGCAACGGAAAAACCGGTCTTGCTCACGCTGTTGAGGTTGCCGCGCAGATCATAGCCGTAGCTGACCTGCGGGGCCGCACTGCCCGGATAGCTGATCTGGGTCAAGCGTGAGTCCACGTTATGCTGGAGGGCGAAGCTGCGCGCACCCAGAGGATGGCCCGCCAGCGTATGGGTCTCTCCGGCGGAGCGGCCTGCCCCATCGTAGGTATAGCTCAGGCTGGCATTGGCATTACTGACCGTGAGCTGCTCGCCGGCTGCGTTATAAGTATAAGAAACATCGGGCGTGCTGTCGGAGTAAGTAACCCCCGTCAACCAATTGCGGTTGTTGTAAGTATAATCACGGTAAACACCACGCGCGGTGGTAAAGCGGGTCATCCTGCCCAACGCATCGTAGCTGGTCTGCTCGACCGCGCCATTGGCAAAGGTCTTGGTGGTGCGACGATCCTGCAGGTCATATCCGAACAGGGTGACAGCATTACGCGAGTCCGTAATCGAGGCGAGCTGGCCGCGCGGCATGTAAGCATAGGCAATCGTATCTCCGGCGGCATCCGTCTCACTCAGCACCCGGCCCAATGCGTCGTAAACCTTGGTCAGTTGGCTGCTATCCGGGCGCGTGACCGTAGTCAGGTTACTGTTCAGATCATAAGCGTAGGTCGTCACGAGGCCGAGTGCCGACGTCACGGTGCTGCTTCGCCCCATTGCATCATATGCATAAGTTATCACATTGCCCATCGCATCCGTCTCGGTCAACAAGTTGCCATCACCCGTGTAGGTGTAGCTCGTATTCGCTTCTTCTGCGGTGCCATCAGCGACCGTGACTTCGATGACGCGCCCTGCGGCGTCATAGTCAGTGTGTTGCACGAGACCGCCGGGGAGCATCTCAGCAGTCCGGCGACCGGCCGCGTCATAGACGTAGTCAAATTGCTCGTTCAGATTATTCGATACAACGACGAGTCGGTTGCGATTGTCATAGAGGAAGCTGGTGACCCGCCCGAGTTCATCTGTCCGGGTGAGCACGTTACCCAACGTATCATAGCTCTGGCTGACCGTGGCACTGTCTGGATAAGTCGTCTGCAAGCGGCGATCCAGCAAATCGTAGCTATAGCTCGTGGTCTGATTGAGCGCATCCGTCTGGCTGATGAGTCTCCCCCCGAGATCGTAAGCCATACTGCTGGTATGATTCAGCGGGTCCACGCGGGTCAAAAGCCGATCCATGTTATCATAAGTCATCGTCCAAGCAGCCGGGCCGGGTAGAGTTTCAGTCAGACGGTTGCCGACGGCATCATAGGTCCAACTCGTGGTGTGTCCGAGCGGATTCGTCTCACTCAGGCGGCGGCCCCGGTTGTCATAAGCGTAAGTCCATGTGTTTCCGAGCGGATCGGTGCGGGTCAACATGCGACCTTCGTTATCAAAAGTGTAAGTCGTGGTCGCTTCGACCGAGGTTCCAAATGCCTGGGTCTCGCTGACTTTCTGTCCTTCCGCATTGTAAGTGAACGCGGTGATCCGGCCTTCCGGCGAAATGATCTGGTCCGGGCGTTCGGCAAAGCCACAGGAGCCACAGCCGCTGGCACCGGAGGTATAAACATACTCAGTAACATTCCCCAGAGGATCAATTTCGTGGGTCTTACGGTTATACTCGTCGTAGAGGTAAGCAGTGGTCGCACCGGTCTCATCCTTAACCGAGAGCACATTACCATAGTCATCGTAGATCCACTCGCGGAAGTTGCCATCGGCAAAAGTCACTTTGGTCTGCTGCCCACGAAAATTATATTCGTAACTGGTTGTGCGGCCCAGCGGGTCGGTCTCACTGGCCAAACGACCATCTGAGTGATAGGTGTAGTTCGTGACGCTGCCGAGAGCGTCTGTGTGTGAGGTCATGCGACCGGCACTATCATAGGCAAAACTTTCCGTGCCGCCGTTTCTCAGGCGGTGCGTCAAGGTCTGCCCGTATGCGTTGTAGGTAAAGGTTTCATAGGACCCATCCGGATGATCGATCCGTGTCGGACGACCATTGGAATCCCGCGTGTAGGAAGTGACGCGCCCCAGCTCATCCTTCTGCGTGGCGACATAAAAGGGCTTGGTGTTGCTGGTAAATGTGCGCTCTCTGTAGCTCCCATCAGGAAGTGTCGTTTTCTTGACCACCCCAAAATCCCAAGTGCGGTCAAGACTGGTGACGTTACCATTCTTGTTCGTCTTCGACTGCGGCATACCAAAGCCCCCCGCATAGTAACTGACTTGCATCGAAGTCGAACCCGTCGAGGTAAACCCACGACTCGTCAAATTGAGATTGTTGTAAACAAGAAGCTCTTCGCGGGGGCCGGAAACAATTCTTCGCTCGATGTCGTCAGTCGCTTCGAGAGCGACGGCGATATGCCCAGTAACGAGACTTTTCTCCTTGTGGATAAAGCCATCCACTCCGGTATCCTGATATTCGTAGCTGATGCGCGAACCAGCCCCCGGATACCTCGGGTCGTCCGCCGAAGCAATAATCGGACGGCCGCCCGGTGTGAAAGGTGTCACGTATGTATAGCTCGATTCCGTGCCATCCAGATAATCTACGGCATCCAGAGCCGCGTAATTTGTCGCGGTCGAAGTATGGACTGAATAATGATAAAAGACACCCCTTCCGTCGCTTGTCTGGATATCGGTAATCGCTTCGAGGCGTGGGCCGACAAGCAGATGCGAGTTGACTCCACCGTAGCCATCCGGAGCAGTGAAGGGATTCGAAGCATCGATCTGCCAGTTTCCATCGACGACGAATTTATAGTAGTGGTCGCCCTGACCGAGATCAACCTGCACCGTCCAGGTATCTCCATTTTGACTGAAGACATTGGCGGTCGTGCTCCATCCATTGAAGCTACCGGCAACCGAGACGCTGGACGCACCCGGAGCGGTGATTTCAAAAAGAACCGGCACGCTATTAGAAAAATCCAGATCGTCGCCGCCATAATCGACCGTCAGCACGGAATTGTTGCCGGTGGAAGGGCCTCCGGCCGGAAATGTTTCCGGGTTGTTCGGATCGGAAATCCAGGTGCTACCATCGATAACCAACTTATATTGCCACGTGCTTCCAGCAGCCGAGGAGCCTGCTTGCACAGGAACCGTCACTTTCCAATTATCGCCGGTTTTGACCATCTGATGGGATTGCGTATTCCACTCGTTAAAGTCACCGGCCACACTCACGCTCGTCGCATTTGTATCAGTATAGTTAAATTCGACATAAGCCGTAGAAAAATTACCGACCGGGCCGTAGTTTATCTGAATATAATGCCCGGCAGGATCAGTGACGCGCGTCACCCGATTCTCGGCATCAAGCGTGTAAGCGTAGAACAGATTATGCCTGTCGTATTCTCCTACTGGCTTAAACGTCGTCTCGTTGCCTACTGTCTCCTTGATAAACTCCACTCGGCTACCGTCCGGATTCCAGAGATAGTAGCGATCCGGCGAAGTACCCACTTTTTCAACACGATCCTGAGTTTTAGAAACTGCGGTGAGGAAAGTTGCCCCTGCTGAACTTTTCGAGAACTCCCAATTTTTACCATCAGGATATTCAACAATGATAATTTCTTCACCAATTCCGTTTGTGCCACCGTCTCGGATATACCAGAGGTAATTGTGCCGCCAACTGCCTGACGGCCCGAATGGCGTAGGCAATCCACCTAAATAGCGACTGGTAGTAAGACGTTCAAATTCTAGAGGACTTTGCCCCACTGAGGCCGGAAGCGTTACGTCCGTGATATCCCTCCAGACATTACCGGTAAAAGCGTGAAACTTGTTTATACCACCAGCGCTATTAGTGTCACAATCTGGTGGAGTCGTCGGTGTCTCTGGGTTTCCGCAGACTGCCGCGTTCGCGAAAACTGAGATCGGAGTAAAGACGAGAAGTACCAGAAAGGCATTGAACGCGTTCTTCATTATCAAAATTTTTGGAAGGGTGAAAGTTTACAGGCCGTAGCGATCGACTTCGGGCACACCCATCGGCACCCAAAAATGCAGTACTTCTTCAGAAGGTCCGGATCGTAGAAGTATTTCATAGCGCCCAGCCTCATGGGTGGTCTTGAAATTAAAAGCTAGGTGCCCGTCTCCTTTCGTATAGTAGGTTCCACCTTTTTCACCGTCTATCAGTCCTCCGTGGATGGCATGGACAAAAACCGGCCGGTCTGGGCCCAGGCCAGACCAGTTAAGTTCAACACGGGTCTCCGTTTCACTACCGACAAGCACACGTTGGTAATGACCGCGCAGATTTTCAGGAGCAACCTGTCGGCCATTCAGCCGTATGAGTGCTTCACCTCGAGGCAATGGTGGCATTTGATGCGCCAATGAACCACCCTCGGATGCTTTCAACACAGTGTGCTTTGGGGGCTTCGTGGCCTGCTCAGCAGCGGGTGGATCAGATCTACTAGCTACCAAAGCTTCAGCCTCGACATTAAGATAACCATCGCCTTCGAATAGAACTTCCTCGTTAGCAGAGGGTGGCTTGGCCTGTTTTCGTTTAGATTCTGACAAATCAGGCGGAGCGCTTTGATCCATATTTTCGTCAACCAGTCCATAGAAGACGATAGTAACCATAATGAACAGGAAACAAGTAAAGGGAACTAGAAGCGTTTGCTTAGTTTTCATGCCCGCCCTTAAATCAGCATTTTTTACTCAAGCAATCGCCAAACTAATTAAACAGTTGAGTAGACGTCCAACCATAAGCCTGAAAAAGTAGGAGCAGATAAAGGCACCGGCCCAATGTTTCATGATTTAGCTTGGGGGAATAATTCGAGTCTTCTGCGGTGGAACACCGATCCAGATTCGAATATCCGGGCACGTATTGGAGGAATGCTATGAAATCATGAAACATTGGGTCCTTTTTTTGTGACCCTGCGATAGGGAAATTGAGCACACGGGGTTCTTTTGAAACCAAAACAGTTATCTGGCCAGGCCTGTTTTCTGTAGCCTCATGCCGCCTTGGTCGGATCTAAAACGCGCAGGCCCACGCGGCTGGTGAGGCTGTTTTGCCTTTGATCGGAGGTCGCGAATTGCCGGATGCCGAGATGCAGAGCGGCAGCGACCAATAAATACTCATCGTTCTCCCCTTGCATCATCGACCAAGTCTTGCGAGGAAGCACCCTTCCATGGTTCGCCCCAGGTTGGTTTGGCCCGATTTCAACGGGACTTTGACATCCTGGCTTGAATGGCTTTCCTTTTCCGCCATGAAAGACGATGCTTCGCTTCAATCATTCCGCTCTTCTTTGGATGCCAACTATGATTGGCCCTGTCTCTTTCCCTTCAAGTTTATCGTGCCGAAGGGGCAAAGCCAGCAGGTGCTGGAGCTCTTTGCCGACGACCCGGTCAAGGCAAAGGAATCTTCGAGCGGGCGATTCATTGCCTACACCATGGAGATGCATATGCATTCCTGCGACGAGGTCATCGCCATCTATCAACGCGTCGCGCAGGTGCCCGGCGTGATTTCGCTCTAAGCTTCGAGCACTCCACCCACAACCCAACCTATTGATGACTGAAAAAGAAGAAGTCTCCCACTCCGTCGCCACATTTGGCGCGGGTTGCTTTTGGTGCGTCGAAGCGGTTTTTGAACAACTCGAGGGCGTGCACGATGTCGAGTCCGGCTACATGGGGGGTGACGTTGACGACCCGAGCTATCGCGAAGTCTGCTCCGGCACGACGGGCCACGCGGAGGTGACCCGAATCCGCTTCGACCCCGAGGTCATTCGCTTTGAAACGCTGCTGGAGTGGTTCTGGCGCTCGCATGACCCGACGACCCTGAACCGCCAGGGTGCGGATACCGGCACGCAATACCGCTCTGCCATCTTCTACCATGATGAGGCCCAGAAAGCGGCTGCCATCGCCTCGAAAGCGGGGGCTCAGGCTGACTTCGCCGAGCCCATCGTGACGGAGATCACTGCGGCCAGCACCTACTACCCGGCGGAGAGCTACCATCAGAACTACTATCGCCAAAATGCCTCAGCGCCCTACTGCCAGATGGTGATCCGACCAAAATTGCGCAAGCTCAACCTTGAATAAGCCGTCGTCTTGCCTCTTGATACGGTGAAAACCGCATCCATACGACCTCCTCAGCACGGGGAGGGCGGCTTGGGTAGGATTTCGTGGGCGTGCGCCGTTCGATCACGCTAAAGTCATCCCCAAACAGCGCGTCAATCGCCTCGCGGCTGATCGGGTGCGGAGGTCCGTCTCCGGTGTAGTCCGGGACCTCGCGAAAGAAAATGGCCAGAAAGGAACCACCCGGCTTGAGAACCTGCCGCACGGATCGCGCGTAGGCCGTCCGCAGTTCGGGATCGAGGGCGCAAAGGCAGGTGTGCTCGACCAGCCAGTCATAGGCGTCAGTATGGCAGGGATCCAGGTTTAAAAAATCCCCTAAAACATAGCGCTCCCCGCCAGCTGCCGGAAAGTTCTGCGCCATGCGCACGGCCGAGGGAGCGACATCCAGCCCGACCACCGCAGCCCCCTGTGCTGCCAGGGCCCGCACATCGTGCCCCGTCCCGCAACCCGGCACGAGCACACGGCCCTTTACGGGGTGAGTTTTCAAGAAATCACAAAGCGGCGGCGAGGCATAGCCTTTATCCCAGGGGGTTTCACCCGTTTCATACGCTAGATTCCAATCCTTTGTCATTGTTCTGTGATGGTCAAACCGCCAGGAAACCAACATGGATCGCCAAACCGAGACAAACCATCGTGCAAACCGGCCGAATTTTGTTGAGTAGTCGAAGGATCGCGCGCGGCGGCACCCTTTTGGCGAAAAAGAGGGCACAAAGTGCGGATGCCCCCCACCACGCAGTGAGCCCGAGAACAATCCCGAGCAGGAGAGGCGGCAGCATATCTGCCGCGGGCGGGTAGTTGTTATAAACGCCGGTGGCGAGGAGAATGGACATCGCCGAAGGCAGACGCAGCGGCATGGCAATGGATTGAACCAGTGCATTCCTGAAAAGCTCTCTGGCAGGAGGCAGGTCGGCGGCATCATCAATGCGCACTACTTTACGCGTCCGGAAATACTGGACTCCAATGTAGATGAGCACCATGGCCGCAAAAAGATGGATCACCGGGCGAATGAAAGGCAGGTTGGCCACCATCAACATCATCCCAGGAGCCGCGATGCACATCCAGAAAAGACTCGAGAGCCAGAAGGCAGCGCCGACTGCGAGCACCTGCCCCGCGCGGCCGGATACACCGACTTTAATCAGCCAAACCGTGCCCGGGTAAAGGATGAGGGATACAATGAAGCCTGCCGTGATACCTTCAAGCATGATGAGCGTTTGCGGGTAGGAGACGCATTTATCTTTGGGAACGCCGGTTAATGCGAGCGGCAAGATAGCGGGCCAATACGAAAATGCTGATAGAAAAGCAGGCAATGAACCCCGCAAATGTTAGATTTAATTCACCAAGTGACACTTGAAAGCCAAGCCAGGCAAGCAGCCCGAGAATAAAAAGGGAAGGCACCAGGTCGCTGTGCCAGCGCCGGATCTGGGCAGCCCGGTAAACGGCCTGAAAAAACGGCAAGGCCCCGATTAAACCGGTGAATACGAAGCAGCCCAGACCGAGCAGTTCCGCAAGCGAGGCGCCCATAGCGTCTTCCGCGTAGACGAGGAGGAATGCATTCCCGGTAAAGATCAACGAAAACTGGGTTCGTAAAGCCAGCGGAGAAATGCGCTCCTGAAGCCCGGGGGGGAGCGGCTTGGCATCGAGGTGATAGCCGAAACGCCGCAGTTCCTCCGCGAGGCCGCCCAGATCGAAGCGCTCCGGCTGCCAAGTCAGGCCGAGGGATTGCCGGGTTAGGCTCACCTGAACCTCCAGGCTGCCGGACTGGCGCTCCGCAAGGCGCTCAATGAGCCAGACGCAGCCCATACAGGACAGCCCCGAAACACTGAAGACCCCGCTTGCCGCCCCGCCGGAGGCTTCGAGCCGTTGCTGGGTTTCTCTCAGCGCTGCGTGGTCAACTGACGAGAGTGTACGGTCTTTGAGCGGCTCCGCCATACGATCTTGCTTGCGATAATATTCGTCCAGTCCTTCCTCACGAATCAGCGCATAGACTTCGCGGCAACCGGCGCAGCAAAACCCATCCACACTAGACGCTCCCTGTATGGGCGTGGAGCAGTGTCGACAAAGCGCGGACATGGCTCCCCTAGACCTCTCCAAAGCGCTCGATCCCCTTCCGCACGTCGGAAAGGAAGGCCGCCGCGCCGACACCATTGATCCAGCGGTGGTCGAAGGTTAGCACGAGCGATGCGACTTCCATCGAGCCGCCATTCTTCGACTTGGGGTCCGGCAGTTGAAAGGGAGCGCCAATAAAGAGCGTGGCAATCGACGGGGGAACCACGATCGGGATGGCTGAGCGTACATTATAGGCACCCATGCTGGAGATCGTCAAAGGGACCCGGTTTTTCGACTCAACCTCGCCGTGGCGCGTGCGGCGAAGCGCCTCATTGAAATTTTCCGGGAAGGTCTCCCATTCCAGCTTGTTGGCTGTCTTAACGACCGCGGTTTCCAGCGCATCGCCCGGCAATGCCACTGCCATGCCCAGATCAAAGCGCTCAGGATCGTGCACCAACTCCTGCCCCCTCACGACCGAGGCGAAGCGTTCGTGCTTTTTCATGGCCTGGAGCACCGCCCAGGCACACATCGTGGCGGTCGAGAGTGTGCCGCCCGGCGTCTCCTTGCTGCGCAAACGGGCGTCACGCACAGTCTCCCAGCGGCAAGTCATATCAATAGTGGCGGGCACGATGCCCTGCAGCTGTTTAACTGCCTCCTGCGAGAGACCACCGGTGCGTTTCAAAGCTTCGTAGGGAAGCGACTCGTCTCGGCTCACCAGAGCGGTCTTGGGCGGAGCGGCCTTCAGCTTCAGCGCCACCAGATCCTGGCCGACCTTTACCTCATCATCCTCGGCAATCTGCCATCCTCCAAGCACGCCGTCTTCATCGCTCTCAATGGGGAAAACGGCCTTATCCGTCTCGACCTCACAGAGCGCGTCGTCGGCTGCCACCGTTTCCCCCGCCTGTTTCAGGATCGAGACGACACGGGCAACGCGAATCCCCTCACCCAAAATGGGCACGGTGATCATCTTCGTCGCAGCGGTTGAGTTAGCATCTTCAGTTGGCATGGTCATGGCGGTTGTGAGTGATTGTGCCTCGGCTGCAGCGAGGCCCGCTGACGCGGCTTGCTCCAAAGAGGAGCGCAATGAACCGGCAAGGAGGCGCTCCAGTGCGGCCTCTATGCGAGCCTTATCCGGCAGCGCGGCGTATTCGTAAACGGGATTAAAGCCGACGTGGACGTCTTCCTTGGAAACGATGATGGGAGGGCTCTTGAGGCACTCCAATACGTCCTGCCGGCCAGACATCTCCGCGAGCACCATCTGTCCGACACTCGCGCTGATATTATCCTCCTGGACAATCATCAGACGGCCAGTTTTGCGCACCGAGTCTGCAATTGTCTCACGATCCCACGGCTGAATTGAGCGCAAATCGATGAGCTCAACATCCAGTGCCGTCTCCATCGCCGCAAGGGTTTCTTCGACCAGTTCGACGCAATTCCCCCAGGTAATCAAAGTGAGCAGGCCTCCGGAACGAATCACGCGTGCCTGCCCCAGAGGCACCGGCGTCAGGTCCCCCACCGCCTGCTCGGCCCACATGAGGTGCTTGGGTAGTAAAATGATCGTCGGGTCGCCGCCGTGCAGCGCTGTCCAGAAGAGCCCGGCGACATCGGCGGGGGTCGACGGCACGACCACGCGAATCCCCGGGATGCGCGCAAAAGAAGCCTCCCCTGCCTGGCTGTGCCAGAGGGCACCTCCCGGAAGGTAGCCGCCACAGGGGGCATAGATCACGAGCGGGCATTGCCAGTGCCCGAAACTGCGCCACCGAAGCGTTGCCATATTCGACACCAGCTGGTTCCAACCAGGATAAATAAAGTCAACGAACTGGATCTCGAAACAGGGCCGTTTTCCATACGAGGCGAGGCCAACGGAGACCCCCATGATGGTCGATTCAGCTAGTGGCGAATTGACCGCCCGCAGTGGATCCCGCGTCGACAAGCCCTTCGTCAAATTAAAGACACCACCTTTTGGATCGGCAATGTCCTCACCGAAAAAGACCACATCCTCCATCGCGTCCATGGCCGCGTGAAAGGTCTTATTGACCGCGTCAAGCATCCGGCAGGAGCTGCCTAATTCGAGTGCCGGCATTTCGGGAGGCGTCTCCAGCGGGGCGGTTAGATGAAGCAGGCATTCATCAGCCTGCGGATCCTCAGCGGCACCCGCACCTCGGTAGGCAGCCCGAATCGCTTCGCGGATTTCCTCTTGCAGCGCCTCCGCATCGGCCTCGCTCAAAAGGCCCTCCTCGATCATACGCCGCTGGAAGCTCATGACCGGATCCCGCTCCTGCATGGCATCCAGTTCATCGGATGCACGATACATTCGCTGATCATCCGCACTGGAATGGTTGGAAAAGCGCTCTACATCGCACCAAATAAATGCCGGCCCCTCACCGGATCGCGCCTGTTTGACCGCTTGCTGACCCGCCCGGTAAACCGCCTCCACATCGCTCCCGTCAACCCGAATCCACTCCGCCTCATTCAACACACCGAGAGCGATCGGGTTGGTCTGCGCGGTTGCGGTGCTAATCGCGATGCGGTTATCCTCCACGACAAACACGACCGGCAGCTTGCGCTCTTTGGCAAAACAAACCGACTCAAAAAAATCGCCCTGCCGCGCCGAAGCTTCGCCCAACGAAGCATACACCACGTTGTTCTTACCATCCAACTGCATCCCCCAGGCAGCACCGCAAGCCGGGAGCAGGTGCGCTCCCACCGGAGAGGGATGGCTCCAAATGTTGAGCGCGCGGTCACTAAAGTGGCCGGTCAACTGCCGCCCCCCGCTGGACGAGTCACGTTTCGCGTAAAACGCCAGAGCCATATCCCAATCCGTCAGCCCCCTCTGTAAACAAAAAGCCCGATCGCGATAATAAGGAAACGCGTAATCGTCAGCCTCCATGTGCAGCGCTATGGCCGCCAGAGCTTCATGCCCCATCCCGGAGATGTGAAACCAGCCTTTACCCTGTCGGATCAAGCTTTGCTCCCGGAGGTCGCCCAAGCGGCTCCGCCACAGGGCGCGGAGCAAGCCATGGCCTGCAGAGGCGTCCAGGCTGAGGGAAGTTGGCGGGTTCGGGACAGATTTTGGCATGACGTCAAACTCTAAAGTATCCGACACAAAAAGAGGCCTTGCAAAACATAAAAAGCGAAAAAAGCCAATCTTGCCTCAAGTAAACTGGATTCCCTCTCCATACGGGTGACTGTTGTGCAAATGGATTGCCTATTCTCAGATACCACGTCTATTAATAATACCCTGCTCATTATTTTTCAGAGTCAAAAACGGCACACGGCCTCGTTCGTTTCCAAGAGCCCCCAGAGCTGCCGGGAAAACCCACACTCAATCCTCCAGCGCATTCCAATTTTAACTCCAGATGGCTCAAGATCCAACACCCGCCCTTAGCGAAGCCCGCCTTCAGGCACTGAAAGGCATCCCTACCCGGGACGCTCCCTCTCCTGGCTACGTCGTGCATCTTGATTTGCTGGAGCAGAATTGTCGTTTGCTCAGCGAGCTATCGCAAAGGTCCGGAGCCAAGATTCTTTTAGCTCTAAAGGGATTCGCATGCCACAGCACCTTTCCGCTCATTCGCCGCTATTTGAGTGGCACCACTTCGAGCGGCCTCCACGAGGCTTTGCTCGCGCACGAGACCTTTGGACCTGAAGTGCATGTTTATTCCGTCGCCTTTAAGCCGGAGGAGGTGCGCCAGTTGAGCCGCTTTGCCCACAGCCTCGTCTTCAACTCGGCTCAACAGATGGCAAGGGGCCTTGCCGCACTGGAGGGCCATCGACGGCCCGAGCTCGGCCTACGGGTCAACCCGGAATACTCCGAGGTTGATACCCCACTCTACGACCCCTGCTCGCCCGCCTCACGGCTTGGCACCACGCGCGCTGCGCTCGACCGCTCACTGGAGGATCTTCCTGTCGGCTTTATCGACCAGCTCGACGGTTTGCACTTTCATGCCCTCTGCGAGCAGGATGCGGATGCCTTGGAGCACACTGCCGACGCCTTTGAAGCCAAGTTTGAAGATTTGATTGCAAAAGTGAAGTGGCTGAATTTTGGCGGCGGCCATCACATTACCCGTCCCGGCTACGATGTGGAACGACTCATCCGTGTCGTACAACGCTTCCGCGAAAAATACGACGTCGATGTCTACCTGGAGCCGGGCGAAGCGGTCGCGCTGCATACCGGAATCCTCGTTGTCTCGGTCATGGACCTGATCGAAGCCAACGGTCAGGCGATCGCGATTCTGGACAGTTCTGCGACCTGCCACATGCCGGATGTATTGGAAATGCCCTACCGCCCCGCGATTCTCGGCGGCGGTGAGCCAGGCGTATTCGCGCACAGCTATCGCCTCGGGGGCATGTCCTGCCTGGCTGGCGATAGTGTGGGTGACTACTCCTTTCCCGAACCACTGAAAGTTGGACAACGCCTTGTCTTCCTCGATATGTCTCACTACACGATGGTCAAGACGAGCACCTTCAATGGAGTCCCCCTTCCCGCCATCTCACTCTATTCAGAAAGCAAGGGCCTTCAGACGGTTCGCCGCTTCGGATACGCCGACTACCGCGACCGCTTGTCCTGAAAACCAAGTCGAAGTTCACGCGAACAAAGCCCAAATTATAAACCAGAATGAAACAAAAACTCGAATTGAAGGGAATTTTCCTCGGTCTTTTGCTCCTGGCAATAGCGATCGCCTCTTGCCTCGTTGTTTTTATATTCTACCGATCTCACGGGAATTAATGCGGCTTTCCAAAAGCGCGAAGCCCGCGGCGCCAACCCCACTCCTGGGAAAAGCGTGCCTTTGCTTGTTCGCCAACCCAGCCTTGCCGGACGGCCTACGCAGCGTCGGCCGCCTTACCTTTACCTTTGATTCCCCGCGTGCCCTTTGCCGGGTCTGCGTCGATTGATGCCGCAGCCAGGTAATGAAGCTTCGGTTTACCCCGTCCCTCAACGACAGCCCGGTTGATCACGACCCTCTCCACATTTTTCGTCTGCGGAAGCTCATACATGACGTCCAGCATTGCGCGCTCCATGATCGACCGAAGCGCACGGGCACCCGTCTTTAAACCGATGGCTTTCTCCGCGATTGCCGCGATTGCATCACGGGTGAAATGGAGATCGACGCCCTCCATCGAAAAGAGCTTGCTGTATTGCTTGATGAGCGAGTTTTTCGTATTCAAAAGAATATGTTCGAGATCGGAGCGCGACAGCTCGTCAAGCACCGCGACCATGGGCAAGCGCCCGATGAACTCAGGAATCATCCCGAAATGCACGAGGTCCTCGGGCTGGGTCTGGCGAAGTAACTCACTCATCGGCACCTCGTTTTGATGCCGTTGGCTCGAGGTATTAAACCCCATCGCCTTGGATCCCACACGGCTCTGAACGATCTTGTCGAGCCCCACAAAGGCACCTCCGCAGATGAAAAGGATATTTGAAGTGTCCAGTTGGATGTATTCCTGATTGGGGTGCTTCCGCCCGCCTTGTGGCGGCACGTTGCAAACGGTCCCTTCGAGAATCTTTAACAAGGCCTGTTGCACACCCTCGCCCGAGACGTCACGGGTAATGGATACATTGTCTGTTTTACGGCCGATCTTATCAATCTCATCCACATAAATGATGCCGCACTCCGCTTTCTTGACATCGTATTCGGCCGATTGAAGCAAGCGGAGCACGATGTTTTCCACATCCTCCCCCACATAACCCGCTTCCGTCAGCGTGGTGGCATCGGCGATGGCAAAGGGCACGTCGAGCATTTTTGCCAGGGTGCTGGCCAAGAAGGTCTTCCCACTCCCGGTCGGACCCAGTAGCAGGATGTTGCTTTTCTCAATGTGCACATCGTCGTATTTTTCATCCAAATCCGCGAAGGCGGCCGATGCATTCACCCGTGATTCGGAACGGAGGCGCTTATAGTGGTTGTAAACCGCCACCGCCATGGCCCGCTTTGCGTAGTCCTGGCTGATCACATGCTCGTCGAGAGCCGCTGTAATTTGGGCTGGTTTGAGGAGGTTAAAGCGGCTCGAGGATTTTCCTTTTCCACCCCTGCCGCCTGATCGACCTGCTTCCCCAGCCACCGCCGCGTCTGCCAGCTCACGTTCAATGATCGTTTTGCAAACGGAAACACAAGAATCGCAGATGTGAACCGAGGCAGGACCGGCGATCATTTTCCGAACCTCATTGTGCGCTTTACCGCAAAATGAGCAGAAGGTCATGCGTGTGGATTTCGCCATAGTCTAATTGATCGGCTTTGACTCAATCACCTTGTCGACGATGCCGTAAGCCAGCGCGTCGTCGGCGGTCAAATAAAAATCACGGTCCGAATCCTCCGCAATCTCGTCGGCCGTCTTGTTGGTGTGGCTGGCGATCAATTCGTTCATGCGTTGACGCCAGCGAAGAATCTCGCGGGCAGCGATTGAGATATCAGAGGTTTGCCCCGTCGCGCCGCCGGTGGGCTGGTGCATCATGACACGGCTGTTAGGCAACGCAAAGCGCTTCCCCTTGGTTCCCGCCGCCAACAACAATGTCGCCATGCTCGCGGCTTGTCCGACGCAGTAAGTGACCGTATCGCACTGTAAAAAATTCATCGTGTCGTAGATAGCCATTCCATCGGTCACGCTGCCGCCCGGTGAATTGATGTAGAGGCTGATGTCTTTTTTGGGATCCTCCATCTGCAAAAAGAGCATCTGCGCGATGACGGCATTGGCCACAAAGTCATTGATCGGGGTGCCGATGAAAATGATACGGTCGCGCAGGAGGCGGCTGTAAATATCCCAGGCGCGCTCGGTGCGGCCTTCGCGTTCATAGACAGTTGGGAGTGGTACGTAGCTCACGGTAGTATTGTTGTTATTGGATTCGATAAAAGAGAAGCAAAGAGACTACATGCCCAAACGGGGAATATCAAATGCTTTCCAGACTTCCCTCAAAAGTCCCTCAGTCGCTTGATTCAACGGCCGGTTCAACGGCTGATTCAGCAGCTGATTCAACAGCTGGTTCAACAGCTGGTTCGGCCGTCTCACGCACCGCCTTTGCGATCAGAAGATCCATCGTCTTACCCAGAATGATGTCGGTTCGCATCCGATTCACCCGATTCTGATCCGCACGGAGCTCTTTGACCAGCTTCTCCGGGTTTTGGCCGGTTTGCCGCGCTTCCGTCATGATCACGCGACTAAAGTCCTCGTTCTCCACCTTCACTTTTTCCTTTTCAGCGATCTTACTCAGGATCAGACGCGACTTGAGCCGATCATGTGCGGCTTTCCTCGCACCTTCGTGCAGGGAATCCTTGTGCGTCTCAAACGCCTCCTGCGTGACGCCTTGCTGCATGTTCCTCTGCATAAAATCCCGCAAAACTGCCTCGGTCTCACTCTCCACGCCACTCTCCGGAATCGGGAAATCGACCGCCTTGAGCAAGGCATCCGTCAGCTGCTGGCGCTCAGCGCCGGCGTTACGCTGCTTTTTTTGGTTTTCAATATTCTCAGATATCCGCTGCCGCAGTTCCGCCTCGTCTTTCACTTGCAGGCTCTCGAAGAAAGCGGCGTCCATTTCCGGCATGACCTTTTCGCGGACTTCCTTGGCCTCGATACTGTAAACAACTGTTTTCCCAGCCAGAGCCTCGGGCTTGAAATCCTCCGGAAATTCCATGGTGACCTCCTTGGTGTCTCCGGCCTTCATGCCGACGAGTCCATCGATAATTGCGCGGACTCCAGGGGCATCCTCCGAGCCCGCTTCCTCCCAGGTGTTTTTCTGCGTTCCAAACATGGGCGTGTCCGGCACAAGGTCGGCCACGAGCGCATCGCCGACCTTACCCTCGTAGGCGCATTGCACGTAGTCGCCCTTCTCCGCCGCTTTTTCGGCAACGTTGTATTCCGCGCGTTGGCTGAGGATCTGGTCAAGCAGCTTACTGACCTCTTCCTCGCTGGCATCGGTCGGCTCACTGGTTACCTTGAGCCCCTCGTAGGCGGGCAATTCAAATTCCGGAACGACATCGACCGTGAAGGTAACCATCGCCCCTTCACCCGCAGTGATCGTACCCTCATTGAGCTCGACGATGTTGAAGACTTCAAAATCAGCGCCGACGACGCCCTCCTGGTGCGCCTGCGAAATAACGCGCTGCTTCAGCTCATTTTGGAGGTCTTTGGCAAAACGGGTCCGCACCATGGCCTCCGGTGCCTTCCCCGGACGAAAGCCCGGGATCTTGGCCTGGCGCTGAAAATCCTTGATCAGCTTTGTTTCCTGTTCGGCTACCTCTTCAGCAGTCACGCTCACGGCGATTGTTTTACGGGTCGGGTTGATTTCTTGAACGTCGGTTTTCACAATGTGTCTGTTTGTTGGAATCAGACACCGCCGTGAAGCGGTGCCGTGGAAAAAACCGACGACTAAAGGCCATCGGCTTTTTCCGGTCAATGCCTTTTATACAGGGATTACGAGGAGTCCGGAAGCCAAGGCCGTCAGGCTACGATGCAGATGAGCGCCTAGGTAGACGTCATTTGGTTGAAAACTATCGAACGGACGGCGCACCCCAATGCCCGGTTTTTGCATGACATGTGTGTAAATCTTCCTCAAACAAAGCCCGCACCTTGACCAAATGCGTCTCAATGTCGGCAACCAACTTCTCTGAAAGCGGTGCCACCCGGTCCTTCCCGCCCTTGCCGCAGCGCATCACCTTTAGAATCGACGCGTTCCATTGTTTAAGCATCCATGCAGTCGGTTGCTTTTCCTCCTCTGCCCACTCGATGAAATCACGGGCCGATCCCACGCTGCAACCCACCGAATTGCGCGCACACCAACTCAAATACCAGCGAATCGTTATCTTAAAGCCTTCGCGCTCCTTCGGACCCAAACTCGAATCCGCCAAGACCTCAGCCCATCTCGGAAATTGCACTAGGCCCTAAACAGATCGTCGCTTCCGAACCCCTTGTTTCAGCGGCAACACACACCATCCAACCATTCTAAATGCAAAAACGCATCCGATTCCCGAAAAACTTCCAATCCGGGTTATCCGAAACTGAGTTTCGCACTTAACACCGATGGCAAAAAATGAATTGACTGATTGGAGTTGTCCAACAAGCTGGACAATATTATGAATGCAATCACCTATTCCAGCGCTAGAGAAAATCTCGCGCACACGATTACAGAAGTCTGTCGTAACCACGATCCGGTAATCATCACGAAGAAAGGCATCGATTCCGTGGTCATGATATCTTTGGAGGATTACGAATCCATGAAGGAGACCACTTATTTGCTTCGAAGCCCGAAGAACGCCCGCAGGCTTCTTGAGTCCATTCAGCAACTCGAAGAAGGAAAAGGGAAAGAGAGAGAACTGGCTGAATGAAGAAGATCTTTTCAGATCGAGCATGGGAGGACTACCTATACTGGCAGAAAAACGACAAGCGCATGCTCAAGAAAGTAAACGAACTGATCAAGGATATTGACAGGAATCAGTATGAGGGAATTGGCAAACCAGAACCCTTGAGGCATTCACTTTCAGGTTTCTGGTCGCGGAGAATTAATGAAGAGCATCGGTTGGTCTATCGCATTAGTGAAGACGCGATTCACATTGCCCAGATACGATACCACTACTGATGCCATCCAGTCGCTGGTATCAATTCCGTTACGGCTCCGCCTTCACTCCATGATACAGCGTCACGATCTGTAAAAAATGAAAGAAGGTATACACAAGGCGTTCACCATAATCGCAAAGCCGATATTCTTGGCGTCGATACTTCTGTGGTCGCTTATGTTTATCCATTTTGGTTTTCGGCTAATCACCGGTAGAGAGCTTGGCGATTCAGTGACAAAAGAAGTAGAAAGAAATGGAATCGATATTGCCGTGAACGTACTATTTATCGTGCTCTGTGTGGCATTTATAAGAATGTCTTGGCAGGGGTTACGTTATTGGCCGAAGAGATTCCCGAAGTTTAGCGTAGCGTCTGGAATCACAGATCCAGACGACGCAGACAACCCATTTAACCCGCCACTAAAACTCTAAAAAGCAACTGGACGACTGAGCCTTCGGGCTGGTTGTCTGGTCTCACCGTTCGACAAAGAAGGAAAACCAACCATGGCACTAATCCAATGTCCCGATTGCGGGAAAGAAGTATCAGACGCTGCACCATCATGTCCTGGATGCGGACGGCCAATATCAGCAGCAACGGCCCAGCCACCTCAAAGACGAGGCAGGGATTGCAAGCACTGCGGCAGTGATCAAGTCGGAAAGGTTAGAGGATTGCAGGGACTCGGGGAAGTGATGATTTTTCTCATTCTCTTTGTCTGCGGCTTGATCCCTGGGATTATCTACTACATCTGGATTGAGTCGGTTCCGTATTGTTCTGGCTGCGGTAAGAGAACATAACTGTCGAACAAGCGAATGAAGAGCAACGGCTGACCCGCCACCAGTTCGAATGATTAACAATAACTCTAAACCCAGTCCTGCATCGAGTGCGCGCTCATGGTCAGCCGTGCCTAATGCTCGACGATATATGCAGAAGAAAAAATGAGATTTCAAATTAAAGCTACAAACGGGCCAGAGGACAAGGCATTCACAATCGACGCTGTGAACGAACGTGATGCCATATCAAAAGTAAAAGAGCTAGGCTACCAAGCATACAAAGTCAAAGGTCCCAAAGTCAAAAAAAGCATCCCTTTAGACAAGATTGCCTGGAGCTTATCTATTATCACAATAGCTCTTATTGGAGGCTGGATCGGGTTTGAGATGTTTACTCTGGCTTCAAAAGAAGTAAGTGAACAGCTTAGCGAAGAAAAAGAACAAACTGCGCCCGAACGGGCGGATGGTCTAACCGGGCCTCAAAGAAATGCCCTCAGATCTGCAAAGCAATACCTCAGCATATCGGGCTTCTCACGGAGCGGACTTATTCAGCAACTCTCGTCCGATGCTGGGGATGGTTATCGCGTTACCGATGCAACCGTAGCAGTGGATAGCCTGAACGTTGATTGGAACGAGCAAGCAGTGAGGTCTGCCAAACAGTACCTCAGCATATCGGGATTTTCATGCAAAGGTCTCATCGAGCAACTTTCTTCGAACGCCGGAGACGGGTATACCGTGAGCCAAGCAACTTACGGGGCACGACAGACGAGTGCTTGCAAATAGCCCAACATGACGGGCTAGCCACGCTCTTTGTCACGAATAGGGACTCTTTCACTTGGACTTCTGCTGAAATATGCGTAAACGGAATAATTAAAGGTTATCAATACGAATATAAATCTAACATTGAGCCGGGCGAAACGATTGAACTCGAACTTATTAGTTTTACGAAACGAAACGGCGAACGCTTTCAGCCGTTTATGACTGACGTTGTAGAAGTTATTGTATCAGTTCCCAACTATGACTCGCCAATATACAATTTTTAAAGCACATAAATGAAGAACGCCTTTGATTCCCTAGCCAAGACCGACGCTATGAGTATTTTTCGAAAACATATCCATATTCAGATCGACAGATGCCTTTCTGTCTTTCTGGCTTTTATCATAGTCAGCGTTGTTAATGCTTCCGAAAGCTACAAGCTGGTGAGCAAAGATGGGCGGGAGATCATTGTATCAGAGCCCTTCTACGACGGCGAAGAGTTAAAAGTTAAAAGGGACTCCGATGGTCGCACAGTTCGCCTTAACCCTTCGTTGCTAACTCCAGAATCTTGGCAGAATCTCAATCAGGACGTGACGGCTCGTATGGGCTTAAGTCTCGACGTGCGTCCGGTCAGCCATCGAAAAGACAAGGAAACGGAGTGGAAAACTAGTTGGGGCTCCCATGACAGCACATACACTGTGGATCGGTCTTTTCAAATTCGAGTAAGCTCGACAAGTCATTTTAAGAAGCCGATTACTATCGCTGCCTATTTTGTGACGGGGCGGGATACCTTGAACGTCGAACGCGTAGAGCACAAATTGACCCGGAACAATCCAGTCACTTATATCACGACGGGTAGTGCCGAACAAAAGGTTCTTCACCTTGCTGCTCTTGGACTAACATATTCTGAAGGCCAAGATGTTTCAAACACTGACATGACAGTGGTTGTTGAACACGCGGATGGAACTATCGCCGAAACTTACACAACAAACAAATCTGCCCTGGACTTGGTTCTTGCCTATTACCAGTCTAAAGAGGAGTGACATCAATTCCACATTGTAATAAGTAAACAGAAGCCCAACCAATCGCTGGTGGTCAACGCCGTTCGCTCGTTCCTCGCTCACTCCGTGCCACTGCTTCACGATATGCAAAAGAATGAAATACACCTCTGAGCTAAAGCCCAAGGCGATCAAGGATCTGAAATCGATTCCGCCGAAGGAGCGGGAACGGATCGTGACCCGTATTGAGCGGATGGAGGAAGATTTGCGGGGAGACGTAAAGAAATTGACCAACCACACCCCGGAATACCGGATGCGCTCGGGAAATTACCGAGTGTTATTCGAGATTGAAGACGAAAGAATAGTGGTCTACCGTGTCCTGCACCGAAAGGAAGCATACTCATGAGCATTCATCCACAAGTCATTGAAAAAGAAGGGAAAAAGGAATTTGTCGTTCTTCCTTACGAGGAGTTTTTGGCGATCAAAGAGAACCTTGAAGATTACGAAGACCTGAAAGACTTGAGAGAAGCGAAAGCGGCGGAGGGCGATGCACCGACGACCCGACTCAGCGATATCCGAGCTGAACTTCTCGCCGACTGAGCATATCCAGTCGCTGGTGGTCAACGCCGTTCGCTCGTTCCTCGCTCACTCCGTGCCACAGCTCACCGTTGTGCAGAAATAACTTAAATGAAGAAAACATGTTTCATTGTCGCAGGACCAAATGGTGCGGGAAAATCGACCTTTGCGGAGTCGTTTCTTCCGAACGAAGCCAATTGCTTTTATTTTGTAAACGCAGACATGATTGCGAAAGGTATTTCTCCCCTTCGTCCTGAAAATGCCGGAGTAGAAGCCGGAAGGATTCTATTCCGTAAAATCGAGGAATATGCGAACAAAGGAATCACTTTTGCTTTCGAGTCGACACTCAGTGGAACTGGACATTTGAGGCGTGTAGAGGACCTCAAAAAGAAAGGCTATCGAATCGTCATTTATTATCTCCAACTGGTTTCCGAGGAATTAGCGATCGAGCGCGTCAAGTGCAGAGTTCAGGAGGGTGGGCATAACATTCCCGATGCCGATGTTCGAAGGCGATTCAAGCGTAGTTGGCAAAACTTCACGAAGCTATACCGGAATCTTGCCGATGAGTGGATCGTGTTCGACAATAGCGGCGACGACCCTATTATTTTGGAAAGATCAGCATGAAAGACACGGAAGAGAAAGATTTAGCACTCAAAAGTATGCGCCGTGCGGCAGTTGTCGCCCGTGAACGAGCCGCCCGCTTTGGGTTGCAGATACCGGTCTGGAGAGATGGAGCCATCGTGTTCGTCAGCCCAGAACTGAAAGCACAACCAGACGCTGCACTCAACGCGGACAAGCCGCGCGAGTGAGCTCCCCGATTGGAAAAGCAAAAATAAAACTTGTGCTGATGCTGGGTGTAATTACTTTGTATTCACATGAAAGCAGCTATTGT
This sequence comes from Puniceicoccaceae bacterium, assembly GCA_018402305.1. Classification (GTDB taxonomy): domain Bacteria; phylum Verrucomicrobiota; class Verrucomicrobiia; order Opitutales; family Coraliomargaritaceae; genus Thalassobacterium. The sequence continues at coordinate 171,143 of JAGYJE010000004.1, read as the reverse complement.
AAAAATCGGAAACTCTCGGGGAATTCGTATTCCTAAGCCAGTTTTTGAACAATGCGGATTTACGAATGAAGTCGAACTTGAAGTAGAGAACCATCGACTGGTGGTGCGTTCAAGTTCAAGGCCAAGAGCAAGCTGGGACGAATCGTTCAGTTTGATGGCGAAAAAAAGGGATGATGTGCTTCAATCTGAGTATGGAACCCTGTCCAACGATTGGGACGAAACTGAATGGGAATGGAAGTGAGAAGATTTGACGTTTACCTGGTTTCTCTAGACCCGACGAAAGGGCGTGAGATTAAAAAAACAAGGCCATGTTTAATTATCTCACCCAATGAGATGAATCGCCACATCTCTACGGTGATTGTTGCGCCCATGACCTCCAAAGGAAATAGCTATCCCACCAGAATTCCTTGTCAGTTTCAGGGCGTAAAGGGTCAGGTTGTTTTGGATCAAATTAGGACTATTGATAAAAGCAGAATGGTGAAGAAATTAGGAAACTTATCACAGGTCACCCAAAGCAAAGTTTTAGATTCTCTCGCAGAAATGTTTGCACCATAAACCCCAGTCGGAGCAGGACAACCCGACAACCCGCCCCAAAAACTCTAAAAATCAACAGGACTTCTCTGAGCTCGTCGCAGGTGAGCGACTTATCCGAGTTCCTCACCGGCAGGATGCCGCTGCTCCTTTTGCTTGGGTTAGCGACATCCGTGCCGCGCCAAGGGCTCCCGGCTATTCAGCCGGTGAACTTTCGCACTTCGCTGCTTGCACCGGCCCGCTGGTTGACCATTTTTCCAACCATGCCGATTCGCCACGCCACATCCCTACTTCTATGCCTTGCCCTCGCCAGCAACCTCCTGGCCAAATTTCCGGACGATTTCAGCCAGCCACTGGAAGTGGTGGCCTTTGGTTCCTGCAGTCGAGACGAACTGCCCCAGCCGCTCTGGCCGGTCATTACGAGCCACAGTCCCGACCTTTGGATCTGGGCGGGCGATAACATCTACGCGGATTGGTATGCGCCACCCGGGGGCGAACGGAAGAAATATACGATCAACCGTGCCTGGGTGACCAAGCGCTATGCCGCCCAGTTCAACCGACCGGATTATGCCGCCTTCCGCGAGCGCTTTGCCATCCTCGGCACCTGGGACGACCACGACTTTGGGCGCAACAATGCCGGTGCGGACTACGAGTTAAAGGAAGTCACCCGCGATCTCGCACTGAGTTTCCTGGAGGTGCCAATTGGTGACCCCCGTTGGACCCGCGAGGGGCTCTATGGGGCCTATGATTTCGGACCGGAAGGACAGCGGACGAAGGTCATCCTGCTCGACAACCGTTACTTCGCCACGGGCGAAAAGGCGGACGAGCCCAGCCTGCTCGGCGAGGCGCAACGTGACTGGCTTGCAGCGACACTGAGCGCTAGCACTGCCGACCTCCATCTCATCGTCAGCGGCATCCAGATCCTCTCGGCCGAGCACCGCTGGGAGAAATGGGCCGACTATCCGGAGGAACAAAGCTGGCTCCTCGAGCAAATTGCCAAGAGTTCCATTATGACCGTTCTCCTTTCCGGAGACCGGCATATCCATGAGATTTCCGTTCTTGAGGATTCGGGGCTGGACTACCCCCTCGCCGACATCACCTCCAGCGGGCTGACCCATGCTTGGGACAGCTTTCCGGGCGAGCCGAACCGCCTGCGGAAAGGCGAGGTCTTCACTGGCTTGGGCTTCGGCCTCCTTCGCATCGACTGGTCCGGTGAACGCCCTGCCGTCACACTGGAAATACGCGACGAAGCCAACCAGATCCAGAATCAGCTGGCCGTTGGGCTCGACTAGAGGGCGGCTAAATTGTTGACATCAGCCCCGCTTACGCACTTCATCCGGCAGCCTTATTCAGGTTTGCGGTCGGTCTATTCTGTTTGATTTCCGCGCGGAAAGGCGTAGACTTCCGTCTTGATTGATTCAATCGTTCACGTAAAACGAATCAGCATTTACACTAAAAATTGGATATGAAGATTAAAAACTGGGACCTGTTCGCCTTTGTCGTCGCCTACCACCTTGCGCTGGTCTTGCTGCTGCCTGCCTTTATCAGCGTGTTTTCGTGGACGGCTGTTGCTCTCTTTCTCGTCACTTACATTCTTGGTGGCATGTCGATCACCGTCGGCTATCACCGCCTCTACGCCCACAAGGCTTACTCGGCGAACCCTTTCTTTGAGTGGTGCGTTCTGCTCAGCTCGGCGCTGGCGTTTGAGATGTCGGCCCTCAAGTGGTCCCACGACCACCGGATCCACCACAACCACGTCGATACCGATAAGGACCCCTACTCGATCGAAAAGGGCTTTTGGTATGCCCACATTTTGTGGCTCTTTGATTACAAGCGGGATTTCGACAAGAGCCTCGTCGCGGATTTGATGAAGAACCCGCGCGTCATGCTGCAGGACAAATACTACCCGCACTTCCTGATCGGTGTGAACGTGGCCGTCTTCTTCCTCGGCTGGGCCCTTACCGGCAGCGCGCTGGCCTCATTTTACATGGGTTTTCTACTTCGTATGGCGATGATCCACCACTGCACCTGGTTTATTAACTCGCTCTGCCACACCTACGGCTCCAAGACCTACGCCCGTGAGTTGAGCGCTGTGGACAACGCCATCATGGCGGTCCTTACCTTCGGCGAAGGCTACCACAACTACCACCACGCCTTCGCCGCCGATTATCGGAACGGCATTCGCTGGTATCACTTCGACCCGTCCAAATGGACGATCTGGGTCGCCTCCAAGCTCGGCCTGGTGAAGGGGCTTCGTGCCATTAATGAAGTCACTGTGCAGAAATCGCTTGTTTCCCGCGACAAGCGAATGATCCTGGATCACATTAGCCAGGAGATGGATGAGTATGCCACCGAACTGAAGGCTAAACTGGAGCAGCTCTCTGCCGTATTCGAGGAGCAGGCCTCGGCCCTCATGGTCAAGGTGCGCGAGCTCAAGCAAGCCAGCGCCGAGCAGCGCAAGCACATCCAGCTAGAGATAAAGCGCCTGCGTGCTTCACTCAAGGAAACCTGGGATCAGTGGGTCGCCCTCACCCGCCAAGCTGCCCAGCAATACGAGTTTGCCCACTAGGGCATGGTCCCGGGCTTGGTCCCGAGCTTGGCCCTGGGCTTGGTCCATCGTCCGTCGGTGGTGGTCAATGGTAAATGTGGTGTCTGCGCTCGCGCAGGCTCTGACGTCAGCCCAAGCACCGCAGAGCTGACAACGCCGTAAGCGCGAGCAAGCTCGCACGCCACGCTCAAGCACCGCAGCGCCGACAACGCCGCAAGCGCGAGCGAGCTCGCACGCCACGCCCAAGCGGAGGCGCTGCCTACGCGCTGATTCCTTCTGGGCGCTTGGCGTCTTTATTGAAGCGCATGGAGAGAAGCGTGGAGACACCGCGCTCGGGCATGGTGACCCCGAAGACCGTATCGGCATTGGAGATCGTGCGCTTATTGTGCGTAATAATCAGGAACTGCGATTTGTCGGTAAACCCATGCAAGATATCGCAAAACCGACCGATATTGGCGTCGTCCAGGGCAGCATCGATTTCGTCAAGCACGCAGAAGGGGCTGGGCTTGACCATATAGATGGCAAAGAGCAGGGCCACGGCAGCCATCGTCCGCTGGCCGCCGGAAAGCAAACTGACGCTCTTCAAACGCACCCCCGGAGGGCGCGCGATGATTTCGATCCCGGACTCAAGCGGGTCTTCCGAGTCGATGAGTTGCAGGTCCGAGTCACCCCCACCGGAAATTTTCTCATAGGTGAAGGCAAAGTTGCGCCGGACCTGCTCGAAAGTATCGCGGAACAGCGTCTGCGAGGTCTCGTTGATCTCGTCGATCGTCTCGACCAATTTGTTTTTTGAGTTCCAGAGGTCTTCGCTCTGGTTTTTCAGGAAGTCATGCCGCTCTTTCAAATCGGCATACTCGCTGATCGCCTCCAAATTGACCGGCCCCATGTTGGCGATTCGCCCCTTCAGCTCACTGACTTCTTCTTCGACTGCAGACCAGTCGGTCGCGTCCATCTCGGCAAGTTCATCTTCGGTGGGGTCGCGCCGTTCATTCTTCGGCTGGGCAGCGAGTTGGTCGGGGTCGTCCAAATCATCGAGATTGACCCGCTTCTCAAACTCCACGTTGCCCTCCCAAAGCTCTGCCTTCCAGTCGACTTCAGCGAGGTCGAGTTGGTAGTCATCCTGCGCGGCGCTTTGCAGAAAGCCGAGCTGGGAGCGCTCCTCCGCGAGGCGGATCTCCAGTTTCGTCAATTCCTGGTCGGCGTTCCGGCTCTCACTTCGGCGGTCGCTCAGGCCATTATCGATCTCATGAATCTGTGTATCCAGCGCTTTGAGCTGCTGGCGGTCCCCCTCCAATGCCTCCGTCGCGACGCTTAAGGTCTTTTCGAGCTCGGCACTTTTACCAGCCTGCTCTTGGGCGGCTTGCTTGAGTTGGGTGATCTGCTCGTTCAGACTGTCAATCTCCTGATAACGGCGCAGAATGCGGTGTTGCAAATTAGCCGTCTCGCGCTGCACCTCCCCGAGAGCCCGGTCAGCGGATTCGAGACGCTGCTTCTTCTCCGCCAGCTCCAAGCGCACATCGGCAAGCGCCTCGCGCTTATGATCGCGCTCTTCACGGGCCCGCGCAATGGCTGCCTCCAAATCGGTGCCGCCCTGCCGCTCCTCTTGCAGACCTTTTTCCGCTGAGGCCAGTTCTTCTTTCGCTTTCTCAAGCTCGGTCACGGAATCGCCGTGCTTTCCATCGAGTCGGGCGATTTCGTCCTCTGCCTGACTCCGGTTGCGGGCGTTGTGCTCGATTTTTTGTGCTTGATTGCGCTCCTCGGCGACGAGGCCGGAAACTTCGCTGGCGAGCTCACTCTGACGCTTGCGCTGCGACTCCACCGTGGCCTCCGCCGCATTGCGTCGCTCGTCAAGATTTCCCGCTTCCTCCCTCAATTGGTTCAGGGCGATCCGCTCAGCCTCGATTTCCTTGCGCAGCCGGCGGATCTCCGACTCGCGCTCCAGCACGCTCGACGACTTCTTACCCGATGTGCGCCCCCCATGAATGAGGCCCCGGCAATCGACCAGCTCGCCGCTACGCGTTGCCACAAGAAGAAAGTTGAAGCTGGGCTGCGCTTTCCAAAAATCAAGAAAAGTTTCGAGGCTCTCCGCGAAGTAACAGCCATTGAGCAGGCGCTCCACAGGTGCCTGCAACTCGGGCTGTCGCACCGTTACAACTGCTTGCGCACTGACGAGGCCATCTGGAAGTTCGCCCTGTGGCTCGGCCACGCCGGATTCCCAGTCAATTTGCAGACAGGCCCGCCCCATCACGTCGGCATCCAGCTTGCCCAGCACCGAAAGCGCTTTCCCTGAATCACCGATGTAAAGCGTATCCGCTGCCGACCCGAGCAGTGTCTCCAGAGCCGTTGTGTAGGCACTCTCCACACTGAGTTCCTTCGAGATGATCGATACGCCGTCCTTGGTGACCACCTCACTCAGCTTGCCCCCAAGGATCGCCTTGGCGCCTTCGCCAAAGCCCTCGAACTTCGCTTGCAGGCCCTCCAATACGTTGAGCTGTGCCGTTTTGCGCGCAATACCCCGGTCCTGATCCTGGATGCGCTCCTGCAAGGCACGAAACTGCGCCAAAATCTCCCGGGAATCGCTGCGGGCCACCTCAACGGCCGCCTCACTGGCCACCTGCTCGGCACGACGCTTTTCTAAAATCCGTTGAATGTCGGCCAGCCCTTTTTCCAGAACACTGACCTCCTCTTTCAAGGCAATCGTGGTTTCCGTGAGAGACCCATGTTTTACTTGATAAGTCTTTAAATCCACTTCGAGCGTGGTGCAGCGGGAACGGGCCCGGTTGATCCGGTTTTCCGCGTGAAGCACGTCCTGACGACGCTTCTGCAGCTCGCCCTCCATCTCGCCCAGCTTTTCCTGGGCGAGGATCAAATCATTGTTCCGCTCGCGGAAGATGCGATCGGAATCATCCACCACACCGAGCTGCAGCTGCTTGTTCTCCGTCTCGTCCTTGGCCCGCTTCGCGAGGTCCGACTTCTGCTTTTCCAGATCCGCGACTTCTTTTTGAAACTCAACGATCCGCGTATCGAGATCTTTGGAGCGGATCGTGGAAAACTCCGACTGGTTATCGGCATTCTCCTTCTCGGACCGGAGATTATAGACCCGCTGCTGCAGCGCTTCCATTTTTTCCGCAAGCTCCGTGCGCTGGGCTTTCTTCTCCACCAGCACAGACTCGTCGCGCTCGAGAGCTGTATTTTGCGCCTCGACTTGTTTGCGGAGTTCCGAGGCGCGGGTCGCCAAGGCGCTGATTGACTGACTCAGCGCCGCATGGCGATGCGCGCTGAATGCGAGATCCAGGTGCGTCAAGCGGTGCTTGATCCGCTGGTAGCGCAGCGCCTTGCTCGCCTGCCGCTTAAGCGAGCCGATCTGCCGGGAGACCTCCTCGATCACATCGGTGACCCGCGCCAGGTTGGCATCGACCAAGGCCAGCTTGCCCAGTGCTTCCTTACGCTGCGCCTTGTAGAGGGTGATACCCGCTGCCTCCTCGAAAATCGTCCGCCGCTCCGCCGGATTCGTCGAGAGAATCTGGTCAATCTGCCCCTGGAGCATGAAAGAGTACGATACCCGCCCCACCCCCGTGTTGGCGAAGAGCCTCTGAATATCTTTGAGGCGGGATACTTTCCCGTTGATGTAGTAGTCGCTGCCCCCGTCACGCGTCACGCGGCGCGACACCTCGACTTCGTTGAACTGCGTGCCGAGATCGCCCTCGCAGTCGGTAAAAGTCAGCGCCACCTCACAGGTCGGCAGGGCCTTGCGCTTATCCGTGCCCTCGAAAATGACATCCTGCATGGAGGCACCGCGCAGGGCCTTCGCGCTCTGCTCGCCCAAGACCCAACGGATCGCATCGACAATATTGCTCTTTCCACAGCCGTTTGGCCCGACCACCGCCGTCACGCCCTGCCGCAGGTCCAGCCGGGTGCGGTCGGCGAAACTCTTGAAGCCGCTGATAACAATCTCTTTGAGATACATAGTCGAAGGGTTGGTCGTGAAAATACTCGAAAACCGACGAGAACAAAGCGACTCGCCAAGCCGGGCAATCCTAAAAACCGATACCTATTTAACAAAAGGTCCCGAAAAGGTCCCGAAAACCTCCCAACTATCCGTCCCGCTCTCCGTAAAGCGCCGTGCCCACGCGGATCTGGGTGGACCCGGCCGCGATGGCGATCTCCAGATCACCGGTCATGCCCATGGAGAGCTCGGGCAACCCCACCCCAAACTGCTCGGCCAGGGCGTCACGCAGGCCGCGCAAGCGATCAAAAGCGGCTTTGGCCACATTCGAATCGTCGTCGAGCGGCGCGATGGTCATCAGCCCATCGACCTGCAAATGCTCCATGCCCAGAGCGGCCTCCAAGACCGGGGCCATTTCATCGGACGCAAATCCGTATTTGTTCGGGTCCTCGCCGGTGTTGCATTGCAGGAGCACAGGCAGGCGCTTGCCCGCTTCCCCCGCAAAGCGATCGAGCCGCCGCATCAGTTTGAGTGAATCCACCGACTGGATCCGGTCAAAGATCGCCACGGCTTGCTGCGCCTTGTTCGACTGCAAATGGCCTATTAACTCCCAGTAGACACCGCCGTCATAGCAGCTGTGCTTATCCGCTGCCTCCTGCACACGATTCTCCCCGACCGCTCGCAACCCACAGCGCTGTGCGTAGTCCACCGCGTCAACCGGGTGGTTTTTTGTGACCGGAAGCAGCGCGACGGCGCCGGCATCGCGGCCAGCCTCGGCGCAGGCCCGGTCCATCCGCTCCCGAACGGCGCGGAGGTTTTCTTCAAATTGGGAAAAATCGATCATAAGCTATTAAGGATCCAAGACGTGAATTTTCGATACATTAGATTTCCTTCATTTATACTTGATTTCCCATAAGCGGGGGTTATATACATGATGGTATGCACGTTGAAAACTTCAAAATATTCTCAGATTTGGTCGATAGCGAGAGCTTTTCCCGCGCCGCCAAGCTCAATGGTATCACACAATCGGCGGTCAGCCAACAACTGCGGGCGATGGAGAAGCATTTCAACATCCTTATCGTGGATCGCAGCCAAAAGCAATTCCGCCTCACGCGGGAGGGACAAAAGCTGTTTCAATCAGCCAAGGAAATCCTCTACCTCTATGACAAGCTGAACAGCGAGCTGCAGGAGATGAAGAAAGTCATCAGCGGCACCATCCACATCTCGACTGTTTACAGTATCGGGCTGCACGAGCTCCCGCCTTACGTCAAAGTCTTCCTGACCAAATACCCCGAGGTCAACATCCGGATAGAATACCGCCGCGCCAACAACGTCTACGAGGATATTTTGACCAATTCCATCGACCTCGGCCTCGTCGCCTATCCGCTGAAGCACAAACAACTGGAGGTGCTGCCCTTTCACGACGACATTCTCGTCCTCGTCGTCAGCCCGGAACACCCCTTGGCCAAAAAGAAGACGATCAACCTGGAAGCGCTCGCCACCCAGAAGTTCATCGGCTTCGAACCGGACATCCCAACCCGTAAGGCGACCGACCAGATTTTCCGCGAAGCCAATCTAGAGATCGAGCCCGTCATGGAGTTTGATAACGTAGAGACCGTGAAACGAGCCGTTGAGATCAACGCGGGTATCGCCATCCTACCCCAAACGACCGTCATCCGCGAGGAGGCGCAGGGTTTGCTCAGTGTGCTTAAATTCGAAAACAAGACCTACAAACGCCCCCTCGCCCTCATTCACCGCAAGGGCCGTGTGCTGACGCCCGCTATGAAGAAGCTCATCGACCTCCTGACGTCTAAAGATCTCAATAGGCTCGAAGCAGAGACGAAAAACTAAAGAGGCAGGTCACCTTCATTGGCCTCAATCATTAAAACCAGGCTTTGCGTTCCGGTGGATTCAACACAACTTGATCCTTGTGCCAAAAAAGAATGCATGCATCCACCTCCACGGCGTCCGCCAAAACAACCTGAAAGGCTTTGATCTCGATCTGCCGATTGGGGAACTGACCGTGGTCACCGGCTTGAGCGGAGCCGGTAAGTCGTCCCTCGTTTTCCAGACCCTCCACGCAGAGGGCCAGCGGCGCTACGTGGAGACCTTTTCCCCCTACACGCGGCAGTTTATGGATCTGCTCGACCGGCCCCAGGTCGACCGAGTGGACAACATCCGCCCGTCCATTGCCATTCAGCAGTCAAATACAGTCAAGACCTCCCGCTCCACCGTTGGCACGATCACCGAACTCTGCGACTACTTCAAGGTCTGGTTCGCCAACAACGCCACCCTCTACGACCCTGCCAGCGGGGAAGCGATCCGCGACGACAACCCGCAGACCATCTGGAAGCAACTCATCACGAGACACGCCGGCGCAAAACGCCTGATCGGCTTCCCCATTGAAAAACCGAAAAACCTGACCTGGCCGGAAATCCTCCAACCCCTCAGCGCACAGGGCTACACCCGCGTCTTGCTGCCCAAGACTGAGGGGGGTTCCCACGAAATCGCCCGCATATCCGATCTCCTAGCCCCCAACCCGTATCCCGAATCCCGCGTCCCGTATCCCGAATCCCGCATCCATGTCATTCAGGACCGCATCGCGAAAATCAACGATGCCGCCCGCTCGCGCGTCATCGAAGCCCTGCAAACCGCCCTTCAGTTTGGCCAGGGCCGGGTGGACATTTTTGACGATGCTGGGCGGCACCTCACGGGCTTTCGCCAGGGCCTCCGCTCGCCCAGCACCGGCCAGACCTTTCGGCCCGCTATCCCGGCACTTTTCTCCTTTAATTCCCCGATCGGTGCCTGCCCAGCCTGCCGGGGCTTCGGACGGGTCATCGAGATCGACGCGGGTCTGGTCGTCCCGGACGCCAGCTGCTCCATCGACGATGGGGCCATTCGCGCCTTCCAGGGCGAGGTCTACAGCGAAAGTCTGCGCGACCTCCAGCGGGCCGCGAAAAAGCACAAAATCCGCACCAACATTCCGTGGTCGAAGCTCAACCAGCGGGAACGCGACTTCGTCTGGAACGGCGCTCCCGATTACAGCGATGGCTATCGCGAGTGGTATGGCATCCACCGGTTCTTTGATTGGCTCAATAAAAACCTCTACAAGATGCACGTGCGGGTCTTCCTCTCCAAGTTCCGCAGCTACACCCTCTGCCCCGACTGCCAGGGAAGCCGCCTCCAGCCGGAGTCCCTCAACTGGAAGTGGCAGGACCACACACTCCCTGATCTCTACCGGAAGAGTATCTCGGAGCTGCTCGGTCTTTTAAAGGAGGGCGACTGTCCCCAGTCGCCCGCGTCGGACCGGGCTGCGGCGGCTGGGGACAACCGCCCTCCCAACTCCACGCCCCCTGCCCCTACCAACAGCGCCCTCGCCGGCATTCTATCCCGCCTGTCCTTTCTCGAACAGGTGGGCCTCGGCTACCTCACCCTCGACCGCAGTTCGCGCACCCTCTCGGGCGGTGAAACCATGCGGGTCAACCTGACTTCCTGCCTGGGCTCCTCGCTGGTCGATACCCTCTTCGTCCTCGACGAGCCCTCCGTAGGGCTCCACCCCCGCGACATGGACCGCCTCATCCGCATCCTCCGCCGCCTCACCGACCTCGGCAACACCGTTGTGGTGGTCGAACACGACGAAGCCGTGATGCGCGCCGCCGATCACCTCATCGAAATCGGCCCTCGCCCGGGCACCGCAGGCGGCCAACTCACCTTCAGTGGCGATTATGCCGGGATCCTGAAATCCGACACCCACACCGGCCGCTACCTCTCCGGACGCGAAACCATCCAGCCCCCGGGGCAGCGGCGTTGTGAACATCGAACGTCCAACGTCGAACGTCCAACATCGAATAAGAGTAAGGCAAAACAAAAGCGATCATTGGGTGTTCAAGGTTCGACGTCCGATGTTCAACGTTCCAACTCTCCTCTTCTTTCCATTTACGCCGCCAGCAAGCACAACGTACACGACCTCACACTGCACCTCCCGCTTCAACGGCTCGTCTGCCTGAGCGGCGTTTCTGGCTCCGGGAAAAGCACTCTCCTCAACAATATCATCTACCAGAATCTGCTCGCGCAAAAGGGGCTCAGCGTCGACGAGCCGGCCGCCCTCAAGGACATCGAATGCTCCCTGCCCCTCTCCGACGTGGTCTTCGTTGATCAAAGCCCCGTCAGCAAGACACCCCGCTCCAACCCGGCCAGCTACAGTAAGGCCTGGGAAGCCATTCGCCAACTCTTTGCCCGCTTGGACGAGGCCCAGGCCGCCGGTATGGGTGCCGGCCATTTTTCCTTCAATGGGGGCGATGGACGCTGCCCCGCCTGCTCCGGCCTCGGCTACGAGCGTATTGAGATGCAGTTCGTCTCCGATCTTTTCGTGCCCTGCGAAAGCTGCGAAGGCCGGCGCTTCAAACCGGAGGTCCTCGACATCGAGTTCAACGGCCGCAGCATCGCCCAAATTCTCGATCTCGACATCACCGAGGCCTGCCTCTTTTTCGGCGACTATCCAAAAATCACCCGCTGCCTCCAACCCCTCGTCGACGTCGGACTGGGCTACCTCAAGCTCGGCCAGCCCCTCAACACCCTTTCCGGCGGCGAATCCCAACGCCTCAAATTGGTGCGATACCTTGGCCGCGTCGGAACGCGGCCAAGCCATGAAAACAAGCCAGCCAGCTCAAAGCCAAGCGCATCCCGCCGCGTGAAAGGCTCCGCCTCACGCGGTTCGACCCCCAATCCCGGAACGCACACACTCATTCTCATTGACGAGCCCACCACCGGGCTGCACCGCGCCGATGTGAAACGCCTCATCGACGTCCTGCAGAGCCTCGTCGACGCGGGGAATTCCGTCATCGTGATCGAGCACAATCTCGACGTCCTCAAGGTCGCCGATTGGATCGTCGAAATGGGTCCGGAGGCGGGCAGCGGCGGGGGCCAAATCACGGCCCAGGGCACTCCTGAGCAAATCGCCAAAGCCTCGTGCGTCACCGCCCCCTACCTTCGCGAAGCCCTCGACCACACCCCCCTCGCCGACACCGAAGCCCTTCAAGCCGCCGAACCTCCGGCAGCCTACGCCCAGACCTCTCGAAGCCAGCCGCACTCCCTCATCGTCGAAGGCGCCCGCGAACACAATCTTAAGAACATCAGTTGCGCAATCCCCCACAACAAGACCACCGTCATCACGGGAGCCTCGGGCTCGGGCAAATCGACTCTGGCCTTCGACATTATCTTTGCCGAGGGCCAGCGCCGCTTCATGGAGTCGATGTCGGCCTACGCCCGTCAATTTGTTGAGCAGATGCCCCGCGCCGAGGTCGACTCGCTGCACGGCATCGCCCCGACTGTTGCGATTGAGCAACGGGTGACCAAAGGCACCCGCAAGTCCACCGTAGCCACCATCACCGAAGTCGCACAATACCTGCGGCTGCTCTACGCCCGCATCGGCATCCAGCATTCCCCGACGAGCGGTGAAGCGGTCGTCACCCAGACCGAGGATGTATTGCTGAAACGCCTACAGCAACTACGCAGCGACTACCAAGGTAAAGCAGCCAAACCAAGCTTCGCAACGCTCTACCTTTGCGCACCACTCATCCGCGGCCGCAAGGGCCACCATGAGCCACTCGCCAACTGGGCCCGCGACCACGGCTACGAGCAGCTCCGCATCGATGGCCGCCTCATCCACCTGAAAGATTTCAAGAAGCTCAACCGCTACGCCGAGCACGACATCGACCTGGTCGTTGCCAGCCTCGGGAAAGCGACCCCGCCCAGTCGCCGCGATTTGCAGGACCACCTCGCCACCGCCCTCAAACTGGGCAAGGGCAGCGCCTTCCTCATGGCGCCCAACGGCGACACCCTTTCCCACCTCTCCACGAAGCGCACCGACCCGATCACCGGCGAAGCTTTTCCCGAGCTCGACCCCAAGCACTTTTCTTGGAATAGCCCCCGCGGATGGTGCCCGACCTGTCGCGGCTATGGCCAGCTTTTCGACTGGATGGCGCAGGAGGAGGAAAGCACCGTCGACCACCTCGACGACTATGAGGACGGCGCGACTTGCCCCGACTGCCAGGGCGCACGCCTCAATGAACTCAGCCGCAACGTCCGCTTGCCACTCGTCGAACATCGAACGCCCAACAGCGAACATTCAACGTCGAAGAAAGCAAAAAGCCCTGATAAGCCAACTTTCGGAAAACACCCGCATTCCACCTTCGAATTTCAATCGTTAAACCTCGACGTCCCAAAATCGGTTTCACTTAACGAGCTTCTGCGGCTGACTCCCTCGCAATTGTTGCAAGTTCTCAAGTGCGTGAAAACCGATTCGCGAAGTGAAGCGGTGCTGGCGGAGCTTATGCCGGAGATCGAGGAGCGCATGTGCTTCATGGACCGCGTCGGACTGGACTACCTGAGCCTCGACCGCGCCACCGCCACACTCTCCGGGGGCGAAGCGCAGCGTATCCGCCTCGCCGCTCAGCTCGGTTCCAATCTATCCGGCGTCCTCTACGTCCTCGATGAGCCCTCGATCGGCCTGCACGCGCGCGACAACGCGAAGCTCCTCGACTCGCTCAAACAGTTGCGCCAACGGGGCAACACACTGGTCATCGTCGAACACAATGAGGCGACGATGCGCCAAGCCGACCACATTATCGACCTCGGCCCGGGCGCGGGCATCCACGGCGGAAAGATCGTCGCCAGCGGAAAGATCGGCCAAATCAAAAAGTCCAAGCGCTCCCTCACCGGAAAGTATCTGCGCAAAAAAATGCAACACCCCCTGCGCGGTGCCCATCGCCCGCTGCCGGCCCCTTGGAGCCCCCGAAAGAAAAAAAGCAACAGCGAGTGGATCGCCCTCCAGGGTGCCGCCCTGCGCAATCTGAAGGGCTTCGACCTGCAGATCCCTAAGCAGCGGCTGACAGTCGTCTGCGGCGTCTCGGGAACCGGTAAGAGCACCCTTATTCGCGACTTACTGCGTCCCCTGGTTCAACATGCAATTGAATGCAAAAAGCCTAAACTCACGCCAAAAGATTTGGTCGCGAATGAACGTCGAACATCCAACCCTCAACGTTCATCATTGAATCAGAATCCCATTCAAAGTTCCATGTTCAGCGTTGAACGTTCGACCTTCCGATCACTCACGAACGCTGAAAGCATCCGTCGAGTGATCGAGGTCGATCAATCACCCATCGGCAAAACTCCCCGCTCGACGCCGGCCACCTATATCGGTGCCTTTGATAGCATCCGCCAGATCTATGCCCAACTTCCGGAGGCGAACATGCGGGGCTTCAGCGCCGGCACTTTTTCCTTCAATACCAAAGGAGGCCGCTGCGAAACCTGCAAGGGGGCCGGGCGGGTCAAACTGGAGATGAACTTCATGCCGGACACCTATGTGACCTGCGAAGATTGCCGCGGCCGCCGCTACGATCCCGAGCTCGACGATCTCCGCTGGCACGGCAAAAGCATCGCCGATGTCCTGGAAATGAGCTTCGAAGAGGCCGCGGCGTTTTTTAGTTTCCACACCCAACTTAGCAGCCTGATGCAGCTCATGGTCGAAACCGGCCTCGGCTATATTAAGCTGGGCCAATACTCGCCCACACTTTCCGGCGGCGAGGCACAGCGCCTCAAACTCGTCAGCGAACTGGCCAAAGGCCTCCCCTCCTTCAAAGAGCGCCAATACAATAAGGGCGAGGGCAACCTCTACCTACTCGAAGAGCCCTCCATCGGCCTCCACCTTTCCGATGTCGAGCGCCTCACCGAGCTGCTCCACCGTCTTGTCGACCGCGGCCACACCGTCCTCGTCATCGAGCATCACTTAGAAATTATTAAAGACGCTGACTACGTCATTGAAATAGGCCCCGAAGGCGGCGAAGCGGGCGGCGAGCTGCTCTACCAAGGCGATCTAGCCGGAATAAAAGCCTGCCCCGGAAGCGTAACCGCAGCGTTCCTGTAAAGCCAACGGAGTGCGGGTGTCCCCACCCGCTTCCAGCGCTGTCGGCCCACCAGCCCACCACAAGTGCGTGGAGACACGCACACTCCGCTCACCAACGGAGTGCGGGTGTCCCCACCCGCTCACAGCGTTGTCAACCCACTAGCTCACCACGAGTGCGTGAGGACACACACTCTCCGCCCCCAAACGGAGTGCGGGTGTCCTCACCCGCTTACAGCGTTGTCGGCCCACCAGCTCGAAATGCCTGAAAAGACGCAGCCAACCCAACACAAGTGCGTGGGGACACGCACCCTCCGCCCCCCAAACGGAGTGCGGGTGTCCCCACCCGCTTACAGCCTTGTCAACCCACCAGCCCACCACAAGTGCGTGAGGACACGCACACTCCGCTCACCAACGGAGTGCGGGTGTCCCCACCCGCTCACAGCGTTGTCGGCCCACCAGCTCGAAATGCCTGAAAAGACGCAGCCAACCCAACATAAGTGCGTGGGGACACGCACCCTCCGCCCAACAACGGAGTGCGGGTGTCCCCACCCGCTTCCAGCGCTTCCAGCCCACCGCTCGAAAAACCAAGCCGCCTACTCGATCCGCCGCGCGCGCTCGCTTTCCCATAGCGTAAACATATCCGGGGCCAACTCTTTAGGATTGCGGCGAATATATCGAACCACTCGGACGTAGTGCCCTTGATCTCGAATGATCGTGTCACGGTAATTACGCTGCCAAATAGAGCCGAAACCGAGCGATTTGGCCGATGCGCGCTTCCATGCCTTGATTAACTCCGGCAGTGGGCGTTTCGACCGAAAGAGGACATGAACATGATTCGGCATAATAACCCACGCATGCAACTGCGCGTGGGCGGGATCCGCTTGCATCAGCACGCGCTCAAGCTTTTGTCGATTGGACGGCTTGCGAAACAGGCAACTTCCCATCCCCGCATCGAGCCACGCTTCAATGCGCTCGGTGAAGATCGATGCGTATTCCTCAGCTTGCTCAGGCGTCCAGGGTTTCGGATGCTTGACCATCCAGGCAGATTTCTCGTGCTTCCACGTATTGAGTTTACTCTGCGGCAAGGCGTCCTTCTGGCGGAAGGTGACGAACTGTAACGCATCACCCTGCTGCCAGTGTGGGAGGCGCTTGCCATGTTGGTCGATCTTTTGATACGGATTCAAGAAGGACGAACCATCGTTCATGCCATTATGCAAAAGCTTTCAAGTTGTTGAGTAAAGCAATTACGGAGTGCGGGTGTCCCCACCCGCTTCCAGCGTTGTCGGCCCACCAGCCCGAAATGCCGAAAAGCCGCAGCCCAGCCCACCACAAGTGCGTGAGGACACGCACACTCCGCTCACCAACGGAGTGCGGGTGTCCCCACCCGCTTCCAGCGCTACCGGCCCACCGGCCCACCACAAGTGCGTGAGGACACGCACGCTCCGTAGACAGCTATCCCGCGCAATCCGCGTGGAACTGATTCCCAGCCATGGTCGCGTTCACGTAGCCCTTGCGAATCGTAAAGTCACCGAAGCGCTCGCCCTCTTCGCGCTCTTTGGCGTAGCTTAGCAGTATCGGCTTCAACTCGTCGATGATCTCCTCGTGCGTGACCGATGTGCGGTAGCGCTTATTCAGACGCTCACCATCGAAGCCCGCTCCAAGATAAAGATTGTATTTGCCGGGCACCTTCCCGACCAGACCAATCTCGCCGAGGTAGGGGCGACCACAGCCATTCGGGCAACCGGTCGAGCGGATAACAATCTCGTCCTGCTGCAAGCCGGCCTCTTCCAAAATGACTTCGAGGTCGCTCACCAGGTTTGGGAGGTAGCGCTCGGACTCGGCCAGGGCCAAACCGCAGGTGGGCAGCGCCACACAGGCGATCTGGCTACGCCGCATGCCGGAGGCCGTCTTGTAGGCATCCAATTTGTGCTCGGCGACAAGTGCGTCAATGACGCCCTTGTCCTCGGGCGCGACATCCGCGATAATAAGATTCTGATTAGCCGTCAAACGGAAATCGCCTGTATGCACCTTCGCAATCGCGCGCATACCGGTTTTGAAGGTTTTCGCTTCGTCATCCACGATGCGCCCGCCTTCGATAAAAAGACCGAGGTTCCACTTGCCGTTGATCCCCTCAACCCAGCCGTAACGGTCCGCCGTGCTGGTAAATTTGTATTCCCGCGGATCTTCCAGCGCATAGCCGAGGCGCTTCTCCAGCTCCACGCGGACCCGATCTTTGCCGAGGCGCTCGACGGTGTATTTGAACCGCGCATTGGCGCGGTCTTCCCGGTTTCCGTGGTCTCGCTGGATGGCGACAATCTTCTCGGCCACGGCCACCGCCTGGTCGGGCGTGCAGAACGCGATGACATCCGCCAGACGGGGGAAGGTCTTTTCGTTGCCGTGCGTCATCCCCATACCCCCGCCGACCGTCACATTGAAACCTGCCAGTTTGCCCTCTTCAATAATCGCGATGAAGCCGAGGCAGTGGGCAAAGACATCCACGTCGTTGAAAGGCGGCACCGCCACCGCAATCTTAAACTTGCGCGGCAGATAAGTCGAGCCATAGAGGGGCTCAACAGCGTCGCCGCCGCAGCCTTTCGAGCGCTCGGCCGCTTGCTCGACCGTCAGTTGGATCGGTTCGCCATCCAACCACATTTGCGAAAAGGCCGGTGTTTGCGGCTTTAAATAGGCGTCAATTTCCGCCGTGACCCGCTGTACCTCGGCATGCACCTCGGAAATGAAGGGATTCGGGTTGCACATAACGTTGCGGTTCACATCGCCGCAGGCCGCCAGCGTGGTCATGGCGACGTCGTTGCAGGACTTAACCACTTCTTTCAAATTTCCCTTGAGGATCCCATGCAGCTGGAAGGCCTGACGCGTTGTCAGCTTGATCGTGTTGAACGCGCAAAAATCGGCCAGTTCGTCAACCACCAGCCACTGTTCGGGCGTGCAGACGCCGCCCGGCAAGCAAATGCGCGCCAGAAAAGCGTAGGCTTTGTCCAGTTTGTGCTTGCGCCGCTTGGCGCGGACATCGCGGTCGTCCTGCTGGTAAATCCCGTGGAATTTCGTCAACTGCTGGTCGTCCGCCGAAATGGAACCTGTTGAGACATCGGCCAGACCCTCCAGGATCGTTCCGCGCAGATACTGGCTGCGCTCTTTAATGCCTTCGTTCTTGTGAAGCTGTGGTGCGGATTGGCTGTCTGATATCATAATATTGACCTCAATAAGTCTCTTTCACAGAAGATGCAAACGCTTTACTGTGCAAGGCCTGCAGAAATAATCAAGCGCCTCGCTTTCTTTTCTTGGGTTAATTACTACAGAACCTAAGAATTGGACAAAATCGCGAAATAGGCTAGCGTTTCTCTCGATCCGTGCTTTCTTTCGCCCTTTCCGATTCCCAAGACCATGAGCCAGAAAATTCCAGTCGTTCCCAGCACCGCACCGCTCGCGCCCGAGCAGGTCGTCTCCCTGAATGACCTTCTCCAAGGCCTTCAAGCTGACCAACTGCTCTGGATGGAAGGTTTCATCAGCGGGCTCCGTGCGGCCGGGGGCTCAGCAAGGTCAACAGCGGAAACCGCCCTCAGCCGTGGCGCCGCGGCTCCCGAGCTGACGGTACTCTACGGCACCGAGTCCGGAAATTCAGAGAGTCTGGCCGACCTCACGGCCAAGGCCGCCAAGGCAGCCGGCTTCAAGGCTCGCGCCCTGAACATGGCCGATACCCAGGTAGCCAAGCTGCGGGACATCGAAAATCTGCTCGTTATCGTCAGCACCTGGGGCGAGGGCGACCCACCCGAAACGGCCGTCGAGTTCTACGAGAATTTCATGAGCGACCAGGCGCCGAAACTGGAGAAAACCCGCTTTTCCGTGCTGGGCTTGGGCGATACAAGCTACGAGGAATTTTGCAAGATGGGTAAGGACTTCGACGCGCGCCTCGAAGCGCTCGGAGCCAAGCGCATCCACGACCGCGTGGACTGCGATGTCGACTACGACGATGATTTCGCCAAATGGCATGTGGCCGCTCTCAAGGCCCTCGAAACTTTAGCTCTGCCCGCCGATGAAGCGGGCACCAGCGCTGCCTTGGCCACTGCACCGGCAGCGCCCGCAGCTACGGTCCAATACTCCCGCAAAAATCCATTTCCGGCTGAGTTGACCGAGCGCGTGCTCCTCAACGGGGAGGGATCGGCCAAGGAAACCATCCATCTTGAGTTCAGTCTGGAAGGTTCGGGCCTCCAATACGAAGCGGGCGACGCCCTCGCGGTGGTTCCCCACAATGCGGACGACGTGGTTGAGGACTTTATCAAGACCACCGGCCTCGATCCGGACGGTCAGGTCACGATCAAGGAGCAAGAATACACCCTGCGCACCGCCCTTACCTCGCAGCTCGACATCACCGCGCTCTCGCTGCCGGTCATGAAGCGCTATAACGAGATCGCCAGGGACGCGAAACTGGAAAAACTTCTCGATCCGGCCAACAAGGCCGAGCTGCAAGACTACCTCTATGGCCGCGAAATTATAGACCTCCTCCATGAATTTCCCGCCAAGGAAATCACGGCCGATGCCCTTGTCGGCATCATGCGCAAACTTCCACCACGCCTCTATTCGATCGCCTCCAGCCCCAAAGCACACCCGGGTGAGGTGCACCTGACTGTCGGTGTGGTCCGTTACGATGCCCACGGCCGCAAGCGCAAGGGGGTTTGCTCTACCTACCTCTCGGACCGGATCGGCACGGGCGAAAAGGCCGAGGTCTTTGTCACAACAAACAAACACTTCAAGCTCCCGGCCAACAATGACACGCCGATTATCATGGTTGGCCCCGGCACGGGGATCGCTCCCTTCCGCGCCTTCGTCGAAGAACGCAAGGCCATCGGGGCGAAGGGCAAAAACTGGCTCTTTTTCGGCGATCAGCACTATCTGACCGATTTCCTCTACCAAACCGAATGGCAGGAGCACCTCGCCGACGGCGTGTTGCGCAAGCTTGATGTCGCCTTTTCCCGGGACCAAAAACGAAAAATCTACGTGCAGGACCGCATGCGCGAAAACGCCAAGGAGCTCTACGACTGGCTGGAGCAAGGGGCCTATTTTTATGTCTGCGGTGACGCCAGCCGCATGGCTACCGACGTCGATCTGGCGCTCCACGCCATCATCGAAGAACATGGCGAGCTCAACAAGGACGATGCCAAAGCCTACGTCAAAAAGCTCAAAGACGAAAAGCGCTACCTGCGTGACGTCTACTAGCCGTAGCGGGTCTTGAGCGGGCGTAACGCAGTGTAGACCCTTTACCCCGCGATCCGACCCAGCTCGAAGTTCGGACCAGCCCAACGCCTGCCCTAGCTAAACGAGCAGCGGCGCCCCCGCCACACTCGGCAACACCTCCCCAAGCTGAATCGCGTAACCGCGCACAAAATCAGCAACGGGTAACATACGCCCACCGGGGCGTTGCAACTCATGGATCTGCAAAACACCCTCGGTCGCCGCCACCTCAAGAGTCTGACCGACCGATAGAACGCGCCCGGGCTCCCCTTTCTCGCACGACGACGTCACCGTGCAACGCCCCACTCGAATCCGTTGGCTCCCATGCTCAAAATAGCCGCCGGGCCACGGCGTGAAGGCCCGCAAACGAGCCTCGATCATCGCCGCTGACTGCGTAAAATCCAGCGCACCGTCTTCTTTACCAATCTTGCGGCAATACGTCGCCCGCTTGGCGTCCTGAGTCTTAAAATCCAGGTCACCACGCACCGCCGCGGCAAGTGTGCGCTCCAGCAAAGGCACGACCGCTGCACCCACCTTGGCCCGCACATCGACAGCTGTATCACTGCTCTCAATAAGTATCCGCTCACAATCAGCCACCTCCCCGGCATCCATTTCCTTGGCGATCTGCATGAGGCAAACACCCGTCTCCCGCTCGCCCATGGCGATCGCAGTCTCCACCGGTGAAGCTCCGCGGTAAGCGGGCAAAAGCGATCCGTGAAAATTCAACAGCCCAAAGCTCGGAGCCTCGCGCAATGCCCTGGGCAAGAAGTGCCCGTAGGCCATAACAAAGCCCAGGCTGACACCAACACCGCGCAACCATTCAGCCAGGTCCCCATCGGGCTTTTCCGGTTGCTGCAATGGGATACCCATTTCCCGGGCATAGGCGGCGACCGGGTTGGCCTGCAGCTTACGGCCGCGCCCCTGCCGACGGTCGGGCTGAGAAACAACCCCCACCAATTCGCAGTGCCCCGCCCCCTGCTCGACGAGGTAGCGTAGCCCCGGTAGACAAATGGCATCGGCCCCGAAATAGACGACTTTAGGTAGACTTGACATAGAAAATTCGCTTCGCTCAGAACAGTTCCTGCTGCCCCATTTCCTGACGCGCCGCATGCGAGGCCGCACTCTGCAAAAAGAGCCACCGCAGGCTGCACTGTTTTAATTCAGGCTCATCTGCCAATCGACGCAAGAGCAGAGCCGAGGCAAGGGCATCGTAAAGCGCGCAGTGATAGTGCTGCCGGTCTGACGGACAAAGTATGCCCGCTTGGCCGTCCAGTTCGCCCTGCAAGCCGAAAATTTCGACCAACCCCCGGAGTTTATGACTCTCCAGCTGCGGATACGTCCGCCGGTAAATCGGCAACGTATCCAGCCATGGCCCCCAACTGGCAAGCCTCTGCCCCGGCTCGGAAAAGTCGGGCGAGGTACGCGGACACGACCACACCGCCCGTAGGAATCCATCCTCCACGGCCGCGTTGTGCGCACAAAAAGGGCCCGACTCGCGCAACCCGGCGAAGAGCGACCAGTCCGCTTCAAAACTTGCCTCGGTCGCCGCCCGCTCCTCAGAGATACCGTGCTGCTCGCGGTCCATGTCCGAAATAGTCCCCACCGGCGCGCAGACCCGCGTGCCTGAGTCCACCACCTCGCCATGTTCCAGCGTGGCATAGCCATACTCCACCACCCCGCTCTGGCGACTCCCTTCAAAATCAATCACATGTATCGGCACATCCCACATGCCTAAACTGTAACACATGCCTCCCCGATAGCACGCCCGAACTGAAGGGTAAGTAGGACAGAGGCATCCACCGTCTTGAATCCACCCACGGTGTCATTAATTGATGGCATGCAACCTTCGTGGACAACAGCTGTGCCACTTAGCACGGGTCGTTGATTTTTAAGACGACGCCAATTGACGGGCCAGCTGCAATGCAGCTCCGAAACTACCCGAGTCCGCACGACCGGTCCCGGCGAGGTGGAAGGCCGTTCCATGGTCCGGGCTCGTCCGAATGTAAGGGAGCCCGAGGGTCACGTTTACCGCATTGTCAAACTCGAGCGTTTTGACCGCAGACAGAGCCTGATCGTGATACGCTGCCACAACAACATCAAACTCGCCCTGATGCTGCCGATGGAAGACCGTATCTCCGGGGAGACAACGGGAGAGCCCGGGCATCTCGGCCCTCAGCCGATCAAGCTGCGGATCGAGCACTTCGGCTTCCTCAGAACCAAGTAGACCACCCTCCCCCGCATGCGGATTCAAGCCACATACCCCAATACGAGGAAGCACTACCCCCAGCTTTTGCGCGAGCGCGAACGCTCGGCGCACCGCTTTTTCCAAACAAGCTGCATCCAGTGCCTTCGGCACCGCGCGCAATGGCAAATGCCAGGTAGCTAAAACCACCCGCAGAGATCGACCGATGAAGGCCATACTGGGATCACCGCCCCACGCATCGGCAAAAAACTCGGTTTGCCCGGGAAACTTAAAGCCAACGCTCTGCAAACCATGCTTGCTCACTGGCCCCGTTACCACCCCGCGAAAGCGATTTTGATGACACCCCTCGGCAGCTGCCTCCATCGCTGCGAGCGCCAGCGCTGCGCCCTCAGCGCTGGGCTGCCCCGGCACTGGGACATAACTAGCCGACCCGACGCTCTCAAAGGCAATGCCCAGTCTCTCCCGCAAAGACCGCCCCATAACCTGAGGACCAATAAAGACGCAATCGTTCCCATGCAGCGCATCTGCTTCCAGGGCAGCGATGATCACTTCGGGACCAATGCCGGCAGGGTCACCACAGGTAATAGCCAGTGGCCGTTGGTTGCTTGACTCAATCATGGGTCGATTGGATAAAGCCGCGGCTTCCACCCTCAAAAAATTTAAGGAATCGGGCTCCCACAGCGGTCGCACCGAATTCCGTCTCCCGGGCCGCCTCTTTGGCTTTGCGCCTTAAGTTGCCCCCACCAAAAAAAACCGCCCGGTAGCAATGCTTTAAATCACGAATCTCGTGCGGCTCGAAGCCTCCGCGCTTCAGCCCAACTAGATTGAGCCCATGGGCCTCGCTGCGCTCGGCAGCCATCACATATGGGGGCACATCGGCCGTAATCGAGGCGTTGCCGGCAATCATGCTATGCTCGCCTATTCGACAAAACTGATGAATGCCAGCCCCGCCCCCCACAAAGGTCTTCTCGCCCACCATTACATGGCCGGCCAACATCACGTTGTTGGCCAAAACAACGCCATTCTTTAGCTCACAATCGTGGGCAACATGCGCGTTAGCCATTATAAAGCAGTCCGCTCCAATTCGAGTAACGGCACCACAGGCACTCGCCCGGCTGATTGTAACGCCCTCACGGAGGATCGCGCGATCTCCAATCTCCACACAACTCTCCGTGCTGGGATCAAAGCCAAGCGACTGCGGATCCCCCCCCACAACACAAAACGAATCGACCCTCACCTTTTCACCAAGCTTCGTGCCACGACGAATCACCGCAAATGCAGCAATCATGCAACCCGGGCCAATCTCGACCCCCTCTTCGATAAGCGCACCCGGCCCAATCGTCGTGAACTCACCTATTTTTGCAGAATCGTGAATGATAGCTGTTGGATGATTCGTCATGATTTAGTTAAAAAGGCTCATCTGCGGCTCGCGAACCATGTCATAGATTTTCAAAATGCGCATGAGTTGGAGCAAATCAGATTTTTGATAACTGTGATTGACCTCCACGTTGCGGAAGAGGTTCTCGAGAATCGTACTGAACGTAATAATACCATCCACCCCGCTCTCTTTGAGCAATTCGATACTTTCAGAGCGCTGCGGATTACTCGTCGGTAGACCGGGTAAAACAAGGATTCGTGTAATTGCTTCGTCTTTCGGTACAACTCTTTCAAATGACTCTCCTTCTTTTGGGAAAAAAGCCTCCATCTGCCCCAAAACGTCCTTTTTCAAAAAGTCGAAGGCGCGCGAACTACTCTTTAGCATTGCGGGCGTGAAGCGCGAGTTATGCCAAGCCTTGACCACAACGATCGCATGATGAATCCGGGCCATATCTGCAGAAAAAAGTTGAAAGCCAGCAAGGCCTCCATCTGCCCTTGCATTCGGATTGAAAACAAGCAACTCGGCTTCCCCCTGCGCGCCTTTCTTGCGGGGCTGCTTTTGAAATTTGCGCAATTGACACACCAGGAACCCATTCAGTTCGAAGTATTCCCGCACTAGATTTTCGTCGAAGCCTGCCATCAATCAAACAAACCATTCGATCCTTATCAAAAGGTCAATGCTGCGGGCATTCACCCAAACACCGCTCGCCGCAGAGAGTTTATAACTGCGATGTCCCCCCACGGCCCCCCCCGCGCCGATTTCACCTCAATCGGATGCCGTCGCCCACGCCCCGCCTGCCAAGCCGCATAGCCCGCACAAACTCCGCCGTGCCCAGCACCGCCCCGTCCGTAAAATAACGCACCCGGCAGCGCAGGACCACCGACATCGGTAACTCCCCATTCTCCTCATTCAAGACCCGCTCCGCCGTCGCCCGGTCAATCCGCTTCCCCCGGCAATCCCACGGAGAGGCCCCCTTCCCAAATATCAAACTCCGATGCGCCGCCAAAGCCGACTTCAGCCGCACCCCACCACCCGCATCCCGTAGCTCGCCACTCGCATAGGTCGCCCAAACCACCTCCAACCCCCGCTGGGCCTTCAGATTTCCCGCCACCGCCTCCGCATAGCCACACCAGCGGTAGTCCTTCGGGTCCTCCACCAGCCCCGCTCCGCACTGGGTTCAGGTCGATGTAGGCCGCCATCGTCTGCAAAGGGTTGCCCTTCCTCCACCAGCACGCTCTTAAAGCGGTCCATCCACAAGGTCCCCAGACGATTGTCATGGTTCCGGTTATACCAAATCGAAAAGCGCTGCTTCAGCGTCTTCATGAACTCAGACAAATCGTGCATCCGCGCCAGCAATAGCTGGGCCTGCACCGCCACCGCCTCCTCATTACTCCTCTGAAGCGCCCTTTCCGCGGGCAAAGGACGCCGTCTGATACCGTGTCGGCTTGGGTAGAGCACCTTAAAGCGCCGCAGGAGCTCCGCATCCGAGACCGCCCGACTTCTCCGGCACCTGCACCAGCACATGGAAGTGGTTGCTCATGATCGAGTAAGTTAGCACCTCCACCCCCGAAAAATCCGCCACCCGCCAGAGCAGACGCCGCAGCACCTCCTTCTCCCGGACCCCCAAAAGCATCTGACCACCCACAATACGGCTCATAGCATGATGGATCGCCGTAGACTTTTTCGGAACCAATCTGCGTATTCGTCTTCTCATAATGGCATTCACTCTCCATATAAAAAAACGCGAGTCAACCTCAAAAATATTTCCAGGTTATAAAAATATATCTTAAGCAGCTGCGGCTGCAGTGACGCAGGCATTTGTTATCGTTAAGCATCTCCCTTCACGTTCACAGAATGGGCAGAATTCCTTTGATAAAATAAGGACCGTCTGTAGAAAACTGAGGGGCAAAGAAACCGTTCCCTCTCAGATGTGCTGAGAATCCCTGTGTCATAAAGGGTCTGGACAAATTAACTCGATGATTGGCATTCGTGACAGCTCCTCCATTCTCAAGCCTCAATGCCCGAGAATATATCGACCCGGATAAACGAAAGCTTGATTGACCCTTTGGTTCATTTCATGGGCGGTGGCTTTGTGTTCCTCTTGACCAATATCACAACCGTCTTGGGCTTTATTCTGGCGCTTTTGATTATTCGCCGTGTTCTTACAGAGAAGCGGAATCCGAGTAACTTTTTTGCCTGGTTTTTCATCGTGATATTCTTCCCGATCATCGGCGTGCCGCTTTACTT
Organism: Puniceicoccaceae bacterium; assembly: GCA_018402305.1. GTDB lineage: Bacteria > Verrucomicrobiota > Verrucomicrobiia > Opitutales > Coraliomargaritaceae > Thalassobacterium. The sequence continues at coordinate 145,140 of JAGYJE010000004.1, read as the reverse complement.
CATGTTCGGCGGACGAAAGAGCCGGAAACTTGCGAAGATGAAGAAGCAGATCGCTCAGAATGCGGAAGCGATCGCTGAACGAACCACCCGCCCCTGCAACCGCGGGCTGCAGGATTCCTTTGGGCGGGAGGGCAATCACTTTGAGCTGCTTCCGAACGGGCACACGGCTTATCAGCGCCTTTGTCGCGAGATTGATCAGGCCGAGCACACCATTCACATTGCGACCTACATTTTGGGCAACGATGCGACAGGCCAGGTCATTGCTGATCGACTGAGCGCCCGCGCAGCCGAAGGGGTTACGGTGCGCCTCCTGCTGGATTCTCTCGGCAGTTGGAATAAAACCCGGGTCACGCGTCGTAAAATACGAAAAGCTGGCGGCAAGGTCGCCATGTTCATGCCGGTGCTACCGATTCAAACCCACACGTCTTCCAACCTACGCAACCACCGAAAGATCGCCATCTTTGATAACTTCAGAGCGATTACCGGAGGTCAGAACCTCGACAACCGCTTCATGGGAGAAGGCGAAGACCCCGACCGTTTCGCCGATTTCAGCGTTGTCACGCAGGGCCCAGCCGTCGCCATGCTGACCCGCACCTTCCTCGCTGACTGGGCTTTCGCACACAAGGAAGCCGCTGCGCAGTATGCCGAGCTCCTTCGTTACATCCCCGAAGAAGCCGGTGCTAGCACAACTGAAATCCTCACGAGTGGTCCCGACGTCGAAAACGACCCACTCTGGGAGCAGATCATACGGATCATCCAAGAGTTTAAGCAAAACCTCACCATTATCACGCCCTACTTCATTCCAGACGACGTGATTTTTCAATCGCTCATCGTCAAGGCGCATACCGGTCGACGCATCCAGTTGATACTGCCGCTCAAATCGAATCAGCGGCTGACCGATATTGCACGGTACAAATATCTACGAAAGCTCGATGAGGCCGGTGTCGACATACGCTTTTATACCCCACGCATGATGCACGGGAAACTTATCCTCGCGGACAACCAATTGGCCATCACGGGGTCTGCCAATATCGACATGCGCTCACTTTTTGTGAACTTTGAAATTGCTCAAGTGCATTACACGCCAAACGACATTCGCCAGCTACAGAATTGGGCAGATGACTTGCTAAACGATTGCATCCCCTACAAAAAAGCCGTGCAAGACGCTACAATTTTTCCATCACGAACTGCCGAGAGTCTTGTCCACCTGATCTCACCTTTACTCTAAACGACCGTTCATGCATACTCTCTTTCCGATTCTCCTATCGACTTTCGTTCTGCTTACTTTGTGCGCCTGCGCTCCCAATCAGAGTAACGTGCAAACAGGGAATGCCAACCAGGAACTCTACATCGGCATCGGAACTGAGCCAGAGGGTCTCGACCCTCATCTGGTGACCGGCGTGACAGAACATTATGTTTTGCTTTCTCTCTTGGAAGGATTGACAACGGTCCATCCAAAGACGCTGGAGATCGAACCCGGAGTGGCGGAACGCTGGGAGGTATCGGGTGACGGGCTGCAGTACACCTTCTACCTCGACCCAAAGGCCCGCTGGTCGAACGGCGACCCGGTCACCTCCGGCGACTTTCTCTTCTCCTTCGAGCGCATCCTGACTCCGGCACTCGGCGCGCCCTATGCCTACATGCTTTATAGCATCAAAAATGCCGAAGCCTTCAACAAAGGCGAGCTACAGGAATTCGCGGAAGTTGGCGTGAAGGCACCAGACTCCCGCACACTGATTTTCAAACTGGCAGCGCCCACCCCCTACTTTCTCAGTCTATCGACGCATTACACCTGGTGGCCGGTCCACCCACCCAGCGTACTCGCTCACGGTGGGACGACAGACCGCATTTCAAAGTGGACCAAGCCGGGCAACTTCGTGGGCAACGGCCCCTTCACCCTGGAAACCTGGCGGCTCAACCACTCGATTCAAGTGACCAAGAACACACACTATCGGGATGCGGAATCGGTCCGGCTCAACGGCATCCACTTTCTACCGATCAGCATGGACACCGAGGAGCGCGCTTTTCGTGCGGACCAGTTACACATCACCAGCACCGTCCCAATCCCCCGCATCGACTGGTATCGAAAAAACGCGCCTGACCGAATGCATTTCGACACCTATCTCGGCGTCTATTACTACCTCCTCAACACCGCCCGAAAGCCACTCGACGATCCGAGGGTGCGCCAAGCGCTCGCCTATTCTATTGACCGTGAGTCATTGACAAGGCACGTGCTGAAGGCCGGCCAGCAACCAGCTTACCACTTTACCCCGCCTAATACAGGAGGCTACACGGCCGAGGCAAAATTACTCTATGACCCGGAGCGTGCCCGTGAGTTACTGGCAGACGCTGGATTTCCCGGTGGTGCCGGCTTTCCGAAGCTCGAACTGCTCTTCAACACGAGCGAGTCGCACCGAACTGTAGCGGTCGCCATCCAGCAGATGTGGCAATCCGAACTCGGCATTGAAATCAGCCTCTACAATCAGGAGTGGAAGGTCTATCTTGCGAGCCGCAAAGAGCGCAACTTCGACATCGCCCGCGCCGCATGGATCGGTGATTACGTGGACCCCAACACCTTCCTGAGTCTGGGCGTGCGAGACAACGGTAACAACCACAGCAATTGGGGCAACACCCGCTATGATGCTTTGATCGGCGAAGCCGCTCGAACGCAGGACCCCGCTGCACGGCTCGAGCTTTTCCAAGAGGCCGAGACCATTCTGATGGATGAGATGCCGGTCATTCCGATCTACTTCTATGTCCGCAGTACCCTGATCGACGAAGCAGTGCGCGGCTGGTATTCCAACATTCTGGACTACCACCCCTATCAGGATGTTTGGCTCGAGGCAGACTAATGCGGAGGGCGTTTATTGCGCCGCACCAGCACGGTGTTACTGAAAAAGCTCACGCCCTGATTCACTGTGAGCTGCCGGAGGGTTCGCATGGCACCGTTGACGGTGTTGAGCTGTGGATCCGTTTCCGGCTCGCGCATACGGTAGAGAACAAGGACCGATAATAACCCACCGGTGAGACAAATCGTCATACCGGCCCGGCAGGCCAGGGTCGTCGAGATACCGAATTCGCCCACTCTCGAAAGGAGGACCCCAACAATCAAAGGTGCCACAGCACCGGCGATCGAGGTGCTGGTTAGGTTAAGGCTAATCCCAGCCGAGCGGCTTTTTTTTGGAATGAGTTTAAGGATCGCGGTGAAGGTAGCCAAAACGTAGCCCGTGCCCATAGCACCTCCCCAGAGCCAAATAAGATACATCCACTCAAGGCCATCGGGAGTTATAAAAATCCAGCCCACATCGCCTGCCCGCCAGGCGGAAAAGGTGATCATGATGATGGGGATCGCCCCATGGCGATCGATCAACTTCCCCCAAATCGGCAGGCAGATTGCCCCCGAGATCGTTGCGACGAGGCTGAATTGAGTGAACTGGGCGGGCGTGGTGCCCAGATCATTGAAGGCATAGAGGGCAACAATCGCACCCGCACCAGCCAGCCAAAAGCCCGCGAGCGAACCGAAACCGATGAAGCGGAGTAAGGTCTTCTGCTGACGCAGGTCGCTGATCTCCCGGGCCCAGTTCGCGTGGCTAATCACGCCCCCGCTGGGATCGGGTGATTGAATGAGGTGCAGAATCATCATCGAAACCATGCGCCCAAAAAGCGCCAGGCTAATCAGTATCAAGTAGGCCTGCCGGGAGGCATCAAAAAACTGCAGGACCGCGATACTGAGCACCATAAATACGATGGTGCTCACACTGGTTAAGCGGTTTCGTTTTCCAAAATAGCGACCCCTTAGATCCGGCGGCACAAAATCACCGACCCACGAGGTCCAGGCAATCCCCATAAGTGAGGCGCTGATGGAGATTGTCCCGTAAAGAATCGCAAAAAAGAGCCCGGCCTGATCCGGTTGATCCATTGGCAAAAAGGCGATACCCAGCGCACCCCCAAACCAAGCCCCCAGGTTGAGCCAGCCAAAGCTGATGGCCATATCGCGGACCAGCATGAATTTGGCAAAAAAAGGCAGGATCAGGATGTGAATCGCATTGGCCACCGCGGGCATGGCCGTGACGATCCCGAACCAAAAAGGACCAATCTGAAAAAGTGAATTAAGCAAACTCGCCGCGATGAAGCTACCCGGAAGCGAAAGCAGCACCCACGGCATAGCGCAAACACCATCGGCCGTGCAGTATTTCAGATTTCTTCGGGTTGGAGGCCTTGTGCGCATCGGGACTATAGTCCAAGCTATTTTTTTATAAATCCGTCAACAATTTCCTCAAAATTAAAGCTTTCAATATCGAAGAAATCGGCCGCGTATTGACGGGAGACGACCAGACGAATCCGGACAGCGCAGGCGTTGATGGGGGCACGAAGGGGAATTTGGATAGCGGTGACCTCGTCGCGCCCTTCGATGGGCCAGCGTAAGGGGATCTCTGAGCTCAGGGTGCTGCCTTCGCTATCCAGCCAGGTGAAGTGCAAGTGAACCCGATTATCCAGGCTGATGTGCCAGGAGGCATCCAGGCTCAGAAGGTACTCCTGCTTAGAAACAACGGGGAACCGCCCAAAAACTGAAAGTATGTCTGCGCCTTCGATGCGAAGACCCGCCGAGCCCTTGCTTTGTGCACTGGCTTCGACTGAAAAAAACTGACTTGGCCGATAATCGAGGTGCCAGCCGTCCAGATAGGGCAGGCGCGGTCCAATAAAATTCCGCTCAGCGTAGCCTCGATGGTGCAGCCCGGGATCGGAAACAAGACTGCGGGTGGCCTTCGCGCTCCGGGATTCAATTTGAGCACGGGCCAAGGCGCTCGGGTCGGACTGACTCAGCTCAAGATGGCGGCGCTCGGGAGCGTAGTCGTTGTCCTCGAAATAGCGCTCAAATTCATCGAGATATTGGCGGCGCACACTCTGGAAGGTTTCCAGCAGGTGAGCGACCGCTTCACTCGTCGCTCCATCAAAGCAGGCAATGACCAGCGCCTGCCGGGCGCGGTCCATGGCAGCGTAGTGCTCCGTCAAACGAAAGGCCCGCGAGGCCACCTCGACGCGCCGGGCAAAGCGGTCGGCTGGCAGTGGCGGCTCCATCGCAGTGTCTTGGATTGCCTCGGAGCTTTTGAGTGCCTCCGCAGCGGCATCGAGGTGGGCCCGCAGGGTGCGCAGCACCTCGGCGGGAAAGAGGGCGATGCCGGATTCGTCTTTGTAGAGTTTAATCCACTCGGCGGTGCCCTCGTGTGTGTTACGGTGTGCCTCGGCGACCTCGTAAAAGCGGCGCATGGGCTCGGCAGCCGGACCGAAAAAGGCAGGATAAAATTCATCAAGCAGGGTGGATAGCTCCTGAAAAGGGTCCCAGAGCAGCTGAGTGCCGAGCCAGGGTTTAACACCATCGAGTCCCCAGAACGCCGGCAGCTGTGAAAAAAAGACATCCACTCCGGAATCCGCCATGAAGCGGAGGCTCTCGGCGATCCATTGATTAAATTGGCGCGGGTAGGGATAAGGTGCTCCAAAGTAATAATCCCAAGTAGCGATACGCTCGGCACCGGAAGCGGCCCAAGCTTGGATGAGGGCCTTGTCCTCGGCACGGTAATCGGGGGCGTGCCACTGTGCCCGATCAGATGTAAGAACGGGCATTACCCGAGGGTGGATGGGTATAGTCGGCGCAGGTTCCGTCCAGTAATAAGCTAGTGCCGTCAGGTAGCGTTCTTTGCCGGAGGCTGTTTGCAGGGCATTTTCCGTGGCAAAGACCTGCTCAGCCACCCGATTCATGAAGCCAAAGACAAGATTGGTATAGTCCGGGCGGCGACGAAAATAGCGCAGCGGGCTGACAACTGCCTCAGTCTCGGGAGTCGTATCAAAGAGCACGTTGTCATTGATTGAAAGCGAAAAGCTGGCACTTTCCGGATTGGTCTCAAAATGCTCACGAGCGGCCCGGGCAGCGATCTCGACGGCGGCCGGCTGGGTGAAGTCCGGCTGGGGATCGGTGCCAGCGCTGCCCTTGGGGACCTTCCGGCGTCCATTGACCTTAGCAAAGACCTCAGGATTGGTCTCAAAGGATTCGGGACCAAAGACCCGAGCAAGATTGTGATTAAACTCGTAGATTCTATTTAAGCGATTTCGCCGCGCGTAGTCCGTATTGGCCGGGTAGAAACGCCGCTGGACGAAAGCAGGTGCTTCATGCCAAGGCCCTAGAGGAAAATGGGTACGCAGGGGTGCCACCCACTCAAAGCCAAGATCGCCCGACCAATACCAGCGCGCGCCCAAAAGATCCTCAGCTATGGCGTAAAGGGCATTGCCCCACCCAGACGCGTCTGCACTGCGGATCTGCACGCGCGTCCGATCACGTCGAATCGTAAAGGCCCCACCCCGCTCGCGATTTTCGGGGACCTTCTCAAAATAAAGCGCGTTTTTCGGCCGCCCTGTTCCTTCTGATCGGATCGTTGGCAATCGCCCGGTGCGCGCTTCCAGGAGCTCCGCGAAATCGTCCACCGCTTTTTGCAGCGTCTCCGTGTGCCCGACAGGCAGCACGATGTATTGGAGCCCATCGACCGGAAACTGCGCCGAGCCATGCAGGCGCTGCGGTTTCCAGCTTTGAGCCCGCTGATCCGGGACGCCCAACGCAGGCGAGACCAGCATGCTGAAAAAGAATAGGTAGATGGAAGCGAATCGTGTTTGGCTTAAGCGCACAAACTAGAGAGAAACCCAAAGGATGCCCCATGTAAAGGCTGCGGAGTTGAATCGCGACTCACAACGAAGCACGGGATGGAGGGCCTACACTTCGTTACGCCCGCTCAAAGCCCGCTTCCTACAATTCAACAACCGTTCTCTAGGCGACACGCTCAACAATTAGCTCTGGTGGGTTGGGGCGTTTCGGTGCGAGACGGTAGGCAGTCTTGAGGAATTCAAGGGCTTCTTCCATCTTCGTTTCGTCGTTATAGTGGATCATCATGAGCGGCTCACCCTGTTTGACCTGAGTGCCAACCTTTTTTATCTCCGAGACGCCCACGGCGGGGTCATAGCTACCGTTTTTGCGTTTCGCCAGCTTGGCCACCCCGTCGGCAATGAGACCGGCGTTGATCGTGTGAACATAGCCGCGCTTGGGGGCAGGCAGCTTACGAACGTGTTTGGCGGTTGGAAACTTATCGGGATCGTCAATGTAAGAGCTGTCACCGCCCTGAGCCTCGATCATTTCTTTGAACTTCTCCAACGCGGAGCCGTCCTTGAGGTGACGCTGCACGGTTTGCTTGGCGGAAAGCGTGGAGCCGGCGACACCAGCCAGGCGAACGATCTCCATACCGAGCTTGAGCACAAGCTCCTGCAAATCCTCAGGGCCCTCGCCTTTCAAGAGCTGGATTGCTTCCTTCACCTCTAGGGCGGTACCCACCGTATCGCCCAGGGGCTGATTCATGTCGGTAACCAGCGCTACGCAGCGGCGTTTCATCGAGCGACCCACCCGGGTGATGGAACGGGCGAGTTGCTTGGCCTGCTCCAAATCTTTGACGAAAGAGCCATTGCCCCATTTAACATCGACAACAAGACCTTCCGCGCCCTCGGCCAGCTTACGACTGAGGACGCTGCCGGTGATGAGGGGAAGACTGGGAATCGTGCCCGTTTCCATGCGCATCGTATAGAGAATGGCGTCAACCGGAGCGATTTCCTCGTCCTGCTTAACAAAGGTGCAGCCAACTTCCTTCAACTGCTTGAAAAAGCCCTTGAGATCGAGCACCGGGTTAAAACCCGGGATAGCCGACAGCTTGTCCAGATTACTGATAACGTATTCCTCATCCACGCCATTCATGGTGGGCATGACCACGCCGCAGGCTGCCGCCAGCGGGGCTAGGACGAGTGTAGTCTTATCGCCCACGCCGCCCGTCGAGTATTTATCGATCTTCGGCCGGGAGATCTTCGTGAGATCAATTACCTCTCCGGAAAGCATCATTTCCTCGGCAAAAATAGCCGTTTCCTGAGCCGACATCCCCTGGAAATAGACCGCCATGGCAAAGGCAGCCTGTTGAAATTTGGGCATCTCCTCATCTAAAATTGAGTCGACAATAAAACGGATTTCTTCATCCGAAAATTCGCCACCGTCACGCTTCTTTTCAACCAGGTAGCTGAAGGAAGGCTTGATGAATTTGCGCGCACTAATTATCTTTTTTCTCATTGAAAGAGTTGATCTCAACTGTGGTTAAAACGCCGCCCGAGACGGCATAAACCTTTATGGAATAGAGCATTAGACAGCCACCTGTCGAGCTTAAAATTCGGACCTCGTTAGAAAACGGATTTTTTGATGCCGGGCGGGTCCGCAAGCGGCCAGGTTAGGAACCATTGTAGCCTGCTGGCTGGCAAGCGCCAGAAGCGGGCCAGAAGCGAAAGCAGCGCCCGGAGATGACCACCCGGCCAGATGGCGGCCAGACGGCGGCCAGACGGCGGCCAGATGGCGGGGCATCTGTGAACGGACACACCACGGGGGGCCACGGAAGGCCCGGGCGGTTCTACTTGCTCAACTTGGCAGCGCTCTCGACGAGGGCGGCAAAAGAGCTTGCCTTCAGGGCGGCACCCCCGATGAGACCACCGTCGATGTTCTTCTGGGCCAGCAGGTCGTCGGCGTTTTCCGGCTTCATCGAACCGCCGTACAGGATGCGCACCTTTTCAGCGCCGTCGGGGCCGATCAATCCGGTGAGCAAGCAACGGATCTCCGCGTGCACCTCTTCAGCCATCTCCGGGGTAGCGGTCTTTCCGGTGCCGATCGCCCAGACGGGCTCATAAGCGATGACGAGCGCGTCCGCCGAGTCCGCGGTGACGCCGACCAGGGCACCTTCGAGTTGAGTCTTGATGACTTCGTTGACCTTACCGGCTTCACGCTCATCCAGGGTCTCACCGATGCAGACGATTGGCTTAAGATTGGCCGCGAGGGCGGCGAGGGTCTTTTTATTGACCAGCGCATCGGTCTCACCGAAGTATTCGCGGCGCTCGGAGTGGCCGAGGATGACGAAGTTGCAAAAAAGATGGCGAAGCATTTCGGCAGAAATCTCGCCCGTGTAGGCACCGGAAGCTTCGAAGTGCATGTTTTGCGCGCCGAGCTGGACATTGGAGTTGTTCACCTCTTTGGAGACGGACTCGAGGGTCGTGAAGGTCGGGCAAACACAGACCGCGACATCGGTTTGCGAGCCGACGAGGTTGACCACGTCCTTAGCGAGCGCTGCGCCTTCGGCTGAGTTCAGGTTCATTTTCCAGTTACCTGCAATGAGGTATTTGCGTGCGGATTGATTCATAAAGGTTTCGATTTTGAATTTAAATTGCGGTTAAAAAAAGCTTAAACCTGGTCGAGGACCGAAACACCGGGAAGCTCCTTGCCCTCAAGGAATTCGAGGGAAGCGCCACCGCCGGTGCTCATGAAGGTAACTTGCTCCCCGTAACCGGCCATGTTGATCGCCTTGACGGAATCGCCGCCGCCGATAATCGAGCAAGCACCCGACTCGGCAATCGTCTTTGCCACCGCAAAGGTGCCCCGGTTGCAGGCGTCGATTTCGAAAATACCCATGGGCCCGTTCCAAAGGACGGTTTTGGCATTTTTCACTTCTTCGCTAAACAGCTCGATGCTTTTTGGGCCGATGTCCACGCCTTCCCAACCGTCTTCGATATTGCCCTCGAAGATCTTCTGCTCGCCCACCGTGCCAGCGCCGAAGTCGAGATCCTTGACCCCGAGGTTATCCAGCGGCAGAAGGAACTTCACGCCCTTGGCCTTCGCCTTGGCAAGGGCCGACTTGGCGGTGTCGACGAAATCCGGCTCGCTCAGGGAGTCCCCGATCGTGCGGCCTTCGGCCAGAGCAAAGGTGTAAGCCATGGCCCCGCCGATAATGATCGTGTCGGCCTTTTCCAAGAGCGCATCGATCACCTTGATCTTATCCGAGACCTTGGCCCCACCGAGAATCACCGTGAAGGGGCGCTCGGGTTGAGCGGTCTTGTCGCCGAGGTAGGCAAGCTCCTTCTCGATGAGAAGCCCACAGACTGCGGGTGACAGATGCTTGACCACACCGGCGGTCGAAGCATGGGCGCGGTGCGCGGTGCCAAAAGCGTCGTTGACGAAGGCGTCCGCCAGTTTGGCCAGTGAAGCAGCGAATTCGGGGTCGTTCTTTTCTTCACCCGCGTAGAAGCGGACGTTTTCGAGAAGGACAACAGCACCCGCCCCCATCTTGGCGACCTCGGCCTCGACTTCGGGACCAACGCAGTCCTCGACAAAGGTAACCGGCTGGCCGAGGTGCTTGGCCAGTTCGCCCGCGACGGGTGCGAGGGTGTATTTGGCATTCTTCTCGCCTTTGGGTCGACCCAGGTGGGAAACGAGGATGATCTTGGCTCCCTGCGAAATTAGCTGCTTAATCGTGGGCAGCGCCGCGACAATCCGGGAGTCATCATTGATGGTGCCATCTTTGATCGGCACATTGAAATCGCAGCGAACAAGGACTCGTTTGCCGGAGAGGTTGACGTCGTTAATCGTTTTTATGGCCATACATCAAAAGTGAACAAAAGTGAATAAAAGTGAATAAAAGTGAAAAGACCGCCGCGATCCGAGCATTCTTGGGAACACTGCCGCGGCGGCCAGAAATGAGTCGCTATCCGGGGACCGGACTAGAGAAACTTGGATACTTTTTGAACGAGCTCAACAACGCGGTTCGAGTAGCCCCACTCGTTGTCATACCAGGAAACCAACTTGAAGAAGGTATCATTCAGGCCCATGCCGCTGCCGGCATCGAAGATCGAGCTCAGCTCATCGTGGATAAAGTCAGAAGAGGCCACTTCGTCTTCGGTGTAACCGAGGATACCCTTGAGGGAACCTTCGGAAGCTTCTTTCATTTTTTGGCAGATTGCTTCGTAGGAAGTGCTCTTCTCGGTCTTCACGGTAAGGTCGACGACGGAGACCGTCGGAGTGGGCACTCGGAATGACATACCTGTGAGCTTACCTTGAACAGCGGGCAAAACCAAACCCACGGCCTTGGCGGCACCTGTTGTGGAGGGAATAATGTTGAGCGCAGCTGTGCGGCCGCCCTTCATATCCTTGGGCGAAGGACCATCGACCGTCTTTTGCGTCGCGGTATACGAGTGCACCGTGGTCATCAGACCTTCGGCAATGCCGAAGTTGTCCAAAATCACCTTGGTGATCGGAGCCAAGCAGTTCGTCGTGCAGGATGCGTTTGAGATGATGTGATCGTCTGCGGTCAGCGTGTCTTCATTGACGCCGAGCACGATAGTCTTGACGCCGTCACCCTTACCGGGGGCCGAGATAATGACCTTCTTGGCGCCCGCGTCGAGGTGGCCTTTGGCCATCTCGTCTTGAACGAAGAGACCCGTGCACTCGATCACGATGTCGACATTGTGCTCCTTCCAGGGCAGTGCGGCAGGACCTTCGCGCAGTGCGAGTGTCTTAATCTCGTGGCCGTTCACGACCAAAGTGTCTGTGCCCTTGGCCTCGACAGTGCCTTTGAAACGACCTTGCGTCGTGTCGTATTTGAGAAGGTATGCGAGGTTCTCCGCAGGGACGAGGTCGTTAATCGCGACGACTTCAATTTCCGAGCCGAGCAGACCCTTCTCGACCAGCGAGCGAAAGACCAGGCGGCCGATGCGGCCGAATCCATTAATTCCAATTCTTGTAGGCATATTATGTATGTTTTGATTTCAATTTCAGTTGAGAATACTGAGCCTCCACACCTAGCCCGCGCGCTTTCCTTGGCAAGGTTTATTCCGCAGTTTTAGAGAAAAAGGGGTTGATTTGACTGGCACAGCAGGCCGCGCTGGCTTTTGCTCACGAGCTTATGCCTGAAGGAAGTAACGAGACACCCACCGATTTTATCCGCCAAATGGTGGCCGCCGATGTTAGCGCCGGGCTCCACGATGGGCGTGTGCAAACGCGCTTTCCTCCGGAGCCAAACGGCTACCTCCAAATCGGGCATGCCAAGGCGATTTGTCTCAATTTCGAGATCGCCCGCGAGTTCGGCGGCCTTTGTAATCTCCGCTTCGACGACACGAATCCGGAAAAAGAAAGCGACGAATTCGTTCAGGCCATCCAGGAGGACATCCGCTGGCTGGGCTACGATTGGGCGAAAATTTGCTTTGCCAGTGACTATTTTGAGCAGCTGTTTGCCTGGGCCTGCCAGCTGATCGAGTCCGGAGACGCCTACGTCGACGAGCTCAGTTTTGAGGAGATGCGGGTCTACCGCGGCACACTGACCGAACCAGGCAAGCCGAGTCCCCACCGGGGGCGCCCCGCAGCCGAGAGCCTCGATCTCTTCAAGCGCATGCGGGCGGGCGAGTTTGCGGACGGGGCCAAGGTGCTGCGCGCCAAGATTGACATGGCGCACCCGAATATGAACATGCGGGACCCGGTCATGTATCGCATCAAACGCATGCACCACCACCGTGTGGGCGATGCCTGGCCGATCTACCCGAGCTACGACTACACACACGGTCAGAGCGATGCTATCGAGCAGGTCACCCACTCGCTTTGCTCATTGGAATTTGAGGATCACCGCCCCCTTTACGAATGGTTTATTCAAAAACTGGGAATCTTCCCGTCCAAACAAACCGAATTTGCCCGCCTCAATTTGACCTATACTGTCGTGAGCAAGCGTAAGCTTCGCACCTTGGTCGAAGAAGGCCAGGTCGAGGGCTGGGATGACCCTCGCATGCCGACCCTGCGGGGCATGCGCCGCCGCGGCTACCCACCGGCCGCGATTCGCAGTTTCTGCCGCACCGTGGGCATCACCAAAACGCCCTCCACGAGCGATGTCGCCCTTCTTGAGCACGCCGTTCGTCAGGAGTTGAACCGTTCGGCGAGCCGCCGCCTGGCGGTGCTCGATCCTCTTGAGATCGAGCTGACCAATTGGCCGGAGGACGAGGTCCTGGAGGTCGAGGCGATCAATAATCCGGAGGATGTCGGTGCGGGAACCCGCAAGATCCCCTTCGCCCGGCGTCTCTACATCGAGCAGGAGGATTTCAAGGAGGAGGCCAATAAGAAATTCTTCCGCCTGAAAAAGGGTGGCGAGGTGCGGCTGCGGGGCGCCTACATCATCCGATGCGACGACTGCAAAAAAGATGCAGATGGTCGTATCACCAAACTGTTTTGCAGCGTCGATTTCGACACGCTGAACAAAAACCCGGAAGACCGAAAAGTGAAGGGCGTTATCCACTGGGTCAGCGCCGATCATGCGGTCAAGGCCCGCGTCCGCCTCTTCGACCGCCTCTTTTCAGTCGAGAAGCCGGAAGCCGACAAGGAGCGAGTCTTCACTGAATTCGTTAATCCGGACTCCCTTACCGAGACGGAGGCCCTCTGCGAACCCAGCCTGGTCGAGCTCGCTCCCGGCGAAACCTGCCAATTTGAGCGCATCGGTTATTTTTGCCTTGATCGTAAATTGACCGAGCCCGGCGCTCTGGTCTTCAATCGCACGGTTGCCCTGCGCGACTCCTGGACGGGTAACGCCTAGACCCTCCGTCCCACAACTGTCATGGATACCTCACAGACCCGCCAACTCTTTGAAGAGAACTTTAGCGTCACCCCGGCCCACTTCGCTTTCGCGCCCGGCCGGATTGAGTTCATCGGGAACCACACCGACTATAACGGAGGCCTCGTCATGGGGGCTGCTGTGACGGAGGGCGTCACCGTGGCCATAAGCCTCCGAGCGGATGCTTTCATCCACTTGGTTAGCGAAATCGGTGACTCCGTGCAAATCCCGCTCGGCAATTACACACCGCTTTCGGGAGCGGCCTCCTGGACGAATTATCCCATCGGCGTAACCAAGGTAATGTCTGAGCTGGGCATGGCGATGTCCACCGGTTACAACCTCGCCGTCACGAGCACCCTGCCCGTGGGTGCGGGTATGAGCAGTAGCGCGGCGTTCGAACTGGCCACCGCGAAGGCGCTGGCCGCGCTTTATGGCTTCGAAACGGACACGGCTGGCTTTGCCCGCATCGGGCGCAAGGCGGAAAACGAGTTTGTCGGCATGCCCTGCGGGATCCTTGATCAGGGTGTCTCTGCCTTCGGGCGGGCTGACCACCTCGTCAAGATTGACTGTGCCACCGAACATTTCGCCACTGAACCCATGCCGGGTGGTGCCCATTTCTGGATTTTTAATTCCAATAAAAAGCATGCCCTGGTCGACTCGGCCTATGCCGACCGCCATCGGGAATGCCACGAGGCCCTCGCCGGACTCCAAGCAGACTACCCGGATGCGACAACGCTCTCTCAGATAAGTCAGAGCCAGCTGGAGGCATCGACGTCGAAACTCGACGATAGGCTCTACCGCCGCGCCGCCCACATTATCGGCGAGAATGATCGCGTCCGCGCAGTGCAGGCGGCCTTGCTCAATGGAGACCTCGCCGCTGTCGGCGCAGCCCTCAGCGCGTCTCACGAAAGCTCACGATATAATTTCGAAAACAGTATCCCAGAACTGGATACACTGGTCGATCTGCTCAAGCTCCAGCCTAGGGTTTACGGCGCGCGCCTGACCGGCGGTGGCTTCGGTGGCGCCGTCATGGCCTTGACCGCTCCGGAATTTGGTCAAGCGCAGGCCAATATCATTGCCGCCGCCTTTGAAGCGCAGCACGGTCTTGAGCCATCAATTTTCCACACCCGCGCCGGCGACGGCGCACGGCTGCTCTAGCTGCAAGCGGCTTATTCCACCCAGCACAGGTGGTTGGCAAAACCGCGACGGGGCCAATAGACCCGCCGACTCAGATCCATCACGAGCAAGCGGTGGCAGCTGTTGCGCTCCAAATCTCAGAGGTGCAGCCCGTCCCCACCCAAGACAATCCGCCCGCTGCCGTCGGGAGAAAAGGCCGCACCATGACGATGATAAAGCCACCGTTGATAACGCCTTTTTAACCCAGCGTCAGGCCGATACCGCCCTCCTCGAGCGGCGCTTGAAGAAAGAGGTGCCCCACCCCGAGGAGCAGACCCTGGAAGCCGGGCAAGCATTTTTGATTGATTCCGAAGCGAAGGCGAAGGCGTCGCGCTATCCGGAGTGCATCGACAATTTAATTTGCGTTGAAATCGACAAGCTCGGGCCAAAACTCGGAACAATGAAAATTAGCTGCTTGCCCCACATTACCTGTTTGCTCGTCGCAGGTCTTGTGCAACTGCAAGCCGTCGAGATTTCCAATCGCGAAGGAACCGTGATTGAAGTCGAACTGCTGCAAATCGAACCCTCCCGCATCGAAATCGAGTTGTCCAATGGACACATTATGTGGCTGGAGCGGTCACGCTTGTCAGACGCCACCGAGGCAATGCTTCAGTCCTGCGAAACAAAGGAGAAGGATGCATTCAAAGCCCTGAATGAAACACTCGGCCTGTCACTCTTCGTCGACCAAAATCTCTGGGACGACGAAGCAGCAACACTGGCAGACCGGCTCGGCTGGCAACAGGAATCCCAGACGGAGAGCCAGTCCAGTTACCGTTCCTACCCACAACAGGGTGTTACCATCCTTCAGAGCCGTCCCTATTCGGCGGCACTCTACGGCCGTTCAGGTAAGGTGGACAGCTTGAGTATCGTTTTTGCGAATAAAGGGGATTTTCCGATGAGCAATCCTCCCAGCGGCGATCAAATCAAGACCATGGAAGCCGCCGTTCAGGCCGATACCGAACGTATCGAGCACTTGCTCACGGAGCAACTCGGCGAGCCGGATCGCCAACGATTCGGCCGGGGCCGCAGCCTGCGACAACTCGTCGAGCGATGGGACTGGAAATCGCACGCGTTCGTTCTGACGTCGCAGGCAGGAGAATACGTCACCCTGAGGATTATTTCGACAGACTTGGCCGACAAAAAAGGCCAGGTCGACCGGCTTTCCGATGCCGCGTTGCGCGAGCAAAGCAAGGCGAATCTGGAGCAGCGCGAAAACGGCGATGTTCTTATTCGCAACATCCCGATGGTGAATCAGGGACCGAAGGGCTACTGCGTGCCCGCAACCTTTGAGCGCTACCTTCGCTATTTAAGCATTCCGGCCGACATGTATAGCCTCGCCATGGCGGGACAAACCGAAATCGGCGGGGGCACCTCGCTCGCTGCAATCATTTCCGCGCTCGAGAGCTACACAGCCTCACAAAATCGCAAACTCAGGCACAACAACACAAAGATCGACGTTCGCTCAGTCGCCAAGCACATCGACAACGGCCTGCCGCTCATCTGGACCATGTTTTCATCTCAGGAATACAATGACTTAGCCAATCAACGCACAATTGAGCGCAGCCAACAAGATGACTGGGAGGAATGGAAGGATCGCACTCGGGATGACGCACGGGGAATCGAATTACGCAGAGATATTATGGCCGCCCATGCCTGCATGATCATCGGTTACAATAAAGAAACGGACGAAATCGCGGTCAGCGATTCATGGGGGCCCCAATACGAGCTGCGCTGGATCCCGGCAGCACACGCCGAGCAGGTTTCGCAGGGATCTGTTTATTTGATCGATTATTAGCGAGCCGGTTGTGGCGCGTCCGCCTGCGGACGCCCGACGTCAGTATAGCTAAACAGGCCCGCGATGTGCCGCAGGCGCCCGCAAGCGAGCACGGCATATTCAGACAGGCTTCCGCGCCCGCGGCACATCGCGGGCGTCAAAGTGCAGGATATATTTCTGCTCAAAGTAAGGGTCCGCAAAGCTGCCTTCCAGTGAGATCGTCTTGCGGGGGCGAATGCCGAGCGCTTTAAACTCGTCCTCCAGCGTCCCGCCCTTCCAGTAAAGTACCCCATTGGGCAGGGAATTCCGCTCCCCCCGCCGCAGGTTGCCTTTGATCCAACTAAAATACTCCGGTAGATTTTTCACTGCGCGCCCGGTGATGAAGTCGAACTGCTTGTTAATCTGCTCAGCCCGGCACTGGCGAGCCTCCGCGTTTTTCAAGCCGAGCCGATCAATCAAGTCCTGAACCACGGCGATTTTTTTTCCAACCGAGTCAATCAGCGTAAAATGAGCCTGCGGGTAGCAGATCGCCATTATAACTCCCGGAAAGCCGCCCCCTGTCCCGACATCGAGGATGCGGGCCCCGTTCATCAGCTTTAAATGGTTTGTGATGGCCAAACAATGCGCCAGGTGCCGGCTCTCCAAATGATCGATATCCTTGCGCGAAATCAGATTAATCTTTTCATTCCAGTCACGCAAACGCCCGGCCCAGTCCTCCAGGGTCGTCCACGCCGCGTCACTCACATTGGGAAACTGGTCTTTGATCGCCTTCATTCTGCCCGCATTGAGTGCTTATTTTTGGACCGCTTCAATGTTGATTTCTCACTTTCCTTCACCTGACACACCCCTCGTTTTCATCTCTGTCCATTCGTACTTCAACCGCATCCCTACCCAATGAATGCCAACCGCCGGATCATTCACATCGACATGGACTGCTTCTACGCAGCTGTGGAGATGCGCGAGCGTCCGGAACTGGCCCATCGCCCACTCGCCGTGGGCGGGGCTTCAGGGCGCGGCGTCCTAACCACCTGCAACTACCCTGCCCGCGAATATGGCATACGCTCGGCCATGCCGGTCTTTCAAGCCAAGCAACTCTGCCCCCAGTTGATTATTCTACCGGTTCGTTCAGAGCTTTACCGCACGGCCTCCCAAGAGGTTCGGGCTATCTTTGCCCGCTACACTGACTTGATCGAGCCACTCTCACTCGACGAAGCCTATTTGGATGTGAGCCACTTGAAGCTACCTGGGGCCGAGATCGCCCGGGACATTCGCAAGACCATCGAAACCGAGACCGGGCTGACCGCCTCCGCCGGGATTGGGCCGAACAAGCTGGTCGCCAAGATCGCCTCCGACTGGAACAAGCCGAACGGACAGTGCCTCGTCTCACCATCCAAGGTGGATGCCTTCATGCGCGCCCTACCCGTGCGGAAAATATGGGGCGTCGGCCCAAAAAGCGCCGAGCGGCTGTCCGCACACCAAATTGAAACCTGCGCCGATTTACAGAGCAAGGACCGCACCTGGCTGGCCCGCGAGTTCGGAGCCTTCGGGCTTGAGCTCTACGATCTCTGCCGCGGCATCGACGAGCGCCCCGTCATGCCGAACCGTATTCGCAAAAGCCTGAGCAATGAACGCACCTTCCCGGAAAACCTCGAAAGTTTGGAAGACTGCCAGGAGAGCCTCGGGCGTCAGCACCGCGAACTCATGGAAGACCTCCGCCAGTCGGCTCCCGACCGCAGAATCGCCAAATTGCTGGTCAAATTGAAATTCAGTGACTTTCGCCGAACCACCGCCGAAATGCCCGGACGGCAACCCGATCTCAAGAAATACCATGAGTTACTCGCAGAAGCCTGGGGACGCAGCGGCGAACCCGTCCGCTTACTCGGCCTCGGCGTGCGCTTCGCAGAATCCGAAAACACCCTCGAGCAGCTGGAGCTTGGCCTGTAAACCGCTTCCAATACCACTTCTAAGAATATCTAAGCTAAAAAGCGCCTCCCCTGCTTAAGCGAGGTCGACCGGCAGCCGCCGGATCGAAGGGGTTCGTCAAGGTTAGAACCCGGAACAGAACCCGGAACAGAAGCCGGAACAGAACCCGGAACAGAACCCGGAACACAAAATGGCGCAGTCCCTACCCCTAAGGACTGCGCCAACCATTGTCTACTTAATGCCTCCCGAAGGAGGACTTATTCTGTTACCCCAAACTCCCTTGCGGGAGAAAAACTATGCTCCTGTTAAAGAATGAAAAAGTGGGATGTGCAAGTTTTATTTTAACTTATTTCAAAAAATCTTAATTCACTGAGACGCTCGTTGACGTACTGAAGGCTTTAGGCGAGGAAAGTGGCGCGAGGTATACCCCTAAACCTCGCGCCACACTGTTTTCTGCTTTGTCTTATTACCCCAACTCCCATACACGGGAGAAATTGAAAGAACTACACCTACTACAACAGCTCTCGTGCCAAGTTCCTGACAAGCACGCAATTTGCTCCGTTTTTTCCGCAATCGATGAAATTTTCCAAAAACGTTGAAGATGTGATCGCCGACTTCCGGGGCCTGCCCCGCACGGTCACCGCGTCTTCGCGGCGGGACCCCACCCCTCTGGACAATCTACTCGTGATTCTTGAGGAAAGGTATAAACTGGAAAAACCCAGCCCCGAACGCAGCCTGGTCGATAACTGGGAGCACATCTTCGGACCCAAACTGGCCGCACGGTGCAACCCTATCCGCATTAAGGACGACCGGACGCTCGTGGTTTCCGTGACCAACCAAACCCTGCGCTCGGAACTGCAATTTATGAAGCGCGCCGTTTTGAAAAAAGTGCAGGCCCTTGAATACTGTGAAAACATCACCGAACTCGTCATCCGCAGCTAAATCGCCCGGAAGTCCCGGAAGACTCCTACCCGCTTCTCCGACGGACTGGATTGACAGCGGGAGGCGAAACGAAAGTCTTTAACTCAACACGATGAAAAGCTACCTAGACCTCCTTCAAACCGTCCTCGATCAAGGCACCTGCCGCGACGACCGCACGGGCACCGGAACCCGCTCCATCTTCGGCGCGCAGGCCCGGTTTTCCCTCCAGCCGGACTTCCCCCTGCTCACCACCAAGAAACTGCACCTGCGCTCCATCATCCACGAACTGCTCTGGTTCATTCAGGGCAATACCAACATTCAATACCTGAAAGAGAATAAAGTGCGTATCTGGGATGAGTGGGCCGATGCAGAGGGCAACCTCGGCCGGGTCTACGGCGCGCAATGGCGTGACTGGGCCGCCCCGAACGGCGATCGGGTCGACCAACTCGCCGAGGTCATTGATTCCCTCAAGAACAACCCGGACAGTCGGCGACACCTCGTCTGCGCCTGGAACCCGGGCGAGGTTAAAGACATGGCCCTGCCCCCCTGCCATGCGCTCTTCCAGTTTTACGTGGCCAATGGGGAATTGAGTTGTCAGCTCTACCAGCGCAGTGCCGATATTTTTCTCGGGGTCCCCTTTAACATCGCCTCCTATGCCCTGCTGACCAGGATGGTCGCTCAGGTTTGCGGGTTGCGGGCCAAAGAATTCATCCACACCTTCGGCGACCTCCACCTCTATGCGAACCACGTGGATCAAGCTCGGGAACAACTCGCCCGTGAACCAAGGCCCCTCCCGCAAATGAAAATCAACCCCGAGGTGAAACACATCGGCGACTTTCGCTACGAGGACTTCGAGCTACTCAACTACAACCCCCACCCCGCCATCAAAGCACCCATCGCCGTCTAGGGCCGACGGAGGCCGTCAGGCGACGGCGGTTATCGGTTAACGGTTAACGGTTCCCAGTTATCCGTTGTCGGTTGTCGGTTATCGGTTGAATCGTCAGGTATTTTGCGTCAGTATTACACTCCTCAAACTGAAAACCAGACAACTGAAAACTAGAAAACCGAACCCCCATGAACTCTAACAAGTCCTACAAAGCCATCGCTGCGATGTCAGAGAATCGAGTCATCGGCAACGCGGGCGACATTCCCTGGCACCTGCCCGATGATTTTAAGTGGTTCAAACAAAAAACCATGGGCGGCCTGCTTGTCATGGGGCGGAAAACCTTCGAGGCGATCGGTCGCCCGCTGCCCGGTCGTGAAACCTATGTCCTGAGCCGCCAGCCCCGGGAGATCCCCGGCGCACACAGCTTTACCGACCTCGCCATGCTCGATCACCTTCAGACCGACAAAACCATCTGGATCGCCGGCGGCGGCGAGGTCTACGCGCAATTGCTTGATAAAACCGACGAAATTTTCCTCACCCGCGTCCACCGCACGGTCAACGGCGACGCCTTTTTCCCGAAATTCGAAGACAGGTTTACCCTCGATTCCATCGTTGAGAAGAATCCGGACTATAGCATCGAGCACTGGATAAGGCAGGCCTAAGCTAGTCGCTTGCCCGAACGCGATCAGGCGTAGCGAACCCGCGCCAGCGGGGTCGACTGCCCAAACCGCCGCGATACCGGCTAAACGCCCCCAGACGTCGACACGGCTAGCGCCCCGTCGCTACCCGCAATCGCCGCTTGCCCGAAAGCGATCAGGCGTAGCGAACCCGCGCCAGCGGGGTCGACTGCCCAAACCCCCGGGATACCGGCTAAACGCACCAGACGTCGACACGGCTAGCGCCGCGTCGCTACCCGCAATCGCCGCTTGCCCGAAAGCGTTCAGGCGTAGCGAACCCGCGCCAGCGGGGTCGACTGCCCAAACCGCCGGGATACCGGCTAAACGCCCCAGACGTCGACACGGCTAGCGCCCCGTCGCTACCCGCAATCGCCGCTTGCCCGAACGCGATCAGGCGTAGCGAACCCGCGCCAGCGGGGTCGACTGCCCAAGCCGCCGGGATACCCATGCGCACCGCATAATGTTAACTCATAAGCCACCGTTGGGTCACGCTTTTGCAGAAACAAGGCCAAGCCTGCTATTATCAGTGGCTACCTTGGTCATCGGTTTCTTTGGTGGAGATAACTTGTTGTGGCTTCCTTCGGTATTTTTGGTTTGTTCGAAAGTGGCTCTTCTTACGGGCAACTGGGTAAAGTCAGACGCAATAAACGCAGATCAAAATACACCAGTTGCTATCAAATTCTTTTATTCTAACTGCATCCTAGTTTCCATGCTAGCTTAAGAAATACGTCTGCTGGGCTTCTGTTTTCTGTGTTCCTTTCACTGATCAGAATTATCAACCAATTCGAAGCAGAACGCACCGTGCTGCGTCAGACTCGTCCGCAAAGTGAGCCACTACATCCTGAACCGTTCGCGAATGACTTGCAGGTTTTGCTTGATTTTCACGTTCCACCCCGAGCCCAGCTTTTCCTCTTGGGCATAAGCTTCAAACTTGGCGACGCCCTTGGCGACCTCGCCAAAAATGGATTGTATCTCGCGAGTCTTAAAATTGAACTTCTCCCCGAGTCGAACGAGATCGCTGCGCTGGATGCGTTCGGACTTTGCATTCATCGTCATCCAATGCCCCGCCCCATCTTCGGACTCGGTGAACACTAAATCGTAGGCCGGGCTTAAGCGAAAAGTGCCGTCTTTCTCCATAGTGAAGGAAAAGTTCTTGGCGTGGTCGTCTTGATTGTGCGCCATCACATTGAATACGGCCCTGCGGTAGGCTTCCACCAAGTCGCGACGATCCGAGCAAACACGCATCACCGTGGTCAACAGTTGTTCGTAACTGTGTCCTCGCTGATTAAAGTCCAAATGCGCCATACCGGCAAAGCTATGTTGATGCCGCTTGCCGCCGCAGGTATCGCGGTCGAATCTCAACGAAACCAGGTGGGCACCTTGCTCATTGTGCACCAGCCAACTTTTGGCCGTTTCAATCCCAGACGCTTCAGCCATGCGGAGATAGATGCGCTCTACGATATTCACGGGAACATGACTCTCTAAATCCAGTTTAACGATCACAGCCTGCCAGTCATGCGCAGCGCCGTCGTTGCCTAAATGGAGACGTTCTGCAACAGGTTCCCAGTAGCCCGTCGCTTTGGGATGTTGTCCGCCCGCATTACCCGCCGTTTGCAAAAAGGCGCGCCCCAGCTGGTTCGAATCGACAGCGCTCACCAATTGTTTGGATTCTTGAATCGTCTGCGCCAGCGTAAGCAAGCGCTCAGAATGCGCATCTTCGACCAAGGGTCGGTATTCAAGCGCACCGATGCCCGACTCCCCAATCAAAGCGAGCAAAGACAATACACCCCTCTCGGTCTCGGGTAGTTCGATCCGCTTCAACCGCTCTCGCAAAGCCAGTAAACCATAGCTATCCGGCAAGGAATCAAAAACGAGTCCGGGTAGATTCCGTAGCGCAGGTTTGCGAATCTGGTAAGGTGCCGCCGCCAAAGGTAAGTGCAGCGGCGAAAGCTCCAGCCCTGAGCGAATGAAGTCGGACGTGTAAGTGAAGACAGGCAAGCCATCCTTTCCCACAAAAAGTTCGCCGACGACAGCACCTTGGTAAACAACTTCCAATCTCATCGCATCGCCTTTGGCTTTGAGACTCTCACGCGAGACCGCTCCAGATCCGAGCCACTGTCTCGCCCATCTTCGAAAATCGACTGAAACAAATCGCCCGCGCCGAGCATGACGGCGACAAAAGCATAGTTTCCAAAAGAAACAGAGCGGTCGCCCCGTTCGATCGCTCGGATGGTCGGCACAGAAAGACCGGATCGCTGCGAAACATCGACCAGGCGCAAACCCTGCGATACACGGCGGCTCTTTAAGTTTCGCCCTAAACGCACGCTAACATCCCCTGGAGTGATTTCATTCATCAAATGATTAAAGTTAAATATATTTACAATGTAAGGCTAAAATTCGACTTAAGAGCAACTATATTTTTCTGAACGCCACAAAAGGGGTCATTCCGTATATCACGATATTTTAAACTTGCGCATGGGTATTCCGGCGGTCATGCATTCATCTTAACCCGGTCAGTGCGGGGCTGTGCGATGTGGCGGGTCTGAGCCAATACCGTTGGTCCAGCTACTGGTATCTGCGCAAGCGGGCCTTGCGACCTGAGTTTCTGGATCCTACGGGAGCTTTATGGGCGGCCGGAGACTTGGATGACACGCCCAAAGGCCACCGCAGCTACGAGCAGTATCTGCAATGGCTTTCTGAAGACGCGGGAGCCCGGAAGGAGATGGCGTTCGACCAGATGTGCCGGGGGTGGGCCCTCGGCTCGAAAGCCTTCAAGCGTGAGTTGCTCCAGAGCGAAGGGCTTTTGAAGGAAGGGTCTTTTGAGCGTTTGCGCATGGAGGGAAGTGATTTGAAGGAAGCCAATGAGCTGATCTGGGAGGAGTGCCTGAACCGTGGAATTATAGCCGCAGGCAAAACGGAAGCGGATATTGCCCGGGACAAGAAATCGGCCCCCTGGAAAGTCTGGATCGCATCCGAGCTGAAACAACATACCAGCGCGCCGAGCACCTGGATTGCCCGAAAATTAAATATGGATGTGCCTCAACTTGTCGGCGTCTATGTCAATCGGCTGCACCGCGAGCTTAAACAGGCGAACAGTCAGAGCTATGATCAATTTATATCGCAATATACGGAATGACCCCTTTTTTTTGTTGTGTTTGACCGCCATTTGAATCGAAAGCCCCTTGCCCGGTTTCCCATGATAGACGGGCACCGGGACGAGCCCCCCCCGCCCCTCCGCGATGGCAAAGTGAGCCGGGCCGTCGTGTCCCAGGTAGACCACATCGTCGACAAAGTCAGACAGGTAGAATTCCGAGAAGGAACCGCCCACTCCGAGCAGATCCATGATCTTCATCGCTTGCACGTTTTTAATCTCGTACTCGCCGGCGATCGGTATGTTGCGACCGGTTAGCAGGGTATTGCCCGCGATGATCGAGGTCACGATGTTTTCATACTCACCACGTCCTTCGTAGTAATAGGCCATCGACCCAAGATTATGCCGGGCAATTAATCGATCCAGTGCCACCGAGGTGCGAGCAGCACGCTCCAACTCAGAAGTCTCGCATTCCTCCGACACCTCAAACTTGCACCGAAACTCGTCGACCTTGGCGCGCATGTCTTCGTCACTCACGGCGGCGCGCAACTCCGCCAGTTCGCACATCTCCAAAATTTCGAAATGATTCCCAAAGACCGCCGACTGTTGGGTCAAGTCACTATAAACATCCAGCATCCCCCCGTAGTAATGCCCCATCACGCCCACGCGGTTAGTCCGCATCCCGGCAAGCACTCTGGCGGCATCGACCCAATCTTCAATCTCCTGCCAGGCCGCATCCTGCTGCAGGTAGCCAGTCACGACATGGTAGTCGATCCCGGCCCGGTTGAACACACAGGCCAATTCCGGCACCGAACATGACTGGCAATGTTCCAACCAGAGCCCCGTCATTTTACCGCGATCGCCCAGGGCATTGAAGCGCTCATAGTCGAGCTGCGCCACGGGCTGGAGGTTCAACATCACCACGGGCACTTTCGCCTTCTGCACGACAGGCAGTACAGTGGAGGAAAGCGCATAGGTGGAAATAAACAGAAAAATCAGTTCGACATCCGCTTGCTTGAAAAGCGTGGCCGCCCCCTCTGCCTTTTCCGGGCAATCCACCATCCCGGCATCCACCACCTCGGTGCCCATGCCTGTGATGCGATCACGGATTTCACAGTGATAGCCATTCAGATGATCCAATAGCCCGTCAAACTGATCCCAGTATGTGTCGAGCCCGATTGAGAAAATACCTAATTTCATAATATTCTAATATTTTTGTTCCGGTGGGGACAATACGTCCTGCGTTGTAAGAAGTGGGCCGCGTTCAACCAACTGAAAACGCCCCCCAAAAACCAAGCATTTTCCCAGGGCCAAGAACGAATATTGCGGAAGGGCAAATAGAAGCTGGCAGCCGCCAATAGCATGCAATAATATACCATAAAAAGGAGCAGAATCAGGGGTCGACATAGGCTGAATATCCCACATTTAATAAATATCTACAAGCAACATTGCCCATCATTTTCAATCACAGGCATATAATTTTCTATCAAAGATTACTTCCAATATTTCCCCTTGGCTCCGCTGGGTAATCGCTTCGGACTGCACCTCAGCGCGATCGGCCATACTGCCATTCAGACCGGGCAGGCCTACCCGCCCGGCGAGCATCCCAGCGGTCGGGCCTTCTCCTGGGAGAAGGGGCGCATCATCCACGCCCTCCAACTCGTGGCGATCCGGGAGGGTGCTGGGCAAATCGAATGGATGCGCGAGCAGCAGCGGGTGCGCCCGGGCACGGCGTTCATACTGAAACCCGGCGACTGGCACCGCTACCGGCCGGATCGGCAGGTTGGTTGGACGGAGGACTGGTTTGAAATTCGGGGCGAACTCGTCGACCACTGGCTGGCCAAAGGGCTGTTCGAAGAACGCTTCTACAAGCTGGAGGACCCCGGACGTTTTTTCATGCAGTTCGACGCGATGCACGAGGCTGTCCACACCACCGGGATGATCCCCGAAGGCAGTCTGGAGAGCCGCGCCTGTGGACTTGTCGCCGAAAGCCAGACCGGACGCGCCCCGGCCCAGTGGCGCGCGGAGCATATCGACCCAAACAGAGAACGTTTCGGCACGGGGCATGAGAGTCCAACGAAGCTCCAACATGAATAGTCGCATTCATGCCGCGGAACTCTATGAACCTAGCTTATTCGGGGCGCTGTTGCTCAGGTAATATAACAGTCAGCTGCCCACGAAGTCCTCGAACAGCCCCAGCAGCAGAGACATTGGATCGACCGCAAAGCTCAGGGCTCTAATTCACAGTTACATTAGCGGACGCCGATTTGCGAGAAGGGAATATTCCTGAATCCTGGGATTTCATCAAAGGCACGTGCATGCGGCTCAAGCTCGAGATTCATTTCTGAAGGATTGATAAATCCGGGGTCTTCGTTGGTCACCCAGTTGTCGCGAGCGTTCGCCAGGTCTTCGTGCTTGCCCCAGCCTTTGCTGGTTCGGTCCACTATGAAGTGTTCTGGCAGGTATCCCTCGTTGAAGGGGATGTCCTTGTTGTATATCAAGTTCCTCTCAAAGTAGCTGGTGGTGGGGAACCAGATGTCCTCATCGAAGAATCGGTGAAGTTCGGGATAGCGAATTCCGTAAATACCGCCGAGTAATTCGGGGTCTTCGAAGATGTCGCGCCAGCTTTTCAGGAGCTTCACGTCGTTGCCGTTCTGTTTGTAGCCGTAGCTCATGTTGTAGCCGCGCTCGTAGGGGATGGGGCAATCTATGAAGATGTTGTTGAGGACTTTGTTGTAGCGACCGCTGCTGTTTACGATTCCGATGAATTCAAACATCTCTGGATGGTCCCCGATGCGATAGAGAATGTTCTCTTCGATCGTGAAGCCCTGCGAGAACCAGTCGCTGTAAATGCCGATACACCACTTCCTGTCTGGCGCCCCGAGATTGTAGATTAGGTTTCTGCGGATTACTGTGCCTCTCTGAAGCGGGTTAGCTCCAATCGCTGCATAGATAGCGCCAAAATCGCTGAAGTCCTTGATAAGGTCGCGGAGGATGTTGTACTCAATGAGGTGGTCGTTGCCGCTGATGGTTATCCCCCCATGCGGACCTTCGTATATCTCGCAGTGGGACACCCGGTTGCCAACACCCAGCAGCTTGACGCCGGGGGTGTAGGCTTTGTCGTAGCGGGCGAAATTGTGGATTGTCGTATCCTCGACGAAGTTGCCGCCGGGCAACAGGCTGTCAAAATCGCCCCCCTCAAGGATCACGCCACTACCCCCGATGTGGTGGATCTCGGAACGAACAATGCCATTGTTGCGACCGGCCAGCTTGACAGCGTTCCCCGTGAAATTGCGGACCTCAAGTTGGCTGAACCGGTTAGCTTCTCCTGTGTTCAGGCTAATGGCAGCTTCGCGACCTGTATCAAAGGTGATTCCATGGAATGTGAGGCGAGAGGCACCCTCGATCGACAGCATTGGCTCTTTCAGGGTGCTGACGCAAAGGAAGGCATCGTCAGCCATCTCAGCGGGTGGATAGAGGTATAAGTAGCCTGTCTGGCGATCAATGAAGTACTCGCCCGGCATGTCTATCTCTTCGAGCAGGTTTTCGATGTAGAAGCGTGGGGTCATTTTGATCGTATATGGAGCTGGATCCTGCAGTGTTAGGGTCTTCTGCTCTGCATCCATCGAAGCGATCAGGTGCGATTGCCAGGACCAGTCGTTGGCAACCAGTCCGTCCAGCAACATATCTTCGGCGTTGGTCCAATGCTTTAGCCGGTCGAAATCCACACGGAAAGTGCCTCCCTTGCTGGTCTTGTTTGACGGAGTCCAGTCTTCGCCCGCATCGATTATGCGATCCTCCAAAGGCATGGAATCGTCCATGGGAGCCAGGCCTTCGTTGGGCCAGCGGGCCGGAGTCATGGAGCGACCGTTGATAAAGAGTTCCATTGGCGGGGTGGCGCCGCCACCAACCCGGAACCCGTGGAGACTGCGTTTCCCGTAATCGGTGATGCCGAGTTCCTTCAATGGCGCGTATCGGATGTGCTTGTGGGCATTGCGGTCGATTATTGACTCGACGCGCGGATCTTCTGCGCTGAGCGGCTGGAATGCGGAAACGGGCAGGGATACGCCACCAAAAAACACCACGGTGGCGTCTTCGCATGCCCGGTATTCGATCCGGGTGCCCGCAGGTGCGGAGTCTGCCTCAGTAAAGACCACGGACTGTTGTACTGCGTAATTGCCCTCTTGGAAATAGACGGTGATGTCCTGCGGCGAGGTGCTGTTGACTGCAATAAAACCGCGCACGGCTTCCCGAGCACGATCCATCGACTGAAACGGCGCTGCTTCGGTTCCCGCAGCGGTGTCACTGCCGTTAGGAGCCACGTAGAACAGCTGCCCTTCCGCAGAGCTTGCGCAGGATAACGAACTGCTCAGTGCAGGAAGCGCGACTGAAGCAAAGAAGGTCAAAATAGGTTTATGTATATTCATTTAAGATTAACGGATAGAGATGGGATTACGCGGGGATTTTGCCAAGTGTAATGATCGCGTACAGGATCAGGATCAATCCTAAAATTGCGAGAAAGACGTAGAACTGCCCGACCCAGTCCCGCTTTGTCCATTTGCGAAACTCCCAATGAGAACTAGGGAACAACTTACTGTCGTCGCGCAGTGAAGGCAGCTTTCTGATCGCTTCGACCGCGGCCTCGTCCTCCTCAGGACTACCGGCAACAGGTGTGCGGAGGCGTGCGTAGAAAAAGTCCAGGCGGGGTTTCTCTTCCATACGCGTGAACGGAGACACGAGCAGAATAAGGCCAAAGGGGATGAGAATACGAAACAGGACTCCAAGAGTTTCGTTAAATGCGTAGCGGTTCTTGGTGAGGTCTATCCCCATTTTATGCAATGCCACGAGTTCTATTTTGAGCATACCGCCGCCGACGTTCGTGCCATCTTCCGTGCGTTCCAATCCGGTTTGCCAGAAGATGCTCCTGGGTTCGATGTATGTTTGGCGCACTATCCGATCTCCAACCTGTATCGCTTCAGGGCGTTCCCCTTCGGCTTTCCCGCTTGCGTTCAAGCCTTCCCATATGGAGATTTCAGCACTGCGATTATCTACATCCGCCTGATTGGCCTGATAGGTGTTTTCGACGGAGTAGCCCTCGGTCATCAGTGCCAGCGACTCGGCCGTGCGCACGCCGGGAAACAGTGGAGCGGTGAACGGGATGAGTATGGTAAAGAGAAATGTAACGATGATGGACGTCCAGGCCGCTATGCGGGTAGCGCGCCGCCAAGTCATCCCCAGCCAGAATGCCGCCGCAATAATCGCATTAAAGCCGAACATCAGGATGAAGAGCGTCAGCACATCATCGAGGGCGAGGGCGATCCCCACGCCACCGATTATATAAAAAACGCAAAAAAGCCGCCCTGCTAAAACGTAGGTCTTTTCACTGCGATTAGGTAACAACGGGCGAAATACATTATTGGTCAATAGCGAGGAACTGGTCAGCATCAACGCATCGGCGGTGGACATGAGGGCAGCCATCAGGCAGGCAACCATTAACCCAAGCAGCCCGACTGGTAGCAGGTCGCGGCAGGCCATACCCCAGACCAAGTCAGGGTCGTGAACCTCTGTGCCATACAGGACGATAAGGATCATGGCGATGAACCCCCAGATCACCGTGCAATAACGCTTGATAAAAATTCCGATAAGGAATCCATCCCGAGCAATCTCATCGTCCCTGGCAGAGCCAGCGGCAGTTAGCTGATTAGCTTGGATGCCGGTGTTGAAGACGCCCATGATGCCAAACGCGAGGATGTAATACCAGGTAAACTGCGGAAGGTTCGGAGAACCTAGCACCTTGAAGAAAGCCTCTGGAAGCACCTGGTGGAAGGTTTCGAATGCGCCCATAAGGCCACTGCCACCGTGCAAATCATTAATCTTACCAATGGCAAAAGGGATCAGCATCAACGACAGTAAAATAATGAAAATGCCCTGAATGGTATCGGTAATGAAGGCGGCCTCCAGCCCCCCGGAAACCGCGTAGAGAAGGATCACGATGGCCAGCATAATCGTAAGCCAAGTCCGGTCGATATAGGAGAAAGTCAGTTGCGGGTTTTGCAATGCCAGTTCGTCTAGGCGATTACGCTGCACCTGCGTCAGGGAGTCGGCATCCGGGGCGCGCAATTGCTGGTATTCGAGCGCCAGCTCATGTTCGACGAGTTCCACCTGGGAGTATTCGCTGACTGGCTTTTCCGCAATTGCGGCAATCGTCTTGGACATTGCCGTAAACCCGAGTGCGGCCACGATCATGAACATGACCGTTTGCGTGACGGCATAGAATCCCGCCATCAGCTTGGAGTTGTAGCGCTCGGAGAAAAACTCCGCCAAACTCAAATAGCGTAGCCGCCGGTACCACATGGTGGTCATCCAGAAGATCGGCATGGAAAAGATGCCCTGAGCCATGGTAAAGCCGATGCCTGCAGCCCCGTTCTTGGCAACCGCAGTGGTCGTGCCGACAGCGGTCTCCGCACTCGTTCCCTGCCCGAAGGCGGCAAAGGTCTGAATCAAGCGGCCGAATTTGCGCCCCGCCAAAAAGTAGTCGGTGGAATCACTAACACGTTTCATCGACCGGTAGCCGATCCAAATGACTGCGGCAAAGTAGGCAACAATAACGAGAATGTCCAGAATGGAGAAACTAAGAATAGTCATAGATGAAGGGTGTGGGTGATGAAGCCCTCGTGATTAGTGCAACCCCGGAGGGCCGTTTTTTTTTTTAATTCGAGGGGTTTTGCAGAATTACCGTAATGCGGGGATCGGATTCAGGATTGATTAAAACATTCTTGTAGCGGATGGGAGCCAGTTGCTCCTTTGAGGTGTAAACCTGCGCATTTGCCAAGCCTCCATTCTCCCATTGGATATCCACAGTATATCCGCCCCTTGCGCGCAGTCCTTTAATGGAGCCTGCGGGCCAGGCAGTGGGCAATGCGGGCAGCAAGTGAATTTCGCCCAGGTGGCTTTGCAAAAGCATCTCCGCGACACCGGCTGTGAATGCGAAGTTGCCATCTATCTGAAAGGGCGGATGCGCATCAAACAAGTTGATATATACGCCGCCACGACCGCCGTATGTCTTGCCCGAACGCAGATCCACGGGGCGCAAAAGATTCCGCGCGATCAGGTAAGCATGGTCGCCATCAAGCAACCGCGCCCAGAAGTTGATCTTCCAGCCCAGCGCCCAACCTGTGCCTTCGTCTCCACGGATTTCCAAGACTCGGCGCGCGGCCTTGAACAGTTCGGGCCTGGCCGGAGTAATTTGACGCCCGGGGTGCAGGCCGAATAGGTGCGAAACGTGCCGGTGGTGCACATCGGCTTCCTGGAAATCTTGAAACCACTCCTGAATCTGTCCTCGTGATCCAATTTTCAGTGGATAGAGCCTTTCTCGTGCCGCCGCTATTTTTTCCGCAAAGTCCTGATCGATACCAAGGATCTTAGCGGCCTCCAGGCAGTTGGTAAAATGCTCCCAGATGATGGACATGTCCATGGTCGCGGCGATGCACGCAGATGCCTTCTCGCCGTCGGGAGTATAGAAATGAAGTTCGGGTGATACCGAGGGAGCCGTAACAAGGTGCCCCTGTCCGTCCTCAATCAACCAGTCGAGGCAAAACTCCGCAGCTCCCTTCATCAGCGGCCAAGCCCGATCCCGCAAAAACGCCTCGTCACCAGTAAATGCATAATGTTCCCAGAGGTGGGTGCACAGCCACGGGCCGCTCAAGAGCCAATTGGCCCACCTAGGATCGCCCTTGCCAGCCCCGACAGGCGCAGTCTGGCACCAGATGTCCGCATTGTGATGAGATACCCAGCCACGGGCCCCATAATTCTCACGAGCGGTTTCGTAACCATTGTGCGCCAAGTTCTCGATCAACCAGAAAAGGGGCTCGTGACACTCGGACAGGTTGGTCAGCTCCGCAGGCCAATAGTTCATCTCGGTATTAATATTGAGCGTATAGTTGGAACTCCAGGGCGGGGTCATCGATTTATTCCAGATACCCTGCAGGGTGGCGGGGATACCCCCGGGGCGCGAACTCGCGATCAACAGGTAGCGTCCGTAGTTGAAAAGCAGCGTGGTCAACGCAGGATCATGACCGCCTTCCGCAAACCGGACCAAACGCTCCTCAGTGCTCAATGCGTTCGCTGCGGAGGCATTGCCAAGGTCAAGCGTTACCCGATGAAAGAGTTCTTGGTAGTCGGCAAGGTGACGTGCGCGGAGTTCTTCCGAGGTAAGCTGTTTCGCTGCGTTAAGCGGACCCAGTGCTACCGCCACGGGATCGCGCCCCTCGCGACCAGGTGATTTTGATGGGCCATTATAACTTGTCCCCGCGCTCAAGAGCAGCGTCACCGAGTTTGCTTCCGCTACCGAGATCGTGTCGCCCGAGGCAGTGACCGCGCCGCCGTCAGCACGCACATGCACGTGGAGGTCAAAAGTGGTGCCCTCCGGAGCAGGGGCTTCGTCGTAGATGACGGGGTTCTCTTTCTTCAGGTAACTGGGGTAAACGTGTGAAGGTGCCCTGCCGCCCATTACCAGGGTGTCCTGCCCTTCTACATGCACTGTATGGCGGAGCGGGCTGTCAGCGGTCATGGTAAGACTGATTTCCCCCGGCTGGTCACAAGACAGGCGAACCACCATTACCTGATCGGGATAGCTAGCGAACACTTCGCGTGTGAAATTGCGGTTACCGATCTGGTAGCGCATACCTGTCACCGCTGTACCCAAGTCCAGATAGCGCTCGTAGCCCGTTGGCTCTCCCTCGTGCAAAAAGTTTAGCTTCAAGTCACCCAGCGGCTGGTAGGACTGATTGAAGGGGCCCTGCATCTTCTTGCACAGTTCATCGGCGGCAGTGTAGTCGCCCGCGAACAGGGCCTCGCGCACTTGCGCCAGAGCCGCTTTCGCCCCGGGGTTGTTCCACTCGCTGGGTCCGCCAGACCAAAGCGTTGCCTCATTAAGCTGCAGGAGTTCCGACTGAATACCCCCAAATACCATCGCTCCAAGACGGCCATTGCCCACTGGCAAGGCTTCCGTCCAACGCTCAGCAGGTCGATCATAACGCAGGAGGAGCGTATGGTTAAACTCTGGATTAGTACTGCTTCCAGCTAGCTCGTCAATGCCATCCCCGCCAGTAGAGCCGCTTGATCCCCAGCAAACAGGTATTGCACCTGCAGCAGATAGCACAATCAGGGCAATGGCGGGTTTATACATGATGCATTTCATTCGGGGAGTGGCAGTCAATGGGGATAGTGCGAATTGAGCGCAAGGCTATGTTTTATGAAAGTATTTTATCTTGCAATATACTGTCTACGCTTGCAAGATTCTTTTCGAACCTTTTTTTAATATACATATTAATGGTAATTAATAATCTTTCATGCAATATTATTGACAAGGATCCAAATATTTTTTCTGGTCAGGCAACACACTGTTTAACTAATACCCCGCCCCAACCTTATCCATTATCAGTTTTGCTGTATTCCCTGTTCAATATATCGAGCCATGAACCCATATTCGCTACCCCTTCTATTTCTATGCATCCTATCAGCCGGCAACACTGTTCTTGCAGTCGCAGATTGCGCGCAAACACATCAGAAATGCAGCCACAAGAAAGAACTCATTGATGAGGTGAGCCTTGATGAGGTCCACCTGGGAACTCCTGAAATCGATCTTCGCATACTCAATAGCTATGGCGAACGGCCTCGGAATATTCAGAACCTGTTCATCACGGCCCGCAAATCATTGAGCTCGGACCCAACTGCGGCATTCGCGGAGAATGCGGCGATTCTTCAGGCTAGCCTGAGCAGTGGCCTCACTCATCTGGGCGGGCCGATGCTGGGCGAAGTAAAGGCACATGGCGTCAAATTATGGGTGCGGACGATTAAACCAGCACCGGTAAGCGTGATCGTTCAAACGCAGGACGGCCCTGTGACGTTTGGACCTGTTAATAGCACTGTTGAAAGCGATTTAACCGCCGTCGTTCCCGTGGACGGGCTACTACCTGACACCCCATACCCTTATTATGTAACAGTCGATGGAAAGCCCATTGATATGCCAGAGTCGGCGACCATCCGCACGCACGCTGCTCCGGGCACCCCAACGAAGATGAAACTCGCTTTCGGGTCGTGCCTGCATAAGAGGGGCTTCGTTAACCACTCCCTGCTCGGCCTTATACGCGAGCGCGGCAACGCGGCCATACTCCTGCTCGGCGATCTGGCCGTGGATGACCGAAATAACCACTTGGGCCTGCACCGCTCGGACTACTTGCTGCGGGATCTGTCCGTTGCATGGCAGGCATTTTCAGCATCCATTCCCGCGTATGCACAGTGGGATGATCATGATTATTTCGACAACGATCTGGCGGGTATCCCCAAGTCCTTCACCGATGCCGACCGGCGTTCCGTGCGAAAGGTCTGGATGCAGAACTGGAACAACCCGTCCTACGGCTTCGGGGACGAGCAGGGAGGCATCTTCTTCAGGACCCGTATCGGTCCAGCCGATCTAATCATGCTCGACACACGTTACTTCCGTGAAGGTGACCCATGGACTGAGGGCAGCCAAACGACATACTTAGGAGAAGCGCAAATGCAGTGGCTGGAACAAGAGTTGCTCAAATGCAAGGGGCCTTTCATCATTTTAACCTCAGGAACGATGTGGAGCGATTACATCTCTAATGGAAAAGACTCGTGGGGCGTTTGGGATAAAACTGGGCGTGAGCGCGTCCTCAGCTTCATCGAGAAGCATAAAATCCCCGGAGTGCTCTTGCTTTCTGGCGATAGGCACGGTGCCCGGGGGTTCCGCATCCCCCGCAAATCGGGTCACACCTTTTACGAGTTTGAGCCTGCGAGTCTGGGCGGTCTACACGGTCCTCCAATCAAAGCAAAAAACTGCTCCGAACAGCTTTTTGGCTTCGCCCACATCCACGCTTTTGGTGAACTGGAGTTTGATACCACAATATCTGATCCGGAGGTAACCTTTCGGCTCATAAAATCTGATGGAACGCAACTACATGAAACCCGGCTAAGTCTCAGTCAGTTGACGCCGCCAGATACGTCCGAATAGATTTTGGATAGATAGCCGAACAATCTAATTTCTTAATTACCTTATATATGATCACTTCACAACACATCCTTGGTTTTGCATTTGCAGTCCTACTTTCATCTACATCTGGCAGCATGGCTACGGGTAAATTCTTCACGCCACCCGAATTTGAGCAGCCGTCAAACAGCGATGAAATTAGGCATCATATTTTCCTCTCATCTCGCCATGTTTCTGAAGCGCAGTCCGTCATTGATACTGCACGCAAGGCGATTCCAGAGGCTAGACTGATGATTGAAATCAATGGTGCTTTAATAATCAAAGATACGCCATTGCGACTGGGTTCAAACATGAGTCTGTTGCTATCACCTTCTGCGAGAATCCAGGCCTCGCGAAACTGCACAGCGGAGAGTCTCATAGAGATTGTCGATGCCCGGCACGTGTCCATCTCCTCTCCGGGGACGATTGCCGGAACCATTGATGGAAACGGCTATCCCGTGACGGGAATTCGGATAAAGGGAGGCAAGCGCATCCTCATTGATAACGTGACCATAATAGGCTGCAACACGGTGGGCATTGACTATTCGGGCAGTGACCCTGCAGCATTCAACAACGCTGCCGTCGTTACCCGATGCAACTTTATCAATAACGGCCAAGGGCTACGGATCGCGTCCACTGCTGCTTTTTTGTGCTTGGACAATACATTTAGCCATCAGAAAGGCATCGCATTGGAAATAGATTCACTTAACAGCATCGTTGTAGGAAACTCATTTGAGGGCAATCCTACTAGCATTTACAGCAAATCAGACAGAGGCATTATTGCACGCAACACCATTAAGGATCCCGTGGCCATTGAATTGTCAGAACAAAGCAGGGGCAATCTGATCGCTGAGAATATAGGTAACGGCAGCGGCCAACAGTTGCTGATAAATGGAGCGGGACATCAAGTGTTTCGTAATCGTGAAATCGGCAAGGCGGTGCTCGCAGATGACTGCTCTGAGCTATTCCTAATCAGCAACGCAAACATGGAATGCAATGATAGTGGTGTGTCAGACGTGCGCTTTTTCGATCCGCCCACTTTCAGTAACCATCATAAAAAACCGATCATTGTACAGGGCATGGGGCGTCATGACATTCCTCCGATACAAGGCGGCAGACGCAAAAAGGGCAACCGGGAGGCTGTGCCTGCCGTGAACTTAGCCTATGTGCAAGAAGTGTTGAGTCAGGCCAGCGCAGATCATCCCAATGACGTGCTCGTCTTGAAGCTGGAGGGCGAATTCATCTCACGCACACCAGCGGGTCTGGTAATGCCCCCAAACACATGCATCATTTTGGACGGACGCATCCTTGCGGACCTGGGCACTGCTCTGGAGCCTGATTGGGTGCGTGAGGCGGAGTTATCGCAGATCATCCTCCTGCCGGAAACGGGGTATTCATCGATCTCGGGCGGCAAGCTCGATGGCGGGCGACAAGCCTTCCACCCGATCAACGCCAATACCGGCAGCATCGCGTTGATTGAGGACGTGAATATCGCATCGGGGGCACGCGACGGCATTAATACCAAAAGTCGTAGTGACGACCCGGTATTCATCTACCGCTGCAACGTCTATGCCAACGGAGGGCGCGGTATATGGTCCCATGTGGCAAAACGTATTCACTCTATAGCCAATAACTGTGTGGCGAACAATTCTGACGGCATCGACTTGGATGCTCACTCGATTGATTGCACCGCACTGTTTAACACTTGCACCGGAAACAAGCGGCACGGTGTCTTCGTCGAGGAGGCGATCAGTCATAATATCGTATTTGGTAATCAGCTCAACGCCAACCATCAGGCGGGAGTGCATGTATGGAATGAGGAGGTCGTGGGTAACACGGGCCCAAATCTAATTGCTGCCAATGAATGCAACGGGAACCGGAGGGGGGTTAGCGTGGGAGGGCGTGCCATGGATAAAACAGCCCACGGTAACTTTTTCTTTAACAACATCTGCCGGGAGAATCGCTTGAACGGCGTATGGGACGGGAATACCAAGGCAACCGGTAATTACTTCAGCCAGAATATTATCATGCACAATCGGGAACGTGAAAATGCCACCAGTTCCGGCGCTGAAGCCATTTACTTTGACACAGGGGTAAAGCTAACTGGTGAGAAGGGCAGGGCCCCAACCCCGATGCTCGGCATGAGACGCTTGTTATTCCTTCTTGGGCTGTGAACTATGCACTGGGTTCAAGGCCATCATTTGTGCACCAACATGTATGCGCCATTGCCTTAGTTCGGCTAGCAGTTCTGCTGCCAGATCTTTCTGGGCAGCGGAAAGGTTCGTGGACTCTGAAGGATCATTTTTGAGGTTATACAGCTCGAGAGAACCATCCTCAAAGAATTCGATAAGCTTGTAATCATCTTTCACGACTGCCCCGTAGGGCGGGGTGCGGTGATAGTGGGGGTAGTGCCAGTATAGAGCACGATCCACGGGTTCACTTGTTCCGTAAAGTATCGGCTTCAAACTAATCCCATCTACATGCTGACTCGGTTTGAGCGACAGTCCAGTAATGTCTAAAATCGTAGGATACAGGTCCATGCCGATTGCTGGGGCGTCGATTTTTTGGCCAGCGGGGATACCCAACCCCGCTACAAACAGGGGCACACGCACACCGCCTTCATAGGCATAAGCTTTGCAATTTCTTAACCCTGCTGTGTAGTCATGCTTGTCTGAGCCATTATCACTAGTAAATATAATCAGAGTGTTATCGGCCAAACCCTCCTCGTTCAGTTTTGAGATTACCCGTCCCACACTGTCATCAAGGCTCTCCACCATTGCAGCGTAATCAGGGTCGGTCTGCCGATAGTCGCCCTTGGCGGCTTTTTCTCGGTACTTTTTGACCAGATCCGGCTTTCCCATGAACGGGGAATGGACTGTGTAATACGAAAAATAGAGCAGGAAAGGCTTCTCCTTATTCTCTTCAATAAATCCGACTGCATAATCCGTAAGCCGGTCGGTTAGAAAGTCACCTGGCTGACTATCCATGTTGGGCATGGCGAATGGATGGAAGTATTTCCCCTCGCCTTTAGGCTGTCCCCATTCACGTCCTCCGATATTTAGATCAAAGCCGTGGTTTTCAGGGTAATGCTGGTCGACTATCGCAGGATTGGTGTAAGGCATTAGGTGCCACTTGCCGAAAAAGCCTGTCTTATACCCTTCGCTCTTCAGTGCCTCTGCCAGAGTTTCCTCCGAGTGGTTGACGAACTTTGTCCAATCAGGCAGCAGTAACTTGCGCCCTTTCGCTTTGGAGAGGTGCCCTGCGATCCAGTCGGTGAGACGGATCCGCGCAGGTGCCTTGCCAGTCAGGATGGCGGCACGACTGGGAGAGCATACGGTACAAGCCGCATATCCCTGCGTAAAGGACGCGCCGCTCGCCGCCAATCGATCGATATTCGGTGTTTCGTGAAGATCGCTACCATAGGCAGACAATGCGCCCGCGCTAAAGTCATCGACGAGGAAGACGACGACATTGGGCTTGTTGATTGCACATAATGTGCCTGACAGTTGAACGAAGAGGACTATAAAAAGCGTAACTATTTTCATTGGGCAGGGTTCTGGCAACTGGGCTCATCGATAATCATTATTGCGCCGCTTTACTAGGTAGTCCAGCAGGGCGTAGCGTGATGTTTTTCAGGCGCATCAATTCTTCCCCTGAAATCTTGTCCGCTGAGACTAGAATGTCAACCTTTCCCGGTTGCAGCGACACGCGCCCCAGCTCAACAGCGATGTCCATGCCTTGACTGGCAACCTCGCCGTGCATGGTGTGACCGCCGATTTTTACGGAAAATGCGCCCCCGTATTGATTTGGCCGGGGAGGAGCGCCCCACTTTCCCGGTGTGTCGTAGTGGACAATCACATCAAAGTCGCACGATTGGGCGACGCGGACGGGCCAGCGCACCGCACAGCTTTTTTGTGTCCAGCCTTTTACATGCGCGGAATCAGACATGCCTTGACTCAGTTTCCAATACTTAAGATCTGGGGTCTGGCCAAGTAGTTCCGCCATAAAGACGCTCAGCTCGTTAGTATAGTTGGTCTGTAGCAACAGTGTATCATCACCGGTTGGGGGATCCTTGAATTCGACTTGAATTACGCTGTTGGCGGCATCTGGAGCCTTCTTAGGGAGATGGAACAATACATCCGCCCCTATCTTCTCGTATGAAAGTTCGTGACTGTTATCGGACAGGTATGACGCGCGCAGAATTTCCCCACTCAGGCCACCGACCAGCAGGCGCCCATCGGAGGGCCACTCGAATACATGCAAAAACAGGCGATTGCCCTTAAGTGTGGACTCGCCCCAACTTTGCGGGGCTAGCGGAGTCCTCTGTGTGCCGTGGATGGATTCGGAATGAATACGCCACCACTGTCCTACTTCCTGAAGAATTTGCATATCCTCGGGCGCGAATGTTCCATCACCACGTGGCCCAATGTTCATGAGCAAGTTGCCCCCGCGTGCGGCTGCCTTCGCCAGTAATTGTATAAAATGGGATGCGGGCTTGTGGGAATGATCGTGTTGGTGGTAACCGTAGGATTCGTTCGTGGTGGGGATGGCCTCCCAGTATTGCTCGGAAGGATCACGCATCAGCCTGAATTCGGCCGGACGATCGGAGGTGGTCATGTAGTCTCCCATTCCCCTAGCAAGCCTGCCATTGATTATGATAGA
This sequence comes from Puniceicoccaceae bacterium, assembly GCA_018402305.1. GTDB lineage: Bacteria > Verrucomicrobiota > Verrucomicrobiia > Opitutales > Coraliomargaritaceae > Thalassobacterium. Next base: position 105,499 of record JAGYJE010000004.1, on the reverse strand, counting down.
GCTGTCCTCTTCTCGTACCGCTTCCAAGATTTCCACATTCAGTTCATGGGGATTGTGATGCGGGGTATCCCCCCAGATCAAGTCGGGCTCATAATTACGGATGAGTTCACGCATCTGCGGCAGCACTTTTTTCTCCACGCATGCCTTGCGTCGCTCGGGCCCGTTGGGCTCTGGATAGCGCGGATCCCCTGACAGTGACCAATCCGCAGCGTGAGAGTAGTAGAAGCCCAGTTTGATCCCATGCTTGTCGCAGGCGTCTTTCAGTTCCCGCAAGGGATCGCGCCCGAAACGGCTCATGTCCACCACATTAAGATTGTCCACATCGGAATCATACATCGCTACGCCATCGTGATGCATTGCCGTGAAAACGATATAGCCCATTCCCGCTTCCTTGGCAATGCGGACCCACTCCTCAGCGTCATAGGCTGTCGGATTGAAGGGCTTGACGACCTCGTTGATGTAATCAGTGCGATTAATTTTGCAAATACGCTTGATATGCTCGGAATAACCATCGACTTTCTCGCCCCTCCACTCGCCTGCTAGATCAGCATAGACGCCCCAGTGAATAAACATGCCAAACCGTGCCTCACTCCACCAGGCTAGACGCCCGTCTTTTGAGAAATCACCCAAAGCGGTATTCAAGTTGGAGGATGCGTGCGTAGATTCCGATGATACTCCATCGGCTTGTACGATTAACGGTAAAAATGCGATACTGGCTAGCAGGCATTGGGCGATAAGCGAATGAGTGTGTATGGTCATATGAAAATGGGTGACGGGTAGATTTTATTCGCGAGGAAATACTCACGGTAATTTGATAATCTGTCCTTCGCGTATGAGAGCCTCCTGCAACGCATCCATCGGTACACGATGCACAGGAATAACCTTTTCGCTGGCGATTGCTGCGGCTACGCCTGCGGACTGCCCGGCAATCATGTATTGCGGTTCCATCCGAAAAGATGCATAGGCAACGGTGGAAGCACTGATGCACACTGGGACGAGCAGGTTCTGGCATTCGCTGTAGCGCGGCAGCATAGCACGATAGGGGATGTCCCAGGGTTCAACCGGATGGCTCAAGTAGCCTTCCATATACACCTCGTCGGTGACGTTGGGAAAATAGAACGTGCGTAATGCGACCCATTGAACCTCACGAATATCAATATTGTAGCCCGCGATGCCGATGCAGTCGTATTTCCGCTGCTGCGTCATTAGGTCATGCTGGGTTAGCACATGCTCGCCGAGCATGCGGCGTGCTTCGCGGATGTAGAGCTGATGCGGCCAGCCGCCGTTATCGGTAAACTCGTCCTTGCACAGTCCCCATTCGCGGTAGAACTTGCGCGTGTTCTCGGGCACAGATGGATCATTCTGCAAATAGTAAACCATCCCATGCGTCCAACTCATGTGCTCATCCCAAATTTCCTTGCGCCGCTCGGGCGTAGCGTCCGGGTAATCCTGGTTGGCCCCTAGGAGGTTCAGCGAAATGCCCCAGCCACTGTTAACGTCGGACTTACCATTGGGCATTTTCTTGATACCGAGTGACCCCACCACCTTCTCCCCATCCACCTCAAAGCAGCGCCGGAGCAATTCATAGCGGTCGGGGTCGTAGCCTTCGGGCTTTTCTATAGGAATTCGATTTTCGGGAACATCGGTCAGGCACAAGCGGAAACAGTAGCTCTGAATTTTTCCGTCACCCGCACCCACGGGGGCTAGATCCTCTTCGGCTGTGATATGGGGTAACAGCTTGCCGTCTTTGAATGGAGATATCTTGTGGTTGAGCTGATGCTTGCCACGCAGGATTTCCCGGCGACCCGCCAAGGATTCCTGATAACGCTCTCTGCCCTCGCGGCCAAAGGTGTAGGAAACGCCGGCTTTGGCCATCAAGTCGCCCTCGTAACTGGCATCAATAAACACGTTTGCAACGTAATCGTCACCATCAGTCGTTTTGAGCGAACGGATACGCCCGTTCTCTTTAACGACCGAATCCAGACTTTTGCCAAACAGCACCGTGACGTCATGCTCCGCAAGCATGGCGTTCATCACTTTCTCCGCAACATGCGGCTCGAACATCCAGCCTGCACCCTCGCCATAATGTGCGCCCACGCGTTGAAAAAACTCCAGAGACAAGCCCCCGATCACATGCTGCTGGCGATCCATGTCGGTGCGGCCAAGGCCGCTGGACAACATCCCGCCGACGTGATTACCTGGCTCAAGAACAAGGACACTGGCTCCCTGCTTCGTAGCAGCAATGCCAGCCATGACCCCACCAGCAGTGCCTCCATAAACGATGACATCCGCCTGTTTGACCTCGGCCTTTAGTAAGGGCGTTATAATAGAAAAGCATATGCTTAATGTGACGCGAAGAATTAGAGGGAATTTCATGCTTTGTTAGTGTTCTTAGGATTTTTTTTCGTATGTGTAGTATCACTGTTTACTCATTCAACAGCTTCTTTAGCAAAGGCTCCATCGATTCTGCCCAGATGGCATAGCCCTCAGGGCTCAGGTGCAGCTTGTCAGCCTTAAGCCCCTTCCAGGAATCGCCTTCCGGCCTCATGCGTTCCGCAAGGTTCAGGCGAAATACCGATTTGTTATCCGCGAATCCACGAATGATTTCATTGGTTGCTGTAATGTGCTCCGTGCGGCGCGCCGTGGGCAGAATGTCCATGAGTATAATTTTTACTTCAGGGAAAAGCTCCTGTGTCTTTTCAATCACCGCAAGTATACCCTGGGCAGTCTCGGATGCAGGACCGCCATTATTTGTGCCGACAAGGATGACCGCTACCTTGGGCTGTAATGCCTTGAGCCCTTCGTAGTCCAAACGATAAAGGACGTTCTGAACCGTATCGCCGGGGATGCCGAAGTTCAGTGCGCGACGGGGCTTGTAATACTGCCGCCACAAGTGCCAATCCCACGCAAAGGTAATCGAATCGCCGATAAAGATGAGGTCGCAGCCGTCCTTCATCGCATCGACCTTTGCCCGCTGCTCAGCCAACCAGAGCCCCGCCTTGTAGCGGTTGTTATTGGGCACTGTAGTTGGCGCCGGTTGTACGGAGGCAGCATCAGCGCTTTGCGCGATAGCTATGGCTGCGAAACCAGCATAGGCCAAAAGCGCAATTGCACCCAAAGAGGCAAACCGCTTACGCATGTAACTTCCCGCAGGGATGAGGCGCTTGTTTATAATCATGAATAGGATCCTATGGCTGCTCAACCCTCAGGCGGAGAAACCCCTTGGTCAAATTATCAATATCGTCGGCAAGGCGGAAGGTGCGATAAGTCCATCCCGAAGACAACGTCGGCAATCCAGACTGGATTGTGGTGGCGTCACCCCCGGTAACTTCGCTGACTAAGAGTGCCCAGCTCGCCAAATCTGCGCTGCCACTCACGCGATAGATTACCCCGTCGATATCCGCGGAGACCTGCTCGCTCACGCCAGAGAATACCGCGCCATTGCGCACTGGCGTCGTGATCGTAATGGCATCCTCGGCGCCGAGGGTTGCCAATTGATAGGCGATCTTATGGATATGAGTTGCGGTGAGCGGATCACCGTCCAGGGCGAACTCGGCAAGGTTGTTCAGGTCGTCGCCGTCCGGATTGTCCGCGGTGCCGTCATTAACGCCGACGGTCAGGCCCATCGTGCTCGCCCAGGAATCGTATGCACTGGCGGCTGCCACCTCCACGATTGATATGTTGTCAATGTAGTATTCAGCGGTGTTGCTTGCCCCCGAGAAATCGACAAATTCCATCGTGGCGATATTCGCAATTGCGCTGTTGAACGGAAGGTCGGTGAAGGTTTTCGGGGATCCTCTGTCATCCCGCTCGATAACCAGATCGTATGTGTCGTTCGCCAGATTGGTCGTAATTTCCAAGGCATGCCACTTGTTGTTACTTGTAAATTCAAGTGTATCGCCGGTGCCATTGTTCTTGATCGTACCACCGTTATCCAAGTCCAGCCGGATTCCGCGGGTGCCCGTGTCATCGAGCACTTGGAGACGCAGATTATTACCACTTACATTGAGGAAATCGAAACGGATCACGAGATCCTTCGTCGTTCCAGTAGCGAGGTCAATGGCTAGAAGATCGGGGTTGCTGTCCGTGCTGTTGGTATCGAGCCATTGGAGCGCCTGGGAGCCGGGGCCGCCAGTAGTGGCTGAACCAGGGCCATCGACAAACGAGGACTCCGCAGCAATGACGTCCAGTGAGTTCCCTGCAAAGCCCGTATCCTGAACGGCTGCGAAACCAGCAGGCTCAGCGCCAATGGTGTCCAACTCAAAATCCGTTGAAAACAGAGTATTGGGCGGCGGAGCTCCTCCTGCAACGGCCAGACCAAGCACGCCTGTTGCTTCGGTGAACGTCCAGGTATTGTTGCCGTCCACCAGCGTCCACACATTGGCCGCTTCCGTATAGCCCTGCACGGCGAAGGTGCCGCTGAATGTCTCCGTCAGCGTTGCGACGTCCACCAGCGTCCACGCATTGCCATCGGTGATATCCGCACTGGCGGTATCGATGATGAAGGTGCCGTTGGCATTGAGCTTGCTGTTGGTCGCGTCCAGGCCGTTGATCTGGTTGTTCGTGCCGTTGGCCGCCGGAGTGAAGGTGTAGGTGGACGTAGAACCCAGTTCCAAGGTCACGCCCGCGGACTTGTTGTCCACGGTAGTGTCGCCCGTATGGGAAATGTCGCCATCCACAACCAGCTTTCCGTAATTGCTGTTGGAAGTGACCGTCAAGTTGCCACTGCCCCAGATATCGCCGTGGTTGACCCACGAGCCCGTGGTCAAGGTGGACGCCTGACCGTCGTCCGTGCTTGCGCCGGTAGCCTTCAGGAATCCGTCGCCCACCAGATTTACGGCGATACGGTTATAAGATGTGTTATGGCTCAGCCGCAGACCGCCATTGTTGAGGAGTTCGCCCACGACTTTGCCGTTGCTGCCGCTCCAGTCGGTCTGCCGCTCCGGTTGGATCGTGCCGCTATCGGCGCGCCATGTGCCCTCGAAGCCGAAGTTCGCATTGCTTCGCAGCCATAGCCGACCCGGATTCGTGTAGGTGATCGTGCCGGTACCGATGATTGCTGGACGGAAATTGTTCAAAGGCACGGTCCACGACTGGTCCGTCGCACCCAGATTCAGCGTGATATTCTGCCCCATCACGGACAAGCCCTGGGTGCCGGTGATGCCGCCGGAGCCGAGATTGATCGTGTAGCTGTTGCCCCCCGAGGACGGATTGATTTCCACGCCGGTGGCGTCCACCGAGATGCCATCCCATGTGAGGATGCTCGTTGCCGGCGCGGTATAGGTGCCAGCGTACAAAAAGCTCGGAGTGTCCCGCGGACTGGGCAACACGCCGGCATCCCAAGTGCTCGTCAAAGTCATATCAAAGGTAGTGCCGGTGGTTTCGCGGGTGCCGCCGACCTGAGTCGGATTGAAAAACACCGTATTTGCCGTCCAATCGTTATCGAAGTTGTTTATCAGCATATTCTCCGAATAGTAATTATTAGCCGTCTGCGAAGCGATGCCCCACTCCGTGTTGTTTGTTCCCACATTATTATAGAAATAATTATGCTTGGTCTCCTTACCTGGATTGTCGCCATCGCGCAGAGCGCGCTTATTGCTGTCTATGTTATTGCACAGGACCGAGTTGTATTGCGTAGGCCCAGCATTGAAGGAGAATACGTTAACCCCGATCTGAGAGCGACGCAGGTCGTTGTCGATGACGATGTTCCTGTTGGCACCCTCTTCGAGAAAGATGCCGTACCGGAGGTGGTCGGTACATGTGTTGTTTGCCACCAGGCACTTGGACGAGAATGAATCGATGTCAATGCCGTCCATATTGCAGTTGGTGATCGTGTTGTCCGTAATGAGGCAACCCGATCCTTGAGACCAGATACCACGTGCGTCGCAGGTATCGATCGTGCACCCACGCACGATCATCGGGGCGCTGCCATCCACGAGGTGTATCATATCACTGGTGCCACGCACGGCCTTGTCTCCCGAGTTCAGCATCGTCACGCCGTCAATCAGGATCATGGAGCAATTGGTAAATTCTACACCGCCGACCAACTCAAGGTTCCCATCCAAAGTGCCGCCGGAGATGCTAATGAATGACTCGCCCGTAGCCTCGATGGCGTAGGCAGCCGTAGTGCTGGCATCACTATCTATGGTAGTGGTCGCTTCCAGCAAAACGCAGGTATAGGATGACAGATCCAGCGGTTTCGCGCCCAGCGTGAAAGTGCCATCCAGCGTCAATACGATCACGTCGTTCGGATTCGCGGTCACAGCGGCATCGTACTGCGTCTGCACACTGTCAATCGTGGTACTGGTAATCGTCAGGTTATGACGCCCCTTGCCATTGGCGATTGCGGTGGAACTGTGCGGGTTGCGCGCCGTGGGCGGATAGAAGTAATCGTTGCCCGTTCCGTCCAGTGCCACCAGTGATGCTACGATGTGGTTGCTACTGCCCTGGCTATCCAGATTCAGTGTGTTGCCCGAATACGTATTGTCGAATATCGTATTGTTGGAACCGTCCACTACGATACCGGTGGTGCTGTTCGTGCTGACTGTGTTCGCGGTCAGCGAAGTGGTATCAGACGTGGCAGTAAGGTCCACGCCAACGGCGTTGCCGTCACAAGTATTACTATAGAGCGAATTGTTCGCACCGCTGACGGAAATACCCGTGGCGTTCGAGTTGCAGGTGTTGTTGCCCAGTGCGGTAGTGTCAGCGGACAATTCAATGCCTGCCGTGGTGTTGCTCTGGCAGATGTTATCGATCACAGCGCACTGGTTGGCGTCATAAAGCCGGATACCCGAATCACCGCTACCGGACACATTACAGCGCGAGATCGAAATCTGAGCATCCCATACCGTATTACCCAATCCCTGTACGGACAACCCGTCTCGGCCAGTATCCTGCACAGTGAGGTTGTCGATCACGACACGGCTCGAAGCAATCACTTCCACTCCGTGCATGTCCGCAGTCTGCCCGTCCAATATCGAACCGGGCCCAAAGCCCATGATCGCAACAAAGGACTCCCCAGAGCCTACCGAAATCAAGGACGTGGCCGTCGCGGTGGGCGAACTCGCTTCAATCATTCCATTCAGATACAGTATCTGCTTGGATGAGAGCACCAGTGGAGTCGTGCTGACCGTATAGGTTCCCGATAAATTGATAATAATATAATCACTTGGATTCGCCGTCCGGGCGTCGTCAATCTGTTGTTGCACCTGGGCTATCGTTCCCGAGGTAATGTCAAGTATAACAGGCGTTTCGCCGGGTGCGATGAACGAATTGCTTGGTGGTGTATACAAGCCCCAAGCGGAGGAGGTAACCAGCAGGTTAACCAGCCCCGTAACGATGCAGGTCATGGGGCTCAATGACGGAGCGCTGATTCGTGCAGCATCCAAACACTTCAGACATTGGGATAAGACATTCATAGGTACTGATAATGGGTTCAAACCCATTCGGATAGGGGGGGGGGTATTGCGATCCTTGTAATTCAAAAAACTGTGAGATGCTTGAAATAGTAACATAGATCATTAGTGTTTTTTTGCTGCAAGCTATATTAAAATCCTGCAACCTCCAATTTGGCGCATACTTTGATTGCGATAACATGCCCCAGGCGTTGATTTAACATATCCATGGTTTCGGATTACATCAGCATATCAATCTTCAGGAATAGCCTGCTTCCAGAAAGCATCCAGATCCGCTCCAGGCACTGGTTCTATAGGTGCGTCAACTAGCGGGACAACCGACAGCGCCTCATCCTCAGAGTTTCTGGCGCTTGGAGCGCGCATGATAATCAATGTAATGCGACTGCCTTCCGGAGCGGAATATACCTCGCGGCATAAGTCCGGCTCATCCCCAACGGGCTTATTGAGGCGTGGTATAAACAACTCTACTCCTTCAAGACGAAGAGGCACGGTGACGTTACGCCATTTTTCGAGTTTCTGAACTGCTCCACCGAGCCCCACAGTAAGCTCCCGGCCCGTATAATTGTACACTCGTATGCGGTCTGCCGGAAAATTCTCGTCCATATAGGGCAGCGCCTTGGCTAGGAATTTCTCAGGATCCTTTGGCGAGGGGACGAACAAGATCAAGACCTTCTTCTGCTCCAGCGGCAGCATTATGCTGGCGACAGGCACCTCCTGCTTGCCGGAATCCGCTTTTTGCGTCTGCACAAAACGCAGTAACTGGGGACCACGATACTTGCGCTCAACAGACAGTGAATAAGAAGGAGCGTAGAATGGTTCTTTCTTGCCGTCCTCAATATAGCCAAAATCGGCAATCCCTCGGCCTAGGGAAACGGCCTTGAAGTCCACATTCACCATAGGCATCTCCACATCCTCCTGTGCGCAGACCAGACAGGCAGGCATGGCGAGGCAAACGATACCCAACATGCGTAATGTATAAACAATATAGTGTATTTTCATAATCGCGCGTTATTCAGTATTAAATATCCTCGGAAGCCAGCGTGCGAATGGAGCGGATGACGAAGCGGCGGCCAAAATTTTGGTTCGTTATGTTCACGTTCACAGGATCGACCTCCGCAGTATCTGCGGGATCCACATATTCAGGCAGGCGTTGAACGACTGCCTCGAGATAGGCTCGCGCTTCCACCCGATCGGAGCCATAGGCAATGGCGTCGCCGTAGGTGCGAATGACAAACGTGTCGGAGCGCGCGGAAATGAACGAACCCAGGCTGCCCAGTAGGTCGGCCTGCATGACCCATCCGGGTAGCCCCTTCATGCGATTGGCGTGATGGTTGGCGCCGGGAGCCGTGGGATCCTGCGTATCCAGCGGCTCCGCATAGAAACCGCTCCCGTCAAAAGGTATCCGTTGCGGGCCCGAGCGGAATGAATTGATAGCAGCATCGGTGGGAAAGGCGGTCCCGCCGACGCGAGTGACGTCCAGCGCCGCCTGCAAAGCTCCCGTGCGGCCAAGATCATCGGCGGACAAACGGCGATTTACAAAATGGGAAAGGCTCAGGAACGGACCACGTTTGCGAACTTCGCGCGCGATGTCTTCACTGAGCTGTATGATCTCATCCTCGTTCAAACGGTGGCTGTACCACCACGCCGGGCTGGAACCGCCGATGCCGTGTATCCCTGCTTTTATCTGATCCCTGGAAGAGACACCGTCTCCGGTTTGAACCTTGTAAGTCAGTTCGCCCGGGTAGCGAGGGAAGGAAGCTCCGTCCACGTCGAGATTGTTGGTATCATGGCTTTCAGGGTTCACGATCTGGGATGCTTTATCCCACTGCCCTCCGGTCAGCGGCACTCGATTCATGGCGCCAATCACCGCACGCCAGGCCTCGGGCGAAGTCGAATTAATATTGAACGCCCCCGCAATATTCAGATGCTTTGCTGCCCGATCAGTGTCCCGCAATTCAGCAGGACTCAGAACCGTGTTAGCATTCTGCCTCACTTCCAGACGGCGGTTGAGCGGGGCCACCCCACCTCCGGACTGCGGCAGACTAGAAAAGAAATACCGGTCCCACAGGCTAGTGTTGAGCAGGTAGCACATGTCGTAGTAGGTGCGCGAGCCGCCGCTACGTTTCACCATGGAGTGCTCCACGTCCGTCCTGGGTACAAACACGTTGTGGTAGGAATTGCCCAGGATATTGGTGGGCTGATGGCCCACGGAATAGGACTCATCATCGCCTGACAGGTTCATCAGGCGCATGTCTGCAAGGCTAAGGAACGGATAATCGCCTTGGGACAAGTCAGGCCCACTGGTCGGAAGCATCGTGTAAACAGCCTGTTTGCCGGATTGGTATGTAGTACGGCGTCCCCAGGCATTCAGCGTGTATCCTTGGACAAAGCCCGCAAGCCCTGGCGTCTCGTCGATAAAAGTATTCTTCATCGTGCTCAAAGGAGTGGAAGAGGTATCGTCGCTCCCCGGAATGGTGTAACCGCCATGATAAGCGAATACCGAGGCGGGATTATCCCCCGACGTGCCTCCGGCATCAGTAAAGCGGCCAGCCAGCATATTGGCGTCCGCCGCCGTCTGGTAGAACACACCGTCGCCGGGCTCATGGTCAAAGGGCGAGTTACCTGCCGCGTTCAAAACCAGAGTGTAGCCACCGGCAACGGCCCCTTTCAGGTTTTTGGGGTCGGGCCTTTGGGCGAGATCCGCAGTGGGCGTGAAATTGAGCGCTATTGAGTTATTGCCAATGGTCAACGTATTCCAGTCCTGATCGCCCGAACCGATGCCCGGTGAACCGGCAAGGTCGTAATTATACACACCAGTCAGCACCCGGTTTAGGTCACCCGTTTCGTGAATCAGCACGTCTATTTCAAGATTCCCTGTCTCCACTAGTTCCATGGATACCGCATAGGATCCGCCATTTGTAGGCTCCGGGATCGATATCACCGGGTCGGGCTCGAATAGCATCATATTCACGTGCGGACTCTTTGCATATTCCGAAAGATTAATAAACGAACTGAAATTCCGTTTCATTTCATCACCCTTGGAAAATCCGTCCTGACTATAATGCATGGTGCCGTCCCACATCTTGACCGACCATGTGTCGAATGCTCCGGCTGCGCCGTCAATGAGTGGCAACTCGTAGGGAGAATCGCCAATCGAAGCGCCCGTGGACTTATCGCGAACATTCATCACCAAGCTCAGCTTTCCATTGTTGCCCTGCGAACGGCGCATGGACACCTCATACTCATTTCGGGGTAGGTACAGTGCGTTGCGGTATGGATTACCCAGTACCAGGTAGAATGCGTTCAGGCCGCGCAGATCATAAGTTTTTGTGATACTGTTACGGCGAATCTCCGCCGAACTCACAAAACGAAATTTGGATATAATCGGCGCTATGCCAACAGAATCCTTGCTGCCTATCCGGACATCATAACGGCCATAGGTTTCATCATCGGGCTGCCTCTCCGGACTGAGGTTCCAAAAGTCCTTCACCCGTCTCCAAGTCGGTCCCTTAGTAGGGGAAGGGGCACCGGACTCATCTAAGAGGTCCGCCCCACCGAACGGTGCGACGGAGTTGGCCAGGCTGGAAGTGAGATCCTTGCGCAAGCCGCCGCGCAACGAGTCGGCCAGCACACCAGTGGAATTGAGTGTAATATCATGGTAACGTGCCTTAACTGCCTTGGCCTGCAACGCGGTGGGGGCATCGGGCATCATCTCGACATGCGAGAGCGTCAACAGCTTTTCCAATAGCTCGTTGTATATCTGCGGTTCGGTCACGAAATCCAATCCGGTGATCAACTCCACCGCATTGCGAGGCGGTCCGGCATAACGCGTCTGGCCCGTAATGTCGTCCAGGGAGGCGACAAATCCGTAGTAGTAATCAGCGTCGTCCAAATCGCTCTGGGATTCGTTGAGGTTGATCTGTGCCTTTACCCCTTCATCGCCGACCCACCAGGCATAGCGGCCATCAGTATCCGCCCCAGTACTGACCTCGACCAGCGGGACCGCGACATAAGCGCTTTCCGGCGGCAGCTCAGTTGCGGAAGAGGGGGTATGTTGACGGCGAAGACTGGGTTCGCTCCCCACAGTACCTTTGCCCAACAGGATGACTCCTTGAGTATTGCCACCAAAGCTTATGCCCGTGCTACGCGAATCCACAGCCACGCCGGAAACGTCCGAAGGATCATAGATCGGTTCATTGCCAACCTGCTCAATCATGCCGAACTGATCGTTGCTGACGCTTGCCGTGAATGAGGCGCCCTCATTGCCGCTGACCAGCCAGTTAAGCAATCGAGGTTCAGGATTCTGGGTGTAGGCGTCACTGGCGGAACGCTCGTTGCCCCATACGCCCGTCCAGTAGCGCGTGCCGGGCATAGGTGCGGCAAGGCCGTTCTCGGCAGTCGCATTGGCCGGAACAGCACTGTTACCCGGTGAGTAGGTTTCGCCCAAATCGTCCTCGGATGCCAGATCCGCTGTCGCAGTAACCCTCTGGTCTGGGCCGGCGGTTTTTTGCAATTCACCGAGCGCGATATACAATGCCAAACGTGCATTGCATTGCGCGGTTAGCTGTTGCTTTGATGCTAGGGCCCGCTGAGTTTGGATACGTGTTAGACTGACGAACGAAAGCAACAACAATACAATAAACGACATCAACGACAGGGCCAGTATCAGGGCAAAGCCTCCGTCTCGATGGCGTGGGGTGTTTACGGCTAGATTGGGAGACCTGGAGGGGTCATGAAATAAGCGGTTCATAAGTTACAATGCACGCAGTATGAAAGTGCCGCAAAATGCATAAAACGATAGTGGAAGGAAATGGATTAGCATCACGAAGGGGTAGTTGTTGCATTATTTTAACCATAACTATCATAGTAATCCCATAGCGCAACGGTCAAGCTAAAACCCCCACCTAGAAGATAAAAAACAGTGGGTGCTAAATGCACCCCCTGCTAAATCTATACGATTATGCTAATAGCTAGTGTGCTATTCTATTCCGTAATGACCACACGATAGAACATTTGCGATGCGCCGGGCGTGTGCGATAGAACAATAGTCTCTCCTGCGCCCGCGACAGGAGGACCTGTATTTTTCCAGTCCTGCAGATTCATTGAAGTAGCGACCTGCAGTTGATAGGTGCGCCCAACCTGGCCATCGATTGAGACATCGGCATCACCACCGGCGACGAAGGTAAAGTTGCTGACATTTTGCGTGCCACCATCGGCGACGGCGACATCGGCGACCGACAGAACCCCTGTTGCCTCCGTGAATGTCCAGACACGACCGACTTCAACCCGGGTCCATACACCCGTGGTGTCTTCGGTGAAATCGGCAACCGAGAACGTGCCGCCGTAGGTAACCGCCAGAGCCGTCGGATCGACGAGCGTCCAGCTATTGCCATCGGTTGTGTCCGCACCCCCTGTGCTGATGACAAATGCGCCATTCGCGTTCAGAGCACTGTTCACGGCACTCAGACCATTGATCTGGTTGTTCACCCCATTGCCTCCCGGATAGAAGGCATAGGTCGAGGTGCTGCCCAGCTCCAGCGTCATCCCTGCTGGCTTATTGTCCACCGTGGTGTCGCCGGTATGGGAGATGTCACCGTTTACGAGCAGCTTGCCGTAATTGTTGTTCGAGGTAACCGTCAAGTTACCGCTACCATAGATGTCGCCGTGATTTGCCCATAGACCGGTTGCCAAAGTAGCAACCTCGCCACCGTCGGTGCTGGCACCGGACGCCATGAGGAAACCATCCCCCACGAGGCTTACAGCGATACGATCATAGGACGTATTACTCAGGCGGAGACCGCCATCGTTGAGCAGTTCGCCCTCAACCTGATCATTACTACCACTCCAGTCCGTTTGCTGCTCGGGGTGAATGAGGCCGCCATTCGCGCGCCAAGTGCCCTCAAAACCGAAGTTTGCATTACTGCGCAACAGAAGGCGGCTTGCATTCGTGTAAGTAATGGTAGCCGTTCCCACCATTGTCGCACGGAAATTATTCAAAGGCACGCTCCAGGTCTGGTCGTTTGCGCCCACATCCAACGTGACGTTCTGCCCCATTACACTCAGGCCCTGCGTGCCGGAAATACCACCAGCACCAAGCTCAATTGTGTAAGCATTGCCGCCAGATGATGGATTAATCTCCACTTCAGTTGCAGTTACCTGAATGCCATTCCACTGGAAGACACTGGACGCTGGCGCAGTGTAAGTCCCTGCATCCTTGAACTTAACCGTGTCCGTGGAAACCGGCACCGAAAAGGTGCTCCACGTGAAGGGATCGCTCAAATCATAAGAAAGCGCAGTCGTTTCAACGGGCGGATCTACAACAGGTGCCACTTCGACCGATATGTTATCAATGTAGTATTCAGCGGTGTTGCTTGCTCCCGAGAAATCGACAAATTCCATCGTGGCGATATTCGCAATTGCGCTGTTGAACGGAAGGTCGGTGAAGGTTTTCGGGGATCCTCTGTCATCCCGCTCGATAACCAGATCGTATGTGTCGTTCGCCAGATTGGTCGTAATTTCCAAGGCATGCCACTTGTTGTTACTTGTAAATTCAAGTGTATCGCCGGTGCCGTTGTTCTTGATATGGCCACCGTTGTCCAAATCCAGCCGAATACCGCGAATGCCTGCCTCATCCAGAAGCTGGAATCGCAGATTGTTTCCGGAGATATTAACAAAATCGAACCGAATCACGACGTCTTGTGTGATCCCAGTGTTCAGGTCAAAAACAATAATGTCGGGGTTGCTATCTGTGGTATTGGTGTCCAGCCAATGCAGCGCCTGGGTGCCGGGGCCGCCAGTGGTTGCGGAACCGGGGCCATCAACGAAGGAGGATTCCGCAGCAATCACGTTCAGTGAGTTTCCGGCAAAACCCGTATCTTTCAAATCTGCGAAACCAGCAGGCTCGGAGCCAATGGTGTCCGACTCGAAGTCCGTTGAAGAGGGGATATCGAATGCGTTCAGCTGCAGGCATACGCACATCCCGAAGATAGTTATGAGTGTGGTGATGTAACGGTTCATGGGTTTTTGGGGTTCGTTCATTGTGGCGGAATAAATGCCATCATAAATTTGAGTAGCAAGTCGTATTGTGGGGATAACCCGCAAGCATTTCAATCAAAAATGCTATTTATTCATGCAACTTCTATAAAGCTTCATGATCCTACGCATTTGCTAGCGGTAAAACGTAATTAGTGCCTCTGAAAACTGGCTCCAAAGTCATTCTTGAGCTCGACTGAGATAGGGTTCAATCGCTTCGGATACCGCCTGGCCCATCAAGAGGGTGCCGCCATCCTTAAAGTGGCAATGGTCTCCGTATTGCAACTCAGCCCTACGGCTAGCCACAACCTCATGCAAATCAATGACTTCCAGCCCTTCCTCTTGGATCAGGGCGTCGGCGGTGGCGTTGATCGAGGGGCTTAAGTCCAAGTCTGCCGGGTCTTCTTTCTTCCCCCACGGGGTTGTCCTGACCCAGAAAACCTTCGCGCCAGTTTCGCGCAAGCGGGCAATGATCTTCCTGAGGTTGGCCGCATAGGCCTCGGGCTTCTTGCCGTGATCGTGGATGCCAAAGTTAACGGTGATGATGTCCCATTGATTGCTGCCATTCTGCATGAGCCAGACCTCGCCGTGCTCAAAGAACTTTTCAGTACGCCCGCAGTTGGCAGGAGCGCGGTGGACATTCGCCTTGCCGGCGAGAGCGATGCGCACCGGGGCAGTGTAGCTGCGCGATATCGAATCGCCAATAATGAGCAC
This sequence comes from Puniceicoccaceae bacterium, assembly GCA_018402305.1. Classification (GTDB taxonomy): domain Bacteria; phylum Verrucomicrobiota; class Verrucomicrobiia; order Opitutales; family Coraliomargaritaceae; genus Thalassobacterium. The sequence goes on along the minus strand of JAGYJE010000004.1, from coordinate 90,338 downwards.
GCGTGGCAGCGCTGGATCGTCCTTCACATAAGCCCAACCGTCCGTCTCCGGTGTGATTTTGGGACTCTTATTAATCAGGTCTTTAATGTACCTGGGCCCATAGAAAGAGCCCAACTGGTCTTCGAGCGTCCTGAGCCATACCCGCTCCTCGGTTGGCCGCGACTTAACATAGGCCACCCATCGGGCATACTCCTCGGGCGTGATCTGCTCCAGATACTTGTTCTGCATCTGAACTTCCGACTCATTCACGGATTCCCTAAAGGGAGCATCGGCGGAGACCGGAGCGGCGTCCAGCCCTTCAGCCGAATCCACACCATACGCTTCCGCCTGCAATCCGATCGCCAGGCAGGCGGCCCCGAGTGCACGCCCTATTCTTGTATGGATTCTGAGGATCATAGAAAAACTTAGAAAAATTTAAGGAGCACCGTGGTTACGGTGCTCCCTATAACCCCTGATTCATAAATCCCCCTTGGATCCATGTCTACCGATGGCCACTTGCGTCTGCCACGGCGAGAGTGATGACAACTGCATCGACCACTTGCGTGGTCGATCTGGGACGATACATCCCGGCGCATTCGAAAAAAGAATCATACAAGTAAGACAGAAGTGCAATAAGGGGAGCGGTGCTTTTGCGATTCAAAGATTGCAAGCTACTTGAAACTCTTGCAAGTGCTTAGTGGATATTTATTTTATCTTGCAATTTCCATGAATGCCGGACTAGGCTGCGATTTATAGTATTCATGAACATTTATTGGCCAAGATGAAACTTCGCTTCACCGAAGCACCACATTTATTTAAGACAAGCAAATACTCACTCAAGTAAAATGAATCCCAGTATTGCAACAACCAATAACATCAGGCAACCTGAGTCACATATAAAAACTCAGAATCTTCCAGATAAAGAAAAAAAGCCGCAGGCAACCATGGCCGACATCGCCGCTCGGGCGGGTGTTGCGGTCAGTACCGTTTCCCGTGTTATTAACCGCTCGCCTCTGGTCGCTCCCGAGAAGCGAAAAATGATTGAGGCCGTAATCGCTGAAATGGGCTACAAACCCGTTCCAGTGGAAAAACGCAAGGGCATCCGAAAGGATCCTTGGCCGTGGATCAAGTATCACACATTGAAAGTAGTTCTGTTCGGCAAGTATGATCTTTACTGGATCACCAACTACGCTCCTGTTTTCTCCTACGCCCTTCACGGGATTGAGGAGGCTTTGACCGCCTACGATTTCCGTCGCGAACTCGAACGCGCCGAGAGCAAGGCAGACCTGTTGAAGGTGCTGAACAAAGGGGGTGCGGACGGCTTCCTCATACTCAATACCAGCCATGAACCACTCCCGGAGGAAATCTGCAACTATCCGGTGGCTGTATTCATGGGCAGCCATGACCACCTTTCATGTGATCGCGTAATGCCTAATGCGGAGCGAGCCGGCGTCCTTGCCGCCGAATACCTCCAGTCTAAAGAGTGTCGCACTTGCATAGCCATCGGTGGCGACACCCCCATTTACAGGAAGCGTACCAAAGCGTTTTGCGAAACCTTGAGCACTTACGGCATTGAGGCCGTGGAAATCCTCGACGAAAACATTGAGCGGGGCGGTTCCAGAATAAACCAGGCCAATCGCGCGCTCATTGCTGATCGTGTAATGCCCAAAATAGACAAAGCGAACAAGCCCATAGGCATATTCTCGGTGGCGGATCTCATCACCACCGTCCTCTACAGCATAATGACGGAAGCTGGCTTCAAGGTTGGGCACGATCTCCATATTGTCAGCTGCAATAACGAACGCCCCTATCTCGATCACCTTTATCCGTCTCCTGCGGTTATCGACACGCAGGCCGACTATATCGGTCAGCGAGTTGTTCGGCAATTGCTGCGCCGCCTAGAGGATCCGAATTCACCCCATGAAATCGCTCTCATCGATCCTATTCTCATCCCGCCCGATGCCTTTTGATTTTGCCAGTTGCAAGAACACGCCCCCTGCCTCGCTGGAAGCCTGCGCGAGTATGGTAAGGTGGTGCCAGAAGCCGCTCTGGATAGATCCGAGGATGGGTCAATTACACCATGAATCAACCTGAACCCGACTTTTTTGCAGAAATTGCCACCGCACGGCTGGTCGCACAGCGCGAACTCCTAGAGAAGCCAGCCCTGCCACATGTGCCCGACATCGTCCTGCCGTGGGAGGAGCAGCCCTGCGCCCGCCGCAAGGCCGCGCGCATCTCCACTGCCGATGAAATGCACACAGCGCTGGATGAGCTGCGTGAACGTCACAGCCCATTTCTCGAAGACCATGCCCCGGTGTTGCCAAAAACCCGCAACCAGCTGGAGTTTAAAGCCTTCCAGTGGCGCGTAGAAACGGAAGAAGACCGTCGGAACTTTCAGGAGACATTAAAAGGCGCAGGTCAATGGGAAGACCTCAGCCTGCCCCACTATGGCCCTCCGCTTGGCAAAGCCTCTACCCTTTACCGCTGCGAGTTCGAAATGCCCGACTGGGCCTCCACGCACAAAGCGCTTAGCCTGTCTTTCGGTGGGGTGGACTATCGTTGCCAGGTTTACCTGAATGGCATGTGCGTCGGGACTCACGAAGGTTTCTTTGAACAGTTTCGCCTGGACTGCGCTGGCGCGGCCCGCCCCAGCACCAACGTCCTGCTTATCCGAGTGGAAAACGATTACACCATGCTGGGCGAGAATACTGGCGGCATTAAGCCCGACGGGGATAAGATTTATGCCGCCACAGGCCTGGGCTACGACGAGCCAACGCTCGGCTGGCACCATTGCCCCGCAGCGATGGGCATCTGGAACTTTGTCCGTCTGGAAGGTCGCGCTCGCCTGGCTATTGACGACCTCTGGGTGCGCCCATTGCTCGAGACCTCCGAAATTGAAATCCACGCGGAGATCGACAGTTGCAGCGCTGATCTCGAAGAAGAAGTCACTCTCAACATATCCATCTACGGTCAAAACTTTGAAGCGGTCGTCCATCAGGATCATCTTCACCGAGGCACGGCCGAATTCGTGCGTGGCTTCGGCGATCTTGTACATGGATTTGACGAAGAATCTACCTGCCTGATGGGCAACGGGCGCAACTACCTGCGCTTGCGCCTGCCGATCCCCGAAATGCGTGTCTGGAGCCCGGATACGCCCTGGCTTTACCAACTTCAGGTCCGCCTTTTGGATCATTCAGGTTGCCTGCTGGACGCCGATAAGGTGCAGTTTGGCATGCGCTCGTTTACGCAGGATGAAACCTCCGTCCCCAAGGGCAAATTTCACCTCAACGGGGATGAAATTCGACTGAGGGGCGCCAACACGATGGGCAACTTCGAACGCTGCATCATGAAGGGCGACTTTGATGGGCTGCGCGACCAGATCCTGCTGGCGAAACTCACCCATATGAACTTTCTGCGCATGACGCAGCGCCCGGTGCATCAGGAATTTTATGACTACTGCGACCGCCTGGGCATGATGGTGCAAACCGATCTGCCCTTGTTCTCCAGCATTCGCCGCAGCCAGTTTTCGGAGGTTGCCCGGCAGGCTGGCTCTATGGAGCGCCATGTTCGCGGGCACTGTAGCAACATCCTCGTTTCCTTTATCAACGAGCCTCGTCCCGCTGCCGCGAGCAAACCGCACCGCTTTATTAACCGGGATGAGATGGAAAGCCTCTTCGATGTGTGCGCACGCACTGTGAATTACCACAACCCGGATCGCGTGATCAAGTACGTGGACGGGGATTACGATCCGCCTGCCTCAGCGGGCATCCCCGACAACCATGTCTATTGCGGTTGGTACATCGGGCATGGCATCGACCTTGGCGCCCTGCACCAGGGGCACTGGCTGCCTATCAAGCCCGGGTGGCACTTCGGCTGTGGCGAATTCGGTGCGGAAGGCCTGGACTCCTTCGAAGTGATGCAAGCGGAGTATCCGGATGGCTGGAAACCCGCCTCAATGGACGCGCGCTGGAGCCCCTCGATTATCGCCATGGCACAAAGTTACAAGTTCCACTTCCTCTGGTATGACTCACCAAGCACCGCAAGTGGCTGGATCGAGGCAAGTCAGGACTTTCAGGATTGGGTGATCGGCACCATGACCCGCGCCTACAGGCGCTTGACGGGCATGAATAGCTTTGCGGTTCACCTGTTTATCGATGCCTGGCCAGCGGGCTGGATGAAGTCCATCATGGACGTGTACTGCACGCCCAAAAAAGCCTGGTTCACCTACCGCGATGCGCTGACCCCACTCGCGGTATCCCTGCGGTCTGACCGTACCCAGGTTTTCTCTGGTGAAATGATCCTCGTGGAAGCTTGGGTCTGCAATGATCGCCCCGAGCCAATCCACGACCTCAGCCTGGAGTATGATGTCCGCATGGAGGGCAAACTCATCGCATCGGGGCGCAGTCCTGCTTCGGCCCCCGCGTGTGCTCCAGCTTGCCAAGGCTTGTTAAGCCTAGATATTCCCGAGGTCAAAAGCCGGGGCCAACTCAGCGTTGGCCTGTCTCTGGTCGATCCTGAGGGGAAAGTTATTCATGACCATGAGCAGTGTTTTGAAGTGTTTCCCCAGCCTTGCACCACACAGGTAGAAGCATGGTGCCCGGGTGCGGACAACGTAGTTCTGAACTTCCTGAATCATCTGGGAATTGAACCGGTCAGCCATCAAGCCGCGCCGGTTATCCTGATCAAGGATGCCGACGCCTTGCGGGAAAATCTGCCCGCTGTAACCGAAGCCGTACAGGCCGGCGCCACGGCAGTTTTGCTGGAACTGCCCCCCGGTCACTACCAGCTCGGCTCTGCATCCATCACCATTCGCGAAGCCGGCATGGGCCCGCGGCACTTTGTCTCCCGCGCAACCGGACACCCGTTCGTCGAGGGGTTCGAGCCGAATGATTTCCGTTTCTGGTATCATGAATCACTGGGCCGGGTGGCGCCGCTCCTGACCACGGTGCTAGATACAGAGGACTGGACGCCCATCCTCCTCACCGGCGACGGAGGTTGGACCAAGCCCTGGGACTACCACCCAGCAGCCGCTGAAATTGCCGACGGCAAAGGCGTATGGCGTGTATGCCAAATCACCTTGCCCGACTGCATTGAGCACAATCCGGTCGCGAAGCAGTTTGCGCAACGGATGGCAAGCCCCCACTTGGACAGCACCCATTCCCAGATGGTGCCGGAAAGCACCGAGACTCCTTTTTATAGCGTGTAGCGAAGGCCATAGCCCCCACAAAACCGGTAAGGCCGAATAGCCATGAGCACTAACCATACGCTGGCAATGAAATGATTGTTGCAGCATTTATTAAAATTATTTCTTGCAAATTAGGCCGATGGTACTATTTTCTATTTACAGTTGTATCTTTTTTTGTTACTACTCATAACCCAAACCAACCCCAAACATAGTTATCATGAAATACCCAATAGCAGGCCTCACCCTACTCTTCGCGCTCCCGGTACTGCCACTCAGCGCTTTCGATATCCCCTTCTCCACTGATTTCGAGTCGGACACCATTGGCGCTGAGCCTCTTGGTTTCGCAAATTTGAAAGATACGGGTTTTGCCGGAAACTCACTGAACGTGATTGCTGCGGAATCCTCCTTCGTTGATGGCCCCGGTTCCGCAACCACTGGCGGTCCTGGCTCCCAATCACTGCATTGGCTGGACACCAATACCACAGATAGCAACCCCGACATTGTTGTTTTTGACCTGAACACTGGGATCACACAAGACGTCGTGATTCGGTTCGATTTTGTTAATATCTCCGGAAACAATCTGCGATTCCAGCTTCTGGATGAGGCAGGCATTCGCGGTATTCGGCTGGATTTGGACAACGGTGGCCATATCAAGAACAACGGCACCGGCGATACACTTGAATTTACAAGTAACAACAAGTGGCATGCCTTGGAAATTACGACCAATCTGGCGAACGACACATACGATCTGGTTATCGAGCGGGATGACAGAGGATCCCCGGATACCTTCACCGACCTTCCGTTCAACAACGCAATTGCGAATATCGCCAAGATGGAATTTGTCGATTTCTCAGGGTCTTCCAGTACCTCGGAGTACTATATCGACAACCTGTCAGTCACTGTAATCCCGGAGCCTTCGGCCTATGCGCTGATGTTTGGCGCCCTGTCACTAGGAGTAGTGCTGCTGCGCCATCGTCAGGGCTAAGCTTAAATCTTTCATGCGCCTTATGCAAAATGGTGCGCCCTTTTCGGGGCGCACCATTTTTTTCTCACCTTGGCATGGTTTAGGAATATCCTAACTACAGCTTTTGAAACCAAGCAAAGTCGTATAAATGGAAACACAAGCTCCCGGCACATTCCAGACGCGGAAACCCCTCTTTGACCGATTCCTGCCAGGCATCTTTCTGGCGGCCACCTTACTGGCGCCGCTTGCACATGCCGCAACCGATGTGCCACGAGAAATCGAGGATGCGTGGATCACTCAGCTCAACAAGCTGCCGCCCCGCGGCAATCATTGGGCGCACCCCGACAGTCAGAGCGCCATAACCTCGTCCTATGGTCAAGGCCCGTGGGTGCGCTCCCTGAACGGGATCTGGAACTTTCACTGGTGCGCCGAACCGAAGGAGCGGCCGAAAGCGTTTTATGAGAAGGATTATGATGTGTCGGATTGGGGGACTATTCCGGTGCCTTCGACCTGGGAACGCGAGGGGCACGGCACACCGCTCTATTTAAACTATGGCTACCCCTTCAAGGTTGATCCGCCTCAGGTCATGGGCGAGCCTGATCCTGCCTATACCGCGTTCAAGGAGCGCAATCCGGTCGGCTCCTATGTGCGTGACTTTGAGTTGCCTGCCGAGTGGCAGGGGATGCGGACCATCGTGCATTTTGGCGGTGTGCGTTCCGCCATTTTCGTGTGGGTAAACGGAAGGCAGGTGGGCTACTCGCAGGGATCGCGATTACCAGCAGAATTCGATATCACAGATGTGTTAATGCCGGGTACAAACCGCCTGGCGGTTGAGGTTTACAAGTTCAGCGACGGTTCTTATCTGGAGGACCAGGATTTCTGGCGGCTGAGCGGGATTTACCGTGACGTGCTTCTTTGCGCGATGCCGGAAGACGGCTTGTGGGACGTCTATGCGCATCCGGAGTTGGACCTGGCAAAGGGTTCGGGGACGATTGAAATCCATACAACACCCATGCCCGGCGCCGCACCGACAATTGAGACAGTGGTTTATGACCCCATGGGAAAAGTCGTGGCTTCTGGAAGCGCGTTAGCCCTGGACGATGTAGTCCTGTGGACACCGGAAAAGCCCCGGCATTACACGGCGGAGGTCACGGTTAAGTCCGGGAAAAAGGCTGTGCAGGTGTTTCGCCTGCCAGTGGCATTCCGAAGACTTGAGGTTGTTGGGAAGGAACTGCGTTTCAACGGCGAGCCTCTGAAAATACGCGGTGTAAACCGGCACGAGTTTTTTCCGCAAACCGGTTATGTCTTGGACGAGCAAATGATGCGCCGAGACATTGAACTGATGAAGCAGGCGAACATAAACTTTGTGCGCAACGCCCACTATCCCTGTGATCCGCGTTGGTACGAACTGTGTGACAAATATGGCCTGCTGGTTCTCGACGAGGCAAACGTCGAGTCGCATGGACTGAGCTACCACAAGCGCGAATTGCCCGGAGATCATCCTGATTGGACCGCGGCAGTGGTGGAACGCATGCAGCGCATGGTGGTGCGCGATCGGCAACACCCCAGTGTCGTCATGTGGTCACTGGGCAATGAGGCTGGTTTTGGCGAGTCATTCATGGCCATGCGTAAGGCCTGCCATGAACTGGATCCCGAAGGGCGTATCATTCAGTATGCGGACATGAATCTGGCAGCCGACGTAGACAGCCAGACCTATCCCACGATTGCCTGGCTCAAGCAGCACCTCGAAGGCAAGGCTACGCGAAAGGGCGAGTGGGAACAAATATCTCACGAGCATCAACATGGGTCGTATCCCTCTGGACGCCCTTTTATCATGAACGAGTATGCCCACGCGATGGGCAACAGCATTGGAAACTTGCAGGATTACTGGGACTTGATACACGCTGAGCCGATGCTTGCTGGTGGATTCATTTGGGACTGGGTGGATCAGGCGCTGTACCGTGACCGTAAGGATCCGTCCAGGGGATTCGTCTATGGCGGTTATTTCGGAGACAAGCCAACGAATAAAAACTTTTGCATTAACGGTATTATTGGCGCGGATCGCAAGGTGCATCCTCATTACTACGAAGTTCTAAAGGTGTACCAGCCGGTGAAGTTTGATGGATCGCAGCTCAAGAATGGCGAACTCGTGCTCACCAATCTCGGTCGATGGCATGGTTTGTATAATCTCGATTTGATTTACGAAGTGTATAGCAATGGGTTACAGAGAGCATCCGGTGTGCTCCCTTGCCCACCAGAGCTTGATTTGGGTGATTCCGCGACCGTCAATGTCAGCACGCTACTCGAAAGCACGAAGCCCTTAATTGATGCGGGCGAAGAAGTCATGCTTACGTTCAAACTAGTACTTCGTGCAGCAGCGATATGGGCACCCAAGGGTCATGCCGTGGCTTGGGAGCAGTTTCCCCTATCAGTTCAGCAGGTCACATCCGCTCCTTTGCCAGGCGGCCAACTGGCAGTAGAAGACATTGAAGATCGTATAACCGTCAGGGATGGCGATTTTGTTATCCAAATCGCACGCGGTACCGGATTGCTCGCATCCTACACAGTCGCAGGACGAGAATACCTGAAGCAGCCCATGCGGTGGAACTTCTGGCGGACTCCGACAGACAATGATACCGGTTGGATTGTTCGGGAGAAGTTGGATGCGTGGAAAATGGCCGGAGAGAATGTTCTGGTTGAACAGCTCAAGACAGGCAAGGACTCCGCAGGCCGTATGCTGATAGATGTGCTTGCTGAGATCCCTGAGCTGAATGCCAGAGTCAGGGTGAAACAGGTCATCGCCAAGGGTGGCGCCGTGCAAGCCGACTTCGAATTGCGAATCGAGCCGAAAACCAATGACGGCAATCCAATTCCCGACATTCCACGTATTGGCATGCAATTCGCCATGCCCGGAGAATTTGATCGCGTAAACTGGTATGGGCGTGGCCCTCATGAAAACTACTGGGATCGTAAGACCTCAGCTGCAATTGGCGTTTATTCTTCAACCGTCGAAGACTGGGTGACCCCCTATGTGCGACCCCAGGAAAACGCCAATCGCTGTGATGTGCGCTGGCTGACACTGGCCGATGAAACTGGCGCAGGCCTACGCTTCGAGGGAACAACTGGAGCGCCCCTGTCGATAAGTGCCTGGCCGTATTCCATGAATGACCTTTCGCAGGCCACTTACGACTATGAACTGCCAACACGCGACTTAATCACCGTAAACCTCGATCACCTTCAGATGGGCGTTGGTGGAGACAACTCGTGGAAACTGCCCGTGAACGAGCCTTACAGAATCAAAGCGGACAGGGTGTACCAGTGGTCGCTCACCGTATCTCCACTGCCTCGCTGATACCTCGCTGAACTCATCTGACCCTATCATGCCTAGTCCTCAACGAATACTCCTCCTGTGTGCAGCCGTTCTCGGCATGAGCAACATATCCATCGCCGATTCAATGTGCACCAGCACCGCCCCTGTACCCCACTCGCTTTTCTCTGATAATGCGGTGCTTCAGCGAGATAGTGTGGTTCCTGTATGGGGCACTGCCAATGAGGGAGAAACCGTTACAGTCGAGTTTAACGGCCAGTCGGTTTCCGCAACAACGGTAAACGGCCAGTGGCAGGTCGACCTGGCACCCATGCCGGCAAATGCAACACCCCAGAATATGAAAATATCCGGGGCAAGAACCCGTACCATTAAGAACATACTCGTAGGAGACGTCTGGCTCGCCAGCGGTCAGTCAAACATGGAGCGCCAGCTCGGGCTCAGGCCGTCCCAGTTGCCTCTCGATAACTGGAAAAGCACAGTTGCCACTGCAAATAACCCGCTGATCCGAGAATTTACCGTTTTTCAGAAGCTAGCACTGGAGCCTCGCAAAGAGGTCGATGGCGAGTGGAGTATTTGCACCCCGGACAACGTCATTCATTTTTCGGCAGTGGGCTATTTCTTCATCAAAGCCGTCTATGAGAGCCAGGGCATTCCGCTCGCAATTATCCATTCGTCCTGGGGCGGCACCCCTGCGGAGTCATGGACCAGCCTTGAGAAACTCCAGGCACTGCCATCCTGTGAATATGCCATCGAGGCATTAAACACGGCTAGAGAAGTTGGCCGTGACCCCGCTTCCATACAGCGATTTATCGAACAGTGGTACCGCAATAATGACCATGGCTCATCAGAGGACGGCCCTTGGCATGCTCATAATCTGGACACCTCCGACTGGCAGAGCGTAACCGTACCTCACGCCTTTGTGGATACACTCGACGGCGTGGTGTGGTATCGGCGGACATTTGATTTGCCGGAGTCTTTGCTCAATGGCGAAGCGGTATTGCGCTTGGGCCACATTGATGACATCAACACCGTCTGGATCAATGGCTCACTACTGGGCACTACCGTAGGCTACAACATACCTCGTCGCTATAAAATCCCGACGGGAGTATTGAAGGATGGTGCCAACAGCATTGCCGTTCGTGTGCTTGATAACCGAGGAATGGGTGGATGGCATGCGACTCAACCCGATGACATCCGGCTGGATTTTAAACTTGAATCCGCGCAGCAATCGGTAGCTCTCTCCGGCACATGGAAATCAGCCATCGGCCATGAAATGCCGGGTGCAACGACTTACCCCGAGCGGGAGCTTTTAAGCAAATACACCCCCACTGCAATCTACAACGCGATGATACACCCGCTAACACGGTTCCCAATCAAGGGCGCAATCTGGTATCAGGGAGAGTCCAACAACTGGAACGCTGACACCTATGCTGAAGTGTTCACCGGAATGATTGACGATTGGCGCGGGCGCTGGGCTCAAGGCCATTTACCTTTTCTCTTCGTTCAGATCGCACCTTACAAGGACATGCGGCCTGAGCTAAGGGAAGCACAGCGCCAGACACTTCTACATACAGAGAATACAGCAATGATTGTAATCACAGACTTTGGCGATGCGGATGATATTCACCCGACAAATAAAGCCCCCGTCGGGGAAAGGCTGGCACTTGCGGCCCGGGCTCTCGCATATGACGAAGATATCGTTTACTCAGGCCCATTGCTGAAAAACACACGAATTGAGGACGCAAGGCTCATTCTGGAATTCAGCCACACCGAAGGCGGTTTGATTGCCGTCGGTGGCCAACCGATTGGATTTGAAATTGCGGGACAGGATGGCCAGTTTGTGAGTGCCAATGCACGCATAGACGGAGGCACTGTCGTATTGAACCACGATACCATCACACACCCCACTCAAGCACGCTACGGATGGAGCAATGTACCTGATATTAATTTGTATAACGGGAACGGATTACCTGCCAGCCCCTTCTTCGTTAGCGCTGATAATTAGTACCACCTCTACAAAAATGAACTTAAATACTATAGCATTTGGCTGCGCCATCCCACTGGCGAGCTTGCCCTCAAAGTGGGCATCCTGAGTCCATAGGATGGCGTCGTGTTTCTTTGCGACGGTGTAGATGACGGAGTCCGCAAAAGCCAACCCCTCTTCCAGCCCCAATGCAGCGGCTTCCATCGCAAGACCGGCATCCAAATCCACCAAAGTTCCCTGATGCATCGCTGCCACAGCCGAGAAAGCCGCATCTTCGCCTCGCTCCTTTGAAAACCTCGTAGATACAAACCGAGGGAACCACGAGAAGATCCGTTTCCTCGATTGCCTCGGCTAAGAAATCCGCCTCCGGCTCGTCCGCGAAGTAGGCCAGCCACGCCGAAGAGTCCACCAGATTCACAGGCGGTCGCCCTCCCGAACCAGTGTCGTGTCCATGCCCTTCAGATATCCGCGCAGTTTTCGAACTTCCCGCACGGGGATGATTTCGATCCGATTCTTAAAAGAAAACACCTTGGCTTTTTCGCCAGACCGCAGTCCTATGCCTTCACGAATTTTATGTGGGATAACAACTTGGAACTTTTGAGAAATGGTAACAGTTTTAATGTGCCACACGGAACCCCGATCGATCGGGGTGTCAAGGATTGGTGGAATTGAAGACGACGCACGAAGACCCGTGAACTGGATGTTCTCTCACGGAGGCACCAACACACGGAGGGTGTGAAACTTTGCCGATGTGGTTGGCGAAAATAGCCGCGGTCTTTTGCGCGGGGGCTATGGGGTTTCCTTGGTCGGTTTTGCGCCGAAGCGATCGACAGGGAAGACGAGGATGCGGGAGGCGTCTTTTTGATTTTCGGGTGTGCAGGCAGCGAGCACGGCGATGACGGCGCCTTGTTCGTCGAGGACGACATTTGGTCGCTCGACGCGGGAAATTTCTCCTCGCTGCCGTCGGAGAAGCAGATGGGGATTTGGTTGGTGAAGAGTGGGTCTTTTGAAACCAATTCGTAGGAGAGGCCGTCCTTGGATGTGTAGTAGGCGAAGCTTTTGTGGAACCCGGTGGCGAAGCCGTGGAGGTCGGTGAGGAGCATGTGGTAGCGCTCGCCGTCGTGCGCAGAGGCAGGGGTCTTCGTTTGGAAACCGGCGGGTAGGGCGTTTTCGCTGCCTTTGTGCAGCATGGTGCAGGGCCGAAAATGGAGTCGGCGCGGTAGGCGTGGATGTGGTGCAGGAGTTCGTCGAATTCCTTGCTGCCGGGAAATTTGGGGTTCTCCACCTTCACTTTGCCGACGCCGTAAGTGCCGTCCTTGTGAATCAAAGCCCGGGTTGTTCGCGGGGATGCTCAATCCTTGCGGCGTTCCCAGGGTCCCTCGACCGAATCGCCCGGCCGCCACGCCGCTTTCCAAGCCGGGATGCCGAGGTGGTAGAGGTAATACTTTCCAGCGTGAAAGGCGATCTTCGGGTTGTGGCAACCATCCAATCAAAAAATCCCCGGGCGCGGGCGAAAGACCTCGCCGGCGAACGGTAGGGGCCGAGGAGGTTTTCGAGGTGGCGCGGACGATGTAGCTGGTTTCCAGAGGTGAAAATTCTCACTCGGCCAGCAGGAGGCGAACATGTGGTAGGTGTCGCCGACTTTGATATCGAAGGGTCCCAGAGGTGGAATCCTTCGCGCCGGAAACCGCCGTCCCGGAGAGGCTCGCCGAGCTGGCTTTGAGCGGATTGTCGGTGGGCATCTGGGCGTTCAGGCCCTTGCGCCAGTCGTGCAACAGGGTGAGGAGTGCGGCGGTTTTCGGCATTTTGTCGGCGAGGTTGTGTTTTTCGCCGAGTCGTTTCGAGGTCGTAGAGTTCAAGCGCTGGTCCTCATACCACTCGATGAGTTTGAAACCCTCCGCGCGCACGGCACCGTAGGGCGATCCGCCCTGGTTGCTGTAGTGCGGGTAGTGCCGAAAATAGGGCGCTCGGGCGAATCCGCGCCTTGGAGTTCGAGCACGAGGCTGGTGCCGTCGAGGTGCTGCTGCGGAAGAGGCGGCAGCCCGGCCATGGCGAGGAGGGTGGGGGAAAAAATCCGGGAGGCCACCGGCTTGGGGCAAACACTGCCCCGGGCGGGTGGTGCCGGGCCCACTTGACCAAGAGCGGTTCGCGCACGCCACCTTCGTAGGCCCAGCCTTTGCCCGCACGCAGGGGCAGGTTGGACGTGGGCGAGCCCCTCTGTCATGGCCCACCCGGCTGCACCCGCCAGACCCAGCTCGGCGGTGGAGAGGCCTCCGTTGTCTGAGGTGAAAATGACGATGGTGTTTTCGTCGAGTTTCAGCTCGGCGAGTTTGTCGAGATGCGGCCGACATTTTCATCGAGGTTCTCGACCATTGCCGCGTAGGCGGGGTTGTTTTTGAACCTGCCTCACGGCGCGGCCGTTGTCGTCAAGAAACTCAGGGGATTCGCCAATGGGGAGTTTGGAGGCCTTGGCTTTGTATTTTCGAGCAAACCGGGTTTGGCTTGAGCGGATTGTGGACGGCATAGTGCGAGAGGTAGACGAGGAATGGCTTGTCGCGGTTCTGCTCAATGAAGCCGATCGCCTCACTGGTGAGGCGGTCGGTGAGTATTCGCCATCGGGCCGTCGGGCAGATTCGAAGTTTATACGGGCTGGTAGGATGGCGGAGTGCCCGCCGCAGCCGCCGAGGTTGAGTCGAAGCCCCGGTGCTCTGGCCAATGCTCAGGATCGTCGCCGAGGTGCCATTTTCCGAAGAATGCGGTTTGTAGCCGTCGGCCACGCAACGCTTCGGCGACGGTGGTTTCTTCGAGTGGAAGGAAGGGTTGGATTTCCAAGCGCCGGAGCCGCTGTTCAGCTTGTCCCCGCGTCCGGGCAGCCAATCCGTGATGCGCAGGCGGGCCGGTGATTTGCCAGTCAGGATGCTGGCGCGGGTGGGTGAGCAAACAGGGGCAGCGGCGTAGGCATCGGTGAAACGCATGCCCTGCTGGGCCAGGCGGTCTAGGTTCGGGGGTCTCGTAAAGTTGCTGCCGTAGCAGCCGAGGTCCGCCAGCCGAGATCGTCAGCGAGGATGAAAACGATATTTGGCTTTTCTTGGCGGGAGCCGCGTGGAGCGTGGCGGATGCGAGCAGGCACGCACCTGCGAACAGTGCGTTTTCAAAAATAGGGAGAGAGACGGTTTCATGGAATTGGAGTGAGTGTGAGGCTTTTGAAGGCATGAGTTCTTGCCGGTGATTTCGTCGGCATTGATGGCAATGTCACGGGTGCCGGGTTGAAGGGCGATTTGGCCGAGGTTGAGGGCGAGTTCTTTAACTACTTTTAACTCAACGACGACTTTATCACCGATGATGAGGTCCAAACGAAAAACCACATCCAGCATAACGCCTTTGTAGTTCAACTCCAGTTTTAATTGTCGCTTAAATGGGATAGCCCGCTTCTTCAGCTCTACCGCCAAACTCTTCTCGTAGATGCTTTCGACAAGACCCGGTCCCCAATAGCGATGCACCTCAATTGCAGCACCAATGATCTTCTTCGTCAGTTCTTCTTCAATAAGTGATTCATTCATAAATAATGAGAGTTTTAAATCTCTGATGACAAGCAAGCCTCCTCCGTGTCTCCGTGTCTCCAGCGACCTGTCCGCCGTAGCTCGCGGCGGAGCAAAATTTCGTCTGTAAATTCGTCTAATCAGGCTGAGAGTGCTTGATTGTTATTACGTATTTTTGGTGAGTTTATTTTTTGTTGCTGAGATATGCTTTGCCTGTCTCCCATTCTTCCGAGACTTCCATGAGTATCGCGGTGACGAGTCTCAAGATCGAGTCTGTATTTGGGAAAAGGCCGGCGACCCGGGTTCGACGCTTGATCTGGGTATTGAGGGTTTCGCAGGCGTTGGAGGTGCGCAAGCGCTTTCTTTTGTTTTCGGGCAAGTTGAAGACCTGTAGCCCCTCCGGAATGGCCGTCTGCATCCAGTTGCTCAGCCCGGGAGCACTCTTACTGTATTTTTCAATGAGGGCATCGAGTTTGGCTTCTGCGTGCGCCAGGGAATCGGCATTGAAGACGGAGCGTATGTCGGCGGCGACGGGTTCGCGCATATCAAGTTTAGGCACGTAGGCCTGTGCGTTTTGCTGGAGGTGGAACTGGCAACGCTGCCAGGGTGTGGCGTTGAAGACGGCTTTGAGCGCGGCCCGTATGCCTTCGTGAGCATCCGAAGTGATCGAGTCTGGGATGCCGATTCCGCGTTCTTTGAGCGAGACCAGGAAGTCACGCCAATGCACCTCCGCCTCTGAGAGGGCTGCGGATACTCCCAAAACCATGCGCTTGCCGTTATCGCGGCGCACCCCGATTGCGGTGAAGACAGCGCAGTCCCTGACGCAGCCGCCGATGCGGACTTTGATATAGGTCGCGTCGATGATCATGTGGGCGATCTCGGGCAAGGAGCGGTTGCGCCAGAGCTCAAAGGTTTCGTCCAGTTCAGCGGTCAGCTTGGAGACTTGGGTCGAACTGACGGATAGCCCGCACATCTTTTCCATGACTTTTGTCACGCGTCTGGTGGAGACACCTTGCAGATACATCTCAGCGATGGCGACTTTGAGTGAGCGATCTGAGCGCGAACCGCTTTCAAGCATGGACGGGCGGTATGGCTCATCGCTGTTGCGGGTCTGGGGCACCCGCAGAGCGAGCGGACCGACGGAACTGTGAAAGCTGCGGTCTTTCAATCCGTTGGCATATCCGTTGCGGCCTTCGTTGCGTTCATACAGATCCGCCCTCAGGTGGGCGCTACGCTCGATGAGCATGGCGGCGTTCATTAACATCTCGGCGATCTGAGGCAAGCCGTCCGAGAGTCCGTGTTCCAAAAGATGATTGATTGGATCTTCGGTGTGAGTAGTGTCCTTGTGGTGTCTGGTCATTGTTGGTGCTTTGTTGGTTTGAGCACCCTCAGCTTCCAGCCTTGGTCAGACGCCTTCAATCCCCTTTGTCGCATAACGGCTTCCTTCCCTTCGGGGGATTCCGCTACGCTCCATCCCCCGAAGGGAAGGAACCGGCGTCTCGCCTAGGCTCGACTGAATTTACAGACAATTTCTTGCACCCCCTAGCTCGCAGAGCGAAGGAGGGAGCGAGTGGTTGAAAATCAGAACACTGAGTGCGCTACCATTAAAAATAGCGAAGAACCCTTTTTTTGGGGACGGGATATCATAAATTATATTGCTAGAATTAACTGTGTCCGAAACAGCACTTTACGGCTCACAAATTGAATCGTATCTGAACCTGCTCGTATGCCTGCGGTGCGCAAATTGGCACCCATCTGTCATATGATGACGCTGTTCCACCTCCTGATCCACCGGCCAACGAAACGACAGATCAGGCGAAAGTTCTTTATTGGGTTCTTCGGCGCAGAATCACTTTCTGAAGATAGCCACTGCGTGCGCCGCTGCTGGAAAGAAAGTGCTCATTGTCGCTGCGTAGGATAAGCATCTGTGTTTGCTCGTCGGCCGAAAGCTTCATGATATTGCTACCTTGAATCTCCCAATGATTGGCTTCCTCGGGCTGGTATTTTATTTGGTAGGCGAGCCGGTAGGGCAGGTATTTCTGGGAGTCTTCAAATAGATA
The DNA here is from genome assembly GCA_018402305.1 of Puniceicoccaceae bacterium. Lineage (GTDB taxonomy): Bacteria > Verrucomicrobiota > Verrucomicrobiia > Opitutales > Coraliomargaritaceae > Thalassobacterium. The sequence continues at coordinate 73,299 of JAGYJE010000004.1, read as the reverse complement.
TTCGCCACGCGGCTCAATGATAGCTGGCTTATTGCTGCCAAACTGCAGGGCGATCGTGTAAGGTGAAAGATTGTGAACAAGAAGTTTCCCGGGCGGCAATCGCGAGGGGTCGTCGTTGATGACGTAGCCCTTGTAGGTGCCATCACCCGCGGGAGACAACAAGACCGTGGCCCTTCTGGCATCGATCGGAAGCTTCACCAGCGCGACCAGACTCGGCTCCATCACACGTCGCTCGGCAAGCGTCTGGGGAACTTGGCGACTACTTTTCCCGCTCACATCGTCTACCTGAGGCGGGCGGACTGCGCCTTGATCCTGCGTATCTCCTCGCGGCTGATAAATGGCCAACCAGCGCGGACCGCTATAGCGCACTGGCTCCCTCCCATATCGGAAAGAAAGAGCATGGGCGGCGCCCTCTTCACTATCCGTATATCCGAGATGCAGGCCGATAATATCATCTCCCCACGCCACGACATCAATCAACATATTGACTTGTTCAGGTTCCTCACCACTGACAACGATACCTATGAAAAAAAACAGGCCGCAAGCGACGAATAAGCGACTAAATCTCATCGGTAGAAAGCCAGCGGACAGAGATAATTTCAAATCGTCTTCCATATTGTTGATTGGTTGGTGTTAGGTTGTCAGTGTCTATCGTATCTCTTTCATTTGCTGCGTTGGATGTATCCACATACTCAGGCATTCTTTGAACCACGGCCTCCAGGTAAGCAGTCGCTTCAACGTTGCCGGAGAGTCCGAGCGTCTGACCGGCCGTGCGGATGCGAAAGGTATCCGACCGTGCGGATATTGAGGGACCGATGACTTGGAGCAGATCGGCTTGAGTCAACCAGCCTGGAATTCCGGTGGATCGATAGCCCTGTTCCTCAGCCAGACTGTTACCATCCAGCATCTCGGAGTCCGCGAGGATGCTGGCCACACCCAGATCAACCCAATCGTAGATATCCGTATTGCTGGTATCGGGAATATCCAAAGCATGATCTCCATTGTCTGCTTGCAGTCGCACCCTGTCTGTCGAGGTTTCCTGCTCTGAAAACTCATTCAGGTCTCCTTCGATATTCATGTTCAGGCCCACTTCATCCAGGGCTGTTTGAAGGGCGCCGCTCCGGCTCAATTCGGCCTGCTCCGTGATATCGGCAAGCGTCCTGTTGATGAAATGCGATCGCGATACGAAAGGTCCCCTCAGGCGCACCTGCCGCACAATTTCCTCGGCCAAGGCATCAAGCTGCGAATCCGTTATACGTCGATACCCAGCGTAGGAGTCTTCATCTTTGCCGGAAGGAATGGCCTGATAGGTTTCGGGCTGCTGTAAACTTCGAGAGAATGCGGCACCCTCTGCCGGAGCATCATCGGCAGGATGCCGAAAATACTTCGATGACCCCAAAAATGCCTTCCAAGCCTCTTTCTCCGTTGAATTTACATTAAAGGCTCCGTCGACCAAAAGCTCGGTAGCGGCGAGGTTAGCCCGAGTTCCGCAGTTAGTAAGAAAATACGTCTAATTTTGGCATTTGATGGCTGTGTAAGGCGCTTGTTTACTGGGTAGGGTATGCTGAACGGGCATGTAGTGGAGAAGAGCCTATTGTTTTGTGTGATGGAAGGTGCGATAATGCATTCATGTTTCTCCGAAAAAACCGCAAGCGCTTCTCCGGCGAGGTCTATGAGTATTGGACCTTGTGCGAGACGGTGCGGACCGAGCGCGGTCCTCGCCAGCGGGTCGTCGCTTCGCTGGGCAAGTTGACCGAGGAAGACATCGAAGCGGGCTGGGAGGATCTGGAGGCGCTGCTGGATGGGCAGCCTGTCAGAGGCAAACAACAACGCCTGGGACAGGCCGCGGCCGGACAGGAGGAACGCTTGGGCTGGGAGCTGGCGGACCTGTCGTCTTTACGCATCGAACGGGCCCGGGAGTTCGGGAGCGTTTTTCTGGCTCTGGCCCTGTGGCGTCGGCTGGGCCTGCACGAGCTGTTGAGCGATTTGATTGAGCCCGGTCGGGAGGAGATCGCCTGGTCGGATGTGGCTGCGGTGTTGACCATTGGCAAGTTCTGCGGGCAGGCCTCGGAACTGGGTATTGCGGAAAACTGGTATGCGCGCACTGCGTTGGAAGACCTGTGCGGGATTCCGGTCGAGTCGGTCAACGACGACCGGTTGTATCGCGCTCTGGACAAGGTGGGCGCGCACAAGGACCGGCTCTGCGAGCATCTGATGGAGCGCTACCGGGATTGGTTCGGTGTGCGCTTCGAGTTCCTGCTCTACGATGTCACGAGTACGTACTTCGAAGGACAGGCGTTACGGAACGAAAAGGCCGCCCGGGGTTACAGCCGCGACTCGCGCGGGGATTGCAAGCAGGTCTGCATCGGCCTGGTCTGCACGCCCGAGGGGCTGCCCCTGAACTACGAGGTTTTCGCTGGTAACCGCACGGATGTGACCACCGTCGAGGAGATCGTTGCCAAAATGGAAGACCGGTTTGGCCAGGCCGAGCGGATCTGGGTGATGGACCGCGGCATGGTCAGCGAGAAGAACATCGCCTTCCTGCGCGAGCGTCAGGCCCGTTACATCGTCGGCACGCCGAAGTCGCAACTGCGCGCCTTTGAGGCGGAGTTGACGGAAAACGAAAACTGGATCGATGTGCAGAACGGTGTGGAGGCCCGACTGGTCGAGCACCCCGACGGAGATGGAAGCGAGCGCTTCGTGCTGTGCCGCAGCAATGCCCGGGCAGCCAAAGAGCGGGCCATGCTGGCACGGCAGATGGACCGGCTGAGCGATGAACTTCTCAAGGTCAATCGGGCCCTGCGCCGCCGTGCTCAACTCGACGCGGGTAAAGTCGAACGGCGCATCGGGCGCTGGCTGGGCAAGTATCCCGCGGCAGCGAAGTGGATCGAGGCCGAACTTATCCGCGACGGGGAGGACCGCGCCTGCGGCCTGCGGCTGTTCTGCCCCTTGCCCGAACAAGGGCATCCCTTGCTTGCCAAGGGAGCTTACCTACTGCGCACCAATTGCACCGAGACCGATCCGGCCAAAATCTGGCGCTGGTATATCCAGCTCACACAGGCCGAAGCTGCCTTCCGCAGCGCCAAATCAGATATCGGGCTGCGCCCGGTCTTCCATCAGAAAACCGAACGGGTCGAAGCGCATCTACTGATCTGCTTCCTCAGCCTCGCGCTTTGGCGCTCGCTGGAAATGTGGATGGCCGGCAAAGGCCTCGGCACCCGCGCGGCCAAACTTGTTGAGGCAGTCGCCACCATCCGCTCCATGGACGTTGTCGTGCCAGTCAAACGCGGCGAGCGCACCATCAACTTGCGACTACGCACTGTTGCCAAACCCGACGAAGACGTCGCCATTTTACTCGCTCACCTGGGACTGCACCTGCCCAAAGGCTCCAAACTTGTGCAAAATGTAGTGGAGAAAAAACGGTGATTTTGGATGCAAGTCATTGATTATCAACAAAACGCCCTAAATAACTGCGGAACTCGGGTTAACATCAAAAGTAACGTAATTTTAGTAAGCTTTCTGCCGATGAAGTTCTTCCACTGCACCAAGCGTTGAGTAATTGGTGCAGCCGCTGTCGCAAAACACCGCATCGTAGCCAGAAATAATTTGGCCTGCGGCCAAAATCAATTATCTCACGGATTCAGGTAACATTTTGAAGGCGCACAAATCCATAGATTATAAGCACAATTATTTAGACTATTCTGAATAACCAAGTAGGTTTCCATCCAGAACTTCGAACTGAGGCCAGTAGGTATCGAGACCGATTCCAAAAAGACCGACCTTTATGCGATCATGAAACTTCATTCATGATTCTTTATGCCTCTTCCGCAGAATCAATGGGTGAATCCTGGCAATCAAATAGCGATTTTGTTGACAACAAAACGATAAAAGCTCAGCACCGTCGCGGTTTGCGCAGATCAAGCAGAAAGCCATATAAGTGCCCGAAGGGCCGCAGCATCGGCTTGCTCGATGCGGAGTTACCCGTCGGCCTTTGGTCGGTCAATGAGCCGAGGTTCCTAGGCGGATCACGGTTTCCACCACCCCGATTCCTTTCTCACCAAAACCCATCTGATGGAGTCCGAACTCGGACAAGGTCAGCGTCGAGAAAGATACTTCGGACAGCTGGCACACGAGCCAAGGAATTGGCCACGAAAAGTCGCTCGAAAACTGACTAAAATGAATAACATTGCACTTTAGTCTGGACTAAAGTATAATGATTCATATTTTAGTCGCATGCTAACAGAAGCTCGGATCTATACAGCGATGCTCGACAAACACCTGTCGAGTTATCGTCAAATGGCCATTCTAACCGGACCTCGACAAGTTGGAAAAACCACCTTGTGCCGCCAGCCGGGGCGCCATTACTTCAACTGGGACAACATGGAGCATCGGCAGCAGATACTTGCTGGCCCGCAAGAGATTGCCCGAATATGCGATTTGGACCGCCCACGCTCAAAAAAACCCATTGTGGTATTTGACGAACTCCACAAATTCGGAAAATGGAAAGATTACTTAAAGGGTTTTTTCGATACCTATGAGGATCGCTGCCAGATATTAGTCACCGGATCGGCCAAGTTGGATTTCTTCCGTCACGGCGGCGATAGCTTGATGGGGCGCTATTTCCCCTATCGGCTGCACCCCTTTTCTGTCGCCGAGTTGCTGCATGCCCCGGAAAGGAAAGCCGCCGTCATTGCCCCGCCACAGGAACTGGAGACCGCCATTTGGCACAAACTGTTAACGCATGGCGGCTTTCCCGAGCCTTTCATCCAATCCGATCCAAATTTCACCCGGCGGTGGCGCAATCTTCGCACACAGCAGTTCATACGCGAAGACCTGAGGGACTACAGTCGCGTGAATGAAATTCAGCTTCTGGAAATGCTGGCCACACTTCTGGCGAAGCGCTCGGGCGAGCAGATCGTCTATGCCAATCTGGCGAAGCAACTTCAAGTTTCACCGCAAACCGCCAAAGCATGGGTCGAGATTCTCGTCGCGGGATACCTCGGCTTTTTGGTGCGCCCCTACTACAAGAACATCAATAAAGCTCTGCGCAAAGAACCCAAATGGTATGTGCGCGACTGGAGCGGTCTGGAAGATCCGGGAAGCAAAGCGGAAACATTCGTCGCCTGCCACCTGCTGAAAGCAGTCGAATTCTGGACGGATACCGGAGAGGGCACCTTTGAGCTATGCTACATCCGAGACAAGCAAAAACGGGAAGTGGACTTCCTCGTCTTGCGCAACGCCGAACCCTGGCTGCTCATCGAAGTGAAACAGGCTGACACACAACTCTCTCCCAACCTCGCCTATTTTCAAACAGCCACCGGAGCACAGCACGCCTTCCAGGTCGTGCTCGACCTAGACTACGAAACTATCAACTGTTTCGATTATACACGCCCGGTCGTCGTGCCAGCACGAACCTTACTTTCGCAATTGGTGTGAAGTGTGTGTCGATTCCGTCCACCTTGGCAGGGCACCTCCACGTTGAAGAACTGAGGGATTGTTAATTCCCCCCCCCCGGGGGGGTGCCCATCTCTTGTTAAAACTCAGAGGCGGTTTCGTTGGTTCGAAATTTTGAAAAAGTGGCGGAGAGGGAGGGATTGGTGAGGCTCCGCCTCATCTCTTCGAGACCAGCCTTCGGCTGTCCGTTCCGCTGCGCTTCACAAACCCTCTGCTCGGGTTCGACTCTCCTCCCTCTTACCGCCCTTTCGGCGACTTCGTCTTGAAATGGCGGAGAAGGAGGGATTGAATTGCGAACATTTCTGGAATGACTCTCCATGCGTGCGAGATTTCCCGATGAGGCTGTAGATGCAGTGTCTATGAGGGTTGAAAAACGGTGTTGATTGACACAACCAGACATCGACCGGATCGATTCGTTGCTATATTGCACGAAAATTGGAACAATCGCCCGCACTGTGCAGCTCCGCTGACTTGCAGTAATCGTTCCAATCGTTCCACCCATTCAATTTTTCGGTTCAACGGAGTCGAGAGGAACCGCCGAGAAGCAGCCGTGAGTTCTCTTAAATTGCTCCCTCGGAGGATAGAAGTCGGAATATTTCGGAATGTCGGCCACCTCCGCAAGCTCCTTCTATACGTTCAAGCTCCGTTCAGCCTCATCTAAAATCATAAGAATGTCATCAAACGGTCGCGGCTCTGAAAGAAACATCTGGCGCATGGCCTGATAATCCGCCCGCAGCATCGGAATTTGCCGCTTGGGTGGAACCAAGCGGAAGGTTCCGGGCGAGGCGGTATGATAGTGTGCCCAGGCAGACGCGAAAAAACGCGACTTGTGCACTCGAACCTTTTCCAAGAGGTCAAGGCGGGCGGCCGCTGCCGGACCTTTATCGTGCTTCCATAGCGCGGCAAAGTCCGAATAGTGACGCGAGAACCGCTCACGGCTTCGCTCGCCGGGGCGGTGAAATTCAGCGTGCAATATGGTGGCCTTTTCCCAAAAAGTCCGCTCCAGTTCGAGTGCAACCACAGTGGTGCGGGCATCACTGAACCGGCCTTCAGCCAAGCTATCGATCATGGCGACAATTTCATGGCTACCGACAGGCTTCTGGTCTGTCAATGAACCGAACTCCAACTTCACCTGCCGGGGGATATATCCCGAAAGCATCCCGCTCCGCTCGATCGGATAACGAAATTGAATGACAGGTGAATGCGTCGCAGCATCGAGCTCGAATTGAAACCATCCCGCGGCAGCGGGCGGGGAGCCCAACACTTCGGAGGCAGCCGTCTCTAGCGCTGGCACGATGGTCGCTTCAAGCATTTCAGCGCAGGCCTCTTCAAGCTTTTTCCCCAGCGATGTATTTCAGGTAACCCTGCATCCATTCTGGTGCCAGGCGGATGTCCTCGGCCAACTGCCGCTGGTCATTCTCGCTGAGCAATTCCAGCAGCGGTTCGAGCCGTTTCCTGCTTACATGATCTTTTCCCAGATAGCGAAGGGCTTCGATGACCAGGCCGGAAGTCCGACCGGCGGCGGCGACCCGCTTGGGGCCGACACGGCGCAATTCAATGGTGAGCGCTCCTACGTTGACCTTGCGGCTCCAGGCATCCGTAAGAAAGACAACACGAGCGGGTATCTGATCGGACAGGCGAAGCAGGTTGGCGGCATAGGCACCGGAAGGGAGGAGGCGTGAATGGTCGCGACCGGCCAACGCCTTGGCAATGTTATCAATGGAAGGAGCCACCTCCCCAAGGAGAGGATGCTTCTCCGGATAGTGATACAGCCCCCGAGCGATTCTGCGGATACGCTCTTGCCTGGCATGACGGGACAGCGCGGCATCGACTGCATCACGACCACCCAAGTCACCAAAATCCGCTGGAGTCCAGACGCTACCCCTACCTCGTCCATATATCCTGCTTATTACCTTATCTTCAACGCTTTGCATCTAATCTGTTTTAATATTCTGTCAGGAGAAACTATAATTATTTCCGATTTTTTATCTCGCGGCAAGTGCCAATGACTAAAAAGGTTTGGGAGCAAGCTAACCGCGCCACTAACAGACAAGAAAAGAAAGAATCGAAAAATTTCGATAATAATGGACCGGCGGCATCGTTGCTTATGTCGATTAAAAAGGGATCGAAAACTCAATGCTCAAAGGCGTAGCGTATTTCACGAACTCCGCGATGCTGCCCAAAGCAATTTAAAACCCATAAGATACTGCAAACCAGCACCGTGGATGTCTCCGACAAAAAACGGCATCGTTGGTTCGAAATTTTGAAAGAGTGGCGGAGGAGGCGGGATTGCTGCGCCATCTTCGCTGCGCTACGTCAAACCCGCGGCGGGTTCTTCATCGCCGCCTCCTAGCCGCCCCTTTGGCGACTGCGTCTTAAAATGGCCTGCCATGAGCAAGCGTAGCGCGTCGAATGGCGGAGGAGGCGGGATTCGAACCCGCGGAACCCTTTTGAGGTTCACTTCTTTAGCAAAGAAGCGCTTTCGGCCACTCAGCCACTCCTCCTTCCGCACTAGACTATAAACTAGAAGGTTTGCGCAGATTCAAACTTTTTCGGTAAAAAAAGTGGCCGACGCTGCGCTTGGTCCGGTTCGCTCCGCGACCGGTCTTGTCGTCGCTTCACTCCTCGGAACGGCCACTCAGCCACTCCTCCTTCCACATCAAACTGTAAACTAGAACGTTTGCGCAGATTCAAACTTTTTCGGAAAAAAATTTGGCCGACGTTGCGCTTATGGCACACAAGGAAAAATGCCTCCTATGGGTTCTTCGCGATTTTTCACAGAAGCTGTTTGCCGAAGTCGGTTCAGGAAAGATCTTCAGGCGTCTTCCGTAGCGAGGGTTTACCCCTCGATTCGAGCACTCTCGATTTGCGAGCAGCATCGATCCTGGCATAACCGACCGTCGCTACATCGTATTCCTTAAAAATAGAGAAGAACCACTCGGCAGCTGAAGCAGCCGTTCCCAGTGTTGGCCATGATTTTCCAAATGTTCGGGTCATTCCCGGCTCATCATCTTTCAACGTTCAATGTTCAACGTTCAACGTTCAATGTTCAACTCTCCGCGTGCCCCCGGTCTTTGGCGAGGAGCCTATAAATGCTGGGTAGGAAGATGAGGGTAAAGAAGGTGCCCAAGGTCATACCGCCAACCAGGACGAGCCCGATTGACGTGCGGGCCCCGGCCCCGGCGCCGGTTACAAGGATCAGGGGGAAGTAGCCGGCGATGGTTGAGAGACTCGTCATGAGAACCGGCCGCAGGCGGGTCTCGGCCGCCTCGCGGATGGCGTCGAGCTTGGAAAGACCGGCCAACTGGCGGTTGTTGGCGAATTCGACAATGAGGATCCCGTTTTTCGCAACCAAGCCAACGAGGGTGACCAGACCGACTTGAGAATAGATGTTCAGCGTCGTCGTCCAACCATCCGTCCAGAAGGGCATATTGGGGTTCATTTTGCGCAGGAAGGTGAAAATGAGGGCGGCAAAAAGCGCCAGGGGAACCGAGCCCAGCAGGATGATGAAGGGGTCGCGAAAGCTATTGAACTGAGCTGCCAGGAACAAAAAGATGAGCACGATGGCGAGGCCAAAAGCGGCGAGGAATTGATTGCCCTCCGTCCGCAACTGACGGGATTCCCCCACATAGTCCACCCGATAGCCGTCGGGCAGCACTTCCTCGGCGGCGTCTTCCAGGAGCTTGAGGCCCTGATCGAGGGGCCCCATGAAGACCCCGCTGAGTTTGACGGCGTTGAATTGTTGAAAGCGATTTAGCGAACGCGGCTGGACGGTCTCTTCGAGCGTGGCCACGGTGCTCAGGCGGATCAGCTCGTTTTCCGGGCCGGTCACATAAATGGACTCCAGTTGCTCGGCGTTGAGGCGCCCCACCCGCTCAATCTGCGGGATCACTTTATAACTGCGCCCGTCAATATTGAAGCGGTTGACAAAATTACCCCCGACCAGTGCACCCAGGTCGGCGCCGACATCGCGCAGATCCAGACCGAGTGTGGCGGTAAGGTCGCGATCGATCTTAAATTCCGTTTCAGGCTGGTCGATCTTGGTATCGATAATGGGCGGGAAGGCAAAGCGCCCGCTCTCGATGGCCTTGGCCCGGATCTGGTTGACAAACTCGAGGATACGCTCGGGCTCGGCGGTCGAGCCGATGACGAATTCGACGGGGAAATTCGATCCGCCGGGAAGCGGCGCCGGGGTGGTCGGAAAGACACTGATCCCGCTGATTTGAGACAGCTTTCCCTGGACCAGGGGCACCAGCTCGGCAGTCGTGCGCTCGCGCTCTGCCCAGGGCTTCAGGATCATTCCGGAAAATCCGCTATTCGGGAAACTGAGCTGGAAGGTGTAACTGGTCTCCGGAAAACTGAAAAAGGCATCGTTGGCCGACTCCGCGTAGCGCGCAGTCTCTTCGATGGCGTAATTTGCCGGAGCATCGACAATCCCGAAAATCACGCCCTGGTCCTCCTCCGGGGCCAGCTCCTGAGGCGACAGCACGAACATTGGTACGACGAGGATCGCCAAAACCACCCAGGCCGCATAGATCGCCCAGCGGGTTTGCAGACTGAGGTCGAGGACGGAGCGATAGACTGCGCGCAGGCGCTCAAAGCCGTTGTTAATGTGCTTGGCCAGGCCCGTGGGCGGACCCGTCTTGAGCACCTTGGAGGACAGCATGGGGCTAAGCGTGAGCGCGACGATGCTCGATACGACAAGCGCCCCGGAAAGCGTCAGGGCAAACTCCCGGAAGAGCGACCCCGTTAACCCACCCTGAAAGGCAATCGGAATGTAGACCGCAACCAAGGTCAGCGTGGTGGCAATGATGGGCCCGATCAGCTCGCGCACCCCGGTGAGGGCCGCCTCCGTTGAAGACATCCCTTCCCGCAGGTGGCGCTCAATGTTCTCCACCACGATAATGGCATCGTCCACGACCACACCGACCGCCAGAACAATCGCCAGCAGCGTGAGCAGGTTGATCGTAAAGCCGAACAACTGCATAACAAAAACCGCGCCGATCAGGGAAATGGGGATGGCGATGACGGGCACAAGAATGCTCCGGAGCCGGCCCAGAAACAAGAAGATGACGAACATCACGATAATCAGCGTCTGCACGAGCGTGTTCGTGACTTCCTGAATTGACGCCTCGATGTAGACCGTCGAATCGTAGCCGATGTTGGCACTGAGCCCCTCCGGTAGTTCCGCCCGGATGCGGTCCAGCTCTTCGCGCACCGCCCGAATCACGTCAACCGTGTTCGCGTTGGGTAAGACATACATCCCCATGAAGACGGCGTTTTCCCCGGAAAAGCGCACCTCCGAATCGTAGTTCTCACCACCGAGTTCCACCGTTGCGATATCTTTGATTCGCACGACGCGATCCCCCTCGTTGTAGACCACGAGCTGCTCGAAGTCTTCGACTGAGTTCAGGTCCGTATTGGTCGAGAGATTGGCGGTGACCAGGTTCCCCTTGGTGCGGCCAACCGCCGACAGGAAGTTATTGGCCGCCAGTGCCTCCCGCACCTGCGTGGGACTGACGCCGAGTGAAGCCATCCGGACGGGATCGAGCCAGATGCGCATGGCAAAGGTCCGCCCGCCCAAGATCTCCGCCTCCTGCACGCCGAAGACCGCAGTCAGCCGCGGTTGCACGACCCGCACCAGATAGTCCGTGATCTCGTTGGCCTCCAATACATCCGAAGCGAAGGAAAGGTAGGCGGACGCGCGCTCGCTGTCCGCCGACTCCACAGAAATGATCGGCACCTCAGATTCCGGGGGTAAATCGCCCCGCACCTCGTCCACCTTGGAGCTGACCTCCGCCAAGGCCTTGGTCGAATCGTAGTTCAGCCGCAGGCGCACCTCGATCTGTGAGAGGCCGGGCTGACTCTGCGAGCTGATATAGTCAATCCCGTCCGCCGTGGCAATGGCCCGCTCTATGGGCACGGTAATGAAGCCCCGCACCAGTTCCGCATCGGCGCCGATGTAGGCGGTCGAGATGGTGATTTTCGCGTTTTCATTGCGCGGATACTGCCGGATGGTCAGCGTCGAAATCGCCTGCAAGCCGGCGATGACGATGATCAGGCTGATCACGATAGCCAGCACCGGACGTTTGATAAAGATGTCTGTGAATGCGCTTTGCATGTCCTCTAAAAGGTAATGGGAACGTCCGTTCCGGCCTAGGTCAGCCGGCGTGGATTCAGGTCAGGAATTGGGTGGTGTGGGCGCTTTCTCCGGCTGAGGTGCCAGGTCGTTATTAATTCGCACAGGCGCCTTGTTGCGAAGTTTGAAGGCTCCCGCTGAAACAACGACATCGCCCTCCTCAAGCCCGCTTTCGATGGCGACGAAATCGCCAAGGCGCCGCCCAATCCGCACAAAGGACTGGTTGACCACCTGACCTCCGTCCGCATCCTCCGCATCGACCACCTTGTAGACGCTGTTGCCGTACGGCGCGTAGAGAATCGCGGTGGACGGCACAACGAGGACGTTGTCATCCTCCGGCATGCGAATGCGCACGCGAACGAAGAGACCCGAGCGAAGTTTATCCGCCGTGTTCTCAATCGTTCCCTGAATTTCGACAGACCGCGTCACCGGATCCACCAGGGGGTTGATCGCCGTGACCTTCCCGGTAATGATTTCCCCGGGAAACCCATCGCTGGAAACATCAATCGTCAGCCCTTCCGTGATTGTGCCAAGACTGCTCTGCGGGAGATTGAAATTAATATAGACGCGATCAAAGGCCTGCACCGATACGATGGGCGCCCCGGTGGAAAGAAATTGCCCCAGGTTGATGCGGCGAATCCCCGCGCGGCCATCAAACGGCGCACGGATCGTCTTGCGGTCAATGATCGCCTCAATGTTCTCCACCTCCGCCTTGGCTCGCTCCAGATCGGCAACGGCCCGGTCCAGTTGCGACTGCGGAAGGTTCCCGCCCTCGCGCAAACGCTGGCTCCGCTCAAATTCCGCTTCGGCCAAACTGAGGTCCGCGCGGGCCGCGCGGAGCTGCGCCTGTTCCACCTGTATGTCGAGCTGCACCAAAACATCCCCCGCCTTGACGGAAGCACCATTGGCAAAGTTGATTGAATCGACAACCCCCGCCACCTCGTTTTCCAGAAGCACCCCCTGAATCGGCTCAACCGTGCCGACCGCGTCAATGCCACGCTCCCAAACCTGCCGCTCCACGACAAAGGTCGAGACCGTCTCCGGAGGCGGTCCTCCTGCCGAAGCATCCCCCGAGCCGAATTGCGCGAGCTTCGTCAACACAACGAAGGCCACAATGGAACCGATCAGGACGAAGAGCGAGACGGCGAAAAGTATCTTTTTTTGCATGAGTTGCGGTATGGCGGTTAATCCCATCCCGGTGACTTATGCGGGCTCCTGCGCAGAAGACAAACACTTGTTTGAATTTCCTGAAAAAAACTAAAAAACTCAGTTGACGCCTGTAGCCCCGCTTATCTTAATCCGCCTCTTTCATTTGCGGCCAGATAGCTCAGTCGGTAGAGCAGAGGACTGAAAATCCTTGTGTCCCCAGTTCGATTCTGGGTCTGGCCACCATTGGCCCACCACGGCCCATCATTGGCCCACCATCGGCCTACCATCGGCCTACCATCGGCCCATCATTGGCCCACCACGGGCCCTATTTTTTCGGGTCTCCGCTACTCCGCAGACGCCAAGATGCCCTGAAGGTGTTCAATGTAGCCGGCAGCGCCCCCCCGCCGGTACCCGGTTTTTTCGATTAATGCGCCCTCGGGCGACAGAAGCAGAATCGTCGGAAAGCCACGAACGCCGTATTTTTCGGCCAAAGCCCGGTTTTGCGCTTTTAATTCGTCCGACTGCGTTTTGTTCCTTGGAAAATCAATTTCCACCAGAACCAGTTCTGCAGCCGCATACTGCTGAAAGGCGCTTTGGCTGAAAACCTCTTCATCGAGTTTGATGCACCAGCCGCACCAGTCCGACCCCGTAAAATCAACCAAGATTGGTTTTTGCTCGGCCAACGCCTTTTCTCTCGCCGCCTCAAAATCAGTCATCCAGGCGTCCCCCGCAGCGGAGACAAGATTTAGACTCAAAAGAGTCAGGCACAGAGTGAGTAGGCATTTTTTCATGATGTGTATTCGGTTGTCTTAGTTTGGTTTCTCCAGTCGGTCTGTATGACCTCCTGGACTCTTTTTTATTCCTCAAAAGATTCCTGCAAATTTCAACCCTTGAATCGTGCTGTTGGCAATTGACTATTTTTTGGAACCGATGTTGCCTGCAGTGATCTAAACAGCTTCCTACCTGACTTATGACACTTACACCATTCATCCTCCTGATTATTGTTCCCCTGCTCGTCGGCCTCTGGGCGCAGATGAAGGTCAAGGGCGCCTACAATCGTTACGTACAGGTCGCCTCCCGGGGCCGGATCACCGGGCGCGAGGCGGCCGAGGCCGTCATGCGAAGCGCCGGGATTGACGATGTCGAGATCGTCGAGTGCCACGGCACACTGACTGATCACTACGATCCCACCCATAAGCGCCTGGCACTCAGCCGCGATAACTACCGCGGATCCAGTCTCGCGGCCCTCGGAGTCGCTGCCCACGAGGCCGGCCATGCCATCCAGCACAAGCAGCAATACGCACCGCTCAACCTGCGCATGGCACTCGTTCCCATCACCGGCTTCGCCTCGCAGCTCCTGCCTATTGTCATGTTTGGTGGTTTCTTTTTCGGCGGCTTCGGCCCCGTCCTGCTCAATCTGGGGATCCTGGTCTACCTGGTGCTGACCGTGTTCCAACTCGTCACCCTGCCCGTCGAGTTCGACGCCAGTAAGCGCGCCAAGGCGCAGCTCGTCGGCCTTGGCATCGTGGAAAGCGACGAAATGGAAGGCGTCACCAAGACACTCGATGCCGCCGCCTTCACCTATGTCGCGGCATTCGTCAGCAGCCTCGGCTGGTTACTCTACCTCCTCGCCTCCCGCCGCTGATCGCACCTGGCGGAAAGAATCGCCAAAAAAAGATATAGGCTTGACCCGGGTCGTTTCCGCAGCCCTTATCATCAAATTTCAGGTTCGGGCCGTAGCGCAGTCTGGTAGCGCACTTCGCTGGGGGTGAAGGGGTCGCAGGTTCAAATCCTGTCGGCCCGACCATTTTGAAAAAATTGTCGCTGGACGACAGAGCTTTGAACCTGCGAACGAGCTGGTTCAACGGAGTATTTTCAGGAATCGTCAAGCATCGTCACATCAAATCGACTCATCCTTCGATGCGTTCTTTCGACTCATCAAGGGATAGAAAGGTTGCTTGTCCAGAAGCGATTTTTGAAGATCGGTCCTTCAAAACACCTTCGTGCCAATCGGGCGACATGGGCTCTCTGTCCTCGTGGCATAATGCATCCCAGAGTGCCTCCATAGTCATAAGACGTTCATTATGAGACATTTCTTTTATTTCAGCGATACTCATGAATCCAAATCTAGGGAAACTTAGAAGAACTGCAATCTTTTCTCTTTTCGCTAACGGTGAGGACATCACCCCAGCCTGAGGGTTTAGGATTACTGGTGATTCTCGGATTTCCGGCGGCGTGAATGGGGTTGTCCAGCTCCGGCTTGATATGGATTTCAGAATGCCCGACGAGGCCAATCTCGGCAAGTGCTTTCTCTTCCCTTCATTCCATTTTTTTACAACCGCTGCGCTAGAGAGCCCTGCGGGCGAGGATGGGGAGGTGATTCATCAAGGGGCAACATTTCCTTCTCCCTTCCTCCCCGCCTAGCGCAAGCGGTTGTAAAAACCATTTTCTTTCCCATATCGATGAGACCAGACAACCAGCCTGAGGGCTCAGTCGTCCAGTTGATTTTTAGAGTTTAGGGGCGGGTTACCTGGGTTGTCTGCGTCGACTGGTTCACACTAGTTTTTGTAGACGTCGCGACGGTGCCCAACTTTTACGACGTTGATGATCAACTCATCATTAATGATTTGATATAAGATTCGATAACTCCCCTGTCGGATTCTGTATTTTTCCTGCCCGGAGAGTTTTTTACTTCCGACTTGGTGCGGATCGCTCGAAAGGCTTCTGATTTTCTCAACGATCCGAATTCTATCTTTCTTTTGAATCTTTTCGATTTCCTTCGCCGCAGACTTCTTGATAACGATTCTATAGTTTTCCATCGTCTTTGAGTGATGTAACAAAGGCTTCAAAATCAATCACAGGCTCATTCTCTCTTTCTTTGAATGCCTCAAGATCTTCAGCGTCCTCAAGTAGGGCAGACCTGACAGCGTCATTCACTAAATCTGAGACTGGAGAGGATATCTCAGCCGACTTTATTTTCAGAGCCTTGTGAAGCTCTTCTTCAAAATATACGGTTGCCGTTCGCAAGCTTCATCTTGAAAGCACTGTGCCGTTCTATAAAGTTTTCCATCGTCTTTGAGTGATGTGCAACTAGCGCAAGCGGTTGTAAAAACAAATTTCTTTCCGATATCGTGAAGCTGTATCATGGAGTGAAGCGCGGAGCGCGTAACGGAATTGATACCAGCGACTGGTTCGATCGTCCTGGCTTAGGTGTCAATGTTGTAGACATAAATTTTGCTTTCTCTTCGATCATACAAGAATACACAGAAATTGAATGAACCCCGTTCATACCACGGTCCACTGTAAGAACTATGAGGAGGATACCAGTCGGGCTGAAAATCATGGAACAAGTATGAGCCATCGGCTGCATCTATCCAATCACCATGGCGAACATGTCTCACTACTTCATCTGGAAGGGGAAGCGGCTTCCAAACATTGGATTCGAAGATGATACCCTCAAATTCTTCCTGTTGCTTTTCTCGTAATTCATAGACTACCCAGAGTTCACCGTCTCCATGGAATCCTCGATGAGTATCTTTGTGCTCTATTCTTTTTGCTCCGTCAGGGATGTATTGCTTTATGAAAGATCTCGTTGAGGGCACCGTGGCCTCGTCCTCATACCAGCAGCCTGAAATGATGAGCGACAGGAAAAGGAGTGAGATTGCCTTCATTTGATTATCGAACAGTGTTTAAGTGCACAACTCAGTTTGAGATAACTCAGGTTGCTGATTTTTCAAAAATTGGAAGCGTTGGTGCATTTACGACTAGGCGATGCTGGGTGATGGCTTTATTTATGGGGGTCGAGGAGTAATACTGTTCTTCGGTAGTAGCTAAAATAGCTAACTGTGCAAGCAGGATTCTTCCGGCAATTACACAACTCAGAGGTTTTTCGGTTGACCTAGTGAAATAATGTTCACTTTTTAGGGGCATGGAGAAAATAGTGCAATTTCCGAGATGGGCTGAGGTCTTAGCAGATTCTAGTTTGGGGCTAAAAGAGAGCGAAGGCTACAAGGTAGCAAAGGTGTAGTGCCGGTTTGTCACCAGTATCTGACTAAGATTAAAAAAATTATCTTGTTTTTGTAACATGGTTCGGGGTTGTCTACAGACTCGTGATTGGGGGTTTTGTTGAGTCGCTTCTTTTTACAGGCTGCGCCGCAGGTCATTGGTCTATCAACTGCCTACGGAGCCTGCACAAGTCGAAAAATCCGCCACATTCCGTGCGGGTATCCTGCGGAAGGAAGCCACTTGACACATAAAAACGTATGTGCATTATGTGCGATTATGAATATCACGCTTTCTTGCGACCAGAAAACCATTGAAAAAGCACGCGAGTTCGCTCGCCGCCAAGACACCTCTCTCAACGAACTTTTGCGCCGTTACATGGAATCGGTGACGCGAGTCGAAAACAAGGAGTCCGTTTTGAATGAATTTTCTCGTAATGCCCTGGAGCATGGCGGTCGTTCCACTCCTGACTTCAGCTTCGACCGCGAAGAGGCCCATCGCCGTTGAGTCCGCCGAGATGAACTTTATCGACACCAACCTGGTTGTTTACGCAAACGACAAGCGGGATACCAAGAAGCAAGCGCAAGCCCTCGATGTGATTCGACGGGAGATTCGGGAAGGAACCGGCGTAATTTCCATTCAAGTGATGCAGGAATATGCCACTACGGCCCTGAATAAGCTAAATCAAGAAGCCGGGATTGTTTTGCGACAATTGGCCCTACTAGAAACCCTTACGATCATCCGCCCGGATCCTCCGATGGTGCGACGTGCCGTCGAAATAAAAATGCTTTTTCAACTTTCATTCTGGGATGCTTCCATATTGGCAGCCGCCGAAAGCGCGGCTTGCCGCCAGCTTTTCTCGGAAGACTTGAACGCCGGACAAGCGTTCGGGGCCATCCGGGTCATCAACCCATTCAAGCCATAAAGGCTATTTATGGTATCAGTCCAATTGACCCTGCCATAGGACCAGGAGCTCGGATCAGTATAAAAACTTTCAGGTGCGTCAGCTGTAAAGCGTGGAGGTAGCTGGGTTGGCCCTGGTCTAGCGTTTATACACAAATAAGCCCCCGGCAGGCATTTCCGCAGCATCTACGTCGACACGACTGGCGTCGCGTCGCTACAAAACAAGCACGCGCTAATTCATCCGATTGCGACACGGTGCTGCGAGCGGTAACAGAAAAAAAGCCCGGGCGTTTGCCGGGGCATTTAAGAATAAGATCAAAAACCGTTTTTGTCGGCATTAGCGCCGGCGACGCAGGCTGACAAAGCCCAGTGTCAACATGCCTGCCAGCAGCACGAAGGCGGAAGGCTCTGGGACGGTTGAGACTGTGAGTGTTGGGCCCGAAACACCCGAACTGGTGAACTTGTTTCCGTAGTAATACAAAACGAGTCCTAGGCAGTTCCGTTCGTGGAATCCCAAGCACCACCGGCGTTGCGTCCGGCGAATTCATCAAGCTGTGTGGTGCTACCGCCTCCGAGGGATATCGTAGTTGGTAACTGTTATACAAAGCAGGTGTCCTTCCGTAAACTCAGTAACTGTATTGTCTCTGAATGTGGGTGTCCTTTAAAATGTCTCCTTTAAATTTCTCAGATGAAATGCGCCTGGATGACTTTCAAAATTACCATTTCAGACTTGCCCCACTAGTCACTACTGAATAACGCTCCCACCGTTCTAAATTCATAATAGCGCTATGCATTTCATTCGTCACACCCTCTTCACGGCTGGCCTACCAAACCTGAGCCGCAGCGCCCGTTTCCTCGTTGTCTTCGGCGCCTCGGCTGCCGCGGCCTCCGTGGCCCCGGTCGCCCACGGCTCGCTGATCACGTTCACCAACGCCACCACCGTGAACGGCCTCGGCAGCAACGTTGTGTATGGGGTGTATGCGAGCGGGTCGACGGTGTACGCGGCCACCGGCGGTGGTCTGGGCATTTCCACCGATGGTGGTGCGTCGTTCACCAACCGCACCTTTGACGATGGCCTGGGCAGCAACCTTGTGTACGGGGTGTACGCGAGCGGGTCGACGGTGTACGCGGCGACCGTCGGTGGTCTGGGTATCTCCACCGATGGTGGTGCGTCGTTCACCAATAGAACCACTGCCAACGGCCTGGGCAGCAACGCCGTTCTCGGGGTGTATGCGAGCGGGTCGACGGTATACGCGGCGACCATCGGCGGACTCGGTATCGCCACCGATGGCGGTGCGTCGTTCACCAACCGGACCATTGCCGCCGGTCTGGGTAGCAACACCCTTCGTGCGGTGTACGCGAGCGGGTCAACTGTGTACGCGGCCACCAGCGGTGGATTGAGTATCTCCACCGATGGCGGTACGTCGTTCACCACGAAGACCACGGCCGATGGCTTGGGCGGTGACACTGTCCGCGGGGTGTACGCGAGCGGGTCGACCGTCTTTGCGGCCACCGAAGGCGATGGCTTCTTTTCCGATGGCGGCTTGAGCCTGTCCACCGATGGTGGAGCGACGTTCACCAATAGGACCACTGCCAACGGCCTGGGCAGCGACGAAGTCCTGGGTACCTATGCCAGCGGGTCAACCATCTACGCGGCCACCTTCGACGGTCTGTCGATTTCCACCGATGGCGGTGCATCGTTCACCAACCTGACCACCGCCGACGGCCTCGGCAACAACATCGTGTCCGGGGTGTATGCCGACAGCGGCACCGTCTACGCTGCGACCGACGGTGGGCTGAGCATCGGTGTGGCGCCCATTCCTGAACCGTCGGCATACGCTGCGATCTTAGGTTGCCTTGGACTGACGATTGCAGCCGTGCGCCGCAAAGGGCGCGCTTAGCTTGAGCTTGGCTCCCGTGAGCTTGTCGAACTGGTCGAACTGGTCGAAGGGGTCGAACCGGTCGAAGGGGCACCCTTAAGACTTTGGCCCTTTTACCCCCGCCGTCGCTCTTCGAGCTATGGCGGACTGCGCTTTATCGGGACGCGGTAGTCAACTCCCGTTTGCTCAGCTCACCTCCGGGGCTACGCTCCACGATCTTGCCCCCCCATTTTTTAGCGGTTTTAAAAATAGTTTTTTTCGGGACGGCGATAGGGGTCGTTTTTCCACAACCGCTAACGCCAGAGCGCTCTACAGGCGAGGAGGGGCGGCTTGAACAACTCTAATTGACAGCATGATGTAATGATTTAAGTTTGTCAGCATGATCCGCACCCAAATTCAACTACCTGACAAACTGCACCAGCACCTAAAACGCATCGCGAGGGACCGCGAGTGCTCTTTGGCCGAGGTCGTGCCCGGGCCACCGAGCGCTACGTCCGCACCACCGTCTGGATGCCCACCGCACCACCCTACAAATGCGAACGAGCCGAACCAGCGTCCAAATCGACTCCGGTCTCCCAGCGGCGCTCTTCGAGCTATGCTGGACAGGCAGGTTTCAAGTCTCAGCCCTCAAAAGGATCCCCAACCCTTGGGCGCAAGATAGCGAGCCAATCTTCTGGACTGAATAAGCGGCGATAAAAGCCAAATAAAATCGTCATCCGCCCGATGTCGGACGATCACCCTATGCAAAAAAAATTGCTGCTGCAGAGCCATTTCTCACTTGCCAGCTCAAAATCTAAGCTTTCCCATTTTGTCCATAAGGACTCTCGTATTCATCTTGCTTTAATCCTTCATAGTTTCTAACTCATCGGTCGAATGCCCCCTCTCCCTCTTGACCGGGGTAGCCTTTGGCGAACCGTGTTCAACCCTCACCCCGCTGGCTGCTGGCGCCGCCGTAAAAGCAAATTCCTATCAGCCCTCTCCCGGTCGCGACCGGGGAAAGACAGAGATAAAACACCCCCAAATTGAGCACTTTCATAAGAGCGAACTCTTCCCACTTCCTAACTTCCACTTTTGTTTTTCAAAAATGCACTTTACCAGCCGATACAGTATCGAACTCATTGACGGATCAAGCCTTCGCCTCACCTCAATCAAACAATCCGAATCCTACGCAGGGTGGCTCGAGGGCTTCCCACGTCCCCAAGACAACTACGACATTCAGATTATGCTTCTTCGACGCGCATTTCACGAATTCTCTGGGTTCCAGGGACTCGCGAAGGACGCCAAAGACCGTCTCGAGCAAAGTTTTAAAGACCAATCCCCCATCCCTGAAGACATCCCTCTAAGCCTCATCGCCCCCAAACTACAAACTGACCCCGAGCGCCCGGACCGCCAACTCTTACCTCCCGTAGCCTGTGTGGGGACATTCGAAGGACCCGCCACCGACCCCAACCAGGATCTATCAATAGGTGTCGTAGCCTGGTTCCAAATGGATTTCACTCCAATCATCCACCCCGACATCATCAAGCAGATCCAACAAATCAACTGGCCTACCAGCTCAATGGACTTTTGTTACTGACCCGAATGCCAATGTTTTTATGCCAAGGATCGCAGGAGCAAATTCCTATCAGCAGCTCCAGCCTCCCTTATTGCGCAAGTAGGTCGTGTCCGCCACCCAGACCTGGTCGCAGCGGTCGGGTTGGCCCAGCTCGCGCAACAGGTTCGGGCTGTAGCCGAAGTCATGCCGACTGTCCGTGCCAAGCGGTTTGAAGCCCTTCTTCTGCAAGCCTTCGATGCCCATCTCGTTCATCCGCTTCTGCTGGGTGCCTAACAAATTTTTTCCAACAGGAATAAATGCCTTCATTTTGAGCATTAAAAATGGCTAGGAACTAGACATTTGGAGAATTCAGTCTCGCGCAGAGGCGCAGAGGTTTTAGTGGATGGATGAAAATACAATAGGAACCAAGTTGATCGAGGCTGCAATTGAAGTTCACCGTGAGCTCGGGCCTGGCCTGTTAGAATCTGTGTACGAGGCGGCGCTTGCCTATGAGCTGAAGCAAATGGGGCTCCACGTAGAACGCCAAGTGCCTGTTTCCCTCAACTATAAAGGCATTTCTTCTTGAAGCCTCTATGCCAATTGCGCCTAGCACAATCACTGAGCATGTTTTCCCATCTGAGAAGGGGGCCGATGCTATTCTCGTTATTGGAAACGGCTCTCGGTTGTCAGCCGATTTTGACAATACTGCAAGCACAACTATTTCTGCTAAGCAATTTTGGAAAAAATTTGTTATGCACCCGCTTCTGCTTGGCCAGATCAATACCGCTTGACCGCTTCGACAATGCTTCTATGGTCGGCAGACTATCTTTAAGACCTCGTGTCCGCATTTCTTATGAAGCATCTTCAACGCCTCCGCCGATTTCTAGCCACCGCCCTCTTTTTGCCTGCGAGTCTTCTCGCGCAAGACAGCGCAAACCCGGAGCTACTCCGGCTGGGCAACGGGATTGCCGCCATCGCCGAGGGGCAAATCATCACTGTCCAGGAACTGCGCCGGGAGCTCGAGCCCGTCATCCCGCGCCTGCGCGCTGAGTCCCGTAGCGCAGAGGAATTTTCACAGCGGATCGATGAGTTGAGCAAGGAGGTTCTGCAAAACATGATCGACCGTATCATCATCGTGAAAGCCGCAGAGGATAAGGGAATAATGATTCCGCAATCCTACATTGACCAGGAGTATAACGATGTCATCAGCCGCGACTTTGGCGACGACCGCCGCCGCTTTCTGGACTATTTGAAGGCGCGTGGCGAGACCGCGCGGGACTTTCGCCGGGACGTCTATAAGCGTGTCGTTGTGACTGTGATGCGTCAGGAAATGCGCCGCTCCCAATCGGAAATCAGCCCGGAACGGATTGAGGACTTCTACGTAAAAAACAAGCTGCGCTTTTATCAGGGCGAAGCGCTGCACCTGCGGCAGATCATCCTTTCGCCGATGGCCGACGAGGGCCTGGTGACCTTGCGCCAGACTGCAAACCAAGTCATCCGCGAGCTGCAGAGCGGGGCTAATTTTGGCGACGTGGCACGCAAATACAGTCAGGATAAAATGAGCCGACGCGGCGGTGACTGGGGCTGGATCGAGCGCAAAGACATCCGCAAAGAGCTGAGCGACATCGCCTTCTCGCTGGAGCCGGGTGACTACAGTGAGCCGGTTGAACTCGGCGGCACGATTTTCATTCTCTACGCCGAGGATAAGCGTGAGGAGATGATTCAGCCGATCACACAAGTCCGCGATATTATCGAGAACGTGCTGGTTGGGGAAATCGCCCGCGAATCGCAGGAAAAATGGCTGCGTGATCTGCGCGAAAACTCCTACGTGCGCTACTTCATGTAGTGAGCCAAAAGCAGTCGGTCCCTAGGAGGCGGCGGCGAGTTCTTTCTCGGTCCTGAGGCGGAGCTGGCCACAGGCGGCTTCGATATCGTGGCCCTTTTCCCGCCGGATTGTGCAGGAGACGTTGGCCTTGCGCAGAACATCGACAAAGGCATCCTGCCGTCGCACGCTGGGTCGCTTCCAGGGGAGGCCCTCGACCGTGTTGTAGGGAATGCAATTAACGTGCGCATGTAATTCCCGGGCGATCTTCGTCAATTCGCGGGCCTGATCCAGGCTGTCGTTAACGCCTTCGATCAGGATAAACTCGAGCGTGAGCATGCGCCCGTGCCTCTGCTGAAAGGCCTTTGCCGCCGGGATCAAGGTCTCGAGGGGGTACCGTTTATTGATCGGCATGATCTGGTCGCGCACCTCGTTTGTGGCTCCATGCAGCGAGATGGCAAGACGCACGGCCACGCCCTCCTCGGCCAACTGCAAAATCTGCGGCGCCAGCCCGGAGGTCGATACCGTGATCCGCCGCGCCCCGAAGTTAAGCCCCCACGCTGCATTCAGGATACGGACTGTGCGCACGAGTGTATCGTAGTTCGCCAGCGGCTCCCCCATGCCCATGAAGACAATATTATCGAACACCGGTCGCTCCTGCGCTTCCTTCAATTGCCTGCCTCCAGGCGCCAGTGTTTGCCCTCCTTCTTTCAGCGTTCGATGTTCAGCGTTCAATGTTTGACGTTCTGCCGCATCCTCACGGCGGCAGATGTGCATGAGCTGGGAGACCACCTCCGCCACCATCAAATTGCGCCGGAATCCAGCCAGCCCCGAAGCACAAAACTTGCACCCGTAGGCGCAGCCCACCTGAATGGAAACGCAGACGGTTTTGCGCGAATCCTCCTGCCCCACCCCTTTCTGGGGCGCCCGGATCAGCACGGTCTCAATGAGTGACTTATCCTCCAGCTCAAGGAGCAGTTTCTGCGTAACATCATTCGAGCGCTTATCGATGACCGGCACGGTGGGATACAGAATATAAGTCGCATCCAACCAGCCCCGCAAATCCTTCGGCAGGTTTGTCATGGCATCCCAGGAATCGACCCGCTTCTTGTAAATCCAGTCCATGAGCTGCTTCGCCCGGAAGCGTTTAAACCCGTCGGCTTCGAGACGCGCCGTCAGGCTTTCGAGGGTCTCGCCGAAGAGGCTTGGTTTTTCAGGTTTAAATCGCACGCCGAGGAAGGTGCACGAATTCAGGCTGAATTCCACTGCAAATATTGGGTTGCCAAAAGTATAAAGTGCTCTAGCGTTCACTATACGATGATTGCTCCCTATCCCACCCACCGCCGCATCCAGGACATGCTCGCCAGTGAACGCCCGCAGGAGCGGCTGGAAAAACTGGGCGTCGAGTCGCTCAGTGACACGGAGCTTCTGGCCATGATCCTGCGCAGCGGCACGCCTGGTATCGATGTGGTCACGATGTGCCGGGAAATGCTGCAGGAGGCGGGCAGCCTGCGAAATCTCCTGCGCTGGTCCGCCGAAGATTTCCGGCGGATACGGGGGATCGGCAAAGTGAAAGCACTCCAGCTCATCGCGCTGATGCACGTGGCCAAGCGTATTTTGGAAGATGAGGTGGGGCAGGAGATGGTTTACGAGAGTGCCGAGATGGTGGCGCGCCACTTTCGCCCGATCATCGCGGGGGCGGAGGTGGAGTCTTTCTGGGTCCTCTGCCTCGACCGTAAGAACCGCCTGATCAAGCGCGTCGAAGTGACGAAGGGCACGGCCACGAACTGCCTCGCTCACCCCAGAGAGATCTTTCGCGAGGCCATCAAAGTCAACGCCACCGCCATCATCGCCGTGCACAACCACCCGAGTGGCGATCCGGCCCCGAGCCGGGCAGATATCCAAGTGACCCGCCAGTTGAGGGAGTCCGCTAAAATTGTCGGTATTGAGCTGACCGACCACGTGATCGTCGGCGAGCGCCAGCGGGACCCGCAGGGCCTCGGCTTCTACAGCTTTCAGGACGCAGGCCTGATTTAGTCCGGCTTCTGCACCACCCAAAAGCGGCAATCGTCCGCAAAGGCCACCACCTCCGCCGGTTCATCCGCCAGTTCGCTGCGCATCACCGTCACTTCCAAGCGAAAGCCGACCGCTTCGAGCAGCGCGGTCAACTCGGCCACCGTCGGCACATGCATGAAATGCACGCCATCCTCCGTGGTCTCCGCCCGATCGCCAAAAACCTCCAGCTCCGCGCTCTGCCTGCCGGCATCCCAGCGCTGTTGCTCCGCCAACCAGAATGCCTGGTGCGGCGAACGCTCGCGGTCGTGCGTAGTGAAGCAGAACCAAGCTCCCGGGCGGAGCACACGATACACTTCGCGCAGCGCCCGCTCGCGGTTTGCACGCTTCGGTATCTGCATGAGCCCGTTGAACCCGAAAATAGCCCCGTCAAAGACCGCGGCCTCAAACTCCAGCGCCGTGGCATCACAAACCCGAAAGGGAATCGAATACTCCAGCATTTTGGCCAAATGACGTGCCTGGGCGATCATTTCCTTCGAAAAATCGCTGGCGAGGACATTCGCGTAACCGAGCTCATGCAGGCCGATCGCAATACGCCCGGCACCACAGCCCAGCTCAAGGATCGACTGATCCGGCTGAAACAAGCGGGTGAAGACCTTTTCCTCCGAGCGCCAGAGCCCGAGATCCTGCGCGGCCCGCGCATAATGGGCCACTACAGGGGGTGCGTCAAAATAGGCGTTTATTTGGGAGGGATCCATCGTGGTGTATTGAATTGGCCCCGGCCGACTCTGCAAGCACATCTGCACGGCGCAAATCCCACATTTTCTTAACCCTTGACGGGGATTTTGGAGCAGGACTTACTACACGCTGCTGACGATTACGCGGTTTGCACAGGAATTGGATTATATCTTGCTTTATCGGGTCGTCACACTTTGTTAGCCGCACTACACATGAGCACACCAGAAACCAGCGACCGCAACGAAACGCTTCAAAAAGAGCTTGTTGTGCAAAACAAGATGGGCATCCACGCCCGTCCCGCAGCCATGATCGTCCGCATCGCCAACACCTACAGTGGCGAAGTTTGGGTTGAGAAAGATGGCGAGCAGGTGAACGGGAAGAGCATCATGGGCCTCATGATGCTGGCCGCGGGAAAAGGCTCGAGGCTCATTTTTCGAGCGGAAGGCGCCGCGACGGACGGCGAGCGCATGCTGGGGGAACTCAGCGATTTGTTTGAACGCCGGTTCGAGGAAGCCTAAAGTGCCAGAGGAGCCAGAGGAGCCTAAAGTGCCAGAGGAGCCAGAGGATTGCCAAGAGGAACGACAAGGACTGCCAGGAACCCCTCGGAAACGACTGATCCCAACCAGCAAGCTCTAATTTTCGATGATGCGAAGCATGACAGGTTTTGGCCGCGGTGCCGCCGAGGGCACCGGAATGGGGCTTCGGATACTCGTCGAGATTCACTCCGTCAATCGCAAGACGCTTGATCTCCAGATCAGCGCGCCCCGCGAGTGGAGTGGCTACGAGGCACCTTTGACGGAATGGATCGGCGGCGCGTTCCAGAGGGGGCGTGTCAGCCTCCAGATCAAGGTGGAATCCGTCCGGGGCGAAAGCGATGCCCTGCGCCTGAACACAGCGGCCATGGCGGCGAGCATCGGGGAGCTGCGGGACTTCGCTACGCAGCAGGGCCTCGACTTTCAGCCGGATAGCCGATTCCTCCTCGAACTGGCGCGTTCCCTCAAAGACAGCTCCGGACTGCCGGACTGGAAAGCCCTGGAAGCTCCGCTGCAGGAGGCCCTCCAGGCGGCCTTGGCGGATATCGACTCCATGCGCCTACGCGAGGGCGAGGCACTGGCTAAGGACCTGAAAGCCCGCATCGAACAACTCGATCAACTGCGCCGGCAAATCGAGCAAAGCGCACAGGGGAGCACGGCGCACTACCGCGACGCCCTGCTCAACCGGCTCAAGCAGTTGGACCTCGAACTCGACCCCAGCGATGAGCGGGTGCTCAAGGAAATCGCATTTTTCGCCGATCGTTCTGACATCAGCGAGGAGGTAACCCGCCTGGCCAGCCACTTTGATCAATTTCTCGGTTTTTTGGATGCCCATGAAGCCACCGGACGAAAGATGGATTTTCTCTGCCAGGAAATTCACCGGGAGTTCAATACGACCGGCAGCAAGTCCAACGACATCGAAATTACCCGCCACGTCATCGAGGCCAAAAACCTTCTCGAACGCATCCGCGAGCAGGTGCAGAATATTGAATAGGTGGAGAAAACTCGCGCGTCCAACTACAACTCGCGCGTCCAACTACAACTCGCGCGTCCAACTACAACTCGCGCGTCCAACTACAACTCGCAGGCACGGTCGATCGCTTCGAGCTCCTCTGCTGAAAACGGGGACGCATCGAGCGCGGCGAGATTTTCGATAATCTGCTGGCAGGAACTTGCTCCGATCAAAGCAGAGGTCACTACGGAATCGCTCAGGACCCAGGCCAATGCCATTTGGGCGAGGCTCTGCCCACGCGCCTGCGCGATTTCATTGAGAGCGAGCACCCTCGGAAGATTTTCCCTTACCGTATCGCGACCAAGGAAACCGCTCTCTCTGGCTGCCCTTGAGGCGGAAGGCACAGTGTGCAGATACTTGTCGGTTAATTGCCCCTGAGCCAGGGGGCTGAAGACAATCGACCCCATTTTTTCTTCCCGCAGCACATCAAGCAGCCCCGCTTCGATGCTTCGATTGAATAGGCTATAACTGGGTTGATGGATCAGGCAGGGGGTCCCCAAGCGCCTCAGAATTCGCGCCGCTTCTATCGTTTGCTCAGGGCCATACATTGAAATCCCGGCATACAGGGCCCTTCCGGAGCGAACCGCCGTATCGAGGGCACCCATGGTTTCCTCCAGCGGCGCATCCGGGTCGTAGCGGTGGCTGTAGAAAATATCGACATAGTCGAGGCCCATGCGGTCCAGACTTTGATCCAGGCTGGCCAGCATATATTTACGCGAGCCCCACTCCCCGTAGGGACCCGGCCACATATGATGGCCTGCTTTCGTTGCAATGATCAGCTCGTCCCGGTATGGCCCGAGATCCTTGGCCAATACCTTGCCGAAATTGCTTTCGGCGGAACCGGGAGGCGGACCGTAGTTGTTGGCCAGATCGAAATGGTTGATACCCCCGTCGAATGCCGTGCAGAGCATGTCCCGGGCCTCGGAGAAATCGTCGACGGCCCCGAAATTATGCCAGAGACCCAGCGATAGTTTTGGCAACTTGAGCCCACTCGCACCCGAGCGTGCATACTCCATAGTTTCGTAACGCTGCTTGCTTGCTTGGTAGGCCATGATTCAGATCTTTACACGGGGTGGTAAATTAAGGGCGTGGCAGGCTGCCCGCTGCATGCTGTGGGCGTCCACATCGGCGTGTGACCATATTTCCAAAGAGCGCGCTCCCTGGTGGACCAGCATAGAGAGCCCATTGGCCGCGCGCAGCCCCCTCGATGAGGCGGCTTTAATCAGCCCAGTGGCGGCCGGATTATAAATCATATCGTATACGGCCCATCCAGGGGGCAGCTGCGCCACATCGAAGGGAGCGGGGTCCTCCGCTTTCAGCCCGAGGGAGGTGGCGTTGATCAACACACCCTCACTGGCCAAATCCTGCGGAGGCGCACTAAGCGGAAAGGGATTCACCCGCTCCCCACCGCGCATGCTTCCGACCGCCTCCATCACCTGGCTGAGCCGCTCAACGCTGCGATTCCCGATGTAGAGCTTGGCACAGCCATCCAGCATGCACTGCACCGCTGCCGCGCGGGCCGCCCCGCCCGACCCAAGCAAGAGGACTGTGGCCCCCTTGAGGTCGACTCCGAGATCGAGCTTTAGTGCCGTCTTTAGGCCGTAGCCATCGGTATTGAATCCATCGTAACCATGCTCCCCCCACACGAGTGTATTGGCCGCTCCCATCCGCTCCGCATCGGGAGAGACCCCATGGATCAGATTCATAGCCTCGACCTTGTGCGGGATGGTGAGATTGAGGCCAAGAAAGTTGTTTTTGTAAAAGAGCGGAATCGCTTTAGCGAGGTCTTCAGGCGCGATGTCGAACCGGTAGTAGGCCCAGTCTGTGAAGCGAGAGTCCCGCTCCCGTAGTTTCACGATGGCTGCATTATGCATAGCCGGACTCACTGAATGCGCGATCGGGTGCCCCACCACGGCCAGCGCCGTTCCCTCGAACCGCGCCGCTTTGAGATCCTCCAAGGTGTAGGTAAATTCAGTATTCATCCCAAGCCGTGTTTCCGGCCGACGCGCAATCGGTCAAGCCGGTGCTCCGGCGGGCGCTTCTTCGCCGGACAGGCCCTCTTTTTCATCGTCTTTCTTAGCTTTCTTCTTCGCCGCTTCAGCCGGTTCTTCCTCTTCGGGCTCGGGCTCGATGATCTCGCGCTTAACGATCGGCGAGCGGATTTCCCCAAACTCAATGATCTCGTGTACATGCTTGCCGTCGATCGTCTCGTGCTCCAGTAATGCCTCCGCGCAAATATCGAGCGCCTTGCGGTGCTCCTTCAAAATATCCAGTGCCCGTGCATACTGCTTGTCGACGATTTCGTGGATCACGTGATCGATCTTTTGAGCCGTCTCCTCGCTGTAGTTTTGGTTGCGCGCCACCTCCTGCCCAAGAAAAACGTGATCCTTATTGTCACCGTAGGCCACGGGACCCAGCTCCGTCATGCCCCAGTCGCAGACCATGTGCCGGGCCGTCTTCGTGACCATCCGGATGTCACCGGAGGCACCGCTCGTGATGTCGCCCATCACGATCTCCTCCGCCGCACGGCCACCCATGCCGCAGCAGATCTGGTTGAGCAGGCGCCGCTTCGAGTGATTCAAAACATCCTTTTTGGGCATGAACATGGTCGAGCCCAAGCTCTGCCCCCGCGGAATGATCGTGACCTTGTGGACCGGTAGATGCCCATCATCCACAATGGCTTGCACGAGCGCGTGCCCCGCCTCATGGTAGGCGGTGATCTTGCGGTCTTCGTCGTCCATCAGCCTGCGCCGCTCACGACCAAAGGAAATTTTATCACGGGCCTCGTTGATATCCTCCATCTCGACCACTTTTTTATTGTAGCGAGCGGCAATCAGGGCGCCTTCATTCAATAGATTGGCCAAATCGGCACCCGAAAACCCGGGCGTATTGCGAGCCACGTGTTCGAGTTTAACATCCTCAGAAAGTGCCACCTTCTTGGCGTGGACCTTGAGGATGTCGTGCCGCCCATTTAAATCGGGCAGGTCGATCGTCACTTGCCGGTCAAATCGACCCGGACGCAGCAAGGCGCTGTCCAAGACATCCGGCCGATTTGTCGCCGCGATGATGATCACGCCCTCGTGCCCGTCAAAGCCGTCCATCTCAACCAGCAGCGAGTTCAGTGTCTGCTCGCGCTCGTCATTACCCCCGCCCAATCCGGCCCCACGCTGGCGGCCCACCGCATCGATTTCATCGATAAAAACAATACACGGCGCGCTCTTCCGGCCCTGCTCAAACATATCGCGCACCCGCGCCGCACCGACCCCGACAAACATTTCCACGAAGTCTGAGCCGCTGATCGAAAAGAAGGGCACATCCGCCTCGCCCGCCACCGCCTTAGCCAGCAGCGTCTTACCCGTGCCCGGAGGGCCGACCATGAGGACTCCCTTCGGGATACGACCCCCAATTTTTTGGAATTTCTTCGGGTCCCGCAGGAAATCGACCACTTCGGAGACTTCCTCTTTTGCCTCATCGCAACCGGCGACGTCCTTAAACGAAATCGAACCCTTCTCCCGGGTCAGCATCTTGGCCTTGCTCTTGCCGAAGTTCATCGCGCCCTTACCCGCGTTTTTCAACTGGCGGACAAAAAGAAAATAGAGCAAGCCGATGATCAGCAGAAATGGCAGCAGGCTGATCAGAACATCCTGCAACGCGGTGCTGGAGCGCTTCTCTGTGAGCACCTCGCGGACGAGCAAAAAGTCATCTTCTGTAAGCCGCCCCCGGGCCGAGAAAGCGACTCTGGCGGACGCATCGCCCGACCCGTCGAAGCTATCACTGCCCAGGGCCGGGTTGGTCATTTCCCCACTGATCACGTAGCCGTCGCGCCCATAGGACGGCTCGGGCTCCATGAATCCATCACCTTCGGCAATCTGACCGTCTTTGACGGCTTGCACCAGCTCACTGATGGTTAATTGCCGTACGTTGGCACCGGCGCTCGGGTTGGCGAACCAGATCGTTAAAATCGCCGCGACAATCACCAGATAAACGAGCAGCACCTTGGGTTGAAAGCGCTGAGGCGAGCCGTTGTTGCCGGAATTATTCTTGGATGGCTTGTTGTTCTCGGAGGACATAAAACGTTCAAAGTGGGTGGCTGGCATGGTAAGTCAACCTAAGAGCCTGCTTCGTGGAGGGCATGATTTTACAGTTTTCCGCGGGGGGGAACCCCGGGACCCAAACGATCAACCCATCGTGATCGGTGACAAGTGGAATTATTTTTCGTTCCGCAGGCGGGACTCCCCGGTCAATAAACCAGTCTTTGAGCTTCCTCGATCCAGGTGCGCCGAGCGGCCGAAAGCGATCGCCAGGCTGCCAGGGGCGGATCTCCCAGGAGGACGCACCGGTATCACGCAGGTACGCCTCGCGGCCCGGATCGACGGCGCCCATCTCAATTCGATGCCGTGTCTCTTCGTCCAATTCCAAAGGCTCCGACTCGATATAGGCTCCTGTACTAAGGACGACGCTTTCGCCCGGCTGAAAACTGGTCGCCCGCAGCACGCTGCCGGACGTATGCAGGCCACCGCGTTCCACCGTTAAAGCCTGCGCGGACATCACGAGGAAATCATTACCCAGGCTCATGCGAAACCTCTCCCGCGGGCCCAGTGCCGTATCAACGATAAGGTCCATCGCAGAAGCACTCACCGAACTGATCAGCCCATGTCCACTCAACCAGGCGGCGAAGGCCCGCCGAGCCAGCGCAGGTGCCAACGAACGCACTGCGTCCCGGCTGAGCGCTTCACTGCCCGAATAGGCTTCGGGTAAGCGCTCGCGGGCCAGCTCCTCCAGGGCGAGGGCATCTTCCTCAAGCAGGCGCCGACTCCGGGCTGCGCCCTGCGCCGCATCACGCGCAAGCAGCTCATTCAAATCTGGAATGATGCGCTTGCGCAGACCATTCCGCGCGATGCCAACATCCTCATTCGAAAGATCCTCCCGCCAGGGAATTGAGGCGGCGTTGAGCGACATCCGGATAGCACCCGCCCGAAGGTGCAGGAGCGGACGCAGGTGCGTGGGATAACCGTCGAAACGGGCAACGGGACGCGGAGCCGCCAACCCGTCGCTGCCCACTCCACGCGCCAGACGCTGTAATTGAGTTTCCAATACGTCATCCAACTGGTGGCCAAAGGCAATCGCGTCACAGCTCTGCTGCTTCGCGACCCGACGCAAAAAGTCCAAACGGAGCGTCCGCGCGGTCGTCTCTGTGAAGGCGTCCTCGTTAGGCGGACGCCGCCCCTCGGAATACGGCAGCTCAAATGCCGCCGCCAAGGATCTCACAAAAGCGGCATCCGCATCGGCATCCACGCCCCGCCAGCCATGGTTGTAGTGGGCAAGATGCAGGGTCAAACCCAATGCCGGAGCGCGCTCCACCAGCAGGCAAAGCAAACAGACTGAATCCGCGCCGCCCGAACAAGCCACCAGGATGCGCTTACACGCCGCCGCCTCAAGGTATGCAAGCACTGAGGGTTCGAACGGCGCACTGCCGAAGCACTCTCCCAAAGCGTGAACCGCCTCGGTCCAGTTGACTGGCTTCGGTGTGTCGCCCATTCCTCAAGTGACCAGATAGGTGTGCCCGCGCAGGAGCTCGGCATACTCATCGAGAATGCGGGTGCCTTCGCGTGGCTTGATTTCATCGGCCTTGGTTGCCCGGTCGATCAGCTTCTTCAGGCGGCGCGTCAGGATGTGCCCGTCATATTGCGTGAAGCCCAATACATCGCTCGTGGTGAAGCCCTTGATGCTGTCCTCAATGTAGAAGCCGTCTTCCTCATCGTCCTCAAGGAAGACATGGACCTCGTTTACGCGACCGAACAGATTGTGCAAGTCGCCCATAATATCCTGATACGCAC
This sequence comes from Puniceicoccaceae bacterium, assembly GCA_018402305.1. Lineage (GTDB taxonomy): Bacteria > Verrucomicrobiota > Verrucomicrobiia > Opitutales > Coraliomargaritaceae > Thalassobacterium. The sequence continues at coordinate 40,283 of JAGYJE010000004.1, read as the reverse complement.
CCACCAGAAAGACTCCAAGATAGTAGGGTTCCTTGGGCTTCAACTCGTGCAGACGCAACGTGTGCCGGACATCCTCCACGTCTGTGAAGGTGGTTACTTTTCCTTCGCTGTCGCAGGTTATGTCCACCAGCGTGGCATCCACAGACGGATACTCGTTCAAGCGGTGCAGCGGCGCGATCGGGAACAATTGCTGGCAGGCCCAATGGTCGATCAGCGACTGAAAAACCGAAAAATTGCAAACGTATTGCTCCGCCATCATTTGCGGCAAGCTCTCCAACTCTTCCGGCGTGTAGTTGCCCTGCTTGGCCGTTTCGCTGAGCTCCTTGCAGATAGCCCAGTAAAGCGAATCTGCCTGCGCCCGCTCCGCCAGGTTGAGGTAGCCCAGACTGAAGAGGTTGTTTGACTCTTCTTTCTTATGCAGGGCGTCGTGATAGCGCTCCAGTGGCGTCGATTTGTGGCTGTTGTCCAGAATCCCCTGCAGGTCCCTCAAGACGGGGTTTACCTTTTTGTTTTTTGGGATCGCCTTGGGGGGCACCGAGGTTTTTGAGATTTTGTCACAGACCTCAGTGATCAGAATCGAGTGCGGCGCAACAATCGCCCGCCCGCTCTCCGTCACAATATCCGGGACCGCCACCTCCGCGTCGTCGCAGACCGACTTGATATTATAGACCACGTCCCGCGCATACTCGCGCATCGTGTAATTCATCGAACTCTCGAAATTACTCCGGGAGCCGTCGTAATCGATGCCCAGACCGCCGCCCACATCCATCAGCTCCATGGGGAAGCCCATGCCCTTGAGTTCACAATAGAAACGGGTCGCCTCGACGGTGGCTTTTTTGATCGTCTGAATATTCGGCACCTGCGAGCCGATATGGAAGTGGATCAAACGCAGGCTCTCGGTAAGGCCGGCGCGTTTCAGGCGCTTCGCCGCATCAATAATTTCAGGGCTGGTCAGGCCAAACTTGGCATCCTCGCCGGATGAGCTCGCCCATTTTCCCTCCCCCATGGTGGAGAGCTTGATCCGGAAGCCGATACGCGGCACGATACCCAACTTCTTTGAAATTTGAATAATCCGGGCCACCTCACTGAGCTGCTCCACCACCAAGTAAATCTCCTTGCCCAAGCGCGTCCCGTGCAAAGCGAGCCGAATAAACTGGTCGTCCTTGTAGCCGTTGCAAATGATCAGAGCCTTGGGGTCCTTATGCATCGCCAGAGCAATCATCAGCTCGGGCTTACTACCGCACTCTAAACCGTAGTTGAAAGGCCGCCCCGCGTCCTGAATCTCCTCCACCACCTCGCGCAATTGATTCACCTTGATGGGAAAGACCCCACGGTAGCGACCCGCATAATTCTCATCCTTGATCGCCTCGCGGAACAGCGTGTTCAAATCGATCACCCGGGTATGCAGCAAATCCTGAATCCGCACCGTGAGCGGCGGCTTTAAGCCCTTCTCAGCCGCCTCTCTCACGATATCGTGGATGCGAATGCCGCGCGCGTCCCGCAGAGGGTGCACCTGCATGAAGCCCGCATCGTCAATCGAGAAATGGCCCCCGCCCCAGCGTTTCAGGCCATAGTACGTTTCCGAATCATTCGTCGACCATTCGGGTTTTTCTTTGTTGTGCGATGCAGTCATAAAATTCGTGAACCATGGCCCAGTTGTTCAAAGAATAAAAGCAAGAAAGTGCGATTTATCGCTTTCCGGAAAGGTGAGCTGCGCCCCGGTCCGACCGAAGGAGCTCAGCTTCGTGCGCAAACGCTGAGGCGGACTGAGGCGGCAACGCAGTGGGCAGCAGAGGCGGTAACGCAGTGGGCGGCAGAGCCAACCCACCTACGCTCGCCGACCCACCGCTTCGTTTATCTCGGCATACAATTTAGCCATTTCGGGCATGGGCAAGCCGCTAGCTTGCCCACGGCGGAGCGGTTCACCCCAGATAGCCTCCACCTCGACAGGGCGTTGCTCAATCAAGTCGATCAGGGAAGACGGCTGATACGCTCCCATCTTTTCAGTGACGGCAAACTGGCCATCGAGGAAGCTGTCCTCAATGCGGTGGCCCGCTTTTTCAGCAGCACGCTGTACTTCTTCCATCAATCGGCGGGCACGCGCCCGGTGTGCCGGGTCGGCCAGGATTTGGTCGCAGGCGATCGCACCGCCCGCGATGGCCAGACCGTTAAAAGGCACATTCCAGCAGAGCTTGCGCCAGAGGGCGGCATCCAGTGAAGCCGCAAAGACTGTTTTCACCCCAGCCGACTGAAGGGAGGTAACGGCTGACTGGGCAAGCTCCGGCCAACGGTCACCGAGTGAGCCGATTTCAACCCGGCCGGGATGGTAATTTTCCACGACGCCCGGGGCCACACGGTTGACACAGACGAAGCACAGACCCGAAAGCACCGGAGTGCCAGGGAAATGTCGTGCATAGAACTCGGCATTCCCCATGCCGTTTTGCAGGGTCAGGATCGACGTCCGCCCGGGTGCAACCAGCACCTGCAACGGCTCGATGAGCGCGGCGTTGACCGTTGCCTTCGCCGCAATGAGTACACAATCGACCGGACCAATGCGCGCGGCATCTTCTGTAACGGATGTTGGGCGCACCCCCGTCTCATGAAGGACCTCGCCCGATTGGGGGTCCACCCGGGTGATCGTTATACCCTGCTTTTTTAGAGCGGCCGCATCAGAACGGCCGAGCACGTGCAACACCTCGCCGTTTGCGAGCAATGCCCCAGCATAATTAAGCCCGACAGCACCGGGGCCAATCAGCGCCCAGGATTGGATGGTTCTACCTTTCATTGGCGGATAGTTTACAACAATAAGAGCAAGCGCAATCTTTGATCCTTCATAGCCTCGCAATCATCTCTAAACGCGGTTTTAGGAGCAGGGCGGCGTGCTGGAAGGCTGCCGCCACTTCGGATTGCTTCCGTAGCACCGGACACCGCCTATTTCCCGGCAAACTCCCTGGCACAGCTCTTGTAGGTCCGCACCATGTGGCGCACAACTTCGGGGATGCTCCGCCCGGTCGTCGTGATACAGGTGCCGGCGGCCATGTAGATTGGCTCACGCTCCTTTAGAAGTGCCCGCACTTTGGCTGCCGGGTCGGGAACATTCAGGAGCGGACGGTTTTTATTCCGCGCGGTGCGCTCAAGGATGCTCTCCACCGAGGCAAACAAACAAATGACCACACCCTTTTCCCGTAAACGTTCCTTCATGCCTTCCTGCACAACCAGCCCACCACCACAGGAAACGACACAGCCTTCTTCAGGATGGCCGCTCTCGATGAAGCGCTGCTCCAACTCACGGAAATAGCCCTCACCGAACTCCGCAAATAGCTCGGGAATCCGCTTCCCCTGATCTTTCTCGATGACATGGTCCGAATCCAAAAAGCGGTAGCCCAGCTCACGCGCGACCTTCCGCCCAATGGCCGACTTCCCCACGCCCATGAAGCCGACGAGGTAGAGGTTGGGTCTGTGCTGTTTTTTCTGGTTCAAGCGGTTCAGAATGCCAACAAAGCAAGGTTCTCTGCGAACAAAAAATATTAGTTTTACATCAAAAAAATCCGCATGTTCAAACACGCAACGGCTGCCACAGGGGCGACCAGCAGGTCGTGCGCCCACCGATCGTTTCGCGCTTCAAAAGCCCCCCGGTCCTGGGGCAACGCCCGCCGTCCTTCCAGCGATGGTTGAACAGCCAGTCATCGGGCGGCCGCTTCCAGTCCGTGCCAATCACGGCCAAGGCGTCCTCGCTGACTTCGCGGATGCTTTTGAAAAGTGCGCGCCGCTTCAGCTTACTGATGCGACCCGCCCGCGTAGCCGGATGGATACGCGCCCTCCAGAGGATTTCGTCAGCCATCCAGTTTCCAATACCGGGGAAACGCTCTTGCATGAGCAGAACAGCTTTAATAGGTGCCCCCGCCCGCCGATCGAGGAAGCGGTTGACCCAGTCCTCACTAAATTCCGCTGACAACACTTCCGGCGGCAGATTCGCCCACCAATCCGGCGGCTCGGATGTATTGGCATACAAAATACGCCCAAAGAGACGCGGGTCTGAGAATACCAATGCGCCACCCCCCACCATTTCCAGAACAAGATGATCGTGCTTCTCCACTGCCACGGCGTTAGCCGTGTGGCGCAGCTTACCCGTCATGCCAAGGTGCACGCCCAGCCAGTGCTGATTCCCAAAGCGAAAGCACATTTGCTTGCCGTGGCACAGCGCCGCCTCAAAACATTCCCCGGTAAGATTGCGCGCCAGCGCCGCACTGTCCGCCCCGCGAAAAATCCGCTTATCGGCATGCAGGCAAACGCGGGCGACCGACTGCTCTAGGGCGGGCAACCAGCGCTTCCGGTAGTATTCAACTTCGGCTAGTTCAGGCATGAGGACGAGCTATACGCGCTTGCCGTACCTTCGCAATTCACTGTTTCCAAATTTATCGACTAAATATTCGCCAATCCGGTGCACTGATTCACACTGCCGTTTGATGATGATCGACTGCCATACCCACGCCTACCCCGCTGAGGTGGCCGAGCGCCCGCGGGCCTGGGCCGCCGAGCACGGCGAAGCGCATTGGGCGGAGCTGGTCGATCCCTCCGATCGCAAAAGCATTCAGGGCTGGAGCGATTCCGCGGGCATGCTTGCCGCGATGGACACAGCCGGGGTCGACCGCGCTGTCTTGCTTGGCTGGTATTGGGAAAATGAATCCACCTGCCGCTGGCACAACGCCGTGATTGCCGATTGGCTCAAACAGGCCCCGGAGCGCTTCTCTGGTTTTGCCGCGATCCACCCGGGCGGCTGCGTGATCGAGCAACTGGAGTCCGCAAAAGCGCTCGGCTTTTGCGGCGTCGGCGAAATTCACCTGGCCGTGCAGGGCTGGGATATTGGCAGCGAGGCCTGGCAGCAGTTGACGGATTGGTGCGCCCGCCATGGCTGGCCCGTTAACTTCCATGTCACCGAAGCCGCGGGCATCCCGCAGCCGGGCTCGGTGGCCACGCCGCTGCAGTGGTTCATCCGTATCGCCCAACACGCCCCGGACCTGAAAATAATCCTCGCCCACTGGGGCGGCGGCCTCCCCTTCTTCGCCCAAAATCCACGACTGCGCCCTGCCCTCCGCAACGTTTTCTACGATACCGCCGCCAGCCCCCTGCTTTATGACGCGTCGGTCTTTCGCCATGTCGCCGACCTCGTCGGCGTGGAGCGCATCCTCTTTGGCTCCGATTACCCACTACGCCTTTTTCCCCGCGTGCAGAAGCTCCCCAACATGCAGTGCTACGTGGATGCCATCAAACGAGGTGCCCAGCTCAACCCGACCGAACTCAAGCAGGTCATGGGTGGGAATTTTGCACGCTTGATAAAACTAAATGGATGACCCAAGGTCCCCTTCATGAAACCAAGAAGCCTTCGACACCGTCTGGAAAAAATCTGCAAGTTGCTCGTTGTGATTCACAAATATACCCCCGAGGTCGATTGCCTCCTCCATGAGGACAAGGGCGAAAACGGACATGTCGTGGTCGACTTCAGCGGCAGCGGGATGAGCCGCAGCAAGATGACCGCGCTGGGTAAAGACCTTGAGGGCAAGGGCTACCGATTCACCGAGAAAAAAAGCCCCTGGCTCGGGCAGACGACCTACACGGGGCGCGATGCCGATAAACCCACCGTCCTGTTCACCCTCCCCATCGTGAAAGATCGCCTCGCCATCAATGACGCCTCCGACGAGAAAACCTTCTCGTTTAAGAGTTGAATTAACTTACTGTCAGGGAAAAAGCTATGCACTACGCGGATTTCAAGCCTTTCTAATATTAGTTTATCGAATAACCTGCTCTAATCCTCGTAAAGCTTTGTATTAATTTAAAAAGTCACCAACTTGTTGCTTTTTCCAAAATACAACTGCCCGCCATGAAGCACACAACCATCGCAAATCGCTGGAACGCTGATTTGATTGACGACCACTACGAGACCTGGCGCACGAGCCCCCAATCGCTTGACTCTGAGTGGCGCGCCTTCTTTGAGGGATTCGAACTCGCTCAAGATGCTGTCCGTAGTCATGGCGATATTTCCAGTGTCCACCCCTCCCAAGCGGACAGCGACGCAACCAAGCAGGCCCGGGCAATTGGGCTGATCTACGCCTACCGCTCCATCGGCCATACCATCGCCACTTTCAACCCGATTGCCAAGGAGGCACCCACAAACCCGCGCCTCACGCTGGAGCGCCTTGGTTTTCAGGAGTCGGATCTGGACCGCGTCTTTCACACCGGCAACTACCTCGGCGGCGCAGAGATGACGCTCCGCGAGCTGATCGAACGCCTCGAGCGGACCTATTGCCACAACATTGGCATTGAATACATCCACATCCAGGAAACGCCAAAGCGGCGCTGGATACAGGCCCGCATCGAGCCGGAGTGCTTCGTCCCCCGCTTCACCAAGGAAGCGAAGCACCGCATCCTCAGCACGATCATTCATGCGGAGGATTTTGAGAATTTCCTGCAGACCCGCTACGTGGGGCAGAAGCGCTTTTCGCTGGAAGGTGGTGAAACGCTCATCGCCATGCTCGAAAGCATTCTGGAGCGTTGTAGTCAAAACGAAGTGGACGAGATCGTCATGGGCATGGCCCACCGCGGGCGTCTAAACGTCCTCGCCAATTTCCTGGGTAAATCTTTTGATTATATCTTCCGCGAGTTTTCCGAGAACTATGTGCCGGATGCCATCTATGGCGACGGCGATGTGAAGTATCACCTAGGCTTTGAAACCAAGCGTAAAACGAGCGACGGGCGTGAGGTGGAGATTCGACTCGCCGCCAACCCCAGCCACCTCGAAGCGGTCAACCCGGTCGTGGAGGGTAAAGCCCGCGCCCGGCAGCGCATCCGGGGCGACCTCGAGCGCAAGCGCGTCCTGCCTGTTTTAATTCATGGTGATGCGGCCATCGCCGGTCAGGGCATCGTGGCGGAGGTTTTTAACTTTTCACAACTCAAGGGTTACCGGACCGGGGGCACGATCCACCTCGTGATCAATAACCAAATCGGTTTCACCACAGACCCTTCAGACGCCCGCTCCAGTCGCTATTGCACGGACGTGGCGAAGATCGTCGAAGCTCCCATCTTTCACGTCAATGGCAACGACCCGCTGGCCGTCGTGGCCGCCTGCGAGGCGGCTTTCGACTACCGTCAAACCTTCGGCTGCGACGTCGTGATCGATATGTATTGCTGGCGCAAGCACGGGCATAACGAGTCGGATGAGCCCGCCTTCACGCAGCCCCTGCTCTACAAGGCGATTGCCGAGCTACCAAAGATCAGCCATTCACTGGCCCGGTCGCTCATTGAATCGGGCGAGTTTACGGAGGCAGAGGTGAATGCCATCGGGAGCGATTATTACAAGCGTCTTGAAACCTCCTTCGACGCCGCCAGGGCTGAGGAGAACAAAAAGCTGGACCCATTTGCGGAATCCAATGCCAAACAGCAGCCCCCCTACAATTTTAAAGGTTTTGATACAGGCGTGCCCAAGGAAACCCTGGAGATGATCGCCGAGCAACTTGCGCGTGTGCCGGAAGGCTTCCAAGCGAACCGCAAGATCATCCGCCAGCTCACCACAAAACTAAAGGCTTTCAAGGAAAACACCGGCATCGACTGGGGCATGGGCGAAGCCCTCGCCTATGGCAGCCTCCTGCTGGACGGGACACCCGTCCGCCTGAGCGGGCAGGACTGCGAGCGCGGCACCTTCAGCCACCGACACTCGGTGCTCTACGATATCGAGACCCGTGAGCGCTACGTCCCCCTGCTCGACCTGCAAGAGGGGCAGGCCCAATTCTGCGTGCACAATTCGCTGCTTTCGGAGGCAGCTGTGCTCGGTTTCGATTACGGCTACTCCCTCGACTACCCGCAAATGCTCTGCATCTGGGAGGCCCAGTTCGGCGATTTCGTCAACGGCGCCCAGGTCATTATCGACCAGTTCATCACGAGCAGTGAGTCGAAGTGGGGGCGCCTCAGCGGGCTTGTCATGCTCCTCCCCCACGGCTACGAGGGCCAGGGTCCGGAGCACTCCTCCGCCCGCCTCGAGCGCTTTCTCCAAGCCTGTGCCGAGAACAACATCCAAGTTTGCAATGTGACCACTCCGGCCCAGTATTTCCACTTGCTGCGCCGTCAAATGAAGCGGGAGTTTAAGAAGCCGCTCATCCTCATGTCACCCAAGAGCCTCCTGCGGCACAAGGATTGCATCTCCAAGGTCGAGCACTTTACCGAAAACGAGTTCTGGTCGATTCTCGATGACGAGACGGTCAACCGCAAAACCGCTAAGCGCCTCGTCTTTTGCTCGGGTAAGCTCTACTACGAACTGGCCGCCTACCGTGAGGAAAACGAGATTAAGGATACTGCCCTGATTCGCATAGAACAACTCTACCCACTCCATAGCGACCTGCTGAAACGCATCGGCGACAATTACCCGAAGGCCCAAACCGTCGCCTGGTGCCAGGAGGAGCCGAAAAATATGGGCGCATGGACTTTTATCTCCCCGCGCCTGATGGAAAGCCTCGGCAAATTGCCCGCCTATGTCGGCCGCAAGGAGTCCGCCAGCCCCGCCGTCGGCTCTCTTGCGGTGCATAAGCACGAACAAAAGAAGATTATAGAAAGCGCCTTCTCGGTCTGAAGCCCGTAGGCAACGGCGCCCATCCTTCCCTATTTCAATTCATAATTCTCATCTACCAATTCCCTGCATCATGGCTACTGAAGTAAAAATCCCCGCAATGGGCGAATCCATCAGCAGCGGCATCCTCGCCGCCTGGCACGTTAAAGACGGCGACTACGTCGAAAAGGAACAGGTGCTCTACGAACTGGAGACCGATAAGATCACCTCCGAGGCCAACGCCGAAGTCAGCGGTGTTATTTCGATTAAGGTCGATGCCGATGAGGAGGTGGAGATCGGGCAAATCGTTGCAACCATCGACACATCCGCTGCGCCGAAGAGCGAGGGATCAAATGGTTCAAAAAGCGAAAACACCAAGGAAAGTGAGGCCCCGGTGCCACTCAATACGCAGACCGACAAAGCCAGCGCCGCCGAGGCGGTAGCTGAACCGGAGCAAACGGCCGAATCGACGGGCAACGAAAAAGCGCTTTCCCCGGCGGCCCGCAAAGCAGCCGAAGAGACCGGCGTCGACGTGGCCGCCATAAGCGGCTCGGGCAAAGACGGTCGCGTCACCAAGAGCGACATCCTGGAAGCTGCCGAAGCGCCCAAGCAAGCGGAATCCAAGCTAAGCGCAACCTCCACGCCGCAAAGCTCGAAGAGCGCCGTCGCTTCATCCCCCGCCTCCGCCGAAGGGCGTGAGAGCCGGAAGAAGATGAGCCCTCTGCGCCGCAAGATCGCCGAACGCCTGGTCGCCGCCACCCAGGAGGCTGCCATGCTGACAACTTTTAATGAGGTCGACATGAGTGCCGTTATGAAGCTGCGCAAACAGCACCAGGAGAAATTCGTGGAGCGCCACGGCATCAAGCTGGGCTTTATGTCCTTCTTCACCAAGGCCGTCACCCACGCGCTGCAAGCCGTCCCCCAGGTCAATGCCCGCATCGAGGGCAATGAGATCGTCAACCAGCACTACTACGATATCGGCGTCGCCGTGGGCACGGACAAGGGCCTGATGGTTCCCGTCCTGCGTGACTGCGATCAAAAGAGCTTTGCCGAAATCGAAGGTGACATTCTGGATTACGCCAAAGCCGCACGCGACGGTAAGATCCAAATGAGCGATCTGGAAGGCGGCGTCTTCACCATTTCCAACGGAGGCATCTATGGCTCTATGCTGAGCACACCCATTATCAATTATCCCCAACCCGCCATCCTCGGGCTGCACAACATCACCGAGCGCGCCGTCGTCGTGAACGGTGAGATTGTCGTCCGCCCGATGATGTATCTGGCCCTCAGCTATGATCACCGCCTGATCGATGGCAAAGAAGCCGTCACCTTCCTCGTCAAAGTCAAGGAAGCCATCGAAGACCCGGCCCGTTTGCTTTTCGGCATCTGACACTGCCGCCAAGCAAACAAGCGGCTTCCCGATTGTCGGTTTCTCAGTTTTCGGTTTTCCAGTTTTCAGTTTTCAGTTAAGAACCGACTCCCGATAACCGAAAACCGATCAACCGAAAACCGACCAACTCATTCCCCCCATGTCTGAAGAAAACAAATTCGATCTCGTCATCATTGGCTCCGGCCCCGGCGGCTATGTCGCTGCCATCCGCGGGGCCCAACTCGGGCTCAAGACGGCCCTCATTGAAAAGGACCCCCACCTCGGTGGTACCTGCTTGAATGTGGGCTGCATCCCGAGCAAGGCTCTCCTCCACTCCACGGAGATGTATCACTTTGCCAGCCATGGTGCCGAGGCCCATGGGATCGAGCTGACGAATCTTTCGATCAATATCGAAAAGCTCATGGCCAAAAAGAGCAAGGTGGTCGATCAGCTTCGCGGCGGTGTGCAGCACCTGATGAAGGCCAATAAGATCAAGGTCTTTAACGGCCTCGGTATGCTGGCCGGTGAAGGCACCGTGCGCATAAAAGAGAAAAACGATGAGCGCACGCTCAGCGCCAAACACATCATTATCGCGACCGGCTCCTCCGTCATCGAACTGCCCTTCCTCAAGTTTGACGGCGAGACCGTCGTCAGCAGCGATCAGGCCATCGCTTTCGACAAAGTCCCCGAAAAACTCGTCGTGGTCGGCGGCGGCGCCATCGGCCTCGAACTCGGCTCCGTTTGGGCCCGCCTCGGTGCGCAGGTCGATGTCGTCGAATTCCTCCCCAATATCGCGCCGACCTTTGATAAGGATGTCTCCAAGATGGCCGAGCGGCTCTTCAAAAAGCAGGGACTGAATTTCCATCTCAAGACCAAGGTCACGGGGATTAAGCAGTCGAAAGGCAAAAACATCCTGACCGCCGAGAAGGACGGCAAGGAGATCGAATTCGAAGCAGACAAAGTGCTCGTGGCCGTCGGACGGAAGCCGTTCACGGAGCGTCTCGGCCTCGATTCCGTCGGTATCGAGACCGATGAGAAGGGCCGCATCCCCGTTGATAAACATTTTAAGACGAAAGCCCACGGGATCTACGCCATCGGCGATGTCATCCCCGGCCCCATGCTGGCCCATAAGGCCGAGGAAGAGGGCGTCGCCTGCGTCGAACGGATCGCCGGCCAGGCCGGACACGTCAACTACGGCGTCATCCCCAACGTGATCTACACCGAGCCCGAAATCGCCAGCGTCGGTCTGACCGAAACGGCCGCCAAAGAAGCGGGCATCGCCTACAAGTCGGGTAAATTCAACCTCGCCGGGAATGGCCGCGCCATTGCCACAGACGCCACGGAGGGCTTCGTGAAAGTCACGGCCTGCGCCAAGACCGATAAAATTCTTGGCGTGCAAGTCATCGCAAAAAGCGGCTCCGAGCTCATCGCCTCCGCCGTTACCCACATGGAATACGGCGGCAGTGCCGAAGACCTCGGCCGGACCATCCACGCCCACCCCACCCTCAGCGAATCACTCAAGGAAGCCGGCCTCGCCGTCAACGGCAACGCAATTCACAGCACCTAGTTCAGCAGGGCAGGTCTCAGGTTTCAGGTCTCAGGTCTCAGGTCTCAGGTCTCAGGTCTCAGGTCTCAGGTCTCAGGTCTCAGGTTTCATCCCTCAGGTCTCAGGTCTCAGGTCTCCAATCTCAGATCCGCCCTCTAGAGACTATCCAGCGGGCTGAGCAGCGCGTCCTTTTGATCTTCCATGACGTGCAGGTAGATCATCGTCGTCTCCACGCAGGTGTGCCCGAGCAATTCCTGGACGGTGCGTATATTTGCTCCATTTTCGAGCAGGTGTGTGGCGAAGCTATGCCGCAAAACGTGCGAGTTGGACCGCTTCGGAATGTCCGCTTTCACCGCCGCTACGGACAGCTCCTTCTGATACGCCCGGGGTAAAATGTGGTGCCGCCGGCGCGAGCCGCGTGAGGCGAAGCCTTTTACGCGGGGCGCATCCGCCTCCCCCGGGGATCCTTCGATAAACTCTGCATGGGAAACACCCAAAACCATTCCCCACGTAAAAGACGTTGTCTCACGTGGTTCTAAAATCTGGATTTCGTTCAAAATAGTGACGCAGTTGTTTATTGAGATATCGTCGACCTGATCCACTCTTTAAAAACCGTTCTCGGCCCTCAGCGTCTTCTTTTTCGAGGTAGGCTTCGTAATAGATGAGTTTCAATGGCCTCCTATAACTGGTTGCTTTAGATTCCCCTGAGGTATGCTGGCGTAATCGGCGCTTCAAATTACAAGTGTAGCCGATGTAAAGTCCTGCATCTAGTTCAGACCGTAAGACGTAGACGTAGAACATTTAATTACCGTGGTCTTGAGCACGCTTACGAAATCGAGTGGGACAGAGTCGCGTGAGACGAAGTCTTTTACGCGACCAGTCTTCGGGACGGCGCGTCTCGATCAGCTCGGCCATGAACTGCCGCGCTGAATACACCGAAGCCGGGCAATCCTTCCGCTTTAAGTAGCCCAGAAACCATTGAATGATAATGCGATGGCGATTACGTTCTTTCGCGGAAAGCGGCGCTTCCGCCAGCGCATTCGACCAGTTGAGGAATGAGACTGTAACTTTCATATCGATCATTAAATGCTCAAACGTTCACATATTTCAAGCAAAATTTCAAAAATTTAATTCACTTACCGCGCCGCCCTGAAATCCAACAAAAGCCACGCGCGCGCGTGTTAGGTGACATGTTGACTCATCTAGCCTGTGGGCACCTCGATGATATATCCACCAAAATTGCGTAGCCTATTACAAATCAACCGCTTAAGGTCGTGTGCGCTTTAGGTTTGCCACCCGCACGAAAATCCCTATCATTCTTCCAGAATACACTAATAAAACTGTTCAGCAAAAAAAGATTGAAATCTATAATTATTCAATAATTATACCTTTATGGATTTTGAGTTCGACCCTGTGAAGTCCGCAAAAAACAAGGCAAAGCATGGAATCGACTTCGTCGAAGTTCAGGAGCTTTGGAGGGATGTGACAGCCCTCGAAGTTCCGGCACGAAGCGAAACCGAGCCTCGTAGCGCTTTGATTGCCACCTACATGGGCAAACTCTGGACGGCCATATTTACCTATCGAGAAAAGAAAATAAGAATCATATCATGCAGAAGGGCGAGAAATGGCGAAAAAAGAACATACCATAACAGCTGAGGAATTGGATCGCCGTTTTGACGACGGCGAAGACATCACTGAATTCTTGAATCTTGATCAGGCTTTCAGACCCAACCTAGAACAGAGAAGAGTCAACCTGGACTTACCAAACTGGATGATTGACTCGTTGGATCAAGAAGCGAAGCGTGTTGGCGTCACACGACAGTCCATAATGAAGGTCTGGATGTCTGAACGACTCAAAGCTGAACAAGTCGGCACAGGTCAACCCATGTAACTCGCCCGGAAATCCGAGAACCATTTGAATCACTAACCCGTCAGGCTGGGTGCCTGGCCTCATCGATAGTCAGAAAAAATGAATTTACGCCCAACACTTAAGTCGTCCGATGAAGAAATTTTAGATTTCGTTACCAGTTGGATCGACGAAGTGATTGAACATGGGTATCGACACGCCTCAGAACTACTCGATCCGCCATGGGAAGAAGAACGAATGCCCTTTACGGATAGTGACTGGAATGAAGAGCTCGAGTGCTACGAGTCGGGCTGGACAATAACTGACCCAAGAAAATCAAAAGAATTAAGGAAAGAAGTGTATCGCTACGACGACGGTAGCGGATTTGCCGTTGATTACGACGTCGCCATCAACGATGAAGCCAGTGACCATACCCCGAAGCCCGGAAGCTTATGACGATTCCAGGAGTCGGCCCGATCACGGCACTGGCCTTCGTGTTGATCATTGGCTCACCGGACCGTTTTGACAAAGCCCGTGACGTGGGGCCCTTCCTCGGTCTGGTGCCGGGCAGAGATCAGTCCGGAGACACGGACAAACCGATGCGCATTACCAAGGCTGGGGACCGGATGTTGCGAAGGCTGCTCGTCAGCTGCGCTCAATATACCCTAGGCCAGTTCGGGCCACCCTCAGCACTGAAGGCCGCAGGCCTGAAGACCGCTGCCAAGGGTGCAAAGGTCGCCAAGAAAAAAGCCGTCGTCAAGACTGCCAGAAAACTGGCAGTGATGATGTTGGCACTCTGGAAAGACCCTGAAGCAGAGTATCGCCCGTTCCCGAATCAGCCAATCAAAGAAGAGCTTGCTGCGTAAGATGATTTTTGAGACCATTCCCATGTCCCGTCCGGATGACTGCGTTGTTCTGCGACTGCACGCGGAGGTTTTACCGCTTCCGCACACATAGTGCGCGATCCAGTTGGCAGCATCCGAGACAGGACACCCACGAGCACCGGCAAGGTAAGCCACAAACAAGAGTGCGTATGGAAGTCTGACACAGGGAATCCGTCTCGACATCTAACCAATCCACCTTTAACAGATAGCTACTAAATTGAAAATTTAACCATCAGATTAACCCCTTCTCATGGAAGTCGCTGGTGGTCAACGCCGTTCGCTCGTTCCTCGCTCACTCCGTGCCACAGCTTCGTTCGTAAAAAAAGATGAAAACCAGCTCTGGGATTCGGGTGAAAGGGTCGAGACGCAAGGATTCGCCCTCTTGACGCCGACATAGAATTCAGTAAATATGCTTTCATGAAAATTGCGCTGCCACTGAAAGAAATGACGGTTACGGAGAAAATCGGGATCATGGAAGAAATATGGACTGATCTGTCGACCGCAAATGCCGGATATTCACCACCCGATTGGCATGGGCGCATTCTCGAAGAACGGACACGGCTTGCCGAATCAGGAGAAGTCGGGTTCACTGATTGGGAGACTGCAAAAAGAGAGATTAGAGACCGAGTTTCATGAGGATTCGAATATTCGACAACGCCAAGCTGGATCTCGCAGATGGGTATTCCTTCTACGAGCATCAAGAAAGCGGTGTCGGCCAGTATTTTTTGGATTCGCTCTACTCGGACATTGATTCACTGGCACTTTACGCGGGTGTGCATTCAAAGAAATCTGAGTGTTTCTACTGGGCGTTGTCGAAGCGTTTCCCATATGCCATTTATTATACCTTGGCAGACGACCTTGTTTCTGTTCACGCAGTATTGGATTGTCGCCAAGACCCGGAACGGATCGAGGAGCGGCTGATCCAGGAGCGAACAAGACGCTGGAGTCAATGAGTGTTCCGCTGCGCTCCACACCCATGACTCAGCTCCCCGATGGCCAAAAAATAGGGGTTGCAGGTATATGAGCCATCGGGCAGATTTGAAAGATGCCGACAGTCCTTCGAATCGGACCTTATAGGTTCCTCTTTTACGCCTCAGATGGGGATGAGCCGATCCACGTCCACGTATTGCGTGACGACAATATGGCGAAGTTTTGGGTCCAGCCGGTGCGTTTGGCAGTGACTATTGGATTTCCCCCGAAGGAGTTACGACAAATCGAAAAGCTGGTAGAAGAAAATAACACTGAAATTGAAACGAAATGGAATGAATTCTTTAGCCGTAGTTGAGCGTGAAGCGGTTGCTTCAGCAGTCGAAGTTACTGAGGACGAGTTGACGGTTTCGCTGGTCGATGGACGCCGGGTCTCCGTCCCATTGGTTTGGTATCCTCGTCTTTCTCATGCGACCCAAATCGAAAGAGAAAAATACGAGTTGATCGGGAGGGGCACAGGCATCCACTGGCCTTTAATCGACGAGGACTTGTCCGTCTCAGGGATTCTGAAGGGGAACCCCTCCTACGAATCAGAGAAATCGTTGAAGGCTTGGCTGGACGAAAGAGGGCCCATCCAGTCGCGGTAGTCAACTCCGGTTCGTTGCGCTCGGCGGAAAAGGATTTACGCCGAATCGACAAGTCCAGAGTGCCGAGTATTATCGAAGCTATTGAGAGACTGGAAGAAGACCCTGGGCCGGTGGGCTGTCGTAAGCTGGTAGGGTCGGAAACTTCTTACAGAATTCGCGTTGGTGATTACAGGGTTCTTTATCTTATTGAAGATGCTGTTTGCGTGGTCGAGGTAGAACGTGTGCGTCACCGAAAGGACGTCTACAGATAAATTCGATCAAGTCGCAGGTGGACAACTCCGCTCGCTCGTTCCTCGCTCACTCCGTGCCACAGCTCACCGTTGGCCAGAAAACACCTGAGTCGAATCGGACGGCGATGAGCCCATTCTGCCCTCCGTAAAATTTGCTTGTGGTCCTGGGCCGACCAACCTTACAACTGTAAATATGATCACTCTTCAACCAATGGAGGCCGCATGCTCGGCGTAACGCACTCAGCAGCGCTCGTTGGGGTCGACGCACATCCAGTGCAGGTCGAGGTGAATACGGGGGAATTTGGCGAGCTGCGCTTTATTCTCGTCGGCCTACCGGACGCGGCGGTTAAAGAATCCCAAGACCGGGTCTTTTCGGCGATGGACAACAGTGGCTTCCGTACGCCGCTGACGCGAACAACCATCAATCTGGCACCCGGCACCCTCCGCAAAGAGGGCCCCGCCTACGACTTGCCGATCGCATTGGCCATTCTGGTTTGCATGAAAAAATGCGAAAGTGCTGAGCTCGATAATTTCCTCATCGCCGGAGAGCTGAGTCTCTCTGGAAAGACGCGCCCGGTGAAAGGCACACTCGCCATGGCGATGCTCGCAAAAAAGCTGGGGAAGCGGGGCCTCATCGTCCCCACAGAATCGGCCGACGAGGCGGCCCTTGTCAGCGGTATTGCCGTTTACCCCGTCGATAGCCTGGACGATGCGGTGCGCTTCCTCAATCACGAGAAAATCATAAAACCGCTGCCTAGCCGCCAAAGTAGCTTCTTTCAAGCACCGCCCCAGAGCAAACGTATCGATTTTTCGGAGGTCAAGGGCCAGCACGCGGTGCGCCGCGCTGTGGAGATCGCGGTGAGCGGCGGTCATAATTTGCTCATGATCGGGAGCCCCGGCTCGGGGAAGAGCATGATCGCGAAGCGCATCCCCACCATCATGCCGCAGCCGCAGATGGATGAGTTTCTCGAAATCCTTAGTATTCAGTCGGCGGCGGGTACCACCCTAACCAGCGACAACCGCTATTTTCAAAGACCTTTTCGTTCACCTCACCACACGATCAGTGATGTGGGTTTGCTGGGCGGCGGCTCTATTCCTGGGCCGGGTGAGGTCTCGCTAGCGCACAATGGCGTACTCTTTCTCGACGAGTTACCTGAGTTCAAGCGCTCGGCCTTGGAAGTGCTGCGTCAACCGTTGGAGGACGGGCAAGTCACTATCTCACGCAGCGCCGGTAAGATCACCCTACCCTGCTCGGTGATGCTCGTCGCAGCAATGAACCCCTGCCCCTGCGGCTACACGGGGGATAGCTCACGGGAATGCCGATGCTCCGTGCCACAAATCCAACGCTACCGCTCAAAGATCAGCGGTCCGCTTCTTGACCGGATTGATTTGCACGTGGAGGCCCCCGCCCTGCGCATCGAGGAACTGCGTAATGCACAACCAGGTGAAAGCTCGGCCGTGATGCGCGAACGCTGCGAGCAGGCGCGCGGGGTGCAAAACGCGCGGTTCCATGAAACCAGACACGCATCGGACCGCTGCAATGCCCGTATGTCGCATAGCCAGATTCGTCAACATTGTGCGATCAACAAAGAACAGGGCGACCTGCTCCAGCAAGCCATGGAGCAACTCTCCCTCTCCGCCCGGGCCTATGATCGGATCCTTAAAGTGGCCCGCACCATCGCCGACCTCGCAGGGACCGAGAAAATCGAGACCCCGCACCTGCTCGAAGCGATTCAGTACCGCAGCCTCGACCGCAACTTGTTTTACTGATCGGTGCCGCTGCATCACGGCATGTCCACAGTCATGTGCTTGGCTTCATCGGCGGTTTCCCGGACCGGGCTTGGGTCACCGTCAAACTCCCTCCGAGGCAACCGAATAACGGGCTGTTCAAAGGCAGACCAGCCTCCGGGAATGTGCCGAATACCTGTGTGAAGCCTGAGAACCTTTTAAGCGGAAGGACGCGGAAGGACGCGGATTCTCTGGCCGATAAACAAAAAAACCAAGCTGGGAAAACCCCGCACACTCGGTTTTTTAAATTCTTAGTAGCAATTTTCATGCTAGAATGTTAATTCTGCTTGCGAAATTTTAAACGGACCCCATGGCTAGGGTCTTGGGATTCGCTAAAAAACGACTTTAATGATTCAAGATGGGCACGCAAGGCTTCCAACAGGTTCAAAAGCAAGCTCAAACACTTGTGCTCGCGCCTCAGTTGCGCAACTCCCTGAAGATACTGCAGGCACCGGCTATGGACTTGCGCACCTCCATCCTTGAGGAACTCCAAGCCAATCCGCTCCTCGAAGAGCTGCCCATCGAGAGCATCAGCGTGGAAGAACAGCGTGAATCGTCCAATGAAAACGAGCGGGATGCCGATGAGGAACTCGACTTCAACGCCGAGGACTACAGCGTCCTCGAACGTATGAGCGAAGACATGCGCGAACAATTTGCGCAGGAAAACAGCGGGCAGACCTACACCACCGAAGACGAAGAGCGGCGCGATCACTTTCTCAATTCACTGACCCAAAGCGTCTCTCTACAACAACACCTCATCGAGCAGGCCGAGCTCTCAGACTGCAGCGACGAAGAGCGCGAGGCCCTCTTCTTCCTGATCGGTAGTTTGGACGATAATGGCTACCTAACCGAGACGCTCTCCAACATCGCCCTCAATTCACGCATCCCCTACGGAAGCGTGCAAAGTGCTGCCGCACTTCTGCGGCAATTCGACCCCGCAGGCATCGGAGCAGAGGACATGCGGGACAGCCTCGCCACACAATTGGAACTTCGGGGGCGGGGAAATTCGCTCGCGACCACGATTCTTCGCGACCATTTTGATTTGCTCATCCGCCGCCGCGTGCCGGAGCTAAAACGCAAAACCGGGGCCAGCTCCGATGCTATTCAGGACGCGATTGAGGAAATTTCCACCCTGGATCCGGCTCCCGGCAAACGCTTCAGCCCGGATAGCAACCGTGTGATTGAACCTGATGTGACTGTCTATCAGGATGAATATGACGAGTGGCAGATCGTCCTAAACAGCGATTATATACCGCGCCTCCGGATCAACAGCACTTACAAGGATTTACTGGCTAAGGGGACACTCAGCAAAGCCGAGAAAGATTTCATGCTGGAACGAATGCGCTCAGGGAAGTTCCTCATAAATTCCATTGAGCAACGCCAGCAAACCATCGAGCGCATCACCCGGGAAATTCTTAAATTTCAGTATGAGTTTTTCGAGTCCGGAGTTTCCAAACTCCGCCCGCTGACGATGAACACCATCGCGGAAACGGTCCGCGTGCACGAGACGACAGTGAGCCGCGCGATTGCGAATAAATTCATTCGCACGCCTCACGGCGTATTTCCTTTCAAATACTTTTTCACCCCGGGCTACACAGCGGGCAACGGTGAGTCGGTCTCCAATAAGTCCATCAAAGACATGATTTCACATATCATCGAAACAGAAAATCCAGCGAAGCCTTTCAGTGACCAAAATATCGTCGATCAACTTAAAGCGAAGGCTATCAAGATCGCCCGCCGAACGGTGGCGAAATACCGCGAAGAGTTGGGTATCCTCCCGACAAATCTGCGGCGACGCTACGACTAATCCGGTTCCGTGGACTCCATTAATTTCCCGCCGATGGCATCGCAGAGCAAGCGACCACGGTGACTCAGGCGATAATGACCGCCCTCGACGTAGACCAACCCCTCATGCTCGAAATTCGCCAGCTTAGCTTCCAATACTCCAAAATTACCGGCACCCTTAAATCTTTTTGCCAGGCTATCCAAGTCGATCCCCTTGTTCATCCGTAGGCCGAAAATGACCGCGTCCGCCAAGAGCAGGTCATCATCGAGTTGCACCCGCTCTATCTTGGGCGACTCGCCCGCCTCGATTGCCATACACCAGGCATCGAGATTAGCCGGGCGTTGATAGCGCTCCCCTCGATACTGACTGGCAGCAGACGGGCCACAGCCAATCCACTCGTGCATGCGCCATGTATTCATATTATGGATGCATTCACTTCCCGGTCTGGCAAAGTTCGAAACTTCATACTGTGCATAGCCCAGCTCCCCCAGAAGCTCCCAACCGCGCTCGTAAAAGCGCAGCTCTTTTTCTTCGTCAATCGAGACCTTACCCTGCGAGAGTTTAACATAGAGAGCGGTGTCTTCCTCAAAGGTCAGACAGTAGGTCGACAGATGCGCCGGAGTGAGGCGGGCAGCCTGACGGATATCCGCCTCCCACTGGTCAAGGCTTTGCCCAGGTATGGCAAACATGAGGTCGAGGTTGGTCTGGGCAAAACCGGCCGCCTGCACTCGCTCCCAAGCCAGGTGAATCTGCTTGAGATTGTGCAACCGCCCCAAGGAATCAAGCAGCGGCGGCTGAAAGCTCTGCACACCCATCGATATACGGGTCACACCGAGGTCCTTTAAAAGGGCAAGTTTGTCCGCCTTCACCGTTGACGGTGCCATCTCAACCGTCCACTCGATCGGTGGTGCGTTTAGATTTTTCAGAAGCGACACACCGAGCCGCTCTAAATCCTTTGCCGCCAGTAGACCGGGCGTTCCGCCACCCCAGAATACAGTATCCACCTCTCGATCCCTGGGCAGTTGGACAAATTCCATGTCCATGGCCCGCAAGTAGCGCTCCAGATCCCCTCGCCGAGGCTTTTCCTGGTAGAAGGCACAGAAATCACAGGTCGATGCGCAGAACGGCACGTGGCAGTAGATGCCAATAGCAGCGGCGGAATGCGGAGGAGCCATACAAGACGAATTCAAAAAAAGGCGTTCCGGAGTGAAATGGAAACTTGGATTCAACGCTTCCGGGTTTTATCAAGACACCTTCGCAATGCGCTTGATGATGTCCTCAAAGGCAGCGATCGCTTTGTCCATTAATGAAAGACTGAACCCTTCATCGGGCGCATGCAGATTATCGATGGGGGTAAATAGACCGATCATCAGTGCGTCGAGCCCGGCCCGCTTTTTAAAATCGGCGATCACCGGGATACTCCCTCCCTCGCGCAGGTAGATCGGCGCTTGGCCGAAATACTCGCCAATCGCTCGATCGGCCGCCCTGAAGGCCCGGGCAAGTGCCTCGGGCTGATCAGCTGGCGTATTGGGCCGACCGGGTGGTACCACGAGGTAGGCCTCCGCAATCCCACCCTCCCGCAAGGAAAGAGTTACTCCCGGCGGACAACGGTCGCGAATCGTTTGCACGACCTGTTGCTGAATCTTAACGGGGTCCTGGTCGGCCACGAGCCGACAAGTAATTTTTACAAAGGCTTCACTCGGGATGACCGTTTTTGAGCCCGCCCCCTGATAGCCGCCACCGATTCCATTCAACTCCAGGGTGGGCCCAAATCGCACCGCTTCGAGCGGACTCAGACCGTTTGCCGGATAAAAGGCGGGCACGTCCAGCATCCGACGGTAGCTTTCCACCGTCTCGGGGTAGCGCTTGAGCTCGTCGCGCTCCCAATCGAAAACCGGCACCACATCGTCATAAAACCCAGGCACATTGACCCGCCCGTCGGCGTCGTGCAGCGATGCACAAATCTCTGCTAGCGCCTGAATCGGGTTGTAAACCGCGCCCCCATGAATGCCGGAATGCAAGTCGCTCTTTGGCCCGCGCAGTTTGACCTCCAGGTCGACTAAGCCACGAAGTGCCGTAGTGATCACGATCTGCTCGGTATTCGGGCTACCGGTATCAGAAACCAACATGAAATCAGCCTCGGACAGGCGCTCAGCATAGCGCTCGAAAAACGCCGGCATGCTGGGGCTGCCAATCTCTTCCTCCCCCTCGATCACATAGGTGATGTTGAGCGGTAGATCCGGATGCTCCGCCAAGACACGCGCGAGCGCGGCCATATGCACAATCGTGGGCCCCTTATTATCGGCCGCTCCCCGGCCATAGAGACGCCCATCCCGTATAGTCGGCTCAAAGGGGGCATCCGTCCAAAGCGCGAAGGGGTCTGCCGGCTGCACATCGTAGTGGCCATAGATAACGATGTGCGGCCAATCCGGCGAGCCAATCCGGTCCGCCAGAAGGATGGGATGCAGCTCCGTTTCCACCGTTTCCACAGTGAAACCAAGCTGCTCCAGAAGCCCGCAGGCATAGTTACGGGCGCCAGCCATGCCCTCGCCGTAGGCCGGGTCGGTCGAGACGGAGGGAAAACGGATGTAGTCTTTTAGGAGCTCGGTCGGATTTTGCATAAAAAATCAACGGTTTTCGTAAATCGCCACAGCCTTTGGCATGAGCTCATTGAGTTTGCGAATACGCGTGCTTCCGGAGGGATGCGTCGAAAGAAACTCGGGGGGCGCACCGCTCTTCTCCGCTTCCATCCGCTTCCAAAAAGCAATTGCCGCCCGCGGATCGTATCCCGCTTGGGCCGCATAGATTAGCCCAATCTCGTCCGCCTCGCTCTCATGATACCGGCTGTAGGGCAGCATCACCCCAAGCGTCGCGCCCGCCCCGTAGGCAGCCATGATCAGCTGTCGTTCCGAGCTGTCCAGATCCCGCGTGCCCAGACCGACTGCGAGCGCCCCACCCGCCGCCAGCAGCTGTTGAGAGACGCGCTCGTTGCCGTGACCAGCCGCGACGTGCGCCACTTCGTGCCCTATCACCACAGCCAATTCGTCATCCGTCTTCGCTATCTTAAAAATCCCGGTGTAGACGGCGACCTTACCGCCTGGCATGGCAAATGCGTTGATCTGATCATCATCGTCAAAAACCACAAACTCCCACTGCGCATTCGGCATGTCCGGCGCAGCCACATAGGCGATCCGCTCCCCCACCCGGTTGACCATCGATGTGTATTTCGGATCCCGTGAGATTGGGGTGTTCTGCTTCAGCTCACCAAACTGAGCCGATGCCATTGCCGCCAAACGATCCGAAGAGACGAGATGCAAGGCAGAGCGGCCCGTTTGAGGAACCGTGTGGCAACCGCTTGCAAACAACAAAACAAGCAGCAAAAACGAAACGGGAGTTGCAACTTTCATAGGAGGACTCTGTGCCTTTCCGCTAATCAAATCAACTTTCATTCGAACATAAATCGCACAAACAAAGAACCCCCTGGCGATCAGCCACGCCCCGCTTTTTTGCTCGTCGTTTAGCCGTCGGCACCTAGCGTCTTCAACCATGGAATCAGCACCACTCACCAGCGCGGAAAAAAAAGAGCTTCGCGGCATCGGGCAACGCCTCAAGCCTCACGTGCACGTCGGTAAACAAGGCCTGAGCGACAATGTCACTAACGAGATCGAAATGGCGCTCCTGAAAAACGGCCTCATCAAACTGCGCTTTGAAGCGGATCGCGCCGCCATTAAAGCCTATTGCTCGAAGATCGCCGAAAAAGCTGCCTGCGAATACGTCGGCGGCGTCGGCAAAACAGCCATCTTTTTCCGGGAAATGCCTGAGGTACCGGATGCGCCCTAGCTTTCATCAGGCAGTATCGGGCTTGTCAAAACGCCAAACATGATCAGACTGATACCTGTGAAGCAGCCCATCGAATCGGCCAAAGAGGTCGCCAACGCCACCACCGAGGCGATCACCAAGACCGCCTCATTTATCACTTCAGGGCTCCTCGGGCTCGGCAAGGGCGTCTTTGCCCCGATGGCCCGCGCCATGGACCCCGCCGTCCACCCCGCGCCTGGTGCCGCGCCAGGCATCGAGCAATATCTGAAGCAGGAAGACCCCTCGCTCCCAATTCGTATAACGGTGCTGGATTATGGGAACGGCGTTTTAGCAAAAAGTGAATTTGAGGACATTCATGAGGCGCTGGTCCACCCCAAGCCGGAAAACCCCCATGTGCGCTGGATCAACATCGATGGCCTCCGGGCCAGTGCGATCAATGCGGTGAGCAAACAGTTTGGCATTCACACCCTCTCCGCCGAGGATGTTATCAACACCTACCAACGCCCTAAACTCGAAGTCTTTGAAGACCATTTCAGCGTCATCGCCCGGCAAATCCAACTCGGTGAGCATTTGCTTAAAAACGAACAAATCACTTTCTTCCTCTTCAAGGACACGCTGATTTCCTTCCAGGAAGAAACCGGCGACGTCTTCGGCCCCGTCCGAAAGCGCTTGGAAAATACTGCCGGTCTGAGCGACCTCTACCAGTCATCCGTGGGCAATAAGATGAACGAGATCATGAAAGTGCTGACGATTATGGCCAGCTTCTTCATTCCCATTACCTTCTTCGCGGGTGTCTACGGTATGAATTTTGAACACATTCCGGAACTCGGCTGGAAATACGCCTATCCGGTTTTCTGGGGCGGCTGCCTGGCCATCACATTCGGATTGGCTATTTTCTTTTGGCGAAAAGGCTGGATAGGCCCCAATTCTTAGGATTGCTTTGCCGCTTTTCCATGCCCACGCCCACCGCCAAAAATTTCTTGCGCTACCGATTGCTCCTGATCTTAGCCATCGTTGTATTTGCCCTCGATCAGATCACGAAGACCTGGATTTTTATGAATCTGGAGCTGGACAGCTATTTCCCTCCGGAGGCGATCACCGTGATCGACGGTTTCTTCTATATCGTCCATGTCGGTAACGAGGGGGCGGCCTGGGGCATGCTCTCGGGTTATGGAGGGCTGCTTGCTGGATTCGCCTTCGCGGCACTCTTCGTCATTTACAAAATGCGCCACGCCCTTGAACTCCAGAGAATCCCCATGCAGTGGGCCTTTGGCCTGCTTATTGGCGGCATCCTGGGAAACCTGGTGGATCGGCTCGTGCACGGGCATGTCATCGACTTCCTCGATTTTCACTTTCCCTTCATGATCCCTTGGATCCTGCCGACAGGACGCTACCCTTCTTTCAATGTCGCGGACTGCGGCATCGTCATCGGCGTTTTCCTCTATTTGATCCTGAGCTTTAAAAACCCCGCTAAAGCTTAATCACCCGGTATTTCTCGATCGCGGGATGCTCCGTGATTTTCTTCTCGGTCGCTTCTGACGGTGCCGTGTCGAGCTCGAATACGGAAACCGCAAAGCCCTCTCCCTTATCACGGCTCAAAGACATGTTGGCAATATTAACGTTGTCCTCGCCCAGCGCGACACCGATGAAGCCGACGATGCCCGGCACGTCTTTGTTCTTTAACACCAGCAGAGTGGCATTTGTGCTGACCTCCACACTGTGGCCGTCAATCAATACGATCCGGGGCGTCTGTGCCTTGCCGACAAGCGTCCCACCGATCGTCCGGGTTTTCCCGCCGCGACAGGTGACCTCCACCTCAATCAATTCATTAAAGTCCGCGTGCGTACTGCTTTTGATCTGATCACAGGCGATGCCGAGACGCTCGATCTTCTTTGGGGCGTTCACGTTATTGACGTTGTCCGAGATTTCGCGCAGGTAGCCCCGCTGCACCGCATTGGTTAGCGGCAATGTGTCGAGCTCTACGATTTTACCAAAGTAGCGGATGGTGATCTTCTCCACTCCATCCGGTGCCAGTTGTTGGGAAAATGTGCCGATTTTTTCACCGAGCTCCATGTAGGGCCCCAACTTTTCCAGGACCTTGGGGTCTACCGATGGCATGTTCAAGGCATTTACAACCATGCCGCCCGTCAGAGCGTCGATCATCTGCTTGGCCACATCGATACCCACGTTTTCCTGAGCCTCCTCTGTTGAAGCACCAAGGTGCGGCGTGAGCACGAGGTTTTCAATACTCCGCAGCGGGCTGTCCTCGGCGGGGGGCTCGTCTTCGTAAACGTCGAGTCCGGCGGCCGCTACTTTCCCGGACTGCAGCGCCTCGATCAGAGCAGCCTCCTCAATGATGCCCCCGCGCGCACAGTTGAATACCCGCACCCCCTCTTTCATGCGGGAAAACGCATCCGCATTGAGCATATATTTGGTGTCCTTGGTCAGTGGCATGTGCACCGTGATGTAGTCGGCCTGCTCAATCACTTCATCGAGGCTCGAGAGGCGGACACCGAGGCTTTTAGCTCGCGACTCTGTAAGATAAGGGTCGTAGGCCATTACGTCCATCTGGAATGCCATGGCGCGCTTGGCCAATTCGACGCCGATGCGCCCCAGACCAAGGATGCCCAGGGTCTTTTGGTTGAGTTCAGAGCCGGTGTATTTTTTGCGGTCCCAGCGCCCCGCACGCATGCCCGAAGCAGCCTGCACGATGGGCCGTGCGCCCGCCAGCATGTGCGTAAATGTCAGTTCGGCCGTGGCGATGGTGTTACCGGTCGGGGTGTTCATCACGATCACACCACGGTCTGTCGCTGCCTCAATGTCGATGTTGTCGACACCCACGCCCGCACGCCCAACGACCTTGAGGTTTTTCGCCGCAGCAATTACCTCGGCGGTGATTCGTGTGTCAGAGCGCACGGCGATGGCATCTGCCTCCCGGGCCAGTTCGAGGATCTGCTCCGGTGACGAGCCATAAGCTTCTACAACTTCAAAACCCTCCTGGGCCTTAAACAAATCCACACCAATGGGCGAAATACGGTCGGCTACTATTATTTTCATAAGAAGCAGCTGAGTAAATTTAACTGTGAGTGAATTGCAACAGAAACCAATAAAGCTTTGAGCACAAAAAACGGAGCTCCGTTTCCAGAACTCCGTTTGAAAGTCTGTCTCGGCTAACCACCCGCGGCAGCAAACCGTCTGGGTAAACCGTCTGAGCAAACCGTCTGGGTAAACCGTCAGAGAGCTTAGTAGCTATCGCGACCACCACGGTCGCCACGATCATAGCCACCGCGGCCACCGCGATCGCCACCACGGCCACCGCCGCCGCCACGATTGAAGCCGCCACGGCCGCCACCGCCACCGCCGAAGCCGCCACGGCCACCAGTCCTCGCCCCAAAGGACGCCCGCCTCCCCGCCGCCGCCACCGCCGCCGCCTTGGGGGCGTTCTTCGCGGGGACGTGCTTCGTTGATCGCCAATGCCCGACCGAGGAATTCCTCGCCATTCAAGCCTTCAATGGCTGCGTTCATTTCTTCGGGAGTTCCCATCGAGACGAAAGCAAAGCCGCGGGGGCGGCCTGACTCACGGTCTTTTACGATAAAAACATCACTCACGGTCCCATGAGCTTCGAAAAGCTCACGGATATCACTATCAGTCGCATCGTAGGACAGATTGCCTACATACATCTTTGTATTCATTTATTTTTCTTTATTAGGGCTATCCCACTTGCTTCTTCGCTTTGAGTACCGCTTACCTGCGACTTCACCTGACTGAATACATGATTTGATCCAACGGATGCTACCCATGCTCTGAATGTTAACATGTGTTATAGACTCCCTCTTTTATCGAACGATTTGAGAGGGATAGCAAGCCGATTTACGCCCCCTATTCATGATGGTATTTTGAGCCGTTTTGTATGGAAACCGCCCGATAGAGCTGCTCATAAAGTAGCAAGCGCGCAATTTCATGGGTGAAGGTGAGCGGCGAAAGCGACCAAAGCACATCGGCACGCTGCTTTACCGCATCGCTCAATCCATACGCACCGCCCACAATGAACACAGCCGACTGCCCCTCAAGCTCGGCAAGCGCACCTGCCAGTTCCTTCGATCGATAACTTGAACCCTCCTCGGCGAGTGCATAGATCCGCGCATCCTTTCGCTTGCCCAATACTTCCAGAATCCGCTGCCCCTCGCTGTCTACATCTCCATCCTTTAATTCAATACATCCAAACTGCCCCTGACGTCTCAGACGCTGACTAAAGTCCTCACAGAGGACCGCCAGGGCGCGGTTCTTTATTTTTCCAACGACAATGAGGGTGAAGCGAAACATGCGAATCATCCCTGGATTTCCAGCTCGACGAGCACCGGCCGGTGGTCGCTCACATAACTTCGCAGAACCCGCGCGAAACGCACCCTATAACTCGGCGGCACGAAAATGAAGTCCAGCCCATGCACGGGCAAAATCGAAGGAAACGTACTCGAGCCCCGACCCGTGGGGTGCAACTGGTAGGCGCATTGCTCCTTAAGGTAGTGGAAAAGATGCCGAACCGCATCGGTCGGCTTTCCGGATCGGCTATTAAAATCACCGCAAACGATAGGCGATAAGTGCGGCGTACCATCCGAAGTGTAATGTTTCTGGTCAAGAAAATGGATTAGCCGCTCGATTTGTTCAATGCGCCGAAGTCGCGACCGAAAGTCCAAATGCACGTTGAGCACAGGTAAAATTCCCTGTGGCGTGTCCAGCTCCGCACAAACAAAGCCCTTCTCGCCCAACGATGCTTTGCCAAATGCCTCGTGCTCCGCATGCAGAATCGGGAACCGGGTCAAGAGCCCGTTCCCGTAAGCCAGAGGCAGCTTTCCGCCACGACGATTATGAACCCCTAGATACGCATGCCCATAATCCGCCTGCTCCTGCAAAAAGTTTAAAAGATGAATACCCCGGTTCCAGTGAGAGTCCTCGTCGACCTCCTGAAGCGCCACGATGTCGGCGGCGACCTTGCCCAGCAATGCCGCCACCCGCCTCAAGCATCGCTCAATGCCTTTTTGACTATGAAAGCCCTGATAGGCGGAAAGCCCACGCCCGTGGGCGATGTTCAACGTCAATACACGCAGTGTTCGCGATCCCGCGGCCATGCCCCTTAGGATTCGTTCGCATCTTTGATCGACTTCGCGTAAAGCGACACCGACTTAAATAAGCTGTCCGCAAACGATGCGATCGTCACGAGGACGAGCTGCAGCTCCAAATCCGTCAACGTCACCACATCGCCCTCCTTGAAAATCTTACGCTGATCCACCAGCTTGCCCGTTGTCTTTCCGGACTCGGCCTCACGATTAAGAATTTTCACCGCTTTCAATTCCAGCACAAGCTCTCCATTTTCATCAACCTGCGCTGCCTGGACCACCCCTCCTTGCTGCAGGAGGATCTGCATGAGAAAACCCAGCGACACAATGGTGTCCTCCAATTCACACATGATACCGTAATCGGCCTCAAGCTTATTGAATTTGGCATCCAGCGGCGCCGGCACAAAGGCCTTTTGCCGCTCCTGAGCTGACTGCTGAGCCTCTTGACTGACCTGAGCGTTCGCTTTCGTTGCTTTGACCAAAGCCAGAAAAAAATGCGCATTATTCATGCCCGTCACCGCAAGGTTCATACAATCCCCAATCACCTGCCGGACCAGTAAATCACGGGCATAAGCCTGCATCTGTTCAAAATTTTGATGATGCTGAGCCGCCGGCATCACACGAGGCGCATTGACCCGCTCATTGTAGGCCGTTTCCTGTACGCTCTCCCTCGCTGCCATGTTGAAAGCAAGCATGTCGAAATGCCGCTGCAAACCGGCCATGAATTGCTGGGCGATTTGCTGTAAATTAACCTGCTGAGGCTGACCGCCGTTGGATGCTGTGTTTTCTGACATAGTCCGTTAAGCAAACCACTTATGCCCCATCGCACAACACTGGAATTCTCCAAAGAACCACCAAATGCTTCATCCAACGCAAAATTATTCCCAGGCTATTGTTTACAATCACGCAAAGGTCGTGCTGCTTGATTTTCACAAAATTCTGAACGCCCCTGAGCGCCCGTTTTAAAAGCCACTTTCCCGCTCTGCTGTCTTTAAAATCAGGCCGAGTGCTTGTTGACGGACACTCGCATGGTGCTTTCTTTACTTTTATGAAAAAAATTCTCGTAGCTCTCTCCGGTGGGGTCGACAGTGCCGTGGCTGCCCTTCTTTTGAAAGAACGGGGCTACGCGGTCTCGGGCGCCTACATCCGCACATGGATGAATGAAGAAATGCCGCTTGCCGACTGCCCCGCGCAACAGGATATTGAAGATTCCCGCGCCGTGGCCCAACACCTGGGGATCGATTACGAAATCGTTAATCTTGTGAATGAATACCGGGACCGTGTGGTCAATTATCTCGTCGACGGATATGAGTGCGGGATCACCCCGAATCCCGATATGATGTGTAATCGCGAAATGAAGTTTGGGATTTTTCAAGAATATGCCCTGAGAGCCGGATTTGACGGCATCGCGACGGGGCACTATGCGCGCAAACTAACTAATGAAGACGGCACCGAAGACCTCTTTGAGGGGCTCGACAACAACAAGGATCAAACCTACTTCCTCGCGCTGCTTTGCCAGGAACAAATTCGCAAAGCCTATTTTCCCGTTGGCGAATTGCAAAAAAAACATGTGCGCAACTTGGCGCATGAGGCAAAGCTACCGAATGCCAACAAAAAAGACAGCCAGGGCATCTGCTTCCTCGGTGATATGAATATTAGCCGCTTTCTGGAACACTACATTGAGGATAAACCGGGCAATATCGTCAATGCGGATGGGCGAATTCTGGGGCAGCACCGCGGCTTACATCGTTACACGACTGGCCAGCGCCGCGGCATCGGCGTGCCCTCGAATACAGACAACGCATTCTACGTTGTCACCAAACTGGACATGGAGCGCAACGAGCTTGTTGTCGCGTTCGACAATCCAGACGCCCCCGGCCTCTTCACCTCGGAGGTGGAACTTTACGGACTGAGCTTCGTGAACCGCCCGATCAACGAGCCACGACGGCTGTTGGCCAAACCCCGCTACCGCGACCCATCTCAGTCGATAAGCTACACGCCTCTTGATGGTGGTCGGGCAACGGTTCGCTTCGATGAACCTCAACGGGCACTTTCCTCGGGTCAGATTCTGGCACTTTACGACGGACAAAAACTTTTGGGTGGCGGATTCTACGCCTAGCCGGTCGATCTTCATCGCACGCGTCCATGGAAAATAAAAAACAGTCTGCCATTCTCTTCTACGACGGTGAGTGCGGTCTGTGCACCCGCTCTGTTCGCTTTCTGCTAAAAAACGACCGAGCCGATGCCCTCAAGTTTGCTCCGATTCAGGGTGAAACGGCCCAGGGGTATCTCTCGCCCACTCTCAGGGAACAGCTTTCCACTGTAATCTATTACCGTTCGTCTCAGGTCGCCGATGAAGGTGGGCACCGCTTCCTTCGCTCCGAGGCGATCCTGTATGCGCTGATCGACACTGGGTCCTTCTGGCAATGGCCCGCAAAAATGGCACGTTGGCTGCCACTTAAATGGCGCGATGCCGTCTACGACTGGGTGGCCCGTAACCGGCACCGCTTTTTCACGAACGGAGTTTGTGCGCTACCCAGCGGAGACGAGCCGGTAAAACTGCTTCCTTAAACACCTCCGGCGATTAAAGCTCATTCGCCCAAATATCCTCAAGCTTTTGACGACGCCGAATCAGACGCGGCACCCCGCTGGATTCCAGCATAACCTCGGCGGCCTCCGGATAGGAGTTGTAGTGCTTGGGCGTCATTCCGGACGCGTAGGCACCCGTACCATCGATTACACAAAAATCACCGATTTTAGCCTCGGGGAGGTGGCGCGTGGCCAGGAGCTCCGGATCGCCGGGCGCAGGGGTAAGAATATCGCCGGACTCGCAGCAATGGCCGACGACTACGTAGTCCCGTGTATTTTCTGAGGGACACTCTTGCAAAATACTGATCGGGTGTTGTGCGCCATAAATCGAAGGGCGTAAAAGCTCGGTCATTCCGGTATCCAGCTTGATAAAGTCATAGCCCCCAGCACCCGTCGAAACGACGTCCTGCACTTTGGCGAGCACCGCCCCCGCATTCGCCACCAGGAAGGTTCCCGGTTCCACCTCCAAGTGAATCTGCCTGCCAGTCTCCGCAGCAAATTGCTCAAACTTCGCCCTTACAGGTTGGCCTACGATTTGGAGATCGGTCGTCTTTTCGTCTGGCATGCGCCCCACCTTGTAACCACCCCCGAGGTTAAGCGTCGCAACATCAGGGAACTGGCGAACCAAGTCAAAATTCATCGTTGCGACCTTAAGCCAAACCTCAGGATCGCTCCCCGAGCCAATGTGGGTATGAATGCGCGTCGCGGTCAGATCGTAGCGCTGTAAAGTTTCTTTTACCTGAGACACCCATTCGTGCCAAATGCCAAAACTGGAAGACGGACCACCAACATTTGTTCGGTTATTTCCACCGGAGCCCGACCCCGGATTGAAACGCAGCCCAATCCGACCACCGGGGTTGAGTTGCCCGAATCGCTCGAGCTGCGCCAGTGAGCATGCGTTCATTTTAATACCAGCTGCGAGTAGTTCGCCCAGATCGGCAGGTAGCTCCTGCGCGCTCAAACTTATTTTAGACGCTTCGACTCCAGCCGCCATCGCCCGATGCACTTCGTGCCCGGAAGACGCATCGATATGAAAGCCCATCCCCGCGAACAGCTTAAGAATCGCCGCATTGGGCGAGGCTTTCATGGCGTATCGAGCCGTTAACCCGTAGGCATTGGGGAAGGCCAAAACTGATTCCGCGTTGCGCCGCAAAAGGGCTTCGTCATAGACATAGAGCGGCGTGCCATGCGTCTCTGCAATCTGCTGAGCCATGCTCAAATCAAGAAATCGGGGCTGGGTTATTTTGGCCATTTGCAAAAGCAAATGATCCTCGGGCGCACAGGCAAGTGAGAATCACTCATTTATCTAGCTGAATGATTCGCCTTCAACAGCACCGCGTGGCTCGGCCCGTTCACAACCGTAAGCCTCCAGCATATCAGAAACCAGCCCCGGCAGGTAGGTCAAATTAGCCCCTGGACCGGCTGCCTCGCCCGCACAACAAACGTAGCCCAACTCGTCCTCGATCGACATAACCAAATCACGGGTATCCAACCAAGCGCGCACTGTCCGCATCGACTCAACCCATTGTCGCAATGTGAATTCACTCGAATCAGCCAATTCCAGTAACCTCCGTCGACTTTCTTCGCGCTCAGGACCCCCGAAGTTCGCCTCGATGAACGACAGTAACTGCGGTGAGTTCGAAAACTGCTCTTTGAAGATGTGACTGTCCATACCCGCCGGAAATAATACTAGTGAACCACCCTGAGCAAGCCAGGGTTGCAGAACAAGCCCTCGATCTTTAATATCAGCAATTTTGCATCAACTTCACAGAACCTATGTTGAGACTTGCTCCTCGCAGAATCGCCATTTGGTTAGGAAGGAAACTTATTTATGCGCCACATCCGAACAGCAGCACGCGCCCTCATCATCATTGACGGGAAATTGCTTACCATCCAAATGCGGGACCGCTCTGGCATCTTTTATATATTGCCAGGCGGCGGACAGCGTCATGGCGAGACGCTTCACGAGGGGCTCAAGCGCGAATGCCTCGAAGAGATCGGGACCGAAGTCGAAATCGGCCCGCTTCTTTACGTCCGGGAATACATCGGTAAGAACCACGAGTTCCACAAGACTCACCATGCCTTTCATCAGGTAGAGAGTGTTTTCCGCTGCACACTCCCGGACCCGGATGACATCGGCCCTGGAAGCGAGCACGATAAGAAACAAATCGGTGTTGAATGGATCCCACTTAAAGAATTGGCCGAGCGCCGCTTGCTCCCGGAGGCCATAAAACCTTTTTTCAAGAATGATCATTTTGACTCCGGCTCGATTTATCTGGGAGACCTCAATTAGACCGGTTAACACAATTTGAGCCTAACCTCCGCCCTCTCTCCACCAAACGTGCCCGTCTACCGTCATATTTTCAGCAAACAGTATCAAAACCTCATGCATCCGGGGGAGCGGCTTCGCTTTGATGCCGTGAATCCGCTTTGCATTCTGCTACTTTCGGCGATCGGGCTTCTCTTCATCTATTCTGCGCAAATCTCCTATGAGGGCAATCACTGGCAGCGGCAACTTTTCTGGAGCATTATTGGTCTGGGGGCCTACGCAACGATCTCGGTGATCAATTATAAATTGGTTCTGCAATACGCCCATTTTATTTACATTGCGGGCATTGTCGGCCTCATTTTGACGATGCCCTTCAGCCCGATTAGCTATGAGGATATGGGGGCGCGGCGCTGGATTGACCTCGGCATTACGCGTGTCCAGCCCACCGAGGGCGCAAAAATCGGCACGCTGATCATGGCTGCCAGCATCCTCGCACGTTCTGAGATTGGCACGGTGCAGGATTCGCTTCTGGTTGTGGCAAAAGTAGCTGCGGTCTTTTTGCTGCCAATGTTGTTGATTTTCCTGCAACCAGACCTAGGGTCAACGCTCGTTTTCCCACCAATGATTTTCGCCCTCCTTTATATTTCCCGCTTGTCAGAGAAGTTTTTCCTCAGTGCTTTCGCCGCTTTCGGCATTGCATTGGGGATTTTGGCGGCAGATATCTACGGCTACAGTCAACACCTGGAAACACAGCGCGAAGCGCAGGTGTCGGCCAATGCCGATGCCGGCTTGGTGAAATCTGGCGAGTACCAATCGCTGATCCCCCTCAAAAATTATCAACGAAACCGGATCCTCACCTTCGTCGCCCCTGATGTGGTGGATCCATCTGGCACCGGCGCAAGCTGGAATGCCAATCAAGCAAAAATTTCTGCCGCAACCGGTGGATTGTCGGGTAAGGGTCTCTTTCAAGGAACCCAGGCGCAACTCGGCTATCTCCCGCAAGCGGTGGCACACAACGACTTTATTTTCTCCGTTATCGCGGAGGAAACAGGCTTTCTTGGAAGCGCGTTCGTCGTCGGGCTATTTTGCCTGATGGTCGCCAACGGCATACGTATTGCCGGACTCGCAAGAGATCGATTTGGAATGTATCTGGCCGTAGGGGTCAGTGTCCTCTTCCTCGTCCACTTCTTCATCAATGTTGGCATGACTATCGGCATCACCCCGATTACCGGACTACCGCTTCCGTTTTTAAGTTACGGAGGCTCCTTTGTTTTGAGCTGTTTTATTCTACAAGGTCTTGTGCAAAGTGTATACCGGTATCGGAAGGATTTTTCATGATATTGGCTATTCTTAACGCACGTAGATTGGTTGATAAAAACAGGCAAAGCGAAGGGTCCCGACATCACCCAAGGGAAACCCATAGCAATGAACGAAACAACCACTACCAATAATTCGCAGGCGAACCAGCAGAGCACGCAAAAAGCCCACCGCCCAGAGAGCGCGCAAAATCCACAGAGCGACGACCAATACACGGAGGAATTGACGGCCCCGCCGGAGGAGCAGAAGACCGAACGAATCGACACCCGCGCGTTGAAAGACGACGCGGCAAAACGCGAGAAAAAGCAACCGCTCATCTCCCGAATCGTCAAAGCAATCAAGTCTGAGAAGAAGTCCTACACTGAGCTCATCATCAACTCAGAGCCGCTCGAAAAACGGGTAGCCCTCCTTCAAGACGGCGTTTTGGAAAAGTTCGAGGTCGAACGCACGGGCGAAGCTCGCGAAGTCGGCGCAATTTTTAAAGGCCGTATCCAAAATCTCGAAGCGGGCCTGAAAGCGGCTTTTGTCGACATTGGTGAAGACAAGAACGCTTTCCTTCACTACTGGGACATCCTGCCCGCGGCCAAGGACACCACCATCGAGGTCGTTCGTGACAACAAATCGGAAAAACAGCGCAAACGGGAAGCCGAAAAGATCACCGTTAAAGACATTCCGAAACTCTACCCGATTGGGAGCGAAATCGTCATCCAGATCACAAAGGGTCAAATTGGCTCAAAGGGTCCCCGTACAACGACCAACATTGCCCTCCCTGGCCGTTTCTTGGTCCTTATGCCGCACACAGGCACGCTCGGCATTTCCCGCAAGATTGAAGACAAGAAAGAACGTTCCCGTCTCAAAAGCATCTTGCGCGACCTCACCCTCCCCGAAGGCATGGGCATCATCGTGCGCACCGCAGGTGAGGGGAAAAAAGCCCGCTACTTCATTCGCGACCTGCACATTCTCCTTAAGCGCTGGGAGGTAATCAACCAGCGGATGGAATCAACGAAGAAGCCGGCCTGCCTCTACGTGGAACCGGATATCGTGGGCCGCACGGTGCGCGACTTCCTGACGGAGGAGATTGATCGCGTCATTGTGGATAAGAAGGAAGACTATGAGTCAATCATCGAGGAGGTCTCCAAAATATCGCCCCGTTCCAAATCAAAGATTCATCTCTTTAAAGAAGATATTCCTATCTTTGAACGCTTTAATATTGAGCGCCAGATTGAGCAAACCTACATGCGCTGCGTACCTCTCCCCGGCGGTGGCGAAATTGTTATCGAAGAAACCGAGGCACTCATCTCTATAGATGTGAACACAGGTTCACATAAAAACAAAAACAAGGACGGCAAAGACTTCATCCTTCAGGTCAACCTGGAGGCCGCCTCCGAGATTTGCCGCCAGGTGCGTCTCCGCAATATTGGCGGACTCATCATTCTCGACTTCATCGACATGAAGGCGAAAAAAGACCGCAATGCCGTGCTCGCCCGCATGCGCCGCGAGATGGCTAACGACAAGGCAAAAAACCAGATCCTTCCCATTTCAACGCTCGGCATCATGCAGATGACGCGGCAGCGGCACTCGGAAAGCCACTCTAGTGGGATCTACACCGACTGCCCTTACTGCCACGGCCGCGGCACCGTAAAGAGCGCCCGCACCATGAGCGTCGAAGTGCAACGCCGCCTCATCAGCGTGATTCGCCACATCCGGGTCCGTGATGGACTCGACAAGGAAATCAAACTCCGGGTCCTGCTTCATCCCACGAATCTCGAACGGTTGCGCAATGAGGACGAAGACCTCCTTCTCGAGATCGAGCAATCCTACGGAGCCCTTCTTTCCTTCCGCGCCGACCCCATCTACCATGTGGAGAATTTCAAGATCATCGATATCGAAACCGGCCAGGAACAACGTTAGTCCTCAAAATGCACATTCTAGCTGCTTTCGATAAATTCAAAGACGCCATGCCAGCGGACCAGGCCTGCGACACTGCACTGGCAGGCGCCCTTGAGGCACTCG
The DNA here is from genome assembly GCA_018402305.1 of Puniceicoccaceae bacterium. Classification (GTDB taxonomy): domain Bacteria; phylum Verrucomicrobiota; class Verrucomicrobiia; order Opitutales; family Coraliomargaritaceae; genus Thalassobacterium. Next base: position 3,545 of record JAGYJE010000004.1, on the reverse strand, counting down.
GAGAACCTCTGGTTTTGACGCGTGCACCGCTCACGGACGGTGGCGAGGGCTTTTGCCCGATCCTGACAGGAGCCGCCAATGGCTACATGGAATACCATACCGTGTGCGGCCCCCTTGGCATCGAAGTCGAAGGTCCCCTTGGCTGGGTTGACCTTGAGCGAATACCGGAACCCGCCCGACGCTACCTTAGGGCAAAGAATGGTAAGCTGGCTATCATTGAAATGGCCTCCGTGGCGGGTCTTGAACAAGTCCCCTCCGCACAGCGTCACCCCAATCATTGCACCACGCGCGGTGTTGGAGAGCTCATCCGTATCGCTGTCGCTCAGGATGCCAGCGCTATTCTCATCGGCATCGGTGGGAGCGCCACCAGCGACCTTGGCCTCGGCGCACTCGAAGCTCTCGGCTTGGAATTCTGCCGGAGTGGCCAGGTGACGCCCGCTCAGTGGTCCGGGATTGATACGATCACAGGTTCATTGGAAGTCGAGGTGCCACCCATCTACATCGCCTGCGATGTGGATAACCCTCTACTTGGTGAGCGTGGAGCCGCCGCTGTTTACGGGCCTCAGAAAGGCCTTGAATTGGATGCAGTTCATACTTTCGACGATGCATCCGCGCGGATGGCAAAGCTCCTCTGCGCCCACTTCAATCAGCCTGAGTCTTTGCTTGAAGTGCCGGGCAGTGGCGCTGCTGGCGGCATCGGATTCGGGCTCAATGTCGCCGTCGGGGCCAGCTACGTCCCGGGCTTCGAGCTCGTCACCGCTTGGCTCAACCTCGCCGATAAGATAAAGGAGGCTGACCTGGTTCTAACCGGTGAAGGAAAATTTGACACTAGCTCGCTCGCGGGCAAAGGCCCCTATGCGTTGCTGGCGGCAGCCTATTCCAGCGATACATCAGCCATTCTTTTGGCCGGCGCGGCAGAGGAGGATGCGGCTCAAAGCGTCCGCGTGCGCTTCCCGGGGACCGCTGTCTATAGCATCACTCCCGACAATACGCCTCTGGAAAAAGCCCTTCAATATGCGCCCGATTTTTTGCGGAAAAAAGTAACTGAAGTGCTTCAGACCCTCTACACCCATGATGGTTGAGGAATCAGAGCTCAATGAGACGAAATGGCGGCGCATCCGCCGTGTAAAGAAATGGCTGCGTCCCCTTCCCCGGCGGGCCACTCTACACCGTTACCCAATCCTAAAGATCTTTGCCGATTCAGCCCGCAAGCGAATCTACCTCTGGAGTTTTCGGGTGGATAATGTTGTGCCCGCTATCTACGCAGGCTGCATTCTAACCCTCATGCCCCTCTACGGCTTTCAGATTCTCGGAGCATTCCTGCTGGCTCTTTGGCTCCGCGCAAATCTCCCTATCCTTGTCGGTTTACAAGTGGTTTCCAACCCAATTACCGTTTTCCCTATATGGTTCTCCGCCTACCAAATTGGGCGCATCTTTCTCGGCTTGATTGGCATCCAGGTTGACCCGCTCAACCGTACCGAGGTACGCATCCTACTCGATAATTTCATCCACGGAGCCTGGGGTGAAAAGTTCGATCAGCTGTTTGTGGTTTTCACCGTTACGAGCCTCGGTGCGGTGATTCTTGGTACCTTTTTTGGTCTTCTCGGTAGCACGCTCTATCGGATAGCGGCCAATCGAACCGCTGCCAGCTACGCCCTCCTTCAAAAGAAAATAAAAGCCCGAAAAAATTCTCGGACCTAGCATTGCTCATCTGCGGCGCCGATTCGCCTTTTACATTTCCAAACTTCCATCTATCGTCGACCGAATGAACCGTATCCTTACCCTTCTTTGCCTTGGACTGATGGCTCTACCAGCCTTAACCCGGGCGGAACCGACCCTCCTTGGCATTGATGTCCTGGAACAAAGCGGCTTCCGAGCAGTCAGTGGAAAGCGGGTCGGCCTTCTGACCCACCCTGCGGGTGTCAACCGGCGGGGTGAAAGCAGTATCGATGTATTGCGCCGCGCCCCCAACGTCCAACTTCTTGCACTCTTCGGACCCGAGCACGGCATCTACGGCAACGAAAAGGCCAACGTCCCGGTCGATGACAAAATTGATCCGAAGACCGGACTGCCAGTCTACTCGCTCTACGGTAAATATCGCAAACCGACTGCCAAAATGCTGAGAGGTCTCGATGCCCTCGTTATCGACCTCCAAGACGTGGGAGTGCGGTCCTACACTTACGTCAGCTGCATGCGCTATGCCATGGAGGCTTGCTTTGAAAATGACGTCGAAGTCATCGTCCTCGACCGCCCCAATCCGCTGGGCGGCCTAAAAGTCGATGGCCCGCCCCTCGACCGACAATGGCGCAGCTACGTGGGTGCCTTTCACGTGCCCTATGTTCACGGGCTGACGATCGCCGAACTCGCCCGCATGGCCAAGCATATACCCGGCTGGATGGATTTACCTGAGCACATCCGTAAAAAAGGGCAGCTTACTATCATTCCAATGCAAGGCTGGAGTCGCGATATGCTATGGACACAAACCGGACTCCGCTGGATTCCAACCTCGCCATACATTCCAGATCTATCCGCCGTGCTGGGCTACGCGATGACGGGTCTGGGCGCACAGGAAGGCAATTTTAGTCATGGAATCGGCACCCCCTACCCTTTTCGACTGCTTCGTTTCAAAGGTAAGTCGCCTAATGAAGTGAAAGCGGCTCTCGAAGCAAAATACATCCCGGGCCTACGCTACCGGATTGTGCAAACTAAAAGCACCGCCGGCGCACCATTAAGCGGCGTCTACGTCAGCGTGGTCGACTGGAAGCGCTTTCGCCCCACGGAGCTGAGCTTTCACATGATGCAGCTCTCCGCAGCATGGTCGACTACGGGCAACCCGTTTTCTCAGGCCAGTAATTCAGCTCTTTTTAACAAGCACGTCGGAAGCACCGCTTGGTGGAATGAAATCACACAGCGCGGTGCCAAGGCCCGCGTTAGCCAATTCGTCAATCAATGGACCAAGGAAGCCGGAGAATTTCGAGCAAGAGCGAAGCACTTCTGGATCTACCGCTAACCTTCGACACACAGAACACTCGGTGTTCTCTGCATCATTTGCAGCATTCATTGCAACTCATTCGAATGCATCCATCTAGCTATCTAAAGATCGCTCCCCTTAGAGCATTGACCACCGCCAGATCACCCCAAGGCGCGCCCCGCGCTGATTTCGCCGCGACTGGATAAATTCGCCCGCACCTAGCCTGCCAAGTCGCCGCATAGCCCCGCACAAACTCCGCCGTGCCAAGCACCGCGCCGTCCGTGAAATAACGCACCCGACAGCGCAGGACCACCGACATCGGTAACTCGCCCCCTTCTTCATTCAAGACCCGCTCTGCCGTCGCTCGGTCAATCCGCATCCCCCGGCAATCCCACGGAGAAGCCCCCTTCCCAAAGATCAAACTCCGGTGCGCCGCCAGAGCCGACTTCAAACGTGCCCCGCCACCCACATCCCGCACCCCGGATCCCGCATCCCGCATCCCGCCACTCGCATCCCGCATCTCGCCACCCGCATCCCGCATCTCGCCACCCGCATCCCGCATCTCGCCACCCGC